>NZ_BKDJ01000004.1 GCF_008580665.1 Zafaria cholistanensis
CGGGCCGGCGGAGGTGCCCCCGGCGGCGCCGGACAGGCCGGCGGAGGTGCCCCCGGCGGCGCCGGACAGGCTCACGCCCGGCCGCCCTTGCGGGCCGCGGCGCGCAGGCGGGCGGCGGCGAGCACGTAGTCGACGCCGGTATAGATGGTGACCGCCACGGCACCCAGCATGACCACCAGGGCAATGGTGCCCACCCACGGGACCGTCTGGGACCACGGGAGCAGGTAAAGGAAGATCGCGGCGGACTGGAGCACGGTCTTCAGCTTGCCCCCCGGGGAGGCCGCGATGACCCCGTACTTGATCACCGCGAAGCGCAGGGCGGTGACCCCCAGTTCCCGTACCAGGATCACCACCGTGACCCACCACCACAGCTCGCCCAGCCAGGAAAGCAGGACCAGCCCGGCGCCCATCAGCAGCTTGTCGGCGATGGGGTCGGCGATTTTGCCGAAGTTGGTGACCAGCCCGCGGCTGCGGGCCAGGTCCCCATCCAGCTTGTCGGTGTACACCGCGGCGGCGAACACCGCCACGGCAAGCCAGCGCCACAGCCCGTACTGCTGCTGGTCCGCGAGCAGGAACCAGGCGAAGAAGGGCACCATCACGATGCGCAGCGTGGTCAGGACGTTGGCGATGTTCAGCGTGGGAACGGGTTCGCCAGGAACCCGGCCGGCGGGGGTCGGTTCGGAGGGGCTTGGTTTGGAGGAACTTGGTTCGGAGGGGCTGTCCAGCGGGTCGGTCACGTCCTCAGGCTACCGTCCGGTCAGGTTCCATGCGTCTTCGGAGCCGTCGTCGTCCCCGTCGGCGCCGTCGAAGTAGTCGATGGCCTGGGTCCTGGACTCCAGGTCCTCGGCCACCAGGTCGACTCCGAAGTGGTTTGCGTTGGCGTTCTCCGCCAGGGCCGCCTCCCGGGGAGCGGCCTCGGATGCCGACGCCGGCGCCTCCTCCCCGCGCATGGTCGCCAGGACCGCCGGGAGGTCGTCCGGCTTGACCAGCACGTCGCGGGCCTTGGACCCCTCGGAAGGGCCCACGACTCCACGGGATTCGAGCAGGTCCATCAGCCGGCCGGCCTTGGCGAAGCCGACGCGCAGCTTGCGCTGGAGCATGGAGGTGGAGCCGAATTGCGTGGTGACCACCAGTTCGGTGGCCTGCAGCAGCAGCTCGAGGTCGTCTCCGATGTCGTCGTCGATCTGCTTCTTGGGCGCCTCCACCGCGAGGTCCTCGCGGTAGACAGCCTGCAGTTGGGCCTTGACGTGCTCGACGACCCGGTGGATCTCCGATTCGGTCACCCAGGCGCCCTGCACGCGCATCGGCTTGGAAACACCCATCGGCAGGAACAGGGCGTCGCCCTGGCCCAGCAGCTTCTCTGCGCCCGGCTGGTCGAGCACGACGCGGGAGTCGGTGACGGAACTGGTCGCGAACGCCATGCGGGAGGGCACGTTGGCCTTGATCAGCCCGGTGACCACGTCCACGGACGGGCGCTGGGTCGCCAGCACCAGGTGGATTCCGGCGGCACGGGCGAGCTGGGTAATGCGCACGATCGAGTCTTCGACGTCGCGCGGGGCGACCATCATCAGGTCGGCGAGTTCGTCGACGATGACCAGCAGGTAGGGGTAGGGCTTCATGACCCGCTTGGAACCTTCGGGCGGAACCACCCTGCCGTTGCGGATTGCCTTGTTGAAGTCGTCGATGTGCTTGAAGCCGAAGTTCGCCAGGTCGTCGTAGCGGGTGTCCATCTCGCGGACCACCCACTGCAGCGCCTCGGCGGCCTTCTTCGGATTGGTGATGATTGGGGTGATCAGGTGCGGGACGCCTTCGTAGGCGGTCAGTTCCACGCGCTTGGGGTCCACCATGACCATGCGGACCTCATCCGGGGTGGCGCGCATGAGGATCGAGACGATCATCGAGTTCACGAACGAGGACTTGCCCGCGCCGGTGGCGCCGGCGACGAGCATGTGCGGCATCTTCGCCAGGTTCGCTACCACGAAGCCGCCCTCGACGTCCTTGCCCACGCCCATAACCATCGGGTGTTCGGTCTTGCGGGCGGCGTTGGAGCGCAGCACGTCGCCGAGGGCGACCACTTCCTTGTCCGCATTCGGGATCTCGATGCCGATGGCGCTCTTGCCCGGAATGGGGCTGAGGATGCGCACGTCGGAGGAGGCCACCGCGTAGGAAATGTTCTTGCTCAACGCAGTGACGCGTTCGACCTTCGTGCCCGGGGACAGTTCGATCTCATACCGGGTGACGGTCGGGCCGCGGCTGAACCCGGTGACCTGGGCGTCCACGTTGAACTGCTGGAGCGTGTCCGTCAGGGCCTCGACGACGGCGTCGTTGGCCTCGGAGCGCTCCTTTGCCGGGGGGCCCGCCGGGAGGAATTCGGAGGGCGGCAGGGTGTAGGTGACGTCCCCGGAGAGCTGCAGCTGCTCGGTGCGCTGCGGGATGGGGGGCAGCGGGGCCGGGCTTGGAGCCGGCTTGGCCGCCTCCTGTCCGGCTCCGCCCAGGCCTTCAGCCTCCAGCCCGGCGGCGGAGACCGTGTCCAGCGCCTCGGTGGCCGGTTCCGCGGCCTCGGCCAGCCCGACGCGCTCGCGCACCTGCTGGAGGGCCTTTTCGGACGCGGTGGGACGGCGCACTCCCGGCGGGACAGCCGGGGCGGACGCGGCGGCCGGTTCGGAGTAGTCGGGGTAGGTCTCCACCGACTCGTCGGGGGCATAGCCGTCGGGGCCATAGCCGTCGAGCGCATCGCGGATGACGGCGCGCTCGTAGGCCTCGGTGTCCGCGTATCCGTCCGCCGCCGCGTCGGCGGCGGTCTCCTCCGGACGGTCCTTGCCGAAGAGGCGGCCGCGCTTCTTCCGGGGCTTGGGCGCGGGGATTTCGTGTTCGTGGAGGTAGCTCTGGTCGTGGCCGCCCGCGCCGCCGCGGAGCGTTTCCTCCGGCACGGCGCCGGCGGGCTGGCCCATCAGTCGCTCGTAGCCTTCGCGCAGGCGCAGGGGGATGTGCCGGAACGGGGTAGCCGTCATGATCATCAGGCTCAACAGCACCAGCAGCACCATCAGCGCCAGGGTTCCCCAGCGGCTGACCAGCGCCGAAAGCGGGTTCGCCACCAGGAATCCGGCGATGCCGCCCCCGGCCCACAGTTCGTCGAAAGGGTCCGCCAGCGTGGGCAGGCCGGCCACGACGTGGGCGATCCCGGACCCGGCCACGGTTCCCAGCGCCAGGCCGATCCCGATCCGGTTGTTGGCCCGGTAGTCCTCCGGGTAGCGGAAGAGCCGGAACGCCCCGACCCCCAGGACCGCCGGCAGCACCACGGCCATGAAGCCCACGGTGCCACCGAAGACGGCATGGATGAACGTGCCGAACCAGCCCTGGCCGCGCAGGCCCCACCATTCGACGCTGGCCACGGCCACGGCCACCAGGACCAGGAACAGGCCGGTGCCGTCACGGCGGAGGTCGGGGTCCGGGTGGACGTCGTTGCCAAGCTTGCGGAACGCCCCGGCCACCACGCGGGCCGTGCCCATCCAGGCGCTGCGCAGGGCGCGCAGGGGTGCGGGAAGGTCCGGGGGGAAGGCCTGCGCGGACTGCCGGGCAGGGGTGCCTCCGGAGCGCGCAGCGGTGCCGGTGGACTTGCTGCGCGATCCTGCGGAACCGGCCGCCTTGCCGTTTGCGGGCTTCGGCCGGCCGGTGGTGGTACGGGTCGCCATACCCGCTACGCTACCGGAAAACCGGCCCGGACCCGGAGACCTCCGCCCGTGCCGGAAGGGCCGGCCGGCCCGAACCCGTGGCCGGGACTGCGGCGGAGGCGGCTGACGTGCCCGGGAACGGCGCCGCGGCCGCCGTCGTGCCGTAGCGCGGGCCCCGGCCCCGGCGGGAGCCGGGAAGGCCGGGACCTCCGGAAACCAGGCCTCCGAAAGACTTAGGCCTCCAGGACCACCGGGACGATCATCGGGCGGCGGCGCAGCTTGCGGCTGACCCAGGAACCGATCACGCGGCGCACGATCTGCTGCAGCTGGTGCGTGGTGTGGTCCGGGTTGTTGCGCACGGCCTCCTCGAGGGCCGCGGCGATCCTCGGCTTGATGTCCTCGAAGACCTGCTGCTCCTCGGCCACGCCGCGGGCGTGGATGTCCGGGCCGGAGACGATTTGCCCGGTCTGCCGGTTGACCACGGAGATCACCGAGATGAAGCCCTCCTCGCCGAGGATGCGGCGGTCTTTGAGGTCGTCGTCCGTGATGTTCCCGACGCTGGAGCCGTCCACGTAGACGTAGCCGCACTCCACCTGGCCCACCAGGTCGGCCACGCCGTCCTTGAGGTCCACCACCGAACCGTCCTCGGTCAGCAGCACGTTCCGTGCGGGGATGCCCGTCTGGGTGGCCAGGCGCGCGTTCGCCAGCAGGTGCCGGGTCTCCCCGTGCACCGGCATGACGTTCTTGGGCCTGATGATGTTGTAGCAGTAGAGCAGCTCCCCTGCGGCCGCATGCCCGGAGACGTGCACCTTCGCGTTGCCCTTGTGCACCACCTCCGCGCCCAAGCGCGTCAGGCCGTTGATGACGCGGAACACCGCGTTCTCGTTGCCCGGGATGAGCGAGGACGCCAGGATCACGGTGTCCCCGGCTCCCACCTGGATGCGGTGGTCCCCGTTGGCCATGCGGGAAAGCGCGGCCATGGGTTCGCCCTGCGAACCGGTGGACATCAGGACCACCTTGCTGTCCGGCAGGTCGCCAACGTTTTTCAGGTCCACCAGGATGTCCGCGGGCACCCGCAGGTAGCCGAGCTTGGCGGCAATGGCCATGTTGCGCACCATGGAGCGCCCCACGAACGCGACTTTGCGCCCGTGCAGGGCTGCCGCGTCAAGGACCTGCTGGACGCGGTGCACGTGGGAGGAGAAGGAGGCGACGATGATGCGCTTTTGCGCGCGCCCGAAGAGGTTCTCCAGGACGGGCCCGATCTCCTTTTCGGCCGTGGTGAAGCCGGGCACGTCGGCGTTGGTGGAGTCGGGCATGAAGAGGTCCACGCCCTCCTCGCCGAGCCGGGCGAAGGCCCTCAGGTCGGTGATGCGCCCGTCCAGCGGCAGCTGGTCCATCTTGAAGTCGCCGGTGTGCAGCACGGTGCCCGCAGCGGTGCGGATGAACACCGCCAGAGCATCCGGGATGGAGTGGTTCACGGCCACGAATTCGCACTCGAACGGGCCCAGCGACTCGACCTGGCCCTCGGCGACGGTAAGCATGAGGGGGCGGATGCGGTGCTCCTGCAGCTTCGCCTCGACCAGCGCCAGGGTCAGCCGGGACCCGATCAGCGGAATGTCCTGCTTCAGCCGCAGCAGGTACGGGACCGCGCCGATGTGGTCCTCGTGCCCGTGCGTGAGCACCACGCCGACCACGTCGTCAAGGCGGTCCCGGATGTAGCTGAAATCGGGCAGGATCAGGTCCACGCCCGGCTGGAACTCCTCCGGGAAGAGCACGCCGCAGTCCACGACCAGCAGCTTGCCGTCGATCTCGAAGACCGCCATGTTGCGGCCAACCTCTCCCAGCCCGCCCAACGGCACGATGCGCAGGGTTCCCGGCTTCAGCTGCGGGGGCAGGCTCCGGGGCGCGTCGGTGAGGCCCGGGGAGGTTTCTGTCATGGGGTGGCTACCTTTCTAGAGGTCCCATCCGGCCTCGCGCAGGTCGACGCGGATGGTTTCGAGTTCCGCTTCCGAAGGCGCCAGCAGCGGCAGCCGGACCACGGCGTTGGGCAGGACACCCTGCCAGTGAAGAACTGTCTTCGCCGAGACCGCACCCTGGATGTGGGTCATGACGGCGCGCTGGACCGGGTCCAGCTCGAAGTGCAGGCGGCGGGCGGTCGCGAAGTCGCCGGCCAGGGCCGCGTCGATCAGCCGGCGGTACTGGGCGGCCGCCACGTGGGCGGTCACGGACACGACGCCGATGGCGCCGATGCTCATGAACGGCAGGGTCAGCCCGTCGTCGCCGGAGTAGACGTCCAGGTCGGTGTTTGCCAGCACGCGGGTGGTTTCGAGGAAGTCGCCCTTGGCGTCCTTCAGCGCGACGATGCGCGGGTGCTCGGCCAGGCGGATCAGCGTATCGGTGGCGATCTCGATGCCGGCGCGGCCGGGGATGTCGTAGACCATGACCGGCAGGTCGGTGGAATCGGCGATGGCCTCCACGTGCGCCTGGACGCCGGCCTGGCTGGGCTTGTTGTAGTACGGGGCGGTGACCAGCAGGCCGTCGACGCCGAGCTCGGCGGCACGCTGCGAGAGGCTGATCGAGTGGCGGGTGTCGTTAGTCGTCGAGCCGGCCAGCACCTTGGCGCGCCCGCCCACGGCTTCGACCACGGCCCGGAACATGCCAAGGTTTTCCTCGTCGGTCAGCGTGGAGGTCTCGCCGGTGGTGCCCGTGACCACCAGGCCGTCGCAGCCGTCGTCGACCAGCTTGGAGGCCAGGGCGGCGGCGCTGTCGTAGTCGACTTCGCCGTTCTCCCCGAAGGGGGTCACCATGGCGGTCAGCAGGGTCCCGAAGGTGTAGTCGGTCCGGGGCGCGCGAATGTCAGAAGCAGCCATGGCCCCAACGTTACACTTTCGCGGACGGCGCCCGCGCCACGGGGCGGCGTCGTAGGCTGGCAACATGACGAAGAGCACGTTGCCGGGGACCGCGTGAGCGGGCGCCGGACCAGCCCCGCGCCCGCGCCGGTCCGCGTGCGGGGACCGCGCCTGTCCGGGGTGGATGCCGCGCGCGGCATCGCCCTGCTGGGCATGATGGCCACCCACATCCTCCCCCTGTCCCAGGCGCTGCCGGGCGGGGGCGCCGGGCCGACGTGGACCGCCCTGCTGTTCTCCGGCAGGGCCTCGGCGCTGTTCGCGGTGCTGGCCGGGGTCGGGCTGGCCCTGCTTACCGGCGGGGCGCGGCCGTACCCGCCCGAACACCTCCGCCGCAGCCGGCGCGGGATCGCCGTGCGCGCCCTGCTGGTGGCGGCGATCGGCCTGGCCGCGGGCTCGCTGGACGCCGGCGTGGCCGTGATCCTGGTGCACTACGGGGTCCTGTTCCTGCTGGCGCTTCCGTTCCTGGGCCTGCCGGTGCGGCGGCTGGCGTGGTGGGCCGGCGGCTGGCTGCTGCTGTCCCCCGTGGCGCTGTTCCTGCTGCTGCCGCTGGCCCGGGCGTGGGTGGATCCTTCCGACGTCGGCGGCTCCCCCGCCTTCACCGACCTGGCCAATCCGGCGACAGTCCTGGCGGACCTCTTCGTGACCGGCTACTACCCGGTGGTTGCCTGGCTGGGTTTCCTGCTGGTGGGCCTGGCCGTGGGCCGCAGCAACCTGTCGCGGCCGCCGGTGGCACTAGCCCTGCTGGCCGGCGGGACCGCGGTGGCCGCGGCGGCCCGCTGGGCCTCCGCCGAACTGGTGGCCCTCCCGGGCGCAGACGCCGCGCTGCGCGCCGCCACCGGGCTGCGGGCAGGCCCCCTGGAGGCCGCGCTGGCCACCGGCCGGGGGCTCGACGGGGCACAAGGGAGCTGGTGGTGGTTTGCCCTGGCTTCCCCGCACACCGGTTCCCCGCTGGACCTGATCCATACCGCGGGCACGGCGCTGGCGGTGTTAGGCGGCTGCCTGCTGGTCGCGGCCGCGCTGGAGGCGACCCTGGGCCAACTCGGCGAAGCGCTGCTGTGGCCGCTGGCCGGGGCAGGGGCGGCCACCCTGACGCTCTACGTCGGACACCTGGTGGCCCTGGACCTGCTCAGCGGATTGACCGCGGAACTGCCGCGGCTGGCCGTGTACCTGGGGTTCGTGGTGGCCGCCCTGCTGGCCGGGATCGTGCTCAAGTGGTCGGGGGTGCGCGGCCCCCTGGAGGCCGCGGTGCATGCGGCCTCCAGGGCTGCGGCCGGCGGGAGCATCAGGGAACGGACGTGACGTCCCTGCCGGAAGGAGCGTCCGCGGGTTCCCTGCCGGGAACCCGCGGGGGTGCGCTCAGGCCTTGGCGTCCGCCGAGGCGAGGAAGAGGCCGATCGCCCGCTTCATGCTCTTGCGGGCGCGCGGACGGTCGCCGGCGGCGTCGTAGGCCAGGGCGAGCCGGTGCAGGGAACGCCAGCTGTCCGGGTTCGCCTCGGCCTCCTGGCGGTACTGCACGAAGTCCTCGTCCGCGGCGGCCTTGATGATGCGTCCGGACGGGGTGCGCGGCAGGGTGTCTTCCGGCAGCAGCCCCTCGGCCTCGAGGATGCGTGCCATCCTCTGCGAGCGCGCCCCGAAGAGCACTTCCCGGACCAGGATCCAGGCGCCCACCAGCGGCAACAGCAGCGCCGCCGCGCCGATGGCCTTGGCCATGGGCTCCGCGGCGGTGAGGAAGCGCATGGCTGAGCCGAAGGATGCCACCAGGTAGAAAGCGAACAGGGCCAGGATCCCCGCGACCCACAACTTGGTCTTCACGTGGCTAGCGCCCCAGTTCCAGGTAGCCGTCCAGCCCGTAGGTCAGGCCGGGGCGGGAGGCGACGGTGCGCAGGCCCAGCAGCACGCCGGGCATGAAGGAGGCGCGGTCGTAGGAGTCGTGGCGCAGGGTCAGCTGTTCGCCGGCCCCGCCCAGGAGCACCTCCTGGTGGGCGACGAGGCCGCGCAGGCGCACCGAGTGCACGCGCACCCCGTCCACGTCCGCGCCGCGGGCGCCCTCGAGGCAGGTCTCGGTCGCGTCCGGGCTGGCGGGCACGCCGGCCTCGGCACGCGCCGCGGCGATCAGCTCGGCGGTGCGCACCGCGGTGCCGGAGGGGGCGTCCACCTTGTTGGGGTGGTGCAGTTCGACGATTTCGACGGACTCGAAGTACCTGGCCGCGGTGGCGGCGAACGCGCTGGCCAGCACTGACCCGAGCGCGAAGTTCGGGGCGATCAGCACGCCGGTGCCCGGGTGGCGCTCCAGCAGCGCGGCCAGGTCCGCCCGCCGGGCATCCGTCCAGCCGGTGGTGCCGACGACGGCGTGCAGGCCGTGCTCGACGGCGAAGCGGACGTTGGCCTCGGTGCTGTCCGGGACGGTGAGGTCGACGACGTGCGTGGCGCCGGCCTCCAGGATCTTCTCCAGCGGGTCGTGGCGGCCCAGGGAGGCGACGAGTTCCATGTCTGCGGCCGTGGAGACGGCCTTGACGGCCTCCGCGCCCATGCGTCCGGACGCGCCGAGGACGGCGACGGCAAGTGGTGGGGTCATGGGCACAAGCCTAGCGCCGCCGGGAGCCGCCCGCGGCATACTCTTCGGCCAGCGCCTGCACCGGGCGGACATACTCGTTCGAGTGGTTGTATGCGTAGACGGCGGCGGACCAGCGCGCGCCGGCAGGCGGTGCGGGGTCAGTTTCCGGTGGTGCCGGCACCGGAACCGGCGGGGATGCCGTTCTGCCCCGCGGCCAGTCGGGGCCGCTGACCGTGCTTGAGGGGCCTGTCCATGATTCGCGCCTGCGGAAGGCGGTCCACGGCCAGGGCGGCGGCACGGTCCCGCTCCGCCGGCTTCGGATACCACTGCGCGCAGGACATCAGCGGCTGGCCGGAGGTGACGGCGGTCCAGCCATGGAAGCCGTCGCCGGGCCTGCACAGCGGCACGATCGTCAGGGCCCCGGCGACAGCCTGCGCCTCGGCTGCATGGGCTGCGGCCTCGGAGTGGCTGGCGAACATGCCCATGCCCCGGGCATGCTCGCGGTGGTTGCTGGAGACCAGGCGCCAGATGAAGGAGGCCTGGTCGTAGCGCGGCAGGGTGCGCGGCAGGGGCTGCCCGCCCGGGATACCCCACGGGCCGGGGGCCGGCGCCAGGGCGGGGACCAGGCCGGAACGCGCCAGCAGCTCGACGATCTCCACCTCGCGTTCGGCCCACCGCCGGGCCGCCGGCACCTGGTGGTTGAAGAAGGACGTGAACAGGACGCGCGCTCCGGACAAGGACGAAAAACCCTCCTGTGAAACCGCCGGGTCCACGGGGCTCGTGTGCGGCACGGCCACTGTCCGGCGGCAGGATGAACGCAGGCCGAACGGAATCGGTCAGCAGGTGCCGTCCATGTGAATACCCGGTGAAACCGCTAAAGGCCCGTGGGACCCCGCGGATCCGCTCAGGCGCTGCCCACCCATTCGCTGCCGCCGTCGACGAAGTGCTGTTCCTTCCAGACCGGGATCCCGGCCTTGACGGCCTCCACCAGGTCGCGGCAGGCCTCGAACGCCTCGCCCCGGTGGGCGGAGGCGGCCGCGGCGACCAGCGCGGCGTCCCCGATCGCGAGGTCCCCCACCCGGTGTGCGGCCCACAGCCGGGTGCCGGGATGGCGGGCGGCGACCTCCGCGGCCAGTTCGGCCATGCGCCGCCCGGCGGTCGGGTGCGCGCTGTACGCCAGCCGGGTCACCGGGCGTCCGGCGTCGTGGTTGCGCACCACGCCGGCGAAGGTGACGACGGCGCCGGTCGCCTCCGTCTCCACCGCGTCCCAGGCGGTAGCCGCATCGATGGGCTCCGCGCTGACGCCGGCGAAGACGACGGTGCCGGGCTGGCCAGCGGGCTGGGCCCCCGTGGGCTGGGCTTCGGTGGGCTGGGCTTCGGTGGGCTGGGGCTCAATGGGCATGGCTGCCTTCCAACTGGTCGCAGATGTGGCCGATGATCGGATCCAGGACCCCCAGCGCGTCCATGACCCCGCGGGGGGAGCCGGGGAGGTTCACGATGAACGTGTGCCCGGCGGTGCCGGCGTGGCCGCGCGAGAGCGCCGCGTGCGGGGTGGAGGCCATTCCGGCGGCGCGGATGGCCTCCATGACCCCGGGCAGCTGGCGCTCCAGCAGCGGCAGCGTCATTTCAGGGGTGAGGTCGTCCGCCGACAGGCCGGTCCCGCCGCTGGTCACGATGACGCGCGGACCGGTGAGCAGCAGGGCGCGCAGGGCCGCGCCGACCGGTTCGCCGTCGGGGACGACGACGGAGTTGTCCGCCTCGAACCCGTGTTCAAGGAGCCAGTCCCGGATGACCGGAGCGGTGCGGTCCTCGTAGACGCCCGTGGCGGCGCGGGTGGAGGCGATGAGGATGGCGGCCTTGCGCGGCTCCGCGGAGGGTTCGCAGCCGCTCATGCGGTGCCTTCCCTGGGCGGGGTGTGCTCGGCGGTGGCAAGCGGCACGGGCGCGACCGACCAGTCCCCGCTCTTGCCGCCGGTCTTGGCCAGCACGCGGACGCTGCCGATCTCGGCGTGCTTGTCCACGGCCTTGGTCATGTCGTAGAGGGCCAGGGCGGCCACGGTGGCCGCGGTCAGTGCCTCCATTTCGACGCCGGTGACCCCGCGGGTCTTCACGGTGGCCAGGATGCGCACGGTGCCGGCAGCCGCGTCCGGCTCGAAGTCCACGGTTGCCTTGGCCAGCGGCAGCGGGTGGCACAGCGGGATCAGTTCGGGGGTCTTCTTGGCGGCCATGATCCCGGCGATGCGGGCCACGGCCAGCGCGTCACCCTTGGGGAGGGTGCCTTCGGCGAGCATGGCCACCACGTCGGGGCGGGTGGCGAGCACGGCTTCGGCGGTCGCCTCGCGGGAGGTTTCCGGCTTGGCCGAGACGTCCACCATGTGGGCGCTGCCGTCGGCGCGGACGTGGGTGAGGCCGGTGGCCGGGCCGCGGTCCGGGCCGCTGCCTTCCGGGGCTGTGTCCGGGGTGGGTGTCATTGGGGGTCTCCCATCGTGAGTACGGGTACGTCGGTCCCGGGGTCAAGGTGCCCGGGGCCCGGGGGCAGCAGGGCCAGGGCGGTGGCGTGGGCCAGTGCGTGGAGCAGGTGCGATCCGGGGCCGCCCAGCGGGGTGAAGCGTCCGTCCTCGAGGATTCCGCGGCGGACCTGCAGCTTGCCGGGAGGCTTGTCAAGGGCCACCGCCAGGGGTGCCTGGACCAGCGGACGCGGGGGCACGCC
Source organism: Zafaria cholistanensis (assembly GCF_008580665.1). Taxonomy (GTDB): domain Bacteria; phylum Actinomycetota; class Actinomycetes; order Actinomycetales; family Micrococcaceae; genus Zafaria; species Zafaria cholistanensis. The sequence goes on from NZ_BKDJ01000004.1 coordinate 11,844, forward strand.
CAGCAGTTCGCACAGGACCGGGCGCAGGAACACCTCGAAGCTGACAAAGCTGCTGACCGGGTTCCCGGGGAAGGCCAGCAGCGGGACCGGGGCGGTGCCGGGCAGCGCCAGCAGGCCCGCACCCTGGGGTCCCCCGGGCTGCATGGCGACGGAACCGAAGGCGATACCCCGCCCGGCCAGGGCCTGGCGCACCACCTCGTAGGCACCCTGGCTGATGCCGCCACTGGTCAGGACCAGGTCGGTCACGTCCGGGTCGGGGGCCAGCGCGTCGGCGAGCGCGGCCTCGAAGGCGGCGGCATTGTCGGCGCAGATCCCTGCGGTCGCGGTGTCCCAGCCGGCCTCGGCCAGGGAGGCTGTGAGCAGGGTGGTGTTGGCGTCATGGATCTGCCCGGGGGCCAGTTCGGTTCCGGGCGCGGCCACCTCGTCTCCGGTGGAGAGCACCAGGGCGCGGGGGCGGCGGCGCACGGGCAGGGCCGCCAGGCCCAGTGCGGCGGCCAGCCCCAGTTGGGCGGCCCCGAGCCGGGTGCCGGCGGCCAATGCAGTTGCCCCGGCGGGCAGGTCGCTGCCCGCCGGCCGCACGTAGGTTCCCGCGGCGAAGGAGGCCGGCAGCGTGACGGTGGTGTGGTCGCGGAACGGGGCGTCCCCGCCGACGAAGGCCGGGAACTGGGGCGGATCGGCGGCCTCGATCGGCACCACCGTGTCCGCGCCGGCCGGGAGCATGGCCCCAGTCATGATGGGGGCCGCATGGCCCGGCGGCAGCGGCGGGGCGGCGGTACCGGCAGGGATGGGCGGAGCCACCGGCAGTGTGGCCCAGGGAACCGGGCCGGTAGACAGGTCCGCGGCGCGCACGGCGTACCCGTCCATCTGGGAGTTGGCGAAGGGCGGCAGCGGGCGCGGGGCCGTCAGGTCGCTGGCCAGGGTGCGGCCAAGGGCGGCAGCGAGCGGCACGGTCTGGGTCCCGAGCGCGTCCGGCAGGCCGGCGAGCAGCGTGCGCACGGCGGCCTGGTGCTCGGCGACGGAGCGCCGGAAGGTTGCCGGCCGGACTTCTGGAAGCATGCGCCCCAGTCTAGGCGGCGAGGGCCCCGGCCCGAGCGAAGCGAGGGGCGGGAGTCGCCTGGACGCTAGGCGGCGAGGGCCCCGGCCCGAGCGAAGCGAGGGGCGGGAGTCGCCTGGACGCTCGGCGGAACGTTAGGCGGAACGTGAGGCGGCGAGGGCTCCTGGGCCGCGTGGACTCAGCGCGGCAGGATGCTGCGGCTGCCCAAGTGCGCCGCCCCGAGCACCAGCAGGTAGAGGGCCAGCAGCATCAGGCACAGCCCCAGCGCCAGTTCCGGACGGTTCGAGTTCATCGACAGCTCGATCTGCAGCGGCAGCGTGCGGGTGCGGCCCTCGACGCTGCCGGCGAAGGTGATCGTGGCCCCGTACTCCCCCAGCGAGCGGGCAAAGGCCAGCAGCGCGCCGACCAGCACTCCCGGGGCGGCCAGCGGCAGGGTGATGTGGCGCAGGATCTGGGTCGCGTTGGCGCCGGCGTTCGCGGCGGCGAGCTCCAGGTCCGGGTCCACGGCCTCCAGCGAAGAGAGGGCGGCCACCACGAAGAACGGCAGCGCCACGAACACCTGGACCAGCACGACGGCGGCGGGACTGAAGCCCACCCCCAGGCCCAGGCCGCCGAGCAGCTCACCGGCGGCGCCGCGCGGTCCCCAGAAGTACAGCAGGGCAATGCCGGAGACCACCGGGGAGAGCACCAGCGGGATGAGCAGGATTGAGCGCAGCACGTGGAGCAGGGGTCCGCCCAGGCGGGTCAGGACGACGGCGAGCGGCAGCCCCAGCCCCACGCACGCCAGCGTGCTGGTGGCGGACGTGGCGAGCGAAAGGCCCAGGGCGGTGCGGGCGGCGGGCTCGGCCAGCAGGGCCGGCATCTGGCTCCAGGGGGCGTTGGCCAGCAGCGCCAGCAGCGGGCCGGCCAGCAGGGCCAGCGCGGTGGCCGCCGGGATCCACAGCCAGGCCGGGGTGATGGCGCGCCGCAAGGGCCGGGACAGGGACCGGTGGGTCACGGCGTCCCGAAGCCGGCGTCGGCGAGGATGTCCCGCGCCGTCCCGCCGGCCAGCCAGTCGGCGAACCCGACGGCCCCTGCCCCGGCACCGTCCCGCACCAGGAGCGGATAGATGTTCGGTTCCGCGCCCTCCAGCGCGATGGTGCGCACCGCATCGCCGGCGGCCCGCGCGTCAGTGGCGTAGACGAATCCGGCCGCCACGGCGCCGGAGGTGACCTTGGTGAGCACGGCGCGGACGTTGTCCTCCTCCGTGGGATGCTCCAGCATCACGGACCGGGCTTTCAGGTAGGCGTTGGCGGCGCGGCCGCACGGGACCTGCGGGGCGCAGACGGCAACCGTCTGCCCGGCGAGGTCGGCCAGGGAACGGACCTTGCCCCCGGCCGGTACGGCCAGGACGATCGCGTTGGCCGCCAGGTCCGGACGGCGCTCGAAGGCCCCCGGATCCCCGAGCGCCTCCAGCGCCGGGGTGTCGGCGGTAATCAGCAGGTCCGGGACCAGGCCGGCGTTGGCCTGCTGGATTAGCTGGGCGGAAGACCCCAGGTTCAGTTGCGGATCCCCCGCGCCCCCGGCAGCCTTATACGCCGCCACGAGTTGGGGTGCCACATCGGCGAAGGAGGCGGGAGCGGAGACCGCGATGGCGGCGGACGGGCTGGAGGGCCGGTCCGCACCGGAGCAGCCTCCCAGCAGGGCCGCCAGAAGCGCCGCCGCCACAGCGGCCATTCCGGAAACCAACCTCCGGGCAGGACGGCGGCCGGAGCCGCGGCCGGGTCCGGCCGCGGCGGGCGAGCCGGTCACGGGGCGGTCTCCACGATCACGCTGGTGGACTTGATGACGGCGGTGGCGATGCTTCCGGGTTCCAGGCCCAAATCCTGCACGGCCTCGCTGCTCATCAGCGAGACCATCCGGAACGGGCCGCACTGCATCTCCACCTGGGCCATCACCCTGTCCATGACCACGCTGGTCACCAGCCCCACGAAGCGGTTGCGCGCGGAGCTGGCCACCCGCGCGGGGTCCTTCGGCGCCGCGCCCTGTCGGCGCAGGTGCGCAGCGACGTCCGCCCCCTCCACGACGGCACGGCCGGAAGCGTCCCGCGCGGCCGGCAGGTCTCCGGCCTCCACCATGCGACGTACCGTGTCATCGCTGACGCCCAGGAACACCGCCGCCTCAGAAATCCTCATTTGAGTCACCTTCCTAGGCTAATAGCCCGCATCTGAGGATCAAACCGGCGTTCTGGCCCCCTTTTGCCGCCCGTGCCGGGTGTTCTGTGGGCGCGGACACACGCGGACCCCTCCGGGGTGGTCTACCCTCGATACCATGGGTGCCGCGGATTCGACACGGGGAAGCACCGCCACGGCGGTGCCCTTGGGCATGCCCCGGCTCCCCAACCGGCACGCCGACGGGCCCGGACCGCGGCGGCCGGAAGACCCGCGCCTGCTGGACCGGTTTGGCCGCACCGCCACCGACCTGCGCGTGTCCGTCATCGACAAATGCAACTTGCGCTGCACCTACTGCATGCCCGCCGACGGCATGGCATGGCTGCCCCGCAACCGCCTGCTGACCGCCGCGGAGATACGCCGCCTGGTGCGCATCGCGGTCCGCGACCTCGGCGTGCGAGAAGTCCGCCTGACCGGTGGCGAACCCCTGGTGCGCCAGGACCTGGCGGATATCGTCGCGGGCCTGCGCGAGGACCACCCGGACCTGCCGCTTTCGCTGACCACCAACGCCGTCGGCCTCGCCGAACGGGCCGCCGAACTCGCGGCGGCAGGCCTGACCCGGATCAACGTCTCCCTGGACACCCTCCGCGCGGAGACCTTCGCGACCATGGCCCGGCGCCCCTTCCTGGACCGCGCGCTCGCCGGGATCGAGGCCGCGGCGGCCGCCGGGCTGTCCCCGCTGAAGATCAACGCCGTCCTGCTGCGCGGGGTCAACGACGCCCAGGCCCCGGAGCTGGTCCGCTGGGCCCTGGAGCGCGGCCATGAGCTGCGCTTCATCGAGCAGATGCCGCTGGACGCGGACCACGGGTGGCGCCGGGAGAACCTGGTCGGCGCCGCCGAGACCCGCGCGCTGCTCTCCCGCGACTTTGTCCTGTCCCCCGACCCGCGGGCCCGCGACGGCGCCCCCGCCGAACGGTTCCTGGTGGCCTCGAAGGACCGTCCCGGGGCCGTGCTCGGGACGGTGGGAATCATCGCCTCCGTGACCGAGCCGTTCTGCGCCGACTGCCGCCGCACCCGCCTTACCGCGGAGGGGCGCGTGATGTCCTGCCTGTTCTCCCGCGAAGAAACCGACCTGGCCGGCCCGATGCGCTCGGGCGCCACCGATGCGGAGATCGCCGGGCGCTGGCGGGACGCCATGTGGGCCAAGCCGCGGGCCCACGGGATGGACCGTCCCGGGCTCGGCGACGCGGGTTTCGTGCAGCCGGAACGCACCATGAGCGCCATTGGAGGTTAGCGTGGGATCGATGACTGTCAGGTTCTTTGCCGCCGCAGCCGCGGCCGCGGGCACGCCCGAGCGCGTGGTTCCGCTCGCGTCCCTGGCTGCGGCCGACGGGTACGACGCCGGCACGCTGGGCGCGCTGGTCGCGCACCTGGGGGCGGCGCAGGCCCCCCCGGCGCCCGGGGCTCCCCCGCTGGCGCGGGTGCTGGGCCGTTCCAGCTTCCTGGTCAACGAGGTGAACGTGCGCGACCGCACCCGTCCGCTGGCCGGCGGGGACACCGTGGACGTGCTGCCCCCCTTCGCCGGGGGCTGAGCGGGCACCGCTCCGGGGCCTACCCGGTGGGGCTGCCGTCCCGGTCGAGGCCGTAGTGGTGGCTTGAACCGACCACGTTGCCGGACTTCCATTCGGTCCAGCCCGGCCGCCCCTTCATGAACGCCTCGATCTCCTCCTTGGACGCCTCGAGCCTGGGATCGTGCGCAAGATAGTGGCGGGTCTCGCGGACCACCATTCCGGAGAGGATCAGAAGGCCGATCAGGTTGGGCAGGGCCATCAGCCCGTTCATCACGTCGGAGAAGTTCCATACGACGCCCAACTGCACGGTGCAGCCCACGTACACCACCAGCGAGAACAGCACCCGGAAGGGCATGACAGCGCGGCGGCCCAGGAGTCGCTCGATGTTCCGTTCGCCGTAGTAGGCCCAGCCCAGGATGGTCGAAAAGGCGAACATGACCAGGCCCACGGTCACGATCCAATGTCCCCAATCCCCGGGCAGCCCGTGCGTGAACGCCTCACCCGTCATGAGGGCGGCCGAGATCTGCTGGCCGGTCGCCGCGTCGATCTGGTTCCACGTGCCGGTGGTCACGATGACCAGGCCGGTGCAGGTGACCACGATGATCGTGTCGATGAAGGTCTGGGTCATTGAGACCAACCCTTGACGCACCGGGTGGGTAGTCTGCGCGGCGGCCGCCGCAATCGCCGCCGATCCCATGCCGGATTCGTTGGAAAAGATGCCGCGGGCCACGCCGTACTGCACGGCGATGATGATGGCTGAGCCGGCGAAGCCGCCCACTGCCGACGTCCCGGTGAACGCGTCGGTGAAGATCTGCGCGAACGCGGCCGGGAGCGCACCGATGTTGGCCAGGAGGACATAGAGCGCGCCCAGGACGTACAGGAGGATCATCACCGGCACCAGCCCGGCCGTCACCCGGCCGATCGATTTGATGCCGCCGACCAGCACCAGCAGCGTCAGGACGGCGAGCACGGCGCCCGTCACCCACAGCGGCACCGAGAAGCTGCGCTCCATGTTGTGGGCAATGGAATTGCCCTGCGTCATGTTGCCGATGCCGAAGCAGGCCAGGGTGGCGGCGATGGCGAAGAACAGCGCCAGGAACTTTCCGAACCCTCCCCTGATGCCGCGTTCAAGGTAGACCTGCGGGCCGCCGGATTTCTCGCCGGCGTCGTCCGTCCCCCGGAAGCGGACGCCCAGGTAGGCCTCTGTATATTTCGAGGCCATGCCCACCAGGCCCGTGACCCACATCCAGAAGAGCGCGCCGGGCCCGCCGATGCCGATGGCCGTGGCGACCCCGACGATGTTGCCGGTGCCCACGGTGGCGGCCAGGGCCGTGGTGAGGGCCTGGAACTGAGAAATGTCCCCCTCGGCACCGGCGTCCCTGCGCTTGAGCAGTCCCAGCCGTAACGCGGCGCCGAGCTTGAGGAACTGCAGGCCGCCGAGGCGGATGGTCAGGTACAGGCCGGTTCCCAGCAGCAGCGGGATAAGCAGGAAAGGCCCCCAGACGACGCTTCCGACGTCTCCCAGGAACGTTTCCACGGCATTCCAATCCATACGGTTACACCTCCGGTAGCAGGGGTGGCGGGCCGCCCCCGAATGTGGGGTGGGCCGCAGGCGCTCCCATACTAAGCACAAGACCCGCCCGGGTCGCAGGGCCTGTTTCCCCGGGCGGCCGCGGGGACGCAGCGGAGGTGCCGTCGGCCTTGGCGAAGTCGGGGAAGCCGGGCAAGCTGGCGCGAAACCGCCATCAAGCAGTGAGGGCCGCCCCATGGGGCGGCCCTCACTGCTTGATGCAACGGTCCGTGCGGCGTTCCCGCCGCTACAGGCCGAAGTCGGACGGCTGGTCGAACGGTCCCACCACGGTGACCGTCCGCGGACGGTCCGCCAGTTCGCGGGCCAGCGCCTGCACGTCCTCGCGCGTCACGGCCCTGACCCGGGCCAGGGACTCGTCGATGTCGTGGAAGACCCCGGTGACCAGTTCGGCGCGCCCCAGGCGGGACATGCGCGAGCCCGGATCCTCGAGCGCGAGCACGGTGCCGCCGGAAAGCTGCCCGACCGCCCTGCGCAGCTCCTCCTCGGTGATGCCCCCGGAGGCGAGCTTCTCCAGCTCCTCCCCCAGCAGGCCAATGACCTGCCCGGTCTTGGCCGGCGAGCACCCGGCATACATGCCAAAGTACCCGGCGTCCGAATAGGCGGCGGAGAAGGAGTACGTGGAGTAGACCAGGCCCCGCTTTTCGCGGATCTCCTGGAACAGCCGCGATGACATGCCCCCGCCGAGCACCGCGTTGAGCACGCTCATGGTGTGGCGGCGCTCGTCGTTGGCCACCAGCCCGGGGCAGCCCATGACGATGTTGGCCTGCTCCACCGGACGGCGGAACACGTCGATGGTGTGCTGGCCGCGGATCTCGGCCGGCTTGGTGGGGCGGCGCTCCGCGGGACGGGCGCCTTCCTCCAGCTCCCACCCGGACGCGGAGAGCGCCTCAAGCACGCGGCGGCAGACGTCGTCGTGCTCCAGCGAACCGGCGGCAGTGACCACCAGCTCGTCCGGACGGTAGTGCCGGCGGTAGTGGTCCCAGACGGATTCGCGCGGCACGGCCAGGATGGCCTCGGGAGTGCCCCCGATCGGCCGGCCCAAGGGATGCTCGCCCAGGACGGCGGCCACGAACTTCTCGTGGGCCACGTCCCCGGGATCGTCGTTGTCCATCGCGATCTCTTCGAGGATGACGTCGCGTTCCTGCTCCATCTCCTCCGGATCGAGCACGGCGGAGGTGACCATGTCCGCAATCACGTCTATGGCCAGCGGCAGGTCCGCGTCCAGGACGCGCGCGAAGTAGCAGGTGCTCTCCTTCGCGGTGGCCGCGTTGGACTCCCCGCCGACCTCGTCGAAGGCAGCGGCAATCTCCAGCGCCGTGCGGCGCTTGGTGCCCTTGAACAGCAGGTGCTCCAGGAAGTGGGTGGAGCCGTGTTGGCCGTCGGCTTCGTCGCGGGAGCCGACGCCCACCCAGAAGCCGATGGTTGCCGAGCGCTGGCCGGGCATCGCCTCGGTCAGCACCCGGACCCCGCCGGGGAGGACGGAGCGGCGCACCAGCGCCCCTCCGGCCTCCCCGTGCAGGATCGTGGGGTCCCCGTCCTCGATGGGAGCGTGGACGCCCGGTTCCGGCGCCTCACCCTCTCCCGTCGGAGACGGGGACATTCCAGAGCCGTTAAGCGGCAGAGGAACCATCACCATGTGGTTGGCTGGCCTACTCGGCCGCGTCCGCGGACTCGTCGTCGGCCACGACCGGGGCCAGGGAGAGCTTTCCGCGGTCGTCGACCTTGGTGATCTCCACCTGGACCTTCTGGCCCACGGAGACGACGTCCTCGACGTCGTCCACGCGCTTGCCGCCGGCGAGCTTGCGCAGCTCGGAGATGTGCAGCAGGCCGTCCTTGCCCGGGGTCAGCGAGACGAAGGCGCCGAAGGTGGTCAGCTTCACGACCGTGCCCAGGTAGCGCTCGCCCACCTCGGGGACCTGCGGGTTGGCGATGGCGTTGATCGCCGCGCGGGCGGCCTCGGCCGACTCGCCGTTGGTCGCGCCGATCAGCACGGTGCCGTCGTCCTCGATGGAGATGTCCGCGCCGGTGTCCTCCTGGATCTGGTTGATCATCTTGCCCTTGGGGCCGATGACCTCGCCGATCTTGTCCACCGGGATCTTCACGGAGATGATGCGCGGGGCGAACTCGGAAAGCTCGTCCGGCGTGTCGATCGCCGCGTTGATCACGGAGAGGATGTGCAGGCGCGCTTCGCGGGCCTGCTTCAGGGCGGCGGCCAGCACGGAGGCCGGGATGCCATCCAGCTTGGTGTCCAGCTGGATCGCGGTCACGAACTCGGAGGTGCCGGCGACCTTGAAGTCCATGTCGCCGAACGCGTCCTCGGCGCCCAGGATGTCGGTCAGCGCCGCGTAGCGGGTCTGGCCGTCGACCTGGTCGGAAACCAGGCCCATGGCGATGCCGGCAACCGGGGCCTTCAGCGGCACACCGGCGTTGAGCAGGGACAGCGTGGAGGCGCAGACCGAGCCCATCGAGGTGGAGCCGTTGGACCCCAGGGCCTCGGAGACCTGGCGGATCGCGTACGGGAACTCCTCGCGGGACGGCAGCACCGGCACGAGCGCGCGCTCGGCCAGGGCGCCGTGGCCGATTTCGCGGCGCTTCGGGGACCCGACGCGGCCGGTCTCGCCCGTGGAGTACGGCGGGAAGTTGTAGTTGTGCATGTAGCGCTTGCGCGTCACCGGGGACAGCGAGTCGATCTGCTGTTCCATCTTCAGCATGTTCAGCGTGGTGACACCCATGATCTGGGTCTCCCCGCGCTCGAAGATCGCGGAGCCGTGCACGCGCGGCAGGACCTCGACCTCGGCGGTGAGCTTGCGGATGTCGGTCAGGCCGCGGCCGTCGATGCGGACCTGGTCGCGCAGGATGCGCTGGCGCACGACCTTCTTGGTCAGGGCGTTGAATGCCGCGCCCACTTCCTTCTCGCGTCCGGAGAAGCCGGCCTCCTCGGACCCGGCGAGGCGCTCGAGCGTTTCGGCCTTGAAGTCGTCGGCGGCGTCGTTGCGGGCCTGCTTGTCCGCGATGGTGAAGATCTCGGCCAGCTTGGCGGAGGCTGCGGCCTCGACCGCGGCGAAGACGTCGTCCTCGTAGTCCTTGAAGACCGGGAACTCGACGCTCGGCTTGGCGGCGCGGGCGGCCAGGTCGGCCTGCGCGTCGCACAGCACGCGGATGAACGGCTTGGCGGCCTCGAGGCCCTCGGCCACGACCTCTTCGGTCGGGGCGGTCGCGCCGCGCTCCTTGATGAGGGTCCAGGCGTTGTCGGTCGCCTCGGCCTCAACCATCATGATGGCGACGTCGTCGCCGGCGATGCGCCCGGCAACGACCATGCTGAACACGGCGTTCTCCAGCTGGGAGTGCTTCGGGAAAGCCACCCACTGGGCCCCGTTGCCCTCGTCGATCAGTGCGACGCGGACGCCGCCGATCGGACCGGAGAAGGGCAGGCCGGAGAGCTGGGTGGACATGGAGGAGGCGTTGATGGCCACCACGTCGTAGAGGTCGTCCGGGTTGATGGACAGGATCGTCACCACGATCTGGACCTCGTTGCGCAGGCCCTTGACGAAGGCCGGGCGCAGCGGACGGTCCATCAGGCGGCAGGCCAGGATGGCCTCGGTGGACGGACGGCCTTCGCGGCGGAAGAACGAGCCGGGGATGCGGCCCGCGGCGTACATGCGCTCTTCGACATCGACCGTCAGCGGGAAGAAGTCGAAGCCCTCACGCGGGTGCTTGCCCGCGGTGGTGGCCGAAAGCATCGAGGTGTCGTCGTCGATGTAGACCATCGCGGCGCCGGCGGCCTGCTGGGCAAGGCGGCCGGTCTCGAAGCGCACGGTGCGCTTGCCGAAGCGGCCGTTGTCGATAACGGCCTCGGCGAACTGGATTTCGGGACCCTCCATTGAGAGTCACCTCCGTTTCTGTTTCTGCGGAGGCGGCCTGCACCCGGTTCCGGGTCGCCCGGATGTTGCACCCGGTCTTCGATCGAGACCCACGGGTCCGTCCGGCATGTGCCGTCCCGTCCCGTAGGCCACTACCGAGGACCGCGAATGCCCGTGGCGCTGGCTGCTCCTGTGTGTGTTGTTGCGGTGGTGCTGCGTGGGGCTAGTTGCTCCCCCACCAGACTAAAGGCGGCCCCGCCGGACCCGGTTGAACCGGCCGGAGGAGCCGCCCCCGTGTCATGTTATCGACGCAGGCCGAGGCGCTCGATGAGCGAACGGTAGCGTTCGATGTCGGTGTCCTTGAGGTAACCGAGCATGCGGCGACGACGACCGACCAGGGCCATCAGGCCGCGGCGGGTGTGGTGGTCGTGCTTGTGGGTCTTCAGGTGCTCCGTCAGGTCCGAGATGCGACGGGACAGGACTGCGACCTGCACCTCCGGGGAACCGGTGTCGCCCTCGTGGGTGGCGTAGGCCTTGATGATTTCCTGCTTGACAGCGGCGTCCAGTGCCACACTATCTCCTTGGTACGTACCGCGAACATTGAGCGTGCCGTTGCCGGCGCGGTGCCGCGCAACCGCGGACTGCAGCGGGCACCAACGTCAAGTCTAGCACCCGCTCCCGCGGCGGACCGCCGCTCCTCAGGCCTTGGCAGCCCGCCAGGCGTGCGTGACGTAGGGCAGGGCGACCGGCTCCCCCGGGGCATGGCCCAAGTGCTCGTGCAGGTACCAGCGCAGGTTGGCCTCCACCTTGGAGCGGACCTGCGCGCTGGCGCGCAGGTAGTAGCTGCGGGACTTTGCCAGCTCCACCAGCCCTTCCGGGGTGACGGTGTCCTCCCAGGAGGTGTCGTGGGATTCCCAGGGGGCAAACTCCGGGCCCAGCGGGGGCACGAACCCGGGGCGGTGCACGTCCCCGGCATGCATGATGCGCGCGAGCCGGTGCACCCAGGGCACGGAGACGTCCAGCTGGTTCCACACCAGCGCCAGCGTTCCGCCAGGGCGCAGCAGGCGCGCGGCCTCGGTGCTTGCCGCGAGCGGATCCACCCAGTGCCAGGCCTGGGCGAAGACGACGACGTCGGCGCACGCCTCCGGCAGTCCGGTCGCCTCGGCGGTGCCCTGCACGGCGGGCACGCCCGGAAGCCGGGCGCGCAGCGCGGCGAGCATGTCCGCAGACGGGTCCACCGCCGTCGTGCGCAGGCCCCGGGCCACGAGCAGCCCGGTGAAGATGCCGGTGCCCGCGCCGATGTCGGCGGCGTCAGCCGCGCCGGCGGGGACCATGAAGTCCACGGCGTCCGCCGGATAGCCCGGACGCACGGCGTCGTAGTGCTCGCCCCCGGATTCGAAGGCGGCCCCCAGCGCGCTGCGGCGCCCGGCCTCGAGCGCGAAGGCACGCCCGGGCAGGTTGGGCACGGCCGGATCGGGCAGGGTCGTATCAGGCACGGGTCACACCAGGCAGGGCATCAATCAGGCACGGGCAAGCACTGCGCGGGTCTTGTCCACGTCCTCGCGCATCTGCTCGATCAGGGCCTGGACGCCGCGGTAGGCGACCATCGGGCGAAGCCGGGCCACGAATTCCACCACGACCTGCTGGCCGTAGAGGTTGAAGTCCGCGACCCCTTCCTGGGGACGGTCGATCACGTGGGCCTCCACCTGGCGGCTGACGCCCTCGAAGGTCGGGTTGGAGCCGACGGAGATCGCGGCGGGCCAGCGGGTCCCCGCCTGGTCGATCAGCCAGCCGGCATAGACCCCGTCGGCAGGGATGATCCCGGCCGAGGCGGTGGAGAGGTTGGCGGTCGGAAAGCCCAGTTCGCGGCCACGTGCGGCACCGTGGACCACTTCCCCGCGCATGCGGTGCGGCCTGCCCAGGATCTCGTTGGCGTTGCGCACATCGCCGTTGGTCAGCTCCTCGCGGATCCAGGTGGAGGAGCAGCGGCGGTCGTCGCCGAAGTCGTCGACCCCCAGGACGTCGAACCCGTAGGTGTCGCCCAGCTGGCACATGGTGTTGTAGTCCCCGCCGTTGCCCTTGCCGAAGCGCACGTCATGGCCGATCACCACGGCCTTGGCCCCGAGGGCCTCGACGATGTACTCCCGCACGAACTCCTCGGCGGTATGCTCGGCGAACTCCAGCGTGTACCGCACCATCAGCAGCGCGTCGATGCCGGTCTCGGCGAGCAGTTCGACGCGGTCCTCCAGCCCCATGATCAGCGGCGGGGCCTCGGAGGGGCGGTGCACCTGCGAGGGGTGAGGGTCGAAGGAGATCGCCACGCTGGAACAGCCGCGCTCGCGCCCGGCCTGCACCAGGCGGCGCAGCACCTCCTGGTGCCCACGGTGGACGCCGTCGAAATTCCCGATGGTGACGACCGACGGTCCGTAGCCGGCCGGGACGGCATCCAGGCCTTTCCAGTAATGCACGGTTCTCCTTCACGTGGACTCGACGGGCGTGCCGGCGGACGCCTGTTCCATTATGGACGATCCGGAGCCGGTCCCAAGACAGGCCGGCCGCCTCCGCGGCACCTGCGGGCCCTACCGCGGGGTGGCCGTCCCGGCTAGCATCGCGCCCAGGGGCCCTCCGGCACGCGCGGCGGGAGGCCCAGCTGATGCAGGAAACGAATGGGAAAGAGGACCATCCATGCCCGCCATCCAGGACTTCATCGGACAGATCCCGATCGACCAGCTCGCCGGCAAGCTCGGCACCGACCGGCAGACCGCCCTGGCCGCGGTCCACGCCGCCCTGCCGTCACTGCTGGCGGGAATGCAGGCGAACGCCTCCTCCCCGGAGGGGGCCAACGCGTTGCGATCGGCCATCGCCCAGCACGACGGCTCCCTGCTGGAGGGCGGCGTGGACCTGGACCAGGTGGATGAGCAGGACGGCGAGAAGATCGTGGGCCACGTCCTGGGCGGCAACCGCACCGCCCTGGAGTCGCAGCTGAACGGAGCGACGCCGGAAGGCTTCGACCTCGGCGGCCTGGTGCGGAAGGCGCTGCCCCTGCTGGCCCCGCTGGTGATGTCCTTCCTGGCCAAGAGCGGAGGCAGGGAATCCGCGGAGGCCGGCGGGACCGACCTGGGCAGCCTGCTCGGGGGCCTGCTCGGCGGGCCGTCCCCCGCGGCCGGCGGGCAGTCCCCCGCGGCCGGCGGGCCGGAGGGAATCGACCTGGGCGGGATCCTGGGCTCCCTTTTCGGCCGGAAGTAGTTCCCCGGCAGCCCCGCCGGGGCAGTTGCGTCAGGGCAGCTGCACCTGCGGCGGTGCCGGTTGGGGGCGGTGCAGGTACAGCCACCACAGGCCCACCAGCGGCAGCAGCAGCGGCACGTAGCCGTAGCCGGCGCCGAACTGCGTCCACACCGCGGGATGCGCGAAGTGCTCCGGGACCAGCAGGCCCAGGGCTCCCACCACCAGCACGCCCGCGAGTTCGATCAGTACGGCCGCCAGCGACACCGCCCAGCTGCGGGGCTTCCCCGAGGCCAGTGCCAGGGTCGCCACGATGTACACCACGGCCGCAAAGGCGCTCAGCGAATAGGCCAGCGGCGCTTCCCCGAACTCGGTGAGGATCTGGAATCCGGCCCGCGCGGTCGAGGAGAGCGCGAACACGCCGTAGACGGCAATAATGATCCGGCCCAGCCCGCTGCTGCGTCCTGCCGCGCCCGCCTGCTCCCGCGGCGCGGAGGCGGGCCGCTTCCTGCCCGTGTGGGGCGTGCCGGCCTGCGGGGTGTTGTTGCTCATGAAGGAAGGGCTCCGTCCCAGATCTGTTCCATGCGGTAAAGCATCACGAAGACCGTGACGCCGGCCGCGGCGAGCACCACGTTGCTCCACCGCGTCTTGTCGGTGACCGCCCACCAGAACGCGATCGGCGGGATCAGCAGGGCGGTGAGCACGTAGCCCCAGAACTCCCACGGTTCGCCGCTGATGGCCTGGCCGCCGGCCTGCCGCACCGCGGCGGCCACGGCGTGGACAACCAGGAAAAGTTCGACGGCGGCGACCGCCAGCAGCGCGTAGTCGTCCGGATGGTCGCGGATCACCGCGGCGACGACGCCGAGGATGAGCGCGAGGGCGCAGACGATGGCGCCGGCAATGAAGAAGCCGTCGACGATCACGGGTCTCGGCGTTCCTTTCGGGGGTTCGGGTCGGGTGCCGGGGGGCGGGGCACGGTCAGGCCGTCGCGAAGACGAGTTCGGGTTTGGCCGCCTCGCCCTTGTTCTTCAGCAGGGCCACCAGCGTTCCGTCAGGCGCGAAGGCCGCAGTGACCTCCTCGCCGGCGTTCCTGCCGATGCGCCGCCCAAAGGAGAGCTCCACCGTTTCCTCGGCGGTGAGTTCGCGGTTGGGGAAGAGCGCGCGGGCGGCCTCCTCCAGCGGAAGCATGGTGAACTCCCCGGCGAGCTGCTCCATGGTCCGGGCCTGCCCAATCCGGTAGGGGCCCACCTGGGTGCGGCGCAGGGCGGTCAGGTGGCCGCCCACCTCCAGGGCCTCGCCCAGGTCCCGAGCCAGGGCCCGGATGTAGGTCCCGGAGGAGCATTCGACGGTCACGTCGATGTCCAGCAGCTTCCCGCCGCGCTCGCGGCGGATGCCGTGGATCTCGAAGCGGTGGACGGTCACCGGGCGTGCCGCGAGGGTGACGTCCTCGCCGGCGCGCACGCGGGCGTAGGACCGCTCGCCGTTGACCTTGATGGCGCTGACGCTGGAGGGAACCTGCTGGATGGCCCCGGTCAGGCGGGCCACCTCCTCGCGGATGCGTTCCTCGGTCACCGCGGCGGCGATGCGCCGCTCCACGACCTCTCCTTCGGCGTCGTCGGTGACGGTGCTCTCCCCCAACCGGATGGTGGCGGTGTAGGTCTTGGAGACACCGACGATGTAGGTCAGCAGCCGGGTGGCCTTGTTGACGCCCACGACCAGCACGCCCGTGGCCATCGGGTCCAGGGTGCCGGCGTGGCCCACCTTGCGGGTGCCGGCCAGGCGGCGGGTGCGGCCCACCACGTCGTGGCTGGTCCAGCCCTGGGGCTTGTCGACGATCACGAGTCCGGAGCCGACCGAATCAGGGGCGTTCTGGGGGCCTTTTTTCACGCCCTCCAGTATAGGCGCGCAACGGGCCGCCCGTTTCCGCCCCCGCGCAAGCAGGGGGATACGCCAAATGCGCGGGCCCGTGGCGTACGGGCCCGCGCACTGCGGGTTGCTGCAGGAGCGGGTTGCTGCGGGAGCGGTTCGGCGCGGGAACGCCTTCCGGGGGCGCAGGCCCCCGGATCCGGACACGCTAGGCGCGGAGGTCGTCCCCGCCGAAGTCTTCGTCCGCTTCATCCTTCTTGTACGGATCCGCCTCGCCGGCGTACTCCTTGCCCGCGGCCAGGGCCGCAACCTCGGCGTCCTTGGCCTTGGCCTTGCGCAGCACCTCCTCGAGGTGGGACGCGTTGACCGGGATCTCGTCCGGGACGAACTCCAGCGTCGGGGTCAGGCGCACGGTGATGTTGCGGCCGACCTCCTTGCGCAGGACGCCCTTGGACTTTTCCAGCGCGGCGCGGGCGCCGGCCTTGGCTTCCTCGTCGCCGAACACCGTATAATACACGGTGGCGTGCTGCAGGTCGTTGGTGACGCGCGCGTCGGTGACCGTAATGGCCTCCACCCGCGGGTCCTTCACGGTCTTGCCCAAGGCCTGGGCGACGACCACCTTGATGCGTTGCGCGAGTCGTGCCGCGCGTGCCGGGTCAGCCATGACCCCTCCTTCGTTGGCTTGCCTGTGTTGACACCAGCCTGTACCGAAACGTGGCTGGGTGGGTAGTTGGGGGCGCGGGAATTCCCGGCCGGGAACGACGGCGGCGGGGGCTTCCGTGCGGAAGCCTCCCGCCGCCGTCGTTGTCCCGGGCCGGGACACGCCCGCTTTAGGCGCGGGGCTTTTCGCGCATCTCGTAGGTCTCGATGGTGTCGCCTTCCTTGATGTCGTTGAACGACCCCAGGCCGATACCACACTCGAAGTCCGTGCGGACCTCGGTGGCGTCTTCCTTGAAGCGGCGCAGCGACTCGATGGTGAGGTTCCCCGCGACGACCTTGCCGTCGCGCACCAGTCGTGCCTTGGAGTTGCGTCGGATCGTGCCCGAACGGACGATCGATCCGGCGATGTTGCCCCACTTGGACGAGCGGAAGACCTCGCGGACCTCCGCGGTGCCCAGCTGGACTTCCTCGTACTCCGGCTTGAGCATGCCCTTGAGCGCGGCCTCGATGTCATCCAGTGCCGAGTAGATGACCGAGTAGAAGCGCATGTCCACGCCCTCCTTGTCGGCCAGCTCGGCGACGCGCTCGGCGGGGCGGACGTTGAAGCCGATGATGATGGCGTTGTCCACGGTGGCGAGGTTGACGTCGTTCTGGGTGATCGCACCCACGCCGCGGTGGATGACGCGCAGCTGCACGCCTTCGCCCACGTCGATCTTGAGCAGCGAGTCCTCGAGCGCCTCGACGGCACCGGAGACGTCACCCTTGAGGATGAGGTTGAGGGTGTCGATCTTGCCCTCGGCCACAGCCTTGTCGAAGTCCTCCAGCGTGATGCGCTTGCGGCGCTTGGCCAGCATGGCGTTGCGGTCGGCGGCTTCGCGCTTCTCGGCGATCTGACGGGCGGTGCGCTCGTCAGGGGTCACCAGGAAGGTGTCGCCGGCGCGCGGCACCGAGGACAGGCCCAGCACCTGGACCGGACGGGACGGCAGGGCCACGTCAAGCGGCTCGCCGTTCTCGTTGAACATCGCACGCACGCGGCCGTGTGCCTGGCCGGCGACGATCGTGTCGCCGACGGCCAGCGTGCCGGACTGGACCAGGACGGTCGCGACGGCGCCGCGGCCCTTGTCCAGGTTGGCTTCGATCGCGATGCCGCGAGCGTCCTTATCCGGGTTGGCGCGCAGGTCCAGCGACGCGTCGGCGGTGAGCAGGACGGCTTCGAGCAGGTCGTCGATGCCGGTCTTCTGGAGCGCGGAGACGGGCACGAACATCGTGTCGCCACCGTACTCTTCGGGAACCAGGCCGTACTCGGTGAGCTGGCCCTTGACCTTGTCCGGGTTCGCGCCTTCCTTGTCGATCTTGTTCACGGCGACGACAACCGGCACGCCGGCGGCCTGGGCGTGGTTGAGCGCCTCGATCGTCTGCGGCATGACGCCGTCGTCCGCGGCCACCACCAGGACGGCGATGTCGGTGACCTTCGCACCACGGGCACGCATGGCGGTGAACGCCTCGTGGCCCGGGGTGTCGATGAAGGTGATCGCGCGGTCTTCGCCCTCGTGGATGGTGTGGATCTGGTAGGCACCGATGTGCTGGGTGATGCCGCCGGCCTCGCCCGCCAGGACGTTGGTCTTGCGGATCGCGTCGAGCAGTCGGGTCTTACCGTGGTCGACGTGGCCCATCACGGTGACCACCGGCGGACGCGGCTCCAGGACCTCGTCGCCTTCGCCCTCCAGCTCGCCATCCAGGTCGATGTCGAAGGACTCCAGCAGCTCGCGCTCCTCGTCCTCCGGGGAGACAACCTGCACCTTGTAGCCAAGCTCCGCGCCGAGGACCTCGAAGGTCGCCTCGTCCAGGGACTGCGTGGCCGTGGCCATCTCGCCCAGGTGGAAGAGCACGGTGACCAGCGATGCCGGGTTTGCGCCAATCTTGTCCGCAAAGTCCGTGATGGAGGCGCCCCGGCGCACGCGCACAACGGTGGTGCCGTCGCCGCGGGGCACGCTCACGCCGCCCAGCGACGGTGCGCTCATCTGCTCCAGTTCCTGGCGCTTCGCGCGCTTGGACTTGCGCTGCTTGCCGCGGCCTGCGCCGCCCTTGCCGAAGGCGCCCTGGGTCCCGCCACGGCCGCGGCCTGCGCCGCCGCCCTTGGCGAACCCGCCGCCGCCGCCGGCGGTGCCGCCACCGGCACCCGGGGCTCCGCCCGGACGTGCCGGACCGCGGCCCGGGGCACCGGGACGGCCTGCGCCGGCCGGGGCCGGACGCTCAATGCGGCCGGGCATCATGCCCGGGTTCGGACGGGGACCGCCCGGACGCGGACCGCCCGCACCGGCACCGGCCGGACGCGGACCGCCCGGACGCGGGCCGCCGGCACCTGCGCCGGCAGCGCCACCGGCCGGACGGGGACCGCCCGGACGCGGGCCACCGGCACCCGGGGCTCCACCCGGACGCGGCGCGCCGGAGCGCATGCCCTGCTGCGGGGCGAAGGGGTTGTTGCCCGGACGCGGGCCACCCGGACGGGGGCCGCCCGGACGCGGGCCGCCGGCGCCGGCACCGGCCGGACGCGGGGCGCCCGGACGCGGCGCGCCGCCACGGTCGGTGTCGCCACCGCGCATGCCCTGCTGGGAAGAGAACGGGTTGTTGCCCGGACGGGGCGCGCCAGGCTTGGCGCCACCAGCCGGACGCGGAGCACGCGGGGCTTCGGCACGCGGGGCTTCGGCGCGGGGCGCCTCGGCACGCGGAGCCTCCGCGCGGGGGGCCTCGGCCTGCGGCGCTTCCGCACGCGGGGCCTCGGGAGCGGCAGCCGGTTCCGGCTTGGCCGGCGGCTTCGGGCCGGGCTTGATGCCGGACGGCGCGGCGGCCGGACGCGGGGCGCCAGGCTTCACGCCGGAGGCGGCGGGCCGGGCAGCGGGGGCGGACCCGCTGGCCGGGAATGCGTCGCGCAGTTTCCTGACGACGGGTGCTTCAATCGTGGAAGAGGCGGAACGGACGAATTCGCCCAGTTCCTGCAGCTTGGTGACTGCATCCTTGGAAGAGATACCGAGCTCCTTGGCGAGCTCGTGTACGCGGACCTTGGCCACATTTCTCCTGTCTCGGTCCGCACTTCTTCTTGGGTTACGAACCGTCTATTTTCTTGGTCGGACTGCCGGCGATTTGCGTCGGCTTGCCGGTGGAGGCGCTCAACAACGTGGTCATCGTTGGGCGCTCATCGCTTGGCACTCATCGGGTTTCCATCAGATTTCTGACCCGCTTTCAGGTTGGACGGTCGTGTCGGCGTCGGTCCCCGTCGGGGACGCGCCCGCTGCAAGCACTGCCGGATCGAACGTCGAGGACTCCACGGGAACCCGGAAGGCCCGCGTGAAGGCCTTGCGTTTGACGGCCAAGGCTGCACACTCCGGCGTCGGGTGCAACCAGGCACCCCTGCCGGACATGCGACGGTGCGGATCCGCAACGACGGCATACCTGCCGTCCCGCGCTGCCGCGACCCACCGCATCAACTGGTTTTGGTCCGCTTTCCGGCGGCAACCGACGCACGTTCGCTGCGGCTGGTGCTGCACGCTCACGTTCTGGAGATCTCCTGCGACTGGTTGCCGGCCCAATTTGGGACCGTAGACCAGTCTACCGCGTTTGGCCCCGCCCCGGCGACCCCACCCTGCCGGCGCCGCGTCCGCACCGGCAGGACCTGTCCGGGCACGACGACGGCGGCCCTCCGGGGCGCGGGCGGGTTGCCCGCGCGGGCCGGAAGGCCGCCGTCGTGCCGGTGCCGCCGGCCTGGATCCCTACTGGCGGGGCTGCTGCTGCATCGCCTGCTGCTGGAGCCGGGCGTCGGAGACGATGTCGATCCTCCAGCCGGTGAGCTTGGCGGCGAGGCGGGCGTTCTGGCCCTCCTTGCCGATCGCCAGCGAGAGCTGGAAGTCGGGAACCACCACGCGGGCCGAGCGGGTCGCGGCATCCACGATCGTCACCGAGTTCACCCGGGCCGGGGACAGGGCGCTGGCGATGAACGTTGCCGGGTCGTCGCTGTAGTCCACGATGTCGATCTTCTCGTCGTTCAGCTCCGTCATGACGGCGCGCACGCGCGAACCCATCTCGCCGATGCAGGCACCCTTGGCGTTCACGCCCGGAACCTTGGCCCGGACCGCGATCTTGGAGCGGTGACCGGCCTCGCGGGCCAGCGAGACGATCTCCACGGTCTTGTCCGCGATTTCCGGGACCTCCAGCTCGAAGAGCTTCCGGACCAGGTTCGGGTGTGAGCGCGACAGCGTGATGGACGGGCCCTTCTGGCCCTTGTGGACGTCCACGACGTAGGCGCGGATGCGGTTGCCGTGCTTGTAGGACTCGCCGGGAACCTGCTCCGGCGGGGGCAGCAGGGCCTCCACGGTGCCCAGGTTGACCTGGACCATCAGGGGGTTGTGTCCCTGCTGGATCTGGCCGGAGACCAGCTCGCCTTCCTTGCCGCGGAACTCGCCCAGGATGTTGTCGTCCTCGGCGTCGCGCAGGCGCTGCATGATGATCTGGCGCGCGGTGCTGGCGGCGATGCGCCCGAAGCCGCTCGGGGTGTCGTCGAACTCGCCGATCGCCTCCCCGTCCTCGTCGAACTCGGTGGCCCAGATGGTCACGTGCCCGCTCTTGCGGTCCACCTCGGCACGTGCCCGCGAGATGGCGCCCGGGGACTTGTGGTAGGCCACCAGCAGCGCCTGTTCGATGGTGGGGATCAGCACGTCCACCGGGATTTCCCGTTCGTGCTCCAACAGGCGCAGCGCGCTCATGTCGATATCCATATCAGGCCTCCTCCGCCTCGTCGTCGTCGATGTCCAGCATTTCCGGTTCCGGCTCGCCGGGACGGGAGAATTCGACCTCCACGCTGCCGCGGCGGATGCGGTCGAAACCAACTTCCACGGGCTCGCCCTGCTTGGGCTTCATGCCCTTCTTGACCGGCAGGTCCGGGACCACGACGATGCCGTCTTCGGTCACCCCGGTCAGCCGGCCGGTGATGTTGTCTTCCTGGACGAGGTTCACCTTGACCAGCCGGCCGACGTTGCGGCGCCAGTGCCGCGGCTCGGTCAGCGGGCGGCCCACGCCGGGAGAGGAGACCTCAAGGTCGTAGGGCGAGCCCGGGTCCCCCGGGTCCTGGTCCAGGGCCTCGGAGAGGGCGCGCGAAACTTCGGCGATCCGGTCCAGGTCCACGCCGCCGGTGCCTTCGAGCAGGTCAACGATGACGTGCACGGTCCGATGCTGCCCGGCAATCCGCACCTCGACGTCCTCGAGGTACAACTCGTGGGAGGCAACGGTGGGTTCCAGATACTTCTTGAGGCGTTCGGCCTCGGGCTGGGTGTCTACCGGTTTGGCGGACATGTATTCCTCCCACGTGATGATGTTGTGCCTCCAAGAGTAACGAAGATCCGGGCGGTTGGTCGCGGCGGCCCCGCCCCGCGCAGGCGGCGTGGGATGATCTAAGGCGATGTCACTTCCCCCCGCTTCCCCGCACTCCCCCGCCTCCGCGCAGCCGCGGCGTCCCCGGCGTCCCCGGCATGCGGGGAAGGCGGCCACCCGGGCCGGAGGACTGCTACTGGTCGCCGCCGTCGTCCTCGGGCTGGGCACCACGGTGGACCGCGGCGCCGCCGGAAACCCCGGCGATTCCGCACCCTCCGCCGCCGGAAGCCCGGCGGAAAGCCTGCGGACGCAGTTGGCCTCGCTGCTGGAGGAGGCCACCGCATTGGCCGCCGGGCCCGCACCGGCCACCCCCTCCGCCCAGCCGGAAAGAGACGCGGAAGCGGGCGCGGAAACGGCGCACTGGCCCGCCGACGAACTGGCCGCCGCACGGGAGGTCCTGGCCGCGCATGTCGACTTGCTCACACCCGGCGCCTCCCCGGTCCCCGAGCCCACCTCCGGGGCCTCCCCCTCGGGAGGGCTTCCATCCGGCGCAGCCCCACCCAGTCCAGCCCCACCCAGTCCAGCCCCGCCCAATGCAGCCCCGCCGGAAGCGTCCGAGGCTCCGGCTGCCGAAACGCCCGGTCCCGGGACAGGGGCGCATGCGGCTCCGGCCGCCTTCGCCGAACGGCTGGCCCAATCGGCGAACAGCCTGCTGACGGCCTCGCTGGATGCCCCGGAGCAGCTGTCCCGCTCCTTGCTGTCCGCCGGCACCGAACAGGCGCTGGCCGCCCGCGAGGTGGCCCGGGCCGGGGGTGGCCAAGCCGCGGTGAAGGCGCTGCCGGAGGTCCCGCTGGATGCCGGCGCGGCCTGGCTGGCGTTCGAGACCGAAAACGGCGCGGGGTCAGGTTCGGGGTCAGGCCCGGCGCCGGCCCCGGCGGGATCGGTATCCCCCCACGAGCCGGCGGCTTCGGGCGGGACGGCTCCTTCCCCGGGAACCGGGAGCACGTGCCAGGCCCAGGCCGCGCTCGCGGGCGCCACGGATGCGGCGTTCCGGCTCGCCTACGCCTACCAGGTGGCGGGGGCCCGATCCCGGGGAGACGCCGCGGAAGGAGCCTGGGAGGCGGCGGATGACCGCGAGCGCCTGGGCTGGCGGCTCCAGTCCCGCCTGCCGCAGGAGTGCGTGCCGCTGCGGGCGGCCGCCTACCGGCTGCCCCCGGGTTTCGCGAAGGACCCGGTGCGCTCGGCGGCTACCGGGGAGGAACAGCTCTCGGCCCTGCTGCGCGACGCCGCCGGCGCGGCCGGCGGCACCCTGCGCGCGGCCCTCGCGGCCGAGTCCTTCTCGGCGGCCCTGGCCGCATCCTGAGCGCCCGTTCCTACCCCGCGGGCATCCACTCCAGGGCGACGTCGAAGCCCAGGCGCACGATCAGGGCCCCAACCACCACCAGGAACACGATGCGGATGAACCGGGCCCCGCGGCCCACGGCCGTGCGGGCACCGAGGTAGCCGCCCACCATGTTGGCCACCCCCAGCAGCAGGCCCAGGCCCCACAGCAGGTGCCCGCTGGGCAGGAAGAAGACCAGCGCACCGAAGTTGGTGGCCATGTTGACGATCTTCGCCTTGGCGCTTGCGGCCAGGAAGTTGTAGCCCAGGAGGACCACCATGGCGATGATCAGGAACGATCCGGTGCCCGGGCCGATCAGCCCGTCGTAGAACCCGATCACCAGGCCAATGACCCCGGCCAGGACATAGTGCCGCCGCCCCTGGTGGCGCAGCCTGGTCAGTTCTCCGGCGGTGGGCCGGAACGCGGTGAACAGCGCGACCGCGACCAGGGCGGCCAGGATGACCGGCTTGAACACCGCGGACGGCAGCAGGGTGGCGACGATCGCCCCGGCGAAGCTTCCGGCCAGCGCGACCGCAGCCATCGGCAGCGCCGTTTTCAGGTCCGGATGGGCACGCCGGTAGTAGGTCACGGCACTGGTGGTGGTTCCGAAGATCGACCCCAGCTTGTTGGTGGCCAGCGCCTGGACCGGGGCGATGCCCGGGACCAGCAGCAGGGCCGGCAGCTGGATGAGCCCTCCGCCGCCGACGACGGCGTCGACCCACCCGGCGGCCAGCCCGGCCGCCAGCACCAGCAGAATGGTTCCGGCCTCGAGGTTCTCCAGGCCGGAACCATTCAGCAGTTCGCTCACGGGCGCGGCAGGTCCCAGCCCCGCGCCCTGGCCACGAGGGTCTCCACCACGTCGGCGACCGCCACGTTCTCGGCGGTTCCGGTAGCCCGGTCCTTGACCTCGACCAGCCCCTCGGCCAAGCCGCGGCCGACGACGGCGATGGTCGGCACGCCGATCAGCTCGGCGTCGCCGAACTTGACGCCGGCGGAGACCTTCGGACGGTCGTCGAAGATGACCTCGAGACCGCGGGCCTCGAGGCCGGCGGCGATCCGCTCGGCCTCGGCGAACAGTTCTTCGCCCTTGCCGGTGACCATCAGGTGCACGTCGGCCGGGGCCACGTTGCGCGGCCACACCAGGCCGCGGTCGTCGTGGTTGGACTCGGCCAGGGCGGCGACCGCGCGCGTGACGCCGACGCCGTAGGAACCCATGGTGACCGTGACCAGCTTTCCGTTCTGGTCCAGCACCTTCAGGTCAAGCGCCTCCGCGTATTTGCGGCCGAGCTGGAAGATGTGGCCCATCTCGATGCCGCGGGCGGTCTCCAGCGGCCCGGACCCGTCCGGGGCCTCGTCGCCGGCACGCACCTCGACGGCCTCGATGGTGCCGTCCCAGGCAAAGTCGCGTCCGGCCACCAGGCCGAAGACGTGCTTGCCGTGCTCGTTGGCGCCGGTGATCCAGGTGGTGCCGGCCACCACGCGCGGGTCCACCAGGAAGGGGATCCCGCTGGAGGACTCGGCGCCCAGCGTTGCGGCGTCCAGCCCCAGGGCCGGACCGATGTAGCCCTTGACCAGAGCCGGAACCTTCTTGATGTCCTCGTCGGTGGCGGCCTCGACGCCGAGCTCGCCGGCCGCGGCCAGGTGGGCACCGATGTTGGCCTCGATGCGCTTGAGGTCCACCGCGCGGTCCCCGGGCACGCCCACGACCACGAGCTGGCGCTCGCCGGTGGGCAGGGTCACGGCCAGCACCACGTTCTTCAGGGTGTCTGCGGCGGTCCACTCCCGGTCAGCGCGCGGGGCGATCGCGTTGGCGCAGGCAACCAGCGAATCGATGGTCGGGGTGTCCGGGGTGTCCTTGACCTCGAAGGCCGGGGCGCCGGCGTAGTCGATCTCCGCCGGGACGACGGTGGTCACGGCCTCGACGTTCGCCGCGTAGCCTCCGGCCGAGCGCACGAAGGTGTCCTCGCCGACCTCGGTCGGGTGCAGGAACTCCTCGGACTTGGACCCGCCCATGGCTCCTGCGGTCGCATACACCGGCACGATCTCCAGCCCCAGGCGGGAGAAGATCCTCAGGTACGCGGCGCGGTGGGCCTGGTAGGAGGCCTCCAGGCCGGCGTCGTCGACGTCGAAGGAGTAGGAGTCCTTCATGATGAATTCGCGGCCGCGCAGCAGGCCGGCCCGGGGGCGGGCCTCGTCGCGGTACTTGTTCTGGATCTGGTAGAGGGTAACCGGCAGGTCCTTGTAGGAGCTGTACAGGTCCTTGACCAGGAGGGTGAACATCTCCTCGTGGGTCGGGGCCAGCAGGTAGTCGGCATCCTTGCGGTCCTTGAGCCGGAACAGGCCCTCGCCGTATTCGGTCCAGCGGCCGGTCGCCTCATAGGGCTCGCGCGGCAGCAGTGCCGGGAAGTGCACTTCCTGGGCCCCGATCGCGTTCATCTCCTCGCGGACGATCGCCTCGACCTTCGCCAGCACGCGCAGCCCCAGGGGCAGCCAGGTGTAGATACCCGGGGCGGCGCGGCGGATGTAGCCGGCACGCACCAGCAGCTTGTGGCTGGCGACCTCGGCGTCGACCGGGTCTTCGCGCAGGGTGCGCAGGAATAGTGTGGAAAGTCGTAGGACCACGCTTGTCTATCCGTTTCCGCGGCATCGCGCCGCACTGGGAGAGGGTTTCCCCGGGGGGATCGCCTCCAAATTTACCCGCCGCACGCGCGCAGGGCCCAATGGCGCCGCGGTCGCGGCGCCATTGGGCCCTGCGCGCTCAGAACAGCACGGTGGCGAACTCTCCGGTCTGGCGGAATCCCACCCGGCGGTAGGTGGCCAGCGCGGGCGCGTTGTAGTCGTTGACGTACAGGCTGGTCACGGGGGCCACCGCCAGGGCGCGGCCGGCGACCGCGGCCATGTAGGGCGCGGCCAGGCCGCGCCCGCGGTGGGCCGGCGCCACCCAGACGCCCTGGATCTGCGTGGCGCGCGGTGACACGGTTCCCAGTTCCGCCTTGAACAGCACCTGGCCGGTCTCGTCGAGGTCCACGAAGGAGTGTCCCTGGCGGATCAGCGAGCGGACGCGGGCCCGGTAGTAGGAGCCTCCGCCGGTCAGCGGGGAGTAGCCCAGCTCCTCCTCGAACATCGCCGAGCAGGCGGGCAGGACGGCGTCGTAGTCCGCCTCGGTGGACAGCCGCAGGCCCGGGGCCGGCGGGATGTCGGGGGCCCGGTCCAGGACCATGAGCGGCTGGGACGAACGCACGTCGAAGGCCCGCTGCCCTCCCTCCCGCAGCCTTTCCCACAGGGCCAGGACGGCTTCGGCGGGCCCGAAGATCGAGGAGTAGCTGCGGCCCAGCGGCAGCAGCGCGGCGGCAATCTCCGCCGCGGCCCCGGCCGAGGCCTGGACGGGAACCAGGTTCGCCCCCACCCAGCAGGCCGATTCGAGGCGTTCGCCATCGAACCGTCCCACCACCATGCCGCCGCTGCCGGTGGGCGCGGCCGTGCCGGTGCAGTCCAGCTGGGCATCGAGGAAGACGTTGGCCACCGGATCCCGGGCGACGAGCGCGCGCAGGGCCTGGGTGTCCTCGTCCGCCAGGACGCGCACGGTGGCGCTGAGCCGTTCCCCGCCGTCGCGCCGTCCCCTGCTAGCTGACGGTAACCACGGGGCCACTTTGGACAGGATCCTCGCCATCTCCGTCGCCCGCTTCCTCGGCGATGCGCATCGCCTCTTCAATCAGTGTTTCAACAATCTGGTCCTCAGGCACGGTCTTGATGACTTCGCCCTTAACAAAGATCTGCCCCTTGCCGTTGCCCGAGGCGACCCCGAGGTCGGCCTCGCGCGCCTCGCCGGGGCCGTTGACGACGCAGCCCATGACGGCCACGCGCAGCGGAACGGTCATGCCCTCGAGTCCGGCGGTCACCTGCTCCGCCAGCGTGTACACGTCCACCTGGGCACGGCCGCAGGAGGGGCAGGAGACGATTTCCAGCTTGCGGGGGCGCAGGTTCAGCGACTGGAGGATCTGGTTGCCGACCTTGACTTCCTCCACCGGCGGTGCGGACAGGGACACGCGGATGGTGTCCCCGATGCCCTTGGAGAGCAGCGCTCCGAAGGCGGTGGCGGATTTGATGGTGCCCTGGAAGGCCGGGCCCGCCTCGGTCACGCCCAGGTGCAGGGGCCAGTCGCCGCGTTCGGCCAGCAGCTCGTAGGCACGCACCATGATCACCGGGTCGTTGTGCTTGACGGAGATCTTGAAGTCGTGGAAGCCGTGCTCCTCGAACAGCGAGGCTTCCCACACCGCGGACTCGACCAGGGCCTCCGGGGTGGCCTTGCCGTACTTCTTCATCAGGTCCGGGTGCAGCGAGCCGGCGTTGACGCCGATGCGGATGGACGTGCCCGCGTCCTTGGCCGCCTGCGCGATTTCCTTGACCTGGTCGTCGAACTTGCGGATATTGCCGGGGTTGACGCGCACGGCGGCGCAGCCGGCGTCGATCGCGGCAAAGACATACTTTGGCTGGAAGTGGATGTCGGCGATGACCGGGATCTGTGACTTCTTGGCGATGATCGGCAGCGCCTCGGCATCGTCGGCCGAGGGGCAGGCCACGCGGACGATGTCGCAGCCTGCGGCGGTCAGCTCGGCGATCTGCTGCAGCGTGGCGTTGATGTCCGTCGTGGGGGTGGTGGTCATCGACTGCACGCTGACGGGGAAGTCGGAGCCGACGCCGACCGGTCCGACCTGGATCTGGCGCGTCTTGCGGCGGGGCGCGAGGACGGGCGGCGGGGCGGACGGCATTCCGAGGCTGACCGGGGTCAAGTTTTCCTCCGTGGGTGGTGCGTGGAAGGGTTGTAGTCCAATTATCCCCCCGGGAGGCGGGACAGGCAGCGGAGGGCGGGACCCTCCGCTGCCGGGAGCGGCTGCGCCCTACTGGGCGTAGTGGGAAAGTTCGCCCGAGGCGGGGATCCAGCCGGTGATGCGCAGGGCCGCAACAAAACCCTCTGCGTTGAAGGGGTCGCGGGCCAGGGCCGCCGCGAGGTCCTCCTCGGAGGGGGCGGCGAAGATCAGCAGCGCCCCGCTGCCATCGGCGTAGGGACCGGAGGCGATGAGGGAGACGTTGCCGCTCTCCTTGAGCGAGGTGAGGAAGGCGCGGTGGCCCGGACGGTGCTCGTCCCGTCCGGCCTCGGTTCCGGGGGCGTAAACGTATTCAACGGCGAAGACACTCATGGCCCCCAGCCTACCGGGCGAGGGACCCGATGCGAGCGCCAGCGAGCGTCGGGAGCCCGGGAGGCGCTACCGGGCGAGGGACCCGATGCGAGCGCCAGCGAGCGTCGGGAGCCCGGGAGGCGCTGCGGCCATCGGCTACTGGTAGGAGACGAACCAGGGCTTGGGTCCGACCTCCGAGTAGGTCTGCTTGGGGCTGAAGGTGGGTTTGTCCTCGTCGATGAAGTTCTTCCAGGCCATCCGGATTCCGGGCGGCAGGCCGCGGCGCAGGGCGTTCCAGGTGTCCTGTTTCTGGCCGGGGGTTCCGTGCCCGTCCGCGTGCAGGACCAGCGCCAGTTCGGGGTGTCCGGTCTCCAGGCTGGCCCGGTCGCGGATCATGCCCAGCTGGAACTGGTGCAGGATGAGCATTTTCTGCGGCAGGGCATGCTCGCGGACCAGCCCAGCCAGCCAGGCCGACACCTTGTTGATCTCTGCCGCCTCGACGGACCCGATCTGGACCATGTGCCGCTGGTTTGGCCCCAGCCGCCATTCGGGGTCCAGCGCCAGGCCCACGTTCGGGCGCTTGAGCAGTTCCTCGTACCGCTTGGCCTGCACCAGGAAGTCGTTGCGCCCGGGCTGCAGGTCCAGCACCACGTAGACACCGGCCTCCGCGGCCGCGTCGATCCACGGTTCCAGCTTCTCCACCGCGGTGTAGGCGGAGTACTTTCCGTCCGGGCCGGCATGTGCGGTCGCCACGGTGGTGATGATCTCGAAGGCCGGCTGGACGGTCTCGTCGCTGTAGGGCTGGTATTCGGCGGCCAGCTTTTTGGCCCGGGCTATCGATGCCTCGATGTCCTGCTCCCCCAGCAGGCCCAGCGAGGGCGTCCCGGGGTGGCCGTACAGCGCCACCATCCGCCGCTGCGGAAAGAGGAGCTGTCCTCCGCCGGGCAGTTCGGTTCCGGCCGCTGCGGTGGCCGCCGTCGACGCGAAATCCTCGGCGCTGCCGAACCCGTCCCCCGCGGCGACCACCAGCCCTCCCGCGCGTTCGGCGAAGAAGGCCCGGTTCCGTTCGGCCCGCGGATCGGCGGTGGCCAGTTCCGCCACTTCCGCCCCTGCCGCCTGGGCGGTCGCCGCCACGGCGGCGAGTCCGGCCGCGCCCGGCCTGCCCGGATCCTTCAGGTGCACGACGGCGGCGCGGCCCCCCGCGGGGGCCGCGGCCTCCGGGAGGCGGGTGCTGCCGGGGGCGGCGGCGCTGATGCCGGGGAGGAAGGACGTGTCCTCCACCCCGTAGGCCTCGACGGACCCGACGCCGAGCCGTGAAAGTTCCGCGGCCACCGCGGCCCGGGCACCCGCCCCGTCCTCCGCGCCTTCCGGGGCGGAGCCTTCCTCCGCGTCCTCCGCGGTGCTGCCGTCCTCCGCGGTGCTGCCGTCCTCCGCGGTAGTGCCGTCCTTGGCCGCCCCGGTTTCGCTCGCCTCGGGCGGTGCTGTCCGTCCGGGAACCAGCAGCAGGGGAACGCCCAGGGCGCGGGCACGCTCCGCGGCCTGGACCACGGCGCCGTCCGCCTCGGAGGCGAGGACCGCAACGCGGGCGGTGGCGAAGAAGGTGCGGCTGGCTGCCACCGCGGCGGCGGCAGGGGTCCCGGAGATACGGACGTATCCCGCGTCCCGGGCCGCCGGGACAGCCAGGCGTCCATCCCCGGCCGCCGGCGGAAGGAGTCCTTCCGGGCCGGTGGCCTCAGCAACCGGCCCGGACCCTGAAGGGCCGGTGCAGCCGGCAAGCGCCAGCGCTCCCGCCACGGCCAGCGCGAGCGCGCGGCCCGCCCGGCGCCCGAAGCTGCGGTGCCCGAAGCTGCGGTGCCCGGAACTGTGGTGCCCAACCAGGACCCACGGGAGCGTGCGCGGGCGGGGGTGGAGCGTGCGGTCGGGCGTCTGCGTCATCGGGATCCCTTCGTGGCGACCGCGCCCGGACCGCCGGCGGGCGGCGGGCACGGCGTGGTGCATCCCCCAGCCAACCAAACCTGCCCGCCCGGGGCAACAGGGCCCGGTCAGCCGAAGAGGTTGACCGGCTTGACGATGTCCGCGTAGATCAGCAGCACGCCCATGCCCAGCAGCAGCGTCGCCACCACATAGGTGAGCGGCAGCGCCTTCGCGATGTCCACCGGGCCCGGGTCCCTGCGGCGGAACACCCTAGCGACACCGCGGCGCAGCGCTTCCCAGAGGGCGCCGGCAATGTGCCCGCCATCCAGCGGCAGCAGCGGGATCAGGTTGAAGACGAACAAGGCGATGTTCAGCCCCGCCACCAGGCCCACCAGGGTCGCCGCCCGGTTTTCCACCGGAACGTCCTCCATGGCGCTGACCTCCCCGGCGATGCGCCCGACGCCCACCACCGAGACCGGACCGTCCGGATCGCGCGGCGCATCCGAGAAGGCTGCCTGTCCAACGGCGACCAGGCGGGCCGGCAGGTCCAGGACGATGGCCGCCACGTGGGTCACGTTCTCCCACACCATGGCCGGAACCTCGGTGACCGGCTGCCGGATCAGGCGCGCTTCGGCGCCCATGCCGATGAAGCCGGCCTGGACGGTGGCCATGGTCCCGTCCGCCGTGGCGACGGGGTTGCCGTTGATGTCCAGCTGGGGCCGCTCGGTGAGCAGCGGGGTGATGGTGGTGGCGTGCTCGGTGCCGTCGCGCAGGTAGGTTACGGCGACCTCGTGGCCCGCCTCGGCACGGATCATTTCGGTCAGGACCTGCCAGTCGGCCTCGCCAAGCCGCTGGCCGTTGAAGGAGGTGATGACGTCCCCGGGGCGCAGGCCGGCGGCATAGGCCGGTGCCTGCGGGTCCCCGGCCCGGCAGCCGTCGCCGGTTCCCGAGCGCTGCTCCTGCTGGTCCAGCGGCACCACGCACCGGTAGACCTCCGAGACCGTGGTGGTGGACTGCAGGGTGCCGAAGCCGGTGATCAGCACGCCGATCAGGACGGTGCCGATGAGCAGGTTCATGGCGGGGCCGCCCAGCATGATGACCACGCGCTTCCAGACCGGGAGCTTGTAGAACATGCGGTTTTCGTCACCGGGCTGGAGCTGCTCGGCGGAGGCCCTGCGGGCGTCGTTGGCCAGCTGCTGGAACATGCCGGTGCTGGTTTGGCGCACCTCCTCGCCGTCCCTGGCCGGCGGGTACATGCCGATCATCGAGACAAACCCGCCCAGCGGCAGCGCCTTGAACCCGTACTCCGTCTCGCCCCGCCTGCGGGACCAGATGGTGGGCCCGAAACCGATCATGTACTGCGGCACACGCACCTTGAACAGCTTGGCGGGCACCAGGTGCCCCACCTCGTGCAGGGCGATCGAGACGGCAACGCCAAGGGCGACGAAGAGGACACCGAGGATGAAAAGCAAAACGGTCACAGAAGCCCCAAACGTTCGTGGGCGCGGTTTCGTGCCCAGTCCTCGGCGGCCAGCACCGCACCCACGGTCAGTTCGGTGCCCGCCACGGCACCGGCGTCGTACTCCTCCACCACGGCGGCGACCGAATCCACGATGTCCAGGAAGCCGATCCGCCCGGCGTGGAAGGCCTCCACGGCTTCCTCGTTGGCTGCGTTGTAGACGGCCATGTGCGTGGGCGAGGCGGCGGAAGCCTGCTTGGCCAGGCGGATGGCGGGGAAGGCCTCCTCGTCCAGCGGCTCGAAGGTCCACGCCGCGGCGGCGGACCAGTCGCACGGGGCGGTGGCGCCGGGCACCCGGGCCGGCCACCCCATCCCGAGGGCGATCGGCAGGCGCATGTCCGGCGGCGAGGCCTGGGCGATCGTGGAACCGTCGATGAACTCCACCATCGAATGCACCACCGACTGCGGGTGGACCACGGCCTCGATGCGTTCCAGCGGGATGCCGAACAGCAGGTGGGCCTCGATGACCTCCAGGGCCTTGTTGACCATGGTCGCGGAGTTGGTGGTGACCACCTTGCCCATGTCCCAGGTGGGGTGGGCGAGCGCCTGCGCGGGAGTCACCGCGCGCAGGCGCCCGCGGTCCCAGCCGCGGAACGGGCCGCCGGAGGCGGTGACCACCAGCCGGGCGACCTCCTCCGGCGTGCCGGCGCGCAGCGCCTGGGCCAGGGCGGAGTGCTCGGAGTCCACCGGGACCAGCTGGCCGGGCGCGGCCGCGCGCCGGACCAGGTCGCCGCCGACGATCAGTGACTCCTTGTTGGCCAGGGCCAGCAGGTGGCCCGCGTCCAGGGCGGCCAGGGTGGGTGCCAGCCCAATGGATCCGGTGATGCCGTTGAGCACGACGTCGGCTCCCGGCCAGGCGGCGATCTCCGCCGCCGCGCCGGGGCCGGCAAACAGCTCCGGCGCATAGCCGGCGGCACCGGCGGCCGCCGCCCGCGCGGCGATGGCAGCGCGCAGTTCCCCGGCCGTGCCGCGGGCGATGCCCACGGCCTCCGCCCGGGTATGCACGGCCTGCTCGGCGACCAGGCCGACGTTTCCGCCGCCGCAGAGCGCGACGACCTCGAAGCGTTCCCGGGCCTGGTCGGCCACCTCGATGGCCTGGGTGCCGATGGACCCGGTGGATCCGAGCAGGACCACGCGGCGGCGGGCATCCGTGGGGGGCGGGGTGAAGGGGAGGTTCTGGCGGGAAGTCACCTCCCGATTATCCCCCGCCGGCCAGGCTGTTCCCTGACGGCCCGGCTGTTCCCTTCCGGCCAGGCGATCCCCTGACCGCTTGTGCCGCCCGCTGCCGTTGCCGAGGTGGGGCTCCGCGCCTAACCTGATGGCGTGAGCGAAGAGAACCGTGCAGCCGGCAGGGGACCCGATGCCGGCACTTCCCCGGCAGGCATACCCGCGGCCGGCCCCTCGGGGGCCGGTGCACAAGACGTGCGCCAGCGGATCCTGGAGGCCGCCATCGATCTCTTCGGGGTCCGCGGCGTGGCGGGCACACCGACGCGGGCCATCGCGGAGGCCGCCGGGGTGAGCACGTCCCTGCTCCTTCACCACTACATCTCCAAGGATTCCCTGGCCGTCGACTGCGAGGACTACGTGGTCCGGACCATCCTCGAGGAAAATCTCGGGGGCCACGGCCCGGCCGAGGCCGCGGCCCGGCTGCTGGACGACCCGAAGCTGGAGAGCCGCCTGCGCTTCATTGCCCGCCAGGTGACGGACGGGTCCCGCTCGGGCGGGCGCATGTTCGACCGGCTGGTCAAGGAAGCCAAGGCCGGGATCTCCAGGGACCCGGCCGGGATGCGGTGGAAGGCAACGTCGGATCCTGATGTCCTCGCGGTGGTCCTGGCGATGCACGCCATGGCGCCGCTGCTGCTGGCCGACCACCTGGCCCGCCATTTCGGCACCGTGCCGTACTCCGCCGAAACCCTGCGGCGGATGGGACCGGTGCTGATGGAGCTGTACGCCAACGGCATCATTGAGCCGAATGCCGGCGGCGCCAGGCAGCCTTCGGGGCCGGAAGCCCCCGGCCGGCCGGGCGGGGGCAGGCACGCCGGGTAGCAGGACCCTTCAGGCCGGCCCGTCCGTGGCGGAGTGCCCGGCCCGCCTGAGCACCGCGCGCGCATGCCGCAGCAGCGGCTCATCGACCATCCGCCCGTTGAAGCGGAACACCCCCGCCTGCCCGGCGGCCGCATCGAGCAGGGCCCGCGCGGCGGCCGCTTCCGCCGGGTCGGGGGCGAACGCGGCACGCACCATGCCCACCTGTCCGGGGTGGATGCAGGCCTTTGCCGCAAAGCCCGACGCCGCCGCGTCCCGCGCCTCCGCCTCCAGCCCGGCCGCATCCTCCAGGTCCAGGTACACGGCGTCGACCGCTGCCTTCCCCTGCGCCGCCGCGGCGAGCAGCACCGCGGAACGGGCATGCAGGGCCACCGCCCGGTAGGCGCCCCCGTCCTCCCGGCTCGATGTTCCGCCCAGCGAGGCGATAAGGTCCTCCGCGCCCCACATCAGCGCGAGCGTGTTCGGCTCCGCCGCCAGCGCGGCCGCGTGCAGCACGCCGGCGGCGGTCTCGCACAGCGCCACCACTCCATACCCGGCCAGGGCGCGCACGTCGCCGGGGTCCTGTGCCTTGGGAAGCATGAGGGTGCGGTAGGCGGTGGTGCTCAGGGCGGCGAGGTCGGCGGCGAAGTCCGCGGTGCCGGCGGGGTTCACCCGCACCAGCGTGCGTTCGGGGTCCAGCCGGCTGGCCGCGACCGCCTCGCGTGCCGCGGGCTTGTCCGCAGGCGCGACCGCGTCCTCGAGGTCCAGGATGACCGCATCCGCCCGGGCAGCGGCCTTGGCGTAGCGGTCGGGCCGGTCCCCCGGGCAAAAGAGCAGCCCCGCGCCGAACGGAAAAGCCCCCGGGTCCTCCGGCGGGGAATCGGACCCGGTCATTCCCGGCTCCTGTCGCGGGCCGCGGCGTGGCCGGCCCGCGTCCACATCAGGACCGTCCGGGTGGCCTGAGCCACCACGACGCCGTCCTGGTTGCGGCCGGTGTGGCGGAAGGCCACGATGCCCTGCCCCGGACGCGAGGCCGAGAGGCGCCGCGCCGAGACCTCGCTCTCGGTGTAGAGGGTGTCGCCGTGGAAGAGCGGATGCGGGAAGGCGGCCTCGGAGACGCCCAGCTGGCCCACGACGGTGCCTTGGGTCAGCTGGCCCACGGACTGGCCCACCATCGTCGAGAGCGTCAGCATCGAGTTGACCAGCCGCTGCCCGAACGGCTGGGTGGCGGCGAAGGCCGCATCCAGGTGCAGCGCCTGCGTGTTCATCGTCAGCGTGGTGAACAGGACGTTGTCCGCCTCGGTAATGGTCCGGCCCGGCCGGTGCACGTAGATGGCGCCGGGCTCCAGCTCGTCGTAGTACAGCCCGCGTTCCTCGATCCTGCGGTCCATGGTTTTCCCCTCCTCACAGGCCCAGCCCGCGGGCAATGAGCATCAGTTGGACCTCGGTGGTGCCCTCGCCGATCTCCAGGATCTTTGAATCCCGGTAGTGCCGGGCCACCGCGGTCTCGTTGATGAACCCGTACCCGCCAAAAACCTGGGTGGCGTCGCGGGCATTGTCCATCGCCGCCTCCCCGGCCACCAGTTTGGCCATCGCCGCCTCCGTCTTGAACGGCCGGCCGGCCAGCATCCGCTCGGCGGCCGCGTAGTAGGCCAGCCGGGCGGTGTGGGCGCGCACCTGCATGCGGGCGATGCGGAACTGGATGCCCTGGTAGGTGCCGATCGCCGCACCGAATGCGGTGCGCGTCTTGGCGTAGCGGACGGCTTCGTCCACGCAGCCCTGGGCGGCGCCGGTGGCCAGCGCGGCGATCGCGATGCGCCCCTCGTCCAGGGTGGCCAGGAAGTTGGCGTAGCCGCGGCCGCGTTCGCCCAGCAGGTTGCCCTCCGGGACCCGGACCCCGGCCAGGGTGAGCGGGTGCGTGTCGGAGGCCCGCCACCCGACCTTGTCGTAGGCCCTTTCGGCCCGGAATCCGGGGGTGCCGGCGGGGACCAGGAACGTGGAGATCTCCTTGCGGGTGCTGCCGTCCGCTGCGGTGGCGGTTCCGGTCACCGCGGTGACCGTGACCAGTTCGGTGATGTCGGTGCCGGAGTTGGTGATGAACTCCTTGGTCCCGTTGATGACCCACTGCCCGTCCTCGAGGCGCGCGGTGGTGCGGGTGGCCCCGGCATCGGTTCCGGCCCCGGGTTCGGTGAGCCCGAAGCCGGCGAGCGCCTGCCCGGAAACCAGTTGCGGCAGCCAGCGTTCCTTCTGTTCCTGGCTGCCGAAGCGGTACAGGGGCATGGCCCCCAGGCACACGGCGGCCTCAAGCGTGATCGCCACCGACTGGTCCACCCGCCCGAGCTGTTCCAGGGCCAGGGCCAGGGCGAAAAAATCCCCGCCCTGGCCGCCCCATTCCTCGGGGAACGGCAGCCCGAACAGGCCCAGCTCCCCCATCTGGCGCACGACGTCGTACGGGAAGCTGTGCTCGGCGTCGTGCCGGGCCGCGACGGGGGCGACCACCTGGTCGGCAAAGTCGCGGACCATCTCCACGAGGTCGCGGTATTCCTCACCGAGTTCGAATCCGGGCATGTCAGCCGCCTTCCTGGGGTAGCTCCGCGGGGGGATGGACAACGGCGAGGAGCTGGTCCCGGCGGACGGGGTCTCCGACGGCGGCCAGGACCGTCACGGTTCCGGCAACCGCCGCGGTCAGCCGGTGTTCCATCTTCATGGCCTCCACGGCGACCAGCAGCTGGCCGGCCTCGACCCGGTCCCCGTTGGAGACCGGGACCGCAACGACGGTGCCCGGCATCGGCGAGCGGACTTCAGGGCCGGGCCCGGCCGGGGCGCCCCCGCCGGCCTTTCCGGGGTCCGCAAGCCGGCGTTCCAGCAGTTCGCGGCGGGTGGGCCGGTGCACCTTGGCGCTCCATCCCTCGGCCGAGACCCAGGCCTCCCCGTAGCCGGGTGGCGGTTCCGCCCCCGGCGTTCCCCTCCCCCCGGCCGTGGCGGGCAGCCATGCGTCCTGGCGGAGTCCGATCGAGAGGGGGAAGCGCCGCCCGTTCACCGTGGCCGTGTCGGAGTCGTAGGCCTCCGCCGGGGCCACCCGGTGGACGGTGCCGTCGATCTCCAGCACATAGTCGGTGCCCGCGGCCCCGGGGGTGCCCAACACCGCCACGTCGCGGCTGCCGTCGCGCGTCTCGAGCGTGAGCAGGCGCGGGCGCGGGGTCCCCAGCCTCCAGCCGTCGCGAAGGTCCCAGCTCCCGCCGTGCCCTCCGGTGCCGTTCCCGCCGCCGTCGTGCAGGTACCCGGGAGGCTGCCCGCCGGCGTCTTCCGCCTCCAGGTACCGGGCCGCGATGGCGGCCAGCTGCTCCTCGGTGACCCACCGGCCGGGCTGGGTGCCGCGGCGTTCGATCAGCCCGGTGTCCAGCCGGCCGGCGCGCACGTCCGCATCGGTGACCAGGAAGCGCAGGTGCTCCAGGTTGGTGTGCACCCCCAGCACCACCGTTTGGGCCAGGGCCTCGTCCAGCCGGCGCAGCGCGGTCTCCCGGTCCTCGCCCCAGGCGACGATCTTCGCCAGCATGGGGTCGTAGTGCTCCGGGACCGGGGTGGTCTCCTCCAGCAGCGAATCGACGCGGACGCCCTCCCCGAAGGGCTCGCGCACCCCGTAGGCGATGCCCGGCGAGGGCAGGAAGCCGTTGGACGGGTCCTCCGCGTAGACCCGGGCCTCCACCGCGTGGCCCACCTGCTCGACGTCGGACTGCGGGACCTCCAGCGGCTCCCCGGCTGCGATCCGGACCTGCCAGGCGACCAGGTCCAGCGGTTCGTCCCCGAGCCAGACCGTTTCCTCCGTCACCGGATGCTCCACCTGCAGCCGGGTGTTCATCTCCATGAAGAAGAACTCCCCCGGGGCGTCGGCGGAGACCAGGAACTCGACGGTCCCGGCCCCGACGTACCCGACCGAGCGGGCCGCCGCGACCGCGGCGGCCCCAAGCCGGTCCCGGATCAGGGACCCGTCCGGCAGCGATTCCAGCAGCGGGGACGGGGCCTCCTCGACCACCTTCTGGTGGCGCCGCTGCAGCGAGCATTCGCGCTCGCCGAGGTGGAGCGTGGTGCCGTGCCGGTCCGCGAGGACCTGGACCTCCAGGTGGCGGGGTGAACTGATGAGGCGTTCCAGCAGGAGGGTGTCGTCGCCAAAAGCGCCCCGCGCGGTGCGCCGGGCTGCGGCCAGGGCCTCGGGCAGCTCCCGGGGGGTGGCCACGGCGACCATGCCCTTGCCTCCACCGCCGGCGGACGGCTTGACCAGCAGCGGGTACCCGACGGTGCCCGCCACGGCCATCAGCTCCTCGTCGGTCATTCCGGGCTCGCCCGCGCCCGGAACCACCGGCACGCCGTGCGCCGCAACCTGGTGGCGGGCCCTGATCTTGTCCCCCATCACCTCCAGCGCCTGCGCGTCCGGGCCGATGAACACGATCCCGGCCGCGGCCAGGGCCTGCCCGAACGCCGCGTTCTCGGAGAGGAACCCGTAGCCCGGATGCACCGCCTGCGCCCCGGCCCGGCGGCAGGCCTCGACCACGGCCTCAATCTCCAGGTAGCCTCCCGGCGCGGGTCCCAGCGACAGCGCCAGGTCGGCCTCGCGCACGTGCCGCGCACCGGCGTCGGGCTCCGTGTAGACGGCCGCCGAGCGGATCCCCAGCGCGCGCAGCGTGCGGATGATCCGGCAGGCGATCTCGCCGCGGTTGGCGACCAGGACGGTGTCGAACGGGGGCGCTGGCATGCTCACATCCTGAAGATGCCGAAGGAGGTCTCCGGCAGGGGTTGGCGGGCCACCACGTCCAGGGCCAGGCCCAGGACGCGGCGGGTGTCCGAGGGGTCGATGACGCCGTCGTCCCACAGGCGTGCGGTCGAATGGTAGGGGCTGCCCTGCTCCTCGTACTGCGCGCGGATGGGCCCGGTCAGTTCGCGTTCCTGCTCCGCGGTCCAGGTCGCGCCGGAAGCCTCGGCCTGGTCCCGCTTGACCGTGGCCAGCACGGAGGCGGCCTGGGCTCCGCCCATCACGGAGATCCGCGCCGCCGGCCACATCCACAGGAAACGCGGCGCGTAGGCGCGCCCGCACATCGAGTAGTTGCCGGCGCCGAAGGAACCTCCAATGACGACGGTCAGCTTCGGCACCCGGCACGTGGCGACGGCGGTGACCATTTTGGCCCCGTGTTTGGCGATGCCTCCGGCCTCGTACTCGCGGCCGACCATGAATCCGGAAATGTTCTGCAGGAAGAGCAGCGGGATGCCCCGCTGGTCGCACAGTTCGATGAAATGGGCGCCCTTGAGCGCGGATTCGGAGAACAGCACGCCGTTGTTGGCCACGATGCCCACCGGATGCCCGTGGATCCGGGCGAACCCGGTGACCAGGGTGGGGCCGCAGGCGGCCTTGAACTCGTGGAAAACGGAACCGTCCACCAGCCGGGCCACCACCTCGCGCACGTCGTAGGGGACGTTCACGTCGGCGGGCACCGCGCCGTAGAGTTGGCCGGGCTCCACTGCCGGGGGCACCGGGTCCGCCACGTCCCAGGCGGGGCGGGCGGGCGGCGGGAGCGTGGCGACGATGTCCCGCACGATCGCCAGGGCATGCGCATCGTCCTCGGCCAGGTGGTCCGCCACCCCGGAGACGCGCGTGTGCAGGTCCCCGCCGCCCAGTTCCTCCGCCGTCACTGTTTCCCCGATGGCCGCCTTCACCAGCGGCGGCCCGCCGAGGAAGATCGTGCCCTGGTTGCGCACGATCACCGTCTCGTCGCTCATGGCCGGCACGTAGGCCCCGCCGGCGGTGCAGGAGCCGAGCACCGCGGCGACCTGCGGGATGCCGCGCGCCGACATCCTGGCCTGGTTGTAGAAGATGCGCCCGAAGTGCTCGCGGTCCGGGAAGACCTCGTCCTGCAGGGGCAGGTACGCCCCGCCCGAATCCACCAGGTACACGCACGGCAGGGCGTTCTCCAGCGCGATCTCCTGCGCCCGCAGGTGCTTTTTCACAGTGAGCGGGTAGTAGGTTCCGCCCTTCACGGTGGCGTCATTGCACACCACCATGACGTGGCGGCCGTGGACCAGTCCGATCCCGGCGATCAGTCCCGCCCCCGGGCAGTCCCCGCCGTACATCCCTTCGGCCGCCAGCGGTGCGATGTCCAGGAACGGCGAGCCGTCGTCCAGCAGCCGGTCCACCCGCTCCCGCGGAAGCAGTTTGCCGCGCTCGAGGTGCCGCTGCCGGGCCGCTTCCGGCCCGCCGCGCGCCACCGCGGCCAACCGCTCGCGCAGCTCGGCGGCGAGCGCGCGCTGGGCGGCCTCGTTGGCACGGAACGCCTCCCCTGCCGGTTCCACCCGCGACGTCAAGGTCCGCATTGCAGCCTTCCCGTTGGCCCACCCCGCCTGCCGTGCCCGCACCGTGTCCTGCGGCGTGAGGATGGGCCGCGGCGGACACCCGGTTAACGCGGGCTAACTGGACCCGAGGCTAGTAAGGGCCCCGCGCAATGTCCAGTAAATGGATCCCCGGTGGAAACCCGCGAAAACAGTGACCCGCCGCGCCCGGGAGGATGCCGTGACGGATGCCCCCTCCGGCCGCAGCCAGGCCGGGCAGCTGGTGTGGCTGCGGCCCGGCGCAAACGACTCCTGGAGGACATGGCATGGGCGGCCTTGTGCGCACCGGTACGCTAGTGTCCAGCACGCCGTCGTGACAGAGAGGTATCAACCGTGAAGCTTCGCCCCGTGGAGCCCGCCGATTTGGACCGCTTCTTCGAGTTCCAACAGGACCCGGAAGCAAACCAAATGGCAGCCTTCTCCGCCAAGAACCCTGCCGACCGCGGGGTTTTTAATCTCCATTGGCAGCAGCTCCTGGACGATCCCCAGATCACCGTGCGCACCATCGAGCACGACGGCGAGGTGGTGGGTTCCGTGTTGGCCTACCCCAACGACGGCTGCCAGGAGATCAGCTTCTGGACGGGCAGGCGCTTCTGGGGCCAGGGCCTGACCACTGCGGCGGTGGACGCGTTCCTCGCCGAATTCAGCACCCGTCCCATCCGGGCGCGGGTGGTGACCGACAACATCGGCTCCCAAAAGATCCTCGAGCGCCGCGGTTTCGTCGTGGTTGGCGAAGCCGACGGCTTCGCCAACGCGCGCGCCGCCGTCGTCAAGGAATACATCATGGAACTGGCCTAGCGCGGCTGCCCCGCGCGAAGCACCCCGGCGGCCGGCGCCTTCCTCAGGGAGGGCGCCGGCCGCCGTTGCGCCGCAGCGGGCCCGGGTCACCGTGATCCGGGCCGGCGCATCGTCATCCAGGCCAGCGCAGGGCCATCCGGGTCAGAGCATTGCGATGAGCATCGCGGGGTCCGAAAGAATGGTGCCGACGTCGACCAGGAAGCGTGATGCTTCCTCCCCGTCAACCACCCGGTGATCCACCGACAGACTCAGCGTCACCACGTCCCGCAGGGCGACCTTGCCGCGGTGATCCCAGGGCCGGCGGGCCACCTGGCCCAGCGCGAGGATCCCCGCCTCTCCCGGATTGAGGATGGGCGTGCCCGCGTCGACGCCGAAGACTCCCACGTTGGTGATGGTGAAGGTGCCTCCGGTGAGCTCATGCGGGGTGGTGGTCCCCGCGCGTGCCGATTCCGCCAGTCCGGCCAGCGACCGTGCCAGATCCGCCAGCCCCAGCGCCTGCGCGTCCTTGATGTTGGGCACCAGCAGCCCGCGCGGGGTGGCTGCGGCGATGCCGAGGTTCACGTAGTTGAACCGCACGATCTGTCCCGCGCCCTGGTCCCAGCGGGCATTGAGCGCCGGGGTCTGTTCCAGGGCAAGGCACACCGCCTTTGCGGCCAGGGCCAGCGGTGTCGGCTTGGCGTCGGCAAACGCCGGATGCTGGCGCAGCTTGCCCAGCAGTTTCATGCCCGCGGTGGCATCGACGGTGAGGAACTCAGTGATGTGCGGGGCGGTGAACGCGCTGGCGGACACCGCGGCCGCCGTGCGCATCCGCACCCCGTGGATGGGGATCCGCTCCTCCCGCGGGCGCCCGCCGAACGTCCGGGGCGGGGCCGCCGCGAGCTGTCCGGAGGCGACCTGTCCGGAGGCCGCCTGTCCGGGCAGGGGCTGTTCAGGCAGGGTTTGTTCGGGCGTTACCTGTCCGGGCGTTACCTGTTCGGGCAGGGGCTTCTCCGGAGCGGCCTGTCCGGGACCGGGGTGCCCGGCTCCGGCGCCGCGGACCGCCGCGTGGTGCGCCGCCTCGATGTCGGCCCGGGTGATCAGCCCGTGGTCCCCGGTCCCGGTGACCGTGGAGAGGTCGACGCCGAGGTCGTGGGCCAGCTTGCGCACCGGCGGGGTCGACCGCGGACGCTCGCCCGGGCCGCCTTCCGATTCCGGACCCTCCGGCCCGCCGCCGGGGACGGCCCCCCGGTCCCCCTGGAGGTGTGGTCCGGCGTGGGCCTGCCCGGCGGGCGGTTGCCCCGCGGCGGCCCCCGTTGCCGCGGGCCGGCCCCGGCGGGGCCTGCGCACCGGGTGGCCGGTGGGCTCGGGTTCGGCCCCGTAGCCGACCAGCGTGGGCCGGCGCCCGGCGGGAGCGGTTCCGCCGGCACCGGACGGGCCTGTTCCGGCGGCACTCCCGCTGCCCTGGCCGGCACCCCCCTGATCGGCGCTGTCCGGAGCCGCACTGCCGGGACTGGCACTGCCGGGACGCGCGGCGGTGCCGGGCTCGCCCGCCTCGTCCGGGACGTCGAAGGCGATCAGCGGGCTGCCCACCTCCACCAGTGCGCCCGGATCGGCGAAGAGTTCGGCCACCGTACCGGCGTAGGGCGAAGGCAGTTCGACGACGGCCTTGGCCGTCTCCACATCCGCCAGGGTTTGGTTCAGGGCGACGGAGTCCCCCACCGCGACCCGCCAGGCAACGATTTCCGAATCGGTCAGGCCTTCTCCAAGATCGGGCAGCCGGAACAGCTTACGCACGGTGGTCATCTCCCCCTCCTTGGGCTTCCGCGACGTTCCCCGGGACGCCGCTGAGCGAGTTGGGGCGGCCGAGCACCCGGTCGACCCCGTCGAGGATCCGGTCCAGGTCCGGCTGGTGGTGGCGCTCCGATTTGGCCGGGGGGTAGGGGATGTCGAAGCCGGTGACCCGCACCGGAGCATGCTCCAGGTAGTCGAAGCAGCGCTCGGTGACCGTCGCGGCGATCTCCGCCCCCAAGCCGCCGGTGCGTGGGGCCTCGTGGGCAATCACCAGCCGCCCGGTGCGCCGCACCGA
This sequence comes from Zafaria cholistanensis, assembly GCF_008580665.1. Taxonomy (GTDB): domain Bacteria; phylum Actinomycetota; class Actinomycetes; order Actinomycetales; family Micrococcaceae; genus Zafaria; species Zafaria cholistanensis. The sequence continues at coordinate 54,430 of NZ_BKDJ01000004.1, forward strand.
AGCCTCCAGGGCCGCCGAGTCCAGCGGAGCCAGCGAGCGCAGGTCGATGACCTCGATGCTGGTGCCCTCATCCGCGGCTGCCGCGGCGGCGTCCAGGGCCGTCTTGACCATCGCCCCGTAGACGACCAGGGTGGCGTCGGTGCCCGGGCGCACCACCCGGGCCGAACCCATGGGCAGGACACGGGGATCGGTTGCGGGCTCGGTGTCCAGGTCCACCTCGGCGGTGTCGTGGTAGCGCCGCTTGGGTTCGAAGAACACCACCGGGTCCGGGCAGGCGATGGCCTGCTGGATCATGGTGAAGGCCTCCTGCGGGTTGGACGGGCTGACCACGCGCAGCCCCGCGGTGTGGGCGAAGTAGGCCTCCGGAGCCTCCGAATGGTGCTCCGGGGATCCGATGCCGCCGCCGAAGGGGATGCGGATGGTCAGGGGCATCACGACCCTGCCGCGGGTGCGGTAGTGCAGCTTGGCGACCTGGGCGACGATCTGGTCGAAGGCGGGGTAGACGAAGCCGTCGAACTGGATCTCCACCACGGGCCGGTATCCCCGATAGGCGAGCCCCACGGCGGTGCCCACAATGCCGGACTCGGCCAGCGGGGTGTCCAGGACCCGGTGCTCCCCGAAGTCCTTCTGCAGCCCGTCAGTGATGCGGAAAACCCCGCCCAGCCGGCCGATGTCCTCCCCCATCAGGACCACCTTGGGGTCCCGCTCCATGGCGCGGCGCAGGCCCTCGTTCAGGGCCTTGGCGAAGGTGATCCCGCTCATCGGGCCACCTCCGTGCCGTGGGCCGCACTCGGTGCCGCACCGCCCGGAGCCCCCGGGCCGCCGTCGGGGTTCTTCCCCGTGCGGGCGTCGTCCCCGGTGCGGGCCTGGTCCCCAAATTGGGCCTGGTCCCCAAATTGGGCCTGGTCCTCAAATTGGGCGAGGTACAGGGCGTACTCGCGGCGCTCGCGTTCGAGCTGTTCGTGGGGGGCCGCGTAGACGTGCTCGAAAAGGTCCAGCGGGCCGGGGTCCGGCAGCCGCACCACCTCGCGGCGCAGCCGTGCGGCGACCTCGTCGGCCGCCCGCTGCAGTTGCGCCCGCAGCTCCTCCGGGTCATGGCCTCGGGAAACCAGGTAGGCCTCCACGCGGGCGAGCGGGTCCCTGGCCTTCCACAGGTCCAGTTCGTTGGGGTCGCGGTAGCGGGTGGGGTCGTCGGCCGTCGTGTGCGGGCCCATGCGGTAGGTCACCGCCTCGATGAACGCGGGGCCGCTGCCGGAGCGGACCCGGTCCAGCGCGCGCCGGGTCGCGGCCAGGCAGGCCAGGACGTCGTTGCCGTCCACCCGCACTGACGGGATGCCGAAGCCGGCCGCCCGGCCGGCCAGCGGCGCGTGGGCCTGCACCCGAACCGGTTCGGAGATGGCCCAGTGGTTGTTCTGGCAGAAGAACAGCACGGGGGCCTGGAAGCTGGCGGCAAAAACCATCGCCTCGTTAACGTCGCCCTGGCTGGTGGCGCCATCGCCGAAGTAGGTGATGGTGGCCGCATCCGAACCGTCCAGCCTGGTCCCCAGGGCGTAGCCGGCCGCATGCAGGGTCTGCGCCCCGATCACGATTTGCGCCGTGCCCATGCCGAATTCCATCGGGTCCCAGCCGGACAGGGCGGCGCCGCGCCAGAGGCGCAGGACCTCCAGCATGTCCACGCCGCGGCAGTAGGCGACCCCGGTTTCGCGGTAGGAGGGAAAGATGAAGTCGTCCGTGCGCAGCGCCCGCGCGGAGCCGATCTGGGCGGCCTCCTGGCCCAGCAGGGGGGGCCACAGGCCCACCTGGCCCTGGCGCTGCAGGGCCGTGGCCTCGAGGTCCACGCGCCGCACCACGGCCATGTCGGTCAGCAGGCGCACCAGCGCGGCGTCGTCCACGTCGGAAACCCAGGGATCGAGGTCGGGGCTTGCGGTCCGTTCGCCGGTGGGCCCGATCAGTCGCAGGACGTCGTCGTCGCTGCCGGGGGCAGGAGGGGTGGAATCGAGTAGGGACACGGTCGGCATCCTTTGCATCGTTGTCCCGCGGACCCCGCCCACCGGTGGGCCGGGCGGTGTCCGCGCGGGTCCGCGGCGCCATTGCCGCGGCCTACCCGTGACGATACCCACGGGCCGGGACCGGCACAACCACCGTTTCCCCGCGGGAATCGGGCCGGTTTGGGCCGGGCCTGCGCGTCCGGTCCCGCCCCTGCGGGGACACCGGAGACGGGACACCGGGGATGCGTACACAAGAGGACGACGGCGGCAGTTTCCTGCCGCCGTCGTCCTCGCCTGCGGGACATGCCCGGGACCCGGGTCCCCTCCCGTGTCGGTGAAGCCGGCACCGGAGGGCCTGTCCGGTGCGCTAGTGTTCGACTGCCTTCTCGGCACCCACGCCGGTCAGGGAGCGAACCTCCATCTCCGCCTGCTTGATGGGGTCCTCGACGCGCTTGTCCAGCACGGTGCCCAGCCAGCCGAGGAAGAACGCCAGCGGAATGGAGACGATGCCGGGGTTCTTCAGCGGGAAGATCGCGAAGTTCGCGTCCGGGATCATCGCGGTCGGGTTCCCGGACATGACCGGGGAGAACACGATCAGCACCAGCGCCGCGGCCAGGCCTCCGTACATCGACCACACTGCACCCTGGGTGCTGAACTTCTTCCAGAACAGGGAGTAGATGATGGTCGGCAGGTTCGCCGACGCGGCAACCGCGAAGGCCAGCGCCACCAGGAAGGCCACGTTCTGGCCCTGGGCGCCGATGCCGCCCACGATGGACAGGACGCCGATCACCACCACGGTGCGGCGGGCGACCTTCACCTCCTGCTTCGGGGTGGTCTTTCCCTTGGCGATCACGCTCGCATAGATGTCGTGCGCGAAGGAGGCGGCCGCGGTGATGGTCAGGCCGGCCACCACCGCAAGGATGGTCGCGAACGCCACCGCGGAGATGACGCCCAGCAGCAGCGGGCCGCCCAGCTCGAACGCCAGCAGCGGTGCGGCCGAGTTGACGCCGCCGGGGGCGGCCTTGATGCGGTCCGCGCCGATCAGTGCGCCGGCCCCGTAGCCGAGCACCAGGGTGAAGAGGTAGAACCCGCCAATGAGCCAGATGGCCCAGACCACCGAACGGCGCGCTTCCTTGGCGGTGGGCACCGTGTAGAAGCGCATCAGCACGTGCGGCAGGCCCGCCGTGCCCAGCACCAGGGCCAGCCCCAGGGAGAGGAAGTCCAGCTTGGTGGTGGCGTTGGCCCCGTACTGCAGGCCGGGGTTCAGGATAGCCTCGGTGCCGGCGCTGGCGACGGCGTCGCCCAGCAGGGCGGAGAAGTTGAACCCGTACAGGGCCAGGACCCAGATGGTCATGGTGAACGCTCCGGCGATCAACAGGCCGGCCTTGATGATCTGCACCCAGGTGGTGCCCTTCATGCCGCCAACCAGCACGTAGAGGATCATGAGGGCGCCCACCACGGTGATGACCACCGACTGCCCCACCCTGTCATCGATGCCCAGCAGCAGGGAGACCAATCCGCCGGCGCCGGCCATCTGGGCCAGCAGGTAGAACAGGCACACCGCCAGGGTGCTGATGGCGGCGGCGATGCGCACCGGGCGCTGCTTCAGGCGGAAGGAGAGGACGTCGGCCATGGTGAACTTGCCGGTGTTGCGCAGCAGTTCGGCGACCAGCAGCAGGGCCACCAGCCAGGCAACCAGGAAGCCGATCGAGTACAGGAACCCGTCGTACCCGTTAATGGCGATGGCTCCGACGATGCCCAGGAAGGACGCGGCCGAGAGGTAGTCCCCGGCGATCGCGGTGCCGTTCTGGCCGCCGCTGAAGGAACGCCCGCCGGCGTAGTAGTCGGCTGCGGTCTTGTTGTTGCGGCTGGCCCGCAGCACCACCACCAGGGTGACGCCCACGAACAGGCCGAAGATGAGCATGTTGATCAGCGGGTCGCCGACCTTGGTCGTTTCGGTGGCCGCGGCGTTGACGATCAGGGCGTTCACTTGGCGTCCCCTTCCTGCGCGCCCTCCAGGCGGAGGCGGATCGCCGTGGCCTTGGGGTCGAGCTTCTTGTTGGCGAAATGCACGTAGGCGGCGGTGATGACGAAGGTGGACACGAACTGGAGCAGGCCAAGGGCCAGGCCAACGTTGACGTTGCCGGCCAGCTTGATGGACATGAACGCCGGGAAGTAGGCGGCGAGGATGACGTAGACGAAGTACCAGACCAGGAAGACCACCGTCATGGGGAAGACGAACCCGCGGTGGGTCCGGCGGACCTCTTGGAACTCGGGGCTCGCCTGGGTCTCGCGGAAGTCCTCCCCGGTGGGGACGGGGGCGGCGTGCGCGCCATGGCCGCCCGGGGGGACCTCCGGACGGACGTCGGGAGAGGGGATGCTGCCCATGGTTCCTCCTAGAACGGGACATCGGCAAGGGTGATGCACATCACTTTGGCTGCTTGGCCGCGCCGTGTGAAGCACTTCACACCAGCCCTCCGCCGGGCGGCGCCGCTGGTGCGCCGGACGGCGGGGAAGCAGCGCCGAGCGGTGGGCTGCGGGCGACGAACGGCGGCTTCGCCGGCAGGGAACAGGTGCTTCCCGGGTCCCCGGGACAAAGCCGCTCGCTAGGCTGGCCCCATGATGCCAATGGCCGTGCAGGCCACCCTGATTGCGACGATTGCCGTGGTGGGCACCGCCGTCGTCGCCTTCCTGGTGGCGCGCTGGGTGCGTTCGAGCCGTGACCTGGGGACCGCCGCCGGAAGGGCCACCTTCGAGGCCCTGCACACCGCCTCCCTGGCTGCTCCGCACCTGCGCCACGGGCTCACCCCCGAAGGAGCCGCCAGGGCCGCCCGGCACCTGCGCGGGCTGTTGGGGTGCGAAACCCTCGTCATCACGGACACCGCGCAGGTGCTGGCCACCGACGGCGCGCCGCTCTCCCCCGCCCCCTCCAGCCCCAATCCCTCCGGCCCCAGCCCCTCCAGCCCCATGGACCTGGCCGCGGCGGCGCTGACGGCGCGCCACACCGTGGTGCGCCGGCTGGATGCGGGCCACGCGGTGTTCGCCCCCATCATCGTCCAGGGCCGTGCGGCCGGCGCCGTGGGCGCCTACACCACGGGGGCGGATGCCGCCCAGGTCCGGGCCGTCACCGAGGTCGCGGCGTGGGTCGCCGCGCAGGTGGGGCTGGCCGAGCTGGACGAATCCCGCACGCAGCTGGCCGAGGCCGAGGTCCGGGCCCTGCGCGCGCAGATCAGCCCGCATTTCATCTACAACAGCCTCAACGCGATCGCCTCCTTCATCAACACCGATCCGCAACGGGCCCGCAGCCTGGTGGTCGAGTTCGCCGACTTCACCCGCTACACCTTCCGCCGGCACGGGGACTTCACCACCCTGGCGGAGGAACTGCAGGCGATCGACCGCTACCTGCTGCTGGAGAAGGCACGGTTCGGGGACCGGATCCGGGTTCGGCTGCAGATCGCCCCGGAGGTCCTGGGGACGGAGATTCCGTTCCTGTCGCTGCAGCCGCTGGTGGAGAACGCCGTCCGGCACGGCCTCGAATCCAAGGACGGCGGAGGACTGGTGACGATCGCCGCGCACGACAGCGGCAACTACGCCGAGATCACGGTGGAGGACGACGGCGTCGGCATGGACCCGGAAACCCTGCGCTCGGTCCTGGCCGGAACCACCGAGGGCCTGCACGTGGGGCTGCGGAACGTCGACGTGCGGTTGCGCCAGGTCTACGGCGAGGGCCACGGCCTGGTGGTGGACACCGCGCCGGGCGCCGGCACCCTCATCACGCTGCGCGTGCCCAAGACGCGTCCCGGGAACGGCGGCCCCACCGCGGGCCCCCAGTCCTGAGGCGGGGCCCTCGGCTCCTACCGTTGCGGAGCCTCCCGCCCCTCGCTTCGCTCGGGCCGGGGCCCTCGGCTCCTACACTGGGAACCATGATCAACGTGGTGGTTGTGGACGATGAAGCGCCCGCCGTCGAGGAGCTTGCCTACCTGCTGTCCCAGGACCGGCGGGTCGGGCGGATTCACCGGGCCATGTCCGGAGCCGAGGCGCTGCGTGCGCTGGAGGAATTCCCCGTCGACGCGCTCTTCCTGGACATCCACATGCCGGCCCTCTCCGGCCTGGACCTCGCCCGCGCCGTCTCGCGTTTTACCCGGCCCCCCGCCGTCGTCTTTGTCACCGCCGACGAGGCGCAGGCGCTCGAGGCGTTCGACCTCGCCGCCGTCGACTACCTGCTCAAGCCCGTCCGGCCCGAACGGCTCGCCGAATCGGTGCGCCGGCTCTGCGAACTGGTGGAGGAGCCCAGCGAAAAACCCGAACTTGTCACGGTCGACCAGGGTGGCACCACCCGGCTGATCCGGCGCGACGAAATCCGCTACATCCAGGCCCAGGGGGACTATGCGCGCCTGCACACCGGAGGAGCGAGCTACCTGATCCGGGTTCCCCTCAACGACCTCGAACGGCAGTGGGCGTCCGGCTTCGTGCGGATCCACCGGTCCTACCTGGTGGCGATGGACCGGATCGACCGGGTCAGGCTGCAGGGAGGCAAGGCGTCCGTCGTCGTCGAGGGCACCGAGCTGCCCGTGAGCCGGCGCGCCCTGCCCCAGCTGCGCGGACGGCTGGACGCCAGCCGGGTGCGCCCGCTGTGACCGGCGGCGAAGACGGTCCCGCGCCGGCGGATCCCACCCCGCCCGGCCCCCATCCGCCCCGCCCCCTGCCGCAGCAGGGCTTCACGCCCACGGATTCGGAGACGCCGGTCCCGCCCCCCAGGGTGCGCGTGACCGCACCGGCCGGCGCCCTGCCACCCCCGCGGACCAGGGCACCGGACCCGGCCGCCAATTTCTACGTGCGCTCGCTGGTGCGCTCGCAGCTGCGGCTGGCGGTGTCCGTCGCGCTCGGCTTCGTGGTGGTCCTGGTGGGCATGGCCCTGCTGCTGGCGCTGTGGCCGGATATCCACGGGCTGCGGCTGTTCACCGTACCGCTGCCGTGGATCGCGCTGGGGATCGGCGTCTACCCGCTGCTGGTGGTCACGGCCGTCCTCTTCAACCGGGCCGCGGCGCGCAACGAGGCCCGCTACCGGGAAATCGCCCGCCAATGAACACGGCGCTGTCGCTGGCCGCAATTGCCGCCGTCTGCGCCGCCACGGCCCTGATCGCGATCAACGGGCTGCGGATTTCGCGCACCACCGACGACTTCTACGTCGCCTCGCGCACCGTGCGCCCCTGGTGGAACGCCTCCGCCATCGGCGGTGAATACCTCTCCGCCGCCAGCTTCCTCGGGGTCGCCGGGCTGATCGTGCTCGCCGGCCAGGACGCGCTGTGGTTCCCCATCGGCTACACCGCCGGCTACCTGATGCTGCTGCTCTTCGTGGCCGCCCCGCTGCGCCGCTCCGGTGCCTATACCCTGCCGGACTTCGCGCAGATCCGCCTCGGTGGCCGCGCCGCCCGGACCGCCACCGGCGCCCTCGTCGTCGTGGTGGGCTGGCTGTACATCGTCCCGCAGCTGCATGGGGCCGCGCTGGCGCTGGAGATCGCCGCCGGGGCGCCGGGCTGGGCCGGAGCCGGCCTGGTCATGGCCGTGGTGTGCGTGACCGTCCTCTCCGGCGGAATGCGTTCGATTACCTTTGTCCAGGCCTTCCAGTACTGGCTCAAGGTGGTGTCCCTGGCGGTCCCGCTGGTGTTCGTGCTGCTGCGCCTGGGCTCCGAGGGCATCTCCCCCACCGCGGACGGCGCGGCCTTCGGACCGGGGCCCGCGATGATGACCGGATTCGGGCTGTACGGCACCATCTCCCTGATTTTGGCCCTGCTGCTGGGCACGCTGGGCCTGCCCCACGTGCTGGTGCGCTTCTACACCAACCCGGATGGACCCTCCGCCCGGCGCACCACGGTGCTCGTGGTGGGGCTGCTTTCCCTGTTCTACCTGTTTCCGATCGCGTTCGGCATCCTCGGCCGGACCTTCGCCGCCGACCTGCCGGGGGCCGGAACCGCCGACGCGACCGTGCTGCTGGTGCCCGCCCGCGTCCTGGGCGGGACCGCCGGGGACCTGTTGGGGGCCCTGGTGCTGGGAGGGGCGTTCGCGTCGTTCCTGTCCACGTCTTCGGGCCTGGTCGTCTCGGTGGCCGGGGTGATCAGCCAGGGCCTGTTCCACGGCACCGTGCGCGGCTTCCGCATCGCCACCGTCCTTTCCTGCACCGTTCCGCTGCTGCTGGCCCTGGCCAGCGGCAGCAACGCGCTGGCCGGCTCCGTGGGCGCGGTCTTCGCGTTTACCGCTTCCACGCTGTGCCCGTTGCTGCTGCTGGGGATCTGGTGGCGCGGGCTGACCTCCGCCGGCGCCGTGGCCGGAATGGTGACCGGTGCGCTGGCCTGCGGCACGGCGCTGCTTTGCGCCGCCGCGTTCCCCCAACTGCCGCCGCCGGCCGGAGAGCTGTTCTCCAGGCCCGCCGCCTGGACCGTTCCGCTGGCCTTCGCAGTGATGGTCGGCGTCTCCCGGGCCACCCGGGCACGCGGCGAGGAAGCCATCGACCGCGTCATGGCTCGGCTGCACACCCCTGAGCGGTAGGTGGGCGGGGTGGCAGGCAGGCGGGGGCGGGCACCGCGGGCCGCACCGCCGGCCGGCGCACAAAAAGGCGGTGCCGGCTCCCGGAGGGGAACCGGCACGGCGCAGCGCAGGCGCGCAGGTCAGTCGATGGAGGCCATGAGTTCGACCACGCGGTCCAGGAACGCGTCCACCTGGCTTTCCTCGTAGCCGTCCTGGCCCTTGGCCTCGCGGAAGGTCACGCGGCGGATCGCATCGACGCTCATCGGCATGTCTTCCTCGAAGTAGCCGATCAGCTGCTCGCACAGGTCGTCGACGTCCTCGACGTTGTAGCTGGGGACACCGCGGCGGCTGGGGCGTCGGAAGCGCTCCCCGGGCTCCCGGTGCAGGCGGCCGCGGAGGATCGACGAGAGCCGGCCGACCTGCTGGAGCCAGGCCTCCTCGCCTTCGGTCTGGATCAGCGCGTCGCGCTCGCGCTGGGCGAAGACGTCCTCGAGGCGGTCCAGCGCGCTGTCGACCTCGCGGGCGTTGTAGCCGCCCTTTTGCGGTTCGAAGGCGGTGCGGCGCACCAGGTGGCTGGTCACCACCGTGGAATCGTCGTCCGTCCCGTTGAACGTCGCGCGGGCCCGCGCAAGGAAGTGCTCCACCTGCTTGACGTTGTAGCCAAACTCCTGCGGGCCAACCCGTTCGAAGGGGGGCGGCGTCTTCTGGGCGTTCTCCTGGCTCACTGACTTCCTTGGTGGATCGGCGGCACTCCGGCCTGGGCGGGTATGCGGTTGGGACTGGGCGGGCCGGAGGGCCCGCCGCCCCCATCATACGCGGGGGCGGGTACCGTTCCGGGCAGCGCGGCTCAAAGCGCGCCGGGCAGCAGCAGGACCGAGAGGATGTACGCCACCGGGGTGGCGAACACGATCGAATCCAGCCGGTCCATGACCCCGCCATGGCCCGGAAGCATGTTGCTCATGTCCTTGATGCCGAGCTCGCGCTTGAGCATCGACTCGGACAGGTCCCCCGCCGTTGCGGCCGCCACCGTGGCGACAGCAAGGACAAGGCCGGCCCACCAGGGCTGGTGCAGCAGGAACACCGCGGCCAGGACTCCGACAACCACGGCTCCGGCAACCGATCCGGCGAAGCCCTCCCAGGACTTCTTCGGGCTGATCTTCGGCGCCATCGGGTGCTTTCCCAGGGAAGCGCCCACGAGGTATCCGAAAGTGTCGTTGGCGACCACCAGCAGCAGCAGGGTCGCCACCTTCAGGGCGCCGTTGGGCTCGTTGAACAGCAGCACCCCGAAGCTGAGCAGGGTCGGGATCCACAGGATGGTCAACAGGGAGGCCAGGATCGAGCGCAGCGCCCCGGCTCCCCCCTCGAAGAGCCTCCACAGCATCACCAGGGCGGCGGTGCCGGTCAGTGCGAAGGCGATCGCCTCCTCGCCGCCGTAGTAGGCGGCGAACGGCAGGGCCACGCTGCCCACGGCCAGCGGGACCGGCGGCACATCAGCCTTGGCGGTGGAGAGCGCGCGGGACACCTCCCAGCAGCCGAAGACACCAAAGACGGCCACGGTGGCCACGAAGGCGAGCGGCACGAACAGCAGGCCGGCAAGGACAAGCAGGATCAGCACCACGCCGACGCCGATAGCGGCAGGCAGGTCGCGGCCGGCCCGGGAAGAGGAGGCGCCGCCGGCCCCGTCCCCGGGGCGGGACGTCCGCAGGGAACGCCGGGAGGCGCCGGTGGGGAACCCGCTCCCCTCCGGCGCCTCCCGCGCTGTGCCCGGTTCCGGTTGGCTCTCCTCCGGTTGGGTCGTCCCGTTCATCAGACTTCCAGCAGCTCGGCTTCCTTGCGCTTGAGCAGCTCGTCGATGGTGTCCACGTTCTTCTTGGTCAGCGCGTCGAGTTCCTTCTCGGCACGGGCGCCGTCGTCCTCGCCGACCTCGCCGTCCTTGACCAGCTTGTCGATCGCGTCCTTGGCCTTGCGGCGCAGGTTGCGGATCGCGACCTTGGCGTCCTCACCCTTGCCCTTGACGATCTTCACGTACTCCTTGCGGCGCTCCTGGGTCAGCTCCGGCATGACGACGCGGATGGTCTTGCCGTCGTTGGACGGGTTGGCTCCAACCTCGGAGTCGCCCAGGGCCTTCTCGATGTCGCGCAGCGCGGTGGCGTCGTACGGGGTGATCAGGATGGTACGCGCATCCGGGGTCGCGAAGGACGCCAGCTGCTGCAGCGGGGTGGGGGTGCCGTAGTACTCCACCATCACCTTCGCGTACAGGCCCGGGTTCGCGCGGCCGGTGCGGATCGTCGCGATGTCCTCCTTGGCCGCCTCGATGGAGCGTTCCATCTTGTCCGCTGCTTCCAGCAGGGTTTCGTCAATCACAGTGTCTCCTTCAGGGTCCGGGGCGCGCGGTGCCCCGGGATGGTTCCGGGCTCTGCCTTCATCCTATGCCACGGCCGTCAGACCGTGACGACCGTGCCGATCGTCTCGCCAAGGATCGCGCGGGTCACGTTGCCCTCGCCTTCCATGCCAAAGACCACCATGTCCAGCTTGTTGTCCTTGCACATGGTCATCGCGGTCTGGTCCATCACGCGGATGTTCTTCAGGAGGGCCTCGTCGTAGGTCAGGCGGTCCAGCTTGACCGCGTCCGGGTCCTTCTTCGGGTCGGCGGTGTAGACGCCGTCGACCCCGCTCTTGGCCATCAGCACGACGTCGGCGCGCACCTCGAGCGCGCGCTGGGCGGCCACGGTGTCCGTGGAGAAGTAAGGCAGCCCGGCGCCGGCGCCAAAGATCACGACGCGGTCCTTTTCCATGTGGCGGATCGCGCGCCGCGGGATGTAGGCCTCGGCCACCTGGGCCATGCTGATGGCCGACTGCACGCGGGTCTCCACGCCGGCCTGCTCCAGGAAGTCCTGCAGCGCCAGGCAGTTCATCACCGTGCCGAGCATGCCCATGTAGTCCGCCCGCGAACGGTCCATCCCGGACTGGCTCAGCTCGGCGCCGCGGAAGAAGTTGCCCCCGCCCACGACGATCGCGACCTCGACCTTGCCGACCGTCGCGGCAATCTGCTCCGCGACCCCGCGCACGGTGACCGGGTCCACGCCCAGCTTGCCGCCACCGAAAACCTCGCCGGAGAGCTTGAGCAGAACGCGGCGGCGTCCGCCGACCTCATCCGGAACCGTGTTTTCGAGGGTCTGTTGCGTGGCTTCCATGGTGCCTCCTGTCGCGGTCCGGTCGGTCCGCCGTCGTGCTGTGGGATCTGTATGTCAGGGATGGGAGGGGGATCTGTGGCAGGAAAAAGGGGCGGCCACCATCTGGTGGCCACCCCCTCAAACCTGCGACGGCGGGTGAAACGAGGCCTCCCGCCGTCGTATTTCGCTTAGGAGCCTACGCGGAAACGGGCGAAGGCGGTAGCCTGAACGCCGGCCTCCTCGAGCACCTTGCCGACGGTCTTCTTGGCGTCCTTGGCGAAGGCCTGGTCGACCAGGACGATCTCCTTGAAGAAGCCGGTGAGGCGCCCTTCGACGATCTTGGTCAGGGCGGCTTCCGGCTTGCCTTCGGCGCGGGCGGTCTCGTCGGCGATGCGGCGCTCGTTCTCGACGGTCTCGGCCGGCACCTCCTCGCGGCTCAGGTAGGTCGGAGCCATGGCGGCGGTGTGCACGGCAACGTCGTGGGCGACGGTCTGGGCTTCGGCGCCGGAGCCGTCAACGGCCACGAGGACACCGACCTGAGCCGGGAGGTCCTTGGAGGTCTTGTGCAGGTAGGCGTCGACGGTGGTGCCCTCGACGCGGGCGACGCGGCGGACCACGACCTTCTCGCCCAGCACGGCGCCCTCTTCGACGACGTAGTCGCCCAGGGTCTTGCCGTCGACGTCGCTGGCCAGCAGGGACTCCAGGTCGGCAGCGCCGGAGGAGACGGCAACCTCGAGGACCTTGTCGGCCAGGGCGATGAACTTGTCGTTCTTCGCCACGAAGTCGGTCTCGCAGTTGACCTCAACCATGACGCCCACGGTGCCGTCGATGACCTTGGCGGCAACCAGGCCCTCGGCGGTGGAGCGGCCTTCGCGCTTGGTGGCGCCCTTGAGGCCCTTGATGCGGATGATCTCGATGGCCTTCTCGGCGTCGCCGTTGGCCTCGTCGAGAGCCTTCTTGACGTCCATCATGCCAGCGCCGGTGCGCTCGCGGAGAGCCTTGATGTCAGCGGCGGTGTAGTTCGCCATGTGTAACCCCGTTCTGAGTCGTTCTTAGCTGCTGCGCCGGGGACGTGCCGCACGGCACGTCCCCGGTCTGGCCGTTTCGGCGGGCCGCACGCGGCCCGCCGAAACGGTGGTTTGGGTTTGCTACTCGGCGGCCGGAGCCTCGTCGGCGGCCGGAGCCTCGGCAGCCGGAGCCTCGGCGGCAGCCGGGGCCTCGGTGGAGCCCTCAAGCAGCTCGCGCTCCCACTCGGCCATCGGCTCGGCCGGGGCCTCGGCGTTGCCGGCGGCCTTGTTGCTGCGGGCGATGAGGCCCTCGGCAACGGCGTCGGCGATCACGCGGGTGAGCAGGTTGACGGAGCGGATGGCGTCGTCGTTGCCCGGGATCGGGAACTGGACCTCGTCCGGGTCGCAGTTGGTGTCGAGGATGGCGACAACCGGGATGCCCAGCTTCTTGGCCTCGTCGACCGCCAGGTGCTCCTTCTTGGTGTCCACGATCCAGATCAGCGACGGGGTCTTGGTCAGGTTGCGGATGCCGCCCAGGTTGGACTGCAGCTTGGTCAGCTCGCGCTGCAGCAGGAGGAGTTCCTTCTTGGTGTGGCCGGAACCGGCGACATCCTCGAAGTTGATCTCCTCGAGCTCCTTCATGCGCTGGACGCGCTTGGCGACGGTCTGGAAGTTGGTCAGCATACCGCCCAGCCAGCGCTGGTTCACGTAGGGCTGGCCGACGCGGGTGGCCTGCTCGGCGATCGCTTCCTGGGCCTGCTTCTTGGTGCCGACGAACAGGACGGTGCCGCCGTGGGCAACGGTCTGCTTGACGAACTCGAAGGCGCGGTCAATGTAGGACAGCGACTGCTGCAGGTCGATGATGTAGATGCCGTTGCGCTCGGTGAAGATGAAGCGCTTCATCTTCGGGTTCCAACGGCGGGTCTGGTGGCCGAAGTGGACACCGCTGTCGAGCAGCTGGCGCATGGTAACGACGGGCATGTCGCTCCTTCCGGCAGTGGCGGACCGGCCCTTCGGGCCGCGGTAACTGCCTGTGTTTTTGTCGGTTGACGGCTTCCGTCCCTTGTGGACGGTGCCCCTGGCATCCCGCCGCCGGTTGCCCGTTCCCCGCAGCCGGACCGGTAATACCGGACCGAAGGCTGCGCGGCCCAGCCCGCGGAACCGCCAAGGCGGGTGCGGGGTGGGTGCGTGATGCGCGGAGTCGGTTCCGTCCGCGGCCACTCCGGACACGGAGGAGCCACACACGGAACTGCGGTACCAAGTGTACTACAGGCAGATGCGGGTCCCGGACCGGCTTTGCCTCCTCCACAAGCGGCGTTTCCGCGGCCCGCGGGGCCCGGGGCCCACACCCCGCGCGGCAGCGGCGCCCCGGTCCTGCGGGCCGGTCCAGCATGGTGCCATGAAGGACCGGATCAGGGGCTGCGGGGCATGGGAACCGGGAACTGGAGGCGGGGTGGCCGGTACCCGCGCCGGAGATCGGGCCGGAGGCCGGGCCGGAAGTCGGGCCGGCCGCCGGCATGGGTACAGGGCGGCCGCGGCCTGGTCCGCAGCAGTGGCCTTGGCCGCGGCGGTCGTGTCTGGCCCGCCGCCCGACGGCGGAAGGCGGGTGCCCGGGCCGCTGGCAGCTGGCGTGTCCCTGGTCGGGCCGGGCGGTACCTGTTCGATGGGGCCGTGTTTGATCGAGTCCGGTTCGATCGAGTCCGGTTCGATCGAGTCCGGTTCGATCGAGTCCGGTTCGATCGGCTCCGGTCCTGGCGGGGGCGGTTCGATTGGGGACGGCCGGCGGCCCGCCGGTGCGTGGTCGTGGCCCGTGGCGGACCGGGGAGGGGCACCGCCCGCCGTCCTGAAGGCATTCGATCCCCCCGCGCATGACTGGCTCGCGGGACACCGCGGTGCCGACCTGGAGGCGGCCGCCGGGGACACGGTGCGGGCCCCGGCGGCGGGGACCGTGGCCTTTGCGGGCACGGTGGTGGACCGGCCGGTGCTGACGATCGACCACGGGAACGGACTGCTCTCCAGCTTCGAGCCGGTGGACGGGACCCCGCCCGCCGGGACCGCTGTGCCCGCCGGCGCGGCCGTAGGCAGGGTCGGGGCCGGCGGCCACTGCGGGGGCCGGTGCGTCCACTGGGGGCTGCGGCTGGAGGGGGTGTACATCGATCCTCTGGACACCGTCGCCGACCGCCGGCCGTCAGTGTTGCTGCCGGTCCCCAAGGACGGGCGATGAGTGGCTCGTGGCCGGGCGGCGGGCGGACAGGAACCCGGCCCCGGAACGTCCACGGGCGTCGTGCCCGGACATCGCCTGCCGGTAGACCTCCACCATGGCCGCGGTTTGGCGGCTTTGCAGGAAGTGCCCGGAACCTGCGCCGCCAAGGACCGGCCCGGTCCCCTGGCGCAGTTCCGTGACGGCCTGCGCCAGGGCGGCGGCCAGGGCCTCGACAGAGTCGCCCCCCGTGGTCCAGTGGCTTCCTGCCGGCAGGTCCGCGGCGATCCGGTGGTCGCTGAGCAGCGACGGTGTTCCCAGCACCAGCGCCTCGAAAACCGTCATGCCCTGCGTCTCGAATCCTTGGGAGGTTTGGACCAGGGCATCGGCCTCGCGCAGTTCGGCAAGCATCCGGCGGTAGGGCACCTTGCCCCGGAACACAACCTCCGCCGGGGAGATGCCGGCGGCCCGGGCTTCAGCCGCGCGGCGCTGGCCCCCGTCGCCGAAGATGTGGATTTCGGCGTCGATCCCGGAACGGCTTACCGCGTCGAGGAAGGGAAGCAGGCGCTTCTCGGCGCTGAACCGCCCCACCCATGCCAGCCGGGGACGGGCCCGGGGGCCGGGCTTCGGTGTCGCGAGCAGTTCCCGGGCGATCGCGTCGTCAAGGCCGTTTGACACGACGTCGACGTGGTCGAAAACCCCCCGCTCCTGCAGGAGCCGGCCGAAGTGGGAGGACGGGGCCGTCACCCTCTCAGCCCGGTCGGTGAAGCGGGCCAGGTACGTCCACGCGTCGCGGGCCGCCGGCAGGCCCGTGTCCAGGAACCGGCGCTGGAGCACCCCGAGACCGCTCTGGACCAGTCCGGGGAAGGGCAGGGTGGCCGCGATGCCCACGTCGAGGCGGTTGTGCATCGTGTGCACCACCGGGGCACTGACCGCCGCGGCGAAGCGGTATCCGATGATGGCCTGCCAGAAGTCGGCCTGCACGTGCACAACGTCCACCGGCGGCCGGGCGGCCATGGCACGGTGGAGCGCCCGGTCGGTGGCCTTGCCGGGAACGCAGAGGGAGTACTCCCCCGGCCCCAGCGGAACCGCAGGCAGTTCCACGATTCCCTTGTCCGCGGGATGCCGGCCCCGCTGGGCGGGCGAGACCAGGGTCACCCGGTGCCCGGCGGCCTCAAGGAACTGCCGCTGCAGCCGAACCGAGGTCTGCATTCCGCCCAAGGTGTCCGGGTGCTGGTCAAGAAACATCGCTACATGCACGTGTCCAGTGTGCCGCATGCGGCAGGGTTGCCGGGCACTGGTCACGTGTCCGGCCGGGAACAGGCCAGCGGGCCTACTTGAGGTAGTCGCCGTGGACCCAGCCGACCCTGCTGCCGGCCACCGTTTTCCGCCATGTCCCGGACTTGCCGACGATGTACACCACCGTCCCCTTTTTCAGGACCGTCAGCGACTTCCTGGACGTGGAGGCCCCCGTGCGCAGGTGCACGCCGGCGGTGGTCGCGGACTTGCTGCCCTTGGTGACGGTGGACTTCCTGACCCAGCCAACCTGGCCGCGCTGACTGATCTGGTACCAGTCCCCGGCGGCGGCCCTGAGCGTGACGGCGGTGCCCGCGGACGCAGTGCGGACCGCCGCCGCGGAGGTGGAGGCGTAGGAACGCAGGACCTGCTTGGACTTCATCATTCCCAGGCCGGAGGCCGGCTGGACCTTGGTGGCCGCGGACTGCCTGAGGTAGCCGGTCTTGCCGCCGTAGGCGATTTTGTACCAGGTGCCGGCGGTGGCCTTCAGTGAGAGGACGGCGCCGGACGGGACGGTCTTGACGGCCTTGGCGCTGGTGGAGGCCGACGCCCGCATCGTCTGCTTCGAGGTGGCCAGCGCCGTGCCCGAGGCCTTCCTTTCGGTGGGGGCCGGCAGTTTGTCGACGTTCGAGCCGGTCGTGTCGGCCGCACCGGAGGACGAACCCGAGGAGCCCGAGGACGATCCGGAGGAGGCGGCCGGGAGTTTGGCGAGGTATGCGGTGCTGACCCAGCCGGTCCTGGTGCCGTAGGTGATCTTGCTCCAGGTTCCGCTGGTCCCTGTCACCTTGACCTTCCCGCCCGTGGCGATGACGAGCAGCCGCTGGCCCGAGGTGCTGGCGAGGTCCCTCATGTTCAGGTTTGCCGTCGCCTTGTGCGTCGGGTTCGCGGTGGTGAGGGCCACGGGCCTGCCCGTGGGATCGGAGGGGGTGACGTAGGGGTGCCACGCCCACCCGGAGTAGGCCACGCCCTTCACCGTGGCCTTTACCCGCACGAACCCGTTGCTGTAGGCGCCCGGCCAGCTGGTGACCTTGGTGCCGTGCGGCAGCACGACCTTCACCGGCGCGGCCAGGCTGGCGCTGGAGCGCAGGTTCAGGGTGGTGGCCGCGTAGTAGGTGCAGGTGGAGGGAGTGGTGAGGTTGTAGACGACCCTCGCCCCACCCTTGAGGTCCACCCCGCGGGACTTCAGGAAGGGCACCGGGTCGATGGCCGTGCCGTTCGAGTACCAGGCGTCGTACCAGATGTCCAGGTGCAGGTGCGCCCCGGTCGACGGGCCCGAGCTGCCGACCAGGGCAATCTTCTGGCCGGCCTTTACTTTCTGCCCGACCCTGACGTACTTGCTGGCCGTCCACATGTGGTAGTACCCGGAAAACACGCGCCGTCCGCCCACGTTGTGCTCGACCACGATCTGGCCCGAGGCCCCGTTGACCGGGTTGGCCACCCGGGTGACGACGCCGTCGCCCACCGCGTAGATGGCTGTGCCGTCCGCCGCGGAGAGGTCCTGGCCCAGGTGCTCGGTGCTGCCGCCCTGCACGGGAACGCAGCGGGGCCCCTTGGGCGAGGAATAGTTGTAGGACCCGGCCTTGAGCGGCATGGCCCACCGCGTGGTCAGGGGCAGCGACGAAATGCTGCCGCCGGCGGCAGCCACCGATGCCCCTGCCCCGACTGCGGCCGGCGCGGCCAGGGCCCGGGTCGAGGCCGCCGCCGGGGCGGCAACAAGGCAGGAGGCCGCCAGGACCGCGGCTGCCAGCGTGGTGGACCAAATTTTGGCAAGTGGAACCGGCTTTGAAGCCATCAGTTATCCCCCCATGGGCGTGCGGGGGCGGCCCTGTCTCCAGGCGACGGCCCCGCACTACAACAATTACCCCAATAGTCACACATGCCACATGAACAGCGAAAGAGTCCACGGCTGTTGTCGAGTGGGGCTGCGGACAGCCCCGGGCATACATTGGGCCCGTGCGCCTCACCCTACCGGACGGGTGTCGAAGTCCGGCGCAGGACCCGCCCTGCCGGGGCGCGGTGGCTCGGGGGCCGGGGTCCTCCCGGAGGCGGAAAACGGCGGCGACACACGCGGAATCGCAAATCGGCGCGTGCGCGGGAACGGAAAACCCGCCGGTCCCGAGGGATCCGGCGGGTTTTCCGCACCTGTAGGGCGACCGGGGCTTGAACCCGGGACCAAGGGATTATGAGTCCCCTGCTCTGACCAACTGAGCTATCGCCCCGCACGCAGTCCGCGCCGCACCCGGCGGCGCCTGGCGGCCCTTGGCGGCGTTGCAATCCTAGCCCAAAAGCAGGTCCCCGGTGTGTTGCGCGGCGCGGGTGGCGGCCGGAAGGCCGGCAGCCCGCCGGAAACCCGCGCAGGCCGAAACCGGTGCGCAGGGAAATTCAGCGCGCAGTGACATTCAGGGCGCAGTGTCATTCACTGCGCAGTGTCATTCACTGCGCCGTGTCATTCAGTGCGTCGTGAGGAAATCGTCCGCGGCGGCGCCGCGGTAGATCTTCTCGAAGGTTTCCATGGTCCTGTCCTGGCTGTGGGACATCGCCTTCTGGTGCCCCGCGGCGCCCATGGCGGCCCTGGCGGCGTCGTCCAGCGCCAGCACGGCGTCCAGCCTGCGCGCCAGCACCTCGGCGTCCCCGGGCGGGAAAAGGTAGCCGTTGACCCCTTCGTCCACCAGGTGGGGCAACGCCATCGCATCCGCCAGCACCACCGGCTTGGAGGCGGACAGGGCCTCCAGGGTGACCAGGGACTGCAGTTCGGCGGTGCCCGGCTGGCAGAAGACGTCGCTGCGCAGGTAGGCGCGGCGCAGCTCGTCGTCGTCGACGTGGCCGCGGAAGTGCACGCGATGGGCCAGGCCCAAGCCGGCGGCCAGCCGCTCGAGCGGTTCGCGCTGCTCTCCGCCGCCGATGATCTCCAGGTGGGCCTGGGGGCTCGCGGTCATGCGTCCCAGTGCCTTGATCAGGACATCGATGTTCTTCTCCACGGCCAGCCGGCCCACAAATAGGACGGTTGGCCAGTCCGGCTTGTCGATGGATTCCCCCGGCACCGGCTCGTAGTGGCCGGAGTCGATTCCGTTGGACAGCGGCAGGACCTTGTCCAGGCGGGCGTGGCTCATCATGGCGCGGGCGGCCAGGGGCGTTGGGGTGGTGACCACGTCGGCTTTGCCCATGATCCGGCCCATGTCCCGCCAGGAGTTGCGGGCAATGATCCGCTTGAGCCAGCCGGGGAAGGGCAGGAACGGATCCAGGTTCTCCGGCATGAAGTGGTTGGTGGCGACCGTGCGGATGCCGCGGCGGCGGGCCTGGGCCAGCGCCGCCTGGCCCACCATGTAGTGGCATTGGGCGTGCACCACGTCCGGCTGGAGGTCATCGAGAAGGCGGGCCACCCCCTTCTTCGCCGTGTGGGGGAGGCAAACCCGGTAGGTCTCGTGCGTGGGTGCAGCGTGGGACTTCAGCCGGTGGACCATGGCCTCCGGCTGCGCCAGCGTGAAGCCGGGTCCGGGAACATTGCTGGCCGCCACGACGTGGACCTCATGGCCGCGCTTGGCCATCGCCGTGGCCAGCCGGTAGCAGAAAACGGAGGCACCATTGACATCGGGCGGGTAGGTGTCCGCGGCAATCAGGATCTTCAGTGGTCTCTCACCGGTCACGTGCTGGGGGCTCCTCGTTGTTGTCTGTGTGGCCGCAGGCGGCCGCGGACCGCGATGCGGGTCCTGCCCTATCCCCCGGAGACCTCGTGGTCCTGCCGCTGTTCCCGCTGCCGTGCCGGCACGTCGGGATGGTGCCGGGACAAGGCAACGACACCCACGATAGCAACCAGGGCGGCGGCAGCCATGGAGATCGCGATGACCGGGTGCACATCGGGCCGCAGTTCGCCGAGGATTCCGATGCCGATCGCGATGCCCACCATCGGGTCGATGACGGTCAGCCCGGCGATCACCAGGTCCGGCGGGCCGCCGGAGTAGGCGTTCTGCACGAAGTAGGTCCCCAGCAGCCCGGCCACCGCGATCGCCAGGACGGTGTACCAGGTCACGTTGGCCAGGGACAGCCCGTTGGGGCCCATCATGGCGACGGAAATGGTGCGCACCAGGACCGCCACGAAGCCGAACAGAACACCGGCACCGAGGATGTGGAAAATTGCCTTCAGGCGGTGGCGGAACACCACCTCCAGGCCGCCAAAGACCAGGACCGCGAGGGCCAGCAGCAGGACGATCACCAGTTCCTGCCCGCGGGACACCTCGTGGTTGGTGGCCGTGACATTGATGGCCAGCACCACGAAGCCGATGCTGCCGGCCATGCACGCGACGATCGCCAGCACGGTGGGACGGTTGATCCGGATGTCCTGGTCCCGGGCATTGACCACCGTGGTGATGACCAGGGCGATTGCGCCGATTGGCTGGACCACGGTCAGCGGGGCCTGCGCCAGCGCATAGACGTTCAGCGCCATCCCGATGCCCATCAGCGACAGCCCAAAGACCCAGCGCGGATTGCCCAAAAGCCGCATCATGCCGCGCGAACCGACGCTCAGTCCGCCGCTCGCGGCGCGTACCGCACTGCTCTGGCGCTGCGTCCCGAAGGCCAGGAAGAAGGCGGCTGCGATGGCGCAGCCGACCGCTACCCAGGGCATGCTTCTCCGGCGCGCAGGACCTTGGCCTTCTTCCGGGCCTGGATGAAGTACTGGACGGCGGCAATGACGTGCAGCGCGCATGCCGCGGCCAGGACCACGGTGGCCAGGAGGTCGATCCGTGCGCCGGCGACGCCTTCGACGTGGCCGAAGAGCAGCAGGGGCGTGCCGGCCAGCAGCATGGCGGTGCGGACCTTGCCCAGCGTGGTGACGGGCAGGTCCGGACTGCCCCGGAACAGGACCAGGGAGTTGATGATCAGCACGAGGTCCGGAACGACGATCGCGTACACCAGCCAGGCGGGCGCGAGCCCGGCCAGCACGATCGTCGCGGCGACGACGATCAGCGACACCCGGTCCGCCAGCGGGTCGAGCCACCTGCCGACCGTGGAGATTTGGTTGAACCGCCGTGCAACGTACCCGTCGACCCAGTCGGTGGAGCCGAGGAAGGCCAGCACCGCCGTTGCCCATCCGTACTGCGCGGTCCACACCAGCCATACGAACAGGGGCACCAGCAGGAAGCGCGCCACGGTGATGAGGTTCGGGGCCGTCCAGAACGTGTCGAGTACGCGGTACTCGATGTCGTCGCGGTGTCCCGCTCCGATGATCCGCACGACGTTCCCCCCTTCCGTTCGTTCGGGCGCGGCCTTCAGGCCGTTATTAACCATGGTGCACGACGCCGGGCCCCGCCGGGTGCCGGCAGGGCCCGGCGCCCTACGGACGCAGGAGCCTGCGCAGGAAGACCACGAGGGCGGCCAGCGAGGCGGCCATCACCGCCAGCGGCTGCCACCGCTCGCGCAGGGCCTTGCCCGCGTTCTGCCCTGCCGGGCCCAAGGTTGCGGCGACGCGGTCAAAGCCCGCCTCCGCGGCCGTGGAAGCCCTGTGCAGCCCGTGCCTGGCCTGGGCCTTGAGATCGAGCTTGGCGCCGAGGTCGTCGCGCAGCAGGGCCAGCTGGTCGCGGCGGACGGCGGAGCGGCGGAGCAGTTCGCCGTAGGGCACCGGTTCGGGCCGGGCGGCCTCCCCGGCAGGCTTCGCCTGCTTCGCCGGCTTCTCCACGTCCAGGCTGGCCGGGTCGAAGGACGATCCCTCCCGGATCACGCCCAGGTCGTGGCGCAGGCCGCGGAGGGCGTCCTGCGGCAGCAGCGGCTGGGCGCGTTTGAAGCGGGAAACGGCCACCAGGGCCAGGGTGCCCGCGAGGAGCAGGAACAGGGCCGCGACGAGCAGCGCAGCCAGCCAGGCCGGCATCACTGTGGCAAGGCCCATGATGGCGGCCACCAGCAGCGCGACGACCATCAAGGACACGAAGACCAGGGCGCCCGCGGCCAGGGCGGCCGCGACGCCGGCCTTGATGCCCTTGGCCTTGAGCTGGGTGGTGGCCAGCTGAAGTTCGTCCTTGAGCTGGCCGGGCAACAGCCGGGAGGCCAGCCGTACTTGCTCGATCAGGGACGAGGGGGCCCCCGCGGTCGACACTGTGGGCCGGTCCGTTCCGGTTTCTGCCATGGTCAGCCTCCATCTTCTGCCGGCCCGGGCGGGCCGCCACACCCCAAATTACCATTCGCCGACTCGCCCGTGGCCGCCAGGCACAGCGCCGCCAGGGACTCCGGGAAGGCGGCTCCCCGGCGGATGCCCGGCCGCCCCGGACCGGCCCCCGCGCGGAGGGGCGGGCGAGCGGCCCGGGAGGCGCCCAAAACGCCCCCGAACGCAACGAATCCCGCCCCCACCGGGGACGGGATTCGTGCTTTGGCTCCCCCGACTGGACTCGAACCAGTAACCCTTCGATTAACAGTCGAATGCTCTGCCAATTGAGCTACGGGGGAATGAAGCGATAAGAACTCTATCAGGAAAGGTCCCCAATCCCGAAATCGGGTCCTGCCGTCACCGCTGCCCACCGGCACCCCTGCCCGCCGCCGCTGGGGAAGGACTTCCCGAAGGGGCACAGACAAAAGGGCCCCGCACCATGCGGTGCGGGGCCCTTTCGAAAGCTCCCCCGACTGGACTCGAACCAGTAACCCTTCGATTAACAGTCGAATGCTCTGCCAATTGAGCTACGGGGGAAGGCAACGCATGAAACTGTACACAACCCGGCGCCCGAATGTGAAATCGGCGCCCTACTCCGCGCGCAGCGCCCGCCGCTGCAGCTCCAGCTCCAGCAGCTCCCGGTTGATCGCCTGGAAAAGTTCGGGGTCCGCGGCGGGGTCCATGCGCTGCAGCTGCCCCATCTTCTCCGCCTTGCGGTGGTTGATCTGCAGTTCGAAGAGCCGGTTCATGATGTCCCGGCAGTAGCGGGTGAGTGCCTCCATGCTGTTGGCCGGCAGCGGCATCACCGCCAGTTCGGACACGAACGCCCGCAGCTCCTCGGGCACCTGCTGCCGGATCACCTCCACCCACTGGGACGGGGTGGCGCCGCCGGCACCGGCGGCCCGCACGGCGTCGTGCACCGCAGCGTGCGCCGGATGCACGAACCGCGCCGCGTAGAAGGCCTGCCACTGCTCCCCCGTCAGCATGCCGGGCTGCTGCAGGACCACCTCCAGCGACTCGCGTTCCATGCGGGCCACCGGATCGCGCGGATCCGGACGCTGGAAAGCGGGCCGGGGCGGGGCCTGCATGCCGTCGGGGCCGGCGGCGTCGCCGTGCCCGGAGCCGCCGTGCCCGGAGCCGCCGTGCCCCGAGCCGCTGTGTCCAGAGCCGCTGTGTCCGCCTTCGTGCCGGTCGCCCGCGTGGCCGTCCCGCAGCGCCACGCCCGTGCCCCCGCCGGAGCGCGCCTGGACGGCCTGGGCGGGCCCGGCACCCTGGCCTGGGGCCCCGCCGTTCCCAACGGGCCGGCCGTTTCCCCCGGCCCTGCCGTTTCCGGGGGCGCCGCCGTGGCCGGCTTCCCCGCGGGCGCGCTTGACGGCCGCCCCCACCGCCCGGTGGACGTCCTCCATGTCCATTCCCAGCCAGCCGGCGAGTTCGCGGGCATAGGCCGGGCGCATGGCCGAATCGCGGATCCCGGCGATGATCGGGGCCGAGGCCCGCAGCGCCTGGACCCGGCCCTCGACGGTGTTGAGGTCGAACCTCTTCAGGCCCACGCGGATCGCGAACTCAAAGAGCGGACGCTTTGCGGCAATGAGTTCCTTGACCGCCTCCGGCCCGCGGTGCTGGCGCAGCTCACAGGGGTCGGCGCCGCCGGGCTCGACCGCGACGTAGGTCTGGGCGATGAAGCGCTGGTCTTCCTCGAAGGCGCGCAGCGCCGCCTTCTGCCCGGCCGCGTCGCCGTCGAAGGTGAACACCACCTCCCCGCCGGTACCGTCGTCCTGGAGGAGCCGGCGGGCAATCTTGATATGGTCCGCACCGAAGGCGGTGCCGCAGGTGGCCACGGCGGTGCCCACTCCGGACAGGTGGCAGGCCATCACGTCGGTGTAGCCCTCCACCACGATGATCTGGCGGTTCTTGGTGATTTCCCGCTTGGCCAGGTCGACGCCGTACAGGACCTGCGACTTCTTGTAGAGCTGGGTCTCGGGGGTGTTCAGGTACTTGGGGCCCTGGTCGTCCTCGAACAGCTTGCGGGCCCCGAAACCGATCGTGGCCCCGGTCAGGTCGCGGATGGGCCAGATGAGGCGGCCGCGGAAACGGTCGTAGATGCCGCGGTTTCCCTCGGAGAACATGCCGGTGAGCTTGAGCTCCTCGTCGCGGAAACCCTTGTTCCGCAGGTGCTTGAGCAGCCCGTCCCAGCCTTTGGGCGCGTAGCCGACGCCGAAAAGCGCCGAAGCGTCCCCGTCGAAGCCGCGCTCGGCGAGGAACTGGCGGCCCGCCTCCGCCTCGGCACCGGCGAGCTGTCCGCGGAAGAACTCCTCGGCGAGCTTGTGCGCGTCCAGCAGCCGCTGGCGCCGGCCGACTTCCTGCTTGTTGGGGCCGTGGCCGCCGTCCTCGTAGCGCAGTTCGTAGCCGATGCGCGCGGCCAGGCGCTCCACCGTCTCGCTGAACGTGGCGTGGTCCATCTTCTGCACGAAGGAGATGACGTCGCCGCTCTCCCCGCAGCCGAAGCAGTGGTAGGTCCCCACCTGCGGGCGGACGTGGAAGGAGGGGCTGCGTTCGTCGTGGAAGGGGCACAGTCCCTTATAGGAGCCGACGCCGGCCGAACGCAGCGTGACGTAGCCGTCGACGACTTCCTTGATGTCGGTGCGTGCCCGGACCTCGTCGATGTCTTCGCGTTTGATCAGTCCGGCCATGGCCCCCAGTCTAGTCCCGGCCTCCAAACCGCCCCCGGCACGCCGGGGGCGGGGCTCAGAAGCGGTTGACGCTGAAGGAGTGTCCCTGGACCAGGGTGGCGTGCCATTCCAGCGCGGAGGCGTCGGTGAGGGAGGCAACCTGGTCGATGACCACGCGCAGCTTGCCGGCGTCGTCGCGCGCGTCGCGCCAGTCCGCGGCGAACAGCGGCTCCAGGTAGCGGTCTCCCGTCTCCTCCAGCAGCGCCACCAGCTCGGACAGGACGTCGCGCTGGCGCTGGTAGACCGGCTGGCGCTCGTCGGAGGTCATGACGTAGGTGGCGGCAAGGCCCTTCATGGCGGCAATCTCATGCTCGGTCGCCAGCGGGACGATCAGGTTCCCGTTGAACCGGGTGAGCGGCTCGGTTCCGTACTCGGCGCGGGTGGCGTCCAGCGCCGCCTGGCAGAACCGGCCGATGAACTGGCTGGTCATGTCCTTCAGGGCAGCCATGGACCGGCGGGACCCGTCGGCGTGCGGCACCCATTCCTCGGTGGCCTCCAGCCGGCGCAGGGCCGCGTCGATGGCCTCGTCCGCCTCCCCCGGCAGGTACCAGCGCCGGGTGCAGTCGATGACGCGGGCGCGCTGGTCCGGGTCCTTGATCCAGCGCAGCTGGAAGCGTCCGGCCACGATCGCGTCCTCGACGTCGTGGACGGAGTAGGAGATGTCGTCGGCCAGGTCCATGACCTGGGCCTCCACGCACTTCTGCCGCGCCTCCGGACGCGGACCAAACCGGCCGTCGTGGTTTCCGGAGCGGAGCCAGGAGAACACCGGAAGGTCGTCCTCGTAGACGCCGAACTTTTTGGTCGGTTCGCCCGTGGCGTTCAGCGGGGCGTCCGCGCGCAGCCACGGGTACTTGCAGGCCGCGTCCAGCGTCGCCCTGGTCAGGTTCAGGCCCGCGGAGCTGCCGTTGTGCCGGAACGTCTTGGTCTCCAGCCGGGTCAGCAGGCGCAGTGTCTGCGCGTTGCCCTCAAACCCCCCGATGTCCCCGGCCAGCTCGTCCAGGGCCTTTTCCCCGTTGTGGCCAAAGGGCGGGTGGCCCAGGTCGTGGGAGAGGCAGGCGGTGTCCACCACGTCCGGGTCGCAGCCCAGGGTGGCGCCGAGTTCACGGCCCACCTGCGCGACCTCCAGCGAGTGGGTCAGCCGGGTGCGCACGAAGTCGTCCGAGTACGGGGCCACCACCTGCGTCTTGGCCCCCAGCCGGCGCAGCGCCGAGGAGTGCAGCACGCGGGCGCGGTCGCGCTCGAAGCTGGTCCGGTACGGCTTCTTCGGCGGCTCCGGAACCCAGCGTTCCTCGTCGTAGGAGGTGTAGCCGGGGATCACCTTGGCCCTGGTGTCCGGGGACGCGGTTCGGGACGCGCCCAGTGGTCCGTTCATCAGCAGTCCATCCTGTGATCCGTTCATGGGCTCCCTATCCGCCGGAGACATCCAGCTCGGCGGCGGCGATCATCGCCCTGTGGTTCTCGTCCATCTCGCGGCTGGCGAGCCATCCGTCCGGCAGCGCCGGGCGCTTGGGGGAACCGGCGCGCCCGCGCGGGCCCTCCGCGTCCGCGCCCGGGTAGGGGGCGGTGTGGTCCAGCTGGGCCAGCAGCTCGCGCAGCACCGCGAGCGTTGGGACCGCGGCCAGCGCCGCGCGCAGTTCGCCGCCGACGGTGTAGCCCTTGAAGTACCAGGCCACGTGCTTGCGGATGTCGCGCAGCGCCTGACCCTCGTCGCCGAAGTAGTCGCACAGCAGCTCGGCGTGCCGGTAGAAGGTCTCGGCGACCTTGCCCAGGCCGGGACGGTAGCGGGTCCCGCTGCCTTCGAAGGCGGCCTGCAGGTCCCCGAAGAGCCACGGGCGGCCCTGGCAGCCGCGGCCGATCACCACGCCGTCGACACCGGTCTGTTCGACCATGCGCAGCGCGTCCTCGGCACTCCAGATGTCCCCGTTGCCCAGCACCGGCACGTCCGGCAGGGCCGCGCGCAGCTCGGCGATGGCGTTCCAGTCGGCCTGTCCGGAGTAGAACTGGCTGGTGGTGCGCCCGTGCAGCGTCACCGCCGCCACCCCGTAGTCGCGCGCGATCCGGGCCGAGTCCAGGAAGGTCAGGTGGTCCTCGTCGATGCCCTTGCGCATCTTGATGGTCAGCGGAATCCCGCCCTTGGCCGCCTCGGTGGTGGCCGCCTTGATGATGGAGCGGAACAGTTCCGTCTTCCACGGCAGCGCCGAGCCGCCGCCCCTGCGGGTGACCTTGGGGACCGGGCAGCCGAAGTTCAGGTCGATGTGGTCCGCGCGGTCCTCCTGCACCAGCAGGCGCACCGCCGCGCCGACCGTCTTCGGGTCCACGCCGTAGAGCTGGACGGAACGCACCGGCTCGTCCTCGTCGTGGGAGATGATGCGCATCGATTCCTTGTTGCGTTCCACCAGGGCCCGGGACGTCACCATCTCCGCCACATAGAGGCCGCCGCCGTACTCGCGGCACAGGCGGCGGAAGGCCTTGTTGGTGATGCCCGCCATCGGCGCCAGCACCACGGGCACGTCGATGGTCAGGTTGCCCAGCTTCAGCGGGGGCAGCTCGAGTTTCGCAGGGGCGGAGGAGGCGGGGGCGCTAGCGGTCACCCCTCCATTGTCTCAAAGGTCGGCAAATCGCGGGGCGCGCCCTGTGGGAACCGGGACCCTCGCGTGTCCGGCAGGGCGCCCCGGGCGGAGGCTCCGCGCGGTCCGGGGCCTCCGCGCACTACCGCGGCGGGGCCGGGTGCGGGAGGATCGAGCCGGAAAGGATGTGCGGCCATGAAGAAGATCGGCTTTCTGTCTTTCGGCCACTGGAGCGACGCCCCGCGGGCCCGGGTGCCCGACGGCGGCGAGGCGGTGCGCCAGACGGTGGCGCTGGCGGTCGCGGCGGAGCGGCACGGGTTCGACGGCGCCTGGGTGCGGGTGCACCACTTCTCCCATTCGCTCTCGGCCCCGTTCCCCCTGCTGGCGGCCATGGCCGCACGGACCACGCGGATCGACGTGGGCACTGCCGTGGTGGACCTGCGCTACGAAAACCCCCTGTACATGGCCGAGGAAGCCGGCATCGTCGACCAGCTCAGCCGCGGGTCCTCGGGGCGGGGCCGGCTGCAGCTGGGCATCGGACGCGGCTCCCCGGAGCCGGCCGCGGACGGGCAGGAACGGTTTGGGTATTTCCTGGAGGAGGGGCAGACCTGGTCGGAGGTGGCCCGCGAGCGGGCGGCCCTGTTCCGCAAGGCCATTTCCGGTGCGGGCCTGGCGGTGTCCAACCCGCTGATGACCCACGGCCTGCCGGCCCGGCTGCCGGTGGCGCCGCTGTCCCCGGGACTGGAGCGGCGGATCTGGTGGGGCGCCGGGTCCCGATCAGGCGGGGTGTACGCCGGGTCCGAGGGCATGAACCTGGTCAGTTCCACGCTCATGCTGCAGGACGACGGACGCCCGTTCCACATCCAGCAGGCGGACCAGATCGCCGCCTACCGGGAGGCTTACGCGGCCTCCGGGCGGGACACCGGCGGGCAGGCCGCGGTGGTGCGCACCGTGTTGCCGCTGGCCGGCGGGGACAGCGGCGGCCCGGCGGGCCGGCCGGGCGAAACCGGGGACGCGGTGGGGCAGCTGGACGGCGGGCCGGCGCGCTCCGGGCCGTCCTTCACCGGCCCGCCGGCGGAGGTCGCGGACCGCCTGGCCGAGGACGACGCCGTAAGCGCGGCCGACTACGTGCTGTTCACCCTGCCCAGCCAGTTCGGCATCGACTACTGCACCGACCTGATGGAGAAGCTGGCGAATGTCGCCCACGACCTGGGTTGGAAGGGCCATCCGTAGCGGGCCGTCCCCCCGGAACCCGTCCCAACGAAACCCGTCCCGCCGGCATCGGGCTGTCCCGCGGCACCGGAATCAGGCGCCGTGGCGTGCGCCGTCCGTTACCTCCGGCGCGCGCCCGGCGCTGCGCCGTCCGCCGGAACCGCTCCTGCCGCTGCCGGGGCCGACGGCCTTGACCACGGCGACGGCCACGGCCGTGGTGACCGGGATCGCCAGCACCAGGCCGATCGAGCCCACCAGGGTGCGCACCACCTCCTCGGCGAGTTCCCCCGCGGTGAGGGAATCCAGCAGCGAGCGGTCGTACAGCCCCACCAGGATCAGCACCGGCAGCGCGGCACCGGCGTAGGCGAACGCGATCGTGTAGACGGTGGAGGCGATGTGGTCCCGGCCGATGCGCATCGCGGAGGTGAACAGCTCGCCCGCGCTGGAGTTCGGGGACAGTTCGGCCAGTTCCCACACCGCGGAGGACTGTGTGATGGTGACGTCGTTGAGCACGCCCAGCCCGGCCACCAGCAGCCCGCACAGGATCACGCCGGACAGCTGCAGCTGGGGCACGCCGTTGATCAGTGCGTAGGCGGTGTCGTCCCCGACGCCGGTCAGGTAGGCGGCGTCGGTGGCCCATGCGGCCAGCAGGGCCGTGACAGCCAGTCCGAACAGCGTGCCGATCAGGGCCGTGGAGGTCCGCGCGGAGAAGCCGTGGGCGAAGTACAGCACCGCGATCATGATCACCGTGGAGCCCACCAGCCCCACCAGCAGCGGGGGCTTGCCCTCCACCAGGGCCGGCAGCATGAAGGTGGACAGCACCGCGTACGCGCCGGCGAGCCCCAGCAGGGCGCGGAAGCCGCGCCAGCGCGCCACCATGCACACCACCGCCGCATACACCACCGCCAGCAGCAGGATCGGGGCGGTGCGCACGAAGTCAACGAACACGTACGGCGCTGCCGAGCCGGTGTCGGCCCCGCTGAGGTCCAGGTAGCGCACCGCGTCCCCGGCCTGGACCCCGCGCGAGGCGACGATCTCCGGCGGGACCTCCACCGGGATCGCGGTGCCTCCCGCGGAGGGCACCACGTAGGAGACCTCGCACTGCTGCGGGGTGCCGCCGGCGGCCGCGGTGTTCCCGGCGGAGGGGCAGGTCTCGGTCACCGTGCGCTGGACGGTGCCGGTGGCGAAGACGACGCCGGCCGCCGTCGAGTACGGATCATTCAGGGAAACCCGGTCAGCCCCCGCGGCCGGCCAGAGCAGGGCCATCCCGACGCCGGTGACCAGGGCCACGGGGAGCAGGATGGCGGCCAGGATGGCCCGGGCGCGCCGGCGCTGGAGCGGATCCAGCGCCGGCGCGTCGTGGCCGTGGGCGTGGGCGTGGCTGTGGGCGTGGCTGTGGGCGTGGGCGTGGCTGTGGGCGTGGGCGTGGCTGTGTCCCATGGTGGCGCCCGCCCTTAGGCGGTGGCGACGATGGTGGTCGTGGTAACCACCGTCGCGTGCCCGGTGGCGACCAGCTCGTCCACCAGCCCGGCCAGCGGAACCATCGAGTCGTCCACCTCCAGCTTGACCGGGTACTGGTGGACCAGCATCGCCAGCAGGCCGCGGACGGCCTCGCGCGCCTCGGCCTCCGGCAGCGTCGGATCCCAGCCCAGCAGCACGTCGGCCGGGGCGTCCACGCGTGCCGGCTCGTAGCTGAGCGCGAAGGAGAGGATCTTCCCGCCCTTGTCCTTGGGCTTGTCGCGCAGCACCACCGCGCCCTTGGCGCCGGTGGAGTCGCCCAGCAGCATGGTCTGGGCCCGGCCCAGGGTCATTTCCGCGCGGTCCCACCCGTGCAGGGCGTTGTAGAAGTCGGCCACCAGCCGGGTCAGCTCCACCGAGCCGGTGGCCGCCGCCTCCAGGGTGAGGCCGTCGTCGTCGAACACCGGCAGCTTCAGCGACTCGGGTTCGACCACCACGTCGCGGGCGCGCTGGATCGGCACCTGGCCCAGCGACGCGGCGAAGCCGGCGGCCGCGCCGCCGTCGTCCGCGCCCGCGGCAAAGGTGTACCGGGACTTCAGCGCGGTGACGCCCGACGGCGGAACCTCCGCGCGCAGCAGGTTCGCCATCTCGGTGGCGACACCCTGGCGGCGGTGCTCCGGCGCGACCTCGGCGTAGAACCAGAGGCGGTCCGGGTGCAGGCTGGATTCGAAGACGACGGCGGCTGCAACGGGCACGCCCTGGTCCTCGCCCACCACGCAGCGGGCCCACGGGTCCTCGCTGGAGGCACGCAGCATGGTGCGGTCCACATGCGCCTGCGGGGTGGCCGGGTCCCCCCACAGCTGCAGCAGGGCGAGGTCGTCGCCGTCCCGCCAGGGGCGGTAGGTCAGGTTGCTCATGGCTTCTCCGAACATGTTGGGGGTGGAACGGACCGAGCCTGCCGAGAAGGTCTCGACAGGCTCGGCCTTCGGGAGTGCTGTGGGGGCCGCGGCCCCCGCCGGTTGGCTAGGCGCCGACCAGGCGGGCGGCCAGGTAGGACTCGACCTTGTCCAGGGAGACGCGTTCCTGGGACATGGAGTCGCGTTCGCGGATGGTCACCGCGTTGTCCTCCAGGGTGTCGAAGTCCACCGTGATGCAGAACGGCGTGCCGATCTCGTCCTGGCGGCGGTAGCGGCGGCCGATCGCGCCTGCGTCGTCGAACTCGATGTTCCAGTGCTTGCGCAGCCGGTTGGCGAGCTCCTTGGCCTTCGGGGAAAGCTCCTCGTTGCGGCTCAGCGGCAGCACCGCGGCCTTGACCGGGGCCAGGCGCGGGTCAAGGCGCAGGACGGTGCGCTTGTCCACTCCGCCCTTCGCGTTCGGGGCCTCGTCCTCGACGTAGGCGTCCACCAGGAACGCCATCATGGAGCGGGTCAGGCCGAAAGAGGGCTCGATCACGTACGGGGTGAAACGCTCGCCGGTGGCCTGGTTGAAGAAGGACAGGTCCGTCCCGGAGGCCTTGGTGTGGGAAGAGAGGTCGTAGTCGGTGCGGTTGGCCACGCCCATCAGCTCGCCCCACTCCGAGCCCTGGAAGCCGAACTTGTACTCGAAGTCGATCGTGCCGGCGGAGTAGTGCGCGCGCTCGTCCTCGGGGACCTCGAAGCGGCGCATGTTCTCCGGGCGGATGCCCAGGTCGATGAACCAGTTCCAGCAGGCCTCGACCCAGTCCCTGAACCAGTGGTCGGCTTCCTCGGGCGCGGTGAAGAACTCGATCTCCATCTGCTCGAACTCGCGGGTGCGGAAGATGAAGTTGCCCGGGGTGATCTCGTTGCGGAACGCCTTGCCGATCTGGCCGATGCCGAACGGGGGCTTCTTGCGGGAAACGGTGAGCACGTTGTTGAAGTTCACGAAGATGCCCTGGGCGGTCTCCGGGCGCATGTAGTGCAGGCCCGCCTCGTTGTCCACCGGACCCAGGAAGGTCTTGACCAGGCCGGAGAACAGCTGCGGCTCGGTCCACTGTCCCTTGGTGCCGCAGTCCGGGCACGCGATCTCGCTCATGCCGTCCTGCGGCTCGCGGTTCTTCTTCGCGACGAACGCCTCGATCAGGTGGTCCTGGCGGTGGCGCTTGTGGCAGGAGGTGCACTCGACCAGGGGGTCGGTGAAGGTGGCGACGTGGCCGGAGGCCTCCCACACGGCCTTGGGCAGGATGATGGAGGAGTCCAGGCCCACCATGTCCTCGCGTCCGCGCACGAAGGTCTGCCACCACTCGCGCTTGATGTTTTCCTTCAGCTCCGTGCCGAGCGGCCCGTAGTCCCACGCCGAGCGGGAACCGCCGTAGATCTCACCGGCCTGGAAAACGAAGCCGCGCCGCTTGGCGAGGGAGATTACCTGGTCGAGCTTGGACTGGGGTGCCATTTCAACTCCATGGGTGAACGAGGCCGCTGGTTGCGGTCCGTGCCAAAACATACGCTCCCAGCCTAGCGCGGCGGCGGAGCGGGCCCCGCATCCGTCCCGGGTCCGGGCGGCCCCCGCGCCCGGCCCGGGCACTCACGCGAGGTTCTGCATCGCCGCCGCGGCGGCCCGGTGGCGGCGCAGCACCTCCGGCAGCGCGGCGGCGACGGGCTCCCCGTTCTCCACCAGCATGCGCCCGGCCACCAGTGTGTGCCAGGCCCGCGACGGGCCGGTACGCAGCCACGCCTCCACCGGGTCCACCAGCGCCCCGGCCAGCGCACACGACGTCGAAAACCTTCCGCTGGCGGACAACGGCCTGCCGTTCATGGCCGAGTCGCTGGTGACCACCGAGGAGAACATCCAGACCCGCCGGGACGCGCTCAAGGGCTTCCTGGTCACGATGATCAAGTGCTGGACGGACGCCGTGGCCGATCCCGAAGAGTCCGCCCGGCTGGCCGTCGAGGAGTACGGGGCCGACCTGGGCCTGCAGATGGATAAGGAGATCCGTCAGGCCCAGGAGCAGAACAAGCTCGTGTCCACCGCGGAACCGGGGCCAACGGCCTGATGTCCATGTCGGACCAGCTCATGGCGGACAACGTCGAGATCCTCAAGCTGGCCGGCTACGACCTCACGGTCGGGGACCTTTTCGACACCACCCTGCTTGAGGAGGTCTACGCGGAAAACCCGGACCTGAAATAGCCTTCGCCCGCGCCATGGGCAGGAATCCCCGGGAGGGGATGACGGTGACCCGCCCTCCCCTCCGGGTTGGCGTAACCGGGAGCGGCGAGGGAAACGGCCGTCGGCATTTCCGGCATACACCTGTCGATTATTCGATGGGCTCCACATTTCGTAGCATTTGAAAAAAGATTCTTTGATGGATTGGCGCTTTGTTGCCATACTGGAGCGACCATCCCGAGCGGCTGAGAGATCTGGCTCCCTGACGCCGCAGCAACCTTCCGGACTCCGCCGGAAAGGTGCTACCGCCAGAAACGATGGGGAAGGCGCAAGCTTTTCTTCGGCCGTGGTGGCGCCGGTTTCCTCCCGGTGCCGCCGGCCGCCGTTGTCCGGGATTCCCTGTACCACGCCCTCCGGCGCCGTCCCCCAAGGAATTCGAGTATGAGCACCAACACCCCCGTCTCCCCCGCGGCCGACCTGCAGACGCCGTTGAAGTTCGCCTACTGGGTCCCCAACGTCTCCGGGGGGCTGGTGGTCTCCACCATTGAGCAGCGCACCGGCTGGGACTTCGACTACAACAGGAAGCTGGCCCGCATCGCGGAGGACGCCGGGTTCGAATACGCGCTCTCGCAGACCCGCTACGCCGCGTCCTACGGCGCGGACAAGCAGCACGAGGCGACCGCATTCACGCTGGGCCTGCTCGGGGCCACCGAACGGCTGAAGGTCATCGCCGCGGTGCACCCGGGCATGTGGCACCCCGGGGTGCTGGCCAAATGGCTGATCACCGCCGACCACATCTCCGGCGGCCGGGCCGCGGTGAACATCGTCTCCGGCTGGCTCAAATCCGAGTTCACCGGCTTCGGCCTGCCCTGGCTGGAGCACGACGAACGCTACGTGCGCACCGAAGAATTCATCTCCATCCTGCGCGGACTGCTCACCGAAAAGGATTTCTCCTTCCACGGCAGCCACTACGACATCTCCGACTTCACCCTTTCCCCGGCCCCGCTGGACCTGCCGGGCCGGGCACACCCGGAGATCTTCTTTGGCGGAAACTCCACCGCGGCGCAGGCCGCCGCCGGGCGCACCGCCGACTGGTACTTCTCCAACGGCCGGGACCTGGAGGGCTTCGCCGGCAACATCTCCGGAGTGCTGGCCGCGGCCGCCTCCGGGGCCCGCACCGCCCCCGCGCGGCCGCGCTTCGGGATCAACGGGTTCGTGATTGCCCGCGACACCGAGGCCGAGGCCACGGAGACCCTGCGGGAGATCATCGCCAAGGCCCACCGTCCCGCCGTCGAGGGCTTCGCCGCCGCCGTGAAGGAGGCCGGCCAGTCCACCCGCGACGGCAAGGGGATGTGGGAGGACTCCACCTTCGAGGACCTCATCCAATACAACGACGGGTTCCGCACCGGCCTGATCGGCACCCCCGAACAGATCGCCGAACGCATCATCGAGTTCAAGAAGACCGGCGTGAACCTGCTCCTGACCGGCTACCTCCACTTCCAGGAGGAGGTAGCCGCCTTCGGCCGCGACGTGCTGCCGATCGTGCGCGAACTGGAGGCGGACCTGGCCCGCAGGAACGGCACCGAACTCAACACCGACCTGCTCCCCGCCACCCTGGAAGGGTCCCCCGCCTAGCGGCCGGGCGGGCCCCGCCCCGCCTGCCCTGCCCTTGCTCTACCCCGGCCCTGCCCTGGCTTTGCCCTTGCTCTACCCCGGCCCTGCCCTGCCCGGCCTTGCCCTGCCCTGCCCGGCCTTGCCCCGCCCTGCCCGGCCTTGCCCTATCCTGCGCCGCCGCGCCCTGGGCGCCCTCCCGCAGGGGCGGGGCGGACCCATCGGTTTCCAACGCCCGGGCCCCGCGCCCTCCACACCGGAAAGCATCCCCATGATCAGCCTCAAGCAACTCACCAAGGTCTACGGCCGCGGCCCGGACGCCGTCACCGTCCTGGACCGCCTCGACGTCGAGGTCGCCAGCGGCGAGATCCTCGCCGTCGTCGGCCCCTCCGGGGCCGGCAAGAGCACGCTCGCCCAATGCATCAACCTGCTGGAGCGGCCCACCTCCGGGCAGGTGGTCGTCAACGGCGAGGACCTCTCCGGCCTGCCCGAGCACAGG
Organism: Zafaria cholistanensis; assembly: GCF_008580665.1. Lineage (GTDB taxonomy): Bacteria > Actinomycetota > Actinomycetes > Actinomycetales > Micrococcaceae > Zafaria > Zafaria cholistanensis. The sequence goes on from NZ_BKDJ01000004.1 coordinate 89,948, forward strand.
CTTCGCGTCGCCCGCCGCCGCATCGGCACCGTCTTCCAGTCCGCGAGCCTGCTCTCCCGCCGCACCGCGGCCGAGAACGTGGCGCTGCCGCTGGAATACCTCGGCGTCACCCCCGCGGAGGCGAAGGCCCGCGTGGCCGAACTGCTGGAGCGCGTGGGCCTGTCCCACCGCGCCCACCACTACCCGTTCGAGCTCTCCGGCGGGCAGCGCCAGCGCGTCGGCATCGCCCGCGCGCTGGCGCTGCGCCCCTCCGTGCTGCTCTCCGACGAGGCCACCTCCGGCCTGGACCCGGAGACCACCCGCTCGGTGGTGTCCCTGCTGCGCCAGCTGCGCGACGACCTGGACCTCGCGGTCGTCTTCATCACCCACGAGATGGACACCGTCCTGCATGTGGCCGATTCAGCCGCCCGGCTGGACCGCGGCCGGATCGTGGAGCAGGGCCGCCTGGTGGACCTGCTGACCGACCACGACTCGGCGCTGGGCCGTGCCCTGCAACCCCGGCTCAGCCCGGCAGACCCAGGGGCCGGCGCGCGTGCCTGGCATGTCACGTACGATTCGCGCGCCGTCCCCGCTGACTGGCTCCAGCGCGTCTCGGCGGACCTGGGCGAACCCGCGGCCCTGCTGGCGGCAACCATCCAAAATATCGGCGGAACCAGCACCGGCAACGCGACGGTCGGCCTGGTGGCCCCCGATGCGGTCCGCGTCGAGGCAGCGTTTGCCAGGCACGGCCTGCGCGCGGTCCTGCGCCCCACCCACCACGCCACCCGCGGTACGGCACCGGAGACTCCCCCTGCTGAACCCACCCTGACCACCACCCGGAAGGAGGCAGCGCTGTGGGCGTAACTCTCCCCTCCGCCGTCATCGTGCGCACGCTGGCCGACACCCCGATCGCGGACCTTCCCGCGCTGCTCGTCCCCGCGCTGGGCGAGACGCTCGCCATGGTCGGGATCGTCATGCTGGTGGTGGTGCTCGCCGGCACGCCCACCGCCGTCTGCCTGCACAACATGGCACCGGGCGGGCTGTTCGAGAACAAGGCCGTCTACGGGGTGCTCAGCTGGATCGTGAACATCGGCCGCTCGCTGCCGTTCCTGGTCCTGATGGCCGCGATCGTGCCGTTCACCCGGTTCGTGACCGGCACCAACATCGGCATCGCCGCCGCCGTGGTGCCCATGTCACTGGCCGGCATCCCCTTCTTCGCCCGGCTGGTGGAGAACTGCCTGCGTGAGGTGCCGCGCTCGGTCACCCAGGCCGCCCGGGCCTCCGGGGGCTCGCCGCTGCAGATCATCCGCTCCGCGCAGCTGGGCGAGGCGTTCCCGGCAATCCTTGGCGGCCTGACCATCAACACCATCGCCATGATCGAATACTCGGCCATCGCCGGAACCATCGGCGCCGGCGGCATCGGATACGTCGCGGTGACCTACGGCTACCAGCGCTTCGACCAAACCGTCATGATCGCCACGGTCGTCCTGCTGATCGCCCTGGTGACGGCGGTCCAGCTGCTCGGAGACGGCCTGGTCAGGGCCACCACCCCGCACCTGCGCCGGCGCTAGGCCCGGCCCGCCGGCCCCCTCCCCGAACCCACCCCGGAAAACCCGCGGCGGCACCTGCCGCCGCCGCCGCCCCCTGCCCCTGCCCCTGCCCCTGAACCAGCCCTGCCCTAAAGCAGCCCTGCCCCTAAAAAACCAGCCCTGCCCCTAAACGACCCCTGAAAGGGAACCCCCATGACCATTACCCAGGACAAGACCGCCACCGGCCCCGAAGGACACGGCTTCACCCTGCGGAAGAAGCGGAAGTGGCCGTGGGCCGCCGGCGGGATCGCCGTCGCGGCCGCGGTCGCCGCCGCCGTTGCCCTCAACGCCGGCTCCGGAGCGAAGTCGCCCAACGAGGTCGCGGGCGCCACGCTCACCGTCGTCACCGCCGAGGGCAACCACGCCGAGCAGGCGCTGGTGAACTTCGTGGCCGAGGAAGTCGCCCCCAAGTACGGCATCAAGGTCGAGTTCAAGGGCCTGGCCGACTCCACCACCCTGAACCGCGCCGTCTCCACCGGCGAGGTTGCCGGCACCATCTACCAGCACAAGCTCTGGCTGGCCCAGGTCCTCGAGGCCAACCCCGACTTCAAGGAGGAGGCCGCCACGCCGGTGTTCCGCTGGGGCTTCGGTATCTGGAGCGACAAGTACGCCTCGGTCGAGGAGATCCCGGATGGGGCCACCATCTCCCTGTACTCCGACCCGGCCAACGAGGCCCAGGGCCTGTGGCTGCTGGAGCGGGCCGGACTGATCGTGCTCAAGGACGGCATCAACAAGTGGGAGGCGACCCAGAAGGACATCGCCCAGAACCCGAAGAACCTGCAGTTCAAGCTGCTGGACTTCGCGGCGCAGTCCCGCTCGCTGCCGGATTTGGACGCGGCCGTCGGCTACACCGAGTACTACGTCGCGGCCAAGGTAGACCTGGAGAAGCAGATCTTCGCGCCGCCGGCACCGGACGAGTTCGCCGGCCAGCTGACCATCGGATCCGAGTACAAGGACACCGAGAACGTCAAGAACCTGGTCAGGGCCTTCCAGGATCCGGCCGTGCAGGAGTTCCTGCGCACCGATCCGGCAGTCAAGGACCTGCTGATCCCGCTCGACGCCCAGTAGGGACAACCCGGCAGGGACGGGATGCACGACGGCGGCTGCGCACCCTTCGGGGGTGCGCAGCCGCCGTCGTTGTCGGCCCGCTGCCGGGGCAGCAGGGCCCTGCCCGGCACAATCCTGCCCGGGTGGTGGGGATTACCGGGACGCGCCGATCGCCCATACCCGCGGCAGCTCGGTGCCGTTGACGGAGCGGTCCCCGACCAGGCGCGCCTTGTACACCCACGGGTTGTGGTTTCCGGCGGTGCGGGCGTTGCGCCAGTGCCGGTCCAGGTTCTTCTCCACCGAGGTGGCCGAAGCGGCCAGGGCGTCGAAGGCGTGCGAGAGCGCGTCCACCGCCAGCGGGGTCAGGGCGACCTGCCCCTCGGCGGAGGCCAGTTCGGCGAGGTCGTTGAGCCGTTCCTCCTCCGTGGGGCCAATGCTGCCCGCGCGCAGGGCCAGCGCCCCCTCGTAGGCGCCCTGCAGCGCGGTGGCCACGCGCTCCACGACCGCCTCCCCCGCGAAGCCCGCGGCGGCCAGCTCGCCCACGACCTGCAGGATTTGCGGGTCCTCGCGCCACAGCGGGGCGGCGGCGTGGCTGAACGTGCGGGTGCGGGTCCGCACCTCGCCGGAGAACTCGCGCTGGGCTGCCCGGACGCTGCCGGCCAGGACCGTCAGCAGCACGGCCTGGTAGAAGGCGGTCTGGTACTTGAAGCGGGTGTCGAAGTCGATGAGGTTCTCCCCCTCCACCACGGCGTCCACGAAGGTGGAGGTGCCTGAGCCTGTGGTCCGCTGGCCGAAGCCGTCCCAGTTGTCGTGGTGGGTGACGCCCGGCTGGTGGGCGCTGACCGCGGCGATGACGCGGGCTCCGGTGTCCGTGCGCTCGGCGTAGGTGTCCAGCCAGTCGGCGTAGATGCTGCCGGTGGAGTAGTACTTGGTGCCGTTGATGCGGAACCGGCCCGCGCCCAGCTCCGGGGCCGGCACCACCTTGGTGGCGACCTCGCCGATCTTCACGGCGCCCACCTCGGTCCAGGAGTTGCCCACCAGCTCGCCTCGCACGAAGCGCTCCAGCCACCGGTCCCGTTCCGGGCCGGGGGCGGCGACCAGGCGGTCCTCCACGAACGCGAAGTGGCCCCTCAGGGCCTGGGCGATGTTCGAGTCGGCCGCCGCCAGCTCGGTCAGCAGCGCAAACAGCTGCGGCAGCGTGGCGCCGAAGCCGCCATCCCCTGCCGGGACCCTCAGCGCCCCGAAGCCCGCCTGGGCAAGCTCGCGGATCTGCGCGTCCGGCAGCACGTGGTTCCGTTCCCGTAAGGACGCGCCCTCGGCAATGCGGTCAAAAATGGGGCGGAACCGTCCCGCCAGCTCTTCGTACACCGGGACGGTGCGGGTCTCCGTGGCGGTATGCGCGACGGCGGCAGCGGCACGGCCCTCCCGCGCGAGCGTGCCCTGCGGGTCCTGCTGGCTTCGTGGGACGTGGTGGATCTGCTGTAGGGCGTGGATCTGCTGCACGGGGTGGATCTGCTGGGTCACGGTGCCTCCGGCGGGTTGGGTGGTCTGGCCGGACCGGTTCCGTTCCCGGTCCGTCTCGACGAGGCTAGGCGGGCCCCGGCCGCGCCGCACCCGTCCCCGGCGGACATGACAGGCCGTGAAGCCCCGTGACGCCATGTTGCGCTGTTCGCGGTCCGCGGCGTCCCCACAGGAGGGGTCCGGCGTCATCGGAGGACTCCTTCGGACGCAACCCGTCACTGCCGCCGCGGGCGCTTCCGCCGCCGGCGGAGGGCACCCTACGCTCGGTTCCCAACCGGCCCCGCCGGGCTTGTCTGGAGGAACATCTCCTCGAGCACCACCCACCCGCCACCGAGTGCAAGGAACGCGCCATGACCATCACCCTGACCGAAGCCCTCCACGCATCCCCGTGGGAAGGCCAGCCCACTCCGGCCACCGCGGAGGCCTGGATTGCCCGCGCGGAGGAGGTCGCCTCGATCCTGGCCCTGGATGCGGTCGAGCGGGACCGTGCCGGCGCCGTCCCCCACCCGGAGGTCCGGCTGCTGAAGGATTCCCGGCTGACCGTCCTGCTCGGCCCCGAGTCCCACGGCGGCGGCGGACAGTCCTGGACCACGGCGCTGCGGGTTATCCGTTCCGTGTCCGCCGGAGACGCCTCGATCGGTCAGCTGCTCGGCTACCACCTGCTCTGGGCATGGGCCGCCCGCCTGGTGGGAACGGATGCGCAGATCGCCGCCGTCGAGGAGCTCTACACCCGCGAAAACCTGTTCTTCGGCGGGGCCGTCAACCCCCGCGACAACGACCTGGCCATCGAGGACCGCGGGGATACCCTGGTCTACAACGGCACCAAGTCGTTCACCACCGGCGCCCGGGTCTCCGACCTGCTGGTCCTCGAAGGCGCCCTGCCCACCGGAGAGCACGTGTTCGCCATCGTGCCCACCGCCCAGGCCGGCATCGGGTTCCCCGGCGACTGGGACAACCTGGGCCAGCGCCTGTCCGAGTCCGGAGGCGCCACCATTAGCGGCGTCGAAGTGGACTGGTCGGCGGCGGCAGGCTTCGTGGACAAGGAGTTCCGGCCCCTGGTGTACAACACCCTGAACGTGCCGCTGGTCCAGCAGATCTTCACCGCGATCTACCTGGGCATCGCCGAGGGCGCCCTGGCCACGGCCGCGGGCTATACGCGCAGCACCACCCGGGCCTGGCCGTACACCACGGACCCGAAAGGCACCGCCGTGGAGGAGGCCTACATTTTGGAGGCCTACGGCGACCTGCGCTCCAGGCTGTGGGCGGCGCAGGCGCTCGCCGACGCCGCCGATGCCGAGCTCTCCGCACTCCTGCATGCCCCGCGGGAGTCCGTCTCCGCCGCGGCCCGGGGGCGGCTGGCGGTGCGGATCGCCGCCTCCAAGCAGGTGGCCATCAGCGCCGCGCTGGACACCGCCAACCGGGTCTTCGAGGTCACGGGCGCCCGGGCCACCTCCAACGCGGTGGGCCTGGACATCTTCTGGCGCAACATCCGCACCCATTCCCTGCACGATCCGGTGGCCTACAAGCGCCGCGAGGTCGGCGAGTACGAGCTGCTGGGCCGCCTGCCGGAGCCCTCCTGGTACACCTGAGCTCCGTCGTCGGGACCCCACGCCGCCGGACCCCACGCCGCCGGCGCTAGGACTCCTCGAGTTCCCCCAGGCCGTCGTAGGCGGACGCGATGGTGCTGATCCGGCGCCGGCCGGTGGAGACCTGGCGGTTGAGGACCCCGTTGGCGAGCAGGCCCACCAGGGCCATGGCGGTGGAGTAGCTGTCGAATGCCCCGTCGCTGTCGATGGGGCATTCGATCCAGCAGGAGGCGGAGGCCGCGTAGCTGCGCGCCGTCCCGTCCCCCACCAGGACGACGTCGGCCTGCGAGGCGGCCAGGAGGCGCACGAGCCGGTCGAAGAGCGCCGGGCGGCGGCGGAATCCCACCAGCACGACGACGTCGTCCTTGCCCACCCCGGCGAGTTCCTCGCCCAAAGTCTGGCCGGGCTGGGGCGCGACGCGGACGCCGCTGCGGATCTGGATCAGCTGCTGGTGCAGGTGCAGGGCCACCGGGTAGCTGTTGCGCAGGCCAACCACCAGCAGGTTCCGGGCGCCGGCGAGCAGGTCGACGGCGGCGTCAAGCCGCCCGTCGGCGAGGAGCGCAACCAGCCGCTCGTGGTTTTCGCGTTCCTTTGCCGCGTGCAGGCCCAGCGCGTCGGGGGTTCCCGCGGCACCGGTGCGCGAGGGCGACGCCAGCGGGACGCCCTGGCCGCGCATGGCCCGGGTGTGGTCCTTGACCTCCTTGAAGTCGGCAAAGCCGAGCTTGCGGAACAGCCGGGACACCGTGGCCTTGGACACTCCGGTGTCCCGGCTGATGTCCGCCGCACTGAAAACGGCCAGGTCTCCCAGGTGTTCCAGCAGGAAATCCGCCACCACCCGCTCCTGCGGGGAGAGCCCGGCGTACCGGGCATCGATCCGGACGTCGATCCGGGCGTCGGTGCGGGTGGAGGCAGCGCCCTGCTGCTCCGCGTCCGTCGTCTCAATCGTCATGCCTGAAACCCTATCCGCCTCCGGACCCTCCGCCCTTCCGCGATGCCGCGGGTCACCCCCGGGCCGCGGCCAGCACCGCGGCCTCGAACGCATCCAGCGCCACCGCCACATCCTCGAGGGCGACCTTCTCGTCGGGGGCGTGGCTGATGCCGTCCTCGCAGCGGACGAAAAGCATGGCCATGTCGGTCACCGCCGCCACCGCCATGGCGTCGTGCCCGGCCTTGGAGTACAGCTCCATCGGTTCGGCATCCCCGGTGGCGCGGATGCCGGCGCGCACGGCCTCCATGAGCCTCGGCGCGCACGGCACCGTGGGCGCGGAGTGGATCTCCCGCACGGAAAGCTCCAGGTTGCGGCCGCGGCAGAAGGCCTGCACCGCCTCCCGGACCAGGCCCCATACACGGTCGCGCAGCCCGTCGGAGCGGGCGCGCAGGTCCAGGCTGAACTCGACCCGCCCCGGGACCACGTTGACCGCTCCCGGGAAGGCCTGGAACTGCCCCACCGTGGCGATGGCCCCCTCGGCCCGGGCAATCGCCACGATGTCCAGCACGGCCCGGCTGGCCCCGATGAGTGCGTCGCGGCGCTTCGCGTAGGGGGTACCGCCCGTGTGCCGGGCCTCCCCTGTGACCGTCAGGTGGAAGCGGCGGGCCCCGGCGATCGAGGTCACGGCGGCCAGCGCCCTGCCGGCCTCCTCCAGGCGGGGCCCCTGTTCAATATGGACCTCCAGGTATCCGGCCAGGTCCCCGGGCCGGCGGGCGGCCTCCCCGACGCGTCCCGGGTCCAGCCCGAAGGCGCGGAACGCCTCCTCCAGGGTGGTGCCGTGCGCGTCCTTGAGTCCGAACCAGTCGGGGTTCCAGGTGCCGGCCAGCGCCCGGCTGCCCAGCAGGGTGGCCCCGAAACGGGTGCCCTCCTCGTCGCCGAACGCCACCGTTTCGATCGCGAACGGCAGCTCGCGGGCCCGCTCCCGCAGCCGGGCCGCGGCCTCGATGGCGATAAGCACCCCGAGGATGCCGTCGTACTTCCCGGCGTCGGGGACGGTGTCCAGGTGGGAGGCCAGCAGCAGCGCCGGCAGCCCGGGGACCGAGCCCTCCAGCCGCCCGCACTGGTTGCCGGCCGCGTCCTGCCAGGTGGCGAGGCCGGCCTCGGCCATCCACCCGGCGGCCAGCGCGTTGTGGGCGGCGTGCTCGGGGGTCAGGTAGGTGCGTTCAATGCCCCCGTCCATGGCGCTGATGGCCGCGAGTTCCTCGCACCGGGCCATGATCCGCGCGGCCGCCTCCAGCGACCGCGGCGTGGGTCCGGGGGTGCCTCCCGCCGCCGCGGTTCCGGCCTGCGGGGCCCCCAGCGCCCGCGGGCCGCTCACGAGGCGGCTCCGGCAGGAACTGCCGCCGCGTCCGCGTAGACCTCGCGGGCCGCACCGATGCCTCCGCCGGCCACGACCCGCGCTCCGGCGGTGCGCAGCATCTGCTCCAGCGCGGCCAGGGTGAGCATCACGGCGTCCTTGCGGGCGTTGTAGCCCATGGTGCCGATGCGCCAGACCTTGCCGCGCAGGGGGCCGAAGCTGGTGCCGATCTCAATGCCGTAGTCCATCAGCAGGGCGGTACGTGCCGCGTCGCCGTCGATGCCTTCGGGGATCCTGACCGCGACCACGTTGTTCATCTTGTGCGCGGTGTCGCCGAAGGTTTCCAGCCCCATGCCGAGCAGGCCGGCGAGCATTGCGTCGCCGTGCAGCCTGTGCCGGGCGACGGCGTTGTCCAGGCCCTCGGCGACCAGCAGGCGCGCGCATTCGCGGGCTCCATAAAGCATGCTGGTGGCCTCGGTGTGGTGGTTCAGGCGCTGCTCGCCCCAGTAGTCCATCACCATGGCGAGGTCGAAGTAGTTGGACGCGATGCGGGTTCCGACGCCGGCGGTGCCGTCGGCAATGCCGGCCTCGACATGGCGGCGGCCGTTGATCACCTCCACGGCCCGCGGCGAGAGGCTGATCGGGGCGCTGCCGGAGGGCCCGGCGAGGCACTTCTGCAGGCCGGCGGTGGCGGCGTCGACGCCCCAGGCGTCCATCTCGAAGGCGTTGCCGCCCAGCGAGGCGGTGGCATCGGTGTAGAAGAGGACCCCATGGCGGGCGCAGAGGGCGCCGATCTCCTCCAGCGGCTGGTTCATGGTGGTGGAGGTATCCCCCTGGACCAGGGCCAGCAGCTTGGGCCTGGTTTCGATGATGGCCCGCTCGATGGCGGCCGGAGTGAACACCTGGCCCCATTCGGTTTCGCGGACGGCCACCCGGGCCCCGCAGCGTTCGGCAATCTCCTTCAGCAGGTGGCCAAATCGGCCGAAGATCGGCACCAAGACGGTGTCCCCGGGCTCGACCAGGGACACCAGCGCGGCCTCGATGCCGGCCCGGGAGGTTCCGTCGACCAGGAAGGTCTGGCGGTTCCGCGTCCTGAACACCTCCCGGTAGAGTTCCATGGTCTGGTTCATGTAGCCGGTCATGGCCGGGTCGTACTGCCCCACAAGGGCCGCGGACATGGCACGCAGCACCCGGGGGTCGGCGTTGATGGGTCCGGGACCCATCAGGAGCCTCTGCGGCGGGTTGATCTGCTCGAATGTCATGCCATGCTCCCTCAGCGGGTTGGGGGCCGGGGGTCCGGCCCGGTGGTGCTGTTCCTCGGTCCCCCCAGCATACTGAAACGATTGTTTCTAAGGTATTTCAATCTTGGAACGTCGCGGCGGAAGAAGGCGCGGCCACCTGCGCCTCCAGGCGCAGCAGCGCGATCTCGGCCAGCTGTCCGGCCCGGACCCGGGCCTCGGTCGCCGGGTCGTTGCCCAGGCGCTCATGCAGCCGGGCGAGCATGTCCGCGCCGGTCCGTCCTGCCGCGCGAATAAGGAAAATGCGGCCGAAGCGTTCCTCATACCGGCGGTTGGCGGCCAGCCATGCGGCCGCCGAAGCCTCATCCAGCCTGCCCCCCCTCCAGCCCGGCCCCGGCCTGCTCCCTGCGGGAAAGGGCGGCCTCGGCCCCCGAGGTCCGGATCCTTTCACCAATCCGCGGGTGGCGGGCCAATGCGGCGTCCACTTCGGCATCGGTCCAGGCCTCGGCCAGCCGGGCCGCGCGCTCCAGCAGGGCCGCCGTCCCGGCGTAGGGCCGGGCATCGGCGAGCGCGGCGCACCAGCGCGGGATCGGGGCACAGGCGGCCAAAAGCCCCAGCACCTCCGCGCGCCCGGCGGCGTTAAAGGTTTCCAGGTCCATGCGCCATCCATCCTGCCCCTCCGGGACGCCGCTGCAGGGCGTCATGTACGGGGCGTCACTGCAGAGCATCGCTGCGGGACGCCGGGCGCCCCCTCTCCCCTGCAGGCTAGGCGCACCGGCTGAACCCGCCGTTTCCGCACTGTTAACACCCCGTAACTCACGTTCCAAGAGACGGATGTAAAACATCGTTTCCAGCATTGAAACAATTGAGAAACGAATGTTCCATAGCGTTGGACCCAACAACACCGCCGCCGGCCCCTGTTCTTGGGAGCACACGATGTCCGCACCATCCGCCCAGCAATCCCGCGGCGCCCTGCCGCCGTCGTCGGACCGGCCCGCACCGGGCCTCGGATCCGCGGCCGTCCACGATCCGCGCCTGACCAACGAGGACCTTGCGCCCCTGGCTGAAAAGAAGTGGAACTGGTACAACATCTTCGCGTTCTGGATGTCCGACGTGCACAGCGTTGGCGGGTACGTGACGGCGGGCAGCCTGTTCGCGCTGGGCCTCGCCAGCTGGCAGGTGCTGGCCGCGCTGGTGGCGGGCATCGTGATCGTGCAGGTCTTCGTGAACCTGGTGGCCAAGCCCTCCCAGGTCACCGGCGTTCCCTACCCGGTGATCAACCGCTCCATCTTCGGCGTGCGCGGCGCGAACATCCCGGCGATCATCCGCGGCCTGATCGCGGTGGCCTGGTACGGGGTGCAGACCTACCTCGCCTCCGAGGCGCTCGTGATCGTGTTCCTGAAGTTCTGGCCGTCGCTGGCCCCGCTCTACGACGCCGGGCAGTACGGCTTCCTGGGCCTGTCGGCCCTGGGCTACCTTGCCTACGGAATCCTCTGGGTCGCCCAGGCGTTCGTGTTCTGGCGCGGCATGGAGTCCATCCGCCGCTTCATCGACTGGGCCGGCCCGGCCGTGTACCTGGTGATGATCGTGCTGGCCGTGTACCTGGTGACCCAGGCCGGCTGGGAGAACGTGGACCTGAACCTCTCCGGCGGCGAGCCGATGGACTTCGCCGCCTCCATCCCGGTGATGGTTTCCGCGGTCGCGCTGGTGGTCTCCTACTTCTCCGGCCCCATGCTGAACTTCGGCGACTTCTCCCGCTACGCCAGGGACTTCCGGTCGGTGAAGAAGGGCAACTTCTGGGGCCTGCCGGTGAACTTCCTGTTCTTCTCCCTCCTGACCGTCATCACCGCTTCCGCCACCGTGCCGGTGTTCGGCGAACTGCTCACCGACCCGATCGAGACGGTCAACCGCATCGACACCCCGTTTGCGATCCTGCTCGGCGGCCTGACCTTCGTCATCGCGACCGTGGGCATCAACATCGTCGCCAACTTCATCGCCCCGGCCTTCGACTTCTCGAACGTCGCCCCGCAGAAAATCAGCTGGCGCATGGGTGGCATGATCGCCGCCGTCGGCTCCGTGGTCCTGACCCCGTGGAACTGGTACTCCAACGCGGACGCCATCCACTATTCCCTGGGCATCCTGGGCGGCTTCATTGGTCCGCTGTTCGGCGTGCTGATCGCCGGCCACTACCTCGCCGCCCGCCAGCGCGTGGTCGTGGACGACCTCTACACCATGCGCGAATCCGGCAGCTACTGGTTTGCCAAAGGCTACAACCCGAACGCCCTCTGGGCCACGGCCATCGGGGGCATTCCGGCGGTCCTGGCCGTCATCCTGCCCAAGCTGCTGCTGGACACCGGCGCCACCGCGGTGGATGCCACCTGGATCAGCGACTACAGCTGGTTCATCGGCTGCGGGCTCGGATTCGCGGCCCTGGCGGTGCTGGAGAAGGCGAACCCGATGATCCGCGTGCCTTCCCTCGCGGAGGAATCGGTCGTGGACGGGTCGGCCGCGCAGTGACCATCCGCATCAAGGTCATCAACCCGAACACCACGTGGTCGATGACGGAGAAGATCGGGGCCTGCGCGCGGGCCGTGGCCGGGCCGGGCACCGAGGTGGTTGCCGTCAGTCCCGCCATGGGCCCGGCCTCGATCGAGAGCCACTACGATGAGGCGCTGGCCGTTCCCGGCCTGCTTCGGGAGATTGCCGCCGGGGAGGCCGGGGGATTCGACGCCTATGTCATCGCCTGCTTCGGGGACCCGGGGCTGGAGGCCGCGCGCGAGCTCGCCTCCGGGCCGGTCGTCGGGATCGCCGAGGCCGCCATGCATGCCGCCTCCCTGCTGGGCCGCAGTTTCAGCGTGGTCACCACGCTGGGCCGGACCGTGGGCCGGGCCAGGGACCTGGCCGGGCACTACGGGCTGGCCGGGCGCTGCGCCGGCTACCACGCCTGCGAGATCCCCGTGCTGGACCTGGAGGATCCGGCGTCGGACGCCGCCCGGACCATCACGGCGCTGGCGGCGCGGGCCCTGGAGACGGACGGGTCCGACGCCGTGGTGCTGGGCTGCGCGGGCATGGCGGACCTGTGCCATGCGATGTCGCAGGAGATCGGGGCACCGGTGGTGGACGGCGTGGCCGCCGCGACGCTGCTGGCGGAGTCGCTGGTGCGGATGCGCCTGGCCACGGGCAAGCGCGGGGAGTTCGCACGGCCCCGGCCCAAGCGCTACACGGGGCGCTGGAAGGGTTCACGCTCGCCTGACCGGCCGGACCTCCTTCCCCGGGCCCGGACCTCATCCCCGGGGCCGGGGGCCCTATTCGGTTGCCGCCACGGGAACGACCAGGACGGGAAGGGTCTGCTGCTCGGCCAGGTGCGCCGCGGTGGATCCGCCCAGGAACTCCGAGACCATCGGGCCCACGCCGGGTTCCCTGGTGCCGACGATGATCATCGACGCACGCGATTCGCGGGCCAGCCGTGCCAGCGCCCTGGCCGGGTCGCCGGCCAGGACCCGCAGCCGCCAGGGCAGCTCAGCGTCCTCCATGGCCTTCCAGAGGTTGGCCAGGATCAGGGCAACGTCCGCGCCGATGTCCCCGTCCATCTCCCGTGGATGCAGGGACAGGTACTCGGTGTCCGGTTCCATGTTCCATTCGACCAGGTAGCTGCCGGGCTCGACGTAGGCGAAGATGATGGGCCGGCCCAGGGCCTGGGACAGCGCCCGCGCCTCCAGCACCACTTCGGGGTGCTGGTTGGGGATGACCCCGACCACCAGGGGCCCCGGCACCCGGCGCACGGGCTCTGGGGGCACTCTGTCCGCCACAGCTACCTCCCGGTGCCCGTGAAGCCTTCCTCTGGGCCTATTGTCCCCGCCCGGCCCGGATGATTCGATACCCCGGGCGGACCGGCCCCCCGCAACGGCTCCTACGGTCGGGCGCGGGCGGCCAGGTGGCCCAGCAGTTCGGCCTCGGCCCGGTCCAGGTAGGCCCTCAGGTGTTCAGCGGCACCCCGCCGGTCCCCGGCCCGCAGCATCGAGACGAACTCTGCGTTGGGCTCGACGTAGTGCGTGTGGAAGTCGGGGGCGTCCACCATCGCGTGGAACACCAGCCGCATCTGTGCCAGCACCTGCCGCATCAGGCCCTGGAGCTGGACGCTGCCGCTGGCGCGCACCAGGGCCTGGTGGAACTCCTGGTTGGCGTTGGCCATCGCCACCACGTCCCCGCTGGCCTTGGCCGCGCGCGCCTGCCCCACGATGCCCTCCAGCCCCTCCAGGTCCAGGTCCGTGGACCACAGGGCGGCGGCGGGTTCGATCATGCGCCGGACGCGGTAGATCTCGCGGATCTCCTCGGGACCGGGCGAGGCGACGAAGACCCCGCGGTTGGGGATGCGGGTGACCACTGCCTCGCCCGCGAGCACGGTGAAGGCCTCGCGCAGCGTGTTGCGGGAAACCGACAGCGATTCGGACAGCGCCTGCTCGGAAAGCTTGGCCCCCGGCAGCAGCTGGCCGTCCGCGATCCGGGCGCGCAGCACACCGGCCACCCACGCCCCGGTGTGGGCGTGGGTGGCGTGCTCGGGCGTGGACATGCCCTGGGATGCGCTGTCGGTCGGCATGGCTCCAATCTAGTGCGCCCGTTCCAATCCGATGGGCCCGTTCGAATCCGGTCGGCCGGAAAGGCCGGGTCCGGCGCTAGGAGATCACGGCCAGGACGTCGCCGCGGGCCACCGCCGCGCCTGCCTGCACATTGCCCCGCGCCAGCGTGCCGGCACGGTGTGCGCTGATGGTGGTCTCCATCTTCATCGCCTCCAGGACCAGCAGCGGATCTCCCGCCTCGACCACCGCGCCTTCCTCCGCGACCCACTTGACGATGTTTCCGCTCATGGGCGATGTGAGGGCGCCGGGGTCCTGCGCCGGGTCCAGCAACGGATCCTGGGCGGAATCCGCGGCCGGGGCGGCGCCGCCGCCCCGGAGCAGCGCCCCGAGCAGCTTCGCCGGAAGCCCCAGCCGCACGGCCTTGCCGTCGACCTCGATCGTGAGTTCGCTCCGTCCGGATTCGGGGGCTGCGGCGATCTGGGGGGAGGCGGCCAGCGGTTCCGCGAACTCCGACTCGATCCAGGTGGTGTAGATCCCCAGCGCGTCCTCCCCGGCGAAGGCGGCATCGCGGACCACGGCGCGGTGGAAGGGAAGCACCGTGGGGACACCCTCGATGACCATTTCATCGAGCGCGGTCCGCGCCCGGCGCAGGGCCTGGGCGCGGGTGGCGCCGGTGACGATGAGCTTGGCTGCCAGGGAATCGTAGTGGCCGGGGATGGTCGACCCGGTGCGCACGCCCGAATCGATGCGCAGTCCAGGCCCGGTGGGCGCCTCGAAAGCGGTGATGGTGCCCGGTCCGGGAAGGAAGCCGCGGGCCGGGTCCTCGGCGTTGAGGCGGAACTCAAAGGAATGGCCCCGGGGTTCCGGGTCCGCCGTGAAGGAGAGTTCCCCGCCGGCGGCGACCCGGAACTGCTCCTGGACCAGGTCCACGCCGGTGGTCTCCTCCGTCACCGGGTGCTCCACCTGCAGGCGCGTGTTGACCTCGAGGAAGGAAATCGTTCCGTCGGCGGCCAGCAGGTACTCGACGGTCCCCGCGCCGTGGTAGCCGGCTTCGCGGCAGATCGCCTTGGCGGAGGCATGGATCCGTTCGCGCTGCGAGGGGGTCAGGAAGGGAGCCGGCGCCTCCTCCACGAGCTTCTGGTGGCGCCGCTGCAGCGAGCAGTCCCGGGTGCCGACCACCACCACGTTGCCGTGGGTGTCGGCCAGGACCTGCGCCTCAATGTGGCGTGGCTTGTCAAGGAAGCGTTCAACGAAGCACTCCCCCCGGCCGAAGGCGGCGGTGGCCTCGCGCACGGCCGACTCGAAGGCGTCCTCGACGTCGTCCAGGGAGCGGGCAATCTTCAGTCCCCGCCCTCCCCCGCCGAAGGCCGCCTTGATGGCGACCGGGAGGCCGTTCTCCTCGGCGAAGGCACGGGCCTGGGCCGCGTTGGCGACGGGGCCGTCGGAGCCCGGTACCAGCGGGGCCCCGGCCCGCACCGCGACCTCGCGTGCGGTGACCTTGTTGCCCAGCAGCCGGATGGCCTCCGGGGTCGGGCCGATCCAGGTGAGCCCGGCGTCGAGCACGGCCTGGGCGAAGTCGGCGTTCTCGGAGAGGAAGCCGTAGCCGGGATGGACGGCGTCGGCGCCGGAGCGCCGGGCGGCCGCGATGATCTTGCCCATGTCCAGGTAGGTGTCGGCCGGGGCCGAGCCGCCCAGTGCGTAGGCCTCGTCGGCCCGCCGCACGTGGAGGGCGTCGGCGTCGGGGTCCGCGTAGACGGCGACGGAGAGCAGGCCGGCGTCGGCGCAGGCACGGGCGATGCGGACGGCGATTTCGCCGCGGTTCGCGATGAGGACCTTCTTCATGGGGGTTCCTTCGGGACGGGCCGGATGGCCACCGGGAATGGTGGGCGGCTCAGATTCAGGGGGGCGGAGGTTCAGGGGGTGGTGGCGGGGGTGGTGACCGGTTCCAGCGTGTCCGGGTCCACCAGGTGGAAGCGGATGGCGGTGCCCGGGGGCAGTTGGGCGGCTACGGGCAGGTCCTCCGGGACGACGGCGGCGATCACCGGGTAGCCCCCGGTCACCGGATGGTCGGCGAGGAACACGACGGGAAGGCCCGACGGCGGGACCTGGAGCGATCCGGCCACGGCCCCCTCGCTGGGCAGTTCCCCGCCACGGACGCGTTCCAGCGGACGTGCCCCCTCGCCCAGGCCCAGGCGCAGGCCGATGCGGTTGGACTCGGTGCCGGCCAGCCACTCCTGGCCGGTGAGCCGGGACAGTCCCTCCGGGCCGAACCAGTCATCGCGCGGTCCCGGAACCACGCGGAGAACGGCCACGGCGCCGGGGGCGACCCGCAGGGCGGACGGCTCGGCAGACCCGACGGCCTGGCCGGGCCGGGCCGGTCCCACCGGCAGGTGCATGCCCGGGGCAAGGGGGGCCGGGCCCAGCCCGGACATGGCATCGGTGGACCGGCTGCCCAGCACCGGGGCAACTGCCAGGCCGCCCCGGACGCCGATGTAGGGGCGCAGCCCCGTGGTGGCCGGACCGAGGCGCAGCGTCTCCCCGTCCAGCAGGGCAAAGGGCGCGTCCTGGCCGGGGTGGCGCGGCGGGCCGGCCACCGCGGGGACGATCTCCAGTTCCACGCGGGCCCCCGCCACGGCCAGGACCTGGTCCCCGTGCGCCTTCAGCCGAAGTGAGCCGAGCAGGTTTTCGATGACCGCCGCGCCGGGGGCATTCCCGACCAGGCGGTTGGCCTGGCGCGCGGAGGCCGCGTCGGCCGCGCCCGAAGCGCTGACCCCCAGGTCCCCCAGTCCGGGGCGCCCGAGGTCCTGGACCAGGGACTGCAGGCCGGCGTCGAGGACCTCCAGGGTCCCCGCCGCGGGGTCCTGTTCGGCGGAAGCCTGTTCCGCCGGGCGGTCGGCGCCGTCCCGCCCGGGCGCCTCCCCCGGGATGCTGATCTCCTCGCGGACCGCGATGAAGCGGACCCGGTCCCCGGGCATGACCAGGGCGGGGGATTCGCGGGAGAGGTCCCACATGGGCTGCCCGGTATGGCCGATCAGCTGCCAGCCCCCCGGGGAACGGCGCGGGTAGACCGCCGAAAACCGCCCGGCAAGGGCCACGGAGCCGGCGGGGACTGCGGTGCGGGGGGTGTCCCGGCGCGGGACTTCCAGGGCGGGATCGCCCCCGGCAAGGTAGCTGAACCCCGGGGCAAAACCGCCGAACGCCGCGGTCCACAGCCGGCCGGTGTGTGCGGCGACCACGCCCTCGGGGCCCAGGCCGGTCAGGCGGCCCACCTCGGCGAGGTCCTCGCCGGTGTAGACGACGTCGATCTCCACCGTGCGCCCGGCCCGTGCCCGTGCCGGGGCGGCCTCGAGGCGGTCGATGGCCGCCCGGCCCGAGAGCGCGGCCGCGCGGGAGGCGAAGCGGACGAGCACCGTCTTGGCGGCGGCAAGCACTTCCACCTGGCCCGGCAGCGGGTGATCGGCCAGCGCTCCGTGCAGGGCCACCACGGCCTCCAGCGTGGGCAGTTCGACCAGCAGGGAGCGGGTTCCGGCCCAGCGGACAGGGTGGCTCATACGAAGCCGGGTCATACGAAGCTCCGGATGCCGACGCCGGCGGCCTCCAGGCCGGCACGCACGGAGGCCGCCATCGCCACCGCCCCCGGGGTATCCCCGTGCAGGCAGATGCTTTCGGCGGAGGTCTCGATCCGCGATCCATCACGGGCAATGATTGTGCCCTCCGTGGCGAGGCGGACCATGTTGGCGGTGACCTCTGCGGCGTCGTGCAGCACCGCTCCGGCCTCGCGGCGGGAGACCAGGGTTCCGTCGGGGTTGTAGGCGCGGTCCGCGAACGCCTCGGCCACCCCGCGCAGGCCGGCGGCCTCGGCCCTGGCCAGGGCGACCGACCCGGGCAGGAGCAAAAGCGGCAGGTCCGCCCCGAACGCCTTCACCGCGTCAACGACGGCCTGGGCGTGCGCCTGGTGGTGGACGATGGCGTTGTACAGGGCCCCGTGCGGCTTGACGTAGCGCACCTGTCCTCCCGCGGCGCGGGCCAGGGCCTCGAGGGCGCCAATCTGGTACAGGACGTCGTCGGCCAGTTCGGTGGGGGAACAGCCCAGGAACCGGCGCCCGAAGCCCGCCAGGTCCCGGTAGCCCACGTGGGCTCCGATGACGACGCCGGCCGCGACCGCGTCGCGGCACGTCCGGGCGATGGTCGAGGGGTCTCCGGCATGGAAGCCGCAGGCCACGTTGGCGCTGGAGACGGACCTGAAGATCGCGGCGTCGTCGCCCATGCTCCAGTTGCCGAAGGATTCTCCGACGTCGCTGTTCAGGTCGATGAATGGCATGGTGGTCCCTGTCTCGTGGCGTGCTGTTCCTCAAGGATGCACGAGAAACCGGGATTGTTCAACAATATTGAGCGCGGGCCGCCCGGAGGCGTCCCCGGAGCCGCTGCTCAGGGCGCGGCGCCCGGGAGCCGGCCCGCCCAGGCCAGCAGTGCCGTATCCGAGCCCGCCGCCCCCACCAGGGACACCCCGCACGGCAGGCCCTCCGCGGTTTCCAGCGGCACGTTCACCGCCGGCAGTCCCGCGAGACCGGCCAGGCAGGTCAGCAGCAGGGTGCGCTGGCGCTGGCGCTCGATGGCCTCTCCCCCGGCGGCCGAGTCCCTGGCCAGCGGTGCCACGGATGCCGCCGAGGGAACGACGAGGATCCCGTCGCCCACCAGGGCGCGTACTGCCGCGCGCGCCTCGGCCGCAAGCTGGCGGGCGGCGGCTTCCTGTTCGGCGGTGCAGGCCGCCGCCAGCCGGAACCGCCCGGCCACATCCGGAGCCAGCCGGTCCCCATGCCGCCCAACCCACTCCCCATGGGCGGCCCATGCTTCCCGGCCCTGGATGGCCTGGAACGCCTTCAGCCACGCCCGGTGCCGGTCCGGATCGATGGGCCCGGCCGGCTCGATCCGCCCGGCGGGGCCGTCCGCTTCCCACCGGTCCAGGGCCGCCCGGATCGCGGCCGCCACATCGCCATCCGCCAGGTCCAGCAGGCCCGGCACCAGCCGCAGCCCCGGGAACGCGGCCGCCGGAGCGGCGGCCGGCAGCAGCACCCGCCCCACCGCCTCCAGCACTTCCGGGGTCCGGGCCATCCAGCCCACCGTGTCGAAGCTGGGTGCCAGGGGCACCAGGCCTTCGGTGGACACGGCTCCGTGCGTGGTGCGGATCCCCCACAGCCCCTGGTAGGCGGAGGGCACGCGGACCGACCCGCCCGTGTCCGTGCCCAGCCCGATGCTTGCGTGCCCCAGCGACACTGCCGACGCGGATCCGGAGGAGGACCCTCCGCTGATCCGGAACGGCGCCTTCGGGTTCGGCGGGGTGCCGTAGTGCGTGTTGGTTCCGGCCAGGCTGTACGCGAACTCGTCGGTCGCGGCCATGCCCTTGACGGACGCTCCGGCCCCCAACAGCGCCGCGACCGCCGCCGCCGTCGTGGTTTCCGGGACGGCCTGGGCCAGGTGCGCCGGACTGCCGGCACCCACCCGCTGCCCGGCCACCGCGTAGAGGTCCTTGACCGCGACCGTCTCCCCGTCCAGGATCCCCGGGGCGGCCGGGGGCACCAGCGGATCCCCCACCACGCGCCAGACCCGCCGGTCAAAGGCCGGCGGGCTGACAGCCACGTGCGCCACGGCAACCTGCCACGTGCCCCCGTTCCGCACCCAAACCTGGGTCTGCTGGCCGCGGCCGCCGCTGAGCAGTTCGGTGACGGCGACGACCACCGCATGCTCCGGCCCCAGCGCGCGGACCTCGGTGGCGACGATCCGCCGCTTCGGGGCGCCGCCGCGGGTGCCGCGGAAACCGCTGATCGCCTCGTGGCCCACCAGCAGGCCGCTGCTGTCCCCGCGCATCGTGTCCGACCCGGGTGCGAAAAGCGCGTCCATCGCGGGCAGGTCGTTCTCCATGAGGGCGCGCTCGTACTCCCAGAACGCCTCCATCAGGCCGGGGATCGCGGTACTTGGGGTCGGGGTGCCGGGAGCCGGGGTGCCGGGGGTCGGGGTGCCGGGGGTCGGGGTGCCGGGGGCTCCCGCCTCCTGCGCGGCCGGGCGCGGGTGGACGGCGCTCACTTGGCCACCTCCGCGAAGTCCTCGATGCGGATGCGTGCATGCACGCCCTTCACCAAATCCACCACTTGGGAGATGTTGAAGTCCGTCGCCGCGCTCAGGTAGGCGTAGGCATGCTCGGCATCCAGTCCCCAGCGTGCCTGCAGCAGCGCCACCGCCGCGCGCACGCAATCCTGCACGGCCAGGTCCAGGTCCTCGTCCATGCCGGTGGGCACCAGGTAGTCGGCGGTCTCGGCCACGGGGCCCAGCTGGTCACCGAAGAGCCGCAGCGCGTCCTCGCGCGGCACGACGTCGAACCGGAGCCGGGCGCGCAGGCTCGCCTCCATCGCGGTGAGGGCCACTTCCCCGTCGCCTTGGGCGAAGTGCGGGTCCCCGACATAGGCCAGCGCGCCCTCGACCTGCACCGGCAGGTACAGCGAGGCGCCCTCGACCATGAGGTTGATGTCGATGTTGCCCCCGTGCCGCCCCGGGGGAACCGAGTGCGGGCGGGTGTCCGCGTCAACGGCGACGCCCATGGTGCCCAGGAACGGGCGCAGCGGGAAGCGGATGCTGCGCCCGGCGCCGGCGAACGGGGCCATGGTGCCGCAGGCCCCGCGCGGGGTGTCTTCGACGCCGGCGAAGACGCTGACATTGCCGGGCCCGCGCGGATACTCCCCGGGCAGCGCGCCGCGGCCGTGCCGGTTGGAGACAACGCCGTAGGGCACGCGCCGCTCCAGCCCCGCGACGGTGATCTTGAGCAGGTCCCCAGGACGGGCGCCGGCGACGTGGATGGGGCCGGTGACCACGTGCGGGCCGTCGGTGCCCGGGTCGCGGGCACAGTCGCCGGCGGCGAGCGCCACGGCGTCGCGCAGCACCTGTTCCCCGTCCACCCCGTGGGTGGCGAA
Source organism: Zafaria cholistanensis (assembly GCF_008580665.1). Lineage (GTDB taxonomy): Bacteria > Actinomycetota > Actinomycetes > Actinomycetales > Micrococcaceae > Zafaria > Zafaria cholistanensis. The sequence goes on from NZ_BKDJ01000004.1 coordinate 110,732, forward strand.
GAAGGCGCGCGGGTCGCGGCCCTGGTCCTCGAGGATGCCCTCGTGGCTGATGGTGTCGATGACCGCCTCGGTGCCGGGCTCGAGCTTGAGCACGGGGGCGTCGGCCGCGCACGGCAGCCTGCCCCACAGCACGTTGCCTGCGGCGGAGGGCAGGTAGGGGGCCCCGGCGGGAAGGTGTTCCCCCGGCTGCAGGATGGTGGTCATCGGTTCTCCTTCGGTTGCCCGCCAGCCTAGGGAGGATGTTTTACGTGGCTGTTACGAAACGGTGCAATGAATGTTTCATCAGCAACCCTACGATGAAACGGTGACTGAAACTATTTCCGTTCCCCGGCGCCGCGTGCGCGACCTGCCCCGCCTCCATCTTCAGTTGATGCTGGCCCTGACCTTTTCCACCGGCATCATCGACGCCGTGGGCTACCTGGGACTGGACCGGGTGTTCACCGCGAACATGACCGGCAACGTCGTGATCCTCGGCATGGGCCTGGCCGGCGCCGACGACCTGCCTGTACTGGGTCCGGTCCTGGCGCTTGTTGCGTTCATGGCCGGCGCCGTGGCCGGCGGCCGCGCCCTGCGCGGCCGCACCGGAGAGTGGACCCGGGCGACCACCTGGCTGCTCGCGGCCGTGGGAGCGGTGGTGCTGGCCCTGGGCCTGGGCCTCATGGTCTGGCATGATCCTCCGGAGCCTGCGCTGCTCTCCGTCACCACCCTTCTGGGGGCGGTCATGGGCCTGCAGGCCGCCGCCGCCCGCGCGCTCGGGGTCAAGGACGTCACCACCGTGGTGGTCACCTCCACCATCACCGGCCTGTCCATGGATTCGCGCCTGGCCGGCGGCCGCGGCGACCTGTGGGGGCGGCGCGTCCTGGCCGTGGTGCTGATCCTGGCGGGCGCGGGCGTTGGAGCCGTGCTGCTGAACGTCCATTTGGGTGCGGGCCTGGTTGCCGCGGCGGCGGTATGCCTGGTGTGCGCGGGCATTGGACACCGCCACGCCAGGGCGTAGTTCCCGGCCGCTGAATCAACCCGCCGGGGGCGGTACGCGGGGGGGTGCCCGGGCGGGTGTGCGGACGGGTGTGCGGACGGGTGTGCGGACGGGTGTGCGGGCGGGTGTGCGGGCGGATGCGCACGGGGCCTGGCAGCTAGCCCAGCCTCCACAGGTCCGCGGCGGTGTCGACGTCCCCGCCGTCGGACAGGTCCGAGCAGTCCACCAGGTCCACGATCCCCGGGTTCCGTGCCAGCCAGCCCCGCGCTCCGGCGTCGCCCTCCGCCGCCGCCGCTGCGGTCCGCGCCGCGTCCGCGGCGAACAGGACGGGGTGGCCCCGGCGCAGGCCTTCGGTGCCGCCGGCAAATCCGGCGGCGGTCACCCGGCCGGGCACGTGGGCCTGCAGCAGCCGCCGGACCATCGCGCGGTCCAGGCCCGGCTGGTCCACCAGCGCCACCAGCACGTCGCGTCCGGTGGGGACCGCCCCAATGCCGGTGCGGAACGAGCCGCCCATGCCCTCGGACCAGAGCGGATTCTCCACGATGGTGCAGCCGGCAAGGTCGGCCTCGGCGCGCACCCGGGCGGCCCGCGCCCCCAGCACCACGACGACGCCGGCGCACCCTCCGGCGCGCAACTCGTCCACCAGCCTGGACACCAGCGGGACGCCCCGGCTGGCCAGCAGGGCCTTCGGGCCGCGGCCCAGCCGCGTTCCCGGCCCTGCGGCAAGCAGCACCCCGGTGACGGGCCGGCCGGATCCGGGGCCTACCGGCGCTCCCACGGCATCCGTGCGGCGGCCGGCAGCGCGGCGACGGAGACGGCAAGCAGCGTCAGCGCGGTCCCCAGCACCGTGACCCCGGTGACCACGCTGCCGGGCGCGGGGAACACCAGGTCCAGCGCCAGCGAACCGAGCAGCTGCCCGGAAACCATGGACAGCCCCGCCAGCAGCACCCCCAAGTGGCGGACCACGACCGCCCCGAGCCCGATGAAAATGCACCCCAACGGCCCGCCCAGGTAGTACCACCAGGCATCCGGCAGGGCCCGGGGCCACCCGGCGGGCGCGACGAGGGCCAGCCACGCGGCCAGCAGCACGATCCAGCCGGCGAGGAAGTTGACCAGGGTGGCGGTGAGGGGGGTGCCGTAGTGCACGGTGGCGGTGCCGTTCATGGCCTGCTGGAAACTCATCAGGAACCCGGCCGTCAGCGGCAGCAGAAGCAGCAGCAGGCCCTGGGGGCCGTCCCCGGCTTCCCCGCCCATGCGCGGGGAAACGGTCCACACGACGGCCCCGACGGTGAGCACGGAACCGATGATACGGATGCCGGTAATGTCCTTGCGCCCGCCCGGGCCGATGCCGAGCCGGTCCACCAGCAGCCCGCTGACGGTGAGTCCGGTGACGTTGGCGACCGTGAACAGGGCCAGCCCGGTGAACGGGGCCGCGAACCCCTGGCCCAGGACGAAGTAGGCGCCGACGCAGCCGGCGGCCATATACCAGAGCGGGAAGCGGCGCTCGCGCACGGCGTGGCGCAGCTGCGCCAGCCCCGAGCGGCCCCGGCGCAGGGCCAGGGAGAGGACGGCCATCAGGACCAGGCCCACGCTGAAGCTCAGCAGGGCCGCACCCAGGCCGTCCCCCATCTCCAGCGCAAGCTGCCCGTTGATCCGGGACTGGCCCGGTATGGCGATGCCGGCAACCAGTCCCAGGGCGATCCCCAGGGGCAGCGGAATCTTCGTGGTGGAGGCCATGGATCAGGCCTGCGGCGGGTGCGGGTGCGGGCGCGAGCCGGTACGCCGGGAGGCGGCAACGGCGGCTGGCAATGCGGCGGCTGGCAGTGCGGCGGCTGGCAGTGCGGCGGCGGCGGGCGGGCGCGGCTTCACGACGGATCCTTCCTCGGGGGCGACCCGCGACCGCGGGACCTGCCCTTCCATCTATACACCCTGCGGGGGGCACCCCCGGGACGCGCGGGCCGGCGCCCACACCGAAAGTGGGGAAGCCCGAAAGTCGGGAAGTCCGGCAGGGTGGCGGGCTTGGAACACCAGCCGGAATTGGGAGGCGGGCCGCGGCTGGCGGATGATGGGGGGCATGAGTGCACCGTTCCCCATCCAGATCCGCGACGAGTCCATCCGCTTGGGACAGTTGCTGAAACTCGCCTCGCTCGCCGAGGACGGCATCCAGGCCAAGGAGTTCATCGAGAACGGCCTGGTGAAGGTCAATGGCGAGATCGAGACCCGCCGCGGGCGCCAGGTCCGCCCGGGCGACACCGTTGAGGTCAACGGCGAGTCCGTGGTGGTCGAGGCCCAATAGGCGTGCCCTGCGCCGGGCGGCGGGAACCGCCCGGCCGGGCACCTGCCGGTCCCGCTAGCTGTCCGGCGTCGCCGCCCCGTCCAGGACCTGCGCGCGTCCCAGGACGTGTTCGCGCAGGAAGGAGCGGACGTCCTCCATCTCCTCCTGGTTGATGTTGTGCTGCATGCCGGGGTATTCGGCCTTGGTGGCGGACGCATGCCCGTCCAGCCACTGGTGGGTGAAGGCCACCTTGTCCGGGGTGATCACGAAGTCGGCGTCACCGCGCCCCCAGAAGACCGGCGGACGGAGTGCCTTGGTGGCCTCGTCGTCGAAGAACGGGTTGCCTCCGGAGGGGATCACGAAACCGGACAGGCCCACCACAGCGGCAACCTCCGCCGGGCGGTGGCGCAGGGCCGAGGTGGCCACGGCCATGCCCATGGAGAACCCCAGCAGGGTGACCGAGGAGTGGTTGCCCTTGACGGTGTCCAGCCAGGCCCAGACGTCCCCCACGGAGGCGGTGACCTTCTCCACGGAGAAGTCCGGTTCGTGCATCAGCGGGAACCAGGTGTGGCCGGGGCCCAGGGGCTGCGGGGCGCGGACCGAGGCGAGGGTGAATTCCTGGGGCAGCAGCGGGGCCAGCCCCATGAGGTCCTGCTCGTTGGAGAGGTAGCCGTGGAACATGACCAGCAGCGGGGTGCCGGCCCGTGCTGCTTCGGGGCGGGACCAGAGAACGACGGGATTCCAGGGAGTCTGAGACATGCCCACAATTCAACCACACCGTTAGTTGAAGGATAAACCTTGGGGGGCCGGTGCCCCGGCTAGTGCAATCCAAGGTGGAACAGCAGCGCCACCAGGAAGTCCTCGGGGAACTCCAGGTGCGGCGAATGGCCGCATCCGGGCAACAGGACCTCACGCACGGCCCCGCCGCGTTCCCGGTAGCGGGAGAGAACGGCGCGGGTCTGGGCCACCATGGGCTGTGGCGGCGCCTCCTCCTCCCCCGGCCAGCCTTCGGCAACCCCGAGCCTGCCCAGCTGGTTGATGTCGAGGAGCGAGGCATCGGAGACGACGGCGTCCGAGTCGCCGTGGATCCACAGGATCGGCGGCTTCGGTTCCACCTCCACGATCGGGGAGACGTTAAAGTGTGCCGGGGCCAGCGCATTGAGCACCCCGCGGTTGCCGGGGGCGAAGCCCGGCCAATGCTCCGAGGGCCTCGAATCGCCCGGATAGTTGGCCTCTCCGGTAGCGGTGGAAAGCATGGCCTCAAGCCACGCATCCTCCCGCCCGGAGGAAAAGCCGGCATGGACGTAGAGGGTGCGGTAGACGGCCCGCGGAGAGGTGGGCGCCTCCTCGGTGTGGTCGCCGGCGGCCAGCCGCGCGACGAAGTCCGGGTTCACGCCCCCGGCGCCCGTGCCGGCATCGTCCTCCGTCAGCCGCCGCCCTTCGGGACCCGCGGTGCCGCCGAAGCCGTAGGGGGAAACCGGGGCCACCAGGGACAGGGTGGAGACGGCATGGTCCAAAACGTACTGCATCGCCACTCCTCCGCCCAGGTCCCAGCCCACCAGGTGCGGCGCCTCGACGCCCAGGGCAAGGAGGACCTCCGCGAGGTCATCGCTGAAGTCGCGCACCCCGCGGGTCGCGTCCACCGGGGCGGTGTCCGATCCGCCAAACCCCCGCAGGTCCACCGCGAGGGCGCGGCAGGGACCGGGCAGGGCCAGCATCGCGTCCTGCCACACCAGCGAGGAGGACAGGTTTCCATGGACGAAGACTACGGGCATGCCGTCCGGGTCGTCGCCGCCACGTTCGAGCACATTGGCGATCAGCCGGTCCGTCGGGACCCGGCGGGCCCTGATCCCCCTGAGAAGGTGCTCCTGCAACCCCATGGGTTCCCCCTGCCTAGCGGCCCGGCGGGTCGATGCGGGCCGCGCCGGGCCCTGTCCCGCCCCCCGCGTGGGGGCCCACTGCACCCACTGTAAGGTGCCGGACCACCCCCTGACCAGTGGTGTTCCGGGCCAGGGGTGTTCCGGGCCCGTCCGCCGCCGCGCCGCCGGAACTAGTCCCGGCCCAGGTCCGAGTCCAGGTCCAGGTCTAGGTCTAGGTCTAGGTCTAGGTCTAGGTGAAGATTTCGGCCCGGAGGGCCCCGTCGAGCTGCTCGATGTCGGTGAGGAAGCCGTCGTGGCCGATCGGCGAGGTGATGTAGTGGACCGGCGGGGTGGACGGCAGCAGGCGGGCCAGGCGCTCGGACTGCTCGGGCCAGTAGAGGCGGTCGCTGTCCACCGCGGCGACGAAAAACCGCACGCCGGAGAGCCTGGACAGCGCGGCCTGCGCGCCGCCCCTGCCGCGGCCGACGTCGTGGGACATCAGGGCCTCGGTGAGGACGATGTAGCTGTTGGCGTCGAAGCGGCCCACCAGCTTGGAGGCCTGGTGGTCCAGGTAGCTTTCCACCTGGTAGCGGCCGCGGTCGTAACCGGCGGAACCGAACGGGTCCTCCGCATGCTGCGCCTGGCGTCCGAAACGCAGGTCCATCTCCGGTTCGGAGCGGTAGGTGATGTGGGCGAGGCGCCGGGCGATGCCGAGCCCCTCGACCGGCCCGGGCGCGGGCGTGCCGTCGGGGCCGGTGGCGCCGTAATAATCCCCGCCGCGGAACTGCGGGTCCAGCCGGATCGACTGGGTCTGGATCTGCGCGAACGCAATCTGCTCCGCGGTGGATTCGGCGCAGGCGGCGATGACCACGCAGTTGCCCACCCGGTCCGGGAACTCGGCTGCCCATTCAAGGGCGCGCGCCCCTCCCATGGAGCCACCGATCACGGTGTGCCACCGCCGGATCCCCAGGGCGTCGGCGAGGCGGGCCTCGACGCGGACGCCATCGCGGATCGTGGTGAACGGAAAGCGGGAACCGAGGGGACGGCCCGCCTGGTCCGGGGTGGACGGGCCGGTGGTGCCGTAGCAGCCGCCCAGGATGTTTGGCGCGACGACGAAGAACCGGTCGGTGTCGATCGTCTTGCCGGGTCCCACGAATCCGTCCCACCAGCCCGGGGTGTCGCTGTCGCCCCGGGCCACGTGGGTGTCACCGGTCAGGGCGTGCTCCAGCAGGACGGCGTTGGACCCGTCCCGGTTGAGCTCTCCCCAGGTCTCGTACCCGATCACAATTTCCGGGAGGTAGCCCCCGGTCTCGAAGGAGTACGGACCCGTCCGGAATTGGCGGAGCACGCCGTCGGGCCCATGCCCCACGGCGTGCCGCCACTCCGTCTGCCCGGAGGTTACGTCGAAATCGATGCTCACTTCACCGCCTGGAGGGCGGATCCCGGTTCCTTGGCGGCCTGCCGGAAGCCGCCTTCAAGATCCGCAATGATGTCGTCAATGTGTTCGATGCCCACCGCCAGCCGGACCAGGCCCGGGCTGACCCCGGCCGCTGCCCGCTCGGCGTCGGTGAGCTGCGCGTGGGTGGTGGACCATGGGTGGATCACCAGGGACCGCACGTCGCCGACGTTCGCCACGTGCGAGTGCAGTTCCAGGGCATCCACGAACGCCTGCCCGGCGGCGGCTCCGCCGTCGAGTTCAAAGGCCACGATGGCGCCGGTGCCGCGCGGGCCGTACTTGCGGCCGCGCTCGAACCATGGGCTGGAGGGCAGGCCTGCATAGGCCACCGACCTCACCTGCGGGTGGGCCTCGAGCCATTCGGCGACCTTCAGGGCGTTGGCGACATGGCGCTCCACCCGCAGGCTCAGGGTTTCCAGGCCCTGGCCGATCAGGAACGCGTTCAGCGGCGCCACGGAGGAGCCGAGGTCGCGCAGCAGCTGCACGCGGGCCTTGAGGATGTAGGCGAGGTTGGCCCCGAGGATTCCGTCCACTCCCAGGTCGCGGGCGAAGACCAGGCCGTTGTAGGATTCGTCCGGGGTGTTGAAGCCCGGGAAACGCTGCGGGTCCCGCCCGTAGTCGAACCGTCCGGAGTCCACGATGACTCCCGCGATCGCCGTGCCGTGGCCGCCGAGGTACTTGGTGGCCGAGTGCACCACGACGTCCGCGCCCCATTCGATGGGCCGGATCAGGTACGGGGTGGCCAGGGTGTTGTCCACGATCAGCGGAACGCCGGCCTCATGGGCGGCGGCGCTGACACCCTCGATGTCCAGCACGTCCTGGCGCGGATTGGAAACGACCTCGCCAAAGAATGCCTTGGTGTTCGGACGCACGGCCGCGCGCCACTGCCCCAGGTCGTCGGGGTCGGCCACGAAAGTGGCCTCGATGCCCAGCTTGCGGAGGGTGTGCTTGAACAGGTTCTGGGTCCCGCCGTACAGGCTGGGGCTGGCGACGATGTGGTCGCCGGCCTCGGCCACGTTCAGGATCGCGAAGGTGGTGGCCGCCTGGCCGGAGGCCAGCAGCAGCGCCCCCACGCCGCCTTCGAGGTCGGCGATGCGGTTCTCCACGGCCTCCTGGGTGGGGTTGCCGATGCGGGTGTAGATCGGCGCCAGTTCCTGCAGCGCGAAGCGGGCGGCAGCGCTTTCCGCGCTGGGGAACACGAAGGAGGTGGTCTGGTAGATCGGCAGGGCCCGCGCCCCGGTGGCTCCGTCGGGAACCTGCCCGGCGTGGATCTGGCGGGTTTCGAAAGACCAAGTGTTGCTCGACATGTTTCTTCCCCTCTGACTGGGGGTCCTCCCCGGCTGCGCGGAAGCACGGGCCGTGCCTCCGCCGGGATGTGACCCGCGCTTGTCCCGTGTCCTGCTGGCACGGGGCCTGGTCTTCACCCGGGGCACCCCACCGCGAGTGGAGGGTTGCCGGCCAGCAAACCGGGGTTTAGCGCTGGCACTCATGACCTTGGTTCCAAGTCTTGCGAAGCCCCGCCGGTCCCGCAACTATGTGTCCGCTTGTGTCAACCCTCCGCCGGGCCCCACTACCCCGTCTGGGGTCCGGGCGCACGTTAGGAATACCTAAGTCGAGACGTGAATCACAAAGTGCCATGATGGGCCCATGATGAGGCTGGACCATGTTTCTTACGCGTGCGGTCCCGACGGGTTGGCTGCCACAGCCGCCCGCATCGGCGAGACCTTGGGGCTCGAGTACGTCAAGGGCGGAGTCCATCCGCGCTTCGGCACTCGAAACGTCATTTTTCCATTGCAGAACGGCCAATACCTGGAGGTCGTGGAGGTGCTCAACCACCCGGCCTCGGACAAAGCGCCCTTCGGGCAGGCCGTGCGGGCCCGCTCTGAACTGGGCGGGGGCTGGATGGGGTGGTGCGTTGCGGTGGACGACCTTGCCCCGTTCGAGGAGCGGCTGGGCCGCCAGTCCGTGCCGGGCAACCGGAAGTTCCCCGACGGTCGTGAATTGACCTGGCAGCAGATCGGCATCAACGGCCTGATCGCCGACCCGCAGGTCCCCTACATGCTGCGCTGGGACGAGGGCACCGAGGACCTGCACCCGTCCAAGGCGCTGGACCCGAAGGGCCGGATCTCCAAGATCACCATCGCCGGGTCCCGGGACCGTGTCCGCGACTGGCTGGGCCAGCCCGAGCAGTCCCCGGTGGGCGACGTGGAGGTCGTGTGGCAGTCCCCCAACGGGAACCCGGGCATCCTCTGCGTCACCTTCACGACTCCCAAGGGCGAGGTCGAGCTTTAGGCCGGCGGCCACTCCCCCACACACAGGCACCGCAACAGCGCCGCCTGCACACCATCACCACCTGCATCACAGCACCTGGCCTGCACCACAGCATCTTCCGGCAGCACGACGGCGGCACCCACCCGGGTGCCGCCGTCGTCGTCTTGGGGGCGCCCTTGCACGGCGCTGGTCCCCCGCCTCCCGCGTCCCCCGGTTCCGGCGCAGGGCCGGTACCCCTGCGCCGGAAGCCCCCGTACCGGGAGTTCAGGTGCCCAGGCCAATGGCCGGGCCAAAGAGGGCGAAGCCCACGAACCCCGCCGCATCCAGCAGGGCGTGCGCGATCACCAGCGGCATTACCCGCCGGGTCTTCAGGTACACCCATCCGAACACCAGGCCCATCGCGAAGTTGCCCAGGAACGGGCCGACCCCCTGGTAAAGGTGGTAGCTGCCGCGCAGGACGGCGCTGGCGACCAGCACCTGCCAGGTTCCCCAGCCCAGGCGGGGCAGCCGTTCGAACAGGTACCCGACCACGATCACCTCCTCGAGGATCCCGTGGCGCACCGCCGAGAGCAGCAGGACCGGCACCGTCCACCAGTACGGGTCCAGCGCCGCCGGGACGATCGCCGTGGTGACGCCCAGCGCCCGCCCGGCCGCGTACACCCCCAGCGTTCCCGCGCCCATCGCCGCGAACAACCCAACGCCCAGCCCGGCGTCGCGCCACGGGCGGCGGGCGTCCAGCCCGAGCCGGCGGAACGGATTCCCGCCGGGGACCTGCCGGAGCAGGAAGAACACCAGCACAACCGGCACCAGGGCGAAGAAGATGTCCAGCAGCTGGTACGCGAGGTCGAAGTACTCGCGGGGATTGAGGCTGTTGTTCAGGGTGGTCGTCTGCCCGGCCAGCGGCGCGCGCGTGGCCTTGTCCAGCAGGCTCACCACCGAATACGCCGCGGACTGGCCCAGGGACAGCCCCAGCACCAACCCGACCTCGGCCCACAGGAACCTTCGGGACGGGGGGACGGACGGCACCGTCCGCGCCGGTGAGCCCGGCCCCGGCGCGCGGGCGTCCGGGAAATTCGCGCCGGGATCCGCGCCGGGATCCGCGCCGGGACCTGCACTGGGGTGCGCGCCGGGATCTGCACTGCTCATGCGCCCGATCCTAGCCAAACGGTCCGGGTGACCGGGAAGGACCCCCTTTCCAGCGCGCTTTCCACCACGCCCGGGCGGCGGCTTTCCGGGTGGCCCGGCCCGGAAAACGCCGCTTGGGACGGAAAACGCCGTCCGGGTTCCGTGACATGGCGGGGCCAAGGCACGGAAACCCGGACGGCGCGGAATCCGGACGGCGTCGGGCCCGGGAGGCCGGGGCTAGTTCAGTGCGGCGAGCGCGGCGTTGTAGTCCGGTTCCTGGCCGATCTCCGGAACCAGTTCGGAGTGCAGGACGGTGCCGTCGGTGTCGACCACCACCACGGAGCGGGCGTTCAGCCCGGCGAGCGGACCGTCGGCCATCTTTACGCCATAGTCCTCGCCGAAGCTGGAGCGGAAGGTGGAGGCGGCGACGACGTTCTCGATGCCCTCGGCGCCGCAGAAGCGGCCCAGCGCGAACGGCAGGTCGGCGGAGACGCACACGACGGTTGCATCCTCCAGGCCGGCGGCCAGTTCGTTGAACTTGCGCACGCTGGCGGCGCAGACGCCGGTGTCGATGCTCGGGAAGATATTGAGCACCACCCGGCGCCCGGAAAGCTCGGCGCTGGCCACGTCGGACAGGTCTGCACCGGTCAGCGTGAAGTCGGGGGCTGCGGCGCCCTGCGCGGGCAGGTCGCCAATGGTCTGGACGGGGGTACCCCGGAATGCGGTATTAGCCATGTCTCCTGTCTACCACGCGCAGGCCGGCGCGAATTGCACCGCGGCCCCGATCCCCGCCATTTGACGCTGCCGAACCGGCGGATTGCCGGCGGCACCCAGACCCTGCCGGCCCAGACGAAGGCCGCCGGCGCGGCCCTACGGCCGGTCGCTGCGGGCAACCTCGAACCCGGCCTGCGCGTAGGGTGCCTGCCCGGCAGCCAGCATGCGCACGAACTCGCCGATCTTCCGTTCCCGGGTCTGAGCCTTTTTGACGGCGTGCAGCCGGTAGTAGATCGCATACCGGTTGGCCGCGTTTAACCGCCCATAGGCCTCTCGTGCCGACGGGACGGCATCCAGTGCGTCAAGGAATTCCGGCGGCGGTTCGGCCGCCGAGGACCCGGCGTAGGCCGCCTCCCAGCGGCCGTCAGCCTTCGCAGCCTCGACCGCCGCCACGCCTTCGGGACGCATCAGCCCCTCCGCCGACAGCCTTTCCACCCGCTCCACGTTCTTTGCGGACCACCTGCCGGACCGGGTGCGGGGCGTGAAGCGCAGTCGGTAGGTGCCCCCGTCCCTGCCGGACAGCTGCCCATCGATCCACCCGAAGCACAACGCCTCCAGCACCGCGTCCTCGTAGGCCAGGGTGGTGGCGGTGCCGCCCTTCTTGTGCAGAACCAACCACACACCGGGGCTGCCGGCATGGTGTTCCTCAAGCCAGGCGCGCCAGGCGGCAGCATCGGGAACCAGCAGTTCGGGCAGTGGGGTGGCCATGTGCCCAGTCCAGCAGAATCTCTTTCCCGGATCCAGCCCGCGCCCTGGCGCCGTCGGTGACCTCCCCGCACCGGGAACTGATCCGAGGAAGGTGCCTGATGCAGCCGGAGAACAACGGCGTGACAGAAGATCAGGAAAAGGTTCTGGGTGTGCTCAGGACCCAGCTGAAGCAGGCGCATGAGGAGGCAAGGTCCACGCCCTCCGAGGCTGGCCCGGTGGGAGTTGGAGACCGTCAAGAGAGAGAACCCCTTTGCCTGCCTGCACCCGGATTGCCGGTGCGAGAACTCCAGCCCCAGCCCGCATACCGGCAGCAGATGCTCCACCTGGGGCTGCGGCCGAGTGTTGCGTGCCCAGTGCAGCAGGTTCGCCAGTGCGCTGCCGCCGGCAGCGACGTTCTGGCGAGGTTCCCCGAAGTTGTTCTCGCCGCCGGAGTGGGTGCCCACGACATGGAGGGATCCGCTGAACCACGCGAAAACCGGCGCGCCGCTCTGTCCGCCCTCGGTGTCCGCCTGATACTCCAGCTCGACGCCGGCACCTTCCGTGAAGCGGGCGGCCAGCGCCTCCCACCGGCATCGGCCTGTTCGGCCAGATCCTGGCAGCCCGTGGACCCGGCCGCCTCAGCCAGGAAAATTGGCCGGGCGTTATCGGGGTCCTGTCATTCGAGCCTGGCACCGACACGGGAACACCTCCTATCGGGCCACCGCCACGCCCTTGCGCCATACGGCGCCGGTCAGCGGCATGCCCGGCCGGTAGGCCAGGTGCGTGGGACTGGGAGCGTTGAGCAGTTGCACGTCGGCGCGGTGCCCGACGGCGAGGCTGCCCACCGCGCGCCGGCCGTCGGCGTCCAGGCCGGCGTGCCGGCGCAGCGCCAGCGCCCCGCCGAACGTGGCCGCGCGCACCGCCTCGGCCACGGACAGTCCCATCTGCAGCACCGCGGTAGTGACGCAAAAGGCCATCGAGGAGGTGTAGCTGGTGCCGGGGTTGCAGTTGGAGGCCAGCGCGACCTCCACGCCCGCATCCAGCAGCAGGCGCGCCGGGGCCAGCGGCTGGCGGGTGGAGAGGTCGCAGGCCGGCAGGCAGGTCGCCACGGTGCCCGGGTTCCCGGTGCGCACGGTGGCGTCCCAGCTGCCCCACGTCCCGGCGAGCGCTTCCACGTCCGCGTCCTGGAGGTGGTTCACGTGGTCCACGCTGGCCGCACCGAACTCCACCGCCAGCTGCACGCCGGCGCCCGGACCCAGCTGGTTGCCGTGCACGCGCAGGCCCAGTCCCGCCTCGCCGCAGGCCCGGAGCACGCGCCGGGCCTGCTCTGCGGTGAACGCCCCGCGCTCGCAGAAGACGTCGGCCCAGCGCACGTACGGGCGGACCCGCTCCAGCATCTCCCCGCAGACCAGGTCCGTGTACTCCTCCGGGTCCGCGCCTGCGGGGACCAGGTGCGCGCCCAGGTAGGTGACCTCGTCGGCGACGGTGGAGGCAATCCGGGCGTGCCGGGCCTCCTCCTCCACGTCCAGCCCGTAGCCGGTCTTGGTTTCCAGGTAGGTGGTGCCGCCGCGGGCGGCCTCGGCGGCCCGGCCCAGCAGCAGCCGGGTCAACTCGTAGTCCCCGGCCTGCCGGGTCGCGGCGACGGTGGTCGCGATCCCTCCGGCCGCATACGCCTGGCCCGCCATGCGGGCCTCGAATTCGGCGGTGCGGTCCCCCGCGAAGACCAGGTGCGTGTGGGAGTCCACCCAGCCCGGCAGTGCGGCACGGCCGCCGGCGTCGTGCACCGTGTCCGCGGCCGGAGCCGCCGCGGCGTCTCCGATCCAGGCGATCCGCTCCCCCTCCATCACCAGCGCCGCACCGCGCAGCACGCGGGCCTCGGCGTCGACGGTGTGCAGTTCGGCAATGTTGGTGACCAGGGTGCTGTTCATGCGTACTCCGGATACTCGGCGAGGAAGGCGGCATACAGCTCGGCCGGGTCGCCGAGCCGGGTGTGGAGGCCGTCGCGGGCGACCGTAACGCCGTTGACGACGACGGCGGCCACGTCCGCCGCGGTGGCGGTAAGCGGCAGCTGGCCGGGCCGGGCACCCGCGGTGCGGACGCTGCCGGTGCGCACCAGCAGATGGTCGCCGTTGGGGGCGGTCCCGTCCGCGCGGAGCAGGCCCAGGCTGCGCAGGCCCCCCTCCCGGACGGCGGCGGCCAGCTCGGCCGGGGCAAAGCGGCCGCGGATCCCGCTGCGCAGGCGTTCGCCGTGCTCGAGCGCGCGCATCTCCAGGTAGGGGTCGACGACGGCGTGCTGGTCGCTGCCCAGGGCGATGGTGGCACCGGCGTCGGCCAGCTCGCGGGCCGGGCCGATCCCGTCGGCCAGGTCCGCCTCGGTGCTGGGGCACATGACGACGGTCGCCCGCGCCGCGCCCAGCGCGGCGATGTCTTCCCCGGTGAGGTGGGTGGCGTGGACCACGGACAGCCGCGGGGAGAGCAGCCCGTGGCGGGCCAGCAGGCCGGCGGGGGTGGTTCCGGTGGCGGCCAGGCAGGCCGTGTTCTCGGCGGGCTGTTCGGACAGGTGCACGTGCAGGGGGGCGTCCGCGCCGAGGACACGGTCGAGCCCGGAGGCAATGGCGGCCAGGTCCTCCTCGCCCACCGCGCGCACCGAGTGGATGGCGGCACCCAGGCTCACCAGTCCCCCGCCGCCCTCCCCCCCGCCGTTTTCCTCCGCCCCGTTTTCCTCCTCGAGCGCGGCGCGCAGCGAGGCGAGCCGGGCCAGCCAGCCGGCGGCGTCGCCGTCGCAGAAGCGGGCCTGGGTGGGGCTCAGCGGCAGGGGGGCGCCGGCGGTGTCCAGCCCGCCGCGCAGGTAGCAGGTGTCCAGCAGGACCAGCCGGATCCCGGCCGCCCTGGCCGCACGGGCCAGGGCGCGCTCCATGGCGTGCTCGGGCCAGTGCCCGCCGGGTCGGGAAGCCCCTCCGGTTCGGGTAGCTCCTCCGGCGGAACCGGTTCCGTAGGGGATCCCGCCGGGGCCGTGGTGCAGGTAGTGGAACTCCCCCACCGCGGTCCACCCGGCGACCGCCATCTCGGCGAACACGGCGGTGGCGAGCCGTTCATAGCCCTCGGGGTCCAGCCGCCCGGCGGCCGCGTACATCTGGTCCCGCCAGGTCCAGAACGAATCTGCCCGGAAGGATCCGTCGCCGCCGGCCGCGCCCCCGTGGGTGCGCCCGCGCAGGATCCGGTGGAAGGCGTGCGAATGGGCGTTGACCGGGCCCGGGACACGGAGCAGGCCCGCCGCGCTCACAGCAGGTCCTCGAGCGCGTCCGCCAGCGCGTCCACCCCGGCCTCGGCGTCCCCGTCCTCGACGTGCTCCTCCGGCGAATGGCTGATGCCGGTGGGGTTGCGCACGAAGAGCATGCCGGTGGGCACCACGGAGGCCAGCACGCCGGCGTCGTGCCCGGCCCCGGTGGCCAGCGCCGGCGCGCCGGGAACGGTGCGCCGGACCGAGTGCTCCAGCGAACGGGCCAGGGCGGCATCGAAGTGCACGGTTCCGCTGGAGGATTCCTCGAGCAATCGGGCCGCGCAGCCCTCGAAGGCGGCGATCTTCTGGGCCTGGCCGTGGAGGCGCTCGACGAGGTCCGCGACGGTCGCGTCCTCCGGGTGGCGGACGTCCAGCCAGAGGTCCACCCGGGAGGCGATGACGTTGGTGCCGCCGGGGACCGGTTCCAGCCGCCCGACCGTTGCCCGCGCCCCCGGAACGGCGGCGGCGAGCTTGCGCACCGCCAGCACGATCTGCGCTGCGGCGACCATCGGATCGGCGCGGTCCTCCATCAGGGTGGTGCCGGCGTGGTTGCCCTGCCCGGTCACGGTCAGCCGCCAGCGGCCGTGGCCGAGCACCGAGGAGCCGACGGCGACGGCGGGCCCGGGGTGTTCCCCGTGGCCGGCGAATTCCGGGGAGCCCAGGGCGCGGCCCTGTTCCACGTGCAGTTCCACGAAGTCCCCAACGCGTCCCAGCGCGGTTTCGTCCAGTCCCATCCGGTCCGGGTCCAGGCCGTGGGCGCGGGAAACGTCGGCGAAGGTGTTCCCGTCGGCGTCGCGCAGGTTCAGCGCCCGGGCCGGGTCGATGGCCCCGGCGAGCAGGCGCGAGCCCAGGCAGGCCACGCCGAAACGGCTGCCCTCCTCCTCAGGGAACACGGCCACGGCCAGGGCCCGGTTGCGCACCAGCGCCCCGGAGACCTCACGGGCCCGGAGCCGGTCGACGGCGGCCAGTGCGGAGGCTACCCCCAGCGGCCCGTCGAACGCTCCGCCCCCGGGGACCGAGTCCAGGTGCGAGCCGGTGACCAGCGCGCCGCGGCGGGAGGACTCCGGCCGGCGGGTCCCTCCGTCGTACAGGTCCCACCACGCCCACAGGATGCCGTTGGCGTCCGTTTCCACGGCCAGGCCGCGCGCGGCGGCCTCGGCGGTGAACCACTCGCGCAGCTCCCGGTCCGCGCTGGTGTATGCGGCTCGGCTGTAACCGCCCCGGCGACGGTCGCGGCCGGTGTCGGCGATGGCGGCCAGCAGCTGCGTTACGGTGCCCATACCCTAGTGCTCCGCCATCGGGATGCGCACCCCGCGCTCGCGGGCGACCTCGGCGGCGCGGCCGTAACCGGCGTCGGCGTGGCGGATGATGCCCATGCCGGGGTCGTTGGTCAGCAGGACCTCCAGCTTCGCTGCGGCCAGGTCGGTGCCGTCGGCCACGGAGACCTGGCCGGCGTGGATGGAGCGGCCGATGCCAACGCCGCCGCCGTGGTGGATGGAGACCCAGGTGGCGCCGGATGAGGCGGCGGTGAGCGCGTTCAGCAGCGGCCAGTCCGCAATCGCATCGGAACCGTCGGCCATGGCCTCGGTCTCGCGGTAAGGGGAGGCGACGGAGCCCGAATCCAGGTGGTCGCGGCCGATCACGATCGGGGCCTTGACCCTGCCGGTGCGGACCAGCTCGTTGAACAGCAGGCCGGCCCTGTGGCGCTCGCCGTAGCCGAGCCAGCAGATGCGGGCGGGCAGGCCCTCGAACTCGACGTGGGTGGCGGCGGCGTCGATCCAGCGGTGCAGGTGGGTGTTGTCTGGGAAGAGTTCCTTGAGCGCCTGGTCGGTGACGCGGATGTCCTCCGGGTCCCCGGAGAGAGCAACCCAGCGGAACGGGCCCATCCCCTCGCAGAACAGCGGGCGGATGTAGGCCGGGACGAAGCCCGGGAAGTCGAAGGCGCGCCCGTAGCCGCCCTTGCGTGCCTCGTCGCGGATGGAGTTGCCGTAGTCGAAGACCTCCGCGCCGGCGTCCTGGAAACCGACCATCGCCTCCACATGGCGGGCCATGGAGGCCTGCGCCAGCTTGGTGAAGCCGGCCGGGTCCGCCTCGGCCTCGGCCGCCCACTGCTCCACGGTGTACTCGACCGGCAGGTAGGACAGCGGGTCGTGGGCGGAGGTCTGGTCGGTGACGACGTCCACGGCCAGTTCGCCGGCCCGGTGCCGGCGCAGGATCTCGGGGAACACGGCGGCGGCGTTGCCGACGTACCCCACGGAGAGCGGGCGCTTTTCCGCCTTGGCGGCCAGGACCTTGGCCAGGGCGGCGTCCAGGTCGGTCTCGACGTCGTCGAGGTAGCGCTTGCCCAGGCGCCGGCGCAGGCGCTCCTCGGAGACGTCGACGATCAGCACCGCCCCGCCGTTGAGGGTCACGGCCAGCGGCTGGGCCCCGCCCATGCCCCCGCAGCCGCCGGTGAGGGTCAGCGTCCCGGCCAGGGACCCCCCGAAGCGCTTGTTGGCGACGGCGGCGAAGGTCTCGAAGGTGCCCTGCAGGATGCCTTGGGTGCCAATGTAGATCCAGGAGCCGGCGGTCATCTGCCCGTACATCGTCAGGCCCTCGGCCTCCAGCTTGCGGAACTGGGGCCAGCTGGCCCAGTCGCCGACCAGGTTGGAGTTGGCGATCAGCACCCGGGGGGCCCACTTGTTGGTGCGGAAGACGCCGACGGGCTTGCCGGACTGGACCAGCAGCGTCTCATCCTCCTCCAGGTCCGCCAGGGTCCGCACGATCGCATCGAACGCCTCCCAGGAGCGGGCCGCGCGGCCGGTGCCCCCGTAGACCACCAGGTCCTCGGGCCGCTCCGCGACCTCGGGGTCCAGGTTGTTCATGAGCATGCGCAGCGGAGCCTCGGTTTGCCAGCTCTTGGCGGTCAGCGCGGTGCCGCGCGGGGCGCGGATGGTGCGGGTGGGGTCGTGCTGGGTAAATCCGGTGCTCATTTCTGGTCCTCCCGGTCGGTGTGGAGTGGCGGGTCGGGGCGGGGCGGCAGAGTGGGATGTGGCGGCAGAGTGGGATGTGGTGGCAGGGTGGGATGGGGCGGTTGGGGGTGGATGGGGGGTTCGGTTCCGGCCGGGCCCCGGAGCAGGGACCGGGCCTCGGCGGCGACCAGCCTGCCGATGCGGGCCACTTCCTCCGGGCCGGTGCGGTAGGAGGGGGCCACCACGGAGAGGGCGGCGACCACGCGGGCCGCGCCGCCGGTCCCCGCCACGACCGGTGCGGCAATGGCCGTGACGTCCCGTTCCACGCCCCGGTCCACGACCACATAGCCCGCCTCCGGCGTCTGTCCGCGCAGGACGGCCCCGGCGGCCGTGCCCTCCAGCGGGATGGACCGGCCCACCCAGGAGGTGTGGCGCACCGACTGGGTCCCCTCCTGCACGGCGATGTAGATCCCGTGGTCGTGGTCGCCCGCGGCGGGAACGTTGAGGTAGGCCGATTCGCCGGTGCCGGCGACCAGCCGGAAGAGGGGCTCCTGGGCGAGCGAGACGAGCGACTCGTGGCTGAGCGCCTGGGCGCCGAGCTGGACCAGCCGCATGCCGGGACGGTAACCGCCGTCGTCGTCCCGGCGCACGAAGCCGCTGGCTTCGAGGGTCCGCAGCAGGCGCAGCGCGGTCGAGGCCGAGAGCCCGGTTCCGCGCGAGGCGTCGGCGAGGCTGATTTGGCCGGCGTCGCACACGGTGCCGAGCAGCTGCAGCGCCCGCTCGACCGTGCGCGTCGAGGCTTCGACCATGGATCCTCCTGGGTGGGGAACCGGTCGGTGAATATTGCCACCGGCCGGCATTTGCGTTTCACTTATTGAAACTTAGATTCCAGTACCCGGCAAGGGCCGGTACCTTGCCCCGAACAGGATGAGCCCGCATGCAGCAGACCGTCTCCATCACCCCCACCCCCCTTTCCCCCGCGGACGTGGTGGCCGTCGCCCGGCATGGTGCCGCCGTCGAACTGGCCCCCGAGGCGCTGGCGGCCATGGAGGGTTCGCGCACCGTTATCGATGCGCTGGTGACCGACGAGC
This sequence comes from Zafaria cholistanensis, assembly GCF_008580665.1. Classification (GTDB taxonomy): domain Bacteria; phylum Actinomycetota; class Actinomycetes; order Actinomycetales; family Micrococcaceae; genus Zafaria; species Zafaria cholistanensis. The sequence goes on from NZ_BKDJ01000004.1 coordinate 129,477, forward strand.
GCCCGCACTACGGGGTCTCCACCGGATTCGGCGCGCTGGCGACCAGGCAGATTCCCATCGACCTGCGCACCCAGCTGCAGCGCTCGCTGATCCGTTCGCATGCGGCATCCTCGGGAACCGAGGTGGACCGCGAGGTGGTGCGCGGGCTGATGCTCAACCGCCTCCACACCATGGCCACCGGCCGCACCGGCGTCCGCCCGCTGGTGGCCCAGGCCTACGCCGGGCTGCTCAACGCGGGCATCACTCCGGTGGTGGGCGAGTACGGCTCCCTGGGCTGCTCCGGGGACCTGGCCCCGCTGTCCCATTGCGCGCTGGCCGTGATGGGCGAGGGCCGGGTGCGCGGGGCCGACGGCGACGTGGTCGATGCGGCCAAGGCCCTGGCCGATGCCGGCCTTGAGCCGGTGGTGCTGGCCGAGAAGGAGGGGCTGGCCCTGGTCAACGGCACCGACGGAATGCTGGGAATGCTGCTGCTGGCGGCCGCGGACCTGCGCCGGCTGTTCGCGACAGCCGACCTTGCCGCAGCCATGAGCGTGGAGGGGCTGCTGGGCACCGGAGACGTCTTCGCCGCGGACCTGCACGCCCTGCGCCCCCACCCCGGGCAGCTGGCCTCCGCCGCGAACCTGCGCGCCGTGCTCGCCGGGTCCGCCCTGGCCGCGGAACAGAAGGAGGGTTCCCACGCCTTCACCCGGGTCCAGGATGCCTACTCGCTGCGCTGCGCCCCGCAGGTGCATGGCGCCGCCCGCGCGACCCTGGACCACGCCGAGTCCGTGGCCGCGTACGAGCTCGCCTCGGCGATCGACAACCCGGTGGTCACCGCCGACGGCCGGGTCGAGTCCAACGGCAACTTCCACGGCGCCCCCGTGGGGTACGTGCTGGACTTCCTCGCCATCGCCGCCGCCGATATGGCTTCGATCTCCGAACGGCGCACCGACCGCTTCCTGGATCCGGCGCGCAGCCACGGGCTGAACGCGTTCCTGGCGCACGACCCCGGAGTGGACTCCGGGCACATGATCGCCCAGTACACGGCCGCGGGCATCGTGTCCGAGATGAAGCGCCTGGCCGTTCCGGCCTCGGTCGATTCGATCCCGTCCTCGGCCATGCAGGAGGACCACGTCTCGATGGGCTGGGCCGCCGGCCTGAAGCTGCGCCGGGCCGTGGACGGGCTGGAGCGGGTGCTCGCCATCGAACTGCTTACCGCGGCCCGGGCCCTGGACATGCGCGACGGCGGGATTGCCACCTGCCGGTCCTCCCCCGCCATCGCCGCCGTGCGCACCCTCATCCGCACCGTCGTGGAAGGTCCGGGCACCGACCGCCACCTGTCCCCCGAGATCGAGGCGGTGCGCCTGCTGGCCCACTCCGGCGAAATGCTGGCGGCGGCCAACGCGGCCCTGGATACGGACCTGCGCTAACGGGGGCGGCGGCTGCGCCCCGGCGCCCTCAGTTTGCCCGGACCGCCTCCACGTCGTCGACGGTCACCACCACCGGCGCGTTGGTGGAGCTGGAGGACAGATAGGCCAGGAGGCCGACGCCGCCGGCGGCCTGCAGGCCCGCGGTCGCGTCCGTGGCGGACACCTGCCACCCGGCAGGTTCCGGCGTTCCCCGCTCCCAGACCTTGGCCCGCACGGTCGTGGGACTGGTTCCGGTGGCCTGCACGCGCACCTCCAGCCGGTCCCCCACCGCGTAGGACACCCCCGGTACCGTCACGGCCGTCTGGAGGGCTGTCTCAGCGCCCGCGGCCGTGGTGCGCACGGTCTGGAGCCTGACCTGCCCGTTGGCCCCCAGGACGGCCTTGGCCCGGTACTGCCCGGCGCCGGGGACACTGCGCGCGACCGCGGAGAGGTACAGGCCGCTGCCGGTGGCCGGCTTGTCCGTGCCCAGGGCCAGCCGCAGGTCGGTACTGGTGGAAGAGACCGCATTGAGCAGCGCGCTGGCCGAGTTCCCCGCCGAGGGCAGCCGCAGCCGCCCCACTCCGCTGGAGACCGAGGTATTCGCCGTGCTGGACACGGTCCAGTTCCCGCCGGTCTCCGCGGCGCCGAAACCGCTGGCCACGGTCCGCCCGAACGTGTCGCGGGCCAGCGGCGCGGTTCCCGCCGTCACCGTGACCGAGCGCAGCAGCGTGCCGGTGGCGCCGCCGCTGTCCGTGACGGTGAGCCGCACGGGGTACGTGCCGGACGCGGCGAAGGTGTGCTGCACCAGCGCCCCGCTGCCCGTGGATCCGTCGCCGAAGTCCCAGGCGTACTGTGCCACCGTGCCGTCGGCGTCCGAGGACGCGGTGGCGTCGAAGGAACAGCCCGCGCCGGTGCAGGAGGACGTGAAGGAGGCCGTCGGCGGCGAGTTCGCCGGCGTCGTTCCGGCCGTGATGGAGAAGTCGTCGGTGAACGTGCCCCCGGAGGCGCGGCGGAAGGCGGCAGTGAGGCTGCCCTGCCGCAGCGTGAGGCTCAGGGCGCCGAAGGTCGGGTTGCTGTTCAGCCCGGACGCGGCGGCGAAGTAGCCCGCCTCGGAGTCGGCCCTGTTCACGTCGCGCAGCGCGACACCCCCGGTCCCCACGGTGGCGAAGACGGTGCCCGCCCCCTTGGCCATCGCGTTGTCCGGGTCCGCCACGCAGGCCGCGTTGTATGTGCCGGGAACCAGGGTGGCGCAGCCGGGCCTGCCCGTGGCGAGCTGGCGCGTGCGCTGGTAGGCGTGTTCGTGCCCGGAGAGCACCAGGTCCACCTTGCGGTTGAGCATCAGGTTGGTGATGTCCGCCCCCGGGGAGCACGCGTACACGCCCATCGACAGGCAGGGGTAGTGCATGCCGACCACGACCCACGGAATGGCCGCGCTGCGGGCCCCATCGATGGCCGCCGCCGTCCAGTTGTAACGCGCGGTGCCGGCGTTGTAGCTCCAGGTGCCGTCCGTGAAGGGAAGGTTGGGCGAGATCATGACGAACCGCACCAGCGGGTCCTCCTGGGGCACGTCGACGTACCACTGGCGCCCGTAGGTGCCGACGAGGCCGGGCAGTTGGTTGGGCAGGCAGGCGGAGAAGTCGTTGATGTTGCCGTTCTGGCCGTTGCTTTCGTGGTTCCCGGCGAGGAGTTCGAAGGGGAAGCCCGCCCCGACCGCGCCGGTGACGGCGTCGCACCAGGCCTGTTCCTGCCCCGTGGCCCCGTAGGAGAGGTCCCCGAGGGCCAGGTGCAAATCCGGGGAGATGGCCCCGATCTGGCTGAACACGGACCGCGCCGCCGTGCTGGAGGAGTAGTCTCCCGCGGCGGTGAAATGCACGGCTCCGGGTTCCTGGAGGGCAGCCGGCACCGCAGCCGGGGCCGCGGCGGGGAGGGGGGACGCCGCGGGCACCGCAGCCGGGGCCAGGACCACGGCCAGCGCGGCCAGGGCCGTCAGGGCGGTTTTCAGGGATTTCACGGGGCGCTCCTCAGGGTCGGCGAACGCGTCCCGCCGTGCTCCGTGCGGCGTGGCTGCCCGGGCTCCCCCCGTCGGGCCGCGTGGGCCAAGGATACGCAACGCTCCGCGGTACGGCACCGTGGAGCGGCACCCGTTCTGGAACGGGGACACGCGTTTTTCCCGCGGACCAGGCACCCGGGAGCCGGGTGGCCGGACCCTGTGGGCCTCTGCGGCGCCGGTCAGCGGGAGGGGTCAGCGGCCGGGGCGTCGGCGGCCGGGGCGTCGGCGGCCGGGGCGTCGGCGGCCGGGGCGGGCAGGGAGCCCGGGGCTGCGGCCTTGCGCTGCGCTGGAACATTACGCTGCACTGGAACATTACGCTGCGCGGTGGCCGCGAAGGCGCAGAGCGCGACGAAGGAACTGGCGGTCAGCACGACCGCCAGCGGCAGGGCGGTCAGTTCGCCCCCCAGGCCCACCAGCACACTGGCCAAGGCCCCCATACCGAACTGGGCCCCGCCCAGCAAGGCGGAGCCGGAACCGGACACGTGGCGCACCTCGGCAAGGGCCAGGCCCGTGTTGTTACCCATAACGAAGCCCAGCGCGGACACCAGCAGGAACAGGCACGGAGCCAGCACGACCGCCGGCAGCCCGGACAGGACAAAGACCAGAGTGGAAAGGGACACCGCGAGCGTTACCGCCACGGCCACGCCGAGCGTGCGGCGGGCGGGTACCCGCCCCGCCAGCCGGGAGGAAATGATGCCGCTGGCCATCATGCCCAAGGCGTTCAGCCCGAAGAACAGGCCGTACACCTGCGCGCTGAAGCCCATCATGGACTGGTAGACGAAGGGAGACGCGGAAATGACGCCAATCAGGACGCCGAAGTTCGCCCCGCCCAACGCCACGTAGCCCAGGAAGCGGGGGCGCTTCGCCACCTCGCCCAGCCCGCCCAGCAGCGCGCCCCGGCGGCGGTTCGCCACCGGATGGCTCTCGCGGACCACCAGCAGCATGCCCAGGACCATCACCGCGGAGAAGCCGGCCAGCACCCACAGGACCCCGCGCCACCCCGCGGCGGCGGAAATGAAGCTTCCCGCCAGCGGCGCCACGGCCGGCGCCACCCCCACCATGGTCATCAGGAGGCTGAAGACACGAATCGCGGCGGCCCCGGACACGCGGTCGGCCACGATGGCGCGGGATATGACGATGCCGGAGGCGGCGCTCAGGCCCTGCAACAGCCGGGCCGCCACCAGTATCTCCAGCGTGGGGGCCAGGGCGGCCAGGACGGAGGCCAGGAAGAACACGGACAGGCCGGCCAGCAGGGGCCGGAACCGCCCGTACTTGTCGGAAACGGCACCGAAGAACAGTTGCCCGGCCCCCATCCCCAACAGGAACGCGGTGAGCGTCAGTTGCACCCCCGGCGCTTCCACGCCCAAGTCCCGGGCCATCTCCGGGAATGCGGGAAGGTAGAGGTCCGTGGCCGCCGGCCCCACCATGGAGCACAGGGCCAGGACCAGGAGCAGGCGCAGCGGAAGGCCGCCGGACCGGGCGGACAGGGCGGGGGGCGCGGCGGAAGGCATGGAACGAGACTAGCCCGAAATAATTTATGTGTAAATAACTATGAATCCAGCATGACTTACACTGGAGGCTATGGAAGCTGCCCCCACCGGGATTGATGAGCTCGCCTCGGCGCTGGCCCGCCTCATCCTGGACACCGCCCGCGAGATCCGTCCGCAGATCGAGGACGCCGCCCAAGCCGTCCCGCTCACCCCGTCTGAGGTGCTGCTGGTGCGCCACGTGGCCCACGCGCCCGGCATTACCCCGGGCGAACTTTCCGGCCGCGCCCACATGCAGCGCAGCAACGTCAGCACCACGCTGCGTTCCCTCGAGTCCAAGGGCCTGATTGAGCGCCGCTCCGGCGGAGGCGACGCCCGCTGCGTTGAACTGCACCCCACCCCCGCCACCCTGCGCAACATGGCCGCCTTTGGCGCGGCCCGCGCGACGGTGGTGCGCGAGTCGGTGGAGGCCTCCGAGGAGGAGTTGCGCACCGCCGTCGAACTCCTGGAGCGCCTGCAGCAGGGCCTCGAGCGCCGCCGGCGCGAGCACCACGCCCCCGGGTCCGAAGGCGTCGCCACCGCCGCCCTCGCCACCGGCACCGCCACCGCCACCGCTCCCACCGGCACCGGCACCGGCAAGCGATAATCGGTTCCATGGCACCCGCTTCACTGTTGGCCTTCACCGGCCTGTCCGTTGTCCTTGCGCTTACCCCCGGCCCCGACACGTTCCTGGTCCTGCGCCATTCGCTCTCCAGCGCCCGCGCCGGCTACCTGGCGGCGCTCGGCTGCATCCTGGGGACGGTGCTGTGGTCCGCGCTGGTGGGCGTGGGCGTGGCGGCCCTGCTCCAGCAGTCGGCGGAGGTCTACCACTGGCTGAAGGTCGCCGGCGGCCTGTACCTGCTCTACCTGGGGGTGGGCACCTTCCTGAAGGCACGCCGGGCCGCCGCGGCCAGCCAGGGTACCGCGTCCGGCCCGGGAGACGCGTCCGGCAACCCGGAGGTAAAGGCTGCCGCATCCGGCCTGGGTTCCGCCTTCGCCGCCGGGACAATCTCCTGCAGCCTGAACCCGAAGGTGGGCCTGTTCTTCCTGGCGCTGATGCCCCAGTTCATCCCGGCCGGTGCCAACACCCTGCTGGCCTCACTGGGTCTGGGGGCGGTCGTCGGCGGGGTGGCTTTGGCCTATTTTGTGGTTCTGGTGACCTTGGCCTCGAAGGCGATGGCCTGGCTGAAGCGCCCCGCCGTCAACGGGTGGCTGGAACGTATCTCCTCCGGCATCCTCGCGGCCCTGGGCCTGGGCGTGGTGGCCGGCGCGTTCGCCGAATCGCGGTAGCCGGGTACCTGGCCGCCACGTTCCCACCCGCCCGGCGCCGAACCGGCCCGGGTCCAGGGCGCAGGCCTGAGCATGGGCATGGGCATGGGCATGGGTGAAGCGGTGGTTTGGGTAAAGCGGGTGGCTTGGGCGAAGCAGGGGACTTGGGTGGGGAGGAGGCCGGCGCGCTAGCGGGAGGCCACGAAGGCGGCCACGCAGGCCTCGACGTCCTCGGGGGTGTGCGCGGCAGAGAGCTGGACGCGGATGCGCGCGCTGCCCTGCGGCACCACCGGGTAGCTGAAGGCGGTGACATAAACCCCCTGATCCAGCATCCGGGCGGCCACCTGCCCGGCGACCGCCGCGTCCCCGAACATCACCGGGACGATCGCGTGCTCGCCCTCGAGCAGCTCGAATCCCTCCTCCAGCATGCGCCGGCGGAAATGCGCGGCGTTAGCGAAGAGCTTCGCGCGCAGCTCCCCCGATCGGGCGACCAGGTCCAGCGCGGCCAGCGTCGCGGACACGATCGCCGGGGCCAGCGAGTTGGAGAACAGGTACGGGCGGGCCCGCTGGCGCAGCACCGCCACGAGCTCGGCGCGGCCGGAGACGTAGCCGCCGGAGGCTCCGCCCAGCGCCTTGCCAAAGGTACCGGTGTAGAGGTCCACGCGATGGGCGACTCCGGCGTGTTCTGGGGTGCCGGCCCCCGTGGGGCCCATGAATCCCACCGCGTGGGAGTCGTCCACCATGACCAGGGCGCCGTGGCGTTCGGCGAGGTCGCAGATCCCCGCCAGCGGGGCAAGGTAGCCGTCCATGGAAAACACGCCGTCGGTGACGATCACGCACCGGCGCGGGCCGGCGCCGCCGTTCATCGCCTGCGCGGCTACCAGCTGGGCTTCCAGGTCCGCGAGGTCGCGGTTGGCGTAGCGGTGGCGGGCGGCCTTGGACAGCCGGATACCGTCGATGATGGAGGCGTGGTTGAGCGCGTCGGAGAAGATCGCGTCCTCCTCCCCGAACAGGGCCTCGAACACGCCGCCGTTGGCGTCGAAGCAGCTGGAGAACAGGATGGTGTCCTCCGTGCCCAGGAAAGCGGAGAGCCTGCGCTCCAGCTCCAGGTGGCGGTCCTGGGTGCCGCAGATGAAGCGCACCGAGGCCATGCCGAAGCCGCGCTCGTCCAGGGCCTGCTTGGCGGCGGCCACCAGCCGGGGATCATCGGCCAGGCCGAGGTAGTTGTTGGCGCAGAAGTTGAGCACCTCCCGGGCCTGGCCGCCCAGCGGCCCGGCGGCGATGTGCGCGGCCTGCGGGGAGTCGATGTGGCGTTCCTCCTTGAAGAGCCCGGCCGCCCGCAGTGCATCGAGTTCGGCGGCCAGCTGGTCTTTGAGCGTGTACATGGTCCTCCTCCTAGAAAACGGTCCAGTCCATGACCACCTTGCCGCCGTGGGCGGAACGGGCGGCGGCGAACGCGGCCTCCCAGTCGGTGGCGGGAAACCGGTCGGTGACCACTGAGGCGATGGCCTGGCGCAGCCGCGGGTTGGACTGCAGCATGGCGCTCATCGCGTACCAGGTCTCGAACATTTCCCGGCCGTAGATGCCCTTGAGCGTCAGCATGTGCGTGACCACTTTGTGCCAGTCGATTTCCAGCGGGCCGGCGGGCAACCCCAGCAGCGCGATCCGGCCGCCATGGTTCATGTTCTCGACCATTTCCTCCAGGGCTCCCGGGTGCCCGGACATCTCCATCCCGACGTCGAAGCCCTCCATCATCCCCAGGTCCCGTTGGGCGTCGGCGATCCGGCGGGAGGACACGTCCACCGCCAGGTCCGCTCCCATCCCCCGGGCCAGTTCCAGGCGCTGGGGGGAGACGTCGGTGGCCACGATCCTCCGGGCTCCGGCATGGCGGGCGACGGCGACGGCCATCAGGCCGATGGGGCCCGCGCCGGTGATCAGCACGTCCTCGCCCACCAGCGGGAAGGACAGCGCCGTGTGCACGGCGTTGCCGAAGGGATCGAAGATGGCCCCCAGCTCCGGGGTGACGGCCGCGTCCCGGTGCACCCACACGTTGGCTTCGGGAATGACCACGTACTCGGCGAAGGCGCCGTCGCGCTGCACCCCCACGGAGACACTGTTGATGCACATCTGGCGGCGCCCGGCGCGGCAGTTGCGGCACATGCCGCACACCACGTGCCCCTCGCCGGAAACCCGCTCCCCCACCTGGACGCTGCGCACCAGGTATCCGGTCTCGACGACCTCCCCGTAGAACTCGTGCCCGGGCACCAGCGGGACGGCCGCCATCGCGTGGGCAGCGGCATCGCCATCGAGCAGGTGCAGGTCGGTGCCGCAGATGCCGGTGGTCATCACGCGGATCTTGACCTCATGGGCGCCGGTTTCCGGCTCGGGGAGGTCCACCAGTTCCAGCCCGGCATCCCATCCCGCCTTGTAGAGCGCTTTCATCACCCCATCCCACCACTGCGGGGGCCCGTCGACAACGGGCAGGCGGCAGGACAGCCGGACCCGCCCGGGAACACCCGCCACACCGGGCCGGCCCGCGCCGGAACGGCCTGGGTCTGGGTTGGGTCCGGGGCCGGCTAGCCGGCCTCGCCGGCCAGCCGGCTCAAGGCGTGCAGCCCCACGGCGTGGAGCGGTTCCGCGGGCTGGTGCATTGCCATCACCAGGGCCATCGACACGGCCCAGCCCCTGGCCCGTTCCCATGCGGCCTTTTCCCCCGGCCCCGGCGGGGAGGCCAGGCCGGCGCGGAACCGCCCGTGCCCGGAGGCGGTGAAATGCAGCCACCCGGCAGCCAGGTCGGTTGCGGGGTCCCCCGAGGCGAGGTCCCCGAAGTCGCCAACGGCCACCAGGTTCCCGGAGACGCCGGCGACCAGGTTGTGGGGGTGCAGGTCCCCGTGCAGCCACACCGGCTTCCCGGCGTGTGCCGGCGCTTCGAGGGCCCGGGTCCACACCGCCATCAGGACGGAGGCGTCGGGAGCCTGCGGAGCGTGGCGGTCCCGGAAGGAGTCCCACCCCGCCAGCCTGGTGCGGAACGCGTCCCCGCGCGCGGCCAGCGGGACCCCGCGCACCGGGTTCCGCGGGGCGTCCGCCGGGGCCGGCAGGTGCAGGCTGCGCAGGAACCCGGCCAAGGTTCCGGCATAGCCGTCCCGCACCCGTGCCGGAAACAGGGCGGCGCTGGTGCCCTCGAACCAGGGAACCACCGCCCAGGGGTAGGGATATCCGGCCGTCGGGGCGCCGCGGCGCAGCGGCGCCGGAACGGCCACGGGCAGCCGCGGCGCCAGGGCCGGCAGCCAGCGCAGCTCGTTCTCCAGCAGCGCCACGGCCGCCGCGCGGCGCGGCAACCGCAGGGCCAAACCGCCGCCGAGCCGGTAGACCACGTTGTCCCATCCCGTACCGCCCGGCCGCAGCGGCAGCGCGGCCAGGTCCGGGTGCTGCGCCCGGAGCAGGCCCCGGACCAGCTCGGCGTCGATCACCACGTCGGCGGCGGGGCGCTGGTCACTGGGCTGCCGGTTCACGGCCACCAGCGTAGTGCCAGGCCGGCCCGGATCCGCCAGCCGGACACAACCCCCTTCCCCCTGCCGCTAATCGGCCATCGTGGCGATCTGGATGAGGTTTCCGCAGGTGTCATCCAGCACCGCCGTCGTCACCGGACCCGTCCGGGCCGGCGGCTGGGTGAAGACGACGCCAAGGGCAAGCAGCCGCTCGTATTCAGCCTGGACGTCCTCCACGCCGAAGGAAGTGAAGGGGATGCCGTCGGCCACCAGCGCCTCCTTGAACGGGCCCGCCGCCGGATGCCCGGAGGGCTCGAGCAGCAGCTCGACCCCGTCCGGAGCCTCGGGCGAAACGACGGTGAGCCAGCGGTCGGTGCCCATGGGCACGTCCCGCTTCTTCACGAAGCCCAGCTTTTCGGTGTAGAACGCCAACGCCTTGGCCTGGTCATCGACGAGAACGCTGGTGAGATGGATCTTCATGGCCCCATCCCACCATTCCGGGTCTCCTGCGGCAACGGCGGGCCGCACGACCCGCCGCGGGCGAAAAACGCAACGGCGGCGGGAAGGGATCATGGATGCCCACGGCCCCTTCCCGCCGCCGTACCGCAGGGGCAGGGCGCTAGCCCTCGATGCCCAGCTTTTCCAGGACCAGTTCGCGGACGCGGCCGGCGTCGGCCTGGCCGCGGGTGGCCTTCATGACCGGGCCGATGAGCGCGCCGATGGCCTGCAGCTTGCCGTCCTTGATCTTGGCAACCACGTCCGGCATCGTGGCCATGGCGTCCTCGATGGCGGCACCCAGGGCAGAGTCGTCGTTGACGACGGCCAGGCCGCGCTTCTGGACGATCTCGGCCGGGGTGCCTTCGCCGGCGAGCACAAACTCGAGCACCTGGCGGGCGATCTTGTCGTTGATCTTCTTGGCCTCGATCAGGCCGTTGAGCTCGACGATGGTCGCCGGGGTGACGCCCAGGCCCTCAGGATCGGTGTCCGCGTTCTTGGCCAGGCGGGAGATCTCCCCCATCCACCACTTGCGGGCCACCGCGGCGGAGGCGCCGGCGGCAATGGTCTCCCCGATCGCGTCCAGCAGGCCGGCGTTGACCACGTCGCGGAACTCGGCGTCGGAGTAGCCCCACTCGGCCTTGAGCCGCTTGCGGCGCTCGGCCGGCGGCTCGGGCAGGCGGGCGCGCAGTTCCTCGATCCATTCGGCGGTGGTGACCACCGGGACCAGGTCCGGCTCCGGGAAGTAGCGGTAGTCGTCCGCGTCCGACTTCGGGCGTCCGGCGGTGGTGGTGCGGGTGTCCTCGTGCCAGTGGCGGGTCTCCTGGACCACCTTCTGCCCGGCCTCCAAGACCCCCGCGTGGCGCTCGATCTCGAAGCGCACGGCATGCTCGACGGCGCGCAGCGAGTTCACGTTCTTGGTTTCCGAACGGGTCCCGAACTTGTCGGCGCCCTTGGGCATCAGCGAGACGTTGGCGTCGCAGCGGACGTTGCCGCGTTCCATCTTCGCGTCGGAGACGCCCAGGTTCTTGACGATCTCGCGGACGGCGGCGACGTAGGCCTTGGCCAGTTCGGGGGCGCGCTTGCCGGCGCCGACGATCGGCTTGGTAACGATCTCCACCAGCGGAACGCCGGCGCGGTTGTAGTCGACCAGGGAGAAGTCCGCACCCTGGATGCGGCCGGTGGACCCGCCCATGTGGGTGAGCTTGCCGGCGTCCTCCTCCATGTGGGCCCGCTCGATCTCCACGCGGAAGACCTCGCCGTCTTCCAGTTCGACGTCCAGGTAGCCGTCGTAGGCGATCGGGTCCTCGTACTGGGAGGTCTGGAAGTTCTTCGGGGTGTCCGGGTAGAAGTAGTTCTTCCGGGCAAAGCCGCACGTCTCGGCGATCTTGCAGTTCAGCGCCAGGCCAATGAGGATCGAGTACTCCACGGCGGTCTTGTTGACCACCGGCAGCACCCCCGGCAGGCCCAGGCAGACCGGGGTGACGTTGGTGTTCGGCTCGTCGCCGAACACGTTCGGGGCGTCGGAGAACATCTTGGTCTTGGTGTTCAGCTCGACGTGGACCTCAAAGCCGAGGACCGGGTCGTACTTCTCCAGCGCCTCGTCGAAGTCGACGAGGCTTTCGGTGGTTGCGGCCATGCTAGGCAACACCTTCCTTCTCGGCGGAAGCCAGGTCCGGGGCCTGGGAGATCAGCGGTCCGCCCCAGCCCTTCTCCAGCAGGGACTCCAGCGCGGCGCCGACCCGGTACAGGCGGGCATCCTCGCGGGCGGGGGCCAGGAACTGGATGCCCACGGGCAGGCCCTCGGAGAGGCCGCCCGGGACGGAGATGCCCGGCACGCCGGCCAGGTTGGCCGGGATCGTCGCGACGTCGTTGAGGTACATCGCCAGCGGGTCGCCGGTCTTGGAGCCCAGCCCGAACGCCACGGTCGGGGCGGTGGGGGACACCAGCACGTCGGCCTTCTCGAACGCGGCGTCGAAGTCGCGCTGGACCAGGGTGCGCACCTTCTGCGCCGAGCCGTAGTAGGCGTCGTAGTAGCCGGCGGAGAGGGCGTAGGTGCCCAGGATGATGCGGCGCTTGACCTCGTCGCCGAAGCCGGCGGCGCGGGTTGCGCCCATCACGCGTTCGATGGTCACCGGGCCGTCGGCGGGGATGACGCGCTTGCCGTAGCGGACCCCGTCGAACTTGGCCAGGTTGGAGGAGACCTCCGAGGGCATGATCAGGTAGTACGCGCCCAGGGCGTACTTGAAGTTGGGGCAGTGGACCTCGACGATCTCCGCCCCCGCGGCACGCAGCACCTCGAGCGATTCGTTGAAGCGCGCCTGGACCCCGGCCTCGTAGCCGTCGCCCTGCAGTTCGGCGATGACGCCCACGCGCACCCCGGTCAGGTCCCCGGACAGGCCCTGCCGGGCGGCGTCGACCAGGGACGGGACGGGCTCGTTGAGCGAGGTGGAATCGCGCGGGTCGTGCCCGCCGATCAGCTCGTGCAGGTAGGCGGAGTCGAGCACGGTACGCGAGACCGGGCCGATCTGGTCCAGCGAGGACGCCATGGCGATGGCGCCGTAGCGGGACACCCCGCCGTAGGTCGGCTTCACCCCGACGGTGCCGGTGACGGCGCCGGGCTGGCGGATGGAGCCGCCGGTGTCGGTGCCCAGCGCCAGCGGGGCCTCGAAGGCCGCCACGGCCGCGGCGGACCCGCCGCCGGAGCCGCCCGGGATCCGGTCCAGGTCCCACGGGTTGCGGGTGGGGCCGTAGGCGGAATGCTCGGTGGAGGAGCCCATGGCGAACTCATCCAGGTTCGTCTTGCCCAGCATCGGCAGCTTGGCCGCACGGATCTTGGAGATGACCGTGGCGTCGTAGGGGCTCATCCAGCCCTCGAGCATCTTGGAGCCGGCCGTGGTGGGCTGGCCCACCGTGACGATCAGGTCCTTGATGGCGATCGGGACGCCGGCCAGGGGGTGGAGGGCCTCGGCCCCGGCGCCGCCGGCGGCGCGGATGGCGTCCACCTCGGCCGCCACGGCCAGGGCCTCCTCCGCGTTCACGTGCAGGAACGCGTGCACTCCGCGCTCCCCGCCATCGACGGCGGCGATGCGGTCCAGGTGGGCCTGCACGGCCTGAACGGAGGTGACCTCGCCGGCACGCAGCTTCTGGGCCAGTTCGACGGCGGACAGCTTGATGATCTCGGTCATGTTTTACTCCTCGTCCAGGATGGCGGGGACCTTGAAGCGGGAGTCCTCGGAGTCGGGGGCGTTCTGCAGCACCTGCTCCACCGTGAGGGTCTCGCCGACCACGTCCTCGCGGAACACGTTGGCCAGCGGGATGGGGTGGCTGGTGGCGGGCACGTCGGCTCCGGCGGCCTCGCTCACGCTTGCGATGGCATCGACGATGACGCCGAGTTCGCCGGTCATCTTGTCCAGCTCGGCATCGCTCATCTCGATGTGGGCAAGCCGGGCGAGGTGCGCGACGTCCTCACGGCTGATGGCAGACATGTATCTCCCCGTGAAAGTGGGTGGGCGGTTATCCCCACCATTCTATGCGCGCACCGTCCGCCCCACCGACGGCGCCGTCGGTGGGGCGGCTCAGAGGACCAGGACGTAGACGTGCAGCAGGATGTCGGTTCCGGGGACGTGCCAGTCGCGTTCGGGAGCCCGGCGGAACCCCACCGAGCCGTACAGCGCGTGGGCGGCGTGCCAGTCGGTGCCGGTGGTCAGGCTGACGGCGGCGATCCCCGGCGTCGCGCGGGCGCGCTCGAGCACGGCCCCGATCAGGGCGCGGCCGGCGCCGGAGCGCTGGACGTCCGGGTCCACCACGAGCATCCGGACCTCGAGTTCGTCCTCGCGGGCGATGTCCGCGTACTCGTTGCCGTGCCGGGCCAGGGTGAGCGAGCCGACGATCCGGCCCTCCCGCTCGGCCACCCACACGTCCGTCCGGGCGTGGCGTTCGGCCACCTTGCGCATGTGGCGCACGTAGGGGGCGTCGGGGTCGTCGAAGTGCCCGGCGGCCAGGTAGGCCGCCACCGTGATCCGCGCGATCTCGCCGTAGTCCGCGGGCACCGCGTCCCGCACGACGACGGCGGCGCGGGAGGATCCGTGCGCGCCGGCACCGTCCGCCGCGGCCCCGTTGCGGGCGGGTCCGCTCACAGGTGGTCGGTCCAGCGCTGCAGGGTGTCGAAATCGACGTCCCCCACGGCGGACCAGCCCGGCTCCACGCGCGGACGCAGCACCGCGCAGCCGGCCTCCTCGGCCACCAGGGCGCCGGCGGCCCAGTCGTACTCCTGGGTGCCGTACTCGGCGTAGGCGTCCAGCGTCCCGTCGGCCACGAAGCACAGGTCCAGCGCGGCGGAGCCGAGCCGGCGGATGTTCGCGAAGCCGGGCAGCAGCAGGTTCAGGGCCCCGACCTGCAGCTGGCGGCGGTCGGGGTCGTAGCCGAAGCCGGTGGCGATCAGGCGCCCGTCGGTCTCCGGGTCCGGTCCCGTCAGGCGGCGGATGCCCACGGGGGCCGTGCCGCCGTCGTCGTGCATCTGCCCGTCGGGGAGGTCCCCGACGAACTGCTCGTCCAGCAGCCAGGCCCCGGCCCCGCGCGAGGCCCAGTAGGTGCGCCCGAGCGCCGGGGCCTGCACGACGCCGGCGAGCCAGACTATTTCCCCCGGCGCCTCGGGCGCGGGGCCGGCGACCGCGACGGACGTCGCATAGTAGGCGATGCCGCGCACGAAGTTCACGGTGCCGTCGAGCGGGTCGATCGACCAGCGGTAGGCGGTGGGGTTGGCGGGCACGCTGGTGCCGTACTCCTCCCCGGAAATCTCGTCGTCCGGGCGGGCGGCGCGGATGACGTCGCGCACCGCATCCTCGGCGCGGCGGTCGAATTCGGTGACCCAGTCCCCGGCGGCGGACTTGGTGGCGGCGTTCACGTGCAGGCCGCGGCGCTGGGCCAGCACGGCGGCGCCGGCTGCCGCCGCGGCGCGGGCAATGGCCAGCAGTTCGGCAACCGTGGGGGCGCCGGGCTCCGCCGCGGGGGCGCCTTCGCTGGCGTGGTCGGGGGTGGTGCCGCTCATGCGCGGGTCTCCGTTTCTTCTGCGTGGGCTTCCACGTCTTTTGGGGGGGCTTCCCCGTCACTTGCGGGCTCGGCGACGGCGTCCGGGCCCCGCTCCAGGAGCAGGCGGAAGCCGTCCTCGTCCAGGACCGGGATTCCCAGCGAGACCGCCTTGTCCAGCTTGGATCCGGCGGCGTCCCCGGCCACCACGTAGCTGGTCTTCTTCGACACGGAGCCGGAGGCCTTGCCGCCGCGCACGATGATGGCCTCCTTGGCCTCGTCGCGGCTGAAATCAGGCAGCGTGCCGGTCACCACCACCGTCAGGCCCTCCAGCGTGCGCGGCATGTTCTCGTCCACTTCGTCCTCCATGCGCACGCCGGCTTCCTTCCAGCGCTCCAGGATCTCCACATGCCAGTCCACGGCGAACCACTCGATTAGCGAGGCGGCAATGGTCGGGCCCACCCCGTCCACGTGGGCCAGCTCCTCCTCGGACGCGGCGCGGATCGCGTCCATGCTGCGGAAGGCCGTGGCCAGCGCCCGCGAAGCGGTGGGACCGACGTGGCGGATGGACAGGGCCACCAGCACGCGCCAGAGCGGCTGGGTCCTGGCCTTCTGCAGCTCCCGGAAAAGCTTTTCCGTGGTGGCGGACGGCTTCGAGGGGCTCTTTGCCGTCGGCTTGGTCCAAAAGTACGGCACGAGCTCCCACTGGCCGGTGCCGGCACCCCGGGACCGCTTTTCCCGCCAGACCTTGACCCCGGCCAGCGCCTCGCGCAGGGCCGGATCGGGGTAGTCCTCCGCGAGCTCGAAAATACGGGATTCGTCCGTCAGCACTCCGGGGCCCTGCGGACTCGGGTGCCCTCCGATGGTCGCCGGATCCGGGCCCGGCCCCGAGGTGAGGGCAATGGCGGCCTCCCAGCCCAGGGCCTCGACGTCGAAAGCGCCCCGGCCCGCCAGGTGGAAGACGCGCTCGCGCAGCTGCGACGGGCACGAACGCGCATTGGGGCAGCGGATGTCGACGTCGCCCTCCTTGGCCGGGGCGAGCGGGGTGCCGCACGAGGGGCACAGCACGGGCATCACGAAGTCCCGCACCGGCGGGTCCTGTGCATCGCGCAGGGACACCACCGGTCCGACGATTTCGGGAATGACGTCCCCGGCCTTGCGCAGCACCACGATGTCGCCGATCTTGACGCCCTTGGCCTTGACCACGTCCTGGTTGTGCAGGGTGGCCATTTCCACCGTGGAACCGGCCACTTTCACCGGCTCCATCACGGCGTAGGGGGTGACCCGGCCGGTGCGCCCGACGTTGACGCGGATGTCCAGCAGCTTGGTGTGGACCTCCTCCGGCGGGTACTTGTAGGCCACCGCCCACCGCGGCACCCGGGAGGTGTGTCCCAGGGCCCGCTGCAGTCCGAAGTCGTCCACCTTGACGACGATGCCGTCGATCTCGTGCAGCAGGTCATGCCGGTGCTGCCCGTAGTGCCCGATGAAGTCCAGCACCTCCTGATAGCTGTCCAGCACCTTGAAGTACGGGCTGACCGGCAGGCCCCAGTCGCGCAGCAGCCCGTAGGCTTCGGACTGGCTGGCCGCGGACAGTCCTTCCCGGGCGCCGATGCCGTGCACGAACATGCTCAGCGGCCGGCGGGCGGTGACGGCCGGGTCCTTCTGGCGCAGCGAGCCGGCCGCCGCGTTTCGCGGGTTGGCGAAGGGGGCCCTGCCCTCCGAAACCATCTGCTCGTTGAGCTCCAGGAAGCCTTGGGAGGCGATGAAGATCTCTCCGCGGATCTCCACCTCGGAGGGCCAGCCGGTGCCGGCCAGGCGCTGCGGGATGTCCTTGATGGTGAGCACGTTGTGGGTGACGTCCTCCCCGGTGGTGCCGTCGCCGCGGGTAGCGGCGCGCACCAGCTGGCCGTCGCGGTACAGCAGGTTCACCGCCAGGCCGTCAATCTTGACCTCCGCGAGCCAGCGCAACCCCTTCTCCGGGGCCTGCACCGCAGCGTTGGCGGAGGCCCTCTCCACCCAGGCCTCCAGCTCCTCCAGGGAGAACACATCCTCCAGCGAGTACATGCGGCTGAGGTGGACAACGGGGGCGAACGCGGCGGACACCTCGCCGCCGACCTCCTGGGTCGGGGAATCGTTGGCGACGATCTCCGGGTGCAGCTGCTCAAGCTCCTCCAGGCGCCGGTAGAGCAGGTCGAATTCGGCGTCGGAAACCAGCGGGGCGTCCTCGTTGTAGTAGGCGAACCGGTACCGGCGCACGTCGTCGACCAGCCGCTCGTACTCGGCGCGGACGTCGCCGGCCGGGACGGCTTCCTGGGACTCGTTCAGGACTGACTCGTTCAGCGGGGTCTCACTCACAGGCACTATCTTGCCGCATGAGTGTCCCCACGGCTCCGGGCGGGCGGACGGGTCGGGGGTTCCGGCCCTAATCGACCACCAGTCCGCGGCCCTCGCCGGGCGCGAGGACCACGGGGTTTACGTCCCCGAAGCCGCGCACCGACGTCGTTTCCTGCGGGATCAGCACGAACCGGGGGTCGTCAGCCAGCGCCGCGGCGGTCAGCGAGTCGGTCAGCACGGTACCCGGCTCCGCGAGGGAGGTCAGGCGGGCAGCCAGATTCACCGTGGGGCCGTAGATGTCCCCCAAGCGGGAGAGCACGCGGCCCCACACCATGGCCACGCGGGCGTTGGGGAGGAACTCGTCCTCCTGGAACTCCTTGGCCAGGGCCAGGGAGATCTGCGCCCCGGCCTCGGGGGTGTCGGCCACGTACAGCACCTCGTCCCCGACGGTCTTCACCAGGCGCCCGCCCCCGACGGAAATGATCTCCGCGCACTTGTTCTCGAAGCGCTGCACCAGCTGCGCCAGCGTGCGCTCGTTCATCCGGCGGGACAGCGAGGTGTAGGAGACCAGGTCGGCGAATCCGACGGCTCGGGCCAGCGGCAGCGGGGCGTCGTCCTCGAACCCCTCGTGGCCGGCCGGAACCGCCGGTCCGGTGACCGGACGGACCACCATGCGCTGCACCGCCGCATTGAGCTGGCGGCGCCATGAGTAGACCAGGACCTTCTCCATCGCATCGATCAGGTTCGGGAGCCGCTCCAGCAGCGCGCGCCGGGCCTCGCGGTCCCCAAGCCCCTCGTTCTGGATCATGTCCTCGACCATGGCCTCGAGCTGCCACACCACCATCCGGTCCGTCATCTGGCCGATCGAGCGGGTGATGGAGATCGCGGCCTCCTCGGAGAGGGAGCCGTCGCGGACCTTCTCGACGATCGTCAGCAGGGCGTCGAGGTCGACGGTGGTGAAGGCCACCTCCTCGTCCCCGAGGTTCGGGAAGCCCATGGCCCGCCACAGCTTGCGGGCGCTGAGCAGGGAGATCCCCGCGGCGGCAGCGACTTCGCGGCGGCGCATGGTGCGCTCGGCGCCCAGCAGGCGGCGCTCGAGTTCGCGGGCGTCGTTGCGGGTGGCCTCGCGGGCCAGCGCCTGCGCCAGCGGCAGGGCGCGCGTCTCCGGGCCGGCGGCCTGGCTGAGCACCGGCAGGGGCGCGGTGCGGGGAGGGCGCGCGCCATCCGCCTCCGTGCCATCAACCATTGCCCATCCAATCCGTGTTCGGGTCCCCTTCAATTTCTACACCATGTAGCGGGGCAGGCCACCGGGGCCCCTCGATTGCGTCGGTCACGAGCTCGGCGAAGCGGTGCACGGCGGGCATGTTCGCCAGCACGTTGGGCCGGCCACCGGCATGCAGCACCAGGCTTCCCGCGCCGGAGCCGCGCTGGGCCATGGACTGCTTGACGTCGATGCCCCGCACCAGCACCAGCGGCAACTCCCACTGCTCCCGGCCGGCCATTCCCCGGCGCACCACGAGGCGGCGGTTGGTCAGGTAGGTCCAGGTCGTGACCCAGCGCACCAGCGGGACCACGCACCAGGCCAGCACCAGGACCAGGGCCGTGACCGGAACCGCCGCCTGCAGGAAGGGCAGGGCCCTCTCCAACGGCCCGGGAAGGCCGGTGCGGCCCAGCAGTCCGGTGACGTAGCCGGTCGCCGCCGAGACCAGCAGCAGCGCGATGGACGGACCCAGCAGCACGCGGCGGTGCGCGCGGGTCTTGACGATCACGCGTTCGCCGTCGGCGAGCCTAAGCCGCATGCCGCACCTCCTTCGGGCCGGTTGGGGAATTCCATGGTCGATTTTAGGTTTTGCGGGCCGGTGTCGCGGCCCCGCGGACGGAGCCGGGCGGACCGGACTGGGCGGAACGGACTGGGCGGACCGGACTGGGCGGACCGGACTAGGCGTACCGGCCGTCGGCCCGCCGGAGGTGGACGACGTCCCCGGCCAGGACCGGGTGCAACCCGCCGGCGTCGTCGCGCACCACCAGCGCCCCGTCGGGCGCCAGCGCCGTGGCGGTCCCCTCCAGGAACCGGCCCCCGGGCAGCTCGGCCCGGACCCGGGCGCCGAGCGTGGCCATGCGCGCGGCCACGAGGGCGCGCAGCCCGGCCGGAGCCCCTCCGTGGGCCATCCCGGACTGAAACACCCCCTCCAGCGGCACCTCCGGATCACCCCCGGCCGCCACGAAGGCCGTGTAGTAGCGGCCGACGCGGCGCAGGAATCCGGCGAGCACCTCGGTGGTGCCGTGCCGCGAGCCCTCCAGCAGCAGGCTGGTGGCCGTCGGCGCGGGCAGTTCGTCGGCGGTGAGGCTGATGTTGACGCCCGTGCCCACCACCACGGCCGGAGCCGGGTCCAGCGGCACCAGCCGGGCCAGGATGCCGGAGATTTTCCTGCCGCCGGCCAGGACGTCGTTGGGCCATTTGACCGCGGCCTCGACCCCCGCCTCCTCGCGCAGCGTGTCGGCCAGCGCCACGGCGCACAGCAGCGAGAGCCAGGCGTAGGCGGTGTGCGGCAGCGCGGAGCCGTCGGGCGCCCCGGGGCGGAACAGCACGCTCACGGCCAGCGAAGAGCACGGCGGGGCCTGCCACACGCGGTCCAGCCGGCCCCGGCCGGCCGACTGGAAGTCCGTGGCGAGCACGGACAGGTCCGGCCAGGCGTCCGGGTCGGCCGCCGCGGCCCGGGCAAGGTCCTCGTTCGTGGATCCGGTGGCTTCCACCGTCTCGATCCGCGCGTAGGGGCCCGACGGCGCCAGCAGCCGGGCGCGCAGGGCGGGGCCATCCAGGGGAACACGCAGCGGCGCAGCCGCTTCCGGCGAAACGGTCGCCGGAAGCGCAGGGACCGGCGGCGGGGAAATTGGCGGCCGGGAAGCTGGCGGAACGGGAAGGGGGCCCGCGTCCGGGCCGGGGTTGGTCATGCATCCAGCCTACGGGCGGTGCCCGACAGTTCGCTGCGCGTCCCCGTGGGGGGGTCGGCTTCCCGGGGCATGGCCGAGCCGCGGGGGACGTTTTTGTAGGATTCCTACACCTAGGGGCCCGAACCACCTCATTAGACTGGCTGAGTTGGCACGATGGTTGTGCCATTCCCACTAAACCCACCCAGACGGGAGTCCACCGCATGGCAGAGAGCCGCACCGACCAGACCGGCGAAGCGATCGACTTGTCCACCACGGCGGGCAAGATCGCGGAGTTCCGGCGCCGGCAGGCCCTGTCGCTGCTTCCCTCCGGGCAGGAGGCCGTGGACCGGCAGCACGCCCGCGGGAAGAACACGGCCCGCGAGCGCATCGACCTGCTGCTGGATGAGGGCTCCTTCGTCGAGTTCGACGCCCTGGCGGTGCACCGGACCACCGCCTTTGGCATGGCCAAGAAGCGCCCGCTCGGCGATGGCGTCGTATCCGGCTACGGCACGGTGGACGGGCGCCTGGTGGCCGTGTACTCCCAGGACTTCACCGTCTACGGCGGTTCCCTGAGCCAGGTCAACGGCGAGAAGATCGTCAAGGTCCAGGAGTTCGCGCTGCGCAACGGCTGCCCCGTGGTGGGCATCAACGACGGCGGCGGCGCGCGCATCCAGGAGGGCGTCGCCTCGCTGGCGATGTTCGCTGACATCTTCCGCAACAACGTGCACTCCTCCGGGGTCGTCCCGCAGATTTCCCTGATTATGGGCCCGTGCGCCGGCGGCGCGGCCTACTCCCCCGCCCTGACCGACTACGTGGTCATGGTGGATAAGACCAGCCACATGTTCATCACCGGGCCGGACGTCATCAAGACGGTGACCGGCGAGGAGGTGGACATGGAGACCCTGGGCGGCGCCCGCCAGCACAACACCACCACCGGCACCGCCACGTACCTGGCCAGCGACGAATCGGACGCGATCGAGTTCGTCAAGGAGCTGCTGGACTTCCTGCCCTCCAACAACATGGCGGAGGCCCCGCTGATGGGCTTCGAGGAGGAACTGCACCTCACGGCTGCGGACCTGGAGCTGGATGCGCTCATCCCCGACTCGGCCAACCAGCCCTACGACATGCGCACGGTCATCGGGCACGTCGTCGACGACGGCCATTTCCTGGAGATGCAGTCCCTCTACGCCCCCAACGTGCTGATCGGCTACGCCCGCGTCGAGGGCCGTACCGTGGGAATCGTCGCCAACCAGCCGATGCAGTTCGCCGGCACCCTGGACATCGCCGCCTCGGAGAAGGCCGCCCGCTTCGTGCGCCACTGCGACGCCTTCAACATCCCGATCCTGACCCTGGTCGACGTGCCCGGCTTCCTGCCCGGCAAGGACCAGGAATTCCAGGGCATCATCCGCCGCGGCGCCAAGCTGCTGTTCGCCTACGCGGAGGCCACCGTGCCGAAGCTGACCGTGATCACCCGCAAGGCCTACGGCGGCGCCTACATCGTGATGGGCTCCAAAAAGCTCGGCGCCGACCTGAACCTGGCCTGGCCCACCGCCCAGATCGGCGTCATGGGCGCCCAGGGCGCGGTCAACATCCTCTACCGCCGCGACCTGGCCGAAGTGGAGGCGGCCGGCGGAGACGTCGAGGCCCGCCGCACCGAGATCATCGAAGGATACGAGGCGGAGCTGCTCAACCCCTACCAGGCGGCGGAGCTCGGCTACATCGACGCGGTGATCGCCCCGGCGGAGACGCGCCTGCAGATCGTGCGGGGGCTGCGCGCGCTGCGCGACAAGCACGCCTCGCTCCCGGCCAAAAAGCACGGCAACATCCCGCTCTAAGGAGGACGCAGTGGCCACCACGGACACGCAGCCAGAACCGCTCTTCCGCGTCGAACGCGGCAACCCGACGCCGGAGGAAATCGCGGCGCTGGCCGCCGTCGTGCTCTGCCTGCAGTCCGGGACCGAGCCCGAACCCGCCGCGCCCACCCGCGGCGAGCAGGTCCGCCGCGGCTTCCGCCGCGGCCGCCAGATGGCCACCATGCCCGGCGCCTGGCGCAGCGGCAGGGCCTAGGGAGCCCTCCCGGGGGCCGGCGCGCCGGAGGAGGGGCTCAGCGCGGATCGCCCACGGTGCCCGGGAACAGGTGCCCGGGAACAGGCGCCCAGTCACAGTGGCAGGCCGGTGCGCGTGTCCCCGCCCCGGGCGATCCCGGTCACCACGGCACCGGGCCGGATCGCGTCCAGGTCCGGTTCGGGTCCCAGGGTGCGCTCCAGCCCCAGGGCCTTGAGCACCGGAAGCAGCTGCACCGTCCCGTTGACCCCGAACCGGGGCAGGCCCACCCTCAGCTCCCCGGAGGGGGCGGCCTCCGCGGCCGCGTCCAGGGAGGCCAGCGTGTCCGCTCCGGCCGTCGGGGCCACGCCCTGGGGCGGCAGGGCCAGCCGCATGAGGAACCCGTTGCTGTAGGGCAGTTCCACGATCCGCCAGCCGTCCGCCCCGGTGTGGCGGAACCGGCCCCCCGGTACACCGTGGGCGTTTGGACCACCCCGCCGGAGGCGGTGGCGAACCCGGCCTCCAGGGTGTCCGCCGGGAACGGCCCGCCTGTTGGGGTGGCACTGTCGGCGAAGACCCCGTGGGCCAGGTGCAGCAGGGGCCTGGCCCGAGGTTCGCCATCCCCGGGGGAGGCGGGGTCGCCGCCGAACTCCTCCCAAGCGGCCAGCACGGAGCGGTAACCCCCAATTCCCAAACAACACTTTCACGCCCGGGTAGGCTCGGACCATGACCAACGCCGCAGCCGGCACCCCGCGGGTGCCCACCGCCATCGATGCGATCGCGAACCGGCACTTCGCCCGCCTCCTGGAGCTTTCCCCGGAGTTCGCCACCAGCCTGGGCCTGCCCGGCCATGAGACCGGGTACGGGGACTACTCCCCCGCCGGCACCGCGGCCCGGGCCGAGGCCGCCCGAGGGGCCCTGGCCGCGCTGGAGAACCAGGAGCCGGCGGACGCGACCGACGCCACCACCCTGGACGCGATGCGCGAACGGCTGGGGCTGGAGCTGGAGATCATCGCCACCGGCATCACCGAACTGAACAACATCGCCTGCCCCGCCCAGGGGATCCGCGCGATCTTCGACCTGATGCCCCGGGACACCGTGGAGCAGTGGGGCCACATCGCCGGCCGGCTGCGCAACGTGCCGGCCGCCCTGGCCGGATACACCGAGTCGCTGCGCCACAGCCTGGCGCTGGGCAAAGTCGCCGCCCGGCGCCAGGTGGAGATCGTCGCCGGGCAGGCCAGCGGCTACGCCACGGAGGACGGCTTCTTCCACACGCTCGCTTCGGGCGCCGCGGTGGCGGGCGGCGGCGGGCTGCCGGCCGCGCTGTCCGCGGACCTGGCCGAGGGCGCGGCCCTGGCCGCCGGGGCCTACCGGTCCTTCGCCCGTTTCCTGCGCGCCGAACTGCATCCGTCGGCCCCGGAGAAGGACGCCGTGGGCCGCGAGTACTACGCCCTGACGTCCCGGCTCTTCCTCGGCGCGACGGTGGACCTGGAGGAGACCTACCACTGGGGCGTGGAGGAACTGGACCGGCTGATCGCCGAACAGGAGAAGGTCGCGGGACAGGTCAGGCCGGGGGCAACCATCGAGGAGGCCAAGGCCGTCCTCAATGCCGACCCCGCCCGCCAGCTGAAGGGCACCGAGGCGCTGAGGCAGTGGATGCAGGACAAGTCGGATGCCGCGATCGCCGCGCTCCGGGACGTGCACTTCGACATCCCCGCCCCGATGGACCGCCTCGAATGCCTGATCGCCCCCACCCAGGAGGGCGGCATCTACTACACCGGTCCCTCCGACGACTTTTCCCGGCCTGGCCGCATGTGGTGGTCCGTACCCGCGGGCGAGGACGATTTCACCACTTGGGCGGAAACCACCACCGTGTACCACGAGGGCGTCCCCGGCCACCACCTGCAGGTCGGCACGGCCACCTACCGCAAGGACACGCTCAACGACTGGCGCCGGCACGCCTGCTGGGTGTCCGGCCACGGCGAGGGCTGGGCGCTGTACGCAGAGCGGCTGATGCTGGACCTGGGCTTCCTCGCCGACCCGGGGGACCACATGGGGATGCTGGACATGCAACGGATGCGCGCGGCGCGGGTGGTCTTCGACATCGGCGTCCACCTGGAGCTCGAAGTGCCCTCCCGGTGGGGCGAGGGCACCTGGACCGCGCAGAAGGGCTATGACTTCCTCGCCCGGCACCTGGATATCTCCGAGGGGCAACTGAACTTCGAGTTCGCCCGCTACCTCGGATGGCCCGGGCAGGCCCCGGCCTACAAGGTCGGCCAGCGCCTGTGGGAGCAGATCCGCGATGCCCGCCGCCGTGCCGAGGGCGAGGGCTTCGACCTGAAGGCCTTCCACAGCGAGGCGCTGGGCCTGGGCTCGGTGGGCCTGGACACGCTGCGCCGGGCCCTCCTGCCGCAGGGCTGAGGGCAGCGCCGCCGAACCTCTCCGGACCCGCCCGGGGGCCGGAGAGGTTTGTCACACGGGCCCGCGGCCCGCGGGCGCCCGTGCCGCGGATTCCCGCCGATCGCGCGCCGTGGGACCCGGGGGCGCCCGCCTCCCGTGACGTCACATTTCTCAACACGGACTCGGAATGCTATGGGCTCCACGCCTAGCGTCGACGGGTGACTACAGCCTCCCCCACCCCGACCACGCGCGTGCCCCGCTGGATGACCTCCTTCGGGCCGCAGATCATCGCCGCCCTGGTCCTTGGCGTTGCCCTGGGCCTGCTGGCCCGCCAGTCCGGCCACACCCCGGACACCCCCACCGCCCTGGGCGAGACGCTGGCCACGATCGGCTCCAGCTACGTAAGCCTGCTGCGCTCTGCGGTGATCCCGCTGGTGTTCTTCGCCGTCGTCGCCTCGATCGCCAACCTCTCCCAGGTCGCCAACGCCGCCCGGCTGGCCTGGAAGACCCTGTTGTGGTTCGCCATCACCGCTTTCGCCTCGGTGGTCGTCGGCATCACCCTGGGCCTGGTGTTCCGCCCCGGAGCCAACACCGGCCAACCGGCGCCGGAGGACTACTCAGGGAAAACCGGCGACTGGTGGGCCTTCCTCACCGGGCTCATTCCCTCCAACTTCCTGGGCCTGGGCGCCAGTTCGAGCGTTTCCGAGGCCGGGTCGGTCTCCACCTCGGTGAGCTTCAACGTGCTGCAGGTGCTGGTCATCGCCATCGCGGTCGGCGTTGCCGCACTCAAGGTCGGCAAGGCGGCCGAACCCTTCCTGGCCTTCAGCGCCTCGACCCTGGCCGTGATCCAGAAGGTGCTGTGGTGGATCATCCGCATCGCCCCCATCGGCACGGTGGGCCTGATCGGTAACGCCACGGCCTCCTATGGCTGGGACACCATCGGCGCCCTGGGCAAGTTCACCGCCGCCGTCTACGCGGGCCTGGCCCTGGTGCTGTTCGCGCTCTACCCGGTATTGGTGAGGCTCCACGGCCTGAGCGTGCGCCAGTACTTCTCCGGGGTGTGGCCGGCGGTGCAGCTGGCCTTCGTCTCCCGCTCCTCGATCGGCACGCTGCCGCTCACCCAGCGCGTCACCGAGCGTAACCTGGGCGTGCCCTCCGGCTACGCGGCCTTCGCCGTGCCGCTGGGCGCCACCACCAAGATGGACGGCTGCGCCTCGATCTACCCGGCCATCTCGGCGATCTTCGTCGCCCAGTTCTTCGGCATCGACCTGGACCTGGGCAGCTACCTGCTGATCGCACTGGTTTCCGTGCTCGGCTCCGCGGCCACCGCGGGCACCACCGGCGCCGTCGTGATGCTGACCCTCACCCTGTCCACCCTGGGCCTGCCGCTGGCCGGCGTTGGGCTCCTGCTGGCGGTGGACCCGATCCTGGACATGGGCCGCACCGCGGTGAACGTCGCCGGCCAGGCGCTGGTGCCGGCGATCGTGGCCAAGCGCGAGGGCATCCTCGACGAGGCGCTCTACAACGCTCCCCGCAACGGCACCCCCTTCGCCGACGAGTCCGCCACCGCGGCCCCCTCTTCTGCCCTTGAGGCAGCCTCCCGGGACGCCGGGGCCGCGCAGCGCTAATAACCTCCGCCGAACAGCGCTAACCTTCGCCGGGCACCGCTGGCCTTCAGCGGGCACAGCACGGGTTCCCGTTCCGCTCCAGTGGCGCCGTCCCCTGACCGCAGGGGGCGGCGCCACTGCCGCTTCCGGCACCGGAAAAGAATTGCACGCAGTGCAAACTTGCACTTAGTGTAAATTCATGAGCCCGTCCACTGGCCCCGCCTCCCGCCGCGAACTGAACAAAGCCGCCGTGCGGGCCGCCATCGCCGACGCCGCGCTGGACCTGCTCCGTTCCGGCGGCAGCGAGGCGGTCACCGCCGAGCGGATCGCCGAGGCCGCCGGAGTCTCACGGCGCACCTTCTTCAACTATTTCCCCTCCGTCGAGGCCGCGTTGAACGTGCCCGTGGAACGGTTCCTGGACCACGCCCTGCAGCGCATGGACGCACTGCCCCCGGGGCTTACCGTCGTGGCGGCGTCCGTCCAGGCCATGCAGTCCCTGGCCGAACGGCGCCTGCTGGCACCGGTGGCCGAACTGTTCGTGCTCGCCGCGGGCAACCCCCGGCTGGACCGCCTGCAGCTGCAGGCCTGGGATGACTGCGCGGACCACCTGGTGGACTCCCTCCGCGAGCGCATTCCCGCGCACAACGGCTTCGAAGCCGTGGTGTTTGCCCACGCGATCGTCGGGGCCGGCCGGGCCGCCTTTGCCCAGTGGGCCCGCGGCCACGCCGGAGACCTCTCCGACGCCTCCATGGCGGCCCTCCAGGGCCACCTCATCGAGGCGCTGGCCCTGCTGCGCGACGGCTTCCCCCACCTGCAGATCCCGGCCTCCGGCGCCGGCGGGCGAAGGGCCTGAGCCATGGCGCGCTTCCTGTACCGCCTGGGCCGGCTGGCCTACCGCCGCCGCTGGCGTTTCGTGGCCGCCTGGACCGTGGCGCTGCTGGCCATCGGTGCCAGTGCCGGGGCGTTCATGGGCACCCTGAGCAACAGCTTCAGCATCCCCGGCGCGGCCAGCCAGCAGACGCTGGACCGGCTCAAGGCGGAACTGCCCGAACTGGCCGGCGGGACCGGGTCCGTCCTCTACCGGACCGCTGACGGCACCGCTTTCACCCCCGCCCAGGCGGCCGCCGTGCAAAGTGCCCTCGCCCGCTTGGGGGAGCTGGAGGACGTGGCCTCGGTCACCGACCCCTTCCACCTGCAGGCGGAGATGGATTCGGCTCCGGCCAGGCTGGCCGAGGCCCGCCGCCAGCTGGCCGACGCACGCGCCGAACTCGCCGAGGGACGGCGGCAGCTGGAGCAGGGCAGGGAACAGCTGGCGCAGGGCGAGGAGGAGATCCGGGCCGGCCGCGAGCAGCTGGAGCAGGGCAAGGAGGAGATCGGGGACGGCCGGGCGCAGTTGCAGGCCGCCAAGTCCGAGGCCGACGCCGGCCGTGCCGAACTGGCCGGCGCCGGGAAGGACATCGCGGCAGGCCGGGCCAAGCTGGAGGCCGGCCAGGCCGAACTCACCGCCGGCCGGCGCACGTACGACGCCGGTGCCGCCCGCCTCGCGGACGCCGCCAGGCAGCTCGCCGCCGCCAGGAAGACCCTCGCCGCCAGCGGGAGGGAGATCGAGGCCGGGCGGGCGCAGTACGACGCGGGGATGGGCCGGCTGCTCGGAGGCAAGACCCGGGCGGAGTTCCTGGCCTCCCTCACGTCCGCCCGCCAGGCAGTCGACGACGGCAGGGCCCAACTCGATCAGGCCGAGGCCGCCCACAGGGATCTTGACCGGCAGCAGGCCGCCCTGGACGCGGACGCCTCGCCGGATCCGCCGGAACGTGCCGCCCGCCAGGCCGCCATCGACAGCTCCCGCGCCCAACTGCCAACCCCGGCCCGGATGGGCGAACAGCGTTCGGCGCTCGCCGCTTCCCAAAAGGAGATTGACCGCGCCGTCGGGGGGCTCGCCCAGCTCGACGCCGCCAAAGCGAAGCTGGACGGCGCCGCCACCGAGCTGGCCGCCGGGCGGAGGACCCTGGCCTCCAAGGAGGCCGAACTGGCCGCCGGGCGGAAGACCCTGGCCGCCTCCAAGAAACAGCTCGATGCCGGCGCCGCCACCCTCGCCGTCCAGCGGAGCAAGCTCGATGCCGCAGCAGCCCGGATCGCCGCGGGCCAGGCCCGGCTCGACGCCGGCGCGGCCGCCCTCGCCGCCCACGAGGGCAGGCTGATCGCGGCCGCGGAGGCCGTCACCCGAAACGAAGCCAGGCTCGAGGAGGGCGCGAAGACGCTTCAGGAGAAGGCTGCCGAAATCCCGGAGGCGGAACATAAGCTCGCCGACGGCGAAGCGGAGCTGGCCGGCGGCGAGCAGGAGCTGGTCCTCGGCGAGCGCAAGGCGGCCTCCACGGCCGGCATGCGTTTCATCTCCGCGGACGGCACCACCGCCGCGGCCTACCTGACGTTCACCGGATCAGCTGACGCGCTGGGCACGGACACCCGCGAACGGATTAAGACGATCGCCGCCGCCCCCCTCGACGAGGGCGTGGAGGTCTATTACTCCAAGGAGATCGTCCAGGACCTCTCCTCCGTTTTCGGCCCCGCCGAGGTGATCGGCCTGGCCATCGCCGCCGCGGTCCTGCTGGCCATGCTGGGCACCCTGGTGGCCGCGGGCCTGCCGCTGCTGATGGCCGTGCTGGGCGTCGGAGCGGGCGTGGGCGGCACCCTCGCCCTGTCCAGCGTGGTCGAGATGGCCTCCATCACTCCTGCGCTGGCCCTGATGCTGGGCCTGGCGGTGGGCATCGACTACTCGCTGTTCATCGTGTACCGCCACCGCCGCCAACTGTTGGAGGGCATGGCCATGGAGGAGTCGATCGGCCGCGCCACCGGAACCAGCGGCAACGCCGTCGTCTTCGCCGGCCTGACCGTGGTGGTTGCCCTGGCGGCGCTCGCGGTTCCGGGACTGCCGTTCCTGGCCGTCCTGGGCTATTCGGCCGCGTTCACCGTGGCGGTGTCCGTGGTCATCTCCCTGACGCTGACTCCGGCGGTGCTGGGCATCATCGGCACCCGGCTGGTTTCCCGGCGCGCCTGGGCCAGGGCGGCGGCCGGCCCTTCCCGGCAGGCGAACGCTGACGGCGCCCGCGGCTGGGGCGCAGTGGTCACCCGCCGCCCGTGGGTGTTCGCGGCGGCCGGGATCCTGCTGCTGGGCCTGGCGGCCGTGCCCGCCGCGAGCCTGCGCACCGCGCTGCCCGACGGCAGCGCCGAACCCGAGGGTTCCAGCGCGCTGCAGGCCTACGAACTGATGAGCGACCGCTTCGGCGCGGGCCACAACGGCCCCGTCATGGTGGTCGCCGACCTGCCCGCAGGGCTGGACGCCGCCGGTGCCGAGGCCGCCAGCCTGGACCTGGCCGAGCGGCTGCGCCAGGTTCCCGGCGTCGTGGCCGCGGTACCCGTGGACACCAACCAGGCCAACACCGTTGGTGTCATCCAGGTCATCCCGCAGGACGGGCCGGCCAGCGGGGCTACGGAGGAGCTGGTGCACACGCTGCGCGGTTCCGCCGCACAGATCGAGGCGGAGACGGGCTCGGCAATCTCGCTCACCGGCCAGGTCGCCATCCAGGTCGACGTGTCGGCCAAGCTCGCCCAGGCCCTGCCCCCGTACCTGGGCATCGTCGTGGGCCTGTCGCTGGTCCTGCTGCTGCTGGTGTTCCGGTCGGTGGTGGTGCCGTTGCTGGCCACCGCCGGGTTCCTGCTGTCCCTGGCCGCCGCGTTCGGCGCAACCGTCGCGGTGTACCAGTGGGGATGGCTGGGCGCCGTGTTCGGCGTCCATACCCCGGGCCCGATCATGAGCTTCCTGCCGATCCTGCTCACCGGCATCCTCTTCGGGCTGGCCATGGACTACCAGGTGTTCCTGGTCTCGGGCATGCGTGAGTCCTACGCCCACGGCCAGCCCGCCCGGGTCGCCGTGCGCTCCGGCTTCGCCCACGCGGCGCCGGTGGTGACCGCGGCGGCCCTGATCATGGCCAGCGTGTTCGCCGGGTTCGTGTTCGCGCACCTGACGATGATGCGTGCCATTGGGTTCTCGCTCGCCGTGGGCGTGCTGATTGACGCGTTCATCGTGCGCATGACCATCATCCCGGCCGCCATGCACCTGCTCGGCGGGCACGCCTGGTACATCCCGCGCTGGCTTGACCGGATCGTGCCGGACGTAGACGTCGAGGGAGCCAGGCTGGAGCCGGAGCGGCCACGGGATACGGTGGATGCATGAGCGAATCCACCGCATCCGGTTCCACCCCGTCCGACCCCGATGACCTGCCCCTGCTGGTCCTGGCCTCCGCCTCGCCCGGGCGCGCCCGCATCCTGGCCGATGCCGGCATCGGCTTCCAGGTGATCGTCTCCGAAGTGGACGAGGACGCGGCGGTGGCCGCGGCCGCCGAACGCTTCGGCGACCTCGATCCGGCCGACACCGCCCTGCTGCTGGCCCGCGCCAAGGCCGAGGCCGTGGCCGCGCTCGAGGATGCGGACGGGGCGGTGGTCCTGGGCTGCGACTCGGTGTTCGAGTTCGAGGGCGCCGCCTACGGCAAGCCGCACACAGCCGAGGCCGCCACCGCGCGCTGGCAGGCGATGCGCGGCAAGTCCGGGATCCTGCACACCGGCCACTGGCTGGTGGACAACCGCAGCACCGAGGAGGACGACGGCGGCACGGGCGCCACGGTGGGGGCGGTCTCCTCCGCCGCGGTGTACTTCGAGCAGGTCTCCGACGCCGAGATCGAGGCCTACGTGGCCACCGGCGAGCCCCTGCCGTGCGCCGGCGGCTTCACCATCGACGGTCGCGGGGCGGCGTTCCTGCGCAAGGTGGAAGGCGACCCGCATACGGTGGTGGGCCTTTCGGTCTCCACTTTGCGCAGGCTGCTGGAATCGGCCCGGCTCTCCGTCACCGACCTCTGGGAGTAGGGGCCGTCCGCGGATGTGGCCGGGCCCACGGCTCCGATGCCGGGGACGCACGGGCCTGCGGGCCGGATTTTGTAGGGAACCTACAGAATTTTTGCCGGTCGCGTCCGCCGCACAGGGGTTGGGGCGTGGGAACCCCACAATCCCGGTAGGCTCCAAGTCAGCACAGTGAAGGAGACACCCCTGCCATGAGTCAGCTGACCAAGGTCCTTATTGCCAACCGCGGCGAGATTGCGGTGCGCGTAATCCGCGCCGCCCGCGACGAGGGCATCGCATCCGTTGCGGTCTACGCGGAGCCGGACCGGGACGCCCTGCATGTCCGCCTCGCCGACGAGGCGTACGCGCTCGGCGGCAGCACTGCCGCCGATTCCTACCTGGTCATGGACAGGATCCTCGAAGCGGCGGCCCGCTCCGGCGCCGACGCCATCCACCCCGGCTACGGCTTCCTTTCCGAGAACGCCGAGTTCGCGCAGAAGGTCATCGACGCCGGCCTGACATGGATCGGCCCGTCCCCGGACGCCATCGCCAAGCTGGGCGACAAGGTCCAGGCCCGCCACATCGCCGAGAAGGTCGGGGCCCCGCTGGTCCCCGGCACCAAGAACCCGGTCACCGGCACCCAGGAAGTCCTGGACTTCGCGGACGCCCACGGGCTGCCCCTGGCCGTCAAGGCCGCCTATGGCGGTGGCGGCCGCGGCATCAAGGTGGTGCGGGTGCGCGAGGAGATCCCCGAGCTCTACGAATCCGCGGTCCGCGAGGCCACCGCCGCGTTTGGACGCGGCGAATGCTTCATTGAGCGTTTCCTGGATGCCCCCCGGCACGTGGAAACCCAGTGCCTGGCCGACGCGTTCGGCAACGTCGTGGTGGTCTCCACCCGCGACTGCTCGCTGCAGCGCCGCAACCAGAAGCTGGTCGAGGAGGCCCCGGCCCCGTTCCTGAGCGCGGAGCAGAACGAGCGCCTCTACGCCGCCTCCAAGGCCATCCTCAAGGAGGCCGGCTACGTCGGCGCGGGCACCTGCGAGTTCCTCGTCGGCCAGGACGGCGTGATCTCCTTCCTCGAGGTCAACACCCGCCTGCAGGTGGAGCACCCGGTTTCCGAGGAGGTCACCGGCATTGACCTGGTCCGCGAGCAGTTCCGCCTGGCGCGCGGGGAGGAGCTCGGCTACACCGATCCGGAGATCCGCGGCCACTCCTTCGAGTTCCGCATCAACGGCGAGGACGCCGGACGCAACTTCATGCCGGCTCCGGGCACCATCTCCACCCTGAAGCTTCCCACCGGACCGGGCGTGCGCGTGGACTCCGGCGTCGAGGAGGGCGAGTCCGTCTCCGGCAGCTTCGACTCCATGATCGCCAAGCTGATCGTCACCGGCGCCACCCGCGCCCAGGCCGCCCAGCGGGCCCGCCGCGCGCTGGACGAGCTGGTCATCGAGGGCATGCCCACCGTGGTGCCCTTCCACCGCGCCGTCATGGCGGACCCGGCATTCGTTCCGGACGAGGGCCCCTTCTCCGTCCACACCCGCTGGATCGAAACGGAGTTCCGCAACGGGATCGAGCCGTGGTCCCCCAACGGCGCAGCGGATCCGGACGAAGACGGCGGGCAGCAGCGCGTCACCGTCGAGGTCGCCGGCAAGCGCCTGGAGGTCGTGCTCCCGGCAGGGCTGGGGCTGGGCCCGGGACCGCGCTCCAACGGCAAGGCCAAGAAGAAGCGCGCCGCGCGCGCCGGCGGGCCCGCCGGCACCGCCTCCGGCGATGACCTGACCTCGCCCATGCAGGGCACGATCGTCAAGGTCGCGGTCAGCGACGGCGACACCGTCGCGGAGGGCGACCTGATCGTGGTCCTGGAGGCCATGAAGATGGAACAGCCGCTGACCGCCCACAAGGCAGGCGTGGTCAGCGGACTCAGCGCCACGGCCGGCGACACGGTCTCCGCGGGGACCGTGCTGGCTTCGATCGCCGACTAGGTCCGCACCGGACCATCCCGGAACGCCAACGGCGGCGGGGCCCACCAGGGGTGGGCCCCGCCGCCGTCTTTGCTGCCCGGACCGGACTAGGCCACGTTGTCCTCGTAGGCCACGTCGCGGGTTTCCTTGGTCATGAACAGCGCGGCCAGGGTCAGGACGGCGCCGAGTGCCAGGTAGAGGCCAACCCACACGGTGCTGCCGCCGCCGGCCTGCCACAGCGCGATGGCCACGAAAGAGGCCGGGGCCGCGCCAATCACGGAGGACATGTTGTAGGCGACCGCCGAACCGGTGTAGCGGACGTTGGAGGGGAAGAGTTCGGGCAGGATGGCCGCCATGGGGCCGAACGTGAGGCCCATCAGGGCGAAGCCGACGATCAGGCCGACCATTGCCGCACCCTGGCCGGGACCGAACATGAGGGTCCAGGCCCCGCCGAACGCGCCGATGGCCGTGGTCACCCAAATCAGGAACCGGCGGCGGCCGAACTTCTCGGCCAGCGGGCCGGAAGCCACGGTGAAGAGGCCGAAGAAAACCACCCCGATGATCAGCATGGTGAGGAACTCCGGTCGGGCGATGCCCAGGCCGGGCACGAACGCCTCCGCCTGGGCCGCGGTGAACTCCTTGCCCTTGGCGGCGGCGGCTGCGGCCGCCTGCTCGACGGTGGCCGGGGCCGTGCCGTAGGTCAGGGTGAAGGAGGTCATCAGGTAGAACAGCACGTAGGTGGCGAGCATGATGAAGGTGCCGGCCAGGGTGGGGCGCCAGTGCTTCTTCATGGTGGCCGCGAACGGGGACTTCTCCACCTTGTCCTGGTCGAGGACCTTCTGGAAGGACGGGGATTCGACCAGGGACAGGCGCACCCACAGGCCCACGGCCACCATGACGGCGGAGAGGATGAACGGCACGCGCCAGCCCCAGGCCATGAACTGCTCCGGGGTGAGGGAGGTCTGCAGGCCCACGAAGAACAGGTTCGCGATGATGAATCCGATGGGGGCACCCAGCTGCGGGAAGGTGCCGTAGATGGCGCGCTTGTTGGCCGGGGCGTTCTCGGTGGCCAGCAGCGCGGCGCCGGACCATTCGCCGCCGAGGGCCAGGCCCTGGGCGAAGCGCAGCAGCACCAGCATCAGCGGGGCCAGCACCACGAAGGAGCCGGTGGCCGCCGGCAGGAAGCCGATCAGGAAGGTCGCGATGCCCATGGTCAGCAGGGAGGCCACCAGCGTTCCCTTGCGGCCGATCTTGTCCCCGTAGTGGCCGAAGACGATGGATCCGAGGGGGCGGGCGACGAACGCGACACCGAAGATCGCGAAGGCGCTGAGGATGGCGTTGATGTCCGTGGCGTTCGGGAAGAACAGCGCCGGGAAGACCAGCACGGAGGCGGTGGCGTACGCGTAGAAGTCGTAGAACTCGATCGTGGTACCGATCAGGCTCGCGAAGATCACGCGTCCGGGCGTGTTCTTCTTCGCGGCCTTCGAAGCGGTGACAGCGGTTGGCACTGGGTGTTCTCTTTCGGAAGTGGTGCGGGCGTATACCCTCGATTTCCCCAAAAGTCTACAGCTGTGTTCCGAATGCCGGACAAATCGGTCCGAATGATGGACGGGACGCGAAGCCCCGGCCAAAAGCGGCGGCGGGACAGGGGACCGGCGCGCGGCGCGGCGGTCCCCTGGGTTCCGGCAGCCTAGATGTGCACGTGGAGGCGGCGGGCCGCCTCCGAGATGGACCCGGTCAGCGACGGATAGACGGTAAAGGTCTCCGCGAGGTCGTCCACGTGCAGGCGCTTGTGCACCGCCAGGGCGATCGGGAAGATCAGCTCCGAGGCCCGGGGGGCCACCACCACGCCGCCGATCACCGAACCGGAACCGCGGCGGGAAATGATCTTCACGAAGCCCTCGTCGACGTTCATCATCTTCGCGCGCGCGTTGGTGGGCAGGTTCAGCTTGATGATGTCCGCCTGGTACTTGCCCTCGGCGACCTCGCGTTCGGTGACCCCGACCGTGGCGATCTCCGGGCTGGTGAAGATGTTGGCGGAGACGTCCTTAAGCTTGAGCGGCTTGACCGAGTCGCCCAGCAGGTGGGCCATGGCGATGCGGCCCTGCATGGCGGCCACGGAGGCCAGCGCGAACACGCCGGTGCAGTCCCCGGCGGCGTAGACGTTCGTCACGGAGGTGCGGGAGACGCCGTCGACCTTGATGTGCCCGCTCTCGGTGAGGTCGATCCCGGCCTCCTCCAGGCCGATGCCGGCGGTGTTCGGAATGCCGCCGACGGCCACCAGGCAGTGGCTTCCCTCGACGGTGCGCCCGTCGGCCAGGGTGACCACCACCCCGTCGTCGACGCGGTCCACGGCCTGGGCGCGGGCACGGGCGATGACATTCACGCCGTTGCGCTCGAACACCTGCTCCAGCACCTGGGCCGCATCGGCGTCCTCGCCGGGGAGGACGCGGTCACGCGAGGACACCAGGGTGACCTTGGTGCCCAGCAGGTTGTACGCGGAGGCGAACTCAGCGCCGGTAACGCCCGAGCCGACCACGATCAGGTGCTCGGGCACCTCCTTGAGGTTGTAGATCTGCGTCCAGTTGAAGATCCGCTCGCCGTCGGGCAGGGCCGTGGGCAGTTCGCGCGCCTTGGCACCGACGGCCAGCAGCACGGCGTCGGCCTCCAGCGTCACCTCGGTTCCGTCGGCGCGGGCCACATGGACCCGGTGCGCGGAGAGCAGGCGGCCCTCGCCGATGACCACGCGCACCCCGGCGCGCTCCAGGCCGGTGCGGATATCGCTGGACTGGTCCTGGGCCAGCGCCAGGAGGCGGGAGTTCACGACGCCGAGGTCGGCCGAGGTGCCGGCGCCGGCGCCGATGTGGACCCCAAACTTTCCGGCGCTGGCCACGCGCCGCATGGCGTCGGCCGTGGCGATGAGGGTCTTGGAAGGAACGACGTCCGTCAGCACGGCCGAGCCCCCCATGCCCTGGCGCTCCACGATCGTGACCTGCGCCCCCGCGTGCGCCGCGACGATGGCGGCCTCATAACCGCCGGGTCCTCCCCCGAGAATGACGAGCCTATGGGTCCTGAAATCATGTTGTGCGGTCACGGAAAGCCATTCTTCCCCACTTGGAAGCATCTTGCACACCGGCGGACCGCTCCCCCCCTGCCCCGTTCTTGGGTAGGTTGGATTCGTGAACGACTTGCGCACCGGCCTGTCCGGCCCCGACTCCCTCGCCTCCGGAACCGACCCGTTCGACCTGGCCTCCGCCGCGGCCGCCGCCATCGCCGGGCGCACCGGAGTCGACCGCCACGACGTCGCCCTGGTGCTCGGCTCCGGCTGGGGCGGAGCCGCCGGCCTGCTCGGGGAGACCACGCACACCCTCCAGGCCGCGGACCTTCCCGGATTCAATCCCCCCACCGTGGCCGGGCACGCCGGCACGGTTCTCTCGGTCCTTACCCCCGCGGGCCGGCGGGTCCTGGTGCTGGGAGCCCGCACCCACTACTACGAGGGCCGGGGCGTGCGCGCCGTCGCCCACGGGGTGCGCACCGCCGCCGCCGCCGGCTGCTCCGTTGTGGTGCTGACCAACGGGTGCGGCGGGCTCAACCCGGACTGGCCCGCGGGGACCCCGGTCCTGATCCGTGACCACATCAACCTCACCGCCGCCTCCCCGCTGGAGGGAGCGACCTTCGTGGACCTCACGGACCTCTACTCCCGGCGCCTGCGCGGCATCGCCCGCGAGGTGGACCCGACGCTGGAGGAAGGCGTGTACGCCCAGTTCACCGGCCCCCACTACGAAACCCCGGCGGAGGTCCAGTACGCCCGGCGCATCGGGGCGGACCTGGTGGGCATGTCCACCGCGCTGGAGGCCATTGCCGCCCGCCATGCCGGGCTGGAGGTCCTCGGTGTGTCCCTGGTCACCAACCTCGCCGCCGGGATCAGCCCGGCCCCGCTGAGCCACGCGGAGGTCATCGAGGCCGGCCTGGCCGCCGGGCCGCGGATTTCCCGGCTGCTCGCCGACATCGTCGGCCGCCTGTAGGGAGGCACACCCGTGAACACCACCGCTGCAGAGACCGCCGCACTGCTTGCCCGGGCCCGGGCCTGGGCCGCCGAAGACCCGGATCCGGAAACCGCCGAACAGCTGCTCGCGCTCGCCGCCGCGGCCGAGGGGAACGGCGCCGGCTCCGGGGCCGGGCGCGACCTCGCCCTGCGAGACCTCGCCGACCGCTTCGCCGGGCCGCTCGCGTTCGGCACCGCCGGGCTGCGCGCGGCACTGGGGGCGGGACCCAACCGCATGAACCGGGCCGTCGTGCGGCGCACCGCGGCGGGCCTGGCCCGGTACCTCCTCCGCCAGGCGGGGGACGCCTATGTGCCCAGCGCCGTCGTCGGCTTCGACGCCCGGCACAAGTCCGAGGCCTTCGCGCTGGACACCGCCGCGGTGTTCACCGCCGCGGGCATCGAGACCTTCCTGCTGCCCTCCCCCCTGCCCACCCCGGTCCTGGCGTGGGCGGTGCGCGCGCTGGAATGCGAAGCCGGGGTCATGGTGACCGCCAGCCACAACCCTCCGCAGGACAACGGGTACAAGGTCTACCTCGGAGGCGAAATGGCGCCCGGCGACGGCGAGGGAGCCCAGATCGTGTCCCCGGCCGACCGCGAGATCGCCGCGCTGATCGACCATGACGCCCCGCTGGGCTCGATCCCCCTGGCCGGGGCCGGCTGGACGGTGCTGCCCGGCGCCGGGGAACCCGGTGACCTGGCGGCCCGCTACGTCTCCGACGTCGCGGCCCTGGCCTCCGCCGGTTCCTCCCCCGACGGTCCGGGGCGCGGGCTGCGGATCGTGTTCACCCCGATGCACGGGGTCGGCGGGGAAACCCTCTCCCGGGTGTTCGCCGCGGCCGGATTCACGGACGTGGCGCCGGTGGACGCGCAGGCGGCCCCGGACCCGGACTTCCCCACCGTGGATTTTCCGAACCCGGAGGAGCCGGGGGCGATGGATTTGGCACTGGCCCAGGCGGAGTCCTCCGCGGCGGACCTGGTGATTGCCACCGACCCCGACGCGGACCGCTGCGCCGTCGGCGCCGAGTTCCCCGGGGAGGGCTGGAGGATGCTGCGCGGGGACGAGGTCGGTTCGCTGCTGGGCGCGTACCTGGCCCCGCGCTTCCGGGCGGAGGCGGAGGGCGCAGGCCGGCCGGTGTTCGCGAACTCGATCGTTTCCTCCCGCCAGTTGGGGCGCATCGCCGCGGCCCACGGGTTGGAGCACCGCACCACGCTGACCGGTTTCAAGTGGATCGCCCGGGTCCCCGGGCTGGCTTACGGCTACGAGGAAGCGCTGGGCTACTGCGTCGCCCCGGACCTGGTGCGGGATAAGGACGGGATCTCCGCCGCGCTGCTGGTGGCTGAGCTGGCCGCGGATCTGAAGCACGAGGGCCGCTCCCTGCCCGAGGCCCTGGACGAACTGGCGCTGGTCCACGGGCTGTACGCCACCGACCAGCTCTCCGTGCGGGTCGCTTCGCTGGATCTGCTGGGCGCCATGATGGGGCGCCTGCGCGCGCATCCCCCGGCCTCGCTCGCCGGCTCGGAGGTGGTCTCCGCGCTGGACCTGGCCGAGGGCGGCCAGCTGCCGCCCACCGAAGGCATGTGCTTCCTGGCCGCGGACGACACCCGCGTGATCGTGCGTCCCAGCGGCACCGAGCCCAAGCTCAAGTGCTACCTCGAGGTGACCGCGGCGGTGGGCGCGGCCGACGAGCTGCCCGCCGCCCGGGCCGCCGCCCGCGAACGCCTGGAGGCGGTCCGCCGCGACGTGGAGGAGGCCCTCGGACTTTAGGGCCCCGGCCCCACCGCCCGCCGCCGGCGGGCACCCCACTCCCACACCCCGAGCTCCCCAACCCCAGGAGGGTCCGCCATGGAACCAACCACAGGCCGCGACGTCGCCGGCTACATCGACCACACGCTGCTGAGGCCGGACGCCTCGCGCGACGAGATCCTGAAACTGTGCGGCGAAGCCATCGACCACGGATTCAAGGCGGTGTGCGTGAACCCCATCTGGGTCGCCACGGCCAAGCGGGCACTGGCCGGCTCGGGGGTGCTGACCTGCTCGGTGGCCGGCTTCCCGTTGGGGGCCTCCACCACCGCCGCCAAGGCGTTTGAGGCCGCCGAGGCCGTTGCCAACGGGGCCGACGAGGTCGACATGGTCATCGACATCGCCGCGGCCAGGCGCGGGGACCGGGCGGCGCTGGAGCGCGACATCGCCGGGGTCGTTTCCCCGGTGCACGCCGGCGGGGCGATCCTCAAGGTGATCATCGAAACCTCGCTGCTGAACGAACATGCCAAGGTCCTCGCCTGCGAAGCCGCCGCGGCCGCGGGCGCCGACTTCGTCAAGACCTCCACCGGGTTCGCCGGCGGCGGCGCCACGGTCACGGACGTCGCCCTGATGCGCCTCACCGTCGGGCCGAAAATGGGGGTGAAGGCCTCCGGCGGAGTGCGCACGCTCGCGGACGCGCTGGCGCTGATCAAGGCCGGGGCCACGCGGCTCGGGGCCAGCTCCGGAGTTGCTATTGTTGGAGGAGAACAGGGCGCCCCCGGGTACTGACGCGCACGCCGCGGCCCCGGACGCCGGATTTCAACAGGATTTCAAGGGAGAACGCTGTGTACTCGAACGGCAAGAACAAGGCCTATTCCGGCCAGGGCAACTTCGTTGGCAATTTCATCGCCTTCCTGGTGATGTTTGCCCTCCTGGTGGGGTCGTTCTTCGTGCTGTCCCTGTGGACGCTGGAGAACGCCTGGGTTCCGGGCCTGCTCTGCCTGCTGATGGCCGGCCTCGCCTTTGCCATCCCGCAGCACGTCCTGGGCCGCTCCCGGAGCACCAAGGAGCTCATGGAGGACCAGAAGTAGCACCGGTCGCACCGCCTGCCCGCAGGCGCCGCAGGACCCCCGCCGGACCGGCGGGGGTCCTGCGGCGTTAAACGGGCCCGGACCGGCACCGGACTGCGTGACCGGAACGGCCGGGGCGGCTAGGGTTGTGTCCTGGACCTGCCCCGTTCCAACCCTGAGGAGGCTTGACATGCGCATTCTGACGTTTCTCGCAGGCGCCGCGACCGGCTACGTGCTGGGCACCCGCTCCGGACGCGGCTCCTACGACAAGATGATGGCCAAGGCCCAGCAGTTGTGGGACGACCCGCGCACCCAGCAGCGCATCGATGCCATGGAGGACAGCCTGAGGGCCAAGTCCCCGGCGGTGGGAGAGGTTGTCGAAAGCGCCGTCTCGACGGTCTCCCGCAAGCTCCACGAACCCCAGGCCACCTCCCTGTCCTGAGGTTCGCGGTCTTCGCGGACGATTTCCCGGCCAGGGCTCCGCTTCGGGGGGCTGCCCACGTACGCTGGATTCGGGCCCGGCGCAGCAGGGCGCCCGGCGCCACCGATGGAAGCACCCCCCCAGGGAAGCACCGCCGAGGAAAGCGAGGAACAGGATGACCGAGGCATTTGGACCGCGTGGCCGCATCGTGGTCGGCGTGGATGGCTCCCCCCAGTCGGTTGCGGCCCTGCGCTACGCGCGCACGCTGGCCGACGCGCTGGGGCACGCCGTGGAGGTCGTGGGCGCGTGGCAGGCCCGCACGAGTTTCGAGCAGTACGCGCCCACCAACTGGGACCCGGAGGCGGATGCCCGCGCCGTCGTCGACCAGGCCGTCCGGGAGGCCTTTGGGGATGAGCCGCCCGCCGGGCTGACCGTGCGCATGGAGATGGGATCCCCCACCCAGGTCCTGATCAACGCCAGCGAAGGCGCCGAGATGCTCGTGGTGGGCACGCGCGGCCGCGGCGGGTTCAAGGGCATGCTCCTGGGCTCCGTCTCCACCTCGGTGGCCTCGCACGCCAAATGCCCGGTGGTCATCGCCCACGGCACCATGTAGTTCCGGCACTATCCAGCACGGAGCCACGCAGCACCGGAACCATGCAGCACCGCCTGCCTGGAGGCTCAGTCCTCGAAGATGTTCCCCACGACCTCCCCCGCCCAGGCGAGGATTTCGGCGTCGACCTTGTCGCGACCGCCCACCGGAGCGGTCTTGGGCTTGGGGACCAGCACCGCATTCAGGGCCGGTTTCACCTGCGCCCCCTTGTACATCCGGGCCAGGCGCATCTGGCGGGACTCGGGCAGGTCTGCCGGGGCGAACTTGATGAAGTTGCCCTGCATGGCCACGTCCGTCAGCCCGGCCGCCCGCGCGCGCACCCGGAACCGCGCCACCTCCACCAGGTTCACCACCGGGGCCGGCGGCTCGCCGTAGCGGTCCACCAGCTCCTCCACGACCGCGTCGATCGCTTCGGCGTCCTGCGCGGCGGCCAGCTTGCGGTAGGCCTCCAGGCGCAACCGCTCCCCCGGCACGTAGTCGTGCGGCAGGTGGGCGTTGATGGGCAGCTCGATCTTCATGTCCGCGGGCTTGTCCTCCGCCTCGCCCTTGAACTCTGCCACCGCCTCGCCAACCAGCCTGATGTACAGGTCGAACCCGACACCGGCGATGTGGCCGGACTGCTCGCCGCCGAGCAGGTTGCCGGCCCCGCGGATCTCCAGGTCCTTCATGGCCAGCTGGAAGCCGGAGCCCAGCTCATTGTGGGCGGCCACCGCCTTCAGGCGCTCCAGCGCGACCTCCCCCAGCGGCTTCTCCGCGTTCCAGAGGAAGTAGGCGTAGGCGCGCTCGCGCCCGCGTCCCACGCGCCCGCGCAGCTGGTGCAGCTGGGACAGCCCGTAGGCGTCGGCGCGGTCCACGATCAGGGTGTTGGCGTTGGAGATGTCCAGGCCGGTCTCGATGATGGTGGTGGAAACGAGCACGTCAAACTTCCGCTCCCAGAAGTCCACGATGATCTGCTCCAGCCGGGCCTCGCTCATTTTGCCGTGGGCGACCTCCACCCGCGCCTCCGGAACGAGTTCGCGCAGCTGCGCGGCGACCTTGTCGATGGAGGAGACGCGGTTGTGCACGAAGAACACCTGTCCCTCGCGCATCAGCTCGCGCCGGATCGCCGCGGTGACCTGCCGGTCCGTGTAGGGGCCGACGTAGGTCAGGACGGGGTGCCGTTCCTCCGGCGGGGTGGCCAGCGTCGAGGTTTCGCGGATGCCGGTCAGCGACATCTCCAGCGTGCGCGGGATCGGAGTGGCGGACATGGCCAGCACGTCCACATTGGTGCGCATCTTCTTCAGCGCTTCCTTGTGCTCGACGCCGAAGCGCTGCTCCTCGTCGACCACGACCAGCCCCAGGTCCTTGAACTGGACCTCCTTGGAGAGGAGCCGGTGGGTGCCGACCACCACGTCCACGGACCCGTTCCGCAGCCCCTCCACGACCTCCTTGGCCTCCTTGGCCGTCTGGAAGCGGGAGAGCGAGCGCACCCGCACGGGGAAGCCGGAGAACCTCTCGGTGAACGTCTCGTGGTGCTGGCGCGCCAGCAGGGTGGTGGGCACCAGCACGGCCACCTGCTTGCCATCCTGGACGGCCTTGAACGCGGCCCTGACGGCGATCTCCGTCTTGCCGAATCCGACGTCGCCGGAGACCAGCCGGTCCATCGGGACCTCGCGCTCCATATCCGCCTTGACCTCGTTGATGGTGGTCAGCTGGTCGGGGGTCTCGGTGAAGGGGAAGGCCTCCTCGAGCTCGTGCTGCCACGGGGTGTCCTTCTGGAAGGCGTGTCCCCGCGCGGCCATGCGCGCCGAGTACAGCCTGATCAGCTCGCCGGCGATCTCCTTGACGGCCCTGCGCGCCTTGGACTTGGTGCTGGACCAGTCCGCGCCGCCCATCTTGGACAGCGCCGGGGTCTCGCCGCCGACGTAGCGGGTGACCTGGTCCAGCTGGTCGGTGGGCACGAAGAGCCTGTCGCCGGGGGCCCCGCGCTTGGACGGCGCGTACTCCAGCACCATGTATTCGCGCACGCCCGCATCCCCGGAACCGGTGGCGACCCTGCGCTGGATGAGCTCGACGAACCTGGCGATCCCGTGCTGCTCGTGCACCACGAAGTCCCCCTCCGCCAGCTGCAGGGGGTCCACGGCGTTGCGCCGCCGGGCGGCCAGCTTGCGTCCGCTCTTGGCGGCATAGGCGCTGGAGCGTCCCAGCAGGTCGGCCTCGGTGAGCAGGCCCAGCTTGAGTCCGTCGAAGACGAAGCCGCGTCCGGCGACCGCCGTGGTGATCTCGATGATGCCCGGCTGCGGAGGGGCATCGAGCGAAGGCACCCGGTGGCAGGGGATACCGGCGTCGTGGAAGAGCTCGGCCAGGCGCTGGGCCGGCCCCGGGCCGTCGGTGA
This sequence comes from Zafaria cholistanensis, assembly GCF_008580665.1. GTDB lineage: Bacteria > Actinomycetota > Actinomycetes > Actinomycetales > Micrococcaceae > Zafaria > Zafaria cholistanensis. Next base: position 173,148 of record NZ_BKDJ01000004.1, read on the forward strand.
CCACCACGACGCGCCAGTCCTCGCGCACGCGCGAGCCGATGAACTCCATCATCTCGGCGACGTCGCCCTGGTAGCCGCGCGGTTCGCGGGCGGCCAGCCGGATGGTGTCCACGTCCGGGAGCAGCTCCTCGTCCTGCCCCAGCGAGGTGACCGACCACCAGCTGACTCCGGCTTCCAGCGCGGTGGCGCGGGTGTCTGCGAGCGTGGCGAAATTTCCGGCGTCCAGGGAGGCGGAAACCCCTTCGGCCTGCAGCAGGTCCACCGGGGCCGCGCCGCCGTCGGAGGCGGTGGACCAGGCCGCCGCGAGGAACTCCGCGTTGGTTTCGGACAGGTCGTGGGCGCGCGTGCGCACCCGTTCGGGCTCCATGACGACGGCGATGGAGCCGCGCGGCAGCTGCCCGACGAACGGGACCATCGCGTCCACCAGCACCGGGGCCAGGGACTCCATGCCCTCCACCGCGATACCGCCGGCGATCTTCTCCAGCATGTCCGCGGCGGCCGGCATCGCCGCCTTCAGCTTTGCCGCCCGGCTCATCACCGAGGGGGTGATCAGCAGTTCGCGGCACGGCGGGGCGTGCAGTTCGGCCGGCCCGGCCGGTCCGTCCTCCCCGGCGGCGAAGGAACGCTGGTCGGCGACGGCGAACCAGCGCATCTGCTCGACCTCGTCCCCGAAGAACTCGATGCGCACCGGGTGGTCCTCGGTGGGCGGGAACACGTCGAGGATACCGCCGCGTACCGCGAACTCGCCGCGGTGGGTCACCATGTCCACGCGCGCATAGGCCGCCGCCGCCAGTTCCCGCACCAGGTCCCCGAACGGCTTTTCCTGCCCCACCCTCACATCCACGGGCGAGAGGTCGCCGAGCCCGGCGACCAGCGGCTGCACCACCGACCGGATCGGAGCCACCACGACCTTCAGCGTGCCGTCCGGGTGCGCGAGCCGGCGGAGCACGGAGAGCCGGCGGCCCACCGTATCCGAACGCGGGGACAGCCGTTCGTGCGGCAGCGTCTCCCAGTTCGGGAACAGCGCGACGGCCTCGGCCGGCAGGTAGCAGCCCAGTGCCGCCTCAAGGTCCTCGGCCTCGCGCCCGGTGGCGGTGATGGCCAGCACGACGGCGTCCGCGCCGCCGGCCCCCGCCGCGGCCAGGCCGTCGACGGTTTCCGCGACCAGGGCCGCGCGCAGCCCGGGCGGGGCGGCGACCTCAAGGCCGGGGCTGCGTTCCGCGAAGGGACGCGCAGCGTGGGCGCGCACGCGGGCATAGGAGGGATCGGCCGCGAGGGCGGCGCGGAGTCCAGCAAGAGCCATGGGGCGGTGTTCCTTCCGGGGGCACGGCGGAGCGCACGTGGAGCCCGGAACCGTCATCGACTCCCGGGCCGTTAACAGCCTACCGCCGGTCCGGGCGCGCCCGCCCGGGAGGAGCCCGCGCCCCCGCCTTCCTCCCGCCCGCCGGCGCTCGCGGCGGGTCCCGCGGCGGGTACGCTTAGGTTACGAAATCACAACGATGGAGGAACGCCACCATGGCCCTGAACGCCACCACCACCCTGCCCTACACCCCCGCCGAAGTGGTCGCCACCCTGACCGACCGCGCCTTCGTGGAGCACCTGGGGACCCAGGTCGGCGGCACGCTGAAGGACTTCACGGTATCCGGGGATCCGGCCGGCGCGTTCGAGGCCGTCACGGTGCGCAGCGTCCCGACCGGACGCCTTCCGGAAATCGCCCGCAAGTTCGTCGGCGCCTCGGTGGACGTCACCCAGCGCGAGGCCTGGTCCGCCCCGGCCGCCGACGGTTCCCGCGAGGCCGCGGTGACCGTCGAGGTCTCCGGCATCCCGGTGAACGTTTCGGCCGTCCAGCGCGTAGTTGCCGCGGCCGAAGGCAGCCGCGTGGACCTGGAGGGAGAGGTCTCCTCCGGCATCCCGTTCCTGGGCGGAAAGATCGCCACCGCGGCCGAGCCGTTCGTGGGCAAGGCCCTGAACCTGCAGGCCGCCCAGGCCAAGGCGTGGCTGGACCGCCAGGCCTAGGCGGAAATCCTGCTACGGCGCAAGCGCACCCTGCTGGGCCACCTGCCGCTGGCGCGGCGGGTGGCCTGGCTCGCCGTACCCACCGCCGGATACGCGGTGTGCCTGTTCCTGGTGGTCTTTTGGCCCGTGCCTGTGGACCGCGACGCAGGCGCGGGGCTGCTGCGCGGCCTGGACTGGCTGCACCGGCACGGGATCCCGCAGTGGTTCGACTACGCGCTGGTCGAATGGCTGGCCAACGTGGCGATGTTCGTGCCGTTCGGCTTCCTGCTCGCGGCCGCCCTGCCGCTGCCCTACTGGTGGCTTGCCCTGCTGGCCGCCGCGGGCGCCAGCGCCGGCATCGAATGGGCCCAACGCGAGCTGCTGCCGGAGCGGTACCCCTCGGCGGCCGACATCGCCGCCAACACGCTCGGAGCCCTGGTAGGGATCGGGTTGTGCGGCCTCCTGCTGCTGGCCGCTGCGGCCGGACCTAGAAGGCGCGCCAGTCGGACGGCGGCCAGGCCTTGACCACCACCTTGCCCACGACGTCGGCCGTGGACACGAACCGGGCGCACGACACCTGGGCCTGCCGGTCGCGCCCGCGGCAGGTGGCCACCGAATCCGAGGAGGTGCTCCTGTGGTCCCCCAGGACCAGCACCTTGTCCTCCGGAACCCCCACGGGCCCAAAGCAGCGGAACGAGACGGGAGTGCTGGCGCAGTCCAGCGTTCCGGGCACGAAGTCAAAGTCCTCGTGGAGGTAGTCCTCCGCCAGGGCCTGGCCGTTCACCATGACGGCCCCTTCCGGGGAACAGCATTCGACGGTGTCGCCGGGGATGCCGATCACCCGTTTGACCAGGAACTTCTCATTGGACGGACCGATCCCGGTCAGGTCGCCGAAGCCGCGCAGCACCTGCTCGGCCGCGTCCTGCTCGGTGGCCAGGAACTCCTGCTCCCAGGCCGCGTCCGCGCCGAACACCACGATCTCGCCGCGGGGCGGGGCCCCGGCCCCGTAGGCCAGGCGGTTGACCAGGATGCGGTCGCCGACATTGAGGGTGGTCTCCATCGACCCCGAGGGCACGCTGTAGACCTTGACCAGGAACATCTGCACCAGCGCCACCACGGCCACCGCCACGACGACGTTGACCAGGGTCGCCAGCCACAGGGGAAGGCGCCTGCGCTCGCCGGCGGACGTGCGCCCTACCGTAGACATAGGCCCAGTGTAGACATGGGCACAGTCTAGGGTCAGTGCAGGGCTAAGCGGCATCCCCCGGGGCCGCGGCGAGCAACGCGCCCTCGGCGGCCACCCAGGCGAGCATGGCGCATTTGACCCTGGCCGGGAAGCGGGAGACTCCAGAAAAGGCCGCCGCATCTCCGAGCAGCTCCTCGTCGCCTTCGCGGGTTCCCCGCGACCGCATGGTTTCGCGGAACTCCTCAAGCATGTCCGTGAACGTGCCGCGGTCCTCCCCCTGGGCCAGCTCCACCAGCGCGGAGGCCGAGGCCATCGAAATCGAGCAGCCGTTGCCTTCCCAACTGATGCGCGCGATGGTGTTGCCGTCGGTCTCCACGCGCAGCCGGATCTCGTCGCCGCAGATCGGGTTGTGCTGGTGCGACTCTCCCCAGGCGTGGCCCGCTTCGGCTTCCTTCAGCCCAGCGCCGACGCGCCGCCTGGCGTGGTCGAGAATGATTTGCTGGTACAGCTGTTCAAGGCCGCTCATGCTTGTGCTCCAAAGAAGCCGCGGACGCCGGAGACGGCGTCGAGGAACGCGTCCACGTCCGCGGTGGTGTTGTAGAGGTAGGTGCTGGCGCGGGTGCTGGCCGAAACGCCCAGGGCGCGGTGCAGCGGCTGCGCGCAGTGGTGGCCCACGCGCACGGCAACGCCGCGGCTGTCCAGGAACTGGCCGACGTCGTGCGGGTGCACGCCCTCGACCTCGATCGTGGCGGTACCGATGCGCCCGGTGCCGGCCGGCGGGCCGAGCAGCCGGATGCCCGGGAGCTGCGCCAGCCCGGCGGCCATGCGCTGCCCCAGGTGCTCCTCCCAGGCCGCGATCCGGTCCATGCCAATCTCCGACAGGTAGGAGGCCGCTGCCGCCAGCGCCACCGCCTGCGAGATGCGCTGGGTGCCGGCCTCGAAGCGGGTCGGAGCCGGCAGGAACTCCGCCCGCTCCATGGTGACGGTGGTGATCATGGAGCCGCCGGTAAGGAACGGGGGCATCGCATTGAGCAGTTCGCGGCGCCCGTAGAGGGCTCCGATGCCGGTGGGACCAAGCATCTTGTGCCCGGAAAAAGCCAGGAAATCGACGTCCAGGGCCTTGACGTCCACCGGCAGGTGCGGGACCGACTGGCAGGCGTCGAGCACGGTCAGCGCCCCGACGGAGCGGGCGAGCGCGACCAGCGCGCCGACGTCGTTCAGCGTGCCCAGGACGTTGGAAACGTGGGCGAAGGCGAGCACCCGGGTCCGGGGGCCGACGATGTCCGCGGCCAGGTCCATGCGCAGGGCGCCGTCCGCGGACACGGGGATGTAGCGCAGCGTGGCGCCGGTGCGGAAGGCCAGCTCCTGCCACGGGATCAGGTTGGCGTGGTGCTCCAGTTCGGTGACCACGATTTCGTCGCCCGGGCCCAGCCGGAAGCGCTCGGCGGCGGCGCCCCCACGCCCGGCGCTGGCGTTGGAGAAGGAGTAGGCGACAAGGTTCAGCGCCTCGGTGGCGTTGGAGGTCCAGACCAGTTCGTCGGCGCCGGCGTTGACGAACCGCGCCACGGTTTCGCGGGCGTCCTCGAAGACATCCGTGGCCTCGACGGCCAGGCTGTGGGCGCCACGGTGCACGGCCGCGTTGTAGCGCTCGTAGAAGTGCTGCTCGGCCTCCAGGACGCACTGGGGCTTCTGGGACGTCGCGCCCGAGTCGAGGTAGACCAGCGGGGCACCGTTGATGTCCCGGGACAGGATGGGGAAGTCATTGCGGATGCGCAGGACCTCGGCGTCGTCCAACGCCGGGACGGCGTTCCTGGTCGTGGTGGGGGCGGGAAGCACAGGCACCATGGGTCCTCCTTTGGGCCGGTCGCGTTTGCTGCCTGCGATTACGCAAGACAAGTCTGCTCTAATCATCCCACGCCGGGCGGTTGCGGTCATGTGAGCGGTACCTAAGTTGGTCCCGGCGTCCGCGGCACCGCACGGCGGGAAGCCCCGACGCCGCACGGGCCCTGGCGGGTCAGGCCCGCACGTGGATGGAGCGGAACTCCACCGGCGGGCCCCCGTCGTAGTTGCGGCACAGCGAAAAATAGCCACCCCGGTAGGTGGAGTCCCGAACCGAGACGCTCGCCCCCGCAGCGGCCCCTGCCGGATCCGATCCGGCCGCCTCGGAGCCGGGGAGCCGGGAGACGGTAATCTGCTCCGGAGTGACATCAATGGACAGCCGCAGCCAGGTCCCCGGCACCGGCGGGGGCGTGGGCACGCTGGCCAGCGAATAGGCGGAAACAGTGTTCGCCACCCGGCCCAGGAGTTCCAGAAGTCCGTCCTCCCGGACCACCACATGGTAGCCGGACCCGGCGCCCGGCTCCCGCACCCGGTAGGGCAGGTCCGTTTCCTGGCCGAAGGCGATCCCGGCGTGCTGGCCCGCGCCCGGTCCACCCTCCGGCCAGCGCAGCTCAAAGCCCAGGGTGTAGCTGCCAGCCGTGACCGGGCACAGCGAGCCCATGCAGTAGCTGGCCTTCTCCCTGTGGTCCAGCCGGATCGAAGACGTTTCGGGACGGATCGGGGGCTGGTGGCTCCACGCCAGGGCCCAGGGCAGGTCGCCGGCTCCGCGCAGGCCGGTGACGAAGCGGTCCGCGGTGGCGCTGGGGGCATCGGTGCTGACATAGGGGTAGTTGGAAGTCATCATCCCCGCTACCCCCAGGCGCAGCAGCCGGTCGCGCAGCCAGCGGGTGTGGACCTCCCAGCAAATGACCGGCTTCCCGGTGGCCACGAACCGGGCCACCACCTCGTCCCCGGCGCTGTGGTGGAGCCCGAGCAGGTCGAACCGCTCCCCCAGCTCGTCCAGCCGGCCAAAGTCCTCCCCGGTGAAGTACCCCCAAGTCCGGTACCCGCGCTCGGCCGCCAGCCGGTAGCGGTTGGAGCCCGCCGGCTGCTTCCAGACGAAGTGCTGCCGGGCGTCCGGGTAGCTGTCCATCAGGTCCAGCAGGGCCTGCGTATTGGTGCCCTGCTTGTCTTCGATGAAGACCACCCGGTTCCCGGCATGCGCGTCCAGCACGCTCTTCAGGTCCGGGATGGGCAACTGGGCGCTGCCGGGGCCCAGCCACGGCCGGGCGTTGTTCAGGACTCCCTCCAGCTGGCGGTGCCCGAGGTGGGCAATCTGCCGCGCCACCCCGGTCATCCGCAGCAGATCCGGGTCATGGTGGCACACCAGCACCCCGTCCGCCGTCGCCTGCACGGAGACCTCAATGGCGGCGGCACCGTGTGCGGCCGACTGCCGGTAGGCCTCCGCGGTGTGCTCCGGCCAGTTGTCGTGGGATCCGCGGTGGGCAATGTGGAACGGCCGGGTGGCCAGGAGCCGGTCCAGGGTGTGGACCGGCTCCGGGCCCTCCGCCGGACCTCCGCTGCCGCCCGCGCCGCCACCGCAGCCGGACAGGACCAGGCCGGAGGCGGCCACGGCCAGCAGTTGCCGGCGGCTGGGCCGGTCCGTCAGCAGGCGGGCCGGGGGCCCGCCTGCTGACTGGCCCGGCGTCAAGGGCTTCACCGGGCTGCGGCGGCCCGCATCGCGGCCGCCAGTTGCGCCTCAATCGGCCGCAGCCGCGGTCCGTCCGCGCCGCTGGACGTCCCGGCCGCACCCTCTTCCGGGGTGCGGGGCTCCTCCGGAGTGCGGGACTGCCGGCCCGCCAGCACCAGCAGGGCCAGCATGGTCCAGATCAGGATCCCGGCCACCGAACGGGTGGCCAACGCACTGTAGGTCTGCACGATCAGCAGCCCCAACACCGATCCCAAGGCGAGCCCCGGACAGGCCTGCTGACGCCAGTTGCGGGCAATCAGCCCGGCCATCACCCCGAAATACACCAGGGCGAACACCACGCCAATGTCCACGGCGTACATCAGGACGGAGCTTTCCAGGCTGGTGATCAGTCCGCCGGCCTCCGACACCCGGTAGCTGGCCGAAATCCCCTCCCCGGCCACCAGGTAGTCCTGCCAGCGGGTCAGGAAAAAGCCCCAGGCGTCCGCACGGGCGGCGGCGGAACCGGTGTCGTCGGCGAACCGTTGCGCCACCCCGGCTGACACGGTGCTGCCTGCCGCAAACCATGCCGCCGTGGCCAGCAGTCCGGCAAGCGACAGTTTCCCCTGCCAGGGGATGCGGCTGCGCAGGACCGCGAAGGCGGCAACCAGTGCGTAGGTGACGATCCCCAGGCGCGACTGGCTGACCAGCACGCCGGCGCCAAGCAGCACCAGCAGCACCAGTTGCAGGGCCGGGCGGCGCACCCCCGCCGCCAGCGGCGCAATCATGCACAGCGCCAGCGACAAAGCCAGCGGCTGGTCGAGGGTGCCCATCCAACGGTTGTCCTCCGGGTCGAACCAGTACTGGGTCAGGAAGCCAGATTCGTAGAAGATCACCTGACCCGTCAGCGTCTGGGCCAACGCGACGATCGAAACCGCCGCCGCGAGCGTCAGCAGCAGGTTTTTCAGCACCGTCAGCAGCCCGCGGTCGGCCAGACCCGCGGCCAGGATGAGCAGGAAGAACATCACTGGTGCCAGCAGTTGGTCGATCAGCGCCACGGAGCTGCCGCCGCCGGCCACGGTCGTGATGACCGCGGCTCCCGCCACCAGGGCCAGCCCCAGGAAGACATGCACCTGGCGGGCCAGGGCCGCCGCCAGGGCGCGGGGGGTGTGCAGCAGTTGCACCCCCGCGATGGCGGCGACCAGCCACGTCGCCGGGTGGAAAGACAGCGGCCCGTCGGCTTCCCCGGTGACCAGGCTGCTGCCGACCGCAGGGATAGCGAACCAGGCCACCACCACGGCGGACAGATAAAGTCTGGGGTGGTTGCGGGTGAGCACCGCAGCCACCGCGCAGAAGGCAATCCAGGCAGCCAGCTGCATCTAGGACCGCCGGCCGACCGGGTCCGCGTCCTCCTTCAGGACATGCTTGGCGGAGGCCTCCCCACCCTGCGGTCCCGCGCCCGGCGCGACCAGCTCCGACCGCTGCCCGGCGGCGTACGCCCGCAGTTCGACCCTGCTGAGCGGGACCGCGTTCAGGGTGGTTCCCACCACTGTGGCCTGCACTGCCTTCAGCGCATTCAGGCCGATCGCGATGTCCCCCAGTGGGGTGCGTCCGTAGCGGGTCACCATGATGGCGCGGTCGGAGAGGGCAGCCGCAACGGCCGCATCCGCGAACGGCAGCAGGGAGGTGGTGTCCAGCACCACCACGTCGTAGTCCGCGCGGGCCTGTTCCAGCAGGCGGGCCATGGCCGGGCTGCCCAGCAGCGGCGCAGAGTTCCCAATCTGGGTTCCGGCGGGCAGGACGTCCAGGCGCGGACGGAAGTTGCGGTGCACGGCGTCGACCGGCGCCGCCTGTGACAGCGTTTCCGCCAGGCCCGGCTCGGCCGGGATCCCCAGCCGGTGCGCCAGGGTGGGGTTGCGCAGGTCCGCCTCCACCAGCAGCACCCGCTCCCCCGCCTCGGCCAGCGCCAGCGCCAGGTACAGCGCCGTCGTCGTCTTGCCGTCGCCCCGCCGCGGCGACGTCACCGCCAGCACCGAATGGTTGCTGTAGCCGGGTCCGAAGTGCAGGCTGGTGCGCAGCCGTCGCGCGGATTCGGTCAGGACCAGGCTGGTTCCCGGGTCGGAGCCGGACTGGGGCCGGCGCACGGCCCCGTCCAGCGGGATGGTGGCCAGGAGCGGAAGGGCCGGCTCCAGCTCCAGCTGCTGTGCCGAGCGGACCGTTTCATCGGCCTGCCGCTTCAGGATGACGATCGCGGCACCGACCACCAGCCCGGCCAGGATGCCCAGCAACAGGTTCAGCAGGGGCCGCGGGGACACCGGGTCCTGGCCCAGCTGCGGCTCCGACACCACATTCAGGACCGTCTGCGGTTTGTCACTGTCCGCTTCCAGGTCATTGACCAGCTTGCCGAAACTGGTGGCCACCGACCGGGCGAGGGCCAGTGCCTGGTGCGGATCGGAGGCCCGCACGGTCACGGTCAGACTGTGCTGGTCCGCATTCCCGCTGGCCGAGATGGCCTGGACCAGCTGCTCCTCCTGCAACGGCTCGTCGCTGGCACTCACCAGCTGGGTCATGAACTGCCGGCTGGTCATGAGTGCGGTGTAAGCGTCGATCCGACCCCTGACCAGTGCGTCCGCCTCCAACGCCGACTGGTTCTGGCTGGACGGAGCCACCACGAAGAACCCGACCTTGCTCTCATACTGCGGCGTGGCGGCAGCGGTTGCCCCCATGGCCAGCGCAGCGCCCAGCACAGCGCAGATCAGTACCTTCCACCAGCCGTTCAGGACGGCCTTTAAATACCCCATTAATTCAGACATGCTTCCCCCCATTGAAGCTTCCCCCATGCCAGCACACGTCCTTGTATGTATGCTGTCTGCCACATCGTAGTTGCAAGGTCCGTGGCTTTGGCTAGACCTGGACAAGAAAAATCCGAACCCATTCGGCCTTGTCCCGTTCGATGCCCGGCGTCGCGGGTCATGTTCATCGGCTGTCTCGCGCCGCTTTCTTGGGGGAATGAAATGACTTCGATCGATGCTGGATCACGCGCGCTGCGCGTCTTGGTGGCGCATCCCGCCGCCGACCTTTATGGTTCCGACCGGGTTCTGCTGGAGAGCGTGCAGGGGTTGCTGGACCGCGGAAACCATGTTGCCGTCGCGCTGCCGGGACCGGGGCCGCTGGTGGACCAACTCCGTGCCCGGGGCGCGGTGGTGGAATTCTGCCCCACTCCCGTGCTGCGCAAGTCCCTGTTGAGCCCCCTGGGCCTGGTGCGCCTGGCGGGCGAGGGCATCCGCGGCCTCTACCGGGGGGCTGCCCTGGTGCGCCGCCACCGTCCCGACGCGCTGTACGTCAGCACGGTGACCATCCCGCTGTGGCCGCTGCTGGGCCGGCTGGCGGGCATTCGGACCGTCATCCATGTGCACGAGGCCGAACGCCATGCGGCCCGCCCGCTGCGGGTCGCCCTGGCGCTGCCGCTGCTCCTGGCACACCGGATCGTGGCCAACAGCCTTTACAGCGTGGCCACGTTGGAGGAATCGTTGCCCGCCCTGCGCGGGCGCGCCACGGTGGTCTACAACGGGGTGCCCGGCCCGGAGAAGCCGGTGCCGGCCCGTGCCGCCCTTAATGGCGCCCTGCGGGTGCTTTATGTGGGCCGGCTCTCCCACCGCAAGGGCGTGGATGTCGCCGTGGAGGCGGTGGCCGAACTGCGCCGGCGCGGCGTGGACGCCACTTTAGACGTGGTCGGCGCGGTCTTCCCGGGCTATGAGGACTTCGAGCGCGCATTGCGGGACCGCGTGGAGGAGCTGGGGCTCGGGGAAGCGGCCTCCTTCCACGGATTCCAGCCCGGGACATGGGACTTCCTGGCCTCCGCCGACGCCGTGGTGGTGCCTTCCCGCCTCGACGAGCCGTTCGGCAACACCGCGGTGGAGGCCGTGCTGGCGGCCCGGCCGGTGGTGGTCAGTGACACTTCCGGCTTGCGGGAGGCCGCCGCCGGGTATTCCAGCGCCCGATTCGCCGCACCCGGGAATGCCGAAGCTCTCGCGGACGCGCTGGCGGGGATCGCCGCGGAATGGGACGCTGTCCGCGCAGCGGCAGCGGCGGATGCCTCCGTGGCCGGCGAGCGCCATGCGCCGGAAAGGTACCGGTTGGCCATTGCGGGGCTCATCCTCGGTCCTGCCCGCGGAGGCTTCGGCGGCCAGGGCCCCGAGGGCGGCGCTCCGGGCAGGCAGGAAGCCGCCAGCCTGGGCACGCACGAGTGAGCGCGCCGACCTTCGCGGGCCGAACCGCGGCCCGTGGCATCCGCTGGAGCCTGGGCGCCGTGGTGGCCAAGCAGGGCTTCCAGGTGCTGTGCGCCGTGGTCCTGGCCCGGATTCTGGGCCCATCCAGCTACGGGGTGATCAGCGCCGCCACCGTCTACATCATGTTCATGTCCCTGCTGTTGGACCAGGGGTTATCCGCAGCGCTGATCCAAAGGGAGTCGGTGGCGCGGCGCACCGCCGGGGCCGCCGCGGGGCTGAACCTGCTGATGGCGGTGGCGCTGGCCGGATTGACCGTGGCGGCCGCACCGCACCTGGCGGCTTTTTTCCGGGCCGCCGCCCTCGAACCGGTGCTGCTGCTGCTGGCGGCGGCGCTGCCGCTGAAGGCACTGTCCATCGTTCCGCGTGCCATGCTCTCCCGGGAGTTGCACTTCCGGGGCATCGGGGCGGCGGACATCGCCGCCGCAGCAGCCGGCGCCGCGGCCGGAATCTCGGCGGCCCTCCTGGGAGCGGGATACTTCGCCATCGTTCCCCAAATCCTGGCGGCGGACCTGCTCACCGCTGCCATTCTGCTGGGCGCCGCACGCGGACCGGTCCCCAACCTGCGCCTGTCCGAGGTCCGTCCGCTGCTGGCTTTCAGCGCCAGCGTCTTTGCCACCAACTGGCTGGCCTACTTCTCCCGCAACATGGACAACATTCTGGTCGGCCGGGTGTTGGGCGTGGCGGCGCTGTCCTTCTACAGCATGGCCTACAGGATCATGGTGATCCCGGTGCAGCTGATCGGCCAGACAGTCAACCGCGTAATGTTTCCGGCCATTTCCCGCTCCGCCGGAGACCGGTCCGTGGTCGCGGGGCACCTGGCCACCACCACCCGGCTGCTGGCCATGGCGGTGATCCCGATGATGGCGCTGGTGGCCTGCACCGCCCACGACCTGGTGCTGCTGGTCCTGGGAGAGGCCTGGCTCCCGGCGGCACCCCTGATGGCGGTGCTGGCGATCGGCGGCGCCAGGGAAACCGTCTTCTACATCACCCCGCCGCTGATGAAGGGCCTGGGCCGGGCGGGGCTGAACCTGCGCTACGAACTGCTGGCCTTCGCGCTGCAGGTCGGCGGGATCGTGGCCGGACTGCAGTTCGGCCTCCTCGGGGTCGCGGTGGGGCTCGTGGCCGCGGGCTTCCTGCTCACCCCCGTCCTGCTGGGCATCCAAAAGCGGCTTTGCGGGATCAGTGTCCGTACCCAGCTGGGCAACATCTGGCCTCCGCTGCATGCCAGCCTGTGGGCCGGAGGGGCGTACCTGGGGCTGCTGGCCGTCCCCGCCGCGCCGCCGGCCGGTGCTGCGCGACTGGCCTTGGGAGGCGCGGTGTTCCTGCTGGTGCTGGCCGCCGTCCTGTTTTTGGCACACCGCCGCCGCCTGATTGAATTCCTGTCCCTGGCACAGCCCCTCGGCAGCCGCCGGGCCCAGGCCCGTAGCGGCCGGCATGTGCAGACAGGTGCCGACACCACCGCGACACCCTCACACGAACCATCCAATCCCGCTGGCGCACCCGCGCCGGCGAACTCGGACGCCCCGGAGTCGAACCGGGCAGCAAGGAGCCACTCATGAGCGAGACCACTCCGGCGGAGACCGTCGTCATTGCCGTGCTGACCTTCCGCCGGCCCGAGGACATCGCCCTGGCACTGCCGCGGCTGGCCGCCCAGGCCCTGGACGCGCAGGCCGCGGCCCGCGTGCTGGTGATCGACAACGATCCGGACGCCAGCGCCCGGGAGGCCGTCCAAGCGGCAGCGGCCGAATCCGCCGCGCGGGTCGACTACGTGCATGAGCCCCGCCCCGGCATCGCCGCGGCCCGCAACCGGGCCCTGCGCGAAGCCGCGGATGCCAGCCTGCTGGTGTTCATCGACGACGACGAGGTGCCGGCTGCCGGCTGGCTTAACCACCTGCTGCAGACCTACCGCGACACGGGCGCGGCAGCCGTGGTCGGCCCCGTCATTTCGGAGTTTGCCGCCGAACCGGGTCCCTGGATCCAGGCCGGCGACTTCTTCCGCCGGAGGCGGCTGCCCACCGGAACCGAAGTCGATGTCGCGGCCACCAACAACCTCCTGCTGGACATGGAAAGGATCCGCGCCCTGGACCTCGAATTCGATGAACGCTTCGGCCTCAGCGGAGGTTCCGACACGCTTTTCACCCGGTCGCTGGCAGCGCGGGGAGGGCGGATGGTCTGGTGCGACGAAGCCGTGGTGGTGGACAACGTGCCGCGGGGACGGCTGACCCGCGGCTGGGTGTTGCGCCGCGCCCTGCGCAGCGGAAACTCCGCCAGCCGGGTCACCCTGGAACTTTCCCGTGACGGAATTCACACTTTGGCCGCCCGGCTGCGCCTGCTGGGACCGGGAACGGTGCGGCTCGCGGGCGGGTCCCTGCGCTACGCGGTGGGTCTCCTGTCCCGCTCCCTTTCGCACGAGGCTAAGGGATTGAGGACCGCGGCGCGGGGCTTGGGAATGGTGTCGGGGGCCTTCGGGTACGTGTACGCCGAGTACCGGAGGAAGTAGCCGTTTCCCGGGGGCCTACCCTACGGCGGTCCCCCGGGAGGGAAGGGTGCGGTTGGACATCGGTAACGATTCGATTACGATCGAACACGTTGTCCGGCTTCCCCGACTCTTAGGTTCAGACAGATGCACACCGCGCACAAGACTCCTTCCTCCCGAGCAACCGCTTCCCCGGCGCACCGCGCCCCGGTTTCCCCTTTGCGGAAAGCAGCAGGACCGTTGGCCGTCCTGGCCGCCGCCGCCACACTGGCGGCCGGTTTCACGGCTACGGCGCCGGCGGACGCCGCCGGAACCACCCTCGCCCAGGATTCCTTCACCCGCACGGCGGCCGCCGGATGGGGTAAGGCCGCCCAGGGCGGCACCTGGTCCTCGGCCGCGGGCCTGAGCGTCAACAACGGCGCCGGAAAGATCTCCCTGGCAGCTGGCCAGGGGCGCACTTCCACGCTTTCCGGCCTCTCGCAGGCCAACTCCGACACCACCGTCACCGCCACGCTGGACAAGCTGCCCAGCGCCGGCGCCGGCTACCTCTACGTGACCGGCCGCCAGGTGGGCGCGGACCAGTACCGCGCCAAGGTACGCATCCAGGCCGACGGTTCGGTCCGGGTCGAAGCCGCCCGAGTGGTGGGCGGGGCCGAGAAAGCCATCGCCTCCCGCACCATCGACGGCCTGAAGTACTCGGCCGGACAGAAGCTCAACATTCGGGTGAAGGTCACCGGAAGCGCTCCGACCACCGTTTCCGCCAAGGCCTGGGCCGCTGGGGCCAGCGAGCCGGCAGCCTGGCAGGCCACGGGCACCGATACCGCGCCGTCGCTGCAGAAGTCCGGCAGCATCGCGCTGGGGGCTTACGTGTCCGGTTCAGCCAGGAATGCCCCGATCACCGCGACGTACGACAATCTGCAAAGCCTCCAGGCGGCTGCCGCCGGCAGCACCCCGGTGCAGGCCCCCAGCGTCCCACCGGTCGCCAAGCTCTCCACCGGCACGCCGTCGTCGTCCACCAACGCCAGCCGTACCTCCCTGGTGGCCGGGACCTACAAGCCCGCCGCCGGCACCACCGGCGTGCCGGACGGCCTCAAGCTCACCCCCTACAACACCGGCGGGGCCGACCTGGTCATCACCAAGGACGGCACGGTGCTCGATGGCCTGGAGATCTGGGGCGACATCAAGGTGCGTGCCAAGAACGTGACCATCAAGAACAGCCGGCTGCACGGCGGGAACAAGATCCCCTCGGGCAACACCGGGATCATCGACGCCACCAACGCCAATGTCTCCAACCTGGTCGTCCAGGACAGCACGCTGGATCCGCAGCGTCCCTCGTACTACCGCGACGGCATCGTGGGCCACGACTACACGGCGCTGCGCAACGAGATCGCGCACACCAACGACGGCTTGGGCATCTTCAACCGCCCGGGTGGACCCACTGCGGCCAACGTCACCGCCTCCGGCAATTACATCCACACACTGACGTTCTGGAGCAACGACCCGGCGCACTCGGACGGCACCCACAATGACGGCATCCAGGTCCAGGGCGGCACCAACATCAAGATCGTGGGCAACACCATCGATGCCTTCGTCCAGACCGGCAGCGGCAGCGCCCGCAGCCCGCGGCATCCGCATGCCGGTATCGGCATCCTGCTGCAGCAGAACGTCTCCAAGCTCGGGAACGTGGTGGTGGAGGACAACTACGTGGACGGCGGCCAGACCAGCATCAACATCGATCACACCGCCTCCAAGCAGAGCAACATCACGGTGACGGTCAGGGAGAACAACCTGGGCCGGAACCAGTTCGACTTTGGCGGCGGCTCCAAGTACCCGATCCGCATCATCAAGAAGTCCGCGTCCACCGTGACGGGACTGTTCACCAACCGCTGGGCGGACACCAAGGTGGCGCTCACCGAAAGCAAGACCGGAGGCATCCGCTTCAACTCCTGACCGGCGCATCCGGCGGGCCGTGCGCGGGAATCCCCGGCGGGCCCGGGTAAGGGGCGGGACTGTATAGTCCCGCCCCTTACCCTTCCCGGGCGCAGGTCAGCGGGTGCCACTGGCCCCCAATCCGCCCGCCCCGGTCATCCTGCCGTGGTCACCCTGCCCCGGTCATCCTGCCGCCGGGGCCCGGACCTCCAGGCCGTCGAACGTCGCCACCACAGGGGTGTTGGTGGTGGAACCGGAAATGTAGGCGCCCAGCCCCACCGCGCCCGGGGCCTGCAGCGCGGCGGTGTTGTCCGTAGCCTGGACGTGCCAGGCCGCCGGTTCGGCCGCCCCGGCATGCCAGGCCTTCGCCCGGATGGCCGTGGGGTTGGTCCCGGCCACCTGGACGCGGACATTGACCTGGTTTCCGGCAGCGAGGGCGCCGGCGACATTCGCCTGCGCCAAGGTGGTTTGGGTGCCCGCCTGCCGGGCCACCGCCAGGGTCAAGGCCCCGCTGGAGGCCGCCTTCAGCTGGGCCCAGTACCGGTTGGCGCTGTCGATGCGGCGTCCGACCACGGAGACGTAGGTCCCCGAGCCGTTGCCGACGGGGGCTGCGGAGACCCGAACCGTGGTGTCGGTGGAGGTCAGGGACACGCCGCCCAGAAATGCGCTGGGACCTTGGCCGCCGGATGCCATTCGGATCCGCCCCTGTCCTTCGGCCACCGAGAAGTACGCCGACGAGCCCTGCAGCGTCCACGCGCCACCGGTGTCCGCGCTCCCCCAGCCGGCGGCCAGGTTCCGCCCGAAGCCGTCCGCGGCAAGGACCCCGGCCGGCGGTGTTGCACCGCCCGCCGTGACCGTGCCGGTGGTGGAGCTGGTGGCCCCGCCGTTATCGGTCACGGTCAGGCGCACCGTGTAGGTGCCCGCCGCCGCATAGGTGTGCGAGGCCGTGGCCCCCGTGGCCGTGGCCCCGTCGCCAAACTCCCACGCATAGGAGGCAATCGTGCCATCCGCATCCGTGGAACCGGACCCGTCCACCGCAACCGCCAGCCCCTCCGCCGAGGAAGTGAAGCTGGCGCTTGGCGGGGTGTTGGCCGCGCCCCCGCCACCAACCGGGACGGTGACCGTCACCGTATCCCCGCGGGTCTCGTTGCCCAGCGGATCGACTGCGAAGATGCGGTATGAATGGGTGCCCGCAGCCAGCCCGGAATCGGTGAACTCCAGCGTGGGCCGTTGCCAGAAGGTCGACTCCCGGGTTACCTGACCCGCGGGGGAGGCAATGTTGCCGTTGCGGATGATCCGGTAGGTCAGGTTGGTGTTGTCGCGGTCCCAGTTCGCCTGCCACCGCACCCGCACCGTGCCCGGGGAGAGGTAGGCCAGCGTCGGCCTGAAGTTTGCCCCGCTTACCCGCGGCCCGTCCCTGTTCGGTGCCAGCGAGCGCACCGCAAAGCGCACCAGGCCCTGTTGCGGACGGCCGTTGACGTTGCGGAATTCTCCGGCCATCACCACGTACTGCTCATTGCCCGCCACGGCCCAGGGGCCCTGGTTCTGGCCCGAGGCCGTGCCGGTGTCCAGGTCGGGGAACCAGTTGAGCACGGAAGGCGCCGCCACCCCGGTGAAGCTCGGGTAGCCGTGGATGTCCCGTGTCATGACTCCCGTGGCTGCCCTGCTGAAAGCCACGGCACGGTGCCAGGTGCGGGGGGAGGTTTCGGGGAAGCCGCCCAGGTTCCCGCAGTAGTGGGCATGGCCGGCGGTGTAGACCGCGGTGGAGGATGCCCAGATCCCGTAGGTGTCCCCGTGGCAGTCCTCCACCCAGTGGATGTTGCCGTCCGACCATCTTGCGGCAAATCCGCCCTCCAGGTTGCCTCCGGTGCCAAAGATGTATCCGGTGCCGTAGACGTTGGTGCCGTCGGAGGACAGCGAAAGAATCGCCGAATCGCTGCCTCCGTTACGCACCGTGTTGTTGGCGTTGAACGGCAGGGACGCCCCCGTGGTGGCGTTGACCCGGCCCAGGCCGTAGCCGGGCCGGTTGGAACCGTTGAGCGTGGTGAAGGCGCCCCCCACCACTATTTGGGTCGAATCCGGGGAGGCGACCAGGGCGTTCACCCGCAGGTTGGCGGAGGGGTTCCAGCCCAGCAGCGCCCCATCGGCCGGGCGCATCGCAGCGAGCCGCGTGCGGGTGGCGGTTCCCACAGTGCCGAAGTTCCCGCCGACGTAGACCGCCGAGTTGGTGACGGTGATGGCACGCACCTGTCCGCCGACCCGGGGGCGGAAGCTGGCGATCAGCGCCCCGGTGGAGGGGTTCAGCGCCGCCACCCGCCAGACCTGCGTCCCGTTCACCGAGGTGAAGTCCCCGCCCACGTAGATCCGCGACCCGTCCGGGGCCGCCGCGATGGTCAGGGCCTGGGCGTTCAGGGACGGCGCGAAGGTCGTGATCAGCGCCCCGGTGGTCAGGTCGTAGGCCATGATGTTGTTGCGCACCACCGTTTGGGAGCCCGGCGCGGCGCCGGCGGGCCGCGCGCGGGTGAAGCGGCCCGCCACATAGACGGTGTTTCCCACCACCACCTGCTGCCACGCGACGCCGTCGTGCTGGGCCGTGGGCAGCGGATCCGAGGACACCGTGACCGGGGTCCGCGGATCGTTCGGGTTGACCGGAGCCGTGTCCGCCGCCGCCGGGATGCCCCCCGACATCCCCAGGGCAGCGACCAGCACAAAGCCGATCACCGCCGCGATCCACCTTCGGAACGTTGCTGTGGGTCTCATGGCAATCCTCCCTAGTTCAAGCTGGATACCTCCCGCGCACGGCTGAGAAGGGCAACGTCCTGCTCCGTGTAGAGCCTGGAGAAGACCGCGTCGTTGCCGTTGCCGATCACGTTGCCGGCCAGCAGGGTCTGTTCCTGCGTGCCCGGGAGGAGTGGGAAGTGCCTGGGCCGTGGGGCCACTTGGCGAACCTTGGTGCCGGTGCGAAGGGCCGCCCAGTGCAGCCAGATGTCGTCGGTGGACGGGCACACCGCGCGGAAGGCCCGGCCCCGCGCCGCCAGGTCCGCCAGCAGGGCCGGCGGGTAGAGCACCCCGGAGACGCCCGTGGCGAAGTGCGCCACCGACGCCGAGGTGTCCCGGCACCGTGCCCACCCGGCGTAGGGGGCAATCCCGCCCTCCTCGACGCCGACCACGCTGGCCCAATGGCAGTTCACCGCGTCCGGATGCTCCAGGTAGCCCCGGTAGAGATCAAACAGCCAGTTGCGCGGGTAAAGGATGTCGTCGTCCGCCGTCGCCAGCGGCAAGCGCCCGTCCTCACCCGTGGCCTCCAGGTACGGGTAGTACTTGGTGTGCGGACCCAGGTTGTCGCAAAGCCTGATGCTCAGCCCCCGCCGCTGCAGCCTCCGCAGGGAGGGCGGCAGCTGCGCGTAGGCGTCCGCGTCGTCGAGCCAGAGGATCAGTTCCCGCGGCCGCACCCGGCCCCGGGCGATGGATTCGATGGCCAGCGCCACCGTGCCGATCCTCTGGCCGTAGCTGGTCAGGGACACGGCCACCGGCGTCTCCCCCAGCACCGATGCGGTGGCGAAGCGGTTACGGAGCCGCAGCCCCGCCGCCAGCACGTGGGCATGGATCCGTTTGGCCTTTTTCTTCAGCCGCCGCAGGGCGGCCCGGGGAGCACCGGGCCGCGCGTGCGTCGCGCGCGTCTGGGTGATGGTCATGGCTTCTCCACGGGGATGGCGTTGAGGTCGTCGAAGCTGGCGACTACCGGTGCGTTGGTGGAGGAACCGGTCAGGTAGGTTGCCAGCAGGATCCCGCCGGCCTCCTGCAGCCCCGCCGTGGTGTCGGTGGCGCTTTCCTGCCAGGCCGACGGCTCGGCAGAGCCCTCCCGCCAGACCTTCGCGTTCACCGTCGTCGGGCTGGTCCCGTCGACCTGGACCCGCACCCGCAGCCGGTCCCCGGCCGCGTAGGTAAGCCCGGCCACGGTCCCGGAATCCAGGACCGTCTCCACGTTGCCCACGACCCGGACCGTGTACAGGGTCACCGCACCGTTGGCGGCCACCTTCACCTTCGCCCGGTACTGCCCCGCCGAAGTGGTGCGCCCGGCCACCGAGACAAACGTCCCGCCCCCGGTGGGCTGCTTGTCCAGGGACACCGTGACCGACACGTCGCTGCTGGTCGAGGAGACCCCGGCCAGGTAGGCCGAGGGGCCCGAGCCCGGAGCACCCATCCGGATCGTTCCGGCCCGGCCGTCCACCGCGAACAGGGACGCCGACCCGTTCCGGCCCCAGGCTCCACCGGTCTCGGCGCTGCCCCAGCCACCGGTCTCGGTCCGCCCGAACGCATCCACCGCCAACGGGACCACCGGCGGTTCAGCCGGCGGTTCGGCCGGCGGGTTCCCGGGGTCGGCCGGTTCCTCCGGGGCCACGAAGCCCACGGGGATGGCGTTGAGGTCGTCGAAGCTGGCGACTACCGGTGCGTTGGTGGAGGAACCGGTCAGGTAGGTTGCCAGCAGGATCCCGCCGGCCTCCTGCAGCCCCGCCGTGGTGTCGGTGGCGCTTTCCTGCCAGGCCGACGGCTCGGCAGAGCCCTCCCGCCAGACCTTCGCGTTCACCGTCGTCGGGCTGGTCCCGTCGACCTGGACCCGCACCCGCAGCCGGTCCCCGGCCGCGTAGGTAAGCCCGGCCACGGTCCCGGAATCCAGGACCGTCTCCACGTTGCCCACGACCCGGACCGTGTACAGGGTCACCGCACCGTTGGCGGCCACCTTCACCTTCGCCCGGTACTGCCCCGCCGAAGTGGTGCGCCCGGCCACCGAGACAAACGTCCCGCCCCCGGTGGGCTGCTTGTCCAGGGACACCGTGACCGACACGTCGCTGCTGGTCGAGGAGACCCCGGCCAGGTAGGCCGAGGGGCCCGAGCCCGGAGCACCCATCCGGATCGTTCCGGCCCGGCCGTCCACCGCGAACAGGGACGCCGACCCGTTCCGGCCCCAGGCTCCACCGGTCTCGGCGCTGCCCCAGCCACCGGTCTCGGTCCGCCCGAACGCATCCACCGCCAACGGGCCAGCCGGCTCCTTGGCCGGTGGCGCGGTCACCGTGACCTCGCGGGAGGTGCTGTGCGTGGCCCCGCCGTTATCGGTCACGGTCAGGCGCACCGTGTAGGTGCCCGCCGCCGCATAGGTGTGCGAGGCCGTGGCCCCCGTGGCCGTGGCCCCGTCGCCAAACTCCCACGCATAGGAGGCAATCGTGCCATCCGCATCCGTGGAACCGGACCCGTCCACCCCAACCGCCAGCCCCTCCGCTGAGGAAATGAAGCTGGCCGCCGGGACCTGGTTGGCCGGTGGCGCGGTCACCGTGACCTCGCGGGAGATGCTGTGCGTGGCCCCGCCGTTATCGGTCACGGTCAGGCGCACCGTGTAGGTGCCCGCCGCCGCATAGGTGTGCGAGGCCGTGGCCCCCGTAGCCGTAGCCCCGTCGCCAAACTCCCACGCATAGGAGGCAATCGTGCCATCCGCATCCGTGGAACCGGACCCGTCCACCCCAACCGCCAGCCCCTCCGCCGAGGAAGTGAAGCTGGCCGCCGGAGCCTGGTTGGCCGCAACGCCGGTGGTCCCGACAACGTAGTGGTTCTGAATCTGGGTGTCGCTGAGAACGCTCGGGTAGATGGCCACCTCATCGATGTCGCCGGCAAAGTAGGCGGTGCTTGGGGTCGCGGTGATCCATCCGGCCAGGCTGTCGCCCCCGATCTTCCAGTAGCCGGGCATCTCCAATCCCGCCTTCACGTCGGCCCGGCCGGCTACCCGCTTTCCATCGACGAACAGCTGCATGCCGTTGGGGCCGAGCGTGGTCACCGCGTGGTGCCACTGGCCATCGTTGTAGCGGGCCGTGGTATTGACGGTGGACCGGACACCGCGCTGCCGCACGCCGAAGTACAGCTGGCCGTTGTTGCTCATGTACAGGTGGCGGTCCATCAGGTCGGAGGTGTTGGCGGCCGCGCTGCCGTAACCGATGATCCTGCCGTCACGGTCCGTGGTGGTCCGGAACCAGACCTCGGCGCTGAAGGTGTCCGCCTGCCTGACCCGGGAAGTGGGGTGGGCGGTGCCGGTGGCCGTTCCCGAGAAGCTGGCCGCCGTGTCGCCATCCCCGGCCAGGGCACCGGCCCCGCCCAGGGCGACCCCGGCGTTCAGTGTCAGGTCGTCATTTCCCGCCCGGTCGATGCCGGCCGCCTGGCCATCGCCGCCGAAACGCCAGTAGTTGGAGGGCCGGTCTGCGGCGACCGTATCGGCATAGGCGCTGGCCGCCGGACCTTCGGCCGCGGCGATGATGGTGACCGTATCGCTGCGTACCTCGTTGCCCAGGGGATCCGTCGCGAAGATCCGGTAGCGGTATTCCTGCCCGGGGACCAGCCCGGTATCCGTGAAGCTCATGCCGGGACGCCACCAGAACGACGACGACGCCGTGGTGGTGTGCACCGGGTTGGCGGTGTTGCCGTTGCGGATCACCCGGTAGGTGAGGTGCTCGTTGTCCCGGTCCCAGTTGGCCTGCCAGCGCACCTTCACGGTGCCGGGCGCCGGAGAGGTGAGGGTGGGCTTGAAGTTGGCGCCGCTGATGCGGGGGGCCTCCGCGTTGGGGGCGTTCTGGCGCGTCGTGTAACGCACCAGGCCCTGCTGCGCCCGTCCGTTGACGATCGTGAACTCGCCGCCCATCACGACGTAGTCGCCGCTTCCGGTCACAGACCAGGGCCCCTGGTTCTGTCCGGTGAAGGTGCCCGTATTCATGTCCGGGTACCAGTGCTGCAGCGTCGGGTGGGGCTGGCCCTCGAAGTTCGGGTAGCCGTGCACATCCCGCGTGATGGTGCCGCCCGCCTTCTTGCTGAAGGCCAGGCCGCGGCGGAATTCCCACATCGTTCGCGGACTTTCCTGCGGGAAGCCGCCGATGTTGCCGCAGTAGTGCGGGTGGCCGGCGATGTAGACCGCGTCCGGGGCGCCGGCGTACACGGAATAGGTGTCGCCGTGGCAGTCCTCCAGCCATTCGGTGCTCAGGTCCGCCCACTTGATCGAGACAGCGCCCTCCAGCGTACTGGTCTGGCCGAAGGTGTAACCGGTGGCGTAGAAGTTGGTCCCGTCCGCGGCAAGCGCGGTGATCGCCCCGCCGGTTCCGCCGTTGCGCACAAAGTCGTTGGCGGGCAGCGGGAATTGGGTGCCCGTGACCGTGTCCAGCACCCCCAGGCCATAGCCCGGCCGACTGGAGCCGTTGAGCGTGGTGAAGGCACCGCCGACGGCGATCTTGCTCCCGTCCGGGGACAGCGCCAGCGCGTTCACCCGGCCCCCCTGGGCCCGGGGGGCCCAGTCCAGCAGCGCGCCGTCGGAAACGCGCGCGGCCGCCAGCCCCAGGCGTTCCACGGACCCCACAGCCCCGAACAGGCCGCCGTAGTAGACGGTGTCCTCGGTGGCGGCAATGGCGCGCACGGTGGTGGAGGGTTTGGGCAGGAAGTTCAAGTCCAGCGCCCCGGTGGCGGGATCCAGTGCCACCAGGCGCCAGACGGTGGCCCCGTTCAGTGCGGTGAACTGCCCGCCCACATACAGCTTGGACCCGTCCGGGGATGCTGCGAGGGCTGTGACCTGTGCGTTGAAGCTGGGGGCGAAGGAGTCGATCAGCTGGCCCGTGTGCAGGTTGTAGGCCAGGATGTTCCCGCGCGGCACCTCGTTGACCCCGGCAGGAGAGCCTGCCGGCCGGGCGCTGGTGAACTCGCCGCCGACGTACACGGTGTCGCCGATGATCAGTTGGGTCCACGCCACGCCATTGATCTGGACCGTGGGCAGCCCGTCGGCGGTCACGGTCGCCGGGGTCAGCGGGTTTGCCGGGTCGGCGGGGGCCGTGTCCGCGGCGGCCGGCGATCCGGCGGCAAACACCAGGGAACCGGAGACGATGGCGGTTACTGCTATGGCGGCGAAACGGTTGCGCAATGGAAGCATGTCTCATCCCTTCCCAGTGGAGGCGGCGCCTTCGAAGGCGACGACCTGCTCGCTGGCGGATTGGTTGAAAAGGACGCGGACAGTGCCGCGTTCCTTGGCAGGCATTTGGAATACGAAGGTCCCGGAGGCGTCCTTGCCGGCGGCAACCGTGGCCGGGAAGGCCTTGGCTCCGGATTTGCTCAGCTCCGTGGCGGGAATGCGGTCCTGGCCGTACTCGGCCGTGACGACGGCGGCGCCCAGATCCAGCTCCTTGTCCGAGGTGTTCCACACGGTCACCACGAACCGGACCGCCGGACCCGCCACTTCCCCCACGCCTTCGGCCTTGCCCTGGATGGCCTCCATTTTCGAGACCGATACCTTGAACGACTCCGTGGTGGCCTTTTTCCCGAGCGCGACCGGCTCGGCCACCGGCTGCTCGACTTCGGCCAGGCGGGCGTCGGGGGCGACCTCGGGCACGTCCCGGGATCCGTCGGCTTTCCCGGGGCCGTCCTCCTTCGCTGCGTCTTTCCCGCCAGCGGAGGTGTCCTTTTCCTTCGCCGCACCCGCCCCGGATGTCGGCTCGGCTGCGGCTGGGGTTTTCGCGCTGTCCTCCTGCGCGCTGTCCGCCAGGGTGCCGGCGCCCGCTTGGGCGGCGGTGCGGGCGGCATCGTCCGCGGCGCCCGGCGGGGTGGACAGCGCGTAGCCGCCCAGTCCCACGGCGAGGGCCGCCACCGCCACAAGCGCCGTTACGGAGACGGCGCGGCGTCGGGCGGCGGGCACAGCGGAACCGGCCGGAGCCGTTTCCTGTCCCCGGCCGGCTGCCTTGTTCTCATCCGGCATGGCTGCCTCCCGCAATCGCGCCGGTCGCCGGACGTCCCGGGGCGGTCGGGGCCAGCCGGCCCAGCTCCCGGAACCATTTGCCCAAGGCCATCGCCAGATGCAGCAGGTTGGCCGCAAAGAACAGGGTGTACAGCACCATGAACAGCGCCGGAGCGCCCAGGAACAGGAAGAGGAAGCAGAAAACCCCGTAGTCGGTGGGCAGCAGGAGCAGGGACTTCAGGCGCGTGCCGGGAGTCCTGGGCTGGCTGGACCCGGTCCGCAGCGCATGGGTGGTGCGCAACTGTTCGGTCAGGATCATGGTGAAGAAGGCCACGGCGGCCACCAGGCAGTACCCGATCGGAACCAGCAGCCACGCGGGGTCCTCCAGCCCGAAGGTGCGGTAGGCACAGATGAGCACCGCCAGGTGTAGTGCCGTGATCTTGGCGCTGTCCATGACGTGGTCCAGCCACTCTCCCGCGGGGGAACCGCCCCCGCGCAGGCGGGCCACCTGCCCATCCGCCGAGTCGAAGGCGTACCCCACCGCCAGCGCCAGCCAAATGACCGCCCCCAGCCAGGGGGACGGAGATGCGAAGGCCAGCATGGCGATCGCGGAAAACGTAAACGCCGCACTGACCACGCTGACCGCGTTGGGGCTCAGGCCCGCACGGAACGCGGCGGCCGCCAGGTAGCGCCCGGCCCGGCGGTTGACCAGGACCGAGTAGGCCGGGGCGCCGGGCGCGACGCCTTTTTGCGCCTGGGCCAGGATATGGACCGTCTCCCGGTATCCGCGGGTGCGCGGTGCTCCCTGCACCCCTGCGTTCGCGCTCACTGCACGCCCCGCAGGGACTGCGGGCGGGCCGCCGGGCCCATGCGGCGGTGCAGGATCCCTGCCGGCGCCCTCGATGGCGTGCCCCCCACAATGGGCGGGCCTGTACGGATATGCCTAGCCATGTTGTCCCCCTCAACAAGATGTGCCCGCTCCCGCCCGCAGGCAGGTTCCAGGTGTGTGCGGGCCGATCCACCGGAACCGTCCGGGGCTCCGGTTCGGTGCATCCTACGGAGCGCTTCAGGGACCGTAAACGCGTGGGGGGCAACAGTGATTACTGGGGTTTGACACGTGCCGGAGCGGGGGCCCTACCTGAATATGGAGGAAAAACACGTGGTCGGCCGGGCGGTCCGCACTCGATGGAAACGCGTGGTGCCGGGGCGGGGCCTTGGGGAAGGGGCTTTAAAAAGGAAAAGGGGGCCGGCGGCGGGGTGGGGATGGCCCAGTCTCAAAGGCCGCCCGCTGCCGGCCCCCCCGGTACAGGGAGCCTGTCAAGGCAGGACACAATCCTGCGCCACGCCCCCGAAAAATTTGGCATTGCTAAGATTTCGGGGAACGCCGGCGCGGACCGAGCCGTAACACTGCAGGAAGGGTTTCGGCGGAAGCTACGCCGAAGTGGCCCCATGGAACTTTTGCTGGGCCGCCAGGAGGCCTTCCCGGATCAGCAGTTCCGCAGCGTCGGCGGCATCGCCAATCAGGAACGGCAGTTCCTTTTTCTCCGTGGTGCCGAAGTCGCGCAGGACAAAGTCCGCGGTGTCCATCCGCCCGGGAGGCCGGCCCACGCCCACGCGCACCCGGTAGTAGTCCTTCGTGGCCAGGGCCTTGGAAATGTCCCGCAGCCCGTTGTGGCCGCCTTCGCCGCCGCCGATCTTCAGCTTGATCGTGTTGAACGGGATGTCGATCTCATCGTGGATGGCCACGACGTGGTCAGGCTCGATCCCGAAGAACTTGGCGAGCGAGGCCACCGGACCGCCCGAGAGGTTCATGTATGTCATGGGCTTGGCCAGGACCACGCGGGGCCCACCCACTCCCAGCCGACCCTCAAGCACCTGGGCACGGGACTTGTGCGCCTTGAACGAACCACCCACGCGGGCGGCCAACTCGTCGAGGACCATCTGGCCCACATTGTGCCGATTGTGCGCGTAGCCGGGCCCGGGGTTCCCGAGCCCGGCCACGAGCCAGGTATCACTTGCCATGCGAGGGGTCTGTTGGCCTTACGCAGCGACCAGCAGGTCGAGGTGCTCGACGATCTGCTTCAGCGGGTCGCGCTGGATGTCCTTGACGACCACCTTGCGCTCGGTGCCCTCGATGTCCAGGATCAGTTCGGCGGCAGCCTGGCCACGGATGGCGAGGGTGGTCTCGCGGGCGGGCAGCAGGACGTGGACCGGCTCGGAACCCTGGCCGTAGATGACGGCGGGGATCTTCTCGTCGCGGCGGGCCTGGCGGGCAGCGCCCTTGCCGAAGTCCGAGCGAAGTTCTGCGGCGATCTTGGTCGACATGGTGTCTCCTTGGGAAGCGTGGTTAGCGGTCTGCCCGGGCCAGGGATCCGGCCTAGATGCCGCACGCGTTCCGTAAAGGAAGGGGCGCTGTATTGGGCGTCTAGCCTCGTCGATCACGGAGTCGCATTCGCTCCCTCGCCTGGGCACTGCGAACAACTATACCAGCCGCGCGCCGAAGGGGCCGCGGGGGCCCGGCCAACCCGGCCCTCACCGGGGGCGGCAGGGGCCGCGCCGGTAATTGACAAAATAAGTAATACGTTGTGTCTAGGCTAAAATGAGAACGAGTCAGTCTAAGCACGCGACGAATCACGCCAAAGAGCCCATGGGGGACAGCATCTTGGAATCAAGCGACGTAAACGGAAGCCCCGACGGGCCCGATCTCCGGCAATACCTGTCCGTGGTCGCGTCTTACTGGCGGGGCATTGTCGCCATCCTGCTCAGTACGGTGCTGCTGGCCTTCGGCTGGACGCTCCTGCAGCCGCGCATCTACCAGGCCTCCTCGTCGGGGCTCGTGGTGGCGGCTGGCGGCGATAACATCACCATGGCCCTGGCCGGTGACAACCTGGCCAAATCGAAGGCCACCAGCTACAAGAGCATCGCCCTTACCGTGCCGGTGGCCCGGCGGGTGATCGAGGAACTGAATCTCTCCACGAGCGCCAACGCCCTCCTGGAGCGCATCAGCGTGACCGTTCCCACCAACACCGCGGAAATCCGTATTAACGCGACCTCCACGGACCCTGAACAGGCACAGGACCTGGCCAACGCCTGGGTGGCAGCCCTCGCGGAGCAGGCAACCGACATCGAATCGGTGGCGCCCTCCGGCTCCAAGGACGCCTTCGCGTCCGAGCCCGCTGTCCAGATTGCCCCTCTCGGCAAGGCCGTGCTCCCCACCGCGCCCATTTCCCCGAACACCAAGCTGGCGCTGGCACTGGGCGGCGTGGTGGGCATGGCGCTGGGCCTGGGCTATGCCCTGTTGCGCAACCACCTGGACCGGCGCATCCGCTCTGTCGAGGCAATCGAACGGCTGGGGGCCGCCGTCGTGGGAACCATCCCGCGCGATCCCCGCTCGGCCGCCGGCCGCCGGATTATCGAAACCGGCGGCATCGACCACGCGGACCGCGAATCGCACCCCTTCATCGAGGCTTTGCGCGAATTGCGCACCAACCTCTCCTACACCGATGTGGACAATCCGCCACGGGTCATCGTGGTCACCTCATCGGTGCCGGGCGAGGGCAAGTCGACCGTGGCGGCCAACCTGGCGGTCGCGATTGCCGGCACGGGCCGCCGCACCGTCCTGATCGAGGGAGACCTCCGCCGCCCCGTCCTGACCGAATTCTTCGGACTGCCCTCCGGGGCGGGCCTGACCGACGTCCTGAGCGGCAGCGCGGATATCGACGACGTCCTCCAGCCGTATGGACCGGTCCCGGAACTGTCCGTGCTCGGGGCCGGCCGCATCCCCCCGAACCCCAGCGAACTCCTCGGTTCCAAGGCCATGCGCTCCCTGCTCACGGAACTTTCCCGCGACGCCGTGGTGCTCATCGACTCTCCCCCGCTGCTGCCCGTAACCGACGCCGCCATCCTGGCGCGGATCGGCGACGGTGCCCTGGTTGCGGTCAAGGCCGGCTCCACGACGGTCGACGAACTTGGCCGCGCGTTGGACAACCTCCGCCGCGTCGAGGGCCGGATCCTCGGCACCATCCTGAACCAGGTACCCACCCGGGGTGCGGGGGCTTCCCGGTACGGCTACTACGGGCAGTACTACTACTACACCTCCGAGGAGACCCCCGCGGCGGATTCCAGGTCCGCGAAAAAGGCCTCCAAGCTGCCCCAGCCTGCGGAGCCGGCCGAACGGACCACGCCGAGCCGCCGGATTGAGGGAAGGGTGCCCGTCCAGGCGCCGGACCTGACTCCGCGCCAGGCCCTCTCCCCCGCGATCGCTCCGATGCCGGCAGCGACCTCGCAGATTCCCCACGTGCCGGGCGCCGAATACGGCTTCGGGGGCGGCCCCTCCCCCGAGGATTCCGGAGACGTCCTGGGCAACACGCTGGCCTCCCGCTCGCAGATGCGCCACCTGCGCCGCAACCAGTAGTCTGCCCGTTCCCGGGCCTGGCTCCCCGTACCAGGAGCCAGGCCCGGATCAGGATCCGGCCCCGCCGGCTGAGTACGGCTAGGACCGCGACGCGGCCTCGAATGCCAGGATGCCGTGCAGGGCCGGCAGGAGCTCAACGACCATGCGGTCGTAGACCGTGTCCTCCCGGGTGAACGGATCCACCACGTCGTCCTCGGCGGGATCGGCGGCACGCACTCCGTGGCGCTTGAGCGCGGCCAGGTTCGGCAGCGCCTTCCAGCGCTCCTCGACGCTTCCTCCGCCGCGCGGAAGCCTGCCTCCGCCGTCGTCGGCCGTGACGGCGGCCAGGACCCGGGCGAACTCGCGCACCGTGAAGGCCCGCTTGAGCATGCGCGGGCTCAGCGCGACGGCCCGCGCGCGGTGCGCGGCGGTGAGCGCCAGCACGAAGTCTGCCTGCCCCAGGAGCGACTCGGTCAGCTGGCGCGAAACGAACCCTTCCGGATCCCCTCCCGCGTGGGCCAGCCGTTGCGCGGAACGTTCGTCCATGGCACGGCCCACCAGGGCGTCGGTGCCGGCGCTGGAGATGGTGAAGGTCCCCGGAGCGATCTCATCGAAGCCCCGCTGGAGGTAGCGTTCGGCAAACGGGGAACGGCAGATGTTGCCGGTGCAGATTGTCAGGATGTGGACCACCCCCCTAGGTTACCGGGCCGCGGGCGGTCCTCCGGAAACGGCGGGGCCCAAAACCGCGGGCCCGAAAACGGCGGAGCCCGGACGCGCAGTGCGTCCGGGCTCCGTGGCCGGCTGGTGCCGGTCCCGCTAGACGTTGCCGTCGAAGAGGCTCGTCACGGAGCCGTCCTCGAAGACCTCCTTGATGGCCCGGGCGATCAGCGGGGCGATCGACAGCACCGTCAGGGCGTCGAAACGCTTGCTCTCCGGGATGGGCAGCGTGTTGGTGACCACCACCTCGCGCGCACCGGACTCGGCCAGGCGCTGGGAGGCCGGTTCGGAGAACACCGCGTGGGTGGCGGCGATGATGACGTCCTTGGCCCCGGCGTCCTTGAGCACGCGCACCGCACCGGAGATGGTGCCGCCGGTGTCGATCATGTCATCGATGAGCACGCAGGTACGGCCCTCGATCTGGCCCACGACGGTCTTGGAGACCGCCTGGTTCGGGACCGTGAGGTCGCGGGACTTGTGCACGAAGGCCAGCGGGACGCCGCCGAGGCGGTCAGCCCACTGTTCGGCCACGCGGACGCGCCCGGTGTCCGGGGAGACGACCGTGACGTTGTCGGAACCGACACGGCCGCGGATGTAGTCGGCCAGCAGCGGGATGGCCATCAGGTGGTCGACGGGACCGTCGAAGAAGCCCTGGATCTGCGCGGTGTGCAGGTCGACGCTGATCAGGCGGTCGGCACCGGCGGTTTTGAACAGGTCCGCGACCAGGCGGGCGGAGATGGGCTCGCGGCCGCGGCCCTTCTTGTCCTGGCGGGCGTACGGGTAGAACGGGGCGACGACGGTGATGCGACGGGCCGAGGCGCGCTTCATCGAGTCGATCATGATCAGCTGCTCCATGAGCCAGTTGTTCAGCGGCGCCGGGAATGACTGGATGATGAAGACGTCCTTGCCGCGTACGCTCTCGCCGGAGCGGACGTAGATCTCGCCGTTGGCGAAGTCGTAGGCGGACATCGGCAGGAGTTCGGTCTCCAGCGCCTTGGCGATCTCCTCGGCCAGTTCGGGGTGCGCACGGCCTGACGCCAACACCAGTTTCTTGTCGACGTTGTAGCTGAGTTCGCTCATGGAATCACTTTCTCGGGGGAGGGTATCTCAGGGGGCCAGGAAGGGTTCAGGGGGCGGTGGCGCCGCGGTGCGCCCGCGAGGCGGCCAGCGCCGAGGGGCTGCCCGGGCGCTTGGCCTCGGTCCAGCCCTCGGTGTTGCGCTGCGGGGCCACGGAAAGGGCCAGCGCGCCGGCCGGAACGTTCTTGCGCACAATCGCGCCGGCCGCGGTGTAGGCCCCGTCGCCGATCGTCACCGGGGCGATGAACACCGTGTTGGAGCTGGTGCGCACGTGGGAGCCGATGACCGTGCGGTGCTTGTTCACGCCGTCATAGTTGGCGGTGATGTTGCCGCAGCCGATGTTCGTGTATTCGCCGATCTCGGCGTCGCCGGCGTAGCCGAGGTGGGAGAGCTTGGAGCCCTTGCCGACGGTGACGTTCTTGGTCTCGTAGAAGGCGCCGATCTTGCCGTCCTCGCCCAGGTCCGTCTTCGGGCGCAGGTAGGCGAAGGGACCGACGCTGGCGCCGGCACCGATGCGCGCATCCGTCACGTCCGAACGCACGACTTTGGCACCTTGGCCGACCGTGGCGTTGGTGAGCGTCGTGTCGGGACCGATCACCGCGTCGGTACCCACCGCCGTCGTTCCGTGCAGCTGGGTCCCGGGCTTGAGGGTGACGTCGGGGCTGAGCGCAACCTCGACGTCGACCCAGGTGGTGTCCGGGTCCACGACGGTGACTCCGGCGCGCATCCAGCGTTCAAGGATGCGGCGGTTCAGCTCCTTGCCGAGCGCGGCCAGCTGGACCCGGTCGTTGGCCCCCTCCACCTGCCACCGGTCCTCAGTGGTGACGGCGGCGACGCGTCCGCCGGCCGCGCGGGCAATGGCCAGCACGTCCGTCAGGTACATCTCGCCCTGCGCGTTGTCGGTGGTGACCTGGGAGAGCGCCGCGCGCAGGACGGCGGCGTCAAAGGCGTAGATGCCGGAGTTGACTTCGGCGATGGCGCGCTGTTCGGGCGAGGCGTCCTTGTGCTCGACGATGCCGGCGACCGTTCCGTCCGGTGCGCGCAGGATGCGTCCGTAGCCGGCCGGGTCCTCCAGGACGGCGGTGAGCACGGTGACCGCGTTCTGGTCGCGGTCGTGCGCGGCGACCAGCTCGCGCAGCAGCCCGGTGGTCAGCAGCGGGACGTCGCCGTAGGTAACCACGACGGTGCCTTCCAGCTGCGGGGGCAGGGCCTCGAGCGCGACCTGGACCGCGCGTCCGGTACCGGGAATCTCGTCCTGGTCGGCAATCGTCAGGCCCGGTTCCAGGCTCAGGAGGTGTGCGGCGACGGCGTCGCGCTCGTGCCTGACGACGGCAACAAGCTGGCGGGGCTCAAGGCCCCGGGCGGCGGCCAGCGCATGGCCGACCATGGAACGGCCCCCGATCTCGTGGAGGATCTTGGGCTTGGCCGATTTCATGCGGGTTCCGGCACCGGCCGCGAGGACGATGACGGCGGCGGCTTCCACGCTCAAGATGTGCACTCCCATGCGATCGTTTGGCACTGCGTCCGGGGCTCGAATCGGACCGCCCCAGTCTACCGCCTGCCCGGACACCGTTTCCCCCGTCCGCCGGGTGGCGCAGGACACCTTCCGTTCCGCCCCTAGGATTCGAACCTAGACTGCACGGCTCCAAAGGCCGGCGTGCTGCCATTACACCAGGGCGGACCGTGTCCGCAGGGCGGGCACAGGAAAACATTCTGCCACAGCGCCACGCGTTCTTGCCCGTGGGAGTGCGCATGCGCGCCGTGGCGCGCCGCCCCGGGTG
Organism: Zafaria cholistanensis; assembly: GCF_008580665.1. Lineage (GTDB taxonomy): Bacteria > Actinomycetota > Actinomycetes > Actinomycetales > Micrococcaceae > Zafaria > Zafaria cholistanensis. Next base: position 205,245 of record NZ_BKDJ01000004.1, read on the forward strand.
GGGCGCGCCCCCGCGCGGCGGGCCCCAGGGGGCGGCGTGCGGCGGGGAGGCCGGCCCCCGCCGCGGGAGGAGAAGCCCCAGTCCCGCCGCCTGGCCCACCCGCAGGCCCCGGACCAGCCGGGTCCTGCGGGCCGGAACCTCCGCGGTGCGTGCGGCAATGGGTCCCGCGGACACCGGCTGTCCCGGGGTGAGGATGCCGCCGGCCCAGGCACTGTTTCCTGCGGCCACCAGGTCCCGGGCCGGGTGCAGGCGGCGCCCGCCGGACTGGCGGGCGGTTCCCGCCACCAGGTCCCGGCTCAGTTGTTCGTACCCGTCCGTCACGACGTCCCAGTCGTAGGCCGCGGCCGCGTCCCGGGTCCGCCGTCCGCGCTCGCGCGCGGCCTCGGGATCCGCGTCGGCCAGGGCCACCAGCGCTGCGACGTCCTGCGGGTCGGTGAAGTAGTGTCCCGTCCCGCCCAGCACCTCGCGGTTGAAGCCGACGTCGAAGGCGTTGACCGCGGCGCCGGCCCCCATCGCGCGCAGCAGGGAGGGGTTGGTCCCGCCCACCGAGTGCCCGTGCCAGTAGATGCGCGCATTGCCGTAGAGCTGGTCCAGCAGCTCCTGGTCCCACACACCGCCCAGGAATTTCACCTTCCCCTGCGCCGCGGCCTCCACCCGCTGCAGGTAGGCGCTGTTGTACGGGCAGCTGCCGACCGCCACCAGCGGAACCTTCGATCCGCTGCGCACGTACCCCTCAACGATCAGGTCCACGTGGTTTTCGGGCTCGAAGCGGGCCACCAGCAGGTGGTATCCGTTGGGTTCCAGCCCCAGCTCCGCGAGCCGCTCGAAGCGCCCCTCCGGGAGGATCGGCGCCCCGTAGGTCAGCAGCCGGGTGTCCGCGTCGAACTCGTGCCGGTAGTAGTCGGCGATGCCGCGTGCATCGGCGATCAGCGCATCGGACCACCTGACGGCCAGGGACTCGCATACCCGGTAATACCGCTTGCCCACCGGTCCCCACTTGGCCCGCTTCCATTCGAGGCCGTCCATGTGGGTGGCGACGGGGATACGGGCCGCGCGCAGCAGGGGCAGCCACGGAGCGTTCGCCGCATTGAACACGATCGCGGCGTCGGCGGCGTGGAACACCTGGTGGGCGGCCGAGAGGGCGGTGTGGCTGAGCGTCTCCAGGCTGCGGGTGCGCAGTGCCGGCAGCTCCACCCGCCGCATGCCCCGGTGCATCCGCAGCCCGTCGCCCCCGCGGCAGTAGACGACCACCTCGTGGCCGCGGTCGACCAGGCGCCGCCCAATCTCCTCCACCGCGGTCTCGAATCCCCCGTACTTGGCCGGCACCCCGCGGGTGCCCACCATGGCGATGCTGAGCGGGCCGTCCGGCCCGGTCTTTTTACGCATTTTCCCCTCCAACGTTTTCTGCGTGGCGTGCGGGCTCAGTAGGCCCCGACTGGCTTGAGGACGACCTTCACGGTGCGCCAGAGAATCTGCAGGTCGCCGGTGAGCGACCAGTTTTCGACGTAGTACAGGTCCAGCCGCACGCTCTCCTCCCAGTCCAAGTCGGAGCGTCCGCTGACCTGCCAGAGGCCGGTGAGGCCGGGCTTGGTCAGCAGCCGGCGGTGTTCGTGCCCGTCGTAGCTTTCGACTTCCTGCGGCAGCGGCGGCCTGGGCCCCACCAGCGACATGTCGCCGCGGAGCACGTTCAGCAGCTGCGGGAATTCGTCGAGCGAGAACTTGCGCAGCCAGGCGCCGACCCGGGTGATGCGGGGGTCGTGCCTGAGCTTGAACAGCGGCCCGCTGCCCTCGTTCAGGTGCGCGAGCCGCTCCAGCTCGCGTTCGGCGTCGGTGCACATCGTGCGGAACTTGTACATCGTGAACGTGCGGCCGTCCCTGCCGACCCGCTGCTGCCGGAAAACGGGGCCTCCGGGGCTGTCGAGCACGATCAGGAGGGCCACCGCGGCCAGCACCGGAGCCAGGACCAGCAGCCCCAGCCCGGAGGCCACGACGTCGAGCGCCCGCTTAACGGCAAACTTGCCCCCGTCGAAGGTCGGGGTTTCCACGTGCATCAGCGGCAGTCCCTCGAAAGGACGCACGTGGATGCGTGGACCCGCGACGTTGGTCAGCGAGGAGGCCAGGATCAGTTCGGTCCCGGTCCTCTCCAGCCGCCAGCCGAGCTGGGTGATGTAGCTGCTGCCCGCATCGAGCTGGCCGGCAACGATAACTGCGTCGGCGCTGTAGCGCTGGATGGCCGCTTCCAGCGTGGAGAGTCCGCGCAGGACCGGAAGCCGGCCCCGTCCGGGACGGGAAACCTCGGGTCCTTCCTCGTGCTCGAGCACGACTCCAACGACGCGGTAGGCCGGACCCGACTTCTTCTCCAGCTGGGTGACCACGTAGGCGATGTCCGCCGGCTGGCCGACAACCAGCACGTTGAACAGTGCCTGGCCCTCCGCGTGGGTGGTCAGCAGGCGGTGCCGCCAGACCCAGCGGGTGGCCAGCAGCAGTGCCGCGCCGAGGGGAAGGGACAACACCAAAAAGTCCCGCAGCGCCTGGAATCCGAAAGCGATGTCGACGACCGCCAGCCAACCCGCCGTGGCCGCCGTCGCATCGATGATGCGTTTGTATTCGGTTGCGCCGACCCCCGCATAGCGCGGGCAATGCGCCCGGAAAAGGGACAGCAGGAGGATCCAGCTCGACGCGACGGCCAGGGCTGCCGGCCAGGTGTCCGTGCCGTCCATGAACAGGACCAGCAGGACGCTGGCCATGATGACCAGGCCGTCGGAGGCCAACAGGTTGAGCTGGTAGCGGCGGCGCCACTCGCCGCTGGTCCGTGCCTTGGTGCCCGGGTCCTCCGGGGTTCCGGCTTCAAGGATGCCGGGTCCGGTCCAGCGGTTGAAGCCGGCGACGGCAGGATGTGCCTTGACATGTTCACGGGTCTGGGTCATGGGATCCGATCCCCCCCCAGGTGGTGCGGGGCACTCCAGGGTGCCCCCGAGTTCGTGCAACGGACTAGCCATGCTCACGCCCCCCAAGTGTTTACCAAGCGAAATCCGGTGTTTGCCGGCCGGACATCGCGCCTTTGCGCAATGCCCACCGCCGAGGGTAGGAAGCGGAGCGGTCCCGGGCACGGGTGGGCGGGTACTCGAATGTGCCCCGATTCCTGCGCAATCCACGGGCATCCCACACCCGCTACCACCTAGTGGGCGGAAATTGTGCGTCCGCGGGGGCGTGGACAGCCGTCTGGCCGGGCACCGGTACCAGGAGTGGTACCGGTGCCCGGCCAGACGGTGCCTAAGGGCCAGCGGCAGCTGGGGATTGAGCCTTGTCTCAGAAAGCTCGCATACCGCCGGCCCGATCAGGGGGGCAGTTCCTGCCCGGATGCTGTCCGGATCGGGGGTGTTTTGTTCCCCCCATGGCCGCAGCTTACGGGTCTTCCCGCCCGGACTGCCTGGGGCGGGAAGAACTCCAGAGGGCCGGCGGTCGCTGGGGGGGCTGAGTCTAGGCGTCGCCTAGCTCACGAACCGCCGGCACCATCTGGAGCGGCAACATGCACTTGCGAATGCCTCCAAGGCCGAGGAATTCCAGTTGCCGGTACGGGCGATCGGACAACGCCCGTACCCCCGAGAGTACGGAGCCCCGCACGCCCCGGCACGAGTGGCGGATACTCGTTGTGGCCCCGCCACCACGCAGAGACGGGTACGTGTCTACGCAGGCGCACATGCCGCCGGTTTCCGCCGCACGCACAGCGGTTCCCCGGGAGCGCCCGTGGTGCGGTGGGCGTTCCCGGGGAACCGGTGGGGCCATAGAACAGCTGCGCATCAGCGGAACAGCTGCGCGTCAGCCGTTCTTCTGCGTGGCGTGGCGCGGCGCGGACAGGACGGAAAGGGCCTGGCGCAGGGCCGTCGAGGACGTCTGCATGGTGTACGGGAAATATTCGACCGTGACTCCGACCTCGGAGAAGCGCCGTTCAAGCTCGGTTCCCTTCGGCGTCCCCCGCCAGTCGTCGCCCTTGAAGAACACGTTGAAGCCCACCTCACGCCAGGTATCGAGCCTGTCCGCATGGGTTTCGGCAACGGCGGCATCGACGCATTCCAGTCCGCGGACGATCTCCAGCCGCTCCGGTAGGGGCACCACCGCGCGGATCCCCTTCGTTGCCTCGATCAGTTCGTCAGAAACGACGCCGGCAATGAGGTAGTCGCAGCGGCTCTTCGCGTTCCGCAGGAGGTTCAGGTGGCCTATGTGGAACAGGTCGTAGGCTCCGGCAGCATAACCAATCCGAATCGTCATGAAGTGTCTCCCTAACCAGTTGGGCAATCAGCGGAAGTCGGAGAGCTCGGAGCGCTCACCGATCCCAAGCTTTAGATAGATGCGGTACAGATGTCCTTCCACGGTGCGCTGGGAGAGCGTCAGCACCTTGGCGATTTGCCGGTTGCTGTTGCCTTCCGCAGCGAGGCGCACGATGTCCCGTTCGCGGGAGGTCAGCTCGCCATGGGACCTGGCCCGGAGCACGGTCCGGGAACACAGTGTCCCCAGCCCGCGGGTCAGCAGGTGCAGCCGGCGCAGGGTATGCCCCCCGAGCTTGTCCTCCCCCCGCTCCGCGTGCAGGAGGACGGCGTGGCCCAGCAGTTCCGCGGCCAGCGCCACTTCCCCCGCCTGCTCCGCCTCCCCGGCCGCGGTCTCCAACCGTCCCGGGTCGGTGGCATCGCCGATCAGGGCGATGCGGCCCAGGGTGCGGCTGCGCGGCCCCTCCAGCCCCTCCGCCGCCTCCCCCAGCAGGCGGAATGCGCCCTGGTCCGGCTTGCCGTCCTCGCGGAGGCAGGCCAGCGCGCGGATCTCCCGGTGCACCAGGGGCAGCCCTTTGGCCCGGGCCTCCCCCGCAAGCGAGCCCAGGGTTCCGGCCGGTTGCAGCGTGCCGCCGCGGTCCTCCCCCAGGGCCGTGCCGGCCGCGGCGGCAAAGGCCCGGGCCAGGAGCCACAGATCGTAGGGGCCGCGATAGGCAAGCACCGGCGGATGCACCGCGGCGCCCTCCCCGGACCCGGTTCCGGTCTCGGCGCGCAGCAGATCCAACAGGCCCGTCGCCAGGGGCAGCAGCTGCAACGGGTCCGCCAGCGAAAGGGCCGCAGTGCCTTCCCGCAACTCCTCGACCGCCTCGGCCAGCCGTCCCTGCCGCATATGCAGCAGGCCGCGCAGGGACTGCACGGTCCCCTGCCGCCGGACGGCCTCGCGCGGGTCGGAAGAAACGTGCCGGTCCAGGAACGCGGCGGCCTGCGCATACCGCCCCGCCTCGATGAGGCACAAGGCATGGCGCCCGATGACTTGGACGCAGTACCGGCTGCAGAGCGCGGGCTCTGCCTCCAGCGCCGCCCACGCCTCGGCGGCCACTGCCGCCGCGGAGTCGGTGCGGCCTGCCGTCCAGTGGACATCCGAAAGCAGCAGGGTGGAGAGCAACCGGATTTCGGCCGTGGCCCCCGGCATCCGCCGCAGCTCCTCAAGCCGCTGCCCGGCGTCGTTGGGCAGGGAGCCCTCGAGCCGCCGGGCCCAGAGGCGCAGGATGTCCAGGCCCGCCAGCAGGACGGGGCTGCCGGAGCCGCCCCCGGCCCCCGCGCGCGGGCCGGCGTCCCGGATGCGGCGTTCCCATGTGCCAGCCAGTTCCTCCAGGGCCGGCGCGGACGCCCCGGTCCTCCACGCGGCTAAGGCCGCCACCGCCAGGGCGGCCTGGAGCATGGCGTCGTCGTGGGGCCCCTCGAAGACCCGTTCGGCCGCCGACAGCGCGGACAGCGGCCGTCCCAGCCCCAGCATCGCCCGGGCGGTTTCGAGCGCGACGGCGTCATCGTCGCCCACCGCCTGGCACAGGTGCAGGGCCGTCAGGGGCTCCAGCGCGTCATTGGCCGCGGCCGCGGCGCATTTGAGGTCCTCCCGCGGCACCCGTTCGCCGCATTCGACCGCCCACAACACCTGGCGGTGGTTCGGCGCCGCCGCGGTTCCCGCGGCCGTGCGCCAACGCTGGAGCAGCCGGGCGCTTCGGCCCGGCGGCACCAGGACCCGCAGCACATCCGCATAGAGGTTGCTGGCGATCCGGATCTGGCCTCCCCGGTCCACGACGGCGGCGCCGGATTCCAGCAGCTCCTCCACGCCGCCGGCCGCGGCGGCCGCGAGCGTGGTGCGCGGCAGGGGCCCGGCGAGCGCCAGCAGTTCCATGGTTTCCTGCTGGGCGGTCCCCAGCCGGGCGTGCAGGCCGCGGACCAGGTCCCGCATTTCCGCATTGGGTTCGGGATCCGGGCGGGCAACAATCCATACCCCGCTGTTCTTGACCATCGCCCCCTGGTCCGCGGCGCACCTCAACCAGGCGCGCACCAGCAGCGGATTGCCGGCCGTGAGGGAGGTGACCACTTCGGCGGTGCCCGCGGAGACCTCCCCGCCGAGGACCTCGGCACAGAGCGTACGCACCTCCTCCACGTCCAGCGCTTCCAGTGCCAGCACGGGCAGCTGGCCCACCCCGAGCGCCGAATCCGCCGGCCCCTCGGCCGAATCGGTGCCCGCGCCCAGGGCCAGCATGCGCACCGTGGACGTCTGCACCAGCTGGGACAGCACGAAGCGGCTGGCCGGATCGAGGAAGTGGGCATCGTCCACCACGAGCAGGGGCTTGCCGCACCCTGCCCCTTCGCCCCCCGCTGCCTTGCGCGGCAGCACGTCGACGAGTTCGCGCAGGACCGCCATGACGTCGGCGGTGTCCTGGACGGACCCCAAGTAAGGCGCCAGCGCCCCGAAGCGGACCGTGGAGAGGGTGGCACTCGGATGGATGCGTACCGTGTTCGGGACAGGATCCAGGGACGACAGGGCGAGCGAGGCCAATGCCGTCTTGCCCATTCCGGCGGCCCCCACCACGACGGCGCCCGGGGCGGACTCGTCGCCGAGGATCCCCGTCAGGCGGGTCAGAACCTCCTGCCGGCCCACCAGCAGGCCGTCGCGCGGGGCACTCATGCCACGACCCCGTCGTTGGCCGGCTGGCTGAGCAGCCGGGCGAGCTCGGTCCGGCTGCGCACGTTCAGCTTTGAATACACCTGGTACAGGTGCCCTTCCACCGTGCGGACGGACACTCCTCCGCGCTTGGCGATTTCGGCGTTGCTGAGGCCTTCGACGACGTTGGAGGCAACTTGGCGCTCCCGGCGCGTCAGGACAGCCAGGTGCGCGCACAAGTCCTCGGGTCCGGGATCGGTTCCGCTGGCGTCGCCGTACGCGCTGCCCGGCGCCGTCCGGTCGTACCCGGTCCGTGCCAGGTGGCGGGTGAGGTTGCGGATTTCCCCCGCCGACAGGAAGGAATACAGCCGGTTTCCGGTTTCCTCGGCAAACATCCGGTAGCCCATGGACGCGATCCGCTCCAGTGCCGCTTCCACGCCCTGCCCATCCTCTCCGGTGACCGCGTCCACCAGCCGGCGCAGTTCCCCGGCCAGCGGCCCCTGGACCCGGTCCAGCACCGCGGACAGCCTGCCCGCAGCGGCGAACTCACCGAGCCTGAGCGCTGCGGCCAGCGTGTGCGCTTCCAGCAGCGTCCACCCGGATCCCGCCATGGAGTCGGCCAGGGCCATCAGCCGGTTGCAGGCCGCGTGGGCCGAATGAAGGTTGGCGACCGTCAGCGCGCTGAAGAACTCTGCCGCCCAGGCCAGGACGGGATGTCCGGCGGCGAGCCCGTCGCGCAGCCCGACCAGCAGTTCGGCCGCTTCCTGCAGCCGGTCCTGGTCGGCCAGGCAGTGCGCGGCGAGCGCCGCCAGCGCGGCCCGCTGGTCGGGCGGCCCCCAGGCCTCCAACTGGCGCAACGCGGGCATGGCCTGCTGCAGGGCGGCCCCGGTGTCCGCGCCCAGTGCCGAGAGGGAGCCCAACACCAGTGCGGCGGCCGCCGCACCATCGGGTCCGGCGTCGGCTTCGTCCTGCAGGGCCCGGGCCAGTTGGGCCGTGGTGTCCCATTCCCCGAGCGCGAGGAATACCGTCATCAGGGCGTCGGCTACGATGCCCATCCGTTCGGGTGGAAGGACTTCGTCAAGGACCCCCGCCGCGCGGTGGGAAAGGATGTCCTGTACCAGCAGCCGCGCCGTTTCCGCGGCCTCCTGTTGGCGTTCGCCCAAGGCCCATTCCCTGGCCCGGCAGGCCTGTTCGGCGATCCGCAGGCCGTCGTCGGGCCAGCGGCGGGCGGAGAGCCGAAGGCCGGCGGCCTCCTCCTCCCCGCCACCGGCGGCGGGCGCGGGGCGGGTGCGGCCCTCCGGCGGCCCCGCTTTGAAGGCGAGGTCGGCGGCCAGCAGCCGCACTTCATCGAGCGTTTCGGGGGGCACGCCCTGCTGGCACGCCCCGGATTCAAGGCGGTCCAGCAGGACGTGCACCATGCGCAGGGCCTCGCGGCCGCGTCCCGCGCAGCGCAGCGCCTGCACCTCGGTGCGCAGCAGGTCGGCACGGACCTGCGGCGCCTCGTGCCACAGGAGTTCGGGCAGGTCCCCCGTTTCCCTCCGCTCCTGCAGGAAAGCGGCGGCCGCCGGGGCGTTGCCGGCATCCAGCATCTCCCGGGCGGTGTCCGCCATGAGCCGGACGGCCGAAAACGGTTCCGGCTCCTCATCCCGGACCATCTCCGCCAGCAGGCGCTGCTGGCCCTCGTCCAGCACCGCGCACAGCACGTGGCGCACCATGGCGTTCGCCGGTTCGACCCGCCCCGGATCGTGCCGGCTGCGCACCACGTGCCCGGCCCCGTGGAGGGTATCGAGCGCGGGGGCGAACCCGGCGGCGTTCAAGGCTGCCACCGACGTTTCCCCCCGCACCGCCAGCACGTCCAGCAGCAAACGCTCGCGTTCGCCCAGGCCTGCCAGCCGGGCGCGGATCCGCGCCGCAAAGTGTCCGTCCAGCGGCAGGGCCCCCGGCGCCAGGATCCAGTGCCCCTCCACGAGCCGCAGCTTGCCGTCGGCCACGCAGTCCCGGGCCAGCAGCCGCAGGCCCTCAAGGTTGCCTTCGCTGGCCCGCCACAGTCGGGCCGACGCCGCGTGGGACAGTGACGCGCCCAGGTCGGCCGCGAGAACCTCCCCCGCCTCGGCCGGTGTCAGCGGCCCGAGCTCCAGCCGGGCCATCCCGCCGCTGCGCACCAGGCCGGCAATGTCCGCCGGTACGTCCTCAATGCGTTCGCAGACCGGCACCAGCGAGATCGACCCCTGGGCGGCCAGCTGGGCCAGGGCGTTGCAGGACGCCGCATCGATCAGTGCGGTGTTCTCCAGCACCACCACCGGACGCCCCCCGGAGGCGGCAAACACCTCCCCCATGCCGCGCAACACCCCCTGGGCCGAAGCCAGCAGGGCCGGGTCGACGCCGGACACCAGGAACATCAACGCCCCGTACGGGATGCCGCTGGCGAACTCAGTCCCCGAGACGCTCAAGCGCCGGGTTGTTGGCGGCAGGGTGGCCAGTGCCTCTTCGAGGGCCGTCCGCCGGCCGCTGCCGGGCAGGCCGAGCAGAAGCGCGCCCGCGGAGGCGCGGTCGCGCAGCGCCGCGGAGAGCTCCTCCGCGACACCGGCCCGGTTTACCCGCGCAGAAACCATCCCCGTTCGGGGGCCCGGCCCGTCCTTCCCCAAGGCTGCCAGAAAACCCGATGGAATCGTGCTGATCCGAACCGTGCTGCTCCCAAGGTGCGGCAAAGTCATGTTCTTCCCCCAAGTCCATGCCCGCGACACTCCGGGTACCCCAATAGCCCCGGGGATTGCGGGAATTCCTCATATGCTAGGCGCGGAAATGAGCAAGGGCATCAGTAGCGTTGCCCCTGGTCCACTCGTCTTCCCCCCATCTACTTAAGTGATTTACAGCCGGGACGCGGTCAGCGTCCCGTGGGACCGGGCACCGCCAGTTCCCCCCGGCGCGATACCCCCAGCCGTGCATAGATCTGGTACAGGTGGCTTTCCACCGTGCGCACGGACAGGCCCAGCGCGTCGGCGATCTCCCGGTTGCTGCTGCCTGCGGCAACCAGTTGGGCGATGTCCCTTTGCCTGCCGGTCAGCCCGGCAAAGGGATCCCGCGGCGGCCCGCCGGCGCGTGCCCGGTGGTCCATGCCTGCCACATGACTCGGCCTGGCCGCGGACGCGTGGCCGCCGGGCGGTGTCCGTACGGCGGCCCCGCCGGGGCTCCGGCGCCCCGGGGTCGGGAGACCGTACCCCCGGTCCCCCATTTCCGAACGCGGAACGCCCGCCGCGGCGGCCTCAGCGTACGCGTGCTCCGCCAGGGGCCCATGTCCCAGTGCCTCCAGTGTCCGGGCGGCCGCCAAAAGCCCCGCTCCGTCCGGGCTGGCCCGCTGCCCCCCGGGAGCCGCCAGCGCCGCCGCGAGGGCCCGGCAGGCCGCGGCGAACCTTCCGTCGGCCCGCCCGGCCGCGTCGGCCAGCAGGGGTACCGCCTCAGTGCTTCCCATCTGCACCGCCGCGGCCAGGACCAGCAGCTCCAGGGAGGTCCGTCCGGCGTCACGGTCCTCGGCGGCGCGGCACAGCAACAGCCTGAGACCCGGATCCGTGGCGCCGAGCAGGGCCTCGGCACATGTGGCCGCCAGTTCGGTGCCGCGTCGGACCAGCCAGGCGGAAGGCTGCTGCTCCAGGTCCGCCAGCTCCCGCAGGCGCTCCCGGGCCAGGACCTCGCGGCCCTGTGCCGCCAGTGTCCGGGCCGAACCGGCCAGGGCCAGCGGCAGCAGGCCGCAGGGATCATTGACCCGCAACTGGTGGATCTCCCGTTCCAGCCCCTCGCCCCGGCCCGCGAGGCAGGTCCTGAGGACTTCCGCCAGCCCGTCCGCGCGCCGGCCCGGTACCCCTGCGCCGGGCGGCGCCGTTCCCGCCCAGCGCAGGGGACCCGCGGGGTCGGTCCCTTCCGCCCAGTCGCCGGACACGGCGCAGGCGTTGAGGAGGTGCCGCCGCGCGTTCCCGCGCACGCCGGCGCGGCCGGACGGGGAGCGGGGCTGGAGCATCAGTTCGCGGCCGAGTTCGAGCCCGTCATGCACCCGGCCGCACATCACCTCCGCCTCGGCCACCAGGGCCTGCCACAGCAGCCGGGCCTCCGGCGGAAAGTCGGGACGGTCGTGCGGCAGTGCGGCCACCTCGGCATGCCGGCCCGTTCCCACGGCCAATTCCAGTTCCAGCAGTTCGGCCTCGGCCGTGAGCCCCCGGAGCCGGCGGTGCCCGGCGGCGCCCGGTTCCGCGTCCGCAGCTTTCCCCAGCGTTTCCCGCACCCGGGCCAGCAGCACGGCTGCGCACTCCCCCGTTGCGGGACCGTCCCCGTGGACTCCCCGAAGGGCTTGCGCCCTGGCCCCGGCCAACCCCAGCTCGGCCCATTCGGCCACGGCGGCGGCAGCCGCTTCCCCCGGTCCGTGCGCCGGCGCGGGACCCCACGCGAACGCCACGGTCTCCCAGGCTTCCTCGGCCCGGCCGCCGGCAGCCAGCCCCAGTGCCTCAACGGTGGCGAAGGCCGGCGTTCCGGCCAGGTCCCTGGCCATGTCGAGGTAGGCCAAGGCGCTGCGCGGCTCTCCGTCACCGAGCAGCTCCCGGGCTGCGGCCAATGCCTCTGCCGGGTCGGGAGCGGCGCCTGCGGCGTGCTTCCAGTCGACCAGTTCGCGCGGCGGAATCCCGGCGTCCGGGCCCAGCTTCTCCTGCAGCAGGCGCAGGAGTTCGCGCGAACGCCCCGGCGGGATGAGCGAGGCGATGGTCCGGGCCGAGAGCGTGCCGCGCAGCCGCGGAGTCCTGATGGGAGCCGGACCGGGATCGAGCAGACCCGATTCGTGCGCGTGGTCCACATCGGCCGGATCCGCCACCTGCAGCAGCGCATGCAGCGGAATCCTGCCCGCCAGGGCCACCAGGACCACCACCGTGCGCGGCCCGGGCGGGAGCGCATCCAAAATGTCACGCCATTCGCGGCGAGCACGCTCGCCCACCGGCGCCGGGCCCGCCGCCAGGACCCACGTTCCCGAACTGTTCACCAGATGGCCCAGCTCCAGCCAATCCCCGGCGATTGCGGCCAGCCACCGCCGGTTTCCGGCGCTCGCTTCCCACAGGGCAGCCACCGCCTCGGGGCTGGCATCCGAGCCGCAGCGGGCGGCAATCTCCGCGGCGGTTTCCTGCGGTGTCAGCGGCTGCGGACGAAAGCGCTCCAAGTGGGCCACCCGGCACAACCGGTGGGGGGCATTGGGCGCGTGCCCGCGGCAGACCGCGAGTAGCGACAGGACACCGGCGAGGGCCAGGTTGGCAAGAAGCGAGACCGCTTCCGGCCCGGGCCTGCCGCAGTCGGGCACGTAGGCCACCACGGGCAGGCCGCCGGATTCGCGCGCCAGCAGGCCGCGGACGGCGTTCATGGCCTTGGGCCCCTCGGCCAGGTCCCCCGGTTCCAGCGCGCCACCCAGGCGGCCCAGGTCCCCAAGGCCCCCCGGCGGCGGCGCCCCCGCAGCGGAAGCCCCTGCGGCATGGGTGTCCGCGGGGGCGTCAACGAGCACCACGTGCGCCATGCCGCGCACCCCTTGGAGCGCCTGGTGCGCGAGTTCGTCCTGGCCGGTGCCGAGGTCCCCCTCGATTACCGCTCCGCTGCCCTGGCGCAGGGCATGAAGGATCCCCTCCACGGCGTCCCCGGCCGGCGCAAGCCCCTCCTTGTCGGTTTTGAAGCCAAGCGGGGCCGCGCCAATGGCACGGTCCTGCCCCGAATCACCTTTCCCACGTACCACAGTTGCACCTATCCCCCACAGTAGGTTTGCCTGGGGGGTTCCCCACAGATGCACCCCCAGATCGCCGAGTCTAGGGGCGGATCGGCCCGCGCGCCAGAGGGGTCGGTCAACCCGCACCTAAAGGGTGCGGCGCCCGGCACCACCGGCCGCCGCGTCTTCCCGACCCGCGCCTGACTTGGGCGGGGCTCAAACCGCTAGTCTTCGGCGACTTCCGCGGCGTCCATCCAGGCCTCCTCAAGGCCGGCCTGCTCCGCCTCGACCGCCTGCAGTTTCGCGTTCAGGTCGCCAAGTTCATCGAGCTTCATCGCCCCGGATGCGGCCGCCATCTGGGCGTGCAGCTTCTCCGCCTGCTGGGCCAGCTTGGCCAGCTGGCGGTCGATCCGGTTGATCTCCTTGCGTGCTTCACGCTTCTGGGCCTCCGAGTACCCGGAAACCGCCGCTTCCCCGGGATCGCCGCCGGGCAAGCCGCCCGACTTGGCGGCGGGGCCGGTCTTCGCGGCCTGCCCGGGGGTCCCGGCCAGGCCTTCGCGCAGTTCGAGGTACTGGTCCACGCCGCCGGGCAGGCCGCGCAGCTTCCCGTCGCCAAGCAGCGCCAGCTGGTGGTCGGTCACGCGTTCGAGCAGGTAACGGTCGTGGGAGACCACCACCAGCGTGCCCGGCCAGCCGTCCAGCAGGTCCTCTACGGCGGCGAGCGTGTCCGTGTCCAGGTCGTTGGTGGGTTCGTCAAGCATCAGTACGTTGGGTTCGCCCACCAGCAGGCGCAGCAGCTGCAGGCGGCGGCGCTCGCCGCCGGAGAGTTCCCTGACGGTGGTCCACTGCTTCTCGTTGGTGAACCCGAGCTGCTCCACCAGCTGGCCGGCGGAGACCTCCTTACCGCCGACCTGGAAAACGTTGCGCTCGTCCTTGATGACCTCGATTACCCGGCGGTCCGCCACCTCGTCGAGTTCGCGCACCTCCTGGGTCAACACGGCCGTCTTGACCGTCTTACCGCGCTTGATCCTCCCGGACGTCGGGGCGATCTCTCCGTTGAGCAGGCGCAACAGCGTCGACTTGCCGGCTCCGTTGACCCCGACCAGGCCGAGCCGCTCCCCCGGGGCCAGGCGAAGGGTGATGTCGTTGAACAGGGGCGCCCCGGTGCCGAACGCCAGGCTCACGTGCTCCAGGTCCAGCACGTCCTTGCCCAGCCGGGCCGTGGCCAGCTTGGACAGGGCCACGGAGTCGCGCGGGGCGGGCACGTCGGAGATCAGCTGGTTGGCGGCCTCGATGCGGAACTTGGGCTTGGAGGTGCGGGCGGGGGCGCCGCGGCGCAGCCAGGCGAGCTCCTTCTTGACCAGCTGCTGGCGCTTGCCCTCGGCCACGCTGGCCGAGCGGTCGCGTTCGGCGCGGGCCAGGACGTAGGCGGCGTATCCGCCGTCGAACGGGTCCACGACGCCGTCGTGGACCTCCCAGGTGCGCGTGCAGATCTCGTCGAGGAACCAGCGGTCGTGGGTGACCACCAGCAGGCCGGCCTCGTTGGCGCGCCAGCGCTGCTTCAGGTGCCGCGCGAGCCAGGCGACGCCCTCGACGTCCAGGTGGTTGGTGGGTTCGTCGAGCATGATCACGTCGGCGTCGCCAATCAGCAGCTTGGCCAGGGCCACGCGGCGGCGCTGGCCGCCGGAGAGGCTGCTGACGCGGGCGTGCCAGTCGACCTCGCCGACCAGGCCGCCCATGACGTCGCGGACCTTGGGGTTGGCGGCCCATTCGTGGTCCGCGGCGTCGCCGACGATCGCCTGGCCGACCTCGAGGTCGCCGTCGAGCACGTCCTGCTGGTCAAGGTAGCCGACCACCACGTCGCCGCGCTTGGTCACGCGGCCGGAGTCCGGGTCCTGCCGCTGGGCCAGCAGGCGCATGAGCGTGGACTTGCCGTCTCCGTTGCGGCCAACCATTCCGATGCGGTCGCCGTCCTCCAGGCCCAGGCTGACGCCGTCGAGCACGGTTCGGGTTCCGAAGGCGACGGAGACGTTCTCCGCGCCGAGCAGGTGGGCCATGGTGTTCCAATCGATGGGGGTCAGGACGCGGGCCGGGCGGCACCGGGGCGGCGGGAGCCGCGCTAGAGGATGCGTGCCCCGTGGACGGGGCCGTGGACGGGGAAGGCGTCGACGCCGGCCTCGTCCTGGAGTTGGGTGGCCAGTTGGCTGGCGTGCTCGCCGTCGCGGACCAGCATGGCCACGGTCGGGCCGGACCCGGAAACGAGTTCGGCCAGCGCGCCGGCGCGGTCGCCCATCTCCAGCACCGGCCCCAGCTCGGGCGCCAGTGCCAGCGCGGCCGGGGTCAGGTCGTTGGCGGCCAGGTCGGCCACCCGGCCCAGGTCCCCGACGACCAGCGCCTGTACCAGTTCCGGGTCGACCTCCTCCGGGGCGGGCACGTCCACCCCGTGGCGCAGCGTGTCCAGCATGGCGTAGACCTTCGGGGTGGAGAGTCCGTAGCTGGCGGGCACCAGGACCCAGTCGCTGCGCCCGCGCAGCAGCAGCGGAAACAGCTCATCACCCACGCCCAGGCCGACGGCGGCTCCTCCGGACAGCGCGAACGGCACGTCCGCCCCGAGCCGGGCCCCGAGGCGGCCCAGCTCCTCGCGCGTCAGGCCGGTGCCCCAGAGGGCATTGCAGGCCACCAGCGCGGCCGCCGCGTCCGCTGAGCCGCCGCCCATGCCGCCGGCGACCGGCACGCGCTTGGTGATGTCCAGGTGGACGCCGGCGACGTGGCCGGTGTGCTCGGCGAGCAGGCGCGCCGCCCGGACCACCAGGTTGTCCTCCCCGAGCGGGAAGTCCTCCGGGTCCACCACGGAGGTGGAGGCCGGGTTCAGCGACACAGTGATCTCGTTGTCCGTGCGCGCGCTGGCGGCGACGTCCTCGTAGAGGGAGACGGCCAGGTAAAGGCTGGCGACCGAATGGTAGCCGTCCTCGCGGGGCGGTCCGACCCGGAAGTACACGTTGATCTTGCCCGGGGCGCGGGCCACGACCGAACGCATCAGGCGCCCCCGAAGCCGGAGCCGGCCTCCGGCGCCGTGGCCTCCGCGGCCGGCTCCCCCACCGGGGCGCCCGAGGCATGGGCGGCGGCGATGCGGGCGAACTCCTCGATGCCGAGCCTTTCCCCGCGTGCCTGCGGGTCCACGCCCGCGGCCACGAGGGCTGCCTCCGCCTGCGCGGCCCCGCCGGCCCAGCCAGCCAGGGCGGCCCGCAGGGTCTTGCGGCGCTGGGCGAACGCGGCGTCGATGACGGCGAACACCTGCTCGCGGGTTGCCGTGGTGGCGGGAGGCTCGTGGCGCTCAAACCCGACCAGGCCGGAATGGATCTTGGGGGCGGGCCAGAAGACATTCATGCCGATCACGCCCGCCTTGCGCATGGTGGAATACCAGGCCGCCTTGACCGAGGGCACGCCGTAGGTCTTGCTTCCCGGGCCGGCGGCAAGCCGGTCGGCCACCTCGTCCTGGACCATGACCAGGCCGTGGCGAAGGCTCGGGAAGTGTTCCAGCAGGTGCAGGACCACCGGGACGGCGACGTTGTAGGGCAGGTTGGCCACGAGCGCGGTGGGCGCGTGCGGCAGGTCCATCACCTTCATCGCATCGGAGAGGACCACGTCCAGCCGGTCGGCCCGCTCCGGGCGGAACTCGCGCACGGTCTGCGGCAGCCGGGCGGCCAGCTTGGGGTCGATCTCCACGGCGACCACGCGCCGGGCCGCATCGAGCAGGCCCAGCGTCAGCGACCCGAGTCCCGGCCCAACCTCCAGCACCGTCTCCTCCGGATCCAGGCGCGCGGCCGCGACAATGCGGCGGATGGTGTTGCCGTCGATCACGAAGTTCTGCCCCAGCGTCTTGGTGGGCCGAACGTCCAACTCCCCGGCGAGGCGTCGGATATCGGCGGCGCCCAGCAGCGGGGCGGGGGTGTTCGGGGCTTCAGTCACGAATCAATTCTAGTTGAGCGGACCCCCCGGCTTGGCCGGTGCGCCGCAGCGGAGTACGCACCGTGCGCCTGTGCCGGGAGCGGCCGGAAAAATCCGGCCGCTCCCGGCACAGGCGCACGGCATGGGGCACTGCAGCCCCGGATGCGGGGCGGCCGCGCCCCTGGCGGAGGCACCTAACCCAGGTTCTAGCGCAGGCCCAGCTTCGCGGAGCAGGAGGGCCAGTGGCCCCAGCCGCCATTGGCGCGCAGCTTCTCCGCGGCGGCAACCTGCTCCGCAGGAGTGGCCTGGTGCGGGTACGGGGCGTACTTGGTGCCGCCCACGCCCTGCCAGCTGCTCAGGCTGAACTGGAGTCCGCCGTAGTAGCCGTTGCCGGTGTTGATGGCCCAGTTTCCACCGGATTCGCACTTGGCCAGCGCGGCCCAGGCGCCGGAGACGCCACCCGCGCCGGCGGTGGTCCCGCCGCCGGAGCTGGAGGAGGCAGCCTGCTTGGTGCCGACCGCAATCCTGGCATCCTTGGCCTCGGTGAGGACCTCGGTCTTCACCAGCTCGGTGGATACGGCCTTGCCGTCCTTGACCACGACCTTGTAGGTGAGCTTGCGCTCGCCGTCCTTGCCCTCGGAAAGGACCTTGGTGGTGCCCTTGGCCAGCTTGGGGTCCTTGACCTTGGTGGTGCCGGCGGCGATGGACTCGGTCTCGGTTTTGGTCTTGGTCTCGACCCGCACGACCTTCAGCTTCAGGCCGTCGACCACCTCGTCGCCGGTCTTGGCGGAGAGTTCGTCCTCCTTGCCGACGGTGATGTCCGCCTCGGCCAGCAGGTCGGCCACGGTGGCGGCGGTGGTGGAGAGCTTGCGGTCCTTGCCGTCAACGGCAATGCGCACCTCCTTGGGGGTGGTGATCTCCAGCGGGGTCTTCAGCGAGACCAGCTCAAGCTGGCCGGCCGCAGACACCTCGGAGCCCCCGGCAACCTCCAGCTGCGCCAGGACGTCGGCCACGGTCAGCCCGGTGGTGTGCACGACGCGGTCCACGCCGTCGATGGAGACGGACACCTGCTTGGAGCGGTTCACCTCGATGGAGGAACCGTTCGAGACTCCGGCTTCAAGCGCCGGGGTGACTTCGTCCTCGGGGGCGACCGTGATGTCGGAGGCGGCGAGGACGTCGGCGACCGTGGAGCCGAAGGTCTGGACGCTTCGCGTCTGCCCATCGACGGTCACTGCGATGGTCTTGTTGGCCCCGACAAAGGAGACGAGGCCCAGGACCAGGGCGGTCAGGACGGTGGCTTGGGCGCCGATTTTCACCCAGCGGTTCTTGAAGGCATGCAGCACGGGAATCCAAACTTTGCGTTGACCCGGGCACGGGGATGCGTCATGGGAGGGGAACCCCGACGGGTCTCACGCGGGATGCTCCCATGCTGGCGTCATTGCTGGCACAGGCCGGGGCAGCCGGACTGCGGCGGACCGCCCGAACCGGACGTCCCGCCGCGAGGCTGGCCTCGGCTTGATACCCGGAAACCTTCCCCGATCCCGGCTACTAGCCCCCAACCGTAACCGTTCTGTAATAAATAGACAAGCCCAGGTCCCAAAATCCGCGAGATTCCGGGGAAGGATAGATGCCTTTCCGTGACCTTTCCGTTGCCCGAACGTAGCCCGGGTGCTCCCCCGGACCCCGCCCGGATCCGGCTCGCGGGCGGGGTCCGGGAGGGCTAGAACTCCCCGTAGACCCTGCGGGTGGTGGCGCCGATCCGCGCGCACAGCGTGTCCAGGTCCTCCTGCAGGACCTCCGCCATCGACCGCACCGTGTACGGGATGAGGTAGGACGCGTTGGGCCGGCCGCGATAGGGGTGGGGTGTGAGGAACGGCGCATCCGTTTCCACCATGACCAGGTCCGGGTCCGCCACGGCGAGCGCCTCGCGCAGGTCCTGCGCGTTCTTGAAGGTCGCGGTCCCGGAAAAGGACATGTGCCACCCGTGGCGGTTGCAGATCCGGGCCAGCTCGGCGTCCCCGGAGAAGCAGTGGAAGACCACGTGCTCCGGCAGTTGCTCGGATTCCAGGATCCGGACAATGTCCGCGTGGGCATCCCGGTCGTGGATCTGCAGGGCCTTGCCGCGGGTGCGGGCAATCTCGATGTGGCGGCGGAAGGAAAGCTCCTGCACGCCCGCCCCCTCGGGACCGGTGCGGAAGTAGTCCAGGCCGGTTTCGCCCACGGCGCGCACGCGCGGGTGGGCCGCCAGCCGGTCGATTTCCTCCAGCGCCGCCTCCAGCCCGCCCCGTGCCGCATACCGCGGCGCATCGTTGGGGTGGAGCGCCACGGCGGCCAGCACGCGCGGGTCGGACGCGGCGGCCTCGACCGCAAAACGCGAGGACTCGACGTCGCACCCGACCTGCACGACGCCGGAGACCCCTACGGCGTTGGCCGCGTCCAGGGCATCGGAGACGTCCACGGCGACCAGCCCGTCGCGGAAGTCCAGGTGGGTGTGGTTGTCCGGGACGGGCACCGCGAGCGGCTCGGGAGCGGGCGGATAGTCAAGGTTGCGCTTCCGGCCGCCGTCGCGCGGGTCGCGGGCGGCGGACGGTGCCGCGCCGGCGTCGGCCCCTTCAACGGGGCGTTCGTAGGCAGGAGGCGTCAGTCCGGGGACGGCCGCGGGCGCATGGGCGGAAACCCCGCCCGATCCGTGGCACATGCGAGAGGTCCTTTCGTGGTCTACGGGAACCCACCAAGGGTACCGCCGCGCCGGCTACCCGGGCCGGAGGGGCAAATCGCGTGGTCCCCGCCCCGCCAATCGCAGGTAGTCTGGAACCACCCGACACGGGTGCAGCACCGCCACACGCACTTCCCACCCCGCACTTCCCCAAGGAACCGGGAGGACGCATGGAATCCACCGCCGGGACCGCGCCGCAGACCGCCCGGGACTCCGCCGGAGGGCGCGCCCCAGGACAGCACGCCGGGCAGTTCGCCGCCGGGCCGGAGACAGCCGAGTTCGAGCGCGCCTGCCGCGGGATCCTCGACGCGGTGGCCACGGTGATTGACGGTAAGGAAGCGGTGGCCCGGACCGCCCTGACGGTGCTGCTCGCCCAGGGCCACCTGCTGCTCGAGGACGTCCCGGGGGTGGGCAAGACGATGCTGGCCAAGACACTGGCCCGCACCGTGGACTGCAGCGTCAGCCGTATCCAGTTCACCCCGGACCTGCTGCCCTCCGATGTCACCGGGGTCTCCGTCTACAACCAGGACACGCACTCCTTCGAGTTCCGGCCGGGACCGGTGTTCGCCAACATCGTCATCGCGGATGAGATCAACCGGGCCTCGGCCAAGACGCAGTCGGCCCTGCTGGAATGCATGGAAGAGCACCAGGTGTCCGTGGACGGGGCCACGTGGCGGCTGGAGGACCCCTTCATGGTGGT
This sequence comes from Zafaria cholistanensis, assembly GCF_008580665.1. GTDB lineage: Bacteria > Actinomycetota > Actinomycetes > Actinomycetales > Micrococcaceae > Zafaria > Zafaria cholistanensis. The sequence goes on from NZ_BKDJ01000004.1 coordinate 225,270, forward strand.
CGCCACGCAGAACCCGGTCGAGCTGGAGGGGACCTTCCTGCTGCCGGAAGCCCAGCGGGACCGCTTCATGGCGCGGGTCTCCATGGGCTATCCGGACACCAGGGCCGAGCTGGCAATGCTGGAGGCGCACCAGTCGGGCTCCCCGCTGGAGGCGGTTCGCCCGGTGGTGGGCGCCGCCGGGCTCCTGGACCTGGCCGCGGCCGTGCGCTCGGTGTTCGCCGCGGACCCGGTCAAGGAGTATGTGGTGGCCCTGGGGCAGGCCACCCGCGCGCACCCGGATATCAGGCTGGGCGCCAGCCCCCGGGCGCTGCTCCAGCTGCTGCGCGCGGCCAAGGCGGAGGCGGCCCTGAACGGGCGGGGCTTCGTGCTGCCGGACGACGTCGCCGCTGTGGCCCCCGCCGTCCTGGCCCACCGGCTGGTGCTGCACCGCCGGGCGGAGGCCGCGGGGACCACGGGCGAGGAGCTGGTGGCGGCCCTGCTGGCCCGGATCCCCGTGCGTCCCGGGGCCCGCGGCTGACGGGGCCAAAAGTGGCGGCGCTGCGTTTCCTGACTGCCCGGGGCTGGTCACTGCTGGCGTGCGGGGCGGGGACTCTGGTGCTGGCGTGGCTGCTGGGCCGGCGGGAACTGCTCAACGTGGCGGTGTTCCTGGTGTCGGCTCCCCTGGTGGCTGCCGCGGTGCTGCGCGTGGGCCTTCCCAGGCTGCAGGTGCGCCGTTCCTTTACCCCGCAGGCCGTCGCCGGACGGGAGTGCATGGTGGTGGTGGAGGTCGCGCCCCCTTCCGCGGTTCCCGGACAGGGTCCCTTTCCCCGGCCGGCGCGCCGGGGGTCACGCGGTCCGCTCCGGTTGACCGAAACGCTGCCTCCAGGATCCGGTCCGCCCCCTTCCGGCACCACCCCGGTGCCGGGAACCTTCCGGTACTGGCTGCGGCCGCCGCGCCGCGGCCTGTACGCGGTGGGGCCGCTGACGGTCGAATCGACCGATCCGTTTGGGCTGGCGCGGCGGACCGTGGCCCTCGGGGAGCCTTCCCCCCTGACCGTCTTGGGCCCGCTTCCCCGGGTGGATGCGGGCCAGCTGCCGGGCCTGCGCGGCGGGATGGAGGGAACCGCGGCCCGCGGAACGGCGTCCGCGGACAGCGACGACGCCGCCACGCGCGAATACCGGGAAGGGGACCCGATGCGCCGCGTCCACTGGGCCACCACGGCCCGCCGGGGCCGGCTGATGGTCCGCCAGGAACAGCCGCGGGCCCCGCGCCGGGCCACCCTGGTGCTGGACCGCAGCGCCGCCGCCTTCACCCCCGGCTCCGCCCCGTCCAGCCGGCCGGAACCGGTCGGCCATTTCACCGGCGCCCCCGGGACCACCACCGCATGCTTCGACTGGGTGGTCGCTGCCGCGGCCGGCATCGGTGCCAGCCTGTCCATGCTCGGGTATGCGGTGGAACTGCTGGACCGGTACGGCGGTCCCCTGGCGGCTTCCTCCCCCAGCGCCCCCGACCCGGGCCGGGCGGTGTTCAACGGCGCCGGAGCCGGGGCCGAGCTGCGGCACGTCCTGGCCGCCGTTGGCCTCGAGGCCGACCGGGGACATCCTCCCGTGCGCGGTCCGGACGGAGGCGGCGGGCGGGGCGGAGGCGGGCAGGGCGGAGGCGGGCCGGTGGTGCTGCTCACGGGGCGGCTCGACGGCGCCGCGGCCCGCGCCTGGGTGGCCGCCCTGGGCCCCAACCGGGCGGTCAGCGCGCTGCTGGCCGACGGCCTGCCCGAAGGTTCGGCGGCCGCGGTACGGATCTTTCGGGAAAACGGCTGGAGGGCGGCGGCGGCCCCGCCGTCCCTCCCGCTGGAGCAGGCCTGGCTGGCCCTGGACATGGGCCCCGTCCCGCCTGACCAGGCCCGCCCAGACCCAACCCGACCCGCCCAGGCCAGACCTGCCCCGCCCCGCCCCAACCCGACCCGTCCGCGAAACGGCGCACATCCGGGGCAGGACCGGTGAGCCGCCCCACGGCCACGGCCGCGTCCCGCACCCCGGGAGGAAAGGGACCCGCCGCCGGTCCCCCGGAGCCCCTGCGGGCAGGCCGCCCGGGCCGGGCCCCGGCAGGGGCCCGGTGGTGGGCCCGGTTGTGGGCTGAGGCCCGGCGCGGCGCGGCGGCAATGCTGGCGCTGCTCTGTGCCGCCACCAGCCTCTCCGGGGTGCTGGCGGGGTGGGAGTGGCTGGGTCCCGCGGCGGTGTGCGTGGGTGCCACGCTCGCCGCGTCCGCGGCCGCACGGGCGGCCAGGGCGCCGGTGCCGGTGCCCACCCTGGCGGGGATGTTTGGCCTGTGCCTGGCCGCGACCCCGCTCTTCTTCCCCGGCACGGGATGGTGGGGCGTGGTGCCGGACGGAACGACACTGCGCCTGGCCCTGGACCTGGCCGTGGAGGCCAACCGGACCGCCGCCGCGGACACGGCCCCGGTGTCGTCCGAGCGTCCGGTGGTGTTCATGACCTGCCTGCTGCTGGGCCTGGCCGCACTGATGGTGGACCTGGTGGCATTCGGGCTGTTCCTGCCCACCCTGGCGGCGGTCCCGCTGGTGGCCGTGCTCGGCGCCAGCTCGGTGGCCAAGGCCTCCGGGGCCGGACTGGTTCCCCTGGCCGCCACTGCGGCAGCGTTCCTGCTGCTGCTGGGCGCCGCCCGTCCGCCGGAGGAGGCCGGGCAGCCGGAGGAGGCCGGGCAGCCGGAGGAGGCCGGGCAGCCGCCCCGCACGCCACCCCACCCGCCGCCGGGCGGGCCGGAAGAGGGCGCGCCGGAACAGGGCGGACCGGAACGGGGCGGGACCATGCGGACCGGAGCAGCAGGATCCGGAGCGGCAGGATCCGGAGCGGCAGGATCCGGAGCAGTGCGCGGTGCCGGAATCATCGCCGCTTCACTGGCCGCCATGCTGCTGGTTCCCCCGCTGCTGCCCGGGTTCAGCACCGGATTGTTCCCGGAAGGGACCCGCCTGAACGCCCTGGGCCGGCAAACAGGGGTCAGCACGCTGCTGGACCTGGGCAACAACCTGCGCACCGGCCGCGGTCCGGCTCCGGTTTCCTACTACACGAACTCCAAGGTGCCGCTGTACCTGCGCACCGCCGTCATCGGCAACCTGGACGCCGCCCGCTGGATGCCCGATGACGAGCCGGCCGGCCGTTCCGTGGTCCCCGGCGGTTCCGGGCACCTGCCGCCCGGCCCGGGGGAACCGCTCCCCCCCGGAGGCACCGTCACCCGGGTGGCCACCGGGGAGTACCACAGTCCGTGGCTGCCCTTGCCGGTGGGGGCACGTTCGGTGGCCGGGGTTGAGGGACGGTGGGGCTGGTCCCCGGCCACCTCGACCCTGCACGCCCTGGCGGGCACCTCCAGCTCCCACCAGGCCTACCGGGTGGTCTCCGCGTCCGCTCCGGTCACCGCCGACCGCCTGGAACGCAGCGGTCAGGGCCGATTGGGCGGGACCGCCCCCCAGTACTCCCGGGTCCCAGCCGGGTTGCCGCGGATCGTGGAGGAGACCGCATCCCGCGTGGCGTCCGATGCGGACGCCGCCACGCCTTACGAGCAGGCCGTTGCCCTGCAGAACCACCTCCGCGGCTCCGCCTACACCTACTCGGAGCAGACCCCGCTGGAGCAGGGGTACGACGGCGGTGGCCTGGAGGTTGTGGGGGCCTTCCTGGAGCAGCGCAGCGGCTACTGCGTGCACTACGCCTCGGCGATGGCACTGATGGCGCGGACCCTGGGCATCCCGAGCAGGATCGCCGTCGGCTACGCCCCGGGCCAGAAGACCCCGCAGACCCGGGAGGAACCCGACGGAACCGTGCTGACGGGGTACGTGCTCGGCGCCCGGAACGCGCATGCCTGGCCCGAACTGCACTTCCCGGGGGTGGGGTGGGTCCCGTTCGAACCCACCCCGGGGCGCGGAGCGGTGCCGGAGTACGCTCCGGCCCCGGCTCCCGCCGACCCCGCCCTGGGGGACTTCCCGGTGTCCCTGCCGGAGCTGGAGCCGAGCGCCGGGGCTCCGGATCCCTCCCCCGGGGTCCCCGGCTCCCCGGCAACGGCTGCGGCGGAACCGCCCGCGCCCTCGGCCCTGCCGTGGCTTGGCGCAGCCCTGGCCGGGGCCACCGTCCTTCTCCTGCCGTGGCTGCTTCGCCGGGGACAGCGCCGCCGGCGGCTGCGCCTGGTGGGCGGGGCGGAACCAGCGGACGGGGCGGGACCAGTGGGCGGGGCGGGACCAGTGGGCGGGGCGGGCCGAGTGAGAGGGGCGGGCGGGGTGCGCCGGGTGGGCCGGGGCCGGCCGCGGCAGGGCCCGGTGCCCGCTCCCGTCAGGTGGCAATCCGGCACGGAGGCCGCCTGGCAGGAACTGGTGGCGCTTGGGCGGGACCACGGGCGCGGTCCGCGCCCCACCGAGAGCCCCGCCGCCTTCACCGGGCGCCTGGCATCCGCCGTCCCGCAGGCCGCCGGTGCGCTGGACCTGCTGCGCCGGGCCCAGGAGTCCGCCGCCTACGACCGGCCCACGGCCGCCCCTCCGGCCCCGGGGCAGAGCCTGGTGCGGGCCCTGGCGGAGGTGGACACGGCCCTGCGCCTGGCCGCGCCGCCTGTGGCGCGGATGCGTGCCCGCTGGTTTCCGGCGTCGTGCCTTGCCCTTCCGGCGCGCCGTTCCCGCGCGGGCGGGAACGGTCCCCGGGAGGCGGTCCCCGGGAAGACGGGCAGGGCCCGGTTCCACCGTGGTGGAACCGGGCCCTGAGGGGCCTTTCGCGGTGCGGTCCGTTACGGTGTGGTCCGTTACGGTGCGGCCCCTTTGGGGGTTGGGTGTTACTGGGCCGCGTAGGGGTCGTTGATGCCGATGTACTGCACGGTGGTGTATTCGTCCAGGCCCTCGGCGCCGCCTTCGCGGCCCAGGCCGGAGTGCTTCACGCCGCCGAACG
>NZ_BKDJ01000005.1:0-108305 GCF_008580665.1 Zafaria cholistanensis
GCCGAGCGCACCGCACGGTGCTCGGCCAACTCCGAACCATACCTCAGCGGCATGTCCCACCCGCCAAAATCGGTAAACGAGGCACCCAACGCCGCATGCGCCCCATACAACGCGGTCCGGCGCGGAACAACAGTCTCCATCGTGGCATCTGCGGCGGGACCACCGGGGGAGACGGGGGCGGCGGACGGGGTGGCAGTGTGTGCAGCAGTGTGTGTGGCGGTCACGGGGAACTCCAAGGGCTAGTGCCGCACCCTCGGCAGGCGCGGCATCCGAAGAAATTCCTCCCCGCCCTGTTTGTGGAACCTGAGAGTTTCCGCGCAGTGACTTTCCGCGCTTGCACCGTCGGTGGGCTTGTGGCCGCTTTCCAGGGTTGCCCACGGGTGGCGGTACGGGGGCCTGAGAGATTCCCGGGGAGGGAGTTGCTCCTACGGCGCCCGCCGGAAACGGCGGGACTCTCCCGCCACCCATCGTTGGCCGGCCACCGCTCAATAAAGACCGGTGGCCACTTAAAACGCTACACGCCGCTTCCCGGCCAAGGCAAGGGGCCCGCGGCCGGAGCCTGGCACTCCTGAACCGTGGCACTCTCGAACCGTGGCACTCCGGAACCCTGCCTCCCGGGAACGCTGCCCCGCCCGAACCTTTCCTCCCGGTCCCGAAGCGCCGGGGACAGCTAGTCGCGGCCGTCCGGGACGACCCATCCGATGAGCACTGACACGATGCTGATCACGATCGACCCGAAAACGGCGTCCCAGAAGAACGTGTCCACGTGGAAGCCCACCGGGGTGAATGAGGTGATCCAGGACGTCAGCATCAGCATCGCGGCGTTGATGACGATCGCGAACAAGCCCAGGGTCAGGCAGGTGAGGGGCAGCGTGAGCAGGGAAATGACGGGCCGCACGATGGCGTTGACCAGGCCGAAGAGCAGGCCCACGAACAGGTAGCTGAGCGCCGTGGACAGGAACGAGGGGTCCGCCCCGGCCACCTCGGAGCCGATTCGGATGCCGGGGAGCAGCCAGGCGGCCACGGCCAGGGCCACGGCATTGACGGCGACGCGAATCAGGAAACCCACCATGGGCCCATCCTGCCAGACGCGGACCCCCACGTCAGGAGGAGGGGGCACGCCAGGAGGAGGGGCCAGGCGGACGGGCGTTAGACGGTGCTGGCCGCGGAGGCCAGCAGTGCCTCGATCCTGTCGCGGCACCCGCCGCATCCGGTGCCGGCGCGGCAGGAGGCGCCGACCTGCTCCACCGTGGTGCAGCCCTCGCCGACGGCGTGCCCGACCTGGCCGTGGGTGGCCCCGCTGCAGCGGCACAGGACGTCATCCGGACCGGCCGGGGCCGGCGGCAGGGACAGCGCCGCGTCGTCGAGCCGGAAGAGCGTGGAACGGTCGGCCGGCAGCTCGGCGCCGCGTTCATAGAGCAGGACCAGCTCGGCCGCGGTGCGCGGCATGCCGACCGCGACGAAGCCGGTGAGCACTCCGTCGACCGTGACCATCTTGCAGTACCGTCCCTGCTGCGGGTCGGCCCAGACCGCCACCCGCTGCGGGCTTCCGCCCCAAGGCGCGGAGTCCCAAGGGCCGGGTGAGACGTCGCCGCCGGCGGCGACGTCGACTCCGCGGGCCTTGAGCAGGATGATGCCCGGGCGCTCCTCCGCCAGGGGGTCCACTGCCGGAGCGGCGGGCCCGGGCCCGTCGAGGAAGCCCGGGGCCGGGTGCTCCACCAGGTACTTCGCGAGCCACGCCGCCTGGGTCCAGCCGGGGCCGATCAGTCCGCTCGGCGGGCGCCCGGCCACCGCCGCGCAGTCGCCGACCGCGAAGACGCGGTCCTCGGTGTCCGCCCGCAGGAACCGGTCCACGACGATTCCGCGGTCCACGGTCAGGCCGCAGCCTTCGGCCAGCTCGGCGCGCGCCCGGACCCCGACGGAGAGCACCAGCAGGTCTCCGGGCACCACGGTTCCGTCCCCCAGCTCCAGCCCCGTGAAGCGGCCCTCCTCCAGCCGGACGGCCACCGCCCTGGCCTGGGGCACCACGTCCACGCCCGCGGCGGCAAGTGCCGCGGAAAGCAGCCGGCCGCCGTCGTGGTCCAGGGCCCGGGCCAGCGGGATGTCGCCGTGGTGCACCAGCGCGGCGCGGGCGCCCTGCTCGCGGATGGCCAAGGCAGCCTCGACGCCGAGGATGCCGCCACCGAGCACCACCACCCGGCCGCCGGAACGGACCACCGGCAGCAGCGCCGCGGCGTCGTCGAGGTCGCGCAGCGCCACCACGCCTTCGGGCAGGCGCGGCTCCCCGTGCGGGGCGAAGTCCAGCCCGCGCAGCACCGGCACCACGGCGCGGGCCCCGGTGGCGAAGACGATCCGGTCGTAGGGGAGGACGCCGCCGTCGGAAAGCAGGACGGTGCGGCGGGCACGGTCCACCCGGCGGGCCGCGGTCCCCAAACGAACCTCCACGCCCTCGGCAGCCAGGTCTTCCGCGTCGGACAGGGCGACCGCCTCCGGGGCGGTCCGGCCGGTGCCCACGTCGGCGACGAGGACACGGTTGTATGCGGCGTGGACTTCGGCACCGACGACGGTCACCAGGACCCGTCCGGCCCGTACCGCGGGCAGGAGGTCCTCGACCAGCCGGGCGGCGACGGGGCCGAAGCCGAGCACCACGATCCGCTCCGGCGCGCTCATCGTGCGGCCTCCGCCAACGGGCGGGCAGCGGCCTCCGCGCCGCGCCGGCGCACGGCCCCGGGCGGGAGATCGGCAGGCAGCGCATCGGCGGGCAGGCCGGCGGGCAGGGCGGACAGGGACACGGAGGCGTTCTTGAAGCCGGGCATGGAACTCACTGGGTCGGTTGCGGGGGAGGTCAGGAGGTTGGCGCTGGCGTCGCCGGGGAAGTGGAAGGGAAGGAAAACGCAGTCGGTGCGCATTCCGGAGTCCAGCGTCGCGCGGGCGACCACGCGCCCGCGCCCGTTGGAGAGCAGGACCATGTCTCCGTCGGCCACGCCGTGGGCCACCGCGGTCGCGGGGTGCAGCTCGGCGCGCAGTTCCGGCTGCGCCGCATTCAGTTCCGGAACGCGGCGCGTTTGGGCGCCGGACTGGTAGTGCTCCAGCAGCCGCCCGGTCAGCAGGGTCAGGGTGCCCGGGAGGTTCAGCTGCTCGGCCGGGGCACCGAAACGCACGGCAACCATCCGGGCCTTGCCATCCGGGTGGGCGAACCGGTCCATAAACAGGCGTGGGGTACCCCGCAGCGTGGGGCCCGGCGCCGGAGCGCTTCCCGCCAAGCCGTCCTTTTCGGCACTGTCCTTTTCGGCACTGTCCTCTTCGGCGCTGTCCCTTGCGGCACCGCCCGCGCGTGTTCCGCCGGCGGGGGAGGCGTCCGCCGGGCAGGGCCAGTAGACCGCCTCCCCGGCGTCGAGCGCCGCATAGTCGATTCCGGAGTAGTCGGCGAGCCCGCCCCGCGAGGCTTCGCGCAACTCCTCGAAGACCTCGCGCGCATCGGTGGGGAACCGGCCGGGGGAGTCCAGGCGGCGCGCCAGCTCAGCCATGATCCACAGCTCCGAACGGGCCCCGGACGGGGGCGTGACGGCCCGGCGCCGGCGCAGGATGCGCCCTTCCAGGTTGGTCATGGTGCCTTCCTCCTCGGCCCACTGGAGGACGGGCAGGACCACGTCCGCCTCCGCCGCGGTTTCAGAGAGGAAGAAGTCGGCGACGACGAGGAAGTCGAGCCGGCGCAATCCCTCCATGACCCGTCCGGCGTCGGGTGCGGAGACCGCCACGTTCGACCCGTGGACGAACAGCATCCGCGGCCCGCCGGGCAGTCCCAAGCTGTGCAGCAGTTCGGCGGCGGGCACGCCGGGGCCCGGTATGAGCGATTCGTCCACGCCCCAAGCGGCCGCCACATGGGCCCGGTGCGCCGGGTCGGTGATCTTCCGGTACCCGGGCAGCTGGTCCGACTTCTGTCCGTGCTCGCGCCCGCCCTGCCCGTTGCCCTGCCCGGTGAGCGTGCCGAAGCCGCCCGCCCGGGTGCCGGGCAACCCCAGCAGCAGGGCCAGGTTGATCGCGGCGGTGGTGGTGTCGGTGCCGTTCACGTGCTGCTCGACGCCGCGGCCGGTCAGCACGTAGACCGGCGCGCCGCCGGCGCGGGCGGCGCGGGCGGCCTCCGCCAGCCGGCGGGCCGCCGTGCGCAGCAGGTCGGCGGGAACGCCGGTGGTGGCCTGCGCGCGTTCGGGCCACCAGGGCGCAACCGAACGGGCGACGGCGTCGCGGCCCACGGTGCGGCTTGCCAGGTAGTCCTCGTCGGCCAGGCCCTCGGCAAGCACGATGTGCGCCAGGCTGAGCAGCAGCGGCAGATCGGTGCCGGGGGTCGGCTGCAGGTGGAGCCCGGCGCCGTCGTCGGACAGCCGGGCGGTGGCGGAGCGGCGGGGGTCGACGACCATCAGCCCGCCCGCGTCGCGGGCGCCCTGCAGGTGCCGCACGAACGGCGGCATGGTTTCGGCGACGTTGGAACCGAGCAGCAGGATGGCGCCGGCGCCGCCCAGGTCGGCCAGCGGGAACGGCAGGCCGCGGTCCAGCCCGAACGAGCGGTTGCCGGCCGCCGCGGCCGAGGACATGCAAAAGCGTCCGTTGTAGTCGATCAGCCGCGTCCCCAGCGCCAACCGCGCAAACTTTCCCAGCTGGTAGGCCTTCTCATTGGTCAAGCCGCCGGCGCCGAAGACGGCCACGGCGTCCGGGCCGTAAGCGGCCCGCAGCGTGCGCACCTTCGCAGCGACCAGGTCCAGGACCTCGTCCCAGGCCGCCGGCCGCAGTACCCCGTCGGGACCGCGCAGCAGCGGCTCGACGATGCGGTCCGCCGCGCCCAGCAGCTGCGCGGAGGACCACCCCTTGCGGCACAGGGCGCCGCCGTTGGCCGGGAACTGCCGGGGCTGGACGTCAGCACCCCGGTCAGCGGATCCGGCCGTTCCGTCCGCGGGCCCGCCCGGGGAGACGGACATGGCGCACTGAAGGGCGCAGTAGGGGCAGTGGGTGGGGGTGTTTGCGGGGGTGGAGCCGGCCTGGGGCATGGGCTAGACCCCCTGCCGGGCGAAGACGGTGCCGGGGCGCAGGTAGCAGAACCAGGCCAGCCCGAGCAGGACCAGGTAGGTCGCGACGAACCCCACGAAGGCGGCGGCGTAACCGCCGGTGGCGGTCGCGGACAGGCCCAGCATCTGCGGGATGAGGAAGCCGCCGTAGGCGCCGATGGCCGAAACGAGGCCCAGTGCCGCGGAGGCCTTGCGCTCCGGGCCCACCGGATCGGCCTTTTCGACCGAACGCAGGGAGAAGACCGTGGGGATCATCTTGTAGGTGGAGCCGTTGCCGATGCCGCTGGCGGCGAACAGCAGCATGAACAGGAACAGGAAGAGCCAGAAGTTGCCCAGCGGCAGCGTGGCGATGACGGCGACCGTGATCGTGGCCATGGCGGCGAACGCCGTCACGGTGATCCTGGCCCCCCCGGTCCGGTCCGCCAGGCGACCGCCCAGCGGGCGGGAGAGGGAGCCCACGAGCGGGCCGAGGAAGGACAGCGACAGGGCGGCCCCGGCCACGGCGAAGGTGGAGAACTCGGGGAAGGTGTCCTTGATCAGCTTGGGGAAAACGGCGGAGAAGCCGATGAACGAGCCAAAGGTGCCGATGTAGAGCAGGGAGATGATCCACAGGTGTGGTTCGCGCAGCGCGGCCAGCGAGCCGGCGATGTCGCCCTTGGCGTGGCTGAGGTTGTGCATGTGCTTCCGGGCGCCCCACGCGGCCAGCAGGATCAGCGGGATCCAGATCAGGCCGGCCATGGACAGGTTCAGCGTGCCGGCGGCGAAGACGGTGATCGCGATCGGGACCACGAGCTGCGCAACGGCGGCCCCCAGATTGCCGCCGGCGGCGTTCAGCCCCAGGGCCCAGCCCTTTTCCCGGGCCGGGTAGAAGTAGGTGATGTTGGCCATCGAGCTGGCGAAGTTGCCGCCGCCGAAGCCGGCCATCCCGGCCAGTGCCAGCAGCGCCCAGAAGGGGGTGGTGGGGTTGGAAACGGCCAGGGCCAGGCCGCCGGCCGGCAGCAGGAGCAGCAGGGCGGAGACGACCGTCCAGTTCCGGCCGCCGAAGCGGGCCACCATGAAGGTGTAGGGGATGCGCAGCGTTGCGCCCACCAGGCTGGGCATGGAGATCAGCCAGAAGATCTCGCCGGTGCTCAGCTGGAAACCGGCAGCCGGGAGGTTGACCGCGACGATCGACCACAGCTGCCAGACGACGAACCCGAGGAATTCGCAGAAGATCGACCACTTGAGGTTGACCGCCGCCGTCGCGCGGCCCACGCCGTCCCAAAAGGTGCTGTCCTCGGCGTTCCAGTTGTCCACCCAGCGGCCGCGGCGCATTTGGAGCGACGGGTGCGGGGGGGCAGAAACGGAGGCGCCGGGCTGCGGGGCGCCTGCTTGCATCTGATCGGTGGTCATGCGATCTCCCGGGTCTTGGGGTCGGTTCCCCTCCACAGTCCCAAATGCATGTTGCGGCAATACGCAGTGAATGTTGCGATTAGCGAAACCGTGCTTCACGCCGGCCCGGAAATGCTGTGAGGCCACGGGCCCGGAGCCTGGAGTCCGGGACGCGGCCGGAGGCGCGTCGGCGCTAGGCTAAACGCTATGAGCATCGAGAACAGCGTCCCTTCCGCAGAGGTGCAGCCCCGTCCCGTGGTGGGGCGCCTGCCGAAGTATGCGGCCGGGAAGCCCCCCGCGCCCGTGGAGGGATTGGCCGCCTACAAGCTCGCCTCGAACGAGAACCCCATGCGGCCGGTTCCGGCCGTTCTTGAGGCCATCGCGGCCCAGACGGCCTACAACCGCTACCCCGACCCGGTCAGCACCAAGCTGCGCACCGCCCTGGCCGGGTTCCTGGATGTGCCCGCGGAGGACGTCGTCACCGGGGCCGGCAGCCTCGGTGCCCTGACCCAGATTCTGGCCGGCTTCGCCGGGCAGAACGACGACGGCGTGCCCGACGAGGTGGTCTACGCCTGGCGCTCCTTCGAGGCCTACCCGATCTGCGTGGGCACCTCCGGCGCGGCGTCCGTGCAGGTTCCGCTGACCGCCGGCGGACGGCACGACCTGGACGCGATGGCCGCGGCGGTCAACGAACGCACCTCCGTGGTGCTGCTGTGCACCCCGAACAACCCCACCGGCCCCGTGCTGACCACGGCCGAGGTCGAGGACTTCCTGGCCAAAGTCCCCCGCGACGTGCTGGTGGTCATCGATGAGGCCTACCGGGAGTTCGTGCGCAACCCCGAGGCCGTGGACGGGATCGAGATGTACCGCAGGCACCCGAACGTCGCCGTGCTGCGCACTTTCTCCAAGGCCCACGGCCTGGCCAACCTCCGCGTCGGCTACTCGGTCGCCCGGCAGCACATCACCCGGCACCTGCGGGTCGTTGCCACGCCGTTCGCCGTCTCCTCAGTTGCCGAGGACGCTGCCGTTGCGTCGCTGGCCCACTACGGCGAAGTTGTGGAAAAGGTACAAAGCCTGGTGGACGAGCGCACCCGCGTGGTGGCCGGCCTGCGGGAGCTTGGATGGACGGTTCCGGAGGCGGAAGGCAACTTCGTGTGGCTGGCCCTGGGGAAGGACGCGCAGGATTTTTCCCGCTTTGCCGGGGAGCACGCGCTGTCCGTGCGCGCCTTCGCCAACGAGGGGGTCCGGGTCAGTATCGGCGAGGTCGAGGCCAATACGCGCTTCCTCGAAATTTGTAGCAAGTATCCTAAGAGGCCGGGGCTTTCCTAGTCGTAACCAAACCAAAAAGTGGTGCAACGGGGCCTATAGGCTAAAGGTGCATCCCACATATGCCTCCAGAGGAATGCATTCCGCGCGGGGCATATTTCCAAGTGAAGGGCTTTGACGCATGACCTCCACCCGGCAGGACTCCGCCGCTCCGGACAGCGCTGCGCCCCAGGGCGCCCTTTTCCCGAACGCCGACGCCCCGGGCCCGGCGAACCGGGACGCGGCAAACCCCGACACGGCGGACGGGGAGATGGTGCAGTTGCTCGACCAGGACGGTGCCCTGCGCGCGGATCCGGACTTCTCCGGCTACATCTCGGACGTCGATGCGCAGATGCTGCGTGGTTTTTACCGAGACATGGCGCTGACCCGGCGCTTCGACCAGGAGGCGACCGCGCTTCAGCGCCAGGGCCAGCTGGCGCTGTGGGTTCCGCTGCGGGGCCAGGAGGCCGCGCAGATCGGCTCGGGCCGGGCTACCCGTTCCCACGACTACATCTTCCCCACCTACCGGGAGCACGGCGTTGCGCTGACCCGGGACGTGGACTTCCCGCAGATGCTGCGCATCTTCCGTGGCATCTCCAATGGCGGGTGGGATCCGCGGGAGAACAACTTCCACATGTACACGATGGTGCTCGCGGCGCAGGTGCCCCACGCCACCGGCTACGCCATGGGGATCCAGCGGGACCAGGCCGGCTGGGACCGGGCGCGCCTGGAGCGGGAGGGCACCGCCGTCGTGGCCTACTTCGGCGACGGCGCCTCCTCGGAGGGCGACGTCCACGAGTCCATGGTGTTCGCCTCCAGCTACAAGTCCCCCGTGGTGTTCTTCTGCCAGAACAACCAATGGGCCATCTCCGTGCCGACCCGCGTGCAGTCCCGGATCCCCCTGGCCGAGCGGGCCAGGGGCTACGGGTTCCCCGGCATCCGCGTGGACGGCAACGACGTCCTCGCGGTCCTGGCCGTCACCCGCTGGGCCCTCGAGCGCGCCCGGCGCGGCGAGGGGCCGGTGCTGATCGAGGCGTTCACTTACCGCATGAGCGCGCACACCACGGCGGACGATCCCACCAAGTACCGGCTCTCCGCGGAAGAGGAGTCCTGGGCGCCCAAGGACCCGCTGGTCCGTCTGGAGAAACACCTGCGCTCGGCGGGGCACGCCGACGACGCGTTCTTCGAGCAGGTCGCCCGCGCCGGGGACCAGATGGCCGCACGCGTCCGCGAGGAGGCACTGGCCTTCCCGGACCCCACGCTTGAGGACTCGTTCAACAACGTCTACGCCGAAGCGCACCCCCTCATCGCCGAGGAACTGCGCTGGCACAAGGAATACGAGGCCGGGTTTGCGCAGAGCCCGGCAGAGGCCGGCCAGGAGGGCGCCCGATGACCACGATGACCATCGCCAAGGCGATCACGGCCGGCTTGCGCCGGGTCCTGGAGCAGAATCCCAAATCCCTGCTGATCGGCGAGGACATCGGCAAGCTGGGGGGCGTCTACCGCGTCACCGAGGGGCTGCAGGCCGGCTTCGGCGAGGACCGAGTGGTCGATTCCCCGCTGGCCGAGTCCGGCATCATCGGCACCAGCATCGGGCTGGCCCTGCGCGGCTACACCCCGATCGCGGAGATCCAGTTCGACGGCTTCGTCTTCCCGGCCTTCAACCAGATCACCACGCAGCTGGCCAAGATGCGCTCCCGCAGCGAGGGCCGCTTCGGCGCGCCCGTGGTGATCCGCATTCCCTACGGCGGCGGCATCGGGTCGATCGAGCACCACTCCGAGTCGCCGGAGGCGCTGTTCGCGCACACGGCGGGCCTGCGCATCATGGTTCCGTCCAACGCCCACGACGCCTACTGGATGATCCAGGAGGCGGCCGCCTCCCAGGATCCGGTGATCTTCTTCGAGCCCAAGCGCCGCTACTGGCTCAAAGGCGAGGTGGACACCGAAAACCCGGCTCCGCCGGCCGCCGCCGCGCAGGTGGTCCGGCCCGGGCGGGACGCGACGATCGTTACCTACGGGCCGCTGGTGCCGGTGGCGCTGGCCGCCGCCGAGGCCGCCCAGGAGGACGGGCGCAGCGTCGAGGTCGTGGACCTGCGCTCGGTCAGCCCGATCGACTTCGACACCGTCGTCGAATCCGTGGAGAAGACCGGCCGGCTGGTGGTCACGCACGAGGCCCCGACCTTCGGGGGGATCGGAGGGGAGATCGCCGCGCGCGTCTCGGAGCGCGCGTTCCTGTCCATGGAGGCCCCCGCCATCCGCGTGGGCGGCTTCCACATGCCCTACCCGGTCTCCAAGGTGGAGGACCAGTACCTGCCGGACATCGACAAGCTGCTCGATGCCCTTGACCGTTCGTTCGCCTACTAGGAGCATCCCGTGAGCACGTTCAACCTGCCCGACGTCGGCGAGGGCCTCACCGAGGCGGAGATCGTTTCCTGGAAGGTGCAGCCCGGGGACACCGTGGCCATTAACCAGGTCTTCGTCGAGATCGAAACCGCCAAGTCGCTCGTCGAGCTGCCCAGCCCGTTCGCCGGCACCGTGACCGAACTGTGCGCGGCGGAGGGGCAAACGCTGGAGGTGGGCCAGCCGCTGTTCGTGGTGGCCGAGGCCGCGCCCGCGCCCTCCGGGGCCGCGCAGCCTGCCCCGGCTCCTGTCCGGTCGCACGACACCGACCCGGAACCCGGCATCCTCATCGACTCCCACGCGCTCGTCGAGGGTGCCGACGCCGGGGCGGCCCCGCTGGTCGGCTCCGGTCCGAAGGCCGACCCGGTGCGGCGCCGTCCCCGCCTGGGACGCCCTCCGGTCGTGAAGGCGCCAGCGGCCAAGGCTCCGGCCACGGCGACGGCCAGCGCTGCGCCGGCCGCTCACTCGCCCGCCGCTTCCGGCGCGGCCGGCGCGGCCGCCGTCGTGCGTTCGGCGGGACCGGCCATGGCCTCGATCCTCAACCGCGTGCTGGCCAAGCCGCCCGTGCGCAAGATCGCCAAGGAACTGGGCATTGACCTGAGCAAGGTGCGCGGCACCGGAGGCGGAGGGGAGGTCACCCGCGAGGACCTGATCTCCTACCAGGCCCAGCGCGAGGCGGAGCAGGCGGCGGCCCCCACCTTCTGGTCCCACGGGGAGCAGGAGGACCGGATTGAGCGCCAGCCCGTCAAGGGCGTGCGCAAGGCCACCGCCAAGGCGATGGTCGAATCCGCGTTCACCGCCCCGCACGTGAGCATCTTCGTGGACGTCGATGCCTCGCGCACCATGGAGTTCGTGCAGCGGCTCAAGAAGAGCCGCGACTTCGAGGGCATCAAGGTCTCCCCGCTGCTGATCCTGGCCAAGGCGGTGATTTGGGCGGCCGCGCGCAACCCGAGCGTGAACGCGAGCTGGGTCGAGACGGAGAACGGCGCGGAGATCCACGTCAAGCACTTCATGAACCTGGGCATCGCGGC
Source organism: Zafaria cholistanensis (assembly GCF_008580665.1). Taxonomy (GTDB): domain Bacteria; phylum Actinomycetota; class Actinomycetes; order Actinomycetales; family Micrococcaceae; genus Zafaria; species Zafaria cholistanensis. The sequence continues at coordinate 11,168 of NZ_BKDJ01000005.1, forward strand.
CGCCACCCCGCGGGGGCTCCTGGTGCCGAACCTCAAGAACGCGCAGGACCTGTCCCTGAGGGAACTGGCCATTGCCCTCAACGAGTTGGCGACCGCCGCCCGCGAGGGCAGGACCAGGCCCGCGGACATGCAGAACGGCACCCTCACGATCACCAACATCGGCGCCCTGGGCATCGACATCGGCACCCCCATCATCAACCCGGGCGAGGTCGCGATCGTGGCGTTCGGCACCATCCGGCAGAAGCCGTGGGTGGTCTCCGGGGAGGTCATCCCGCGCTGGATCACCACGCTGGGTGGATCCTTCGACCACCGAGTGGTGGACGGGGACCTGTCCGCCCGGTTCATGGCGGACGTCGCCGCCATCATGGAGGAGCCGGCGCTGCTGCTGGACTAGTTCCGCCGCGGGTCCGGAAAGAGTTCGCAGGTCCGGAAAGCGGGTCCCGTCCGGCCGAGGCCTCCGGGCCGGTGCCTTCGTCCTGCGCGTGGCCGCCCGGCCGTCCGGGACAAAACGCCTGGCCTTGCGGACATGGGACGACGGCGGCACCCCTACCGGGTGCCGCCGTCGCCGTGCCAGATGGCCTCGTGCCGGAGGACCTTGTGCCGGAGGGCCTTGTGCCCGAGGACTTTATGCCCAGGGGGTGGCGTCAGGCGCCGGCGGCTCCCCAGGCCGGAGCTTTCAGTCCGTGGGCCCCGGCGTACTCGGGCAGGCCCGGGGAGCTCCACCCGTCCAGCACCGCGTCGTCGACCTTGTAGACCTCGATGCCGATGGGGCGGCAGACCTCGATGGGGTCGTGCGCGCCCTCGCCCCACATGGGCAGCGACAGGTCCCCGCCCGGGCAGGTGGAGAGGGCCATCAGCAGGTCCTGCTCGGCGAAGAGTTCGAAGAAGTCGCCCACCTGGGCCGGGCAGGACTTCATGAAGTACTTGTCGTCCTTGTTCAGCCCGGTGCACTGGAAGACGTTGAGCACGTCGTGCACGTCGAATTCGGTCAGCCCGAAGGGCAGCACGGCGCGGGTCAGGTTCGAGTGGCAGTGGTAGTCGAAGTCCTCGCCGGTGAGCATCCGGTTCACGTACGGGTCGCAGCGGGTCCCCAGGGTGTCGTGGACGCGGCCGCCCTCGCCGTCGACGCCGTAGCCTTCCAGCGTGTCCGCGGTGATGGTCGCCAGCGGGCGCAGATAGGGCAGGTTGGACCAGAGCCGGTCGAAGGTGGTCACGTGCGCCGCCTGCAGCTGGCGGGTGCGGGCGGCCCAGAAGCGTTCGCGCGGGTTGTTGTAGTTCCAGATGTTCAGGTCTCCCACCTGCGGTCCGTCCACCGTGAGGATCCTGCACACGTGCCCGGCTGGAACCTTCCAGGCCTTGCCGGAGCGGATCGGAATGACGAAGGAATCGACCAGGGTCCGGGAGGCCGTCGAGCGGGCGATGTTGCCGTAGAACTCGCGGTCCACCTCCAGGGCGGGGCCCTTGTAGGCGGCGTCGGTCAGGGAAGCTGTGGTGCTCATGGCGTCCTTTCGGGGTGGGTCAGTGGCGTGCGCGCTCGGCCGCGCGCACGCCGTCGATGATTTGGGTTTCCGAATCGTTGAGGTAGTCGTTCATCAGGGCGGTCGCCTCGTCGCGGCGACCGGCAAGAATGAGGTCGGCGATCTGGCGGTCGCGTCCCACCCACTGGATCTGGAACGCGCTCTCGTCGGGCATGACGGCGAACGCAAGGCGCAGCTGCGCGACCAGGTTGTGGAAGAAGGCGTCCACGCGCGTGGAGCCGGCCATGCGGACCACGGCCCGGTGGAAGTCCAGGCTGGCCGTCGCGGCCCGGTTCCAGTCCCCGGACAGCACGTGCTGCTCGCTGGCGGAGGCGGCCTGGTCCACGTCCGCCAGCAGGGCGTCGGGGGCCGAGGCGCTCTTCAGGATGGCCCCGGTCTCCAGCAGCCGCCGGGCGGTGTAGATGTCGTGGACGTCGCCGGTGGTCAGGGTCCTGACTGAGTAGCCGGCATTGCGCACCGACGCCACCAGCCCATCCGCGGCCAGCAGCCGCATCGCCTCGCGCACCGTGTTGCGTGAGACGCCAAACTCCTCGGCCAGCGCCTGGTCCACCAGCCGCTGGCCCGGCAGCAGCCGGCCTTCGCTGATGTGTTGGCGCACCGAGGCCTGCACCGCCTCGGCGGCAGTCGCTGCGGGCTGGCCTGCCCGGGGTGTGTCAATGGTCATGCCATGAGCGTATCAGTGTTCAACAATTGTTCGCCAAAACCATCACCAGCCGTACGGCCCCGATTGTTTCCGTCGCGTAAAAACGCGCGAATACAGGCTAAATCTGTGTTTCGCACGCGGCGCGGCGTTGACAAGATTGTTGAGCAATCTGTAGATTCCCCGGCATGACTTGGACCACATTAGCGCGCCGGGCCCGGCAGGCTGGAGCAGCCCTGCTGGCGGCGCTGACATTCGCGGCGCTCCCGCTGGCCAGCGCCCAGGCAGCTCCCGCGGACAACGGCACGCTGCGGATCGGTACGGACCTTACCTACCCTCCCTACGCCTACCTCAAGGACGGCCAGCCGGCGGGCTTCGACCCCGACTTTATGGACGCCCTGACGGCGGAGCTGGACATGCGGCCGGAGTTCGTGGACACCCGCTTTGAGCAGCTGATTACCGGCCTGAAGGCCGGCCACTTCGACGTGGTGGCCTCCGCCCTGTACATCACGCCCGAGCGGGCCGGCGAGGTGGAGTACATCCCCTACTTCACCACCGGCAACTCGATTGTCCGGCCGGTCTCCGCGGCCCCGGTCGCCGACGCCTCCGGCCTGTGCGGGCTGAGCGTGGCCGTCATCAAGGGCGGTGACGTGGCCAACCAGCTGCGCGGCACCGCCAGCGAGCAGTGCGTGGCCGACGGCGGCCGGGCCATCGACGTGCGCGACTTCACCGCCGACTCCGAGGGCACCCAGGCGCTGCTGGCCGGCCAGGTCGACGCGCAGGTGACCGACGCGGCGGTGGGCAAGACCGCAGTCGACAGTTCCGGCGGCAAGCTGGCGATTACCAGCACGGAACTGCTCTTCCCGGTTCCGGTGGGCCTGGCGGTGGCCAAGGGCAACGACGTCCTGGCCCAGCAGCTGCGCGACGGCGTGGCCGCCATGAAGGCCAGCGGCGCCTACCAGCAGCTGCTGGACGGCTACAACCTCGCCGAGCCCAGCGACGGGCAGGTGGCGTTGGCCCTGGGCAGCCAGCCCGGGGCCGTGGACGGGGAAGGAGGCGCGGAAGGGGACGGCTTCAGCTTCGACTGGCGCTACCTGGCCAGCCTTTTCGGTCATAAGGACTTCTGGAACGCGGCACTTACGGTGATCGTGCTCTCGGCGCTGGCCTGGGGAATCTCGCTGGTCCTGGGCATGCTGGTGGCGCTGGGGCGCGAATCCCGCCTGCCGTGGCTGCGCAAGGTCCTGGACGTCTACGTGTGGTTCTTCCGTTCGCTGCCGCTGCTGGTGCTGCTGATCTTCACCTACAACGCCCCCCAGGTGATCCCCGAACTGCGGGTGATTGTGGGCTCGCCCTTCATGGCCGGCCTGATTGCCATGGTGCTCTCCGAGACCGCCTATATCTCCGAGATCCACCGCGGAGGCCTCTCCGCCGTTGCCGGCGGCCAGGGCGAGGCCGGGCGCGCGCTGGGCATCCCCTGGCGCGGGGTGCAGCGGCACATCGTGATCCCGCAGGCCTTCCGGGTGGCGCTGCCGGCACTGGGCAACGAGCTGGTGACCATCATCAAGCTGACCTCCCTGGTTTCGGCCATTTCCCTGACCGAGATCCTGCTGGTGGGCCAGCGGCTCTACACGCAGAACTTCAAGGTGCTGGAGACGCTGCTCGCCGTCGCCCTCTTCTACGTGCTGCTGGTGACGGTCTTCGACCAGGCGCTGAAGCTCCTGGAACGCCGCCTGGACGTCCGGCGCCGCGGGCTGCGGGCCAAGGTCCACGCGGGCCTGGCACAGGCGGACGAGGTTCCGGAGCCGGCTGCCCGCGTGGGGACCCCGCATGCCGGCGAGGTGGTCCTCGAGGCCGCCGGTGAGCGCAAGTCCTTCGGCGAGACCGAGGTGCTCAAGGGCGTGGACCTGAAGGTGCACCGGGGAGAGGTCGTGGCCGTGATCGGCCCGTCCGGCTCCGGGAAGACCACCATGATCCGCACCCTGAACGCCATGGAGACCATCGACTCCGGCGACGTGCTCTACCGCGGCAATCCGGTGGGCTACCGGCACACTCCCGGCGGACCCAAGCGCGTGTCCGACCGCGAGCTGGCCCCCACGCGCGAACACATCGGCATGGTCTTCCAGCAGTTCAACCTGTTCCCGCACAAGACCGTGCTGGAGAACGTCACGTTCGCGCCCGGCTACCTGGGCAAGGGGGCTCCCGCGGAGGTCCGCGAGCTGGCACTGGCCCAGCTGCGCAAGGTGGGCATGGCCGCGCACGCGGACAAGTACCCCCACCAGCTCTCCGGCGGCCAGCAGCAGCGCGTGGCGATCGCCCGGGCCCTGGCGATGAACCCGGAGGCCATCCTCTTCGACGAGCCCACCTCAGCGCTGGACCCGGAGCTGGTGGAGGAGGTGCTGAAGGTGATGACCGAGCTGGCGGCCGAGGGCCTGACCATGGTGATGGTCACCCATGAGATGCGCTTTGCCCGCGAGGTCGCGGACTGGGTGGTCTTCATGGACCAGGGCGTGGTCGTGGAGGAGGGGCCGGCGGCCGAGCTGTTCGGCAATCCGCAGCACGAGCGCACCCGCCGGTTCCTTTCGCGGGTCATGGTCGCGAGCTGACCTCAGGCGGTCCGCGCCACCGGCGCGGACCCCGCAGGCAGGGCCAGTTGGGGCCAGGCAGGGCGATGGCGGCACCCGGGCGGGTGCCGCCATCGCCCTGCGCCCCGAGCGCTAGTTGGCGACCGTGAAGCGGCGGTTTTCGTGACGCGGGTTTTCCAGCTCGTCCAGCACGGCCACGGCGAAGTCCTGGGTGGAGACCGAGTCGCCGGCGGGGGAGTCGGCCCCCAGCGCGTACTCGCCGGTGCGGACGCCCGGAGCAATCACGGGGGCGGGCGCGAGCATGGTCCAGTCCACGCCGGAGGCGTCGCGGTAGGCGTCCAGGACCCGGCTCATGGCCTCGGCCTCGGCCTTGTAGGCCTCCGGGAAGCCGTCGGTGTCCTTGAGCTGTACTCCGTTGACCTCTGTGGCGCCGGCCCCGCCGACAATGAACACCCGGGCCTTGACCAGGGTCTCGGCGATCTCCTCGTGGGCCTCGACGAACGGCGCGTGGGACCCGCCGGTACGCGAGGGCGGGACGGTGAGGACGACGACGTCGTGCCCGGCGGCAATGTCCTTATAGGCTTTCAGGTCGCCCAGCTCGGCGGCGCGGGCGGTGGTGCCCTCCACGCCGGAGCCGGTGCGGGTGACGGCAGTGACCTCGTGTCCGCGGTCCAGCGCTTCGGCAACGATCTGGCTGCCCACCATGCCGGTGGCTCCGTAGACTGCGATCTTCATGGATGTGTCCCTTCCTGGAAGTGGTGTTGCCGGGTGGCCAACTCCCGGCAATAGTATTCATTTGAAACCAAGTACTGCAAAGAAATAGACTTTCCGTGTGGATACTAATGGGCCGGACGTGCCTGCCTTCGACGTCATGCAGGCTGACTGTCCATCGCGGGTGGTGCTGCAGCGCATTGGCGACAAATGGACGCCGCTGGTCTTCCAGGCGCTCAAGGACGGCCCGCGCAGGTTCTCCCAGGTCCGCGCCGCGGTCGGGCAGGTCACGCCCAAAGTGCTCACCCAGACGCTGCGCACCCTGGAGCGCGACGGGCTGGTCGGCCGCCGCGTCTATGCCGAGGTCCCGCCGCGCGTGGAGTACTCGCTGACCGGGCTCGGCCGGACGCTGCTGGGGCCGCTGGACGCGGTGCGCGCCTGGGCGGAGGCCAATGCCGGCGGCATCCTCCAGGCGCGCGATGCGTACGACTCCCGCGGGACGGGGGACCTGCCGTGACCCCGCCGCTTTTCCACGGCGAGGCCGCCACCACCGTCCTGCTGCGCGAGGGCGGGGCCGGGCTCGAGGTGCTGCTCCTTGAGCGCCCGCGCCGTGGCTCCTTCGCGGGCGCCTGGGTCTTCCCCGGCGGGCACATCGAGGCGGAGGACTTCGCGGGGCAGGACGCGGCCCGCGCCGGCGCCATTCTGGCCAGCCCCGGTTCCGGCCCGGCCGCCGACGGCGTCCTGCTGGCCGCCGCCCGCACTGCCGGCGCCCGCGAGGCGTGGGAGGAGACCGGGATCGGACTCGATCCCGCCGCGCTGGTGCCGCTGTCCTGCTGGGTGCCCCCGGCGGAGACACCAAAACGCCTGCGCACCTGGTTTTTCCTCGCCCGGGCACCCCTGCGGGAGGTCCGGCTCAATGCCCGTGAACACGTCGACCATGTGTGGCTCCCACCCGCCGAGGCCCTAGCCCGCCACGGCGCGGGCTCTACGGTCCTCATGCCGCCCACCTGGGTGACGCTGCATTGGCTGGACCGCTCCGCCGGGGTCGGCGAAGCGCTTTCCGCCGCCCGGGCGGCCGCCCCGGAAATCTTCCGCAGCCGCCGCCACGCCGGCGGGGACGGGCGCGAGTACGTCGTGTGGGAAGGCGACGCCGAATACGGCGGCGGGGCGCGCCCGGAAGGGCCCCGCCACCGGCTCGACGTCACCTCGCTGCCGTGGACCTACCAGCGCACGGGCTAGCGGCCGGCGATGGCCTCACGCAGCACCGGGGCCAGCCGGCGGACCCCCTCGCGGATCTTGTCCGCGGCCACCGCGCTGAAGGCCAGCCGCAGCTTGTTGCTGGGCGCGCCGGCGGGGGAGAACGCGGCGCCGGGGATGAATACGACGCCGGCCTCGATCGCCGGACGCAGCAGCGGGTAGGTGTCCACTCCCTCCGGAAGTGTCACCCATACGAAGAAGCCGCCTTCCGGCGTGGTCCATTCCACGCCCTCGGGCATGTCCTCGGCCAGTGCCGCAAGCATCGCCGCGCAGCGTTCCGCGTAGAGCCCGCGGTAGGAGGCAATCTGCCCCACCCAGTCGTGCCCCTCCAGATAGTGGCTGATCAGCATCTGGTTCAGCGTGGGCGGGCAGAGGGTGACCGCCTCGCTGGCCAGGTAGAAGCGCCGCTGCAGGTGCTCGGGCACCAGCGCCCATCCGATGCGCAGCCCGGGGGCCAGGATCTTGGAGAAGGAGCCGAAGTAGATGACGTCGTCGGGGTTGTCCGCGCGCAGCGGCACGTAGGGGGTGCCCTCGAACTTGAGTAACCCGTAGGGGTTGTCCTCAAGGATCAGGATCTCGGCGTCGCGGCAGATATCCACGATGCGCTGGCGGCGTTCCGGGGCGAGCGTGATGCCGGAGGGGTTATTGAAGCTGGGGATCGTGTAGAGAAACTTGATGGACGCGCCCTCCGCGCGCAGTTGCGCGATCCGTGCCTCCAGCTCCTCGGGAACCAGCCCGTTCCCGTCCATCCTCACCGGCTCCGCGCGGACCTGGTAGGACTCGAAGGTGTTCAGCGCGCCCACATAGGTTGGATCCTCGCAGAGCACGACGTCGCCGGGATTGGTGAAGACCTTGCAGGCCACGTCCTGCGCGGACTGCGACCCCGTGGTGACCACCACGTTCTCCGGCAGAGCATCCATGATGCCCTCGTGCTCCATGACCCGGCAGATCTGCTCGCGGATCAGGTCGGTGCCCTGCCCGCCGCCGTACTGCAGGGCGGTGAGGCCCTGCTCCGTGATCAGCTTGTAGGCCATGGTGCCCAGCTTCTCCAGCGGGAGGGACTGCAGGAACGGGTTGCCGCCGGCCAGGGAGACCAGTCCGGGGCGCATGGAAATGTCGAAGACGTCGCGGACCGCGGACTGCTTGATGTGGGCGGACCGTTCGGAGAACAGGTGGGCATGCCGGTGCGCGGCCTCCGCGCGGGCGATGGAGAGCTCCGCCTCGGTGGACAGGGGCTGCGCGGGGGTTCTGGGGGTGGCCATGGTCGCATGATAGCAACGCAAGTTCACCATAGGGCAACACTTGTTTTCCCCTCCCGACCCTCGGGGAGGGGCCTCGCAGGTGCAGCGCGTTGATCAGGCCCGACTCGCCGTGCTCGCGCTGCTTGCCGGCCAGCAGGCGGGTGGTGGCGGCCTCCGCGGCGTCGGTGGGCTCCACCGGCCCGGGGCCGGCTACCGGCGCCGCAGGCGGTTGCGCTCGAACTGGGCGGCCAGGCGGACCGGAGCGTTCTGCGCGCCGTAGCCCTCGTAGCCGTGCCGGCGTTCGACGACCTCCAGGAACAGGTTCCCGATGGTCTCCGTATAGAAGTGGAGGAATTCCCCCTCCCCGTCCCGTTCGTACAGCAGGTTCAGTTCCTGGAGCGTGGCCAGCGTTGCGGGGTCCAGCGGGTAGCGGGCGGCGAGGTCCTCGTAGTAGTTCTGCGGGACCTGCAGGAAGTGCATGCCCGCGGCGACGGCCCGGCGGGCGACGGCCAGGATGTCTGTGGTGTGGAAGGCGATGTGCTCGGGGTAGGACCCCGGGCCCGAGGGTGCGGCTTCCAGTCCGTGGGGCACGATGTTCAGGGCCAGGCGCACGGAGCCGTCCCCGGTCCGCATGACCTGGCTGCGCACCAGGCCCATGGGGCTGGGGACCTCGGTTGCCGGGCGGGTCTCCAGCCGCAGCACGCTCTCATAGAACAGCACGGCCTCGTCGAAAGACTGCCACGGCTGGGCCAGGTTCACATGGTCGATCCGCGTCACCAGGGCGTTGGGGCCCTGCCCGCCGGGATAATGGGTGCCGGCGCCGAATTCCTCCATCCAGGCGGGCCGTTGCGAGGTCGGGGCAAAGAACACCTCCGTGCCGTCCGGAGCGCCGACCCCGCGCAGTTCCTGCTCATCTGCGGTGTGGTGGCGCGCCACCGGGCTGGCCTTGAGCTGGATGGCCCGCTCCACGGCCCCGTCCGGGTCCTCCACCTGGAAGCCCAGTCCGGAGATGGCCGGGGCGGCGCCGTCAGCGCGCTGGCCGTTGAGGACGACGCGCACGTCCCCCTGCGCCCACAGCTGCACGGGCTTGCGGCGGTGCTGGCCGCAGAACTCAAAGCCCAGCTGGGCCAGCATCCGGGCCGCGGACTCGGGCTCCCCGGTCCGGATTTCGGCGTAGTCCAGGCCCGCGGGGGGCCGCACGTCGGGCATGGCCCGCAGCTGCATCGGGTGGGTTTCCCCCTTTAGGCCCGTGGCCGCGCGGTCCTGCAGCCACAGCAGCGAGCGCAGGCCGTCGACCGCGGTGCGTTCGACGTCGGACTGGCGGAAGACGTCGTTGAAAATTTCCAGCGAAACCGGCCCGTCGTAGCCGGAACGGACCAGGTGTTCCATGAACGCGACCAGGTCGAAGCCGCCCTCACCCGGAAACACGCGGTAGTGCCGGCTCCAGGACAGGATGTCCATGGAGAGGACCGGGGCGTCGGCCAGTTGGACGAAGAAGATCTTGGCGGCGGGGATCTGCTCGATTCCGGCCGGGTCGTCGCCGCGGGACAGGATGTGGAAGCTGTCCAGGCACAGTCCGACGGCGGGGTGGTCAGCCTCGCGGACGATCTCCCAGGAGCGCCCGTACGTGTTCACGAACCGCCCCCACGCCAGCGCCTCATAGGCGATGCGGACGCCGTAGGACTGCGCCAGGTCCCCGAGCCGGCGGAGCTGGACGGCGGCCAGGGCGTCGTCGTCGATCGTCGCCGTGGCCACGTTCGAACACAGCAGCATGGTGTCGATGCCCAGGCGGTTCATCAGCCGGAACTTTGCCTCGGCCCGGCGCAGGTTTTCCCGCAGCACCTCCTCCTCCACGCCCTCGAAGTCGCGGAACGGCTGGTAGAGGTCCAGGGTCAGGCCCAGTCTTGCGGCCCGGGCCCGGATCTCCTCGGGGGAGAGCGGGGAAACCAGCAGGTCCTGCTCGAAGATCTCGATCCCGTCGAAGCCGGCGCGGGCGCAGGCCAGCATCTTGTCCTCAAGCGTTCCGCTGATGCAGACGGTGGCGATGGAGGTGCGCATCAGGCGGCCACCTCCTCGGCCGCGACAAGCTCCAGGAAGTGCGATCGCATGCGGTCCGGGTCGGCGCGGAGGCCGGTAAAGATCCGGAACGCGTCAGCGGCCTGGCCCACGGCCATCCGGCCGCCGTCCAAGACTTCGCAGCCCTTGGCGCGCGCGCCGCGGACCAGTTCGGTCTCGATGGGGCGGTAAACGATGTCCGCCACCCAGTGGCGGGGTTCCAGCAGGTCCAGGTCAAGGGGGGTGCCCGGGTGGGCCGCCATGCCCACCGGCGTGCAGTGCACCAGGCCGTCCACCAGCGGCATCAGTCCCGGCAGCTCCGCCGGCGTCCGCGCCGTCACCGTGGCTCCAGGAAAGAAGCGGGACAGCTCTTCGGCCCGCGCGGCGGCCCGCTCCAGGTCCATGTCCACGAGCTCCAGGCTCCGAACCCCGGCGGTGAGCAGGGCGTAGGCGACCGCGGAGCCGGCACCGCCGGCACCAAGCTGCAGCACGCGGTCCAACCGGGCGCCGGGAAGGCCGGAGGCCAGGGCGGATGCGAAGCCGGAGAAGTCGGTGTTGTGGCCGATGAAGCGGCCATCCCGGATGACGACCGTGTTGACGGCGCCCAGCCGTTGGGCGTCCGGGGTCACCTCATCCAGGTACTGCAGGACCAGCTGCTTACAGGGATGGGTGATGTTCAGGCCGTTGAAGCCCAGGGTTCGGGCGCTCTGCAGCACTTGGCCCACGGACTCGCCGGGCAGGCCCAGCTCCAGGAGGTCGATGGGCCGGTACAGGTAGCGCAGGCCCTGCACATCACCTTCGCGTTCGTGCATGGGCGGGGTGAGTGACGGCATTACGCCGTCTCCAACCAGTCCCACCAGGTAGGACTCAGTTCGATGACTCATCCGTGCAGCTCCTTCGATAATGGCACCGGGCCGGCCGCGAGGCGGGACTCCAGTGGGGAAAATTGCGGTACAGCAAAAGTTCATTCAGCGCATTGGCGCTTGATCTGCGAACTTGGGGGCAAGGTCAACGCTGCGGGAGTCGGGCCGCGAGCTCCGCGGCAGCCTCCTGCAGCAGGGGGACATGGGCTTCGAGTTCCTCCAGGCTGAGGCGGAAGACGGGCACGGCGGCTGCCAGCGACGCGAAGGCGTGGCCCTGGCTGTTCAGCAGGGGCACGGCGACGGCGCGCATGCCGATTTCGTTCTCCTCATCCATGACGGCATAGCCCCGGCGGCGGACGTTGCCGATTTCGGCACGGAAGGCCTCCCGGTCCGTGATGGACTTTTCGGTCAGGGCCTCCAGGGGCAGTTCCTCCAGCAGCCGCTCGCGCTCAGCATCCTCGGCAAAAGCAACCAGGGCCTTCCCGACGGCGGTGGTGGACAGGGAGCCGAGGTGCCCGGGGTCGCTGGTGACGCGGAAAATCTGCGGCCCGTCCACCTTGTTCACCGTGAGGTGGTGGTGGCCGTCCCGGACACTGAGGATGGTGGCCTCCCCCGTCCGCTCGGTGACGCGGCGCAGCACGGGCATCGCGGTGCCGGCAAAACCGTGGTGATTGGAAACCCGCTGCCCCAGCTGGAAGACCCGCAGGCCCAGGTGGTACCGCCGGCCGTCCGGCTCGTAGTCCACAAACCCGTCCCGGGTCAGGGAACCGAGCAGGCGATAGGTGGTGCTGAACGGCAGCTCGGCCCGCCGGCTGATTTCAGCAGCGCTGGCCCCACGGGGCTCATCGCCCAGCAGGACCAGGAGGCCCAGCGCCTTGCCCACCATGTCGGTGCCGGCCGGCTCCTTCTTCCTGCCGGCTTTTCCGCCGGAAAGATCGGCAGGGACGTCATTGCCCACTGTGGCTGGGTTCACACTCATGTGTTGATGTTGCCACATAATGAGAGCAATTTCCAGACAGTGATTACTTTCTTGACAGGTGACAGTCGCCACATCCATCATTGCTGTATCGCACAAGTAGCTCCCACCATATGGCTACCCGCTCCGGGTCTTCCGACTCCAGTCGCAGAATGCCCCGCCCGAACCCAGGGCCGCGGCGGCCGCGATTCCCTGATACGCCCGCGACAATGTCGTCATATAAAGGAACTCCATGAGCCAGACACTTCCGTCCACCGGAGCAGGCGCCGTTACGCATGCCGGGACGCCCAAGAAGGCGGCCCTCGCCAGCTTCCTGGGCAGCGCCGTCGAGTACTACGACTTCTTCATCTTCGGTTCGGCTGCCGCGCTGATCTTCCCCACGGTCTTCTTCCCCAGCGCTGACGCCAATGCCGCCATCATGTCCTTCGCCACCTTCGGGTTCGCCTATGTGGCACGGCCCGTGGGCGCCGTGATCCTCGGACACTTCGGTGACCGGATCGGCCGGCGGAAGGTCCTGATGTTCACCCTTCTCCTCATGGGCGCCTCCACCTTCCTCATTGGCTGCCTGCCCGATTTCAACACCGTGGGCTGGTGGGCGCCGGCGCTGCTGGTGCTGGCCCGTCTCTGCCAGGGCCTCTCCGCGGCGGGCGAGCAGGCCGGTGCCTCCTCCATGACCCTGGAGCACGCCCCGGACAACCGCCGCTCCTTCTTCACCTCCTGGACCCTCACCGGCACCCAGGGCGGCCAGATCCTCGCCGCACTGGTCTTCATTCCCGTCCTCGCCCTGCCGGACGACATCAAGTACGGCATCGGCTGGCGCATCCCCTTCTGGCTCAGCGCCGTGGTGGTTGTGGTGGCGTTCTTCATCCGCCGCACCCTTCACGAGCCGCCGACCTTCGAGGAAGCCCAGCAGTCGGCGCAGATCTCCAAACTCCCCGTTGCCGATCTGCTGAAGGACCACTGGCGCGACGTCCTGCGCGTCATCTGCTGCGCGTTCATCGCCGCCGTCTCCACCGTGTTCGGCACCCTTGCCATCAGCTACGCCAAGACCGTTGCCGGCGTGGACGGCACCATCACGCTGTGGCTCGTGGTTGTCGCGAACATCGTGGCCCTGGGCACCCAGCCGCTGTTCGGCATGCTGGCGGACAAGATCGGCCGCAAGCCCGTCTTCATCTACGGCGCCCTGTCCAGCGCGGCTCTGACGCCGCTGTTCCTGCTCAGCCTGGAATCCGGCAGCGTACCGCTGATGTTCCTGGCCGCCATCGGCATGTTCTCCTGCGGCTACGCGGGCGCCAACGCCGTCTGGCCTTCCTTCTACGCCGAGATGTTCAGCACGAAGGTGCGGTTCTCCGGCCTGGCCATCGGCACCCAGCTCGGCTTCCTGATGGCAGGCTTCGCCCCGGCAATCGTCGCGGCCATGGGCGGCATCAAGCCCGGCGGCTGGGTGCAGATCAGTATCTTCAGCGCAAGCATCTGCGCCATCGCTGCGATCTCAGCCCTCACGGCCAAGGAATCCTACAAGGTCCCCACCAAGCAGCTCGGCCTCAAGTAGCCGCACGCGCGTAGTCCCCGCACGTTCATCAGCTGCTCCATCCCCAGCGCCCGCCACGCATGCCGCGTGGCGGGCGCACCCATTGGGGACCGCCTCCCGCGGACGCTCGGCAATCCTGCCGTGCGGCGCCTCAGGGATCATCCGGGTTATGGCATCAAGGAGCGGCCTCAGCGGCACGGGCGGCATTGCGGGCCTCGACCCACGCGAGGACGTCCGCCGGGCGAATGCGCCGGTGCGTTCCGCGGTACTCCACGGGGACCGTTCCGGAGTCGGTGAGCCGGCGCATGTAGGTCACGGACACTCCGGCCAACTGGGCGGCCTGGGAGGTGTTGAGCAGGCGCTCGGCGGTGCTGACGGTGACCGCCTCGCCTGCGGCCAGCCGGGCCAGGAGGTCGAGGACGGCGGCGGTCGCGGCCTCGGGCAGGCGCACCAGGGTGCCGTTGACGAAAATGGTGGTGTCCCCGGACTCCTCCAGGGCGGCCGCAAGCCGGGAGGCATCGGGCGGGGAGAGGGCCTCGTGATGGGTGGTTTTGGCGAGCGCGGTGGTCTCCGAAGGCATGGCATAATCATGCCGCAACATGGGGGCATTTGGCCGTTCCGTGCGCCAAGGCGGCGATTATCCGGCCAATTCCGCCCGGCGGCAGGAATTCGCCCACGGGTGGCGCCGAAGGCGGTTAATGGTTTAGCGTGGTGGTCACGGTCTAAAGAAAGTACTGACCACTGCATCTGCCGCAGCCTCCTTCACCCGGGAGGGCTCGCGCAGGGCCAGGCAAGGATGCCCGCATTCCCGCTTTGGGGTGCCGCCATTTCCTCGGGACCGCGCATTTGTCCTCTGGTTGCGCATGTGACATCGCATCACCAGTTGGAAAAGTGCAGTTGGATCAGTGCCCTGGTTTTCGCCATGGTTCCCGTCATGCCTGTACCGTCCTCAGAAACTTTCTCCAGGAGACAGCCATGTCCATCGAAACCCCCATCCAAGCCGTTTCCGGCCTCGACTCGACCCCCATCACCACCGAGGAAATCTTCGCCTCCCACGAAGGTGGCAAGCTCTCCGTGGCCTGCAGCATGCCGCTGGACAGCAAGCGGGACCTTTCCATCGCTTACACCCCGGGCGTCGCCCAGGTCTCCCGCGCCATCGCCGAGAACCCGGACATGCACGCCACCCACACCTGGGCCTCGCGCCTGGTTGCGGTCGTCTCCGACGGCACCGCGGTGCTGGGCCTGGGCAACATCGGCGCGGCCGCTTCCCTGCCGGTCATGGAGGGCAAATCTGCCCTGTTCAAGAACTTCGGCGGCCTGGACTCCATCCCGCTGGTGCTGGACACCACCGACGTCGACGAGATCATCGAGACCCTGGTGCGCCTTCGCCCCAGCTTCGGAGCGGTCAACCTGGAGGACATCTCCGCCCCGCGCTGCTTCGAGCTGGAGGAGCGCCTGATCGAGGCGCTGGACTGCCCGGTGATGCATGACGACCAGCACGGCACCGCCGTCGTCGTCCTCGCCGCGCTGACCAACGCCGCGAAGGTGGTCGGCAAGGACTTCGCCGGCATGCGTGCCGTCGTCTCCGGTGCCGGTGCCGCCGGCATCGCCGTGGCCGAGATCCTCATCAACGCGGGCCTGGGCGATGTGCTGCTGCTCGACTCCAGGGGCATCATCCACCGCAACCGCGACGACCTGAACTCCATCAAGGCCAAGTATGCGGCCAAGACCAACAAGGACGACCTCATGGGTGGCACCCGCGAGGCACTCGAAGGCGCGGACGTGTTCATCGGTGTCTCCTCCGCAAAGGTGGACGTGGATCACCTGGCCGGCATGAACGAGGGCGCGATCATCTTCGCCCTCTCCAACCCGGACCCGGAAGTCATGCCGGACACCGCCCGCGAATACGCCGCCGTGGTGGCCACCGGGCGCTCGGACTTCCCGAACCAGATCAACAACGTGCTGGCCTTCCCGGGCATCTTCCGCGGTGCCCTGGATGCCGGCGCGCGCCGGATCACCCCGGAGATGAAGATCGCCGCGGCCACCGCGATCGCCTCGCTGGTCGGAGAGGACGAGCTGGACTCCGAGTACATCGTTCCCTCGCCGCTGGACCCGCGCGTGGCCGGAGCCGTGGCCTCCGCGGTCGCCAAGGCGTCCCAAGCGTAGTCCGCCGGCCGGCGCCGTTCCGGTCGGGGCCCGTTTAGGCGTTCGCCCCGGTGTTGACCAGCTCGCGGAGTTCCGCGGCCACCTTGGCCTCGTGCTCCGCGCGCAGCTGCCGGTGCCGCGGGCCACGGCGCATGAGTGCATAGGCGATGCCGAGCAGCACGAACCAGGCGGGGGTCCACAGCAGCGCGGTCAGGGTGCTTTCCTGGGTGGTCAGCGCCCACAGGATGAAGGCGAAGAACGCGAACACCATCCACACGGCACCGATGCCTCCGGGCATCTTGTAGGCCGAGGCGGCATGCTGCTGGGGGCGGCGCTTGCGGTACACAAGGTAGCTGGCAAGGATGATCGACCAGACGAACATGAAACAGACCGCAGAGATGGTGGTGACCATGTCGAAGGCGGTGGCGATGTCGTTGCCGGCGTAGAGCAGGCCCACCCCGGAGAGCAGCAGGATGCAGGAGAGGAACAGCGCGTTCTGCGGGACGCGGCGCTTGGACAGGCGCCCGAACCGCTGGGGGGCATCGCCCTCCAGGGCCAGGCCGTAGACCATGCGGGACGTCGAATAGATGCCGGAGTTTGCGGAGGACAGCGCGGAGGTCAGCACCACCAGGTTGACCACCAGGGCAGCGGCGCTCAGGCCGGCCAGGGCGAAGGTGTCGATGAACGGGGAGCGGCCGGCCACGAACTGGTCCCACGGGGTGACTGCCATCAGGATGATCAGGGAACCCACGTAGAACAGTCCCACGCGCAGGGGGATGGCATTGATGGCCTTGGGCAGGTTGTGCTCCGGGTTCTTGGTTTCTGCCGCGGCGGTGCCGACGAGCTCAATGCCCACGAAGGCGAACACGGCGATCTGGAAGCCCGCGACGAAGCCCATGAAGCCCTGCGGGAACATGCCGCCGTGGCTCCAGAGGTTGCTGAAGGAGGCGGTGCCGGCGGGGGTCTGGAAATTGGCCAGGATCATGACCAGGCCGGTGACGATCAGGGCCACGATGGCGATGATCTTGATCAGGGCAAACCAGAACTCCAGCTCGCCGAATGCCTTGACGGTGGGCAGGTTCAGCACCAGCAGGATCGCGATGCACAGCAGGGCCGGGATCCACAGCAGGCTGGTGTTCAGCGCCGGCAGGAGCTCTTGGGAATATCCGGCGATCGCAATGACGTCGGCCACTCCGGTGACCACCCAGCAGAACCAGTAGGTCCACCCGGTGAAGAACCCGCCCCACGGGCCCAGCAGGTCCGCGGCGAAGTCCGCGAAGGACTTGTAGTTCAGGTTGCTCAGCAGCAGCTCGCCCATGGCGCGCATGACGAAGAAGAGCATGAAGCCAATCAGCGCGTAGACGAAAATGATGGACGGGCCGGCGACCGAGATGGTGCGGCCGGAGCCCATGAACAGGCCGGTGCCGATGGCGCCGCCGATGGCGATCAGCTGGATGTGGCGGTTGGAGAGGGCGCGTACGAGGTGTGGCTCGCCCGCCCCGTTTTCAACGGCGGGGTTCGCCGGGAACTTGTGTGACATGCATTCTTCCTCGATGGCGGGCCAGGGGGTGTGACCCGTGTAACAAAACCTCGTAGAGGTTATGCCCGGAGCGGCGGGCAATCCAAAAAACCATAGTCCGGCAAGGTTTTGGGGAGGTTTCGGGGGCGGCCGCCCCCGCGTAACAAACGGCGTTCCGCCGCGGCCGCAGGTCCCCGGGCCAAGGCGCGCCGGGCGGCCCGTCACCCTCGGCGGGGGCGCCTATTCGTCGCCGGAGGAGTGGAGGCGGCGCATGGCGGACAGCAGTTCCAGCTCCGGACGCGCCGCGACGAAGCGCTCAGCGGCGTCGAGCACCTCCACCAGGTGGGCGCGGTCCGCGGCCACCAGGCCCACCCCCACGCGGGCGCGGCGGTACAGGTCCTGCTCGCCGGTCTCCGCGGCGGAGACGTCGAAGCGCCGGCGCAGCTCGGCCACCAGGGGCCGGACCACGGCACGCTTCTGCTTCAGCGAATGCACGTCGCCGAGCAGCAGGTCGAATTCGATCCATCCAATCCACATGCACCCATGATGGCCCCCGCGCATACCAAGGACACCCCCTTCGGGCCCGTTTGCGCGTACCGTCCGGCGGAACATGGCCCCGAAATAATAGGTAGGCTGGACTTCATGGCTTTTCGCAACCGACGCGCCGCATCCCTTCCGGCGAAGCTCTCCCGTTCCTGGCTCCTCGTGAACGCCGCCAAGCCCGATGACTACGCTCCGGCGTTGGCGTCCGAGGCCGATTCGGTCATCTTCGACATGGAAGCGGCGGTTCCGGACGCGCAAAAGGCCGAGGCCCGGGAAGCCGTCGTGGAGGCGCTCTCCTGCGGCATGACCGCCTGGGTGCGGGTGAACGGCATTGAAACCGATTTCTGGAGCGATGACCTTTCCGCCCTCTCCAAGGCCCCCGGGCTGCGCGGGGTCATGCTCGCCATGACCGAGAAGCCGGAGCAGGTGACCTACACCGCCATGCGCCTGCAGGCCGGCACCCCGGTGCTCGCGCTCATCGAATCCGCCATCGGCATCGAAAACGCCACCGCGATCGCCTCCGCCCCGGGCACCTTCCGGCTGGCCTTCGGCACCAACGACTTCCGCAAGGACACCGGCGTTTCCGAGGACCCGATGGCGCTGGCCTATGCCCGCGGCAAACTGGTGGTCGCCTCCCGGGTCGGCCAGCTCCCGGGCGCCATCGACGGCCCCGCCGCCGCGGGCGCCGGCGAGGCGGAGGTGCTGGGGGACTGCCGCGTCACCGCCTCGATGGGCATGACCGGCAAGCTCTGCCTGTCCGTTGCGCAGGTGGAGGCCGTCAACCACGGACTGTCCCCGAGCGATGACGAGCTGCGCTGGGCCCACGAGCTGCTGGACGCCCACGCCGCCGGCGCCTCCGTCGGGGACGGGTCCTACCTCCCGCGCCTGGCCCGTGCCCAAAAGATCGCGGACCTCGCGGACTCCTACGGCCTATGGAACGCCTAGCCGTGACCTGCTAGCCCGCGGCGCGGGCTAGCAGGCGGGGCTGTCTAGTGGGCGACGAGGATCCCGTCCTCGTCGCTCCACAGCATCGCCCCCGGGTGGAAGATCACCCCGCCAAAGGACACCGGCACGTCCACCTCGCCGGTTCCCGCCTTCGCCGACTTGCGCGGGTTGGATCCCAGCGCCTTCACGCCCAGGTCCAGCGCCGCGAGCGCCACCCGGTCCCGGATGGCGCCGTTGATTACGACGCCGGCCCAGCCGTTGGCCAGGGCGGCCTCCGCGATCATGTCGCCCATCAGCGCCGACTCCAGCGAGCCGCCACCGTCGACCACCAGCACCGCGCCGGCACCGGGGGAGTTGAGTATCGATTTCACCAGCCCGTTGTCGCGGTGGCAGCGGACGGTGCGCACCGGGCCGCTGAAACGCGCCCGCCCCCCGAAGTTGGCCAGTTGCAGTGAGACGGACTGCAGGGTCTCGTCTGCGTCGAAGAGATCGCACGTGGTGAAGTCCATGGCACCCATCGTGGTGCTGCCGCGAGGGGACGCGCAAGGGGCCCGCGGGGCCCGGACCGCTAGACGAAGACGTTGCGCTGGGAGCCCAGGCCCTCGATCTCCGTCTCCAGCACGTCGCCGGGCTTCAGCCACGGGTACCTGCCGTCGGCGTCCTTGCGGCCCAGGGCCACGCCGGCGGGAGTGCCGGTGAGGATCAGGTCGCCCGGGCGCAGCGTCACGATAGTGGAGAGGTAGGAAACCAGCGCGGCCGGCGGGAACACCAGGTCAGTGGTGGAATCCTCCTGCACCACCTCGCCGTTGACGCGGGTGGTGATCCGGGCGCCGTCGGGGAACTCGTCGGGGGTGACCAGGTAGGGACCCACCGGGGTCGCGGCCTCCCAGGCCTTGCCCTGCGTCCATTCCGTGGTGCGGCCCTGCCAGCCGCGCATGGAGACATCGTTGGAGACCGCGTAGCCGGCGATGTGCCGCGGCGCGTCCGCCTCGGCAATGCGGCGGCCGGGTTCGCCGATGACGATCGCCAGCTCGCCCTCCCAGTCGATGCGGTGGTCCTCGGCGGGGATCTCGATGGGGTCGCGGGCGCCGGTGAGCGAATCGGCGAACTTGGTGAAGACGGTGGGGTAGCGCGGGATTTCGTTGCCGGTTTCGGCGATGTGGTTGCGGTAGTTCAGGCCGATGCAGAACACCTTCGAGGGTGCGGGGACCAGGGGGGCGAAGGAAACCCCGGCCAGCGGGAGCGCGGAGTCGGAGGACCCGTTCCCGGCGTCCTGGAGCGCGGCTTCCCGGGCCCCGGCAGGCGCGGCCAGGAACGCCCCGACGTCGGGGAACCCGGCGAGTTCGAAGGCGGCGTCCCCGCGGACGACGGCGGCGAAGGTCTGGTCGGGGGCGCCCGGTCGGCGCAGCGTGGCAAGTTTCATAGTGCCATCCCATCATGTGCGCGCGGCCACCCGGACATTTGGTGTTCCAGCGGGCGGGCGTGCCCCGCACGGGCGCCCTTCAGGTCCCGTCCGCGCCGTCGGGGTACGGCCGGGGATGCGGGTCGGCGAAGAGCTCGCCGGCGAGTTCGACCAAAGCCGCGGCTGCGCGGGACAGATGCGCCGCCTGGGGCCAGACCGCCGAAACCGGCACCTTGCGCACCGAGGGCAGGATCGGCACCACGACTACCGGCTTGCCCTCGTAGCTGAGTGCCCCCGCCGGCTGCTGCACCAGAATCGAATATCCCATGCCGCGCGCCACCAGGGACCGGGTGACCTCAAAATCGGTGGTGCGGAAGCGGATGCGGGGCTGGAGGCCCTCTGCGGCGAACATCATCATGGTGTTTTCGCGGCTCGGATCCACATCCAGCAGGATCATCGGCTCGTCCGCGACCTGCCCCAGCGTCAGCCCGGGCCGTTCGGCCAGCGGATGGTCTGCCGCCAGCACGATCGAGGGCAGGGCATCGTAGAGCCGGCGCCGGGCCAGCTCCGGCGGGAGCGACATGTCGTAGGCGATGGCCGCGTCCAGGCTTCCCGCGTCCAGCCGCTGGCGCACCTCGCGCTGCGAACCGGCGAAGAAGTCCAGTTCCACCAGCGGGTGCAGGGCGGTGTAGTGGTCGATCAGCCGGGCCAGCACCGTTGGAGCCAGCGAGCTGTAACAGCCGACGGCGAGCGCGCCGCGCAGCTGCCCGCCGGCATCGGAGGCATGCAGCCTCAGGTCCTCGGCCTGGCTGAGCAGCGAGCGCGCCTGCTCCAGGACATAGCGGCCCGAGGGCGTCAGTGCGACCCCGTGTGCCTTCCGCCGGATCGTCAGCTGCGTGGCAAAGGCCTTCTCCAGCGCATCGACCGCGCCGGAGACCGCCGACTGGCTCAGGAGCAGCCGCTGGGCCGCCGACGCGATGCTGCCATGCTCGGCGACGGCGGCGAAGCACTCCAACTGGCGCAGCGTGTAGCCGGACATTCCACCCCTTCCACGGAAAAAGCGGGGATATTGCTCAAAAACTCCCGCTTTACCCGAGTTTATGCCGTAAACCACACTCAAAGCTAAGTTTCGCCGGTCACGCCGGCAGCACTACAGATCGAGGAGGATCACATGACGGCCCTGCCCGCCAGCGGCATTCCCGCCCTTGCCGCCAACACCCGGGTTCCCGCAACCCTCCCTTCCCCCGCACCGGACTCCGCATTCCAAGGCGCTGAAACTGTCCGCGAGGCGCCGGTCGCCGACTGGGTCACGCTCGCCGACCTGCGCGAGGACCCGTTCCCGATCTACCGCCGGCTGCGCGCCGAGGCCCCGGTGCACTGGGTCCCGGCCGTAAACCGCTATATGGTGGTCAGCTACGACGCCTGCCACACGGTCGAGCAGGACGCGGACACCTTCTCCGCCAACGAGGAGGGCTCGCTCATGAAGCGGGCCATGGGCCACTCGATGCTGCGCAAGGACGATCCGGAGCACCGCGCGGACCGGGACTCCTATGGCAGTACCCTGCGCCCGGGCACCATCAAGAACCACTGGATGGAAATCTTCGAGCGCAACCACCGCCGCTACCTGGACCAGCTCAAGGCCAAGGGCCCGGGCGCCGACTTCGTGTGGGACTACGCCGCGCCCTACGCGGCGGAAAACCTCCGTCTGATCTGCGGGTTCCACAACGCCACCCAGGAAGACCTGCAGCGCTGGAGCCAGACCATGATCGACGGCACCGGAAACTACGCCGACGACCCCGAAGTCTGGGCCAAGGCTGCGGCCTCCTCCGCCGAGGTCGATGCGGCGATCGACGAGATGCTGGTCTACCTCAAGGACCGGCCGGACCCGTCGCTGCTCTCCGGGCTGGCTTCCATGCCGATCCCGCTGGAGGCGATCCGCGCCAACCTGAAGATGACGATCGGTGGCGGACTGAACGAACCGCGCGACGTGCTGGCCACCACCGCCTGGGCCCTGCTGTCCTGCCCGGAGCAGTTGGAGGCGGTCCGGAGCGAGCCCAAGCTGTGGGCCGCGGCCTTCGAGGAATCGGTGCGCTGGGTCGCCCCGATCGGGATGTACCCGCGCCAGACCACCCGCGAGACCGTGCTGGGCGGCGTCCGGCTGCCGGCCGGGGCGAAGCTCGGCGTCGTGCTCGGGTCCGCCAACCGCGACCCCAAGGTGTGGGAGGACCCGGAGTCCTTCAACGTGCTGCGCGCCAAAAAGCCGCACCTGGCCTTTGGCGGCGGACAGCACTTCTGCGCCGGCGCCTGGGTCGGCCGCGCCTCGGTCGCCCAGGTCGCGCTGCCGGGGGCCTTCGCGGAGCTGCGGAACCTGCGCCTGGAGCCGGCCGGCTCGGCCATCGCCGCCGGATGGGTCTTCCGCGGCATGACCAGCATGCCGGTGGCCTGGGACTGACCCCTTCCCCACGCCGGCACCGAAACCATCCCCGAACCAGGAGAACCCATGCCCACCATCACCTACATCCAGCCCGACGGCACCGCCGAGGCCATGACCGTCGAAGACGGAACCACCCTGATGCGCGCGGCCGTCACCAGTGGCGTGGACGGCATCGTTGGCGAGTGCGGCGGCCAGGCCATGTGCGCCACCTGCCACGTCTACGTCCGTCCCGAGTTCGCCGGCCGGCTGCCGCAGATTGGCGACGACGAGGACGAGATGCTTGACTGCACCACCGCCGAGCGCACCGACCGGTCCCGCCTGGGCTGCCAGATCAGCGTCGATGCCGGCCTTGACGGCATCGTCGTCGACGTCCCCGCGGACCAGGTGTAGCCGTGAGCGTGGTGATCGTCGGTGGAGGCCAGGCCGGGCTGCAGGTTGCGGACTCGCTGCGCGCCGGGGGCTACGCGGACGGCATCGACATCGTCGCGGACGAACCCGGCATCCCCTACCAGCGCCCGCCGCTGTCCAAGGACTACCTGGTGCCCGGCAAGGACGCCGCGCCGCTGCCGCTGCGCGGGCCCGGCTTTTTGGCCGCGAAGGGCATCACCGTGCACGACGGCGTGGCCGCGGTCGCGCTGGAGCGCGGCAGCAGGCAGGTGGTGCTCTCCAACGGGCGCCGGCTCGGCTACGGCCACCTGGTCCTGGCCACCGGGGCGGCGAACCGCCACCTGGCGTGCGAGGGCGCCGGGCTGCCCGGCATCCGCGGGCTCAGGACCCTGCCCGATGCGCAGGCGCTGCATGCCGAACTGCCGCGGGCACGGAACGTGGTGGTGATCGGCGCCGGGTTTATCGGGCTCGAATTCGCTGCCGCGGCCCGCGCCCACGGGGCCACGGTGACCGTGCTGGAGTTCGCCCCGCGCCCGATGGGCCGGGCGCTGAGCGCCGTCACGGCCGAGTGGTTCGCCGCCGCCCACGTCCGGATGGGAGTGCGGCTGCGGCTGAACGAGGGGATCGAACGCTTCGAGGCCGGACCGGACGGTCGGGTCGCCGCAGCCGTGTCCACCTCGGGGGAGCGCTACCCCGCGGACCTGGTCGTGGCCGGCATCGGCGTCGTGCCCAACGACTCCCTGGCCGCCGCGGCGGGACTGGAGACCGCCAACGGGATCGTCGTGGACGAGGCGCTGCGCACCTCCGACCCGTCCGTGCTGGCCGTTGGCGACTGCGCCAGTTTCCCCAACGCGCACACCGGGACCCGCACCCGCCTGGAGTCGGTGCAGAACGCCACTGACCAGGGACGCCACGCCGCCGGCACCATCATGGGCCGCACCGGGGCGTACCTGGACCTGCCGTGGTTCTGGTCCGTCCAAGGGGCGCTGCGCCTGCAGATCGCCGGCCTGTCAGCCCCGGGGGACCAGACAATCATGGCGGGGGACCCGGACGCCGGGAAGTTCTCCGTCCTCTGCTTCCGCGACGGCGCCCTGGCGGCCGTGGAATCCGTCAACGCCCCGGCGGACCACATCGCCGCCCGCAAGCTCCTCGCCGCCGGACACGGGCCCACCCTCGAGGAAGCGGCGGCCAGGGGGTTCAGCCTCAAGGCCTTCGGGCAGGCCCCCGCCTCCGCCGGACGCTAGGCACTGCCGCCGGCCTGGTGTTCGCGGAGCTGTTCTTCAAGCCGGCCGGCGAGGACATTGCCCTCCTGCTGGCCTTGGCCTCGGTCGGCATCAGCTTCCTGTTCCGCCCCTTGGGCGCGTTCCTGGCCGGGCACTACGGGGACAAGATCGGGCGCCGGGCGATGCTGGTCATCACCCTGATCCTGATGGGCGTTGCCACCACACTGATCGGCGTTCTGCCCACGTACGCCACGGCCGGGGTCGCAGCCCCGGTCATGCTCCTGCTGCTGCGCATCCTCCAGGGCATCTCCGCGGGAGGCGAGTGGGGCGGAGCCGTGCTCATGGCCGTCGAGCATGCACCCCGCGACGGCCGGGGCCGCGCCGGCGCCTTCCCGCAGCTGGGTGTCCCGCTGGGCATGCTGCTGGCCGCCGGCATCACCGCGCTCATGACCGGCTGGATCTCCCCCGGACAGGCCTTCATCGAGTGGGGCTGGCGGGTCCCGTTCCTGCTGAGCATCGTGCTGATCGCAGTCGGCTACTTCGTCCGCCGCTCAGTGGACGAATCCCCGGTCTTCGAGGAGATCGCCCGGAAGAAGCAGCAGTCCAGGGTTCCGATCGTTGAACTGTTCCGCAGGCACTGGCTGCTGGTGATCCTGGCGGCGCTGGTCTTCGCAGGCAACAACGCGGCCGGCTATATGGCTACCGGCGGCTTCATCCCGAGCTACGCCACCAGCGAAGCCGTGGGGCTGGAACGCACCGACGTCCTGCTGGCGATCACCTTCGGGGCTGCCTGCTGGTTCGTCTTCACCGCGCTGGCCGGCCTGCTCGCTGACAAGATCGGCCGCCGCAACACCTACCTGATCGGCTTCGGTATCCAGGCCCTGACAGTGTTCCCGCTGTTCTGGCTGATCAACACAGGTTCCCTGCCCATGCTCTACCTCGCCCTGACGATCTTCTCCGCGGGCCTGGGCCTGGGCTACGGCCCGCAGGCGGCCTGGTACTCTGAGATCTTCCCGGCCTCCGTCCGCTTCTCCGGGGTCTCCATCTCCTACGCCCTCGGCGCGATCCTCGGCGGCGCCTTCGCCCCCACCATCGCCACCGCCCTGGTCCAGGCCACCGGCGGCACCACCGCAGTGTCCGTCTACCTGCTGGGCATGACGGTCGTGTCCGTCCTGGCCGTACTCAGCCTGCGCGACCGCAGCGGAATCGACCTCTCCATCAGCAACCAGGCGGAGCAGGAGGTTGGGGCCACCATCTTCGACACCCGCACTCCGGCCGGAACCCCGGACGGGGGGACCGTGCGCGTCTGATTTCCCGGCCCTCCGCTCCGGCCCACCCTTGGTGCGCAGGCACACGTGTGGCCCCCGACGTTTAACCTTTTCCGTCAGGGGCCACACGCTACCGGCAACCGCTACCGGTGCCGCGCCCAAGGTCCAGGAGGGCGCGGAGGCTTGCCGCGGGCGCCGTCGCCGGGCTTTCCGGTGAAGGACATGGCGGCGAGGATCGCATCCAGGGTGGCTGGGCCCGGCACCCGGGCCTGCCCGCCTGCCGCCGGGAAGGGCCGAAGTGGCGGGTGCGGTCAGGCCAGGCGGCGGGAAATGCGGGCGGCGGCTTCCTGCAGCGGTTTCACGGCGCTGGCCGCCACGTCCTGGCGCACCGTGATGATATTCAGGCAGGCCGGCACCCCGGCGTCCTTTTCGGGGATGGGCACAGCCAGTCCGTACATGTTCGGCTCGACCTCGCCAAAGGTCTGCGCATAGCCGTCCCGGCGGGCGTTGGCGACGGACTCGGGCTCACCCGGAAGCGCGGGGGCGGAGACCATGATCGCGTGCCCGGCCGCGCCGCGGCCCAGCGGGTGCCGGCTGCCTTCGGAGAGCCCGACGTGGTATGTGCCGCCGGTGGGGGAGACCACGGCGAGCGCGACGGCGTCGCTTCCTTCCCGCACGATCAGCGCCACCGTGGCCCCCAAGCGTTCGGCGGCGTCCGTGAGCACCGGCAGCGCGGCCGCCCGCAGCGACTGGTGCGCCGCCGAGGCCAGGGACAGCAGCCCCGTGGAGCCGCGGTAGCGCCCGTCCTCGCCGCGATGGACCATGTGCGCGTCGGCCAGCGTGTTCAGGGCGCGGTAGGCAATGGTGCGGTGGATGCCGATCCGTTCGGCCACCTCGGCCACGCTCAGCCCGTCACGGGCCGCGGTAACGGCCCGCAGCACCTCCAGGCCCCGGGCCAGGGTTTGGGAACCGGCGGTGCGGGAGGCGGTCTTGGTTTCGGCGGGTTCGGCGGTCACGGAGCAATCGTAGCCATCCCGGGCCCGCAGGCCCCTTCTGGGTCCCGTCCCCGAGGTGCGGGAGCGCAGGGCCAACCGGGTGGCGCACTTGAAACCCCCGCCAGAGATCCCTGCTAATGACCCCCGCTAAAGACCGTAGTGCCGGCGCAGGAGCTCTTCCTCGGCCGGATCGAGCGTGTCCCTGCCCTCGGTGTCGGGAGCGTCCTTGATTGTGTCGGAGCTGTAGGCCACGTGCAGGTCGGGCACCTGCGCGCCCTGCACCAGCCGGGCACCGGCCAGGGGCACGAACTTTTCGCGGGTCTGCATCAGCCCCAGCGGCACAGAGACCCAAGCGGGCTTGCCCAGGGCGTCCAGGGCCACCTGGCTCACCGTGCCCAGCTTCATGTCCGCCGCATCCCACACCGTCGCATCCTGCAGGTCGTGGAGGCCGTACTGGTCGGGTGCGGCTGCGGTGGGGTCGGATTCCTGCGTCGAGTCGAATTCCTGGTCCATGGCGGTCCCTCCGGTGGGTCGGTGGCGTTCCGGCACGGGCGTCAAGCTGCCCGCCGCCGAGCCTAGTCCGTCCCGCACCCGGGGCCAACCCCCTCCCTGCCCCCTCCGGGCTCAAGGACCCACAGCCCCGGCACAGTCCCGGCCAAGTCCCGCCATAGAGCCCCTCCATAGGTTGGGGAGCAGGCCGCGGCAAGGGACCGGGGCGTGAAGGGACCCACCATGTTTGCACGATACCTGCGGCGCGAGCTGTCAGGGCGGCGGAAACAGACCGCCATCATCGCCACCGCCATGGCACTGGCCATCGGCCTGGTCATCATTGTCAACTCGCTCTCCGCGGGCGTCAGGAATGCCCAGGCCGGCGCGCTCGAATCCGTCTACGGCGTGGGCACCGATGTCACGGTCACCGCCACCCCGAGCCCGCCGGCCGAGGGCGAACGCGGGCCGCGCTTCGAGTTCGGCGCCGGGGACGGCAGCGACACCGGAGACGGCACCACCGCCGTTTCCCAGTCCCGCCTCGCCACCGGCCGGGGCTCGGCCACCTTCGACGCCGCGGCGGTGGGCACCGTCACTGCGCAGGACGGCGTCGAGGCCGCCTCCGGCGTGCTGTCGCTGACCAACATGACTTTCGATGGCGAACTGCCGCAGGCCGGCGGTACCGCCGGAACGGGGACCGCGGCCTCAGGCGCCGAGGAGGGCCAGGCAGCCTCTTCCCGGGCCGGCGGGTCCTTCGACGTGAACTCGTTCACCGTGATGGGCGTGGACGGCAATGCCGGCAGCGTGGGGCCGCTGGCCTCGGCCACCCTCCAGGACGGCCGCACGCTGCAGGCTTCCGACGCCGGCACCTACACAGCCGTCCTGGACTCCGCTTACGCCACCACCGAGGAACTGGCCGTGGGTGACGCGATCACCATCGCGGACCAGGAATTCGAGGTCGCCGGCATCGTTGCCGGGTCCGGCTCCGATGCCGAAACCGCCTCCAACGCCTACATCCCGCTGGACGTGGCCCAGGAGCTCTCCGGCTCCGCCGGCCTGGTCAGCACCGTGTATGTTCGGGCCGCCTCCTCCGACCGGATCTCCACGCTAAAGGACGTCCTCGAGGCTGCGCTGCCGGAAAACACCGTCAACACCCAGGAAGACCTTGCGTCCTCGGTCTCGGGTTCCCTCTCCACCGCGTCCGGCCTGGTCTCCAGCCTCGGCACGTGGCTGTCGGCGGCAGTACTGGCCGTCGCGTTCCTGCTGGCCATCCTGTTGACCATTTCCGGCGTCTCCCGGCGCACCCGCGAGTTCGGCACGCTCAAGGCGATCGGCTGGCGCAACGGCAGCATCGTCAGGCAGGTGGCCGGCGAGTCCCTGGTGCAGTCGCTGATCGGCGGGGCTGCCGGCCTGCTGGTGGGGCTGGCCGGCATCCTGCTGGTTAACGCGTTCTCCCCAACGCTGACCGCCTCCGCACGCGCCCAGGCCGCCGGTCCCGCGGGCGGCCCCGGCGGCCTGGCCCAGCGGGCGGGTGCCGCGGCCGACGTCGTGCTCCACGCTCCACTGACCCCGGCGGTCATGCTGATCGCGGTGGGGGCCGCCGTCGCCGGCGGGCTGCTGGCGGGCGTCCTGGGCGGCTGGCGCGCGGCGCGGCTGCGTCCGGCGGCAGCGCTGCGGAGCGTGGCCTAAATGAATGCGGGCACGGCAATGAATGGGGCACGGCAAGAGGGCAGGTCCCTGCGCAGGAACAAGGAGATGACTGAGATGGCAGAACAGGCAACCACCCACGCGACCACCGTACCGGACCCGGTTGCGGCCCCCGGCACCGCACCGCTGGCCCCCGCGGCCGAGCCGGTGCCGATGTTTAGGCTGACCGGCGTGGAGAAGGTCTATACCCAGAAAAACCGCACCGTGCATGCCCTGCGCAGCGTGGATCTGACCATCCCGGCCGGGCAGCTGGTGGCCATCCAGGGCTCCACCGGCGGCGGAAAGTCCACGCTGCTGCAGATGCTCGGCGCACTGGACCGGCCCACCGCCGGCACGGTGATGCTGGCGGGCCAGGAGACCTCCCGGCTTGGTGACCGCGACCTGGCCCGGATCCGGGCCAGGGATATCGGGTTCGTGTTCCAGCACTACAACCTGATTCCCACGCTCACCGCGCAGGAGAACGTGGAGATGGGGCTGGCCCCGCTCGGTGTCGCTGCCGGGGAGCGGGCTTCCCGCGCGGCGGCCGCCCTGGCCTCCGTGGGACTGGAGGACCGGGCCTCCCACCTGCCCGGGGAGCTTTCCGGCGGGCAGCAGCAGCGCGTGGCGATCGCCCGGGCCCTGGCCAAGCGCCCGAAGGTGCTGCTGGCCGATGAACCTACCGGCAACCTGGACGAGGCCACCCGCGATGACATCGTGGGCCTGCTCGAGGGCCTGTGGCGGGCAGGGCTGACCATCATCATGGTCACGCACGACTCGGCGGTCGCCCGCCGCGCCCAGCGCCGGTTGCGGATCAACGCGGGGCGGGTCACCGAAGCCGCCTGACGGCCGGCCCGCAGGGCCCGGGGTCAGCCCTCCTCGGCCGCGCGGTCCAGGGCCTCGGCAAGCAGCGGAACCAGCGCCGGGGCAAGGGTGATTGGCCCGCTGGCGCCGTCGGCCTCGGCCAGGTCCACCAGCCCGGCCTGCGCCAGTTCCAGCAGCCGTCCGTGCGTGACGGCCACGACGTCGTCGGCGCTTTCACCCACGCCGTCGGAGGAGGCCAGCAGGTCCTCGACGGTCGGCGGGGTGGGCGAAGCGGCGGCAACCAGCACCACGGCGAGCAGCTCGCTGGAATCCTGCAGCAGGGGCAGGTCGGGGCTGAACGCAGTAACGGCAATCCAGTAGTAGGCGACCGCCAGTGCGGCATAGGCGGCCCGGCGGGACTCGTCGGAGGCGGCCTCGGTGCCAAACTCCGCAGCCTCCCCGGTGGGGACAGCCCGCCTGGTTTCCGCGTCGATCGACACCAGCCCCGAAACCTCCAGCACGGCCAGCAGTTGGTCGACGGGCAGGGCGGCGGCCCCGTCGGCGGCAAGCGCGGCGGCGGCGGCTTCCTCGTCCAGGGCGGTTGGCATCAGTTCCTCGTCCAGGTCCTTGCCGTCGCCGAGCCAGCGCAGGATGGACCCCGCGGCCGCCACCAGCGGCAGCTTCGCCAGGACCTCCAACTGCGCGGCGGGCTCAATGTCGGGAATGTGCTCCTCCGGAATTTCCGGCAGGTCGGAGGCCATCGACTCGACCTCGTCGAAAAGCCGGTACAGTTCCTCCAACTCCTCCTCCGTGCCGGTCCAACGGCCGGTGTCCTCAAGGAAGAGCGTGAAGATCCGGGCCGAACGGACCGCGTGGTCCACCACGTCGTCGTCGGAGGTCGAGGTGATCAGCCGGTCCAGGACCACCGCCAGCAGCTCGGCGCGGTAGGCGGTCGCGGAGGCGGCCGGGTCGGAGTCGAAGTAGCCGCCCAGGGCCGCGGTGAAGACTTTCAGGGCCACGCGGGCTTCCTCGGCCAGCCCCGGCTCGGAGCCGTCGTCGTACCACTCGATAAACAGTGTGGTCAGGCCGGCAAGCTCACGGTCGGCCCGCATGGCGCCCAGGGAGCGCGGGGCGGTTCCCGAGGGCCCTTTGGCACCGGTGCGCTGGTTGTTCTTGGCCATTGGGCTACTCCTGGGATGGGGTGAGGAATGGAAACGGCGGGGAGGACGGCGCAGCCGCCGACTCCCAGATTCCCAGAAACCCCCCGTCGATGCCACCGGAACCCCGGGGATGCGGTCCTTGGCACCCGCGAACCCGCCCTGGTCCCCGAACTGTTGGAGGAGTTCGTGGGCGGGAAGGCAGGGCTCAGGCGTTCAGCACCCGGACCGGGGTCCCGTCGAGCCAGGCGGTGACATCCTCCAGGGCCTGCCCGTAGAAGATCCGGTACTGTTCGCGCGTGACGTACCCCAAATGGGGGGTGAGCACGGTGCGCGGGGCCTCCAGCAGCGGATGCCCGGCGGGCAGGGGCTCGGCATCGAACACATCCAGGGCCGCGCCGCCCAGCCAGCCCTCGGTGAGGCCGCGCACCAGCGCGTCGGTGTCCACGATGGGACCGCGTGCCGTGTTGACCAGCAGCCCCTCCGGGCCCAGCAGCCGCAGTTCCGCCTCCCCGACCAGCCCGCGGGTGCGCCCGGAGAGGCGCAGGTGCACCGTGACGATGTCCGCCTGCGCGAACAGGTCCCTCTTGGTGACCAGCCGCGCCCCGGCTTCGGCAGCGCCTTCGGCGTCGAGGTTCTGGCTCCAGGCGATCACCTCCATCCCGAAGGCCTGGGCGTAGCCGGCGATGCGTGTGCCGATCTTGCCCAAACCCAGGATGCCCAGGGTCCGGCCGGCCAGTTCGGACCCCACGCTGGTTTGCCAGTGCCCGGCGCGCAGGGCCTCCTGCTGGGCGGGGATGTCCCGGGCTGCGGCCATGAGCAGCGCCCACGCCAGTTCCGGGGCGGCGGCCGGGGACCCGCTGGTGCCGCACACCGTGATGCCCAGGTCGCGGGCGGCGTCCATGTCGATCGCCGCGTTGGCCATTCCTGTGGTGACCAGCAGTTCCAGGTCCGGCAGCCGCTCCAGTACCGCGCGCGGGAAGGCGGTGCGCTCGCGCATGGCGACCACGGCGTCGAAGCCCTGCAGGGCGGCGACGGACGCCTCGGCGGAGGGGAAGGGGCCGCGGAAGAACGTGGTCTCCGCGCGCCCGGCCAGGTCCTCCCAAGGGGCCATCTCCCGGGCCACGCCCTGGTGGTCGTCCAAAATCGCCAGCCTCGCCGCCAACCGATTCGCCATGCCCGCCGCCTTTTTCCTCAGTGCCATTTCCCGGTGCCCGCTTCCGTCCTGATGCTATGCCAACGGCGCGGCGGCGGTGCGGAGGCCTCCCGCCGCGGGAGCGCGAAACCGGCAGCGGGGGCGGTTCCTGAAGCGGGGAAAAGGGGCAAGAAAACTCTGGCACTCTCAGTGCCAGAGTGCTAAAAAAGAAGTGGTGGAGCCGCATGGCCTGCCACGGAAATACGAGCAAAGCCAGGGAACCTCCGACGGTTCCTAGACTCCAAGGAGTTGATCGTCATGGCAACGAATTTCGACCCGTTCCGCGAACTGGACCGCATGGCCAGCACGTTCTTTGACACCCGTTCCGCGCTGCGCGAGATGCCGATGGACCTGTTCCGGGAGGGCGACCACTACATTCTCAATGCCGACCTTCCGGGCGTCGACCCGGGCTCCGTCGACATCGACGTGGACGGCCAGCTGCTGACCATCCGTGCCGAGCGGACCTTGGCTAACGCCGAAGGCGTCAAGTGGATCACCCGGGAGCGCCGCGGAGGCAGCTTCCTGCGTCAGCTGAGCCTGGGACAGGGCCTGGATACCGAGGCCATCTCCGCCCGCTACGAGAACGGGGTCCTCAGCGTCACCATCCCGGTGCGCGAGAGCAGCAAGCCCCGCAAGATCGCCGTGGAGGCGGGAGGCGGCCGCGGTGAGATGATCGAGGGCAAGGTCGAACAGGGCAAGGTCGAACAGGGCGCGGTCGAGCAGGGCAAGGTCGAACAGGGTACCGGCGCGGCCCGCGAGGGTGGCAAGAAGGGCCACAAGGAGGGCTAGCGCCCACCCGTGGCGCACTGCAGCGACGGCGGACTGCCGCCCCTTCCGGGGCGGCAGTCCGCCGTCGCTCGTGGATGGTGCGGCTTTACCTGCCGAGCCTGCGCTCCTTGAGCACGCAGGTGAACGTCGAGTGCACCAGTTCCTTGCCGTCGGCGTCGGCGACGGAGACCTCCGCGACGACGACGGAGTTGCCCCCGCGCAGGATGCGGGCCGTGGCGATGGCGGCGCCGATCAGTGCGACCGCAGGAACGGGGAATTGGACGAACCTCCCGTCCCAAGGTTCGGCACGGGGACTGGCCGCTTGGTGCGGCCGTGGTGTGGGATGGACGCAAACATCCCCACACCACTAAAGCCCCTGGAGGATTGATCGGGATGACCACCACGGACTCCTGCGCATCGAAGGCCAATCCGGCCATCGGCCGCATGCCCAGGCCCGGGGAACTGTCCGGGAACCTCGATGTTTCGACGCTGGTCGACGCGGACGGCGGCCTGATCGACCGCTCCGTCTACACCGGCGGGGGCCTCTACAAGCAGGAGATGCCCCGCATCTTCGCCCGCAGCTGGTTCTTCCGGGCCGACGCCGGCGCCACCAAGATGTTCACCCGCACCTACCACGGCTGGTCCTTCGACCTCGAGGGAGCGCTGCAGTCCGTGCCGAACGGGCAGGCCTACCCGGAGGACTCCGAGAAGAAGGACTGGAGCCTGGTCGACAAGTCCATGCCGGACGATGTCAAGGACGCCCAGCGCCTGTACAACCTGCGCACCTTCGGTCCCTCCGGTATCTTCGAGGCCGATGACGGAGAGAACTGGTCCGAGGTCCAGGCGATCTCGCACGGCTTCGTGACCAACAACGTCCCGCTGAACTTCCAGATGGGCATCGGCAGCGAGCACGGGACGGCACCTACCCGGGGCAGACCTCCGAGCCCTATTCCGACACCGCGGGACGCGGGTTCTACCGTCATTGGGTGACGCTCATGAACGAGCCCGCCTGGCACGAGAACAAGAACCAATAGCCACTAACACCCCAAGGAGAATTCCAGTGAGCGACGCCATCAACATCGGCTCCGTCGACGATATCGACGAAGGCGAAGCGAAAGTCATCCCCGCCGAGGAGAACGGCACCGGCGAGGACATCGCGGTCTTCCACGCGGAGGACGGAAACTTCTACGCCCTCGACGACACCTGCACGCACGAGACCGCGTCCCTGGCGGACGGCTGGATCGAAGGCGCCGAGGTGGAATGCCCGGTGCACTCGGCCAGGTTCTGCCTCAAGACCGGCGAGGCCCTGTGCATGCCGGCGACCATTGCGGCACGCACCCACAAGGTCGAAGTCCGGGACGGGGACGTCCTGCTCTACCCGAACGTCCCCGCCGAGGCCTAAAGCCCGCACGGCGCTTAGGAGGCGGCCCGGCTGGCCGGTCCGCCTCCTAAGCGCTCCACCATGCGATACCCCCAAGGATTCCTGAAATGTCCCTGAACTCCGTCACCATCGTCGGCGGCGGCATGGCCGGCTTTACCGTCGCGAAGGAACTGCGCTCGCGCGGCTTCGAGGGCGCGCTGACCATCGTCGACCCGGCCGGGCTGCCCTACGACCGTCCGCCGCTGAGCAAGGACTACCTGCTTGGCAAGCGCGGTGCCGGAGACATCCAGTTTGCCCCGGCCGCCTGGTTCGAGGACCACAAGGTCGGCGTCGTCACCGGTACCGCGACCGCGCTCCGTCCGGACGAGGGGGCCGTGGTTTTAGCCGACGGCACGGAACTCGTCGCGGACAGGATCGTCCTCGCAACCGGAGGCCACGCCCGCCGCCTGCCGATCCCGGGCGGGGACCTCGAGTCCGTTGTGGAACTGCGCACCCGGGAGGACGCCGACCGGCTGCGCTCCCTGCTGGTCCCGGGCGTCCGCCTGGCGATCGTGGGCGCCGGCCTCATCGGGGCCGAGGTGGCTTCCTCCGCGCTGGCCTTCGGCGCCGAGGTCGTGCTCATCGACCCGGTCGATCCGCCGCTGGTTCCCGCAGTGGGGCCCGAGTTGGCCCGCCGCCTGCACGACATGCACTCCGAGCACGGCATCAAGGTCGTGACCGGCGTCCCCACCGCCATCGCCGCCGACGGAGCCGGCCACCGCATCCAGATGGGCGAGCACGGAAGCATCGACGCCGACGTCGTGCTGGTGGGCATCGGCATCGTCCCCGAAACCGCGCTGGCCGAATCCGCCGGACTGGACATCGACAACGGAATCCTGGTCGACGAGTCCCAGCGCACCAGCCACCCGAACGTCTACGCGGCCGGGGACTCCGCCCGCACCCGGATGGCGGACGGCACGCTGCTGCGCCGCGCCGAGCACTGGGAGCACGCAATGTTCACGGGCAAAACCGCCGCCGCGGCCCTGCTGGGTCAGGATTTGCCCGTCCACGGCGCCTCCTGGTTCTGGTCCGACCGCCACGGCGTGCACGTCGAAGGCGTCGGCTCCATGGCCGCCGAGGGCACCACGATCATCCGCGAGGACGGGGGCAAGCCGGCCATCGCACTGCGCGTGGACCCGCAGGGCTACCTGGTCGGCTGTGCCGCAATCGACGGGGGCCTGGCCGTCCGCGCCGCCCGCCGCATCATCGACCGCCGGATCCTCGTGGACCGGGACAAGCTGGCCGACCCGTCCATCGACCTGAAAAAGCTGGCGCGCTAAGGCCACCAGCGGCAACGAAGGAAGCGTGAAAACCATGACTGAGAACGCAGCTCCGGCCGCCCTGTCCATCGGCGTTCCGGGCCAGGCCGCGTACTTTGACGAAACCAGGGAATCCCCGGCCTGGCGCATCCGCCGCTACGACTCCGGCACGGCCCGGGCACCCTGCACCAGGCCTATGTGGTGGAAGGCCAGGTGGAGGCCGGGCCGCAGGACGAGGTCCGGTCCGGGGCCGGCACAATCACCTGCCAGGCCGCGGGCTCCACCTTCCAGGACCGGCGGGTGAAGGGGCCCTGGAGCTCGCCGTCGTCGCTGGTGGAAAACGGCGCGCGGGGACTGGAAATGGTGACGGCCGTGCCGCGGCCGGCCCTGACGTCATCCCGTTTGGCATGGTTGCCGCTCCGCAGCTCGAGGGCATAGGCGAGCCGGGCGGGAAGGCTGACGGCCTCCCAGACAATGACGTCGACCTGTCCATCATGCGGGTCCGCCTCCGGCACCAGGCGCGCGCCGCCACCGATCGTGCCGCCCAGGGCCAGGGACGCCATGAGGACAGGGGTATCACCGCCGTGGATCACCCTGCCGTCGACCGCGACCTCGAGGTACCAGCCCGGCTGTGTTGCGCCTGCGGCAATGGCGCCGGCGGCATAGCCCAATTTGCCCAGCCTGAAGCGGCGCAGGGCCCGCTTGGCCGCGGCCCCCTTCTGCGCCGCGGCCACGCCGATGCCGACGTGGACGGCGTTGACGGCCACGCCGCCGTCGTCGGCCACCAGCAGTTCTATCGGACGTGCCTGCCCCGCCAGGACGACGCGGGCCGCCTGCGCCGGATCCAGGGGGATGTTCAGCGTCCCGGCCAGGTCATTTCCGGTTCCCAGCGGGACCAGCCCGATCGGACCGCTCTGCTTGAGCCGGCCCCTGCTGTGGAGGCACTGCACTGCGGCATGCAGGGAACCGTCCCCGCCCAGCACCACCAGCCGCCGCCCGTCGAGGCCCTCCAACGCACGGTCCAGCTCCTCGACGCTGGCGGTGTCGGCCACCTCGACGCCGGCAGGCTGGTGCCGGAGCACCTCGAGGGCGGCATCGATCGCACGCCTGTTGGCACTGCCGGCCGCGGTATTCACCGAGACCAGAAAACCGGGTTCCGCCATCTGCGCCCCCTGCCATCGTCTCCACGGCCATGATAGGCCGCCGGCCGGAAATAGTCCCGGCCGGCGGGCCGGGGAAGGAAGCCCGGGCTGGTGGCGCAAGTCCTGCGGGGCCTAGCCGGAGGCGACCAGGCGCAGGTAGGCCGGCTGCAGCGCCGGAAAATAGTCCCCCCACGCCACGGTCGAAGTGTCCCTGCCGGCGCGCACCGCCTCCAGCCGGTCAAGGTAGTACTCCCATCCCGGCCCGATCGAGCCCACGTCATCGGTGGGGTTCAGGCGCTGGCCGAAGGTGAGCGTCGTCGTGCCGCCGGCCTCCGCGAGCTCGAACCACAGGTACCAGGCGTCGCCTTCCACCGACGTCTCGCAGGCGAACCGGCGGGGCGGGTCGCATTGGAGGATTGTGCACCGCTCCGGCCGGGGGTCGTTGGCCTCGGCCGTCATGAAGAACTGCACGGTCCCGCTCGAGGGATCCCCCTCCCAGTGCCCGATCCATCGCCCCAGCCGGTCGGAGTCGGTGAGGTCGAGCCACACGTCGGACGCCCGCCCGTCGAGGGTGCGGGACAGCACCAGATGGGGCTCGCCGTTGAGGTCGGCCACGGTGCCGGTGATTTCGGTGCGTTCGGTCATGGCGCGTTCCACGGCTTCCTGTAGTCGGCGAAGCGCCGGCGGTCGGGTTCGACGTCGTGCGCCTCGATGAGGGGCCCTCCTCCGGGACCGTACCAGCCCCTAGGAACGCTCCGCCAGACGGGCCGCCAGCAGCGCCCCGACGGAGTAGACCAGCGTGGCCGCGAGGATAAGGAGCAGCGGGGCGCTCCAGCCTCCGGTGGTGGTGTTGAGCCAGCCGGCCGCCGGAGGCGCGCAGGTCGCGGTGAGGTAGGCGCTGACCTGGACGCGGGCGGAGGCGGAAGCCGTTTCGGCATTGCTGCGCATGACCATGGAAATGATCGAGAAGACGGCGGTGAATCCTCCGCCTTGGGCGATGCCTCCAGCGACCGACCAGAGGACGTACCCCGCCGGCGCGGCGAGCAGGCCGATCGGCAGCACCACCCAGAAGAGCCCGACCAGCGCCGTCGGAATCCAGATCTTCGTGCGGGCCGCCAGGAGGGGGACCCCGAGGGCGCCGACGATGGCGGCGATCTGGAACAGCGAGGCGGAGGCTCCCGACGCGGTCGGTTCCAGTCCGCGCGTCTGTGACAGCATCAGCGGCAGCCAGGCCGTGGTGGCGTAGTAGGCGGCGGACTGGCCGCTGAAGGCCAGTGCCAGCAGGACGGTGATCCTCCGGATGCGCGCGGTGTCCGTCCGTGCCGCCGCACCGGGTCCGCCTGCGCGGACCCCGCCGGTCCCGAGCCCACCCGTCCCGAGCCCACCCGTCCCGAGCCCACCCGTCCCGGGCCCGGCCGCGGAGGCTTCCGCCGTCGGCCCCTGGTCCGCGGGATGCGGGGACGCGGTGCCGGCCAGCCTCCCGGCGGGCGCCTCATCCGCAGGGCGGCGGCGGGCGCGGGGCAGCCACCAGGCCAAGCCGGCGGCGGTCACGATTCCCCATGCGGCGATGGCCCACCGCCAGCCGAGCAGATTGGCCAGCGGCGGGACGCTCAACAGCACGGCCATGGATCCGACGTTCATGGCCGCGATGTATATCCCGGTGGCCATGGCGATCCGCTTCGGGGGAACGTCACGGCGGATCAGCACCGGGACCGCGATGTTGCCCACGGTGATGGCCGCTCCGATGACGGCGGTCCCGGCCAGCACGACGGCGGCCGGGCCGGCCGACCGGATGGCGGTGCCGGCGAGCACTCCGGCCAGGCACAGCACCACGGCCGCCTCGGGGCCGAAGCGGCGGATGGTCCGGGTCGCCAGCGGGGTGGCCAGCGCGAAGAGCAGCACGGGCAGCCCGGTCAGCAGGCCGGCGCCGGCGGCCGAGAGCCCAGTGTCGGCCCGGATGCCGCCGATCACCGCGGTCGGAGCGATGATCGGTGCGCGCAGGATCAGGGCCAGGATCACGATGCCGGCGAGCACCCACGGGAGGGTCGGGACGGATGCTGGAGGGCGGTTCGAAGTGACCTCCAGGGAAGCGGTGGGCGGTGGGCCCGGCGGATCCGGGTCCCCATAAACCTTACCGGTGGTCTCTCCGTTCGTGGCTGACGAACGGCACCGCGCCCCCGCCCGGGAACCCGTTCAACGGCGCAGGGCCCCGCCGCCCCCGGGGAGGGGGCGGCGGGGCCCTAAGGAAGGAGTGCCGGTGGGCTAGGGGTTGTGGACGTGGCTTTCCGCGTCCTCTTCCAGCAGTTCGGCACGGACCTCGGTCTCGTGGTCCAGCGGTGCCGGGTGGTGCAGGCGGTACCGCCACAGGCCGATGCCGACCACCACGGCCGCCAGCAGCAGGGACAGCAGCAGCGATTCGCGGGTGGCGTCCACGAACAGCATGCCGACGGTCATGGCGACGATGGCAATGATCGAGGCCCAGGTGAGGTACGGGAACAGCCACATCTTCAGCGGGACCTCGGCCCCGGCGGCCTCGGCGCGGCGGCGCAGGACCAGCTGTGAGGTGGCGATGACCAGCCAGACGAACAGGGCGATGGCGCCGGAGGTGTTCACCAGGAACAGGAAGACGGTGTCCGGAGCGATGTAGTTCATCCCCACGGTGATAAAGCCGACCACGGTGGAGGCCAGCACCGCGGACACCGGCACGCCGCGCTTGGAAATACGGCTCCAGGCCCGCGGGGCGTCGCCGCGGGTGGAGAGGGAGAAGATCATGCGGCTGGCGGTGTAGAGGCCGGAGTTGAGGCAGGAGAGCACCGAGGTGAGGACGACGACATCCATGATGGTGCTGGCGGCCGGGATGCCGAACAGTTCGATGACCGCGACATAGGGGCTCTTCGCGACGGAGGCGTCATCCCACGGGAGCAGGGTCACCACGATCGCCACGGAACCGATGTAGAAGAGCAGGATGCGCCAGACGGTGGACTTCACGGCCTTCTTGACGGCGTCCACGGGGTGCTCCGACTCGCCGGCGGCGATGGTGGCGATCTCCGCGCCGAAGAAGGAGAAGACAACGACGAGCACGCCGGCCAGGACCGCATCCGCACCGTTGGGCATGAAGCCGCCCTGGCCGACGAGGTTGCTCAGGCCCGGGGCCTCGACCCCGGGGACCAGGCCGATGATGGCCGCGGCGCCGGCGATCAGGAACAGGAAGATCGCTGCGACCTTGATGGAGGCGAACCAGAACTCAAATTCGCCGTAGGACTTCACGGACCAGACGTTGGTCAGGGTCAGCAGCACCATCAAAATCAGGGCCCACACCCACTGGTCGACGCCGGGGATCCAGCGGTGCATGATCGCCGCGCCCGCGGTGGCTTCGATGCCCAGCACGATGATCCAGAACCAGGCGTAGAGCCAGCCGATGCTGAACCCGGCCCACCGGCCCAGCGCCTTGTCGGCATAGGCGGAGAAGGAGCCGGTTTCCGGGTTGGCGGCGGCCATTTCGCCAAGCATGCGCATGACGAGGACGACGACGAGGCCGGCAGCCGCGTAGGCAACGAGGATGGCGGGGCCGGCCTGTTGGATGGCCGCGCCGGAGCCAACGAACAGGCCCGCACCGATGACGCCGGCGATGGCGATCATGGAAAGATGGCGGGGCTTCAGGGATTTCTGGAGCTCGGGTTGTGAATTCATGTGCCGCTTCTGATGTGGGAGACGCATCTCCGTGAATTGAACCGCCCCTTACCCTAAATGCGCTAGGTGAGAGGGATCATGTGCAGGTGCCCAAATTGGCACGGTCGAACAAGTGGAAATGCACAATCCCCTTTTCGAACAAAGAGCGATTTTTGGCTTTTCGCATGTGGTTTTGGCGCTGCCGAAGGGTGTCCTCCCTCACATGCTTCGATTGTGGGCCTTCTTATGGAATGTGGCTAGGTGGCGGGCGGCGTTTGGTGCCGGTGCGGACAGAATAGACGGGTGACTCCTGCCCCGCCTCGCCCACCCCGCTCCGCCCGCCCCTTCGATCTGGAGGCCATGGGGGACGGACTCGTGTTTGCCCGGTCGCTGGGCCGGCTCGCCGCGGTGCTGCGCCCGGGAGCGCCGGCGGCCGCTGCCGTCGTTCAGGCCCCGCCCGGCACGGGCAAGACCACCCTGGTGCCGCCGCTGGTCGCCAACCTGCTGGCCCCGGCAGGTGGAGGCCTCCGGAACCCGCGCGTCGTGGTCACCCAGCCCCGCCGCGTCGCCGCGCGCTCGGCCGCCCGGCGCCTGGCCTTCCTGGATGGCCGCGGGCAGGAAGGCACCGGGCAGGAAGGCTCCGGGCAGGAAGGCACCGGGCCGGATGGGGGCAGCCTGGGCGGGCGCGTGGGATACACGGTGCGCGGCGAGCGCCGCGCGGGTCCGGAGACGCTGGTCGAATTCGTCACCCCCGGCATCCTGGTGCGCCGCCTGCTGGCCGACCCCGGCCTGGAGGGCACCGACGCGGTGGTCCTGGACGAGGTCCACGAACGCGGACTGGAAACCGACCTGCTGCTGGGCATGCTCAGTGAAGTCCGCCAGCTGCGCGGGGACCTCACCCTGGTGGCGATGTCCGCGACGCTGGACGCGCCGCGGTTCGCGTCCCTCCTGGGGGCGGGCGGAACCGGGCCGGCTCCGGTGGTCGACTGCCCCTCGGCGCTGCATCCCTTGGAGGTGCGCTGGGCGCCGGCCGCCACCCCGCGCCTGGACGGGCGCGGGGTGTCCCGCGCCTTCCTGGACCACGTGGCGGACACGGCGGCTGCAGCGCACGCCGAGGCACTGGCCACTGACCCGTGCACCGACGCGCTGGTGTTTGTCCCCGGCGCCCGGGAGGTTTCCCACGTGGCCGCCCGCCTCAGGGACCGCGGCCGCAGCCGGCCCGAGGGCGGC
Organism: Zafaria cholistanensis; assembly: GCF_008580665.1. Lineage (GTDB taxonomy): Bacteria > Actinomycetota > Actinomycetes > Actinomycetales > Micrococcaceae > Zafaria > Zafaria cholistanensis. Next base: position 52,236 of record NZ_BKDJ01000005.1, read on the forward strand.
GCGGAGGTGCTGGAACTGCACGGACAGGTGGCCCCGGACCTGCAGGACCGCGCCGTTTCCGGCCGCGGCCCCGGCGGCCGGCCCCGAATCATTGTCTCCACCGCATTGGCCGAATCCTCGCTCACCGTTCCCGGCGTCCGGCTGGTCGTGGACTCCGGGCTGGCGCGCGAACCCCGCCGCGACACCGCCCGCGGCATGACCGGACTGGTGACCGTCTCCTGTTCCCGCGCCTCCGCCGAGCAGCGCGCCGGCCGCGCGGCCCGGCAAGGGCCCGGCACTGTCATCCGCTGCTACGACCAGAAGGGCTTCGCGGCCGCGCCCGCCCACCCGACCCCGGAGATCGCTGCCGCCGACCTGACCGGCGCCGCCTTGGTCCTGGCCTGCTGGGGTGCGCCCGGCGGGGAGGGGCTGGCCCTGCCGGACGCCCCGCCGCCGGCGGCGCTGGCGGACGCAGTCCGGACCCTGCAGGACTTGGGCGCGCTGGACAGTTCCGGCCGCGCCACGGACCTTGGCCGGACCCTGTCCCGCATCCCCGCTGATCCGCGGCTGGCACGCGCCCTGCTGGACGGTGCTGTGCTCCTGAAGGACTCTGTGCTCCTGGACAGTTCGGCCCAGCCGGAGAGTGCGGCACGGCCGGGTGGCCCCGGACAGGAGGGCCGGCGCGCCGCTGCGGAGGTCGTCGCCATGGTGTCTACGGACCTGCGCGCCCCGGGGGCCGACCTGACCCGGCTGCTGGCCGGGCTCCGCTCGGGGAAGGACCCGGCCGCCCGGCGCTGGAGGGAGGAAACCCGGCGGCTGGAGGGCCTTGCGCGGGAGCAGGTCCCCGGCACCGTTCCCCCGGGCGAACCCGCCGGCCCGGTGCCGGCCGCGGAGGCGCCGGGGTTCGTCGTCGCGCTCGCGTTCCCGGAGCGGGTGGCGCACCGGGTGGCGGACGGGACATACCTGCTGGCCTCCGGCACGCGGGCCGGGCTGCCGGCCGGCAGCGCGCTGGCAGGGTACGAATGGCTGGCCGTCGCGGAAGTCTCCCGCGCCCAGGGCCGCGACGCGGCGGGAACGGGCGCGGTCATCCGCGCGGCGGCACCGTTGGGGGCTGAGACGGCGGAAGCTGCCGCCGGGCACCTGCTCACCGGGCGCGTCGAGGCGCGGTTCGACGCCGGCCGGGTTACCGCGCGCCGGGAGCGCAGGCTGGGGGCGATCGTGCTGTCCTCGACGCCTGTGCGGCCCTCCGTCGCGGAAGGGCGGGAGGCAGTGGCCCGGGCCCTGGCGGCGGGGGGCCTGGGGATCATTGGCTGGTCGCCCGCCGCGGACGCGTTGCGCCGCCGCATGGCCCTGGTCCGCCGGGAGCTGGGCGCGCCGTGGCCGGATGTCTCCGAATCCGCACTGCTGGCCCGGCTGGGCGAGTGGCTGGCGCCGGAGATGGAGAAGCTGGCCGCGGGAGCGGCGGCGGGCGGGATCGACCTGGCCGAACCGCTGCGGCGGCTGCTGCCGTGGCCGGAGGCGTCCCGGTTTGGGGAACTGGCCCCGGAGCGGCTTCAGGTACCCAGCGGTTCGTGGGTGCGCGTGGACTACCCCGACGTGGACGACGCCGGCCGGCCGGTGGTGGCGGTGAAGCTTCAGGAGTGCTTCGGGTGGGCCGAGACCCCGCGGCTGGCCGCCGGGCGGGTGCCGGTGCTGTTCCATCTGCTCTCCCCGGCCGGGCGGCCGCTGGCCGTGACGGACGATCTGGCGTCCTTCTGGTCCGGACCCTACGCGCAGGTCCGCGCGGAGATGCGGGGCCGCTATCCGAAGCACCCCTGGCCGGAGGATCCCTGGACGGCCCCGGCGACGGCAAAGACCAAGAACCGGATGTAGCGGCAGGCCCCGGCCACGTCACCCGGCCCGACTTTTTGTGGGTTCCCCGCATCGCCCGGGGCCGGAGCCCGGCGTACCGTGGCTGTATCAAGCCTTTGGAATGGAATGATGGCCATGAAACCCGTTGTGCTGAAGAAATGGATGCCTGCCGCCGCGGTGCCGGCGATAATCGCCGCGTACGCGCTGGCTTCCCCGCTGACCGCCGCGGCGCAGGACCTGCCGGACAAGAGCCCGGAACAGGTGATCGCCATGATGGCCTCCTCCGAGGGCGCCGCGTTCTCCGGACACCTGCGCAAGACCGCCAACCTGGGGCTGCCGCAGTTGCCCGGGCAGGACGGGCACAGCCAGCCGGGCGCCCCGCCCTCGGACGCCCCGACCGACGCTCCACCCGAGGGCGGGTACGCCCACCTGGCGGAGAAGCTGGCCCTGCTCTCCGGCACGCATGAGGCGCGGGTCTTTTCCGGCGGCCCCGACAGGATGCGGGTGCAGGTGATGGACGGGACCGATGAGGAGAACTACATCCTCAACGGCACCAGCTACTGGCGCTACAGCTCCGCGGAGAATACCGCCGTCCACACCACCCTGCCGCAGCCGCCGTCCGAGGCGAAGCAGGAGGCAAAGCGGCACTGGTACGGCGAATCCGCCGGGGAGCCTCCCACACCGGAGCAGATCGCCGGGAAGCTGGTGGATGAAGCCGAACCCAGCACTAACTTCACCGTGGAGGAAGGGGAAACCGTCGCGGGCCGTGCCGTGTACACCCTTCGGCTGACCCCCAAGCCGGAGGAGCAGACCCTGGTGGCGGATGTGGCCATTGGAGTCGACGCGGAAACGGGAGTGCCCCTGGCCGTCACTGTCGGGGCCGTGGACCAGGCGGACCCGGCGCTTGACCTCGAATACACCTCCTTCACGCCCCAGGCACCGGACGCCGCCCTGTTCGACTTCGAACCGCCGGCCGGCGCCACGGTGGAGGAACGGCCCGCACCCGGGACCGGCCCGGAGGACGGGGACCGGAAACACGGCTGCGGCGCGGGCGAAGGGGCGAACGGGGAACCCTCGGACGGCACCGCCGGCCAGGGCGTCGTGATGGACGGAGAGGGCTGGGACACGGTCGTTCGGGTTCCCTCCGAATGCGTCCCCGCCGAACTGAAGGACCCCGCGCTGCTTGGCCAACTCGCCACGGAGGTCGACGGCGGCCGGCTGCTGCATACCTCGCTGGTCAATGTGCTGGTGGCCGACGACGGACGGGTCTTTGCCGGATCGGTCCCGACGGAGCGGCTGCAGGCCGTGGCCGGACAGGAGTGAGTGCGGCGTCCCCGGAGGGGGATCTGGCGATCCACACGCACCGGCTGACCAAGGCGTTCGGGCAACGGAAGGTGGTCCACGGCCTCGACCTGGCCGTCCCCTACGGCTCCGTGTTCGGTTTCCTTGGCCCCAACGGCTCCGGCAAGACCACCACCATCAGGATGCTGCTGGGGCTGGCCGCACCCACCAGCGGCTCCATCACCGTGCTCGGCCGTCCCATGCCGTCCGCCGCACTGGAGGTGCTGCCCGGGGTGGGCGCGCTGGTCGAGGGGCCTGCCTTCTACCCTTTCCTGTCCGGACGGGCCAACCTCATGCGGCTCGACGCCGCCAACCGCCGCGCCGACCCGGCCACCCGGGCCCGGCGTGTGGACCGCGCCCTGGACACCGTGGGGCTGGGCCGGGCCGCCCGGCTGGCCGTCCACGCCTATTCCCTCGGCATGAAACAGCGCCTCGGAATCGCCAACGCGCTGGCCGTCCGGCACCAGCTGCTGGTCCTTGACGAGCCCACGAACGGCCTGGACCCGCAGGGAACCCGCGAGGTGCGCAGCCTGATCGCGTCACTGGCCGGGCAGGGAACCACCGTGTTCGTCTCCAGCCACCTGCTCGGCGAGATCGAACAGATGTGCACGCACGCCGCGGTGATGAGCGCCGGGAATCGGGTGGCGCAGGGGACCCTGGCGGAGCTGCGGTCCGGCGGCGCCGGACGGGTCAGGGTCAACACGCCGGACGGGCCCGCGGCACGCGCGGTGCTCGCCGGGCTCGGCCTGGCTCCGGAGGACGGTGCCGGTGCGGGCACCCTCGCCGAAGGCGGGGATGACGCCGTCGTCCGGGCTCCGCTTGCGGCCGGGGCCCCGGAACCCGAACGGATCGTCGCGGCCCTGGTGGACGCCGGGGTGCGGGTGCGCGGATTTGCGGTGGAGAGGCCCAGCCTCGAGGAACGGTTTGTGGAGCTGACGGGGGAGGGGTTCGATGTTGCCCAATAGCGGCGCGCCCCACCGGGCCGGGTCCCGGGGCGGCCTGCTCGCCTCGGAACTGGCGCTGGTTTTCCGCCGGCGCCGCACGTGGGCCATGCTGCTGGCGCTTGGCGCAGTCCCGGTGCTGATCGCGCTCGCCGTCCGGCTCACATCCGGGCCGCCGGCCGGACGCGGGCCGGCATTCCTGGACCGGGTCGCCGGCAACGGGCTGTTCGTCGCGCTCGTGGGGATGCTGGTGAGCATTCCCCTGTTCCTGCCGCTGACGGTCGCCGTCGTCGCCGGGGACACCATCGCGGGGGAGGCCGGCAACGGCACGCTGCGCTACCTGCTGCTGGCACCGGCCTCGCGGGCGCGGCTGCTCCTGATCAAGTACGCGGCGGCGGCGGCCTTTTGCGTGGCGGCGACCGCCATGGTGGCGCTGTGCGGCGTGGGCATCGGGCTGCTGCTCTTCCCGGCCGGTCCGGTCGCGCTGCTTTCGGGGGACACGATCCCGCTGGGCGAATCGTTCCTCCGGCTGGGCCTGGTGACCGCCTACGCCGCAGTATCCCTGCTGGGTCTCGCGGCGGTGGGGCTGTTCGTCTCCACCCTGACCGATGTCCCGGTGGGGGCGATGGCGGCCACGGCGGTGCTCTCCGTCGCCGCCCAGATCATGGGCCAGCTGCCGCAGCTGGACTGGTTGCACCCCTGGCTGTTCACCGAGCATTGGATGGGGTTCGCCGACCTGCTGCGCCAGCCGGTCCTGTGGGATTCGTTCGGGGAGAACGCGGCGCTGCAGGCCGGTTACGTCCTGCTCTTCGGCGGGTTGGCCTGGGCCAGGTTCGCCACCAAGGACATCCTGTCCTGAAGCCGTTCCCGGCCCGGGACCGGACGCCGCTGCGCCGTAGGATCGGAACCGTGAGCCACACCGACATCACTGTTGCCCTGCGCTGGTCCGACCAGGACGCCAACGGCCACCTGAACAACGCCCGCATCGTCACGCTGATGGAGGAGGCACGCGTCCGCTGGACCCGGGCCCAGCCCGAGCTGGCCGGATTCCGTGGCGGCATCGTGGTCGCCTCGCTCAGCGTCGACTACCTCGCCCAAGCCGACTACCGGCCGGAGATGGTGGTTGCCGTGGGCATCGAGCGGATCGGCACCAAGTCCTTCACCGTCCGGCACGTGGGCTACCAGGGGGATACGGCCGTGTTCGACGGCCGGGCGGTGATCGTTCCCATGGCGGAGGACGGCCGGTCTTCCCGCGCGCTCACCGACGCCGAACGCGGCCGGCTGGAGGCCAGCCGCTTCATCCAGGCCCCCGGGACCTGACGGGAAAGGTTCCCGGCGCCCCGGGCGGGAAGCGTGCCTGCGCGTGCGGGCCGTGAGGCCGCGGGCGGGTGCACCGCGCGCTTATGGATCTGCCGGCGGGCGCCCGGAGGCCGGGGCCTGCCCCAGCGGCACCAGCACCACGTCCCGCAACCCGCCGTCCCCGATGGTCCCGGTCATGTACGTGCAGGCCGGCTGGCGGCGGCGGTCGGTGGGCGAGCCGGGATTGAGCAGGCGCAAGCCGTTTGGCGCTGCGGTGTCCCACGGAATGTGGCTGTGCCCGAACACCAGCACGTCGGCGTCGGGGAACCGCGCCGCGCACCGCTTTTCGCGGCCCTGCGCGGAACCGGTCTCATGGACCATTGCGAAGCGGACGCCGCCGATCTCCACCCGGGCCACCTCAGGCAGCCTCGCCCGCAGGTCCGGTCCGTCATTGTTGCCCCAGACGCCCACCAGCCGCCGCGACCGCCGCTCCAGTTCGTCCAGCAGCGCGGCGTCCACCCAGTCGCCGGCGTGGAACACCACGTCCGCCGCCTCGATGGCCTCCCACAGCTCCGGACGCAGGGCCCGGGCACGCTTGGGCACGTGGGTATCGGCAAGGAACAGCAGGCGCACGCTCATGCGGGAATCCTGCCATACTGCGCTTTCTCCACCGTGCCTTTCCCCGTATCTTGGCCACCATGCCCGCGGGCACCTGCCCTGAGGCTGCCCTCCCGCGGTCCCTACCGGAGGATGGCGCGCAGCCCCTGGACCACCTGTTCCGGCGTTCCGGATCCGTCCACCACGTGCCATCCCTCGGCTGCGGCCAGCTTCAGGTACGCGGTGCGGGCGGCCCGCAGGTATGCCAGCGACTCGTGGTCCTCCCCGCGCGCGTGGATCCGCGCGTAGGCCTCCTCCGCGGGCACGTCCAGCAGCACGACGTCGTCCGGGGCAGGCAGCAATCCCTCCAGCCAGGCCAGGGACCACCCCTGCGGCAACCCGCGGACCTCCCGCAGCGCCAGCTGGCAGGCCAGGTGGCGGTCCATGACCACCAGTCCGCCGGGCTTTCCGCCGGCGCGGGTCTTCCGGCCGAACAGGGCCCCCCGGAGGTGGGCCACCAGCACGTTCACGCTGCGCACCACGGTCTCGAAACGGTCAGCCAAGAGCGCCGGCACGGCCACGCCCAGCCGGTCGGCCACCCGCGTCAGCCAGCGCCGCCCGGCCGGGTTGCGGACCAGGACCGCCGGCCGCCCCGCCATCCGCTCGGCAGCGACCAGGGCCAGTGCGGCCGTCGTCTTCCCGGCGCCGTCGATCCCGAGCACGACGAGGGTGCGCGCTTTCCGCGCCCCGGGGGCGGGGTCCTGGGTGCGGTGCAGCGGGGCGGCCGGGTCGGGGTCGTCAGGCATGGGTCCCTTCAGGAGATCGGTGGCCCTGCGGCATGTAGCCGCGCGGGTTCAACTACAGAGTCCAACGTACGGGACCTTCAAATCGATGCCGCACAGAAATCAATGCCGCACACTGCTCCGGGCCTGCCGGCGGCGGGTGCCGGGCGGCGACTACAGGTGTCCTGAAGATTTTCCAAAGGTGGCCGGATGATCCTGTAGCCAGGCATTGCGTCCGGATGGCTGTACGGGCGGCAGATGCCGGGCAACTTCTGAGCAGGAAGTTCTGAGCAAGAAGTTTTGAGCAAGGAGGCAGTGTTGTCTGAATATCCTGGTTCCGCCTCTCCCTTGCCCGGCTTCCAGGCAAGGGAACCGGTGCTCCTTGCCCTGGTTGCGACCCACCGGAACACGGGCCTGGAAATCCTGGCCCGGCTCCGGGCGGGGCCCACGCACCTTGCATCATCAGTGGATGCCGCGGCCCGTGCGGCGATCCGCGGAACCGTGGTGCTGGCCACCTGCAACCGCTTCGAAATCTACTGCGAGGTCGCCTCCGCCCAGGACACCGATGCTGTGTTTTCCGCGCTGGCAGCCCACATCCGGGAGCATTCGGGGCCGTTGCCGTCGGATGTCCTGCCATCGTTTGTCCGCCATACCGGACCAGCGGTGGCCGAGCACCTTTTTGCCGTGGCGGCCGGGCTCGATTCCGCTGTTGCGGGGGAGCGGGAGATCGCCGGCCAGGTCAGGCGGGCCCTCATCCAGGCCCAGGCGGCAGGAACCGCCTGCGGCACCCTGGTCCGCCTGTTCCAGGCGGCCTCCCGTACCGCCAAGGACATCTGCGCCCGGACCGACCTGGGGGGTGCCGGCCGCTCCATCATCGCCGTAGCCATTGAACGGGCCATCAGCGGTTCCCGGCATGCCGACCTGTCTGCTGCGTCCGCCGTAGTGATGGGCACGGGAGCCTATGCCGGCTGCACCATAGCCGCGCTCAAAGCGCGGCGGTGTTCAAATATCTCCGTCTACTCCCGCTCAGGCCGTGCAGAGGAGTTCGCGGCCGCCCGCGGCGCCAGGGCATTGACCCGCGCTGACCTGCCGGCGGCAATCGGCGGGGCCGACGTCGTTGTCGGCTGCAGCGGAGCCGGTCCGCGCATCGACGCTGCCGCCCTGGAAGAATTCAGGGCGGGAGCACCGCGCCGCCTGGCCATCATCGACCTGGCCCTGGACCACGACTTCGATCCCGACGTGCGGACCCTGCCGGAAGTCGAGCTGATCACCCTCGATTCCGTAAGGCTCGCGGCGCCCCGCGAAGAGGCGGAGCAGTTTATGCTCGCCAGCGACATGGTCCGGCAAGCCGCCCGCTGCTTTGAGGAGCAGCAGAAGCTGCGTGCCGTCGATGCGGCCGTGGTGGCCCTGCGCGGCTATATTCAGCAGGTCCTCGCCCTGGAAATGTCGCGCGTGAGGGACCGGCATGGGTGCACGGCCACCGCCGAGGAAGTGCAGTTTGCCCTCCGGCGCATGGTTCGGCAGCTGCTTCACGTGCCCAGTGTCCGGGCCAGGGAACTGGCCGCGGCAGGACGGCAGGATCAGTACATAGAGGCTTTGGAGGTCCTTTTCGGCCTCAGCCTGCAACCTGTTGCGGACGAAAGCTCCGACCCCCACCTGCCGGGCTTTCCGGAAACATCGGCCCAGACCGGCTGACGGGAGCGGCCCGGGTTGCCGGCCCGGCAGCCGCTCAGATGACCACTTCTCCGGTCGCCGTCGAATCCTCCCGCAGCATCCAGGCCATGCGCTTGTGGGTCCGCACGCCGACGTCGGATTCGACCACCTGGACCCCGCTCGCGGCGGACTGCAGGCCTGCTTCGATCTCGACGATGTCCGACGGCGTGCGCAGCCACAGGAAGAACGTCAGGTTCGAGTCGCCCGTGGTCGAGGCGCACAGGCGCAGGGTCCGGTACGTGCGCAGGTACTGCACGGCCGCCTCCAGCTGCGCCGGGGGAACCCGCACGTACCACTGGCACGCCACCGGATAGCCCGAGTGTTCCTGCGCCAGTTCGCAGCGCAGCCCCACCAGCCCGGTCTCGATGGCCTCGCGCAGGTGCCGGGCCGCCGTGGTGGGGTGGGTGCCGGCCGCCTCCGCAATCTCCGCCGCGGAGGCCCGCCCGTCGCGGGCGAGCACGGCCAGCATGCGGTCCAGGCGGGGCGGGGTGGCCCCGGGGGGCCGCGTGATGCCCGTGCGCAACGCCGTGACGCGGCGCTGCTGCTCGGGCGAGAGGACGTCCAGCCGCCAGTTGCCGCCGATCGCGTACAGTCGCGTGGCGACCGTGACCTGCGTGCGCAGGATCGCCGCGTCGGACCGCACCCGGGGCACCACCTCGCGCGTCAGCTGTTGCCAGCTGGTGGAGACCACGGTCAGGCGCAGGTCCCACGCGCGGGCCGATTCCTCCACGGTGGCGATGCCGGGGTCCGCGCACAGCCGCTCCAGCACCTCGGCCCGCTGGCCGGGACGGCATTCGACGCCGATGAACGCGGTGTGCCCCTGGGCGCCCGTGGTCCCCAAGTGCGCGGTCACCCAAGCGATACCGTCGCCGCGGAGCCGCTCCCACCGGGCGGCGAGCGTGGTGGGGTGACGGCCCAGTGCGGCCCCCAGTTGCGTCCAGCTGGCGCGCGGTGCAATTTGCAGGGCATGGAGCAGTTCCAAGTCGTGGAGGGGCAGCTCCATGCAGGATCCTTCGCTTTTTCACAGGCTAAGTGCAGTTTTCCAAGGATATGCCCTCCGGGTGATCCACGTCACGGCACTCTCTTGGTAAGACTCCGCAACTGAAAGGACAGCACGTGGCCCTGCCTGCTTCCTCCGCCGACCTGACCGTTTCCCTCCTGGACGATGCGCGCGCCCTTGCAGGCGACATCGCAGACCTGCGCCACCGGCTGCACCGGGAGCCGGAGATCGGGCTGGAGCTGCCGCGCACGCAGGAGAAGGTCCTCGCCGCGCTGGACGGCCTCGGCTACGAGGTTTCCACCGGCGTGGACACCACCTCCGTCACCGCCGTCCTGCGCGGGACCGGCGCGGACGCCGGGGGCGGCGGGGACGCCGGGGAGCGGCCCGTGGTCCTGCTCCGCGGCGACATGGACGCCCTGCCCGTCCAGGAGAAGACCGGCGTCCACTATGCGTCCCGGACCGAGGGGGCGATGCACGCGTGCGGACATGACCTGCACACGTCCATGCTTGTCGGTGCCGCAAACCTGCTCGCTGCCCGCCGCGACCAGCTTGCCGGCGACGTCGTGCTGATGTTCCAGCCTGGCGAGGAAGGCTTCGACGGGGCCGGCGTCATGCTCCGCGAGGGCGTCCTGGACGCGGCCGGGCGCCGGCCCGCCGCGGCCTATGGGCTGCACGTCATGAGTTCCATGGCCGCCGGCGGGACGGTCATGTCCCGCCCCGGAGCGGTGATGAGCTCCTCCGACGGCCTGTTCGTCACCGTCCACGGCGCCGGCGGTCACGGTTCCGCCCCGTTCGCGGCCAAGGACCCGGTGACGGTCGCGGCGGAAATGGTCATGGCCCTGCAGTCCATGGTCACCCGCCAGTTCGATGTCTTCGACCCGGTGGTCGTCACCGTTGGCATGCTCCAGGCCGGGACCAAGCGCAACGTCATCCCCGAAACCGCCCGCCTGGAGGCGACCATCCGATCGTTCTCCCCGGAGGCCAAGGCCCGGCTCAAGGCCTCCGTGCCGCGGCTGCTGGAATCCATAGCCGCCGCCCACGGGCTCGCCGCCACGGTGGACTATTGCGAGGAGTACCCGCTGACCGTCAATGACGGGGCGGAGTCCGCCTTTGCCCGCCGCGCCGTCGACGAGCTCCTGGGAGCCGGGCGCTACCGCGAGCTGGCGAACCCGCTGGCCGGCTCGGAGGACTTTTCCCGGGTCCTGGCGGAAGTGCCCGGGGCCTTCCTGTTCCTCTCCGCCGTCCCGGACGGGACCGACCACGCTGAGGCCGCCTACAACCACTCCCCGTATGCGCTGTTCGACGACGCTGTGCTGCCTGAGGGTACGGCCCTCTACGCGCGGCTGGCGCTCGAGCGCCTCGCCGCCACCCGCCCCTAGGGGCACCTGCTTTGCCTGCCCGCGACTCCGACCCCCCGACACACCCAGGAGACCCCCATGGCCACCACCCTCAACTCCGCACCGTCCGGGCTCCCTGCCGGAGCGGCGCCCGGCACCCCGCGGCGCAACGGCGTCCTCAAGACGCTCCTCGGCACCGGGGCCGGCAACGCCGTCGAATGGTACGACTGGGCCGTCTACGCGACCTTCGCCTCGTTCATCTCCACGCAGCTGTTCAGCAAGCAGGACCCTTCCAGCGCGTTCCTTGCGACGCTGGCGATCTTCGCCGTCGGCTTTGTCGCGAGGCCGTTTGGCGGATTCGTGTTCGGGTGGATTGGGGACCGGGTGGGGCGCAAGGCGTCCATGACCCTGTGCGTGGGACTGGCTTCGCTCGGGTCATTGGCGATTGGCCTCACGCCGTCGTACGAATCTATTGGCGCCGGCGCGTCCCTGATGCTGCTCATTGCCCGCCTGATCCAGGGCCTGGCCCACGGTGGTGAGCTGCCCAGTGCCCAGACCTACCTCTCGGAGATGGCCCCGGCCTCCCGACGCGGGTACTGGGCGTCGCTGATCTACGTTTCCGGCACCGCCGGAATCCTGTTCGGCACCCTGCTGGGCGCGGTGCTCTCCACCCTGCTGGCCAAGAGCCAGATGGCGGAATTCGGCTGGCGCATCCCGTTCCTGCTGGGCGCGGTGCTGGGCCTGGTGGCACTGCTCATGCGCTCCCGCATGGACGAGTCCGAGGTCTTCGAGGCCAGGAAGGCGGCGGAGCAGGCTCCGGCCGCGGCGCACGACGGCGTCGTGGCGGGCCATGCTGCTCCGGCCCGCGGCGGTCTGTTCGCCGACCTGGCCCGGCACTGGCGCCAGGCCCTGCAGGTGATCGGCCTCACTGTGGGCATGACGGTGGTCTACTACGTCTGGGGCGTCTCCACCCCGGCCTACGCCATCAACATCCTGGGCATCGACGCGGCGGGGGCGCTGTGGGCCGGGGTCTGCGCGAACCTTGTGTTCATCGTCGCGCTGCCGCTGTGGGGCCGGCTCTCGGACCGGATCGGCCGCAAGCCCGTGCTGCTCATCAGTGCCCTCGGTGCCGCCGCCGTCTTCTTCCCTGCCACTTGGTTCGTCCGCGACTCCGCCTGGCAGCTGGGCGCGGCGATGGCCGCCATGCTGGTCTTCATCGCCGGATCCGCCTCGATCGTTCCGGCCGTGTACGCCGAGCTGTTCCCGACCTCCGTGCGCACGATCGGGGTGGCCGTGCCCTACGCGATCTGCGTGGCGGCCTTCGGCGGGAGCGCCGCCTACCTGCAGGCCGGCTTCGGCCTGTGGTTTGGGGCCGCCGGAACCACCGTCTTCGGGGTATATACGGTGCTCCTGCTGCTGGTGACTGCCGCAACCGTGCTGGGGCTGCGCGAATCCCGCGGACTGGACCTCGGCGGCAAGTAGCCCCGGGCCCGCTTGCCTCCGGCGTCAGCGCCGGGCCCGCTTTCCGGCCACGGAGTGCCTGGGGCTCCGTGGGGAACGCGGGGCCCCCAGCACCAGCTCGGCCACCGTCTCCAGCCGCGGCTGCCAATGCCGCCCCTCGTCCACGACGCCGGTGTGCCACTTGACCAGCAGCCCATCGGGCACCTCCTCCAGCACGGCCAGGTTGTTGTCGAACCAAGGCCCCTTGACCTTGTGCCACGCGAAGGGCGGGTCGGGGACCTTCGCCGAGTGGGCCAGCCGGGCGCCCACCGCCGCGGCCGGCCCGTAGGACATGAGCGCGGAGAAGAACCGCAGCCAGCGCGGCAGGGGGTTGCGCACCGGCGAGCACACCGCCTGCAGGATGCGGCTGGGCGCACCTTCGGTGCTGCCGGCCCCCTCCCCGCTGGCGCCGGCCGCCTGGCCGCCTCCTGCCGCGTCCTCCCGCTCCACTTCCGCCACGTAGGAGTAGTGCACGTCCCCGGACAGGAAGGTGACGGTCTCCGGGGCCGGCCCGCGCTGGCCGCTGGCCAGCTCCACCACCATGGACGCGACCCGCTGGAAGCTGCGCTCGAACGCCGCCCAGTGCTCCAGGTCGAACGTCTGGCGCAGCCACTCGCCGGCCACCGCCGGTCCGCGGCCCCAGCGTCCGTTGCAGAGCGCCTCGTTCCACGCCTCCAGGTTGTGCAGCCCGGTTGGCAGCAGGAAGGGCAGCGAGCTGCCGATCAGCAGATGCCGCACCCCGCCGCGCAGCTGCCCGTCCAGCCACTGCATTGCCGCGGCGTCCAGCAGGCCCCGCTGCTCTGGTTCCAGCTGGCGCGAGGCCCGGGTGTCCAGCATCACCAGGCGCACGTCCCCGATGTCGTACCGGTAGCTCCAGTGGTAGCTGGCCGGTTCCTTGTCCGCGTGGTCGGCAAACGCGTCCAACTCCCCGGTCAGGTCCAGTTCCCCGGGCCCGTCGTGCGCGGCGACCATCTGCCACAAAGGGTCCTCGGCCCGCGCGGCGGGGGAGAGGTTGCCCAAATGCTGGTACACCCAGTACGTGCCCAGCCCGGCCACCACCCGGTCCTGCCACCAGCCGGTCGCTTCCATCTTGCGCTTCCAGGACAGGGAAGCGTTCCAGTCATCGCGGAGGTCGTGATCGTCGAAGAGCATGGCAGTGGGCAGGGTGGAGAGCAGCCACCGGTTCGCCGGGTCGGACCAGGCCAACCGGTACAGGTGCGCGTACTCCTCGTAGTCCTTCAGTTCCTTCCCGGGGGGCTCGCGCAGGCTGCGGCGGGAGGCAATGAAGTCCCGCATCTGGCTGCTGGTGGAATCCGCATACACCTGGTCGCCCAGGAACAGGGCCAGGTCCGGCCGCGGAGCCCGCGGGTCCGCGGCCAGGTGCAGCGCGAACGCGCGCAGCGAGTCCACCCCGTGGGTGCGGTTCCCCCCGGGATCGTGCGGGACGCTGGTGCGGCAGGACCCGAATGCCAGCCGCAGCGGCCGGCCGGGATCCAGCGTGGCGATGGACGATGGCGGGAACCCGCTCCCGTTGGGCCACACGCGCTCGCCGTTGACATCCACCGTGTAGGCGCGCACGCTGCCCGGCGCCAGCCCGTCAATCCCTACGAGCGCGTAGTGGTGGCCGTGCGCGGCGAACGTGCGTGCGGACCATTCGTCCTGGCCGGAGCGCACGATGACCTCGGCCGCATCCCGGGTCTCCACCCAGATGGTGGCGCTGGTTGCGTCCACATGGCGCAGCATCGGGCCGAGGATGAGGGCCGGATCCGTGGTGCGGGAGGGGGATGAGGGGATGGTCGAGGTGCTGGGGCGCGGGGCCATGGGAACCTCCTGCGGGCGTGCCGGTGCGGTGTGTTCCCTAGCGTGGCGCAGGAGCGGGCGCGGCGGAAGGGCGGGCATCGACCTCCGCCGGGTTCCTGGGAAGCAGCCACGCCAAGGCGCATCCGAGCAGCCCAAAGCCGCACGTCATCCACCATGTAGACTGCCACCCGCCGGTGAGCGTTGCGATGGCCGCCAGCAGCGGTGGGCCCACGAAGTTGCCGACGTTGAAAATCTGCTGCATCAAACCGATCACGGCGGGCACGGAGCCATCCGGCGGCGGGAGGTCGACGGCCACCCGGGTCAGGACCGCCGGCGCCATGCCGCCTACCAGCGAGAAGGCGACGGCGGCGGCGAACTGTCCGGCGACTCCGGCGGCACCGGCGGGCCAGGGGACGGCGAAAACCACCACGGACGAGGCGGCCATCGTGGCAAAGGTGGCCAACAGCAGTCCGCGGGCCCGATAACCGCGTTGCATCAGCACGCCGGACGCGAGCGCACCCAGAGCGTTCACCCCGCCCACCACCGCGGAGAGCAGGCCGGGCCACGGCCCCTGCAGGCCGGCTGAGGCGTAGACCGTGGGCAGGAAGCCCATGATCGCCATCCACTGCACCGTGTAGGCGGCAAAGACGGCCCCGGCGATCCACGGGCCGGGGTGGCGCAGGGTCGTGAGCATGCGCTCCCCGGTCTGGCGTACCGAATCCATGGCGGTCCGCCGATCCGCCGGAACCCAGCACAGCACCGGGGCCATCGGGGCCAAGGCCACGGCGGCCATGACGATCCACCATCCCCGCCAGCCCATGGTTCCCAGTGCCAGGGCGGCGCTCGCAAAGCCCAGCAGCGTCGCGGTTCCCTGGAAGGCGCCCCAGCTTGCCATCGCGATGTTGGTTCGTTCGGGGCGGCAGGTGCGCTGGATCAACGGCGGAGCCAGCACCGTGCAGAGCAGGAACCCGACACCTTCGACGGCGCGGGATGCCATAAGCATCCCCGCGGTCGGGGCGGCCGCTCCCAGCAGTGATCCCGCGGAAAGCAGCGCCAGGCCTGCCACAAGCAGTCGGCGCAGGCCGAACAGTTCCCCGGACCAGGCAACCAGCAGCCCCCCGGCCATGCTGGCGACCTGGATGATACCCATCAGGAGTCCAGCCTCCACGAGCGTGAACCCCAGCTCGGACTGGATGACCGCGAGCGCGTTGGGCAGTTTCCATATGTGCATGGCCGCCGCGATTCCGGAAAGGACGACGACGATCCACCCGATGTCCTGGTGCAGTCCCGGGCTGGTTTCCGCAGCGGCCCGCGGGGCGCCTCCCCCGGCGGCCGATGCGCCCTTCCCGTCGGCCGGGGGGCTGCCCTGGGGCGAGGGACCTGGCGGCATGGCGGGACTCCTTGGGGCGGCTTCCATCCAGCCTGCCCGGCAGAAGGGCGCTTGCGTCCCTCCCTTTCCATCCAATGGAAGGAAAGGTCCGGTTGCGGCACCTGTCAGGGAGTCGCGCCCAGGCCTCCCTCGCGCAGGCAGGCGAGGAACGATTCGACCGCCCTGCTGGGCGGACGCTCGCTGGACCAGATTGCGGCGGCCTGCAGCGGCGGCACGTCCTCGGCCAGGCTGCGCAACACGACCGGCGTCGTGCCCATGCTCCGGACCGACTCCGGCACCAGGGAAATCCCCATCCCCGACGCCACGAGCGGGATGGCCGTCTGGAGCGTGGCCACCCGCCGGATGGTGGGTGGGGTGAGTCCCAGACGCTCCCAAAGCGCGTCGAAGAGTTCGGGGAGGCCCCGGATGCGCAGCGAGCGCCGGGGCATGATCCACGTTTGGGCGTGCAGGTCCGCCAGGCTAAGCGGCTCCGGCGCGTCGGAGAACGACGGCGGCAGCGCCAGCAGCATCCGCAGGTCGCCGGCATGCAGGACATTGAGGGACGAGCGGTAGGACTCCTGCAGCTGGCTCCAGCTGGGGGTGGCGATCAGTCCGACGTCCGCCTCGTGGCCCAGCACCATTTCGATGACCTTGGCCGGCGGCGGGTCAGCGACGGTGACGTCGGTGGCAGGCGACTCCGCTATGAACCTGCGCAGCAGTTGCGGCAACAGGAACCAGGTGATGGTGGGTACCGAGGCGAGGGAGAGTCGGCCCGCGGTGCCGACGGCGTCGTTGCGCATGTCCTCGCGCAGCTGCTGGATGTCCTGCAGGATCCGCTCGGCCTGTTCGGCGAAATGCGCGCCGGCTTCCGTCAGCCTGACGCCCCGGGACTCGCGGGAAAGCAGGGGGCGCCCAAGCTCGGCCTCCAGCTTGGCGATCGAGATGGACAGCGGCGGTTGGGTCATGTGCAGCGATTCGGCGGCCCGGGAGATCGAGCCCTCCGAGGCCACGCGCAGAAAGTACTCGAGCTGACGCAATTCCATACAAGAAATATATGGCACGCCCTTTAAAAAGATAATGGACGAATGCCTGAGGCGCGCATCACACTGATCACTGCAAGACGTACGGGGATCTGTCCCCGCCGCACCCACCGAAGGACATGCAGTGACTCTCTCTGTTGCCGACAGCGCTCCGCAACGCCCTGCGGGCCGGCGTCGAAGCCTCGCCCCGGGTCTGGGCGCCCTGCCACTGCGCCGGCTGCGCTGGCGCGGCGCCGCGACCGTCGCCGTTCTCCTGCTGGCGTGGGAGGGCGCATCGCGCACGGGCCTGTTGCCGGCGGCGTCCATGCCGCCCGCGAGCCAGGTGCTCTCCGCATGGGCCGCCTTCGCCGCCGACGCGGCCTTTTGGACCGCCGTCGGTTACACGCTCTCAAGCGCCCTGACCGGCTTGGGCCTCGTGGTCCTCGTGGCGGTGCCGCTGGCCCTGGCGATCGGCCTGTCCAGGGCCGTGCGGGAATCGACGTGGTTCATCATTGAATTCCTCAAGCCCATCCCGCCGGTGGCCATGATCCCGCTGGGCCTGCTGCTGTGGGGGCCTTCCGAGACGATGAAACTGGCGCTCATCGCCTTCGGCGCCCTGTGGCCGTTCCTCACCCAGATGGTGTACGGGATCGGACAGGTGGACCACGTCGCCTTGGACATGGCCCGCAGCTACCGGCTGCGCGGATGGCTGACCGCCAGCCGGGTGGTCGTGCCGGGCCTGCTGCCGTTCGCGGCCACCGGGCTGCGCGTGTCGGCGTCAATCGCCCTCGTCGTTTCCGTGGTAACGGAACTCATTGGCGGCGCGGCCGGGCTGGGCCGGGAGATCGTTATCGCCCAATCCGCGGGAAACCTGCCCGGCATGTACGCGCTCATCCTCACCACCGGCGTGCTGGGCCTGCTGATCAACGGGGCCTTCGCCGCCGCGGAACGCCCCCTGCTCTTCTGGCATCCCTCCCAGCGAAAGGACACCCAGGCATGAACCGCGCGCTTCCGCTCCTGCGGACCGCCGCCCTGCGGCTGTGGCTTCCGGTCCTGCTGGCCATCGTGTGGTGGTACGCCTCCGCCGGCAGCCAGAACATCTACTTCCCGCCGCTGTCGACCATCCTGGAAACGTTCGCGGCAGACTGGCTGGGAAGCCGGGCGGCGACGGACCTGGTGCCCTCGCTGGGCAAGTTTGTCCTGGGCTTCCTGATCTCCGCCGCCGGCGGCATCGCGCTTGGCACCTGGCTGGGCCTCTCGCCCGCCGCGCGGGAGGCCGCGGAACCGGTGGTCCAGTTCCTGAGGTCGCTGCCACCGCCGGTTCTGCTGCCGATCGGGCTGCTGCTCTTTGGCATCACCGGAACCATGAACGTGGCAATCATCGTCATGGGAGCCATCTGGCCCACCGTCCTGAACACGGCCGATGGCATCCGAAGCCTCGACGGCCAAGTCGCCGACATGAGCCGCAGCTACCGGCTCACCTTCGCCCAGCGGCTCTTCTCCGTGGCGCTGCCCAACGCCGCTCCGCAGGTCTTCGCGGGCCTGCGCACCACGCTGCAGCTGTCCATCATTCTCATTGTCGTCAGCGAAATGGTCGCCGCCGCCAGCGGGGTCGGCTACTACGTCCTCAACTCCCAGCAGACCTTCGCCGTGGCCCAGACCTGGGCCGGGACCCTGGTGCTGGGCCTGATCGGATACTTGTCCACCCTCGTCTTCCTTGCTGTGGAGAAGCGGGTCCTGAACTGGCAGCACGGCATGCGCCGCGCGGCAGAAGGAGCATAACCATGCAACAGTCCATCATCGAAACCCGGACCGGGGACGCTCCGGCCGGCGAGGCCGTCGTCGAACTGGTCGACCTGCGCAAGTCGTACGGCACCGGCCCGTCCGCGGTCCAGATCCTGGACGGGGTGAACTTCGAGGTCCGGCGGGGGGAGTTCGTCTGCGTCGTCGGGCCCTCCGGGTCGGGCAAGACCACCCTGCTCAAGTGCATCGCCGGCCTGCTCAAGCCCTCCGGCGGCCGGACCGACTTCGAGGGCCAGGAGGTCACCGAACCGCCCGCCAAGCTGGCTGTCGTCTTCCAGGACTACAGCCGCAGCCTGCTGCCGTGGATGACCGTCCGCGCCAACATCGCGCTGCCTCTGCGGAACAAGTTCCCCAAGCAGGAGCGCCAGGCCCGGATCGACGAGGCGCTGGAGAGCGTGGGCCTGGCCGGGAAGGGGCACCTGTACCCCTGGCAGATGTCCGGGGGCATGCAGCAGCGGGCGGCGATCGCCCGCGGCCTGGCCTACCAGCCCGACGTGCTTCTCATGGACGAACCGTTCGCCGCCGTCGATGCCCAGACCCGGATCGACCTGGAGGACCTGGTCCTCGAGGTGCGGGACAGGTACGACACCACGGTCCTGTTCGTGACGCACGACATCGATGAGGCGGTCTACCTCGCCGACCGGGTGATCGTCCTCTCTGGCGCGCCCACCACGGTCAGCCACAACATCACCGTGGACCTGCCCCATCCGCGCCACCAGGTTGACACCAAGCGCGAGCCGCGGTTCGCCGAACTGCGCGCCTTCGTCTTCGAGCAGATCCAGGCCGCGAAGTCCAACACCGTCCGCAACCGCGCCGACGCGTGAACTCGCCCCGTCAGACCCCACTGAGAGGAACACTTCCCATGCGAGGAACCAAGACCACGTTCGCGGCCGCGGCCGCGCTGTCCCTGATGCTGGCCGGCTGCGGCTCATCCACGCCCGCAGCGGCGCCATCCGCCCCGGCCGCGGGCCCCGCCGCACTCAAGGTCGGACTCATCCCCGTCGCCGAATTTTTCCCCGTGTACGTCGCGGAGGACCAAGGCTTCTTCGACGCGGCCGGACTGGATGTGACCGTGGAGTCCATGTCCAACGCCGCTTCGATTGTCCCGTCCGTGCTCAACGGGCAGCTCACCATTGGAACGGCGGCCACACCGCCGTTCCTGACGGCGGTCGAAAAGAAGATTCCCGTGGCCGCCGTGGCCAGCGCCGGCAACACCTCGGCCGCCAAGGGCGAAGACACCGGCGCGTTCGTGGTGGGGGCCGACAGCGGCATCTCCTCCCCCAGCGAGCTGGAAGGCAAGAAGGTGGCCGTCAACGCGCTGAGTTCGCTTCCGCACGTCGCCGCCGCCGCGCGCATCGCGGCCGACGGCGGCGATCCGTCGGCGGTGCAGTTCGTGGCCATGCCGTTCGCGGATATGCAGGCGGCCCTGGAACAGAAGCGGGTGGACGCGATCCTGCCGGTCGAGCCGTTCATGTCACAGAACCTGAAGGGTGGGGCCAAGAGCATCTCGCCGCTGTACACCGACGTCTACCCGGCGGGAACCACGCACACCCTGTACTTCGCCTCCCGGCAGTTCGCCGCCCAGAACCCGGATGCGATCGCCAAGTTCCGCGAGGCCATCGCCAAGGCCAACGAACTTGTCGCGAAGGACCCCTCAGTGCTGCGCAAGGCCCTCGTGGAGCATGGCGGCATGGCGGAAGATGTCGCGGAGTCCGTGAACCTTCCCGCCTACAACACCGATTTCAACGTGGCCGGCATGAAGGACATGGCCGCTAAGATGAAGGAAAACGGCTTCCTGACCACCGACATGGATGTTGAGGGCGCGATCCTCAAGTAGCGGCCCTTCCGGGCCGGGTGCCAAAGGGGTCCGGCCCGGAAGGGCTCCTGCCGGCAAGCGGTCCGCTGGGACGTTATCGGGACGCCGTCCGGAGGAGGACCCATGGCCAACCCGCATCCGCGCCAGCCCAAGGCGGAAGGGGAGACGGCGCCCCAGAGCACTGTCACGGCCAAGGCGCTGGCCATGCTCGGTGCCTTCGACGCCGATCACAGCAGGCTCTCGCTCAGTGCCATGGCCCGCAGGGCGGGGCTGCCCGTGGCCACCGCGCACCGGCTTGCCGGCGAATTGCTGGCGTGGGGCGCCTTGGAGCGGGTTGGCGGTACTTTCGTGGTGGGGCACCGGATCTGGCAGCTGGGAATGTTGGCGCCGGTCCGGCAGAACATCGCCGAACTGGCCGCCCCCTACATGCAGGACGTCCTGTTCGTGACCCAGAACGTGGTCAACCTCTTCATCCTCGACGACGGCGAGGCGCTGCTGCTCGAGCGCATTTCCGGAACGCGGGCTGGCCTGCCCTTCCGCCGGGTCGGGGCCCGGATGCCACTGCACGCCAGCGCCGCGGGGAAGGTCCTGCTGGCTTTCGGGCCCCCGGCAATGCTGGAACTCGCCCTGGGCCGCCTCGAGAGGCTCACTCCGCACACCATCACCGACCCACAGGTCTTGGTGACGGAGATCGAGCAGGTCAGGTCCCGCGGCTACGCAACCACGAGCGAAGAGGCCGGCCTGGACAACTTCGCCCTCGCGGTGCCGGTTCTCCTTTCCAACGGCACCTGCCCGGCCGCGGTCGGTGTGGTCACACAGGGTCGGCCCCCCGCCGTCGGCACCGTGGTGCCGGTGCTGCGTATCGCGGCCCGAAGCATCGCCCGCCGCTTGGCAGCAGGCGCCTCCTACTAGCGTCACCACCCGAGGGTCTGCCGGGGTCCCGTCCCATCGAACACCCCGTTCTTTCCATTGGACGGAAGGACGGGAGGGTCGTGTGGCGCCTGACACCTAGCATGGTGAGCACGGCCGCACCATTCCCCCGGTGATGGCGAACCCCTGAGTACTAGGAGCGGTCAAGCATGACAACCACTGCCCCAGTGATGGCCCCCGCGATCATCGACACCACCGTGCACGCGGTGGAGCACGTCGCTGAAGGTGTCGTGTCCCTGGTGCTGCGCCGGGCCGACGGCCGGGACTTCCCCGCGTGGGGGCCGGGCGCGCACATCGACGTGCACTTGGGCGAGGACCTGGTTCGCCAGTACTCGCTGTGTTCCGCTCCCAGCGACCTGTCCACCCTGCGCATTGGCGTGCTCCGCGTGCCGGATTCGCGCGGCGGCTCGAAGCACGTGCATCAGGAGCTTGCCGTCGGTTCGTCTCTGGCAGTCTCGGCGCCCCGCAACAACTTCCCGCTTGCGGACTCGCGCAAGTACCTCTTCCTTGCCGGCGGTATCGGCATCACGCCGATCATCCCGATGATCGAGGCCGCCGAGGCGGCCGGGCGCGAATGGACCCTCCACTACGGCGGGCGCAGCCGTTCCACGATGGCCTTCGCCGATGCCCTGGTCGCCCGGTACGGGGAGGAACGCGTGCGCATCCTCGCGGAGGACACCGAGGGGCGCATGGACCTGCAGGGAATCCTGGGGATGCCGCGCGCCCACATGCAGGTCTATGCCTGCGGTCCGGGCGGGATGCTGAGCGCGGTGGAGGACTTTTGCATGGGCTGGCCCCCGGGTGCGCTGCACACCGAACGTTTCGTCGCCGATGCCCTCGGCGCCGGCGCCAACTCCGAGCCGTTCGAGGTGGAACTGGCCCGCACCGGCGGCACTGTCACCGTCGACACCAACCAGACCATCCTCGAGGCGGTCGAACAGGTGGGCGCGCGCGTGCTGTCCAGTTGCCGCGCGGGACTGTGCGGTACCTGCGAAACCCGGATCGTCTCCGGGGAGCCCGAGCACCGCGATGCCGTCCTTACCCGGGAGGACAAGGAGTCCGGGGAAATCATGCTGGTGTGCGTCTCCCGCGCCGCCGCCGGCTGCAGCCGTCTTGTTCTCGACCTCTGATCCCTCCAGGAGCAACCATGACCACCAGCACGCATGAGCCGGCCGTCCTCGCCGAGGATCCGTTCGACCCGGCCATCATTGCCAATCCCTATCCCTTCCTGGCGCGCCTTCGGGACGCGGGGCCCGTCTCCTGGCTCGAGGCCACGGGAAGCTACGCCGTCGCCGGCTACGAGGAGGTCTACGAGGTCCTCACCGACTTCGAGACCTACTGCTCCTCCGGGGGACTCGGGCCCCGCGACATTCGCAAGGACGCCGGATGGCGCCCGCCCAGCATCCTGGAATCGGACCCGCCCATTCACACGGTAATGCGCCGCGCACTTACCGGCGTCATCAACCCAGGTACCGTGCGCGCCCTGCGCGGCCCCTTCACCCCGCCGGCCGTGGAACTGACCACCGAACTGGCCGGCCGCCCCGGCTTCGACGTCATCAAGGACCTGGCGGAAAAGTACCCGCTGCGCGTCTTCCCGGATGCCGTCGGGATCCCGGACGAGGGGCGCGAGCACCTGCTGCCCTACGGCAACATGGTCTTCAACGCGTTCGGCCCGGAGAACTACATCTTCCAGCAGGCCTTCGCCCACGGCGACGAGCACGCCGCGGCGGTCATGAAGAGCTGCGCCCGCGAGTCGCTGGACGACGCCGGCTTCGGTGCCCGCATCTGGGACAAGGTGGGGGAGGGGTTGATCACCGAACAGCAGGCCACGCTGCTGGTGCGGGCCCTGCTCTCCGCGGGCGTGGACACCACGGTGTTCGGCATCGGCAACACGCTTTCCGTCCTGTCCCGCAACCCCCAAGCCTGGGCCCGGCTGCGCGAGAACCCGACCCTGGCCAAGTTCGCCGTCGACGAAGCCCTGCGGCTGGAGTCGCCGTTCCAAAAGTTCCACCGCACCGTCACGGTGGACACCACCCTAGGCGGCGTGCGGATCCCGGCCGGCTCCAAGGTCCTGCTGTTCATCGGCGCCGCGAACCGGGACCCGCGCAAGTGGGGGGACGACGCCGACACGTTCAGCTTCGAGCGCAGTTCCTCCGGCCACGTGGCCTTCGGGATGGGACTACACCAGTGCGTCGGCCAGCCGATCGCCCGCCTCGAGATGGAGATCGTCCTGCAGGAGCTGCTGCCGCGCATCGCCACGATTGAGCCCGCGGGCGAGCCCGTGCCGATCATCCACAACGTCCTGCGCGGCTTCGAATCCGTACCCGTGCGTATCACCGCCGCCTGAGGAACCCCATGGCTATCGACGCAACTCCACGCCCCGTGAAGGCCCTTCGACCCGCAGACGACCCCGCCGGCTGGTCCCCGCGCAAGCGTTCCGCCTATGGGTGGACTATCACCGTCATGCTGCTGCTGCTGATGATGGTCAGCTGGGCGGATAAGGCGATCCTCGGCATCGTCGCGATGCCGATCATGACCGAACTGAAGATCACCCCCCAGCAGTTCGGCCTGCTCGGCAGTGCCGTCTTCATGCTTTTCGGCATCGCCCAATTCGTTGCCGCGCCCATCGCCAACAAGGTCAAGTCTAAGTGGATCCTGCTGGCCCTGTGCCTGATCTGGTCCGTCGCGCAGGTCCCGATCTTCGTCTTCGCCTCGCTGCCGGCCCTGTGGTTCAGCCGCCTGCTGCTCGGCGCGGGCGAAGGGCCGCTGGCCCCGATCACCATGCATTCGATCTACAAGTGGTTCCCCTCGAAGAAGTCGGCCACCCCGGCCGCCGTCGCGACCTCCGGCGTCACCCTGGGCATTGTCGCCTTTGCCCCGGTCCTGGCCTGGATCAGTGCCGACTTCGGGTGGAGGTCCACGTTCGTCTTCCTGGCAGTGATCGGCGTGGTGTGGTCCCTGCTGTGGGTCTTCATCGGCAAAGAGGGCCCATACTCCTCCATGCAGGTCGAGCGCGAGATCGAGGGCATTACCGAATTTGACGAAGCGGCCGCGGCCGCGGCTGACACCCAGGTCGCCTACCGCAAGTCCTTCGCTACTCCGAGCTGGATCCTTGCCGTGCTGTGCTCCTTCCTGGGCTACTGGACGTTCACGGTGGCGACCACTTGGCTGCCGGCGTACTACCAGACCGTGATGGGAGCCAGCACCCAGCAGGCCGGCTCGCTGATCGCACTGCCCGCCGTCTGGGGCGCCATCGCCACGGTGGGCCTGAGCTGGCTGACCCAGTTCCTGGGCAACAGGGGCATCGCCACCCGCAAGTCCCGCGGCCTTGTGCTGGGCGTTTCGGCGGCGGCAGCCGGTCTGCTGGTCATCGCCGGAACCGTTGCCACCGCTCCGGTGCTGGCCACGATCTGCTTCATGCTGGGCTTCGGCACCGCGCCGGCGCTGTTCGCCCTGACGTACCTCGTGGCGGCGGAAACCACCAGCATCGCCCAGCGTGGAGCGCTCCTGCAGATCACCAACGCCTTCCTGACGGCCGGCGGCCTGTTGGCGCCCATGGTCGTCGGCTTCCTGGTCGGCACTGCGGCGACACCGGCAATCGGCTACTCCAACGCGTTCCTGCTCACCGGCGGGATGCTGGCCGTGACAGGTGTCTTGGGGTGCCTGTTCATCAACCAGCAGCGGGACCGCCGCCGGCTGGGACTGGACGTCGCACCCGCCCCCTGACAGGGGTACGCCCGATTCCGGCGGTGCCGCCGTTCGTTCCGTGAAGGACGCAACGGCGGCACCGCCGGCTTTTTGCGCGTCCGGACTCCTCCGCCTGACCGGGAACCTGCGGGGATCCGCCACCGGCTGCCTGGCACCCGGCAGCCGGACCGGAAGGGCCTGGAACGGCCTCCCTTCTCCTCGCTTCCCTGCCCGTGGCTGGTCCTCCGGCACGCGGGGCGGCGCCCCATGGATTATGCAGCGCCGGGGGCCGCCGCAACGCTGTCGCTGCAACAGGGCCTGCCTTCGGGCCGGGCCCCGAACTGGCAGCACCGCTCAGGCGGCGCAAAAGGGGAGGGGCCGGTCCCGCGGGACCGACCCCTCCCCTTTTGCGGGGGCGGCGCGTGCTCAGGTGGCCGGCGCCAAGGCCGGGACGAGGGCAAAACGGTCGCCGCTGCGCGCCACATCGACCGGGCCTGAGAAGGTGCTCCGGGCGCGCTGGCCCCACTCCTCCACCGTGGCGACGCCGGCCAGGTGGGACAGCACCAGCCGCCCGGCTCCCGCCTTCGAGGCGACGCGGCCGGCGCCCTCGGGAGAGGTGTGCGACTCGCTTTGGTGGTTAATGAACACCGGGTCGAAGCCGCGGCAGGCGAAGAAATCGAGGTTCACGGCCTCGTGGACCAGGATGTCGGTGCCCTCGGCCAACCGGACCAGGGCGTCGCATTCGGCGGTGTCCCCGGAAAAGGTGATCGAACCGGCAGCCGTGTCGAAACGGAAGGCCAGTGCTGGGCGGACCGGCGGGTGCTCAACCAGCACTGCGGTAACGCGGACCCTCGCGTCCTCGTAGACGGCGAAGGGCCGCCCGGCCGCGGCGGAGCCGTGGGCGGGAGTGTCGATCTCCACGGCCTTGACCAGGTCCTTCATGTCTGGGCGCGCCTCGTCCGTCACGCGGATGTCAAGGTCGTAGGAGAAGGCCTCAAGCGTGTGCTCCACCAGCTGGCCGGTGCCCGCCAGTGAGCCGCCGCGCGGATGCGTGGCGTCCCGGCCGGGACCGTAGATCCCGACCTGGTGCGTGTAGCCGTCCACTGGCGCGCCCCAGTTCCACAGGAGGAAACCCGGAAGCTCCACAACGTGGTCGGAGTGCAGGTGGGTCACGAAGCCGGCGACGAAGTCACGGCCTCGGAGGCCGGCCTGGTGGGCCGCGCGGACGCAGCCGAGGCCGAAGTCGATCATGTAGAAGGAGCCGTCGACGACGACGGCGCTGGCGATGCCGCCCTCCGGGCCGCGGATGGCCGGACCGGCGGCCGTGCCCAAGGTGATGAGTTCGGTGGTGGGGTTCATGGGCGTTCCTTTGTGGGCTGGGGACAGGGGCTGGGATGCGGAACTAAGCGTGCGCGCGCATGTTGAGGGTGCGGGTCTCAAGGTATTCGTCCAGGCCCCACCGGCCGCGCTCCCTGCCGAGGCCGGAGGCTTTCCAGCCGCCGAACGGCGCGTCGGGCTCGACGACGGTGTGCTGGTTGACCCATACGGTCCCGGCCTCCAGTTGGGAGGCGACGGAGTGGGCGCGGACCGGGTCGGGCGACCAGACGGAGGCGCCGAGCCCGAACTCGCCGGCGTTGACGTGCTCCACCGTGGCGTCCAAGTCGTCGTAGGCGACGATCGGCAGCGCGCTGCCGAACTGTTCTTCGTCCACCAGGCGCATGCCCGGCTCCGCGTCGACAACCACGGTGGGGGCCAGGAAGTACCCGGGAAGGTCGCAGCCGCGGGAACCGCCAGTGGCGATGCGCGCACCGGAGGCCACGGCGTCGTCCACCATGCTTCGCACGATCCGCAGCTGGGAGGCATTGTGCATGGGACCCAAGGTGGTTCCCTCAGCAATCCCGCGGCCCAGGACGTGGGCGGCCGCGGCGGCGGAGATGGCTTCGGCGAACTCGGCTGCCCGGCGGCGCGGCACGTAGACGCGCTTAACCGCCATGCACACTTGGCCGGCGTTGCGGAACGCGCTGCCGACGATTCCGCGGGCGGTGGTCTCGGCGTCGGCGTCATCCAGGACGATCGCGGGGTCGTTGCCGCCCAGTTCCAGGGTCACGCGCTTGACGGTGGCGGCCGCCTGGGCCGCCACCGAGGTGCCGACCTCGGTGGAACCGGTGAAGGAGATCTTCCGGATACCCGGCAGCGAACTGAGGGCGACGTTGACCGTGCGCCGGCTGCCGGTGCGTACCTGCAGCACCCCGGGGGGCAGCGCGCGGTTGAGGACCTCCACCAGCGCAATCGTGGAAAGGGGAGTGGTCGCCGACGGCTTCGCGACGACCGTGCAGCCGGCGACCAGGGCGGGGGCAAGCTTGACGCACAGCAGCGAAATGGGGAAGTTCCACGGCGTGATGGTTCCGACCAGCCCCACCGGGCGATAGTGCACCTCAAGCGTGCGGCCGCCACGCGGCGGCAGCGGCTCGACCTCGTCCCACTCCAAATCGGCGTAGTAGTCGAACAGCCCGGCCGCGACGCGGAACTCCCCGATCGCCTCCGCAAGGACCTTCCCCTGCTCAAGCGAAAGGATGCGCCCCAGCCGTTCAGTGTCGGCGCGCACCAGTTCGGCCATCCCGCGCAGCGTGGCACGGCGTGCCTCGCGGTCAGCGGCCCACGGCGCGGCGGCGGCCCTGGCGGTCCCGATGGCCGTGCGGACGTCGTCTTCAGTGTGTTCGGGGGCCTGGCCAACGACCTCAAGAGTCGCGGGATCAAGGACGTCGTAGGCGGCGTGTGGCATGGGTGGTCCTTCCGGGGCCGATGATGCGTGGATTCAAGCATCCCTGTCGCTGTGCGGCTGCGCCCGCCCTATTTCCATTGGATGGAAAGAAGGCGGGCTGAGCCATTCCGGGGGCGGCACCATGGACATGAGGAACACCAGCCGACGCGTCCTCGTCGGGACGAAGGAGTATGCGCAAGAGATGACCAACACAGAGCTGCCGATCGCCATCACCGGGGTCGCCTCCGGCATCGGAGCGGCAACCGCCGCGCTGCTCAGCGGGGCTGGAGCCACGCTGATCGGTATCGACCGCACCGTTCCGGCGGCGTTCTCCGGCACGTTTGTCCAAGCCGACCTGTCCACCCCCGGGGGGGCCCGCGCGGCCGCCGCCAAAGTGGCCGCCGCCGCCCCGCAGGGCCTGGGGGGCTTGGCGAACATCGCCGGCGTCCCGGGCACCGCCCCGTGGCGCACCGTGCTCGGGGTCAACGTGTTCGGGCTCCGCGAGCTCACGCGAGCGCTGGCGCCGACGCTGGCGGAAGGCGCCGCCGTGGTGAACCTGGCCTCGTCCGTGGCCTTCCAGTGGCGCGGCCTGGCCGAGGCCTGCGCCCGGTTCTCCCTGGCCGAGGACATGGAGGCTGCCCTCGATTCGGTATCCGGCGACGAGCATGCGACGGGGGAGTCTTACCTGTTTTCCAAACAGTGTGTCCGCTTCCTGACCGAACGGCTCTCGGCCGAGTTGCTGCCGCGCCGCATCCGGGTGAACTCCGTAAGCCCCGGTCCGGTACAGACGCCGATTCTTGAGGATTTCAAGAACGATCACGGGCGGGACAAAGTCGAGGGCGCCGCACAACTGCTGGGCAGGTTCGGCGAGCCGGAAGACATCGCCCGCGTGGTGGCGTTCCTGCTTTCCGACGCCGCAGCCTGGGTGAACGGGTCGGACCTGCGCGTTGATGGCGGCCTGACAGCGTACCGGACCACCGGCGCGCTCGTTGCAGGCTAAATAACGACGTCCACCGCTCTGCAGGCCCTGCCGGCTTTCCACCGGCGGGGCCTCAGGTCTTCTTGCGGTTCTTGCGGCCGCGCCCGAAAAGCCGGCTGAACCAGCTTTGGGAGCCTTGGGAGCCCAAGTGACCCTGGAGTTCCCAGGGATCGGCGGCGGCATCGGTGAGCCGTCCGTCCTCGCCGGCTACCACGCGGCCCACTCCCGGTCCGGGGATCTGCGCTGCGGCCAGGTTGGGTTGCCCCGGACTCGTGGCCGAACCGTGCAGGGGCTTGGGACCGAGCCGCTCCATCGGATGCTCGGAGTCGTAGCTGGGGTGCTCTTCACGCTTCATTGCGCTCACCGGCCCTTCGTTCCGTGTGGGCAATTTTAGGCCTTCCGGGCCCGAAATCCGAGGGCCCGTCCGGCAGCGCGCGGGACAGGGCATCGAGCAGCAGCTCCAGCCCGAACCCGAACTCCCCGGCGAAGTCGTAGCCGGGACGCATGACGTGTTGCGTGGCCAGTTCGAGCAGGTGCGGGTACTCGCCCGATTCGAACAATGCGGCGATGGGCCCGGCGACTTCGGCAGCGGAACCCGGGCCGTCGAAGGGGAGGGAATTGGCCTGCACGGCGGCGCCGTAGACGTAGGCGTCCAGCAGGGCGTAAGCGTGCGCAGCCATGGGGACGGAGAAGCCGGCCCCGCGCAGGACCCCCAAGATCGCGTCATGGTGGCGCAGTGTCGCGGCACCGGGGGAGGTGCGCGACTCCATGAGGGCCACGGCCCACGGGTGGCGGCGCAGCACGCTGCGGGCGGACACGGCCCGTCGGGTGAGTTCCGCACGCCAGTCGCGGCCGGGCACCGGGAGTTCGATTTCGGCGAAGACCAGGTCCACCAGGCCGTCGAGGATCTCCTCCTTGTTGGCCACGTGGTGGTAGAGAGACATCGGCTTGACCCCCAGTGCCCGGGCCAGCGAACGCATGGTCAGCGCGGTGATGCCGGATTCATCGGCCAGGTCGACGGCGGCGCGCAGCACCCGCTCCCGAGTCAGGGGCACACGGGTCAGGGGCGCACGGGTCAGGGGCGCACGGTCCAGAGGTACACCGCTCAGTGGCGAGGGTGTGGCGGCGGGTTTGGGGTCCTTCTGCGTGATTCCTTTATCCGGCATGGTGCGTCTGACCCTAGCACTTCCGTACTTTGTACGTTAGTGTCCGTACTAAGTACGGGAACTGTTTTTCACTCGTGCTCCCCGCTCAACACCTCTGGAAGGAAACCCCATGGACAGCGCCAGGCAGCACCCAACCATCGGCCAGCATCAGTCCCGGAACGCCGCCGTCCCGGACACCGCGGGCCTGGACGCCGCCGGCGCCGGGGCCGGCGGCCCCGGCGTCGTTGCGTCAGCCCCGGAGGGCACGATGCGGGCCGTCATGCAGGAGGAATACGGTTCCGCCGACGTCCTGCACCTGGGGCGGGTGCGAAGGCCCGTTGTTGCGGCGGACCAGGTCCTGGTGGAGGTCCGCGCCGCGGGCGTGGACCGCGGGACCTGGCACGTGGTGACCGGAACGCCGTACGCCATCCGGCTGGCCATGGGGCTGCGGCGGCCGCGGAACCAGGTGCCCGGGATGGACGTGGCCGGAACCGTGGCTGCCGTGGGCTCCAAGGTCACGCGCTTCGCCGTCGGCGACGAGGTGTTCGGCTATGGGCGGGGCAGTTTCGCCGAGTACGCGGTGGCATCCGAGGCCAAGCTGGCCCGCAAGCCCGCGGAACTGAGCTTCGAGCAGGCGGCGGCGCTGGCGGTCTCCGGCTCCACGGCCCTGCAGGCACTGCGCGACGCCGGGCGCGTCCGGGCCGGGCAGCAGGTCCTGGTGATCGGAGCCTCCGGCGGCGTGGGCAGCTACGCCGTCCAGCTGGCTGCGGCCTTTGGGGCGGAGGTTACCGGCGTGTCCGGCACCGCCAAGCTTGACCTGGTGCGTGCGCTGGGCGCCCGCCGCGCCATCGACTACACCCGGGAGGACTTCGCGGACGGATCGTGCCGCTACGACCTCATCCTCGACATCGGAGGCAACTCCCCGCTGGGCCGCCTGCGCCGGGCACTGGCCCCCGCGGGCACGGCCGTGATCGTCGGAGGGGAGGACGCGGGGCGCTGGACGGGCCTGGGGCGGCAGTTCAGGGCGCTGGCGCTCTCGCCGTTCATCCGGCAGCGGCTGGTCATGATGTTCGCCCGCGAGGGTGCCGCGGACCTGGAGCGGCTCGCCGAAATGGCCGCAGCGGGCCAGGTGGTCCCGGCGATCGGCCGGACCTACCCGCTGGAGCGGATGCCGGAGGCGCTGCGGGACCTTGAAGCGGGGAAGGTCCGCGGCAAGGCCGTGGTGGTCCCGTGAGGCTTGGGTGAACGCTGCCTGAGCTGTGCCTGCTTGCGGGCGTCCATGCCCGGCACAACTCCGGTCTCGTTGGGAGCCGGCGCCTCCCGGTGGGCGCCCTGCCGGGACGCGTTCCGTTACTGCATCCTCATGCTGAGGCTCTGGCGGCGAGTGCCCTGCCGCGACCCGAACCTGCCGCTGGAGTGCTTCCCCCGCGGGATGGGGGTGCCCGGATGCCGGCTGGTTCCTTAGAGGACGTGCGAAGCGATCAACTGTGAAAGCCAGCGAACGTCCACCTGTCCCTTGAATTCCAAGCGGACCTTCCCCAGGCCGCTGAACCAGAGGTCAAGCTCGGCATCAAGGTCGAAGGTTCCCGCTGTTTCCACCGAGAACGCCTGAATCTTCGAGTAGGGCAGGGAGGTAAAGTCGCGCTTCCTGCCCGTCATGCCCTGGATATTGACGGCGATGAGCCGCTTGTTGGTAAAGGCGACGAAGTCCCGGACGCCCTTGAAGGCGGCCAGAAGATTTTCCTCCGGGACGAAGAGCGGAGCCACCTCGCCGGCGACGTCGCCCGGGTGGCAGGGGCTGAGCTTGAAAAGGGAGCCGTTGTTGAAATCAATCATGGTGCCGACGTTACTGACCGCCGCTGACAGCGTGGGGATCTTGCCCTTCGGCACCGCTCCGATCTGCCGGAGCGGTGCCCCTTGACTGGTGCGTTCATCCGTGGCGGCTAGTCCTCCACCCACTCGAGCAGGTCACCGGGCTGGCACCCCAGCACCCGGCAGATGTTCTCCAGGGTGCTGAACCGGATGGCCTTGGCGCGGCCGTTCTTCAGCACCGCCACGTTGGCCGGGGTCAGGCCGACCCTGTCGGCAAACTCGCCCACGCTCATCTTCCGCTTGGCGAGTTCGACGTCGAGGCGCACCACGATGCCCATCAGATCACCGCCTCCATGTCGCTGCGCAGGGTGGTCGCCTGGCGCAGCAACTCCCGCAGAACCAGCATCAGCAGCCCGATCACGGCCCCGCCGACGACGAACACGAAGAGCATGAGCGGCACGCCCGGATCGTCGGCCGTGAAGCCCACGGCCAGGAACAGGGCGAACAGCAGGGCCCAGGCGACCAGGACCGCCCATACGATCGCGTCCACCCAGGCCGTGGCGGCGCCGCTGAAGATGCGGTCCCGCCTGACCAGTGTCAGGAGCTTCCACGTGCTCACGATCACCACCTGCACGCACAGCAGTTCCACCACCGCGAAGGCGGTGAGCGGCCACTGCAGGTAGGCCCGCTCGGGCGACTCCTGGGCCATGTGGGCGAACTGGCCGGGGAAGGACATCGTCTGCAGCAGCAGCAGCAGAGCGAACGCGGCCACCAGCAGGATACGCAGAGCGGCGACCGCGAAGTGCGTCATTTTCATATATTGAGTGTCGCTCGAAATCTATCGAAAATCAATTGATACCAAGGGTGCCTGCGCCGCGTTTTCCCGAGCGGCGGGGGCATGGGGGCGGGGAAGGGCCGGTGCCCTGTATCTGACCCGGGCGCGCGGCATCAGCGGGCGCGCCGGTGCGGGGCGGCCGGGACACCCGTTCCCGCCCGGTGGGGCGGGGCAGTAGAGTCCGGCCATGGAAAGCACCGCGGGGGAGTGGGCGGATTTCAACCTTGCCATTGCCGGTGCCGGCGCGGCACTGGCCGGCCTGCTGATCGTGGCCATGTCAGTCAACATCGCCCAGATCCTGAGGACGGCCACGCTGCCCTCGCGTGCGGGCGCTGCGATCGGCGCGCTGACGCTCGGCATGGCTGCCTCCTGCCTCGGGTTGATCCCCGGCCAGCCGGGGTGGCTGCTGGGCCTGGAGGTCCTGGCCGGGGTGGTGCTCCTGTGGCTGCTCGAGGTG
Organism: Zafaria cholistanensis; assembly: GCF_008580665.1. GTDB lineage: Bacteria > Actinomycetota > Actinomycetes > Actinomycetales > Micrococcaceae > Zafaria > Zafaria cholistanensis. Next base: position 84,989 of record NZ_BKDJ01000005.1, read on the forward strand.
TTCGCCGCCCGAGCGATCCTGCGCGAGGAGGGGCAGCATGCCGCCCGGCGCGTGCTGAAGGTGCTGGTAGGAATCCTGCCGCCGGTGGCGTTCACCATTGGTGCGGTAATGCTGGTGGCGGGGGCGGATAGCGGCTACGGGTGGATCGGCGCCGGCAGCGTCCTGGCCATCGTCGGCGCGGTGCTGTTTTCCTGGGTCGCGCTGGTGGAGATCCTGCGCTGATGCTGCGTGGCCTGGGACAGCACTGCAGGTGCCACCCCGCCGCCACTTGGAGATAAGGCGTTTCCGGCAGCCCTTCCCTACCGGGCGGGCCGGGCGAGTCCGGCCCGCCCCATCGCATCGGTGTAGGCGTCGACCATGTCCACGAACCATGCCTCCTGCTGGGTGCCGTTTCCGGCGAAGGCGCGGGTGCCGGCGGAGCGGACCTTGTATACCTTGATGCCCCGTTCGCTCAGGATGAGGTCTCCGCCGCTCTTGGTGAATTCCGCAATGAGGTTCTGCGCATAGCCCCCGTGCGCCACGATGGCCGAGACCCGCGGTAGTTCGGCAAGGAACCTGCGGAAGGGCCGCACGCCCTTCTTAATTTGGGTGGGGGTCAGCTTCATGCCGGTTTCCGCCGGCAGTTCCCAGGGGTAGGCGTTCCAGGGGATGCCGTGGCGGGGCTGCAGGCCAGCGGCCGCGTAGGCTTCGGCAAGCCGGACAGCGGCAGGATCATCGTTTTCCAGGGACAGGAATCCGGAGGATGCACCCGGGCCGGGCGCGGTCTGCAGGGAAATGATCCGTGCCTCGCCGACGTCGTGCACCGGATCCACCAAGGGGACTTTGGACCCGGGGACGCCGTCCTGCAGCTCCCGGCACAGCCGGGTCACAGCCTCGATGTTTTCTTCGTGGATGCGGGCTTCCGCGTCCTTCACGTGCGACGGCGATGACATGTTGCGCATTTTGGTCCCTTTTCTGCTTCGTCATGGTGCATTCGTCAAGGTGCATTCGTCATGGTGCATGTCTGGCTCGACGCCGGGGCCAGTGTGGCCAGGGTGTTCCGCCCCGTGGCGGGCATGTCCTTACGACGACGGCGCCCCCAAAGCAGTCCGTCATGCCTCCGAGCCTACGCCGGTTCCACCGCGGCCCGGGAGCCGCCTGAATCAGAAGGCGCTTCGCGGTTTCGGCGGCCCCACCGCTGGAAGTATGGCGAAGAGGTTCCTAAGCTCGGCTTCCAGGGGTTCGCGGGTCGGGCTCGCGGAGCGGGTCAGGTGGGGCGGAACCGGAAGGGGCCAGGAATGTATGCAGGCATCGTTGGCCCCGGCGAGGGCGCCACCGATGCCGAGTGCGCCATTGCCTACGAGGCAGGCAGGCTGCTTGCCCGGGCCGGCGCCGTCGTCGTGACCGGCGGCCTGGGCGGGGTAATGGCGGCCGCCAGCCAAGGTGCCTTCGAGCACGGCGGAATGACGGTCGGGCTGCTGCCGGGCAGTCGCCGGGAGGGAGCGAACCCGTACCTGAAGGTGTCCATCCCGACCGGGCTGGGGGAGATGCGCAACGCCCTGCTGGTGCGCTCCTGCGGCGGCGTTATCGCCGTGGGCGGCAGCTGGGGGACCGCCAGCGAAATCGCACTGGCCTGCCGGACCGGCGTGCCGGTGTTCGCGATCGGCGGCTGGGAGTTCCCGGCGGAGGGCCCCATCCGCATGGACTCCGTGGAGAGTGCCGTACGCCGGCTCCTGGCGGCCGCATAGCCCGGTGCGGCTTCAGGTGAGCGGCCACCAGCCGGGCATCAGGGCGCGCAGGTCCGCGGCCACCTCCGCGGCCGGTTCGGGGTCATCGGCCAGGACCCAGGCCTCGATCGCACCAACCACTCCATAGGCGATGAAGCGCGCCGCCATGGCCGCCGGAACCGGCCGGCCGGCACGCCGCGGGATCCTGACCCGGCGGGAGTCGAAGACCATCCGCACCGACGCCTCGAAGTGGCTGCCGAGCATGGCCTGCAGTCCGGGGGCCTCGCCAAAGCCGGCCAGGCCGCGCCGGTAGATGCCCCAGTGGTCCTGGATGTGCTCCATCACGGCCAGCATCACCTCTGCCAGGGCCGCTCGGATGTCCCCGTCCGCCGCGGCCAGGTGCCGGTCGCGGAGGGCGTCCAGTTCCGCGGAGAGCACCGTGCACAGCAGCGCGGCCGGGGAGGGGGCGTGCTGGTAGAACGTCGACCGGTTGACTCCGGCCTCCGCGGAAATCTCCGCGACGGTCAGCGTCGGGACGTCGCGCTCGGCGGCCAGCCGCAGTACCGCCCCGGCCAGTTTCGCGCGGCTGCGTGACATGCGTGGATCCATGCCTCCATTCTTTCGCGAAAACCGCATCGCCTTTTTCCGGGGACCGGAGTAGGGTCAAACTATCCAACATATGTTGGAGAATTGGCCGGACCGCCAACGGGCACCCGGCAGGCATCCGCAGCAGGACCCGCAAAACACAGGACAAAGGAGTACCCATGGCCCGCTTTGACGGACGAGTCGGCATCATCACTGGTGGAGCAAGCGGGATCGGCCGGGCCACGGCCCTCCGCTTCGCGGCCGAGGGCGGGACGGCGATCATTGCTGACCTGCAGGATGACAAGGCGGCGGAAGCCGTGCGGGAGATCGAGGCCGCCGGCGGCACTGCCCGCGCCTTCCACCTGGACGTCACCAGCGAGGCCGGCTGGGCCGACGTCGTGGCCTTCGCCCTGTCCGAGTTCGGGCGGCTGGACGTGCTGGTCAACAACGCGGGTATCGGGGACACCGCTGCGATCGAGGAGACCGCCTACCAGACCTACCAGCAGGTCATCGCGGTCACCCAGACCAGCGTGTTCCTGGGGGAGAAGGCCGCAGCCGAGGCGCTCAAGGCCTCGGGCCGCGGCGCCGTCGTCAACGTGTCCTCAATGTTCGGGATCGTCGGCGGATTCGGCACCTCCCCGGCCTATGCCGCGGCCAAGGGCGCGGTCCGCACGCTGACCAAGAACACCGCCCTGGGCTGGGCGGCCGAGGGCGTGCGCGTGAACTCCGTGCACCCGGGCTTCGTCGAAACCCCCATCCTCGGCGAGACCGACCGCGCCCTCCTGGTCGGCACCACTCCTGTGGGCCGCATCGGCCGCCCTGAAGAGGTCGCCGCGGTGATCCTCTTTGCCGCCAGCGACGATGCCTCCTTCATGACCGGTTCCGAACTGGTGGTCGACGGCGGCTACACCGCCCGCTGACCGCACAACGACGCCGCTGCGGGGGTTCCTGTTGCCGTGGAACCCCCGCAGCCGCGTCGTACGCGGGCCCGTCGTACGCAGGCTGGGAGACGGGACGTGACCGGCAGGCTCCCTGCGTCGGGGCCTGCGGTCAGGCCGGGGCCGCCGCGAGGAACCCAGTGACGGTCCCGGCCAGGGAAGCGCCGTCCTCTTCCGGGGAGCGCCTGGACCGGGCGACGTGGAAGGAGTGGTCTCCGCCCTCGAACCATTCGACGGCGGCGTGCGGGCCGATGCGTTCGGCCACAGCCTCCAGCTCCCCGGGCTGCGCGAAGGGATCGCGGGTGCCCTGCAGGAACAGCATCGGCAGGCTCAGCCCGTAGAGGTGCTGATCACGCAGCTTCTCCGGCTTGCCCGGAGCGTGCAGGGGATAGCCGAGGAACACCAGGCCGGCCGCGGGCATGCCCTCGGCCACGGCCATGGACGCCATGCGTCCGCCGAAGGACTTCCCGGCCGCCCACACCGGCCCGCCCTCTTCCAGTCCCAGGGCCGTCTCCATCGCAGCCCGCCAGGCGGCGAGCGCCACGGGAGGGCGGTCAGGGAACTTTTTGCCGGCGGCCATGTAGGGGAAGTTGAAGCGCAGGGTGGCGACGTGCGCGTCGTTCAGGGCCCGGGCGAAACCGCTCAGGAAAGGGTGGTCCATGCCGGCTCCGGCCCCGTGGGCCAGGACGACCGTGGCGGCCGGATCCGCCGGGCGCGCGTAACGGGCCGGGACCGTGGCATCTCCGGTCTTGATGGTCAGCTCTGTCTCGGTGGTGGGCATGTCCCCAATCTAGGTCACCGCTGCCCTCCCCGCGGCTGGCTCCGCCCCGAAATGGCTCCGCCCCGAAATGGCTCGGCCCCGGAACGGCCCCAAAACCATAGTGCAGGAGTTGCGGGAATGACCGAGCCATTCCCGCAGCTCCTGCACTATGGTTGTCCAGCCCGCGTTGTCCGGCCGGCACGCAGGACCCGGTGAAATCCCCGGGGAGCGTTTCTAGGGGTGGCGCACGCCCCGCCCGGCGAGCATCGCCCGATACCCCTCGCGGTAGGTCGGGTACTCCAGTCCGAGGCCGGTGCCCCTCAGCCGGGCGTTGGAGAGCCGGCGATTCCCGCCGCGCCCGGGCGTCCCGGTGGGGACCGCCCCGGAAGCGGGCGCACCGCCCTGCCCGGCCGGAGCCGGCTCCGGCAGCCCCGAGCCGCGCAGTTCCGGGTCAGGCGGCTCTGAGCCAGGCAGGCCCAGCTCCGCGGCGAGGAAGTCCAGCACGTCGGCGAGCTCCGCGGGCTCATCGTCGGTGCCGAGGTACAGGGGGTCCGGATCCGTGACGGCGGTGGTGAGGTGCACGATCGCGGCCGCCGCATCGTCCCGGTGGATCCGGTTGGTCGGCTGCGGGCGTCCCGGGCGCGCTGCGGTCCCCGAGCGCACCTGGTCGATCAGCCGGGTCCGGCCCGGCCCGTAGATCCCGGACAGGCGCAGCACAATCCCGTCTGGCCGGCGCACCCACAGCAGCTCCTCGGCCTCGCGCAGGATCGCCCCGGTCGCGCTCGCCGGCCGGGCGGGGGTGTCCTCGTCCACCCAGCCGCCGGCCGCATCCCCGTAGACCGCGGTCGATGAGACGAGGAGGATCCGGCGCGGGTGGATGCCGCCGCGCTCCAGCGCGTCCAGGACATGGGCTACTCCTCCGAGGTAGGTGGCCCGGTACGCCTGCTCGGTGCGGTTGGGCGCCGCGGGGGTGATGACGACGACGCCGGTGTCCTCAGGCGCGGCGGGCAGCTCGCCGGTGAGGTCGGCGGCGACGCCTTGGATGGGGGCGGGGAGCTTTTCGGGGGAGCGGCGCCACCCGGTCACGGTGTGTCCCGCGGCGGCAAAGCGCAGCCCGGCTTCGGTGCCGAGGTCCCCGCAGCCGGCGATGAGTACATGCATGGCCCCACTCTACGGCCGGGCCGGCCCGGGGAAGGCGCGGTGCCGTGTAGCCGCAGGCCAGCCGCACATTGTTAGAATGGCGGCGGGAGTGCGGTGCCGTTGGCTCCCCTCCCTGCGCGCCCACGGTTCAGCCTTCCGGCGCCCGTGCCAGAAAGCTGAACATGCCTTTGCTGCGTTCCCGTGTCCTGTCCGCGACCGCTTCCCTTGCCGCGGCCGTCCTGCTCGGCACCACGGTGGCCGCCACCCCGGCGTCCGCGGCCTCACAAAACGCCACCTCCCGGGACGCCACCTCCCAGTCCGCCGGGACGGGGACACCGGAAGCGGCCGCCGTCGACCGCTTCATCGTCAAGTTTGCCGACGGCGCCGGGCGCCGGGCCGCCGAGCGGGCCGACGCCTACGAAGAGCCGGCCGAGGGACTGTCCACCGAGGTCCAGGAGGTACGCTCCACCGCCACCGGGGCGCGGGTAGTCACCACGGACCGGGAACTGGATGCGGCTGAGGCGGCGGATTTGGTCGCCGAACTGGAGGCCGACCCCGCGATCGAATACGCCGAGCCGGACCTGATCCTGAGGCCGGCAGCGGCCAGCCCGAACGACACGTACTACGGGTACCAGTGGAACTTCACCGATCCCGATGCGGGGTCCTATGCCTTCGCCGGCATGAACGTGCCTGCCGCTTGGGACGTGTCCCGCGGCCGGGGCATGGTGGTGGCCGTCGTGGACACCGGCATCACCACCCACGGCGACCTGAATGCCAACGTGCTGCCAGGCTACGACATGATCAGCCAGTCCGGCGTGAGTGGCGACACAGTCAACCCGCGGGACGGCGACGGCCGCGACGCCGACCCGTCGGACGAGGGCGACTGGTACGCGCAGGACGAGTGCGGTACGGACACGGGAAGCTCCGCCTCCTCCTGGCACGGCACCCACGTGGCAGGAACCATTGCCGCGGTGACCGGCAACGGACTGGGCGTCGCCGGTGTTGCGCCGGAGGCCGCGATCGTGCCGGTGCGCGCGCTGGGCTCCTGCGGCGGCTACGCGTCGGACATCAGCGACGCCATTATCTGGGCCGCAGGCGGCACGGTCCGCGATGAACGGAACAACCCCCTTCCGGCCAACGGGCACAGGGCCCACGTCATCAACCTGTCCCTGGGCGGATACGGAGAATGCTCGGCCACCCTGCAGGGCGCCGTGGACGCCGCGGTCACGGCCGGGTCAGTCGTGGTGGCGGCGGCCGGCAACGAAAGCATGGACGTCCGGTACTCCACCCCCGCAAACTGCGGCCACGTCGTTGCGGTGGCTGCCAGCGGCCCCGACGGCTCCCTCGCCGGGTACTCCAACTTCGGGGAATCGATCGACGTGACCGCCCCCGGCGGCACCTTCGACGCCGGGGCCGCCGGGGGAATCCTTTCCACCACCAACTTCGGTGACACCGTTCCCCAGGACGGGGGCGATGGCTACAGCTACGCCGAGGGCACGTCCTCGGCCGCCCCGCACGTGTCCGGGGTGGTTGCCCTGCTCCTGGCCGCGCACCCGTCGATGACCCCCGCGGAGGTGGAGGCGCGCCTGGAGGAAACCGCGCGTCCGCTCTCCCGAGCCTGTGCCGAAGGATGCGGCGCCGGCCTGGTCAATGCGGCCGCCGCACTGGGGTCGGCTTCCGGCGGGGAACCCGACCCGGCTGTGGTGGCCGGAACGCCGGCCATCGACGACGCCACACCGGCCGTTGGCCAGATGCTCACCGCGCAGGCGGGGAATGGGTGGTCCCCGTCCGGGCTGACCTTCGCCTACCAGTGGAAGCGCGACGGGACCCCGATCCCGGACGCGACCGGCTCCACCTACACCCCCACCCCGGAGGACCTCGCCACAGCCCTGAGCGTGACGGTCACCGGCCATCCCGCCGGCACGCCCGGGGCTTTCGCCTCAGCGACCTCGGCGGCCACCGCCGCGGTCGCTGAGGGCACGCTGGCAGGCTCCATCCCGACCGTCGGTGGCACCCGAAAGGTCGGATCCACCCTCAGGGCCTCGTCCGGGACCTGGACCACGGGCACCACGCTGGCCTACCAGTGGTACCGGTCCGGCACGGCAATCAGCGGCGCCACGAAGTCCGCCTACGGGCTTGCCGGGGCGGACGCCGGCCATCGGATCACCGTGAAGGTCACCGGGACCAGGACCGGTTACACCAGGCTTTCACGCACCTCTGCGGCCACCACCGCCATTGCCAAGGGCACGCTGCGCGCGGGGACCCCGACCATCAGCGGCACCGCGAAGGTTGGTTCCCGGCTCACGGCCAAGGCGGGGACGTGGACCACGGGCACGCGGCTGACCTACCAGTGGTACCGCTCGGGGACCAAGATCAAGGGCGCCACCAAGTCCGTCTACCGCTTGGTGGCCGCTGACCGGAAGGACACCATCAAGGTTCGGGTCACCGGGGCCAAGGCCGGATACACCACGGCCTACAGGTACTCCAAGGCCACCGCCCGCACCCGGTAGGCGCGGCTCCCGGCACGGCACACCTGACCCCCAGTGGTGCAGCGGAACGGCCAACTTGCTCCCGCCTGCGCCGCTGGCCAAGATGGGGGGCGTGGAAATACTCTCCAGCCGCGTGCTGCTGCATCCCGCCGACCACCAGGCCACTCTCGCGTTCTACCGCGACGTGCTGGGCCTGGGCATTGCGCGCGAGTTTGGCACCGACGACCACCCCGGCACGGTGTTCTTCCTCGGCGGCGGACTGTTGGAGATCTCCGGCAGCCGCCCGGCGGCCGAGCCGTCCTCGCTGATGCTGTGGCTGCAGGTCCGCGACGTCCACGCCGAACTGCAGCGCCTGGCCGGCCTCGGCGTGGAGGCCATCCGGGAGGCCCGCACCGAGCCGTGGGGCCTGGTCGAGGGCTGGATCGAGGACCCGGATGGCACGCGGATCGTGCTGGTGCAGGTCCCCGCGGAGCACCCGCTGCGCAGGGACCAGCGCTAGGTGTGCCCGGCCCTCACGCTGGTTGAGGGCGGCTGGCCGGGACTGGCCTCCGGACGCGGAGAATCCGCCGTCGTGCGCTATGGAACCGGGCATCAGGAGTAAGCCGGCGCGCCGAATGCCCGCCTGCTGCGATACCTTGGGGCTGGACCTGTCGAGGAGGGGCGGTCCCGCGCCGCTGCCCCCACCCAGCGGCCTGCCCGGGGCCGCCAACCTGCCCCAGCCCGCCAACCTGCCCCGGCCCGCCACCCTGACCGAGGAGGCAAACGTGACCTGGCTGCGGAACCCCCTCGCGTCCCGACCCGCGTCCGGAGGCCTTGCCGGCAGCTGCGCCGCTCCCTGTGCCGCCCGCTGCCGGGAGCCCCGGTGCCGCCGCCCACGACGACGTGTCCCTGCCCGGCGGCCGGTTCCGGATGGGCGATGCGTTCGACGAGGGGTACCCGCAGGACGGGGAAACGCCCGTGCACGAGGTCCGGCTGGATGCCTTCCGCATTGATGCGACCGCCGTGACCAACGCGCAGTTCGCACGCTTCGTGGCGGCCACCGGCTACCGCACTGAATCCGAACGTTACGGTTCCTCCGCGGTCTTCCACCACCATGTGCAGGCTGCGCCGGAGGATGTCCTGGGGCCGGTTCCGGGCACGCCCTGGTGGACCAATGTCCGCGGCGCCGACTGGGCCCACCCGGCCGGACCGCTTTCCTCCTGGGAGCGGATCCCGGACCATCCGGTGGTCCAGGCCTCCTGGAACGACGCCCTGGCCTGCTGCGGCTGGGCCGGGCGGCGGCTGCCCACCGAGGCCGAGTGGGAATACGCGGCCCGCGGAACCTGGACGGGAACCGGTACGCCTGGGGGAACGACCTTTATGGGCCGGAGGGGGAGCACCTGTGCAACATCTGGCAGGGCGATTTCCCCCGCACCAACACCGCCGCGGACGGTCACCTGGCCACGGCCCCGGTGCGCAGCTTCCCGGCGAACGGGTTCGGGCTGTACGAGGTCAGCGGAAACGTGTGGGGATGGTGCAGCGACTGGTTCCTGCCGAAGTACTACCGCAACGCGCCCGCGGACAACCCGCAGGGGCCCACCATCGGCCGGGGGCGCGTGATGCGCGGCGGGTCTTTTCTCTGCCACGATTCCTACTGCAACCGCTACCGGGTGGCCGCCCGAAGCTCCAACAGCCCCGAGCCGGCCAGCAGCAACTGCGGCTTCCGCACGGTCGTCCAGCGGGCACGGGGCAGGATCGCCTAGCGGGTAAGGTGGCGCGGCACCGCGGCACGGCACAGCCCCGCGGCGGAGCGGCCCGGCCCCAAACGTGACTGAGCCGCTCCATGCGGACAGGGCTATTCGGCGCCCTCGTAGGCTACGCGCTCCCAAGAGAGGACGTCGTCTGTCCGAGTGTTGTTGGGGGAGACGGTGACGCGCAGCCACTCGTTGGACGTCGCAGCCCCCTCGACGGTGACGCGCTGCAGGTTCTCCCTTGCATCCACCCCGTAGATCTCCAGCCAGGGGGAGCCGGCGGCGAGCGGAGAGTCCTCGTTGAACGCGTGGCTGTCGCCGTTGAAGAGGTAGACCGGGCCGTCGAAGGAGGCTGCGCCGTCCGCAAGCGCCTCGACGATCGGCGCGAAACCGGAGACCTGCGCCGGGTTCCGCTCGACTCCGCTGGCCAGCTGCCACGGATCGAACATGTCAGCTTGGGTGAGCACGACGACGGCGCGCGCGTTGGTGCGTTCGGCGTCCTCGAACGTCTGCCGCAGCTGGGCGATGTCCGCGGCGGTGCGGGCGGTGACTTCTTCCCGCTGCTCGACGGTGGGGCCGGAGTTGCCGGTCCAGGGGGCCAGGGAGTTATTGGATCCCTGGACGTTGACGGCCGTGAAGGCGATGCGGTTCTGCGCAAAAGTGACGTTTTCCGGCAGGCCCAGGCCGGCCTGGGACTTCACCGGCATGGTGGTGCCGAGAGTTTTGCCGGGAATGGCAAAGAAGAGGGCACGCAGGGCATCGAGGCGCTCAAGGGGGTTGTAGGAGCCGTTATTGGCACGGTGGCAGTCGACCCATTCGTTGTCGCCGGGGGTGTAGACCAGCGGGATCTCAAACCGGTCGAACTGGGCCTTGATGCCTGCGAAGTAGGCGTCGGTGCACTGGGCGGAGCCGGCCTTGATGTCGCCCACGTGAGCGATGAATTCAAGGTCGTCCTGCTGGTTGAGTTCGGTGACCATCTCCGGGAACTGTGCCACCTGCGCGGCGCCGTAGGGGACGTCGCCGATGACGCCAAAGGTGAAGGCATCTTTTTCCGGCTGCACGGCGGTGGCGGGAGCGGCTGAGGAGGCGGCCGCGGCGGCGATGGCCAGGACGGAGGCTCCGGCCAGGATGCGTGACTTCAAGGGTGTGCTCCTAGGAACTGCTGGTTTGGGATAACCCGGCCAGCCTAGAAGTGCCTGGTAACGGGACAGCCCGGCGTCGATGACCCACAGGTGAACACCCTTCCACGCAGGCGTCCTTTGGCTCATCCCCGTTTGAGGGGACTACGCCAGGGGCTACCGACCCAGGAGCGGCTGAAGTGCCGCCGGCTACAGCTGGGGCACGCAGGCGCCGGAGCCCAGTACCGCCAGTCCCGCGCGGTCTCCGTCCTGCAGTTCCGTCACGCTGTTCGGGCCTCCGTACATGAGTTGGTCCGGGTCTTCGACGTGGCCCAGCCCCAGCACATGTCCGAGTTCGTGCATGATCACGGCCTGCACCCGGTCCGGGCCGTACGGTTCCACCAGGATTTCGGCCAGGTCGGGGCCGTCCAGGTCGATCTGGCCGTTGACGCGGACGTAGGGTGTGCCCGTTTCCCTGACGGTCGAGCTGCCGCCCAACCCCGCCACGTCCCCGGCCAGCCGGGGGCTTTCCGCAGGCGAGGACCAGGCGATCAGCACGGGGGCCCAGCGCTTGCCGTAAAGATCCGGCTGGTAGGGCTCCCGCGAGTTCGAAGGGGCCTCGTCCGTGGGCCCGTCGTAGACGAACTGCAGGCCGCTGGCCGCCGAGACCTCCGCGACAGCCTTATGGACCAGCGCCTCTGAGTCCGGTGGGGCGCCGTCGGGGCGAATGACGTAATGGATGGGCCTGCACGGGTCATAGGCCGTGAATGGCTGGGATGAATCCGGCGGCTCCAGCAGTTTATAGGCCTCGGATTCCTCCGCGACGGGCGGCGTTCCCAGCGGCTGGGCGGCGGCCTCGATGCCCTGCGGCGGAACGGCCGACCACGGCAGGGATGCTTCTACGACGGGTGCGACGTGCCGGTCCAGGAGCGCCGTCCCGAAATAGAGGCCCAGCAGGACCGCGACCGCCACGGCGGTCCGCAGCACCATCCGGGGATGAAGCACCACCGGGCGCTTCCTTTTCCGGGAGCTTCTTTGCCCCGTCCCAAAGGGCAGGAAGCGTGACGACCGGGCCGGAGGCGTGGCGGCCGCGGGCCGAATTCCCAACGCCTCATCAACCGCCCACTGCGGAATCCGGCCGGTTCCGGATTTTCGGACCCTCCGCGGCGCCAGCAGGACCGGTGGGACCGAAAGGTCCGCCTGCCCCGGGAAAGAGTTCTCAAAATCGCCATGACTGTATCGCGGCATGTTCCCCCAATGTGCCGAGCATGGCGGCCGCCCCCTGGCCGGTCCGGTCAGAATAGCGGACGAAAATCCACTGCGGGAGGGGGGAAATGTACTGCAGCGGCCCGTAAAAGATCTAAGGGCCCTGCCCGGGGCTTCCGCCCGCGGGCAGGGGGAAACCTTTCCGGGGTAACACTTCGGCCCGGGCAGGTTCGCCCGGGCAGGGCCGGTGCGGATCGCGGTACTGTCGGCGGAGGAGTGCGCGGCAGCCAGGAACGGCCGGCTCATGCACGACCGGGACGTTTGAAGGAACACAGGAAGCGCAGGTAACGGATGGCCCCCTCTCGATCACGCCTTTCGGAGGCGTTGCTGCCCGGTGGCGAGGAGCCGGACCCGCGCTTCACGCTGGCCAACGAACGCACCTTCCTGGCATGGATCCGCACCGCGCTGGCCTTCATCGCCGGCGGCATTGCCCTGGAGGCTTTCGCCGGCACAGCCATCGCCGATCCGTGGCGCACCGTGCTGTCCCTCTTCACCGTCCTCGTGGGCCTGCTGCTCAGCGTGGGAGCCACCGTGCGCTGGCTGCGCGTCGAGGCCAGCATGCGCCACGGGCGCCCGCTGCCGCTGCCGCTGCTGGCTCCGCTGCTTGGCTTGGGTGGGGCGGTTGCCGCAGCCGCCGTCGTGGCCGTGATTATCACCTGATGGGCGGCTCCGAACCGGCCCTGCGCCTCCACGAGGACCCGGGGCTGCAGCCGGAACGCACCGTGATGGCCTGGGGACGGACCATGCTGAGCCTGTTCGTGGCCTCGGCGGTGTTTCTGCGGTGGCTGCCCCACTATGGGCCGGCAGTTGTGCTTCTGATGCTGCTCTCGGGCCTCGCCGCCGCTGGAATCTACGCCTCGCAGCAGCGCCGGTACCGGAATGGATCCGAAGGCATCCGCGCCGGCCGCGTCGAGGCGGACATCGTTGCCGTCGTGTCTACGGGGGCCTCGGTCGCGGTGCTCGGCGTCCTTGCGCTGTGGATTCTGGCGGCCAAGGTCCTGTCCTGAATGGTCCTGTCCTGCGTGGTCCTGTCTCAGACGCGCGCAGCCGGTGCCGCGCAGAGGACAGAGGACAGAGGACAGAGGACAGGGGCATGCTTCTCCTGCCTTCGAGTTGAGCAGGCCGGGCCGGCGCCCCCCCCGGGCACCGGGCCGGCCCATGGATTAAGTGAAGCGCTGGCGCGTTTCAGGTGCGCACGCGCTGCGTTTCATCGCGGTTACGGCTGAGACGGGGTGTGTGGCCCCTGCCTGCCGGCGACCCCAAAACGGGGGGCTCTTTGCTGTGTCCGGCCGCATTGTTGGCCTGCGGAGGCGGACTTACGCTGAAGCGGTCAGAGAAGGTCACGAGGATTTCTGGGAGGCCGCCATGCCGGAATTCATGGACGTTCACCGCGGGATGGTCGGGATTACACCCGAGGCCCTGCATGAGGCGCACAACGCCGACCTGGCCATTCAGGAGGACGAGAAGGTCCAGTTCAAGAAAGCGTGGGCGGACCCCCAGTCCGGCGTCGTGTTCTGCCTGTCCGAAGCACCGTCCGCGGATGCCGTGCAGCGCATCCACGAGCGCACCGGACACCCCGCCGACGAGATCCATCCCGTCCCGCTTGCCGTTTAGGCGCGGCACCTGCCAGCGCCGGGGGCGCTTTTCGTGAGACGCTCAATCCCATGAGACATCATGCACGGACCGGGTCCGGGGGACCCTGCCTCCTGGTGGGTGGCCTGCCGGCTGGCCTGGCAGTGAACCTGGCGGCCGGCACCGCGCTGCCCGCCCCGTGAGGCCGGTTCCGGCCCTGCGGAAAGCGGCGGGGGAGGAAAGGCGCCGGGCGCCGGGCCTCCTCCGGCGGATGGCCACCGCCCGCCTTGTGCCGGGGATCGCCGCGGCCGCCGCCGCGGCCGTGCTTGCATGGCTGGCCCACCTGCTGGCCCCCGCCGTTCCGGCCCTGACGGTGGCCGTGGTCCTCGGTATCGCGGCAGCGAACTTCCCCGCCACCGCGCGGCACGTCGGCGGCGTCCTCGGGCCTGGGCTGCGCTTTGCCGCGACAAAATTCATGCGCTTGGGCATCGTCCTGCTGGGCCTCAAACTCAGCATCGTCGACGTCCTGGGGCTCGGGTGGCCGGTGCTGGCCGCCGTCGTCGGCATCCTGGTGATCACGTTCTGCGGAACCTACGGGATGGGAAGGGCGCTCCGGCTGCCTGGCAGGCAGCCGCTGCTGATGGCTGCCGGGTTTTCGATCTGCGGCGCCTCCGCCATCGGGGCCATGTCCGCGGCGACCGGAGCCACGCGGCGGGAGGCCGCAGCCCCGGTGGCCATGGTGACCCTGTGCGGAACACTGGCCATCCTGGTGCTTCCGGTCGCCGGGACGCTCCTGGGACTTGCGCCGGAGGACTTCGGCTTCTGGGCCGGCGCCAGCGTCCATGACGTGGGGCAGGTGGTCGCGACCGCCCAGACCGCCGGGACGGCCGCGCTGGCGGCCGCCGTCGTCGTCAAGCTCACCCGGGTGCTCATGCTGGCGCCCATGGTGCTGGCCGTCTCGGCCGCAGGCCGCCTCCGGTCCCGGCGGGCCGGGCCTGCCGGGGAGGCGAAACTGCCTCCCGCCGTACCGCTGTTCGTGGCGGGGTTCCTGGGGGCCGTTGGGCTGCGCAGCCTCGGGGTCCTGGATGCGGGCACGCTGGAAACCGCCGGACACGTCCAGGACTGGCTGCTTACCCTGGCACTGTTCGGGCTCGGCACCGGAGTCCGGGCGCGGGACTTCACGGGCAAGGGCTCGCGGATCGTGGTGCTGGCGGTGGTTTCCTGGATCCTTGTTGCGGGGTTGTCGCTGCTGGCCCTGCTGGCGCTCTGACGCCGCCCGCGCCGGACTCCACCCGTTCCAGGGTTCTGCAATGCGGCACTGCGCGAAGCAGGTTTTCCGCAGGCCGCCGCTCCCGGGCCTCCTGGCCCGCGGCTCCCGCCACATCCGGCCCGACGGCGGGTGCCTCCTTCCAGGGAAGGGGCGCCCGCCGACGCCGGCTGTTGATGATCCGCGCTACCCGGGGAACTGGACGTTGGGGACGTCCGGCTTCCCGTCGTGGTCCTTGTCGCCATAGGCTTTCATGGCGAGTTCGTCGGCGAGCTTCTCATCCCCCCGGATCGGGACGACTCCCTCGTTGACTTCGCCCTTGTGATGCTTTTTGTGCGGCGCCTTGCCCTCGTGGGATCCTTTGCCCCCGTGCGGGCCGCTGTCCTTTTCGTTGCTGGTGCCCATGCAACGACGGTACGCGCCTGCGGCGTGCGGATGAAGGGGGGAGGGGTCGGGAGGGCAGGCGCGGGCCGTGTCTACGGCGGGCCTACGCCGGGTCCCCCTCCGGACGCAGCAGCGGCGAGGCCTCCACGCCGTGGCCTTCTCCCAAGCCCGCCACCACCTCGCGCAGGGCTTCAAGCGAACTCTTCCGCGGCGACCAACCCAGCTCCTGGCGGGCCCGGGTGGTGTCCACCAACGGGGCCCCGGCGGCCATGTCCACCCATCCCGGGTCCGCGGCCAGCACCCGCAGGTGCCATGCGGCCGCCACGGCCCCGCGGACCAGCCCCGTGGGAAGCGGCAGCCAACGCCTGGCCCCGAACAGGGAAGCCACCGCGCCGGGACCCAGCACCGGCTCGCCGGCGATGTTGAAGGCTCCCGTGGCGCCGCGCTCCACCACACGCCAATAGGCCTCCGCCGCGTCCTCGGCATGCACGGCCTGGAAGATGAACGCTTCAGGGTACGGCAGCAGCGGAAGGCGCAGCCGGTGCACCCCGCGCACCGGCAGCCACGGGCCCACGAAGAACCGGCGCACCTCGCTGCCCGCCCGGGCCTGGAAGATGAGGCCCGGCCGCAGCCGTGCGACCTTCACCGAGGGGTGCCGTACGGCGAAGCGGTCCAGCAGCGCCTCCTGCTCGCCCTTGAAGCGGCTGTAGGACGAGGCCGGGATCCCGTCGACGGGCCAGGACTCGTCCACCCGCCGGTCCTTGGGCCCGGGGCGGTAGGCCCCCACGCTGGAAGCGCACACCACGTGGCCGACGCCGGCCCGTGCCGCCGCCTCCAGCATGGCCGCGGTGCCGTCCACGTTGATGCGCCGCATCGCGGTTTCGTCGTGGCTGGGCTGGACCACCCACGCCAGGTGCACCACGGCGTCGCACCCGGCGAACACTTCGGCGAGCCGGTCCACGGCATCGGCGGCTGAGACGTCGACCGCGCGCCAGCTGGCGGCGTCGTAGGGCGCGGCCGTGGCATCGGGCAGGCGGCGCGCCACGCCCACGACCTCCAGGTCCCCGGGATGCCCGGCCCGTTGGGCCGTGCGGATCCGGTGGAGCAGGGCGGTCCCCATGTTGCCGGTGGCCCCTACGACGGCGATGCGCATGGCTTCGAGGGTACGCCCCCGCGCCCGGATGCTCCTACGGGATCTTGATCTTCAGGACCTCGGCCTTGCCGCCGTCGTCGTTCTTCCTCCCGTCGAGGTTGCCGGTGGCGTTGTGGTAGTGCAGGAACAGGGCCCTGGCCTCGGTCTCGCCCGACGCGCGGTGGGCGGTCAGGGTCTGGCCCGGGAGGTCGGCGAAGACGGTTCCGGCGCCCGAGCCCTTGAACCACAGGTCCGGGGTGATCGCGTCGTAGCCGATCCACTTCGTGGAATCGACGGGCACCAGGTTCCCGCCGGCGTCGCGGTTGAAGTAGCTGTAGGTGCTCACGCGGTAGCTGACGGGCGCGCTGGACTTTCCGGCCAGGCCCAGCGCCTTGAGGGAGACCGGCAGCGAGACCACGTTGGTGTCAAAGGTATTCGTGTCCACCTCGCCGGTCTGGGTGTTGACCGGCCGCAGGTCCACCAGTCGGGAGGTCGCCAGGTTCACCGTGACGGCCACGTCCAGGTCGGCGTTCCCGTACGGGGAGCTGAACGTGAGGTAGTCGGGCTGCCCGTCGCCGTTGGTGTCAATCTCCACGTCGATCTCGGTGGCCCCGGCCAGGTGCGCCCAGTTGCCCCAGGTGCTGACGCCGAAGCTGAGCGTGCCGTCGGCCGCTCCGGCCACGGGCGCGTCGCTGGCGGCGCCGACGTACTGCAGGTCCATTTCGCGGCCGCCGGCGACGGCGTCGAGCTTCCGGTTCTGGCGGGGGCTGGAGGCGCCGAGTTCGAACGCGGAGACCAGCGACAGGTACCGCGCATCGGACGTGCCCTGGTTGAGGGCGCGTCCGGAGAACGTGACGGTGGACTTGGTGCCGTCCGCCGTGAAGGAGAGCGCCTTGCCGGCGCTCATGGCGGAGGTCGGCTTGGGGGCCGCATGCACGGGCACCCGCAGTTCGGGCAGCCCGTCGGCGGTCAGCCTGAGGCGTCCGGAGGCTTCCGCCACCCACTGGCGCGGAATCCCGGCCTGGTAGCGCTCGCTGGCGGCGGAGAGTGTCTTGGCCATCTGCGCCGGGTCGACCGTCAGGGTCACCTTGACCTTCGCCGTGCCGTGGGCGGGCACCTTCACGCTGGAGCGGTCCAGGGCGTAGCTTGCGCCGGGCAGTTCGACGGCGGGATCGTAGGCGACCGCGTAGGTGCGGTCCGTGCCGGTCAGGTTCCGCACGGTGACCCATCGGGCCTCCGTGTGCTTGGAGGTGGCCAGTTCGTCCACGCCAAAGGACAGGGACACCAGGTCGGGTGCGTCGGTCGCGTAGGCGATCGCCGGCGTCGTCAGGGCGGCGGAGCCGATGGTGCGGCCGGAACCGACGCGGGCGGGTCCGTGCACGTCGCCGTCGGCGTCCGTGACGTCGGCGGCGGCAGTGTTCATGACGATTGCCTTGACCTCCAGCGGGCTGCGGGTGCCGGCGGCGGCAACCAGCGCGGCCAGGCCCGCGGTGTGCGGGGTGGCCATGGAGGTGCCGGTCTTGGAGGTGGCGCCGGCGCCGGTGCCGGCCGCGGCGGAGCCGATGCCGGTGCCCGGGGCCGCAACGTCGGGCTTCACGATGCCCTCGGAGCCGTGCACGCCGCGCGAGGAACTGGTGTTCAGGACGTCCTGGCTGCCGGTGTCCCCGGAGGTCGCAGCGACCAGGTCGGGGGAGAGCCTCACCTGGAGGGTTCCGGCCTCGGCCGCCGGGCGCAGGGCGTCGGAGGAGGTTTTGTTCAGCTGGACCCCCGGGATGGTGCTGTTCCCGCCGACGCTGCCGGTGAAGACCAGGCGCGGGGAGTCGAGCACGACGCCGAGCGCCCCGGCTGCGGCCGCGTTGTTGAAGCGGGGGCCGGAACCGCAGGGGAAGGATCCGTTCTCCTCCCACTGCAGCCAGACCCACTTGCCCTCCAGCGAGCCGGGTGCGAAGGCGTCACAGCCGTACTTGTTGGACGGGGGAGCCGTGACCACCGTGCCGGTGGGCGCGCCGGCGTTGGCGTAGTTGTAGTTCAGCGAGTATTGGCCGGCCGCGGTGCCCGCGTTCGCAGCCGGGGCCAGGACCTCGACGGCGTCGAGGGCGATCTGGGACCCGATGGTGTTGGCAACGGTCAGCGCGGAAGCCGCGTTGCCCGGGCCGCCGCCGACGTCGGTGATGTCCCCGGCGTTGCCGGCGGCGACAACGGAGAGCACGCCCTGCCGGGTGAGCGCGTTGATGATCGCGTTCTCCGGGTCGTCAACGGGGGTGTGGTTCGCGCCGAGGGACATGTTCACGATCTGCGCGCGGTCGGAGAAGTCTCCGTCGCCGTTGGGGTCCAGCACGCGGTCCAGCGCTTCGCCGGTGACCTCGGTGGCACCATTGCAGCCGAACACGCGCAGGCCGACGACGCCGGCGGCCGGGGCGGTGCCCGGGCCCACCCTCATCGCGGCGACCTGGGCGGCGGTGAGGGTGGTGTGGTCTCCGGTGAAGGTGGTGCCGTCGGTGTTGACGCCGTATCCGGCGGCGGTGCCGGCCACATGGGTGCCGTGCCCCTTGGTGGTGCCGGTGTTGCAGTCCAGCGGGTTGGAGTCCGGGCGCGGAACCGGCTGGTAGGCGGGATCCCGTTCGTCCGCGTTGTAGCTGTCGCCGACCAGATCCCAGCCGCCCTTGAATTTCGCCGGGTCATAGAGTCCGGAAGAAGCGGAGGGCAGCGACACGGACTCCCGGGCCTCGCGGTACGCGGCGGCGGTGCCCGGCCCGCCGAAGGTGGCATGGGTGTAGTCGATGCCGGTGTCCAGCACCGCGATCGTCACGCCCTGGCCCGTTGCTCCGAGGGACACCCAGGAGGAGAGCGCAGCCGTGTCGATGACGGCGCCCTTGTTGTCCGGGGTCTTCGGGACGATCGGGGCGACGGAGACGACGTCGGCGCGCCCGGCCAGTTCGCGCAAGCGCTGGGCGTCGCCGCGCAGGGCCACGCCCGGGATGGTGTTGGTGGTGGTGTAGATGACCTCCGCACCGGCCTCCCGGGCGGCGGACCTGCCCTGGGCGGTGATGTCCGCGCGGATCCGCTTCACCCTCGCGGTGTCCTTGGACGGCTTGGCGCGGCCCTTCCGCACGGCCTCGGACTGCGTCTGTTCGAACGCGCCCCCGCCGCCAAACTGGACGAACACGCTGACCTCGCCGCTGGCGGTGGAGAGGGGGCCGGAGACCTTTCCGCCGGTCAGGGAGGAGCCCTGCAGCGCTTGGGCGGTGTTGCCGGGGGTGGGCTCGGGGTCCAGCGGCGCTGCGGCGGAGGGGAGGGCCATGGAGGCGGCCAGGGCCAGCCCCGACGCGGCTGCCACGGCTGCCCGCGCCAGGCGGGGGGGATGCGAGGTGAACATGAGGCTCCTAGAATTCCTGCTGACGGAACGAGACCAGGCAGGTAGAAGATGCTCCCCCGGCTGCTTCCCCGGCGCTGGCTCGCTGCCCAGCCTAGGCGAAGCGCTCCACGAGTTCCGCCATCCGGGGGCGGAAAGCGTGGGGCGTGTTCACCGGACCGGCGGGTCCAGGGCCCCTGAGGCGGCGCCGGCAGCCTTCAGGGCACAGGCCGCCGTCGTTGCGGCCTTTCGCGTCCTCAGGAAAATGCGCAGCCAGCCCGCCAGCCGGACCGCAGGACGGGGCTAGCGGGCGCCGCCCTGCCACAGGGCGTCGAACGGAGCGCTGGAGGAGACGCGGTTCCTGATCCCCTCGGTCACGAACGCCTTGGCGGTGCGGGCGGCATCCAGCGGGGCGGCCCCCTTGGCCAGTTCGGCGGTGATGGCGGCGGCCAGCGAGCAGCCGGCGCCGGACACGGCGGCCTCGCCCACCTTGGGGGCGGAGAGCACCTCCAGTGTGGTGCCGTCGAAGAACACGTCCACGGCCTCGGACCCGGCCAGGCGCACGCCACCCTTGGCCAGCACGGCCGCGCCGGACACCGCGTGGATCACCCGTGCGGCCTCCTTCAGGTCCTCCACGTCCTTGATCCCGATTCCGGAGAGGGATTCGGCCTCGAAGTGGTTGGGGGTAACGAAGGTGGCCAGCGGCAGCAGGCTGGCCTTGAGCGCCTGGTCCGTGTCCAAGGCATGGCCGGGCTCCTGGCCCTTGCAGATCAGCACCGGGTCCAGCACGATGTTGCGCCACTGCCGGCCCTTGAGCGCTGCGGCGACCGTGTCGATGGTGGCCGGGGAGCCCATCATGCCCAGCTTCACGGTGTCCAGGCTGCCTTGGTAGCAGGCCTGCACCGCCTCAAGCTGGTCGGCGATGACCTGAGCCTCGACCGGGACGAAGCGGTGGTTCCAATTGTCCTTCGGGTCGAAGGACACGATGCAGGTCAGGGCGGTGATGCCGTAAACGCCCAGCTCCTGGAACGTCTTCAGGTCCGCTTGCGCTCCGGCGCCGCCGGTGGCTTCCGAACCGGCGATGGTCAGGGTGATGGCGGGGCGGGCGGTGTTTTCGGGGGAAGTCATACACCGATTTTAGGCGGCGGCGCGGACCAGCCCGATGAGGTCGTCGAAGATGGTGCGCACCACCGGCAGGCGGGAGAGCACCACCAGGCGTGCCACGAGGGGGGCGGCGTGGGCGATCAGGCGGCGGCTGCGCCGCTGGCCCGGGGAGGGGTCGTGCGCCCAAAAGAGGACGACGCCGCGCTCGAGCAGCCACAGCAGTTCCGGGAGGTCCTGGCGCAGGGACAGCGGGGGCTGGGGGCGGGCGGTCTCCACGGCCTGCCGCCAGAGCGCCAAATCGCGCCCGGGTTCGGGGGGGCCTTCGGCGCCCGTGAGGGCGGCCCGGACGAAGGCCGGGCCGAAGTCGTGGAAGGGCTCGAGTACCTCAAGCACGGTGTCCAGGACGGCCCGGACGTGGGCCTCCAGGTTGTTGCCCGCCGCGAGCTTGGGCCAGGCGCGGGCACAGTGTTTTTGGCGCAGGCTGCGGTAGAGCTCCCCGGCCAACTCTTCCTTGGAGGCGAAGTAGTAGTAGGTGCTGCCCAGCGACTGGCCGGATTCCGCCGCGATGGCGCGCATCGTGGTCTTCTGGAAACCGTCCTTGGCGAACAGGCGCAGGGAAGCACTTAAGACGCTTTGCCGGGTTCCGGCTGCTTTGGCGGTCTGCATGGTCCTGCTTTTCCTTGCTGCGACGGGGATCCGAAGCAGTTTACCGGCTCTTGAACGCGTTCAAAAACCGGGCGGGCCCGGCGACAGGCCGGGGATCCGGTGGACCCGGAGCCCCGCCGTGGGGCAATGTAGGGTCAGGTGCTGATGCAGCGGGCGCGGGGGCGGAGTTCCACCCCCGCCAGCGACCTCCAAGGGACCGTTCCTCCAGGCCGGGCCGCTTGGCGAACCACTTCCAGATTGGGTGATCCTCGATGGCCGAAACCTCCGCCAGACCGAATGTTCCTCCGCTCCGGCGCGCCGCCTTTGCCGCGGCCGGCAGCCCCTACTTCTCGACCGTGCTGGCCCTGATGGCCGTCGTGGTGATCCTTTCCAACATCGGTGCCTCCAAGGGCGTGACCTTCGGGCCGATCGTCACCGACGGCGGGTTCTTCCTTTTCCCCCTGGCCTACATCCTCGGCGACGTGGTCAGCGAGGTTTACGGCTTCCGCGTTGCCCGCCGGGCAATCGCCACCACCTTCCTGCTGGCGGCCTTCGCGTCCCTGTGCTTCTGGATTGTCATCGCGCTGCCCGCGGCCGAGTGGTACGACGGGCAGGCCGCGCTGGAGCGCACCCTGGGCCCGGTCTGGCAGATCGTCGCCGCCTCGCTGGCGGGCTTCGTGGTGGGCCAGACGCTGAACTCCCTGGTGCTGGTGAAGATGAAGGAACGCTTCGGCGAGAAGGGCCTGATCGCCCGCCTCATGAGTTCCACTGGCGTGGGGGAGTTCGCGGACACGCTGATCTTCTGCGCCATTGCGGCCCCGGTCATTGGCATCGCTGACCTGCCGACCTTCGCGAACTACGTGCTGGTCGGCTTCCTGTACAAGACCGCCGTCGAGTTTGCCCTGGTCCCGGGCACCACCGCGGTGATCCGCTGGTTCAAGGGCCGCGAACCCAGTTACGGTGCCGCAAAGGACGCCGCGGCCGCGGAGGCCTAGGAGGCCTCACCCGGCCGCCTGATGCACTTCCAGGCTACTTCCCGGTGCCGTGGCCGGCGCTGCCCGCGCCGGGAGTGGAGTTCACCCACCCTTCCCTTGCGCGCCGCCACGCGGCCCCGAAGCGTTTGTTGACGATTCTCGTCAAGTCCGCAATAGTGGTGCTCACGACGTTGGGAAATTCCCAACAATGCGTGAGCTGGACCTGAGCATCTCACCTGACCGCCAAGGTGGCTCCTCCCCGTGACGGGAGGCCGCCGTAACTCGAAGGGGATCACCATCCGTATTCTCACTCTTTTGGCTGGAGGGCTGGCCGGATACCTGCTCGGCGCCCGCGCTGGCCGTGAAAGCTACGACCGGATCGTCGACTCCGCCCGGACCGTGATGAAGGATCCGCGGACCCGGCAGACCCTCGGCGACATCGGCAAGACTGTCAAGGAAAAGGCCCCGGAGGCCTCGGAGGCAGCCGTCGCGGCGGCCGCTTCCCTGAAGGACAAGATCCATCTCCGCAAGGGGGGCGCGCCGGACGCGTCCGTTGCCCGCGAGTCCGATGTCGAATCGGACCCGGCGCTGGCTGCGGAGCCGGGCCGCGACTGGACGGACGAGGGCGGAGCAATGCCGGCGGAACCGGCCACCGCTTCCGCCTGACCGGACGCGCGCGCCTTATCCGCGCCCGTCATACCAACTTCACTCGCAAGGTGGGGCTGCGGTGCACCGCAATGGGCGCAGGGCGCCCGGTGCCCCGGGGGCTCCACGGAAAAAGAGGTAATAAAAATGGGAATCATCGGTTGGATCGTTCTTGGCCTGATTGTCGGCGCCATTGCCAAGGCCATCGTGCCCGGCGAACAGGGCGGAGGCTGGTTCAAGACCCTCCTGTTGGGCGTCGTTGGCGCCGTGGTGGGCGGCCTGATCGGCGGCGGCATCTTTGGCATCGGGCTTGAGGAATTCTGGTCCCTGCAGACCTGGCTCGTCGCTCTTGCCGGCGCCGTGCTGGTTCTGCTGGTCTGGGGGCTCGTGACCCGTCGCCGGGCCTGAGCCGGTTTCGGCCGCGGGCCGTTGAAGACAAAACGCGGAAGGGGGGGTGCCGCGTAATGCCCGGACCCCCCCGACCCCGGCGATGGGGCGGTTTACGGCCGG
>NZ_BKDJ01000005.1:108315-203588 GCF_008580665.1 Zafaria cholistanensis
GGGGGGTCCTTTCAACACACCCGGGGTTGGGGGGGGCCGGTCTAATGGCCGCCCCCCCCCTTCCGCGTGCTCTGCGGCTGATGCCGGCAGGTCCGGCCTCCTGCCCGCGCCGGCCTCCTGCCCGCCACCGGGTCTGCCCTCCTAGGCCCGCCCACCTCTGATGCCCGGGCGCGGGGCAAGTTCCTCCAGCGGAACATCCAGCATCCAGGCCAGGACGTGCCCGTCGGCTTCACCCCGGCCCACCGCCTCCAGCTGTGCCTCCAGCAGTTTTTGCGGGACCCGGATCCCGCGGTAGACGTTGGCGCGGGACTGCCCGGAGAAGCCTTCGATGTGGTTCGCGACGAGGGCCAGCGTGGTGTGCCAGCCAAGCGCAGCCTCTGCGCGGGACCCTGGAGCGACGGCGGCGATCCGCCGGCGCAGGACCTCCGCGGAGACGCCCGTGTCCCACAGGAGCGCGCCGAGTGCGGCCGTGTCCGCCTCGCCGATGGCCGGTCCGAGGAGGTCGTCCGGGACCAGGAAGTGGTCAGCGAAGTCGTCGGCCCATCCTCGGGTGGCGGAGGTGCGCGCGTCGATCGGCGGGAACTCCCCATGCAGGAGATGGCCGAGTTCGCGGGCCAAGGCGTAATTGGCGGCAAACCACATTCCCGTGCCGCGGACTGCCACGTAGGCCGAATGGTCCAGATGGACGGCACGGGCGTCGAATTCGGGGCCGCCCTGCAGGATGAAGATGTCCAGCCCGAACGCCGCGGCCAGGGCTGCCGGCAGGTCCTCGATGAAGCGTTCGCCCGCCGCCGCAACCGCCAGGGAACGGGCGCTGGCGGCGGCCTCGGCGGGGGCGCTGCGCATGGACGTACTCGTGTTCAGCGTCCACGGGGGAACCAGGCGCACCTGCCGGTACGCGGCTGCCGGATACGCCACGGTGGCTGTCACGGGATCGGGGATGGAGTCCCCGGGAGCCAACGCGGGCTGCGGGTCCCCGGTCACGAGCCAATGCAGCGACACGCCCAAGGTACGGGAAATCCGCCCGAGCTCCACCGGCGCAAAGGTCCGCTGGCCGTTGACGGAACGGTTGAACGCGTCCCGGCTCATGCCCACGCGCCGGGCCACCTCGGACTGCGTGACGGTCCCGAGAGTCTCGATGGCCATTTTGACGCGAGTCCCGATTCCAGTGTTCATTCCAAAATTCTAGCCAGTGTTGGCAATTTCCCAACCCGGCTGGGGGCAGCCATGGCTGCCCCCAGCCGGAGTTTTAGGGGTTTCCTCAGGGCCCCGGGTCCAGCAGTTGGGCCAGGTGCCGGCCCGGCCGTCCGGGATCCAGTTGGGCGGCCTGCCGCGAGCAGGAGAACCCGTCGGTGAGCACCGGCGTTCCCGTGCCGGTTTCCCGCAGGGCCGGGGCGAAAGACTGCTCGGCGACCTGCATGCTCAGCGCGAAGTGCTCGGATTCGAAACCGAAGTTCCCGGCGACGCCGCAGCAGCCGCTGGCCTCGCGCACCGAGACCCCCGCGGCCTCGAGGACCTTCCGCTGCACGCCGGCCCCGAACGTGGCGTATTCGTGGCAGTGGGTTTGCAGCACCACCTGCGCAGGCAGCGGCGCGGCGGGTTCGGGCAGCCGCCCCGCAGCCGCCAGATCCCCCGCGTGGGCCGCGAAGCTGCGCACCCGGGCGGCCACCCGCCTGGCCTGGTCGGTGGGCACCAGTTCCGGGAGGTCCTTGCGCAGCGCCGCGGCGCAGGAGGGCTCCACCACCACGATGGGCCGCTGCGTGCCGTCGTCCAGTGCCGCGGCGGCGCCGGCGAGTTTTCTCTTCGCGGTGCCCAGCTGCCCGGTGGTGATCCAGGTCAGTCCGCAGCAGGCGTCGGGGGCACATTCGACCGGGCCGCCGGCGGCGAGCACCCGTGCCGCGGCACCGGCCACTTCCGGCCGGAAACCGCGCGTGAAGGTGTCCACGAACAGCACGGCGCCGGTCCCCTCCGCTGCCCCTTCGGTGGCGTCCGGGGCAGCGGACCGGGCAGGCCGCGCCCCCGCGTCGTGCACCCCGGCGTCGTGCACCCCGGCGTCGTGCACCGCCGCGCGCCAGGCCGAGGCGGGCGCAAAATCCGGCAGCGGGCGGGCCGCCGTGACGCCGGCCAGCGGCGCCAGCCTGCGCAGCGGGGTCGCCAGTGCCGCATTGACCAGCGGGGCGATCGGCCCGGCGAGCCGGAGCCAGCGGGGCAGCCAGCCCAGCGAGTAGTGCGAGGCCGGACGCAGCCGGCCGCTGTAGTGGTGGGACAGGAACTCAGCCTTATAGGTGGCCATGTCCACGCCGACGGGGCAGTCGGTGGAGCAGGCCTTGCAGCTCAGGCACAGGTCCAGCGACTCCAGGACTTCCGGCGAGCGCCATCCCTCCGCCACGGTGCGGGCGCCACGGACCATCTCCTGCAGGACCCGGGCGCGGCCGCGGGTCGAGTCCTTCTCGTTCCGGGTGGCGCGGTAGCTGGGGCACATGAACCCGCCGGCGTCGGATCGGCACCGGCCCACGCCGATGCAGCCCTGCACCGCGTGCGTCCAGTCGTCGAGCCCGGCCGGGGCGCTGCCCGGGTCATGGCCCGTGGGAACCCGCTGGCCCGCGCCGCGCGGGTGCAGCTCGAAGTGCGTGCGCCATTCCCGGTCCGGGACGCCGGCCAGGGCCAGGTCCGCATCAATGGGTGGCGGGTCGGTCGGGGCGCCGGGGTTCAGCAGCCCCGTCGGGTCCCAGATGCGGCGGAAACGGGCGAACAGTTCCAGCATCCGCGGCGAGTACATCACCGGGAGGAATTCGGAGCGGGCCCGGCCGTCGCCGTGCTCGCCGGAGAGCGAGCCGCCGTGTGCCACGACCAGGTCGGCGGCGTCGCGGCTGAAGGCCCGGAACACCGCGCGGCCGGCCTCGCTGCGCAGGTCGTAGGTGATGCGGATGTGCATGCAGCCGGCGCCGAAATGCCCGTACATGACCCCCTGCAGCCCGTGCCGCTCCAGCAGGAGGCGGAAGTCGGACAGGTAGTCGGCCAGGTTTTGGGGGGCGACGGCTGAATCCTCCCAGCCCGGCCAGGACTCCCCGCCGGTGTGCAGGCGGGAGGAGAGCCCCGCGCCGTCCTCGCGCACCCGCCACAGCGAGGCGCGTTCGGCCGGGTCCGGCACGGCGCACCCGTCCACGAGCCGTCCGGCCGTGCGGAGCCGGCTCAGCAGCGCGGCGGCCTGGGCCCGCACCTGCTCCGGGTCCTCCCCGTCCAGGTCCACATACAGCCAGGCCTTGCCGTTGGGCAGTCCGGTTACGGAGTCGGCCCCGCGGCGGAAGCGCATGGTCTGCACGATCGCATCGTCGATCCCTTCCACCGCCGCCGGGTTGAAGGTAAGGATCTCGGGGACGTCGCGGGCCGCCTCCACCACGTCGGCGTAGCCCAGGCATACCAGCAGCGCGCTGGCCGGCTTCTCCACCAGCCGCATCCGCGCCCCGACCACCACGGCGCAGGTGCCCTCGGAACCGACCAGCGCGCGCGCCACGTCGAACCCGTGCTCGGGCAGCAGCGCCGCAAGGTGGTAGCCGGAGACCTGGCGCGGGATGCGTTCCAGTTCGGTGCGCAGCGGGGCGAGGTTCTCGCGGACCAGTGCCTGCAGCTCCCGGGCAAGCTGGTCCGCGCGGGCCGCGGCGGCGCCGTCGTCCGGGTCGGTGGCGCGCAGGAAGCCGCGCCCGGCGGTGAGCCGGAAACCGTCCGCGGTGACCAGGTCCAGTTCGGCGACGTGGTCTGAGGTGCGCCCGTGGCGGACCGAGTGGTTGCCGCAGGCGTCGTTGCCCAGCGCCCCGCCGACGGTGGCCCGGGTACGCGAGGACGGGTCCGGGGCGAAGGTGAGCCGGCCTCCCGTGGCCCGTTCGACGTGCCCGGTGAGCCGGGAGAGCACGGCGCCGGCGCCGGCCTGCACGGTGCCGGCCGCCTCGTCCACCGGGCCCAGCGCGTCCAGGTGCCGGGAGAAGTCCAGGACGACGCCGGTACCGATCGCGTTGCCGGCCATCCCCGTGCCGCCGCCGCGGGCGGTCAGGGGGGTGCCGGTGGCGCGGCAGGCTGCCAGGACCTCCAGGACGTCTCCGGCGCTGCGGGGAAAGACGACGGCGGACGGCGGCACGCGGTAGTTGGAGGCGTCGTATGAGTACTCGGCCAGCCGGCGGGCCGAGGTGTCGGCATCCAGGCCGGCGGCGGCCAGCAGGTCGGTGAATGAGGGCATGGTTCGGGTCTACCACACCTCCGCGGCGGGCCCGGTCAGGGAACCCTGACTGTGTGGGTCGTGCTGGTGGTTCCGGAGACTTTCCGCGCCGTGGTCCGGTAGAGGTCCCGGGGGGCTTTCAGGGTGTGCCTGAAGGTGGTGCCGACCTTGGCGTTGTAGAGGCTGAAGGACGCCGGGCCGTCTTCCAGGTGGAAGACGAAGTCGCGGTCCGCGTGGGCTTCGGACGCGCCGCTGGTGTCCGGGAAGTAGTATCCGTTCCCGGCCAGGGTGCCGTCGAACCCGCCGGTGCAGGTCCACGCAATTTCCCGGTGGTTGCCCTCGACGTAGTTTTCGACGCTGCCGTAGCGCAGGGTTCCCAGGCCGGCGACCCGGCACGTGGCGCCGATCCCGGTGCCGGCGGACGCGGCTGGCGCCGTGGAAGTGGCGGTGAACCGGTACTTGGCCGTGGTCTTCACCCTGTAGGTGCCCTTGGGCAGCGTTGCGGAGGCAACGCTGCGCTTGATCGTCTTGCCGTTGCGGGTGACCGTGATCCTTCGGGAGGTGACCTTGGCGCCCGGGGCGGCGGTTACCGCGGGCCGGACCGTATTGCCGGAGACCCTGGGTGCCGCGACCCGGAGGGCCGGGCGGACCGTAAGTTTCTGCGTCGAGGCGTAGGAGTAGGCCTTGCCGTCCAGGCGGCTGCGCACCTTGGCCGTGGTGGTGACCGAGTAGGTTCCCGCCCGCACCGCCACCGAGGCCCTGTCCGCGGCTCCGGGGAGGCCCTTGACCGTCACCCGCCGTGAAACCAGCTCGCCCGCGGCGGCATCGACGGTGACCGTCGCGGGCCGGACCGTGCCCGTGCCGCCCACCTTGACGAGCGGGTCGGGGATCTTGCCGAACTTCAGCCCGAGCTCGGCGGCGGCGGGCGCCGTCGCCGCGAGGCTGGCGGCCCCTGGAGCGCCGGCGGGGACGGCGGAGGCGAAGGCTGCCCGGGCCACGGGCGCCTGGGCTGGTGCGGCAGCGAATTCGGCAGCGGATTCGGCGGCGGCACGGGGCGCCGGGGTCCCGCAGGCGGCCGTGCCCAGAAGCAGCGCGACGCCGGCCAGGACGGCCGCTGCCGGACGGATAAAGGCGCAGCGCAATGTGGATCCCCCCATGTTCCCCCTGCGCGGCCCTATGGATCCCCTGGCCGCATCGCCCGGACGGTGCGATTATCCGGATCCTACTGCCGGGAACCTGGGGCTTGGCAAGGGGTTTTCGGAGAGACGGCAGGTTAGGGGCCCTGGGGGTCCGGCTTCCCGGCGTAGTAGGCCGACAGGGTCCGCTCCTTGAGTTCGAAGAAGGTGCCGTTCCCGATAGCCTCGCGCGCGTTGTCCACCATGCGCACGACGAAGCGCTCGTTGTGGATGGAGATCAGCGTGTGGGAGAGCATTTCCTTGGCCTTGTACAGGTGGTGGATGTACGCGCGGGTGTAGTTGGCGCAGGTGTAGCAGTCGCACCCTTCCTGCAGCGGCGTGAAGTCCCTCTTGTACCGTTGCCCGGCGAGGTTGAAGCGCCCGTGGGGAGTGTAGAAGGCGGAGTTGCGGGCCACCCGGGTGGGGGAGACGCAGTCGAAGGTGTCAGCGCCGTTCTCGATCGCGGTGAAGAGGTCGTCCGGCTCGGAAATGCCCAGCAGATGCCGCGGCTTGTCCTCCGGAAGGGCCGCGGAGCACCACCCCACGATGGTCCCAAGGTTCTCCTTCTCCAGCGCCCCGCCGATCCCGAACCCGTCGAAGGGCAGGGCGCCCAAGTCCAGGCAGGCCTTGCGGCGCAGGTCCCGGTACTGGGCTCCCTGGATGACCCCGAAGAGTGCCTGGTACGGCTTGTGCGCACGCTCGTCAGTCAGCCGGAAATGTTCGGCGATGCAGCGTTCGGCCCAACGCCGGGTGCGCTCCAACGACTCCACCTGGTAGCTGCGCGAGTTGTGCAGGGTAGTCAGCTCGTCAAACGCGAACATGATGTCAGCACCGATGCGGTGCTGCACCCCCATGGAGATCTCCGGGGAGAAACGGTGCATATCCCCGTTGAGGTGGGACTTGAACCAGACTCCGTCCTCGTCCACATTGGCCAGCCGCTCCTTGCCCGGAGCGACGGCATCGTCCGCGCCGGAGGTTTCCACGGCCGTCATGTCGATGACCTTTTTGAACCCGGAGCCCAGGCTCATCACCTGGAAGCCGCCTGAGTCGGTGAAAGTGGGCCCGTCCCAGTTCATGAAGGCGCCCAGGCCCCCGGCCTCGTCCAGCACGTCCGCACCCGGCTGCAGGTAGAGGTGGTAGGCATTGGCCAGCACTGCCTGGGCGCCGAGTTCCCTCACGGATTCGGGCAGCACGGTCTTGACGGTGGCCTTGGTGCCAACGGTGACGAACGCCGGGGTGCGGATCCTGCCGTGCGGGGTGGTGATGGTGCCGGTGCGGCCCAGGGCCGGGGAGCCGTCGGGACGGCACAGGCGCGTGCCCACCGTGAAACCGAACTCCCCCTGGCGCGGATGCGGCCGGACAGCAGGGTCCGCTGCGGCTCCCGGCGGCGCGTGTCCGGCCAGGGACGCGTCCAGGGGCGGCGCCTTCAGGGGTGGCACGTCCCGAGGCGCCGCGTGGGGCGAGGGAATACCTTGGGGCGGAGTGGCGAGGAAATCGGCGTGTGAAGGCATCCCCTTCATTTTGCCCCATGCCCCGGGGTGGATGGGGTGCGTCACAGCCGCCCGACGGCTTGGTCACAGCTCCCGGACAGATCCGTCACACCTGCCGGGTTCCGGCGGCGCCACGGACACGGCGGGACGTAGCGTTTGGTGGATGAACGTCCCCGAGTCCTTCCCTGCCCGCCCCGGCTTGAGGCACCGCCATTCCACCGGTAAGCAGGTTCCGGGCGGCAGGCCGGGACAGCCCGGCGGGGAGCGGGCCGGCGGGGAGCGGGCCGCGCCGTCCTTCGCCTGGCGGGCCATGTTCCGGCTGGCCCCCGCCGACGAGGACCACTTCATTGCCCTGCGCGTGGCACTGGGGGTGTTCCTGCCGCTGGCCTTCCTGGTGGTGACCGGCCGGATGGACCTGGCGGTGTTCGTGGTCTTTGGGGCCTTCACTGGCGTGTACGGGCGGGTCAAGGGGCACCGGGACCGGCTGAACGCCCAGCTGCGCGCCGGCGCCCTGTTCTGGGTGGTGGTCCTGGCGGCGTGGCTCAGCTCTGCCCTGCTGGTGGAACACGGCACCCCTTCCGGACCCTGGACGCTGGTGGGCCTGACCACGGTGGTGGCCGGAGCCTGCGCGCTGGCGGCGGCGCATCTGCGCATCCGTCCCGGCGGGTCCCTTTTCCACATCTTCGCCTTTGCGGCGATCGCCTCCCTGCCGGCCCTGCCTCCGTTGGGCGAATCCCTCGCGGCGGTGGCGCTGGCCGTGCTGCTCTCCGTCGCGATCGGCCTGGCGGGCTGGCTGCTGCCGGGGCGCCGTACCCCCTGGGTCCGGACACCGCAGGCCCCACTGACCCCATTGGTGCGCCGGGCCCTCCGGACCGAGTCGTTCGAACACCTGCTCGCCGCCGGCCTGGCCGGTTCCCTGGCCACCGCGCTGGCCCCGGTGCTCTCCACCAGCCACAACTACTGGGCGATGGTGGCCGCAGTGGTTCCCCTGGTCGGCCAGACCACCCGCCACCAGGTGGTTCGGGGGGTCCACCGGGTGCTGGGCACGCTCGCCGGCCTGCTGCTGATGGGCGCGGTTATCCTCGTGGACCCCGATCCGTGGGCGGCGGTGCTGCTCATGGGGCTGATGCAGTTCGCCACCGAGATGCTGATCACCCGCAACTACTTCTGGGCGCAGGTGTTCGTGACTCCGCTGGCCCTGGTGGGCACGTCCCTGGGGGCGGGGCTTTCCGTGGGCCTTCTCCACGACCGGATGCTGGAAACGGTGATTGGCGCCACCGTCGGCATCGGCGTGGTGCTGGCCGGCGCAGCCTATGCCCGCCGGGTACGGCGCCGGCTGGGCCTGGACAGCGCCTAGCCGGCGCCCGGGCAACGCCTGGCCGCGCCCGCCGGGCAGGGCCGTCGGATCAGGCGCGCAGCGCGTCCAGCTCGAGCTGGACCAGGCGGCCCAGCTCGTCCGCGTCCAGCGTCCGGGAACCGCCGTGGGCGCGCAGGAAGAGCAGCGTGCGCAGGCGCCGGTTGCGCCACACGTGCTCGGCGTCGGTGTTCCCGGCCGCGGCCGCGCGGCGGATCTCGCGGTCGAACAGGTCGGGATTGTCCAACCGGCGCTGGAGCACCTCGGCCTCCAGCCGGGCGCGGGCCGGGTCCTCCGCCGTGTCGGCCGCGCGCAGCAGGGACCCGAAGTGGGCCGCGGCGGCCGCATCCCCGTCCTGGTCGGAGAGGAACGCGGCCAGGGCGAGCGCCGACTGCACGTGCTTCCAGCGTCCCAGGTTCCCGTCGAATTCCAGCCCGGTCAGCAGGCCCAGGACGCACCAGGCGCTTTCCCGGTCGTCCAGTTCAACGAACAGCAGGTGGGCCAGTTCGGCCACATCGTGCAGGTGGGCGCCCGACTTCACGTTCAGGCCGCGGCTGAGCCGCGCCACCGCGGCCACCACGCGGGGATCCTCCGGGTGTTCGCGTGCGGCCGCCACCAGCACCGCCTCGGGGGAGCCGTCAGCCGCGTGCGCGGGCAGGTCCTCCAGGGTGGGCTCCGGGGCAGGTTCGTTGGTGTGCACGCGGATGGTCGAGCCGTACGCGATACGCACCGCCCGTCCGCCCTCCAGCCTGGCCTCCACCATGGCCGGGGTGCCGAAGCTGTCGTGGATCGTGCGGACGGACACCACCGGGGGGCTGGGCGTGCCGGTGCGGGTGATGAAACGGTTGCCCGCCACCACCTTCTCGGCACGGACGCCGCGGACAAAGGACTGCGCAGCCATGGGGAACCCCTAGTGGTACCAGCCCATGTGGGCCAGGGCCTGGCGGACCAGGTTACCGCGCCCGCCTGCGAATTCTTCCTGCACCGTCGGGCTCAGCGCCTCCTCCGGAGTCAGCCAGGTCAGTTCCAGGGCATCCTGGCGGGGGCTGCATTCGCCGCGCATCGGAATGATGTAGGCCAGCGACACGGCGTGCTGCCGGTCATCCGTCAGGCCCGTCTCCGAGGGCGAGGGGAAGTACTCGGCAACCGTGAACGGCACCGGGCTGGGCGGCAGCTGCGGCATGGCCATCGGCCCCAAGTCCTTCTCGATGTGCCGGACCAGGGCCGCGCGGATCGTCTCCCGGTAGTGCACCCGGCCGGAGACGAAGGTGCGCATCATCTGCCCGGAGTCGGTGGCCTGGTACAGCAGCCCGATCTCGGACACGTATCCGAGCGGGTCCAGCCGCACCGGCAACGCCTCCACGTAAACCATGGGCAAGCGGCGGCGGGCCTCGTAGAGGTCCTCGGAGGAAAGCCAGCCGGGATTGGGGTCCGGTGTGCGCACGTTCATACCCTATGTTTACCATCTGGGCCGGGCAGGGGCGGATACCATGTAAGGGACCCCCTCCCCCCACGGGCAGCCCGACCGGCCCGCCCGGAACAGGATGGCCCGTGCCCTCATCCCAGATCCCCGACCGCCTCTCCCCGCGGGAAGTCGCCACAATCGGGGTCCTGCTGTTGTCCTCGTTCGTGGTGATCCTCAATGAAACGATCATGAACGTGGCCCTGCCGCGCCTGATGGTGGAGTTCTCCGTCTCCGCGGAAGCCGTGCAGTGGCTGGCCACGGCATTCATGCTGACGATGGCCGTGGTCATCCCGGCCACCGGTTTCCTGCTGCGCCGGTTCTCCACGCGCAGTGCCTTCCTGCTGGCCATGGGGCTGTTCAGCGCCGGCACGCTGCTGGCCGCGCTGGCCCCCGGTTTCGCGGTCCTGTTGGCCGCGCGGGTAGTCCAGGCCAGCGGCACGGCGATCATGATGCCGCTGCTGATGACCACGATCCTGGATTTGGTCCCGGTGTCCCGGCGCGGCGTCGTCATGGGTAACGTAAGCATCGTGATTTCCGTCGCCCCGGCGATCGGCCCCACGCTGTCCGGCCTGGTGCTGCACTTCCTCACCTGGCGGTTCATGTTCCTGCTGGTGCTCCCGATCGCGCTGGCGGCGCTGTTCATCGGGGCCCCGCGCCTGCCCGGCACCAACGCGGAGCCGGCCGGCCGGTTGTCCATCGGCTCGGTGCTGCTGTCGGTGCCCGGCTTCGGCGGGCTGGTGTTCGGGCTGTCCAAGCTGGGCGGCGGGCACGGGTCCGGCACGGCGGCACCGGTCTCTCCGGACCCGGCTGCGCTGGTTGCCCTCGCCGCCTCCGTCGTGTCACTGGCGGGGTTCGTGGCCCTGCAGTTGCGCCTGCAGAGGCGCAACGCGGCGCTGCTGGACCTGCGCCCGTTCACCTACCGCCCGTTTACGCTGAGCCTGCTCCTGATGGTGCTGACGATGGTTTCCCTCTTCGGCGCCATCATCCTGATGCCGATGTACCTGCAGAACGTGCGCGGCCTGGACACCTTGGCCACGGGGCTGTTGCTGCTTCCGGGCGGGCTGCTCATGGGTGTCCTGGCCCCGTTCGTGGGCCGTCTCTACGACCGCTTCGGGCCGCGGCCGCTGGTGGTGCCCGGAGCGCTGGTGCTGGTGGTGGTGCTCACCCAGTACGCGCGCCTGGACGGTTCCACCCCGATCGGGTGGGTGCTGGCGCTCAACGTGCTGATGTCCGCCAGTTTCGCGTTCATTTTCACTCCGGCGTTCACCACCGGCCTGAACCCGCTGCCGCATCGGCTGCACTCGCACGGCAGCGCGCTGCTCAGCACGCTGCAGCAGCTGGGCGGGGCCGCCGGCACCGCGCTGCTGGTGGCCCTGATGGTGGCCGGTGCAGCCACGGCCGCCGCGGGGGGAGCGGAGGCCCCCGCCGCCCAGGTGGCGGGGCTGCAGCTCGGCTTCGCGGCCGCGGCGGTTGGGTCCGCGGGCGTTCTCCTGCTGGGCGTCTTCCTGAAGAAGTCCGCGGCGGAGCCGCAGCCCCACGTGGGGCAGGCGGCCCCGGCCGCCCACTGACTCCGGCCTCCGGCCGAGGCCGCGGCCACTACCAGGCCGCGCGCCAATACTGCGGCGCCCGGGGGACCAGGTCGCCGGCGACCCCCAGCTCGGCAGCGGCAACGGCGGCCCAGTTCGGCTGCACCAGCGCGGCGCGTCCGATGCTCACGCCGTCGGCCTGGCCGCTGACCAGCACGTGCTCGGCCTGGGCCGGGGCGGTGATCAGCCCCACCGCCGTCACGAACGAATCCGTTCCCGCCAGGGCGGACTTCACCGCGGCCGCCAGCGGAACCTGGAATCCGGGACCGGTGGGGCCGTGGAAGGGTCCAATGCCGGCACTGGAAAGGTCAAAGAGCGTCACCCCGAGTTCGCGCAGCTCGCGCGCCAGCAGCACCGTGTCGGAAACCCTCCAGCCTCCCTCCACCCAGTCGTCGCCGGAGAGGCGCACGGCCAGGGGCTTGTGCGCCGGCCATACGGCCCGCACGGCGGCCACGACCTCGCGCACGTAGCGGGTGCGGTTCGCGTAGCTGCCGCCGTACGCGTCGGTGCGGTGGTTGGTCAGCGGGGACAGGAACTGGTGGATCAGGTAGCCGTGGGCGGCGTGGATCTGCACGACGTCGAAGCCGGCCGCGTCCGCCCGCGCGGCCGCGGCGGCCCAAGCCTGCACGGAGGCCTCGATCTCCGCAACCGTCATTTCCCGGGGGGACGCCAGCCCGAAGATGTCCGTTTCGGAGGGACCCAGCGTCTGCCAGCCGCCCTCGTCGTAGGGCATGGTGCCGCGGGACCCGCTCGCCGCATGCGCCGGCAGCCAGGGGTAGGTGGAGGCCTTGCCCCCGGCATGCGCCAGCTGGATACCGGCAGCCGCCCCCTGGGAATGGATAAAGCCCACCACCGGGCCCCACG
Organism: Zafaria cholistanensis; assembly: GCF_008580665.1. GTDB lineage: Bacteria > Actinomycetota > Actinomycetes > Actinomycetales > Micrococcaceae > Zafaria > Zafaria cholistanensis. The sequence continues at coordinate 120,460 of NZ_BKDJ01000005.1, forward strand.
CCTGGCGCTGCAGGTCGTTCCAGATGCCGGTGTCCTGGTCGGAGATCCGCCCCTCCGGGACCACCGCGGTCGCCTCGGTGAACACCAGCCCAAACCCGCCGGCGGCGCGCGCGCCCAAATGCACCAGGTGCCAGTCGTGCGGCAGCCCGTCCCGGGCGGTGACCGAATACTGGCACATGGGGGCCAGCATGGCACGGTTGCGCAGGGTCAGGCCGTGACCGGCGGGTGCGGTAAGAGTGGCGGGTTCGAAGAGAAGACTCATGTCAGGTGCCAACCCGCCGTGGGTAGGGGCTATTCCCGGCAGCCACGTTCCCGGGCAGGACGGGCCTCGGGCGGGAAGGCCACGTCTCCGCCCAGGAACCCGGCGCCCTGCAGGCGAGCCGGCCGGGTGTGCACCACTTTCCAGGGCCCGCAGGGCGATGGCGGCAGGGCGCGGGCCGCACTAGACTGCCGCGTAACGCCTGCCGCGGCCAACCGGCCGACGGCCGGTGCCGACCCGCGGGGAGGGCGAGGATGCTGATCGATGGAGCCAGTGCGATCGTGACCGGAGCAGCCTCCGGCCTGGGGGCGGCCACCGCCCGAAGACTGCACGATGCCGGGGCCCACGTGGTGCTGGTCGACCTGCCTTCCGCCGCGGGAGCCAAGGCGGCGTACGCCCTGGGCCCCCGCGCGCGCTTCGTCCCCGCCGACGTGACGGACGAGGACCAAATACGGGCCGCCGTCGTGCTGGCCTCCTCGCTGGGACCCCTGCGCGTGGCCGTGAACTGCGCCGGCATTGCCACCCCCGGCAAGGTGCTGGGCCGGAACGGCCCGCTGCCGCTGGAGGACTTCGACCGCGTGGTGCGCATCAACCTGACCGGCACGTTCAACGTCCTGCGCCTGGCCGCGGAGGCAATGGCCGCCACCGACCCGTGGACGGACCCGGCGACCGGCACCGCCGAACGCGGGGTGGTGGTCAACACCGCCTCCGTGGCCGCGTTCGAAGGCCAGATCGGCCAGCCGGCCTATGCGGCGTCCAAGGGGGCGGTGGCGTCACTGACCCTGCCGGCCGCCCGCGAACTGGCACACCACCTGATCCGCGTGGTCGCGATCGCGCCGGGCCTGTTCAAGACCCCGATGCTGGCCGGGCTGCCGGCGGAGGTGACGGGCGCGCTGGCGGCGACGGTCCCCCACCCCTCCCGGCTGGGCCGGCCGGAGGAGTTTGCCGCGCTGGTGGCCCACATCGTGGAGAACCAGATGCTCAACGGGGAGACGATCCGGCTCGACGGCGCGATCCGGATGGCACCCCGGTAGGCGGAGGCGGGAAACGCGATGGGGGAGCGGTTGCCGGCGGCGGATTTCCTGGACGTCGAGTCCGGGCTGGTCCCGCACGAGCGGCGGAAGCTGGAACAGGTGCGGGCCTTCCTGGCCGAGCATGTGCTCCCCTACGCGCCGGGCTGGTGGGACCGCGAGGAGTTCCCGACCCACCTGTTGGGCCCATTTGGGGACCTGGCGGTCGGCACGCCGACGCGGCGGGGGTACTCCCACCTGTTCCACGGACTGGTGATTGCCGAGCTGGCCCGGGCCGACGCGTCGCTCGCGACGTTCTTCATGATCCACCACGACCTCTTCGTCGAGTCGCTGCACGCCTTCGGCACCGACGGGCAGCGCGAACGGTACCTGGCCGACGCGGCGGCGCTGCGCACCACCGGCGCGTTTGCGCTCACCGAGCCGGGCCACGGCTCCGACGTGGCCCGCGGGCTCGGAACCACGGCCCGCCGGGAGGGGGAGCACTGGATCCTCAACGGGAGCAAGCGCTGGATCGGGAACGGGACCTTCTGCAACCACATGCTGCTTTGGGCCGCCGACGAGCACACCCGGCAGGTACGCGGCTTCATCCTGGACACCACCCTGCCGGGATTCACCGCCACCCGCATTGAGCACAAGGCGGCGCTGCGGATCGTGCAGAACGCTGACATCGTGCTGGAGGACGTGCGGGTGGCCGAGGCGGACCGGTTCCCGGGCATCGACTCCTTCGCGGACACCAACGAGCTGCTGCGCTCCAGCCGGATCATGGTGGGATGGGAGGCCGTGGGGCAGCAGCTGGCCGCGTTCGAGGTCGCCCGCGCGTACGCGTTGGAGCGGACGCAGTTCGGCCGGCCCATCGCCGCCTTCCAGCTGGTCCAGCAACAGCTGGTGCAGATGCTCGGCAACGCGACCGCCTCGATGGCGATGATGGCCAGGATGGCACAGCTGCAGGAGCGGGGTGCGGCGGACATGGCGCAGGCGGCGCTGGCCAAGGCGTACTGCAGCGCGCGCATGCGCGAGTCCGTAGCCCTCGGGCGGGCGATGCTGGGCGGCAACGGGATCCTCACCGACCGCCGCATGGCCAAGGTCTTCGCCGATGCCGAAGCGATCTACACCTACGAGGGCACCTACGAGATCAACTCGCTGATCGTTGGCCGCGCGGTCACCGGCATCTCGGCGTTCTCCTGAACCGGACGCCTCCGGCGCCGGAGCCCGGCCCTCCGGAAACACCCGGGGGCCCTGGGGTCAGGGGAGCGGCTGCTGTGGGGATTTCTCTCCGGCAGTGACCGCGAAATCCAGCCGATTGCCCTCCGGCGGGGCCGGGCACACGGCATACCCGGTGAACGCGAACGGGTAGTCGAGCGCACGGTTGAAATCCAGGTCCACGCTCCACCCGCCCGCCGGGTCGGGCGCCGGCGGCTGCAGCGGCAGGAAGCGCCACGCCGGGGTGTCCACCCCGTTGGTGGTGTCATGGAAGGCCACCGTCAGCCCGCCGTTGGCCGCTTCCGCCGCCGCCAGCCGGTACTCCCGTCCTCCGGATTCGAACACCACCTCGCCGGCCAGCAGCACCGTGAGCCTGGTGTCCGCCCGGAACGAAGCCACGTCGACCTCGCGCTCCGTCGGGTAGGGCTCGAACCTCCCGCGCAGCACCCATTCCGGAGCGTAGGCGAACGTCGGGATCCCGCGGAACGCCGCCCGGGCCGCCGAATCGCGTTCGCGGGTGCGCACCATGTACCGCCCGCCGCGCAGCCCCAGCTCCACCAGCGTGGAGCCGTGGCGCACCCAGTGAACGGACTCGCCCTCCCCGACCGCCCGAACCAGCGTGCCCACCACCGGGGCTCCCGGACCGTCCCCGTCCACCAGCCCGTCCGCCGCGGCGGCGGTGAGCCTGGCGACGGGGATTCCGGCGTCGTACTTCCCGTCCCCCGGTCCGGCCGGTCCCGCGCTCCACAGTCCAGGCAGTCCCTCCAGCGGCCCCGGGGACTCCGGCAGCCATTGGTAGGAGGTCACCGTCAGCCAGCCGTGCTCAGCCGCGAGGCCCTCCTCGCGGAGCCGGCGCCAACGCTTCCAGGAATCCTCATCGCCCATGCCCTCCAGTGTGCCAGTAGGCTGGTCGGCATGCCCTCTTTCCGTGCCCAACTCAACATCGTCGGGCTGCGCCCCGGGCAGCGGCCCGAGGCCGTGATGGAGACCGCGGTCGCCGCGATCTCCGCGCGCCACCACGTGGAGGCGAACCAGGTGGACATCGTGGCCGGGATCCCCCGCATCACCCTGCGGTTCACCGTCGAGGAGCCGAAGCGGGATGCCGAGAACCGCACGGCCCGCGAATCGGCTGCCCTGATGCGGGCAGCCGTGGAGGCGGTCGCTGCCACGGAGCGGTTGGCCGTGCTGCGGCGGGTACGGGGCCGGTGGGTCCCGGTCTAGGGTCCGGCAGGAGCAGGAGCAGGAGCAGGAGCAGGGTCCGGAACGCAGGCTACGGCCACTGGCCCAGGGCAGCTGCCCGGCGGCGGGCAGCCACCCGTTCGGCATGGGCGATTTGGTAGCGGCGGCTCTCCGCGCTCAGCAGCACCACAAAGGCGCACATGCTGGCGGTGATCGCGACCACCGCGGATTGCTGCTCTCCGAGCAGGCGCTGGCCCATAATCCAAAACAGGCCCCACGCGAAACCGGCCGCGACCGCCATGCGGCTGCGCTCGCTCAGCGCGAAAGTCAGCGCCGCCCATGCCGAGGCCACCAGGGTCAGGGCCGCCCAACCCGAACCGCCCAGCACCGCCGGCAGTCCCAGGTGCGTGGCCCAAACCCCCAGTGTGGCCGGCAACACCGTGAGCATCCACCCCAAGTAGAGGGCAATGGGAGCGTCCAGGCACAGCCGTTCCCGGGGCGTGCGGGCGGTGCGGTCGTTGAGCCGGCGCAGGCAGTAGCCCAGCGCGCCGGTCGCCGCGGCCGCGGCCAGCAGGGCCAAAAACACGAAGCCGGCGCGGGCGGAAACCAGCCAGACGCCGCCCAGCAGGGCGGCCGCCGCGGCGGGGTACCCGACCGAGCGCTGGCGCACGGAGGAGCGCTGTCCGAGCTGCCACTGGAACCACGCCAGGACGCCCATTCCCAGGAACACCAGCGGCCAGATGAGCAGCGCCCCGCGGGCTGGGGAGAGCAGGGAAAAATCGGGGTCGAACGCACCCTCCGGGACGGTATGGGGACCGCCGCCGCCGAAGGCGCCCAGCCCAAGCAGCCCCAGCAGGAACGCCAGGGCCACTGAAAGGGCGACCACCTTGCGGCGGCGCCCGTCCGGCGGGATCTCCTCCGGGTCCGGTTCGTTCGAGGGAAGGTTGTAGGGCGGGATGTAGACCGGATTGGACTGTTCCTCCACCCACACGGGGCGGGGTTCCTCCGGCTGCGGCGCGGGAACGGGGGCCTGGTCCGCCTGCGCGGCCACGATCGCTTCCCGGGCCCGCTCGACCAGCACCCCCAGCGGCTCCGCATCCGCCGGTCCCGCGGCGCGGTCCGGGAGTCCGGCGCCGGCCTGCCGGGCATGTTCTGCCTGTCGGGCATGCTCTGTCTGCCGGGCGCGGACAGCGGCGAGCGCAGCCTTCTCGGCCGCGGCCAAGCGGGCCTCCTGCCGCCGGGCGGCCAAGGCCCTGGCCTGGGTTTGGGGCTGGAAGGGGGTGGCCCCCGCATTGCGGGCCGGGGCCCGCGACGGAGCGGACGGGCTTGGGGTGGAAGGGGCCGGACTGGAGGAGGCCGGACTGGAGGAGGCTGGACTGGCGGGGGCTGGGCTGGCGGGGGCTGGGCCGGAGGGGGCTGGGCTGGCGGGGGCTGGGCCGGAAGGGCGGGGGGCGGGCAGGGCCGAATGGTGATGCAGTACCCGGTCCTGCAGCACATGCTCCTGCAGGGCCCGCACCTGCAGGGCGCGGGTGGTGGCCCGGTCCCGGGCCTTCAGGTCGGCGGTGTCCTCCAGGTCCGCGGTTTCCTGGAGGGCGTCTTCCTGCAGGGCCGTTTCCTGGCCGGCCGCACCGTGGTGGTCCCGGGCGGCGGCACGCTCGGCCGCCTTCCGGCGTCGTTGCGCAGCCGCTGCGCCCACGCGCCGGCCCATCCGGCCGGGCAGGGCCAGCAGCCGGTCGCTGACCCTGTGCCAGTCCGGTTCGGGGAGGTGGTCCAGCCAGTCGCTGATGCGGCTGGCGTCCCGCTCGCCGGAGGGCTCATGCGGGCCGTGCCGCGCCGCCAGGTGCCGGAATCCCGCAGCCGATGCCCCGTCCGGCGTGGCCGGGCCCTGCCTCCGGGACTGGTGGAACCGCGGCATCCGCGTGGACGGCCGCTGCGGGTCGCGGGATGAATTTGGGGATGAGTCGCGGGAGGCTTCGGGGGCGGGGCGCCCGGCCCTCAGCCGCTCCAGCGCCGCGGCAGCGGCCGACGGTTCATCCGACGTGTCAGTCATGTGAAAGGACCCCTTTCCTGCGCACCCGGAGGGCCATGACCCCCGTGAGAACCAACCCGGCCAGCGTACCCAACCCCATTCCGGGCAGGGCCGGGACCCACGGGGGAAAGACCCGCAGTGTTACCAGTTACATACCCCAGGGCCGCCCTCCGTGTCGACCACAGGAGCGCACCGGCTCGGGGCAGGGTGCCTCCGGGCAAGTAGCCTCCAGGCAGGGCACCTCCGGACAGGGCGCCTCCGGATTCAACGGAGGGCCGTGGCAGCCGGTTCGTCGCGAGCTGGTTCGCTGACGGAGGGTCCGGCGCCGGGGCGTTCCCGGAGCTCGAGCCGGGACCGGAAGGTGCGCTCGGTTCCGGTGAGCGGGTCGGTGAAGGCGACAGAGCGGGCCAGCAGCTGCAGCGGCCGCGCATGGTCGTCCGGTGCCTTGTCCCAGAGCACCGGATAAAAGGGGTCGTTGAGGATGCCCAGTCCCAGCGCCGCCATATGCACGCGCAGCTGGTGGGTCTTCCCGGTGCGCGGGCGCAGCAGGAAATGACCCACGGCGGTGCCGGCATGGGTGCCTGCGCTCGTCCCGGTGCGGACCAGGTCAATGCCGCTTTCCGCGTTCGGCTCCCCGTCCTCGACGATCGCCAGCAGGTGGCCTTTGCGCTTGGTCATCCGGTTGCCGTAGGTGAGGGGGAACTCCAGGCCCTCCGGCACCACGCCGTGAGGGAGTGCGCTGACGCACTCGTATTCCTTGCGGATGGCGCGGCGCTCGAACAGCGTCTGGTACGCGCCGCGCGTTTGCGGGTTGGTGGAGAACAGGATCACCCCGGCGGTGGCGCGGTCCAGCCGGTGCATCGGGATCAGGTCCGGCAGCCCCAACCGGTTGCGGAGCCTGACCAGCGCCGATTCCTGCACAAAGCGCCCGCCCGGGGTGGTGGGCAGGAAGTGCGGCTTGTCCACCACCAGCAGGTCCCCGTCCTGGAAGAGGATGTCCTCGGTGAACGGGACCGGCTCCTCAACGGGCAGGTTGCGGTAATACCAAAGGAACTCGTGGCCGCCCAGCGGGGTGGCGGCATTCAGCGGCTCGCCGCCTAGGCCCACGACTTCGCCGGTCTCGAAGCGGCGCACGATTCCGTCCGGGTCCACGTGCCCGAAGCGGTGGAGCACATAGTCCATTACGGTTCCCCACGGGCCCTCTTGGGGAAGGCGCAGGCGGGTCGCGTTGACGCCGTCGCGCACGGGAAGGGGGGATTGCATGGCCATGGGTTCCAGTGTCCCACGGGCCGGGGCGCGCTTGCCCACCCGTGCTGTCACCGGCCCGTGCGGTCGGTGACCCGTACTGTTCCCCGGCCTTGCTGTTCCGGGCGCCCGCCGTGCCGGATCCGCGCTGTCCACGGTCCCGGCACGGCGCCGGCTACTCCTCCGTCTGGCAGCGCGGGCAGAAATAGATGTCCCGCTCGCCGGCGGCCGGGCCGAGCGCGGGGTCACCCAGCTTCTGCTTGGAGACCGGGGTCCCGCAGCGCTGGCAGGGCTCGCCCGCCCGCCCGTACACCCAATACGGGTCCCTGCTGGCCGAACCGGTGGTCACGCGCCGGGCGCGGTCCTTGTTGGCGTGCAGCAGCTTGTGCGCCAGCTCCACCATGTGGGGCAGGTCCTCCACCTCGCCCACCGGGGTCAACGGGTGGGTCCTGGTGAGGAACAGCAGTTCGCACCGGTAGATGTTGCCCAGCCCGGACATGAGCTTCTGGTCCAGCAGGGCCAGCCCAATCGGCCGCTGGGGGTCCGAACCCAGCCGCCGCTCGGCCTCGGCCGGGTCCCAGGAATGCCCCAGCGGGTCCGGCCCCAGGTGCCCGACCGCCTCGGGCTCATCCGCGGTGCGGATCACCCGCAAAAAGCCCAGCTCGAACCCGACCGCCTGGAAGTCGGCGTTCTTGAGGACGCAGCGGGCCTTCACCGAGGGGGCCCGCCAACGCTCGCCGGGTGCGTAGACGTCCCAGTGGCCCTCCATCATCAGGTGCGTGTGGATGCTCAGGTCCCCGGCCCGGATCAGCAGGTGCTTGCCGCGGGACACCACTGACTTCACCACGGCACCGGAGAGATCCAGTGTGGCGTATTGCGGTACGCGGAAGTCGCTGGACAGCAGGGGCCGGCCGCTGAGCGCGGCGTCGAGGCGGCGGGCCGCCCGGTAGACGGTATCTCCCTCAGGCATGGGTAATCACCTCGGTGACTTTGGACAACGTGTTCGGATCATGCACGGAATTTCACTCCGTTCGGTGACGAATAGAACCCCGCGTCCAGCAGGGCGGTGGCAACGCCTGAATCCAGAATGGACCCCCCGTTGACCTTCTCCACTGTCATCTTAGTCACATTCGCGGTGCGCAGGGCGGAAACCAGCGAAATCGCGGCGGCCGCGAGTTCGGCGGGTTCCTCGGTGAACGCCAAAAGCGTCTTGCCGCCGCGTTCCATGTACAGTGCCAGCGCGCCGTCCACGAGGACGACGACGGCCCCGGCCTTGCGTCCGGGCCGGTGCCCGGTGGGGGTCGCCCCGCCGGCGCCCGCCTCCGGTCCGGCTTCCGGGGAAGGCCAGGGCAGTGCCGCGCCGTACGGGTTGGCCGGATCGGTCGCAGCCAGTGCCAGCGCCTCGGGCCGGCGCGCCGCGGCATCCAGGTCCGCGTCCCGCACCTGCCCGCGGAGCCGGTCCACGGTGGCCGGCACCGAGAACTGGGCGGCGCCGAGGCGTTCGATGAAGTAGCCCCGGCGGGCCCGCCCGGCCTCCTCCAGCCGTGCCAGCACCTTGTACATCAGGGCAAAGCCGCCGGGCACGTTCTCCGCCACCACGGACCCACGGGTCAGGACACCGTACCGGTCCAGCAGGTACTCGGCAGCGGCGTGGGCGCGCACCGTGGGATCCGGCTCCGGCGCCGGCAGCAGGCTCCACCGGCCCGCCGCCCGCGCCGCCAGCGGCGCGCCGCCACCCAGCCGTCCGGCGTCGTTCCCCAAACCCGATCCCAGACCCAGCCCTGAGCCCGGACGCAGGCCCGCCCCGATGCCCGCCCCCGTGCCGGAGCCGCCCCGCAGGCCGCCGGAGAGCCCCCGCAGCCGTCCCGCCCGCGCCGGCCGGGCGCGCGGGGTGCCCGGGCGCTGCCGGTGGGCCGTATGCCCGCCGCCGAGCAGCCCGCGCACCGGGGCGAAGGTGTCGTTGCCGAGGCGCCCGGCCCAGGCCAGCTCCCACAGGGCATCGAGCAGGGCCTCCTCGGAGGGCAGCTCCGGCCCGGGACCGCCGTGGTCCCGGGCCCACGGCCCGCCCACCTGCTCCCGCAGCTGCCGGAAGAAGAACGCTCCGCCGCCGGCCAAAGCGTCCAGGATCCGCTGCTGCAGCGGGTTGGGCTCGAAGTCGGACTGCGGGGCCAGGGTCAGCGGGGCGGTCTCGGCCAGGTGCAGGGCGATCCACCCGTCGTTCCCGGAAAGCGCTCCCGTCCCGGACCAAAGGACCTCCCCGGTGGCCATCAATTCGTCCAGCATCGCCGGGCGGTAGTCGTGCACCCGCGCCGGCAGCACCCAGGACTCCCACGCGCTCGCCGGCACCGGCACCCCGGAGAGCTGGTCCACCACGGTGGCCACGCCGTCGAGCCCGCGCAGGTTCTCCCCGACGTACTGCCAGCCGGGCAGGAAACGCCCGTAGGTGGCCGCGTCCACCGGTTCCACTTCGGCGCGCAGCGCCGCCAGCGAGCGGCGGCGGATCCGGCGCAGCACCTCGGCGTCGCACCACTCCTCGCCGGCGGTGCCCCCGCCTTCGCCCGGCCGGAACTCTCCTTCCAGGACGCGTCCCTCGGTGGCGAGCCGGCGCAGCACGGCAAGCACGACGGCGGGTCCCAGCCCCAGCCGCGCCGCGGCCTCCGGCGCGGTGAACGGCCCGTGGGTCCGCGCATAGCGGCCCACCAGGTCCCCGAGCGGGTCCGCGACCGGTTCGACGAAGGCCAGCGGCACCCCCATCGGCAGCGGCACCCCCAGCGCGTCGCGCAGCCGGGAGGCGTCCTCGATCGCGGCATGGACTTCGCGGCCGGCAATGTGGACCTTCAGGGCGCGGTTGCTGCGCACGAGCTCGCCGGCATAGTGCCGCGCCGTGGCCTCGGCAGTTTCGGCGGCCCCGTCAACGCCGGCCACCCCGGACGCGTCCCCGGCGGTGGTGCCGGCCTCCGGGACCAGGCGCTGGGCGATTTCCCCGACGGTGAGCGGGCCCAGCAGGCGCAGCAGGTCCGCGGTCCCCTCCAGGCCCTTGAGCTGGCGGTCGGGGGTCAGGCGCTGGAGCTGGGCCTCGGTGTCCGCGATGACTTGGGGATCGAGCAGTTCGCGCAGCTCCGTGCGGCCCAACAGGTCACCCAGCAGTCCCGGGTCCAGGGACAGCGCGGCGGCGCGGCGCTCAGCCAGCGGGGAGTCGCCCTCGTAGAGGAACTGGGCCACGTAGCCGAACAGCAGCGACTGGGCGAACGGCGAGGGCTGGGCGGTGGTGGTCTCCACCATGCGCAGCTTCCGCGCCTCGATCTCCGCGGCGATCCCGCGCAGCGCAGGCAGGTCGTAGACATCCTGCAGGCACTCACGCACCGTCTCGAGAATGATCGGGAAGCTGGGATATTTGCGGGCTACGTCCAGCAGTTGGGCCGACCGCTGGCGCTGCTGCCACAGGGGACTGCGCTTGGCGGGGTTCTGCCGCGGCAGCAGCAGGGCCCGCGCCGCGCACTCGCGGAAGCGGGAGGCGAACAGGGCGGAGCCGCCCACCTCGTTGGTGACGATCGCATCCAGCTCGTCCGCGTCGAAGAGGAACATCTCCGCCCCGGGCGGCTCGTCCTCCATCATCGGCACGCGCAGCACGATTCCGTCGTCCGAGGCCATCGCGGACCCGTCCAGCCCGTAGCGCGCGTGCAGCCGGGCCCCGACGGCCAGTGCCCATGGTGCGTGCACCGGCATCCCGAAGGGCGAGTGCAGCACTACCCGCCAGTCGCCGAGTTCGTCCCGGAACCGCTCCACCACCAGGGTCCGGTCGCTGGGCACCACGGAGGTGGCCTCCTGCTGCTCGCGCAGGTAGGACAGCAGGTTGGCTGCCGCCCACGGGTCCAGGCCGGCGGCCTTCAACCGGGCGCCGGCGTCGTCCGCGGCGGCCAGCTCGCGCCGGAAGGCGCCCAGCGCACGGCCCAGCTCCACCGGGCGGCCCAGGCCGTCACCCTTCCAAAACGGCAGCTTGCCGGGCTGGCCGAAGGCGGGGGACACCAGCACCCGGTCGTGGGTGATGTCCTCGATCCTCCAGCTGGTGGCCCCGAGCGCGAAGACATCGCCCACCCGTGACTCGTAGACCATTTCCTCGTCGAGTTCGCCGACCCGGCGCCCGCCCTTGGCGGTGTCCTCGGAACCGACCAGGTAGACCCCGAAGAGGCCGCGGTCGGGGATGGTTCCGCCGCTGGTCACGGCCAGGCGCTGGGCCCCCGGGCGGCCGGTGATGGTTCCGGCCTCGCGGTCCCAGACGATGCGCGGGCGCAGTTCGGCAAACTCGTCGGAGGGGTACTTGCCGGCCAGCAGGTCCAGTGTGGCCTCGAACGCGGAGCGCGGCAGGGCGGCGAATGGCGCCGCGCGGCGCACGACGTCGAACCACTCTTCCGTATCCAGGTCGCCGAGCGCGCACGCGGCGACGGTCTGCTGCGCCAGGATGTCCAGCGGGTTGGCCGGGACCGAGAGCGGCTCGATCCGGCCGGCAAGCATGAGTTCCACCGCCACGGCGGTGTTGACCAGGTCCCCGCGGTGCTTGGGGAAAAAGACGCCGCGGCTGGTTTCGCCCACCTGGTGGCCGGCGCGGCCCACGCGCTGCAGGCCGGAGGCGACCGACTGCGGGGACTCAACCTGGATCACCAGGTCCACCAGGCCCATGTCGATGCCCAGTTCCAGGCTGCTGGTCGCCACGACACAGCGCAGCCGCCCGGATTTGAGGTCGTCCTCGATCCCGGCGCGCTGTTCCTTGGAGACGGATCCGTGGTGGGCCCGGGCCAGCAGGGGTTCGGCCCCGGAGCTCTGCCCGGCCTGGGCCATCATTTCGGCGGGGGGCATTTCGGCGGGGGAGCGGACGGGGGAGGCCTTCAGCAGGGGCTGTCCGGGGATCAGCGCCACCGCCGCGGAACCCAAACCCGGCGCGCCGGAGCCTGCCTCCCCGGCCGCGGATGCCTGCTCCCCGGAGGCGGCTGCCTGGGCCAGGAGGGAGCGCTCGGCGTGGATCTCGTTGAGCCGGCCGGTGAGCCGTTCGGCCAGGCGGCGCGAGTTGGCGAAGACGATCGTGGACCGGTTGGCCTCGATCAGGTCCACGATCCGTTCCTCGACGTGCGGCCAGATGCTCGCCTGCGGCTGGAGCCCGCTGGCCGGACCGAGGTCGTGCGCGGCGGCCGCGGCGGGCAGGTCGGTCATGTCTTCGACCGGGACCGTAACTGTCAGTTCCCAGGTCTTGGCCGCCGCCGGGGCGATGATGCGCACCGGGTGGGCGCCACCAAGGAAGCGGGCGACCTCCTCGCGCGGTTCGACCGTTGCGGAGAGGCCGATGCGCTGGGCGGGCCTGCGCAGCAGGGCGTCCAGCCGCTCCAGCGAGACGGACAGGTGGGCGCCGCGCTTGGTGCCGGCCACCGCGTGAACCTCGTCCAGGATCACGGTGTCCACGCCGGTGAGCGTTTCCCGCGCCCGGGAGGTCAGCATCAGGAAGAGCGACTCGGGGGTGGTGATGAGGATATCCGGCGGGTTGGTCAGCAGCTTCCTGCGGTCCGACGCCGGGGTGTCGCCCGAGCGGACGCCCACGGTGAGCTCCGGGGCGGGCAGCCCGATCCGCTTGGCGGTCTGCGTGATGCCGATCAGCGGGGCGCGCAGGTTCCGCTCCACGTCCACGCCCAGTGCCTTCAGTGGGGAGATATAGAGAATGCGGGTCTTGCGCTTGGGCGCCTTTGTCCGGGTGGTTCCGGTGCTGGAGTCCCCGGCCGCGGCCGGTGGAAACTGCGCGGGCAGGGGTGGGGCCGGCAGGGTTTGTGCCGGTGGGTGTGGGACCTGGTCGGGCGGCGCGCTGCGCAGGAACGAATCCAGCGCCCAGAGGAAGGCCGAAAGCGTCTTGCCGGAACCGGTGGGGGCGATGACCAGCGCGTTTGCTCCCGAGGAGACGGCGTCCCAGGCGCCCACTTGGGCCGCCGTCGGCGCGTCGAAAGCGCCCGTGAACCACTCGCGGGTTGCGGGCGTGAACCTCTCCAGGACCGCCTCGGCGGATATCTTCCCAGCCATTGCCCCCAGCCTACGCCCGGCCTCCGACACTGTGCCGCAGCAACCGGGAAGACCCCTGGGCGGGGGTTGAATCCGGGGCGCGGGGTCAGACGTGGTGGTAGGGGCGGCCGCCGGCGATTTCCTGCGCCCGGTAGAGCTGTTCAGCCAGGATCAGCCGCACCAGCTGGTGGGGAAACACCAGCTGGGACAGGCTCCACACGAAGTCCGCGCGCCGGTGCACGGAGGCGTCCACCCCGTAGGCGCCGCCGATCACCAGTGTGACGGGGCGCGAGGTATCCAGCGGCCGCTGCAGGGTGGCGGCCAGCGTGGGTGAGTCGATGTTCCGGCCGCGCTCGTCCAGCAGGACCAGGAAATCCTGCGGCGTGATCCTGGAAAGGATCCGCTCCGACTCCTCGGCGCGCGCCGCGTCCCCCTCGCGGGCCGAATGCGGGAGCAGGAGCCAGGAGACGTCGAAGGGCTTCTTCATGCGCTTGCCATAGCGTTCAATGCCCTCGGAGACCCAGGACTCGTGCTTCTTGCCGATGGCGAGGATACGCAGTGACATGGGCACTATTTTCGCAGGTGCCGGACGGGCCACTGCACTGGGCTGTCCTTTCCTGTCCTGTCCGTCACTCCACTGTCCCGCCAGGTCCGCCTAAAGTGGTGGGGTGCCCCTGATGAATCCGCTTCCTGCTCCGCTCCGGCGCCTCGTCGCGGCCCTGGCCCCGCGGATGGGTCCCTACGCCGCCATGTGGGCGACCCTGGCCGTGGGCGTCACCGCGGTGCTGGCCCTGACCGCCCTTGCTGCCGAGATCTACGAAGACGTCACCGAATCCGCCGGGGTTTCCGGCCTTGACCTGCCGATCCTCGGGCTGATGATGGCCGGGCGCACGCCGGAACTGGCAGCGGCCGGGACCGCGTTCACGAACCTCGGCGGCCGGGTGGGATCGACGCTGATCGCCCTTGCGGCCCTGGTGGTGCTTTCGCTGGTCTCGCGGTCCTGGCGCCCCACGATCCTTCTTGCCGCGGCCGCGGGCGGATCGCTGCTCATGACGGTGGTGGGCAAGGACGTGACCGGGCGGACCCGTCCGGACACCGCGATGGCGGTTCCGCCGTTCGAGACCTCCCCGTCCTTTCCCAGCGGCCACACGCTGAACACCACCGCCATCATGATGGTGGTGGCGTACCTGGCCTGCCTGCTGGTGCGCCGCGCCTGGGTCCGCACCGCGGTCATCCTCGCTTGTGGGGCATTCGTGCTGGGGATGGGCCTGAGCCGCGTGTTCCTTGGCCACCACTGGTTCACGGATGTGCTGGCCGCCTGGGCGCTGGGGCTGGCGTGGGCGGCAATGGTGATCCTGGCCCACCGGGTCTTCCACACCATGCGCCAGGTACGGGCGAAGGCCGGGATCGACGACGGCGGCGGCCGCTGACCGGCACCGTCCCGGCCGGGGCCGGTCCGGAACGGCGGAAGGGCCTGGAACGGCGGAAGGGCCCCACTCCCTTGGTTTTCCAAGGAGGCGGGGCCCTTCCGGCTGGCGGTGACGGAGGGATTTGAACCCTCGGTACGGGGTTACCGTACACAACATTTCGAGTGTTGCACCTTCGGCCGCTCGGACACGTCACCAGACCCGGCCACTCTACCGGAAGTTCCCGCCCGCCCCCAAAACGGAGTGGTTCAGGTGCAGAATGGGAGCATGGCTGTCGGGCGCAGCGGGGCCGGCGGCGAGGGTCCCGGAAGGACGCCGCGGGGTGACCAACGCCCGGTGGCCTTCGTCCTGGGCGGCGGCGGGATTCGCGGAGCCGTGCAGGTGGGCATGCTTGGGGCGCTCTTCGAGGCGGGGGTCGTCCCGGACCTGATTGTCGGCACGTCCATCGGGGCCATCAACGGCGCGATTGCCGCCAGCGACCCCTCTCCTGCGGTGATTGACAAGCTCGTGGGGGCGTGGACGTCGCCGGCCGCACGGGCCGTTTACGGCACCTCCTTCAGCCAGCGGCTGCGCACGTTCGCGAGCAGCCGCACCCACCTGAATTCCCCGGAACCGCTGCGCCGCCTCCTGGCGGATGCCCTTGGCGAGAATGCCACCTTCGAGGGCCTGGCGGTGCCGCTGATGGTGGGAGCCGCCAACATCGAACGGGCCTCGGAGCACTGGTTCCATTCGGGGCCGCTCATCGACGCCGTCATGGCATCCTCCTCCGTCCCGGGACTCCTGCCTCCAACGCGGGTGGAAGGGGAGCACTACATCGACGGGGGGATCGTGAACTCGATCCCGATCGAGCAGGCCGTGACGGCGGGGGCACGGACCATCTACGTGCTGCAGGTGGGCCGGGTGGAGCAGCCGCTGAGCGCTCCCCGGGGTGCCCTGGAGACTGCGAAGGTGGCCTTCGAGGTGGCCCGCAGGCACCGCTACGCCAGGGACATGAGGCTGTTGCCCGAAGGCGTGGACGTGCATGTCCTGCCCACCGGCGGCGCCATCGAGGGGGACGAGAAACTGGGGTCCTACCGCCGCATGGGCCCCACCCTGCTGCGCATCGAACAGGCCCGCGCCGCGTCCGGGCAGTACATCGCCTCGTTCCTCCCACGTCCGTGAAGTCCCCGCCGTGAAGCCTCCCCCGCGATGGGTCCGGCGCGTGCTGCTGGCCCCCGCCACCGTCGCGCTGGCCGCCGCGCTGGTGGCGAGGGCGCCCTGGTGGCTGCTGGCGGTGTTGGGACTGGCCTCCCTGGTCCCGCGGCACTTCCGCCTTCCCCGGGTCCTGTGGATGCTCACCTTTTACCTGCTGTGGGAAGCCGCGGCCCTGGTGGCCATGTTCGTCCTGTGGGTGGCCTCCGGCGCGGGCTGGCACCTGGATACGCCGGCGTTCCGGCGGGCCCACTACGCGCTCGCCGGAGTGCTCCTGAGGATCCTGTTCTGGCAGGCCCGGCGGGTCCTGCGGCTGCGCATCAGGGTCATGGGCGATGCCCCTGAGCGAGATGCCCCAAACCGTGATGCCCCGAACCGTGATGCCCCGGCCAGCCCCCTGGCGCCGGGCCGGCCGCTGATCGTGGCCAGCCGGCATGCAGGGCCGGGGGACTCGTTCATCCTGGTCCACCTGCTGATCAACCGCTTCCGGCGCGAGCCCCGGATTGTCCTGGTGGAGGCGCTGCAGTGGGACCCTGCGGTCGATGTCCTGCTCCACCGCCTCCCCAACCGGTTCATCGTGCCCACCCGGTGGTCCGCAGCCGGCCCGGGACGGGGGCCTGCCCCGGGGGAATCCCGCTGGACGGCCGCGCAGGAGGTGGGAGCCCTGGCCAGGGGGCTGGGGGGCAACGGCGCCATGCTCATCTTCCCCGAGGGCGGGAAATTCACGAAGGAACGCAAGTTCCGCCGCATCGAACGGCTCATGCGGTCCGGCTGGACCGGGCACGCCCGCCGGGCAGCGGCGCTCTCCCACGTCCTGGCCCCCCAGCCTGGAGGAATGCTCGCGGCCCTGGACGCGGCCCCGGACGCGGATGTGGTGTTCATCGGCCACACCGGGCTGGAGGGCATGGCGACCCTTTCCGGCGTCTGGCGCGACCTGCCCCTGGACAAGCGGATCGTGATCCAGGCCTGGCACGTGCCGCATGCGGACATTCCGCACGGCACAGAGGCGCGGAACGAATGGCTCTTCACCTGGTTCGAACGGATCGACGGGTGGATCGGCTCCAACCAGCCCCTGGCGTGATGGGGGACGCCGGGGGGCCTGTAAGCCTGCTGTCTGCCCTTAAGCCTGCTGTCTGCCCTTAAGCTTGGGGCCCCACGGGAGGGATGTTGTGGTTCAGCCGGAACACGTTCTCGGGATCGTATTCGCGTTTCAGCGCGGACAGCCTGGCCAGCTTCTCCGGCCCGTAGACGGCGAGCGCCTGCCGCCAGGGGTCGTGGCCGTGCTCGGCGCCGAGGAAGTTCACATAGGTGCCCCCGGAGGAGAACGGCTGCATCTCGTGGGCGAAGGTCTTCACGAACGCGGTGAGCCGTTCGTCGTTGGCCCGGTCCCGCCAGAACCCGTAGATGTTCAGCCAGTAGGCGGCCGATCGGTCCGGGAAGGCCGTGGCCTGCTCCGGGACCCGGGCCATGGCCCCGCCCATGACGTGGATGTCGAAGGCGGTGCCGAAGAGTTCGTGCTCCACCAGCCGCCTGGCCAGCACCTCGACCACCCCGTCGTCAAGGCGGTCAAGGGAGGTGTTCTTCCAGTACCCGCGTGCCCCGTGCGGGAAGTGCGGGTCGACCTGGGACTGCCATTCGGTCCACGGCACGGGCCCGACGATCCGTTCCTGCGTCGGCAGCTGCTTGAGCACGGAAGCGAACCACGCCGCGCCCGCCTCGGCGTTGGATCCGGCCCAGGCGGCGCCCAGGATCAGGACCGGATCGTGGCCCAGCCCCCAGCTTGGAGGCGGAACCACGCCGGTGAAAATCGGCGAGACCTCGTCCGGCAGGTCCGCGAACACGGTGTCCGCTGCGGCGAGCACCTTCTCCCACTCCGGTCTCCGGTAGACCAGGTTTCCGGCATAGACCCGGCTTGGCAGTGGGTGGGCGTCGAAGGTGAAGGACGTGACCACGCCGAAGTTTCCCCCGCCGCCCTTCAGGCCCCAGAGCAGCTCGGGGTTTTCCTCAGCGCTGGCGCGCACGTGCTCCCCGGAGGCCGTCACGACTTCCGCCGCCACCAGGTTGTCGATGGTCAGCCCGTGGGTGCGGGTCAGCCAGCCGAAGCCGCCGCCCAGGGTCAGGCCGCCCACGCCCGTGGAGGACACGACGCCGGCGGGGACCACCAGATCCTCCGCGATGGTGGCGGTGTCGACCGGTTTCAGGGTGGCTCCGCCACCGACGCGGACGCGCCGGGTGCCGGCATCGACGTGGACCGAGTCGAGGGCCTTCAGGCTCAGGACGATCCCGTCGTCCACCGTTCCGTTGCCGGCCACGTTGTGCCCGCCGCCGCGCACGGCCAGCCGCAGCCCGTGCTGCCGGGCGAATTCGATGGTCGGGGCGACGTCGTCCGCGCCCGCGGCCAGCACCATCAGCCGCGGGACCCGGTCGATCATGCCGTTCCAGACGCGGCGTGCCTCATCGAATCCCGGTTCCCCGCGGGCCAGGACCTGCCCGCGCAGGCGTTGGCTCAAGGAGGCCACCTCGCGGTCGCCCAATGGATTGTGACCAGTCATCGGAACCACCTAGGGAGCAGGGGTCGGGCCCCTACGGTCCGGCGCTGCACCCATTGTGTGAGCGGGGTTGGGGGGAGTCAACGGCCCCCGGGCACAGAAAACGCCGCCTTTGGTGGGTCCCGGCGCGGCGGTCCGGCGCGGCTGGCGCCTGGCGCGGAAGAAGTCCAGCAGCAGTTGCGCGCACTCCTGCTCCTGCACTCCGGGAAAGACCTCGACCCAGTGGTTCAGCCGCGGTTCACGCAGGATATCGAACACGGACCCGGAGGCCCCGGCCTTCTCGTCCCACGCCCCGAACACCACCCGGGGGATCCGCGAGAGCACGATCGCGCCGGCGCACATCGCGCAGGGTTCCAGCGTGACCACCAGGGTGCAGTCCTCCAGCCGCCATCCGTCGTCGTGCTCCGAGCCGCGCAGGGCCGCCGCGGCGGCACGGATGGCCACCAGCTCCGCATGCGCGGTGGGATCCCCGAGCGCCTCGCGCTCGTTGCGGCCCGTGGCCAGGACCTCTCCGGAGGGGCCCACCACCACCGCGCCGATCGGCACGTCCTCCGTTCGCAAAGCCAGCCTGGCCTCGGCCAGGGCCAGGCCCATCCACTCCACGTGTCCGGGCAGGGGGGCGCCGCGTCCGCGCACACGCCCGGGGCCGCCCTGCGGTGCGGGGGCAACGTGCGCTCCGGGATCCTGAGGGGGTCCGGGCTGCGGTGCGGGCTCGATCACGGGATCCAGCCTACGCGGGCCGGGGTGTCGCTCGCCTCAAAACCCCGCAGAGCCGGGGGCTGGGGATGGCCCGGCTGGTAGCTTTGACCCATGCGCGTTCAGGTAGTCGACCACCCGTTGGTGGCCCACAAGGTCTCCGTTCTCCGCGACAAGAACACCCCGTCGCCCGTCTTCCGCCAGCTCACCGACGAACTGGTGACCCTGCTGGCCTACGAGGCCACCCGGGAGGTCAAGACCGTGGAGGTGGAGGTCGAAACCCCGGTCGCCACCACCACCGGCATCGCCTTCGCCAAGCCCACCCCGCTGGTGGTGCCGATCCTGCGCGCCGGCCTGGGGATGCTCGAGGGCATGACCCGCCTGGTTCCGACGGCGGAGGTCGGGTTCCTGGGCATGGCCCGCAATGAGGAGACCCTGGACATCATCACCTACGCCGAACGCCTGCCGCAGGACCTTACCGGCCGCCAGGTGTTTGTGCTGGACCCGATGCTCGCCACCGGGGGCACGCTGGTGGAGGCCATCAAGTTCCTCTTCGACCGCGGCGCCGCCGACGTCACCTGCATCTGCCTGATCGCCGCCCCCGAAGGCATCGCCAAGCTCGAGGCGGCTCACGGCGGCAACGACAGCGTGCACCTGGTGCTGGCCTCCCTGGATGAGAAGCTCAACGAGAAGGCGTACATCGTTCCCGGCCTCGGCGACGCGGGCGACCGCCTCTACGGCGTCGCCCACTAGTCCGGGCCCGGCCCGCTCCGGGGCGGGGCGGCGGGCCGGGGCGGTGCGGGAGTGGCCAGCGGAAGGTGGACCTCGAAGGCGGTGCGCCCGGGCCGGCTGGCGACCCTGAGGGAGCCGTTGTGAGCCTCCACGATCGCCCTGGCGATCGGCAGCCCCAAACCGGTGGTCCCGTCGGAACCCGAGCGCGCCTTGTCGGCCCGGGCAAAGCGCTCAAAGACGCGGGGCAGGAATTCCGGGTCGATGCCCTCGCCGTTGTCAGCCACGGTCAGGACGGCTTCCCGTCCGTCGGCGGAACGGCGCAGCGCGGCCTCCACGGTGGTTCCGTCCCGGGTGTGCTTGCGGGCGTTGGAGAGCAGGTTGTCCAGCACCCGGGCCAGCTGGGGGCCGTCGCCGTGCACGGGTACCGGCGCGCCGGGCAGGTCCAGCCGCCACACGTGTCCGGGGGCGGAGACACTCAGGTCGCGCACGGCGTCTGCGACCAGGGGAACCAGGTCCACCTCCCCGAACGACGGCTTCTTTCCCTCGTCCAGCCGGGCCAGCAGCAGCAGGTTCTCCACCAGCGATCCCATCCGCCGGCTCTGCTCCACTACCCGGTCCAGCGAACGCCTGCCGTCGTCGCTGAGGTGCTCGGTGGCCGCCACCAGCTCCGAATAGCCGCGGATAGCGGCCAGCGGCGTGCGCAGCTCATGCGAGGCGTCGCCGACAAACCGGCGCATCTGCGCATCCGAACGCTGGCGCACCTCCAGCGCTGACTCCACGTTCTCCAGCAGCGCGTTCAGCGCATGCCCCACGTTGCCGGCCTCCGTCCCGGGATGCGAGTCCGCGGGACCCACGCGTTGGGCCAGGCGCACCTCGCCGGCGTCCAGCGGCAGCTCGGCCACCGCTCCCGCCACCGCGGACACCCGTTCCAACGGCCGCAGGGAGCGGCGGATGATCAGCGAACCAACCAGTCCCGTCGCGGCCAGCCCGGCCGCCGACACCAGCAGCATGGTCCACGTGAGCGATTCGAGGGTGCTCTTGGCCGGGGCCAGGGGCAGGCCGGTGATCACGGTTCCATCGGCGCTGTTCTGCACGGCGACCAAGCGGTAGGGACCGACCGAGAGCCGCGCCTCCACCGGCGCGGCGCCCGGCACCAGGGCGGCCAGCCGGGCGGCGTCGTCCTGCGAGATCCCGCGGCGCTCCCCGGTTTGCGGATCCAGCACCCCGCCTACCGCCAGTACGCCGCCGTTCAGGCGGGCGTTGACGGTTCCGGAGGCCTGGCCGGGCGCGTCGAGCGGGTCGCGGCCGTATCCTCCCGCCGCGCCGGAGCGCTGGAAGGCCACGGCGCGGGCCGAGGCGAAGGCGAGTTGCTGGTCCACCTGCGCATAGAGGGTGCGCTCCATGGCGGTGTGCGTGATCAGCCCGATCACCATGCAGATCAGCGCCAGCAGCGCCAGCAGGGCGGCGACCAGGCGGTGGCTCAGGGACATGGAGCGGCGCACGACGGCACTGTCCGGGCGGGCGCCGGATCCGGCTTCGGTCACGGGGCCGGCTTCAGGACATACCCCGCCCCGCGCACGGTGTGTATCAGGGGCGCCCTGCCGGCCTCCAGCTTCTTGCGCAGGTAGGAGACATAGAGTTCGACGATGTTTGCGTGGCCGCCGAAGTCGTAGTTCCAGACGCTGTCGAGGATCTGGGACTTGGAGACCACGCGGCGGGCGTTTTCCATGAGGTAGCGCAGCAGGTCGAATTCGGTGGCGGTCAGCTGGATCTCGTCTCCGGCCCGGAAGACTTCACGCGTGTCCGTGTTCAGGGACAGGTCCCCGACGACGATTTCCGCCGCGTCGGCACAGGCCGCTCCGGAGCGCTCGGCCAGCCGGTGCAGGCGCAGCAGCACCTCCTCCAGGCTGAACGGCTTGGTGACGTAGTCGTCGCCTCCCAAGGCGAGCCCTTCGATCCGATCCTCCACCGCGTCCTTGGCGGTCAGGAACAGGGCGGGCACCTTGGGGTGGAAGAGGCGCACCCTGCGCAGTACCTCGGAGCCCTCGAAGCCGGGCAGCATCCAGTCCAGCACCAGGACATCGGGGGAGAAGGACCGGGCTTCCTGGACCGCGGAAGGGCCATCGTGGGCAATGCGCACCTCCCAGCCGAGCATCCGCACGCCCATGCCCACCAATTCGGCCAGCGAGGGCTCGTCCTCGACGACCAAAGCACGCAGGGGCGTGCCGTCGGGGTGCTCAAGGCGGGGCAGCTGGCTGGGGGCGAAGCGCGAGTTCGTCATGGGTCCACTCTTTCAACAGTCTTTAGGCCGATTCTGGGAGCGGTCTGTGGCCCGGCTGTGAGACCTTCGGTTCCAGCGTATCGAGTGGCCGGGCCGGAGCGGGACCAGGCCCCCAACGCGGACCGGGCCGGACAGGAGCAGGACGGGCACGGGACAGGCCGGACGCGGTGCAGGGCTGCAGGACAGGGGCGGGGCAGGGGTGCGGAATCCGTCGCCCCGGAGGCCATTCCCCGGCCCGCAGCCCTCCGGGACGGGTGGCCGCCGCCGCGGAGTCGCCTGCGTCACGCAGGGTCCCTTTTGGTCAAATCGGATAGTGGAGAACTAGTTTACTGATCAGTACGTAAGGTGTTCGGCTCCCATCCCGGAGAACTGCACAGTGTGAATCCGGTCACAAAGCCCTGTTTTCGTCTCACTATGCGAGACGGGCGAATCTTTGTTACTTGCGGTATTCATTTGTTACGGGAACACTGGACATCGTGAACATCGACGCAACAGCACCTGCAGCCGCAGAGACCCAGTGGGGCCACGGAGTTGGCCAGGCCCGCAGCTGTTGTCGAATGCAGGCCTAGGACTCCATCCCCGGTCCTTCAGCCGCACACTCGCACCCTCCAGCCGGCCGCATCCGGGCCCTGCCGGAAAACCCCTGCATTCGCGCCGATCACAGGCACTTCACACAGTTACAGAGGATTCAAGATGTCCGTCACTTCAGGCTACGTCCACATCTCCATCCGGAATGCGCAAAACCGCGCCGCCGCCGCGCAGCGGCAGCCCGCGGGCCGCCCGGCCGTCCCGCCGCAGGGTTTCCGCCAGTTGCATGCGGTGCCGGCCGCCGAGGACCGCCAGCCCATGACGGCCCCCACCCCCGTTGTCGCGCCCAGCGGGACCCCGGGCCCGCAGGCCGTCAGCGGGGACACCGCAGCCCGCGGATTCGTGCTCTATGTCGGCCTGGACGAGGCCGCCGCCCAGGCGCAGGGGACCTCCCTCGGCAAGCTCGCCACGCAGGTCCGCGCCTTCCTGCAGACCCTGGCCCCGGACGCCCAGACGCACGCCGCCGTCGCGCTGGCCCCGGCCAATGCGACGGGCGAGAGTATCGACGTCGTCCGCCAGGCGCTCGGGGACCCCACGGCATCCCGGCGCCCGCGCACGGAGGCCACGCCCCGTCCGGCGCAGTCCGCCCCGCGCCCCTCCGGCGTGCTGATCGACCTGTCCCGCCGCGAGGTGCACCTGGACGGCGAGACCCTGAACCTGACCTTCAAGGAGTTTGAGCTCCTGAACTACCTCGTCGAGAACGGTACCCGTACCGTGGGCCGCGACGAGCTGCTGGGCAACCTGTGGCGCAACGCCGAGGAGATCCCGAACGAACGGACCATCGACGTGCACATCCGCCGCCTCCGTTCCAAGCTGGGCCGCCTCGCCAACACGGTCCGCACCGTCCGCGGCCAGGGCTACCGCTTCTACGAGCACCCCGAAGTCGTCGTCTGGGCGGCCCCCGAGTACAGCATCTAGTTCCCGCGAAGGAACGGCACGACGCCGGCCCCTGCGGTTCCGCCCCTGCGGAGCCGCAGGGGCCGGCGTCGTGCGCCGGGAAGGTATTTTTGAATCCATGAGCAACCACCACATCAAGCGCCTGATGCTGCTGCGCCACGCGAAGGCGGACTACCCGATGGGGGTCGGCGACCACGAGCGTCCGCTGGCCTCGCGCGGGGAGCGGGAGGCCCCTTTGGCCGGGCGCTGGATGGCCGAGAACGGCATCCTGCCCGACTACATCCTCTGCTCGGATGCCCTGCGCACCCGCTCGACGTGCGCCTGGGTGACCAGCGAGTTGGGCGACAAGGCGCCTACCCCCTATCTGGACAGCCGCCTCTACGGCGCCTCGTCCACGCAGCTGCTTTCGGTCATCAACGAGACCCCGGAGACCGTGGGCACGCTGCTGGTGATCGGGCACAACCCCACGGTTCAGGATTTGGCGATGCGGCTGGCCTCCGTAACCTCGGACGAGGACGCGGTGATGGACCTGGCCACGCACTATCCGACGCTGGGGCTGACCGTCATGGAGCTGGAGAAGCCCTGGGCCGAACTGGACGGCCGGGACGGGCGGGTCACCCACTTCGTGGTGCCGCGTCCGTAGCCTCCCGGGGGCGCCCTGGGGAACGCGTGGGCCGGGGAAAGCGTGGTCCCGGAGGGAAAGCCGGGGGAGCATGGCGGGAAGGGGCCGCGCGTCCGTTCCGGCAAAGGAAGGACCGCAACAGGGATGACCGCCGCAGGGAGCACAAAAGGAAGGCCCCCGCCAAAGCGGGGGCCTTCCTTGCGTCTTGGTGCGCCCAAAGGGATTCGAACCCCTGACCTTCTGTTCCGTAGACAGACGCTCTATCCAGCTGAGCTATGGGCGCATGTTCAGTTGTGCCGAACGCGGGCGTCCGGGGAAATCAAAAAGCCCCACGAAAGCGGAGGCCTTTTGTTCCGTGCGCCCAAAGGGATTCGAACCCCTGACCTTCTGTTCCGTAGACAGACGCTCTATCCAGCTGAGCTATGGGCGCTTGGTGTTTGGTCCGGCGCGGTGCGCTTGACCTCGAACAACTATACAGGCTGGTGCGGGGGCTGCAAAATCACCCCCTGGACCCCTTGTGTTTCCCCGGATTTCAGCAGGAGGCATTAGACCGGTCTATGTGACCTTGGTCACACTTGGCTGTGCCGGAATGGCGATAATCCGCGGATTTCCGGGGCTGGGAGCGCGCATGGAGCCAAAAAAGGAGAGGTGGGTCACAAATCACCCTCCCGCCTCCGGCCTAGCATTTATAACACCTAATGTCAGCCCAATGAGAGGGAACCGATTATGAGCGTGAGCTCGGATCAGCAGGTCCTCGTCGCCGCACAGGGGACCGCACCCACGACGCACACCCAGCTTGCTCTCTGGGTCCAGGAAGTCGCAGCGCTGACGCAGCCGGACAGTGTCTATTGGGTTGACGGCAGCCGGGAGGAGAATGACCGCCTGGCCGCTGAGCTGGTCGCGGGCGGAACGTTCACCCCGCTCAACCAGGAGCTCTTCCCGCACTCCTTCGCCGCGTTCTCCGACCCGAAGGACGTCGCCCGCGTCGAGGAGCGCACGTTCATCTGCTCCAAGGAGGAGAAGGACGCCGGCTTCACCAACAACTGGATGGACCCGGCCGAGATGAAGGCGATCCTCACCGACCGCTTCTCCGGCAGCATGCGCGGCCGCACCATGTACGTCATCCCGTTCGTCATGGGTCCGCTGGATGCCGAGGAGCCCCAGTACGGGGTGGAGATCACCGACTCCGCCTACGTCGTCGTCTCGATGCGCATCATGGCCCGCATCGGCACCGAGGTGCTGCGCAAGATGGAGGCGGAGCACGCCTTCTTCGTCCCCGCCCTCCACTCCGTGGGCGCCCCGCTGGAGCCGGGCCAGGCCGACGTCCCGTGGCCGTGCAACGACGAGAAGTGGATTGTCCACTTCCCGGAGGAGCGCTCCATCTGGTCCTACGGCTCCGGCTACGGCGGCAACGCCCTGCTGGGCAAGAAGTGCTACGCCCTGCGCATCGCCTCGGTCATTGCCCGCGACGAGGGCTGGCTGGCCGAGCACATGCTCCTCCTCAAGCTGACCAGCCCGGAGGGCAAGGCCTACAACGTGGCCGCAGCCTTCCCGTCCGCCTGCGGAAAGACCAACCTGGCCCTGCTCACCCCGACCATCGAAGGCTGGAAGGCCGAGACCCTGGGTGACGACATCAACTGGATGCGCATCGGCAAGGAAGGCGAACTGCGCGGGGTGAACCCGGAGTACGGCCTCTTTGGCGTCGCCCCGGGCACGGGCTGGAGCACCAACCCAAACGCCATGCGCGCCATCGCCAAGGGCAACTCCGTCTTCACCAACGTCGCCCTGACCGACGACGGCGGCGTGTGGTGGGAGGGCATGACCGACGAGGTTCCGGCGCACCTGACCGACTGGCAGGGCAATGACTGGACCCCGGAGTCCGGCCGCCCGGCCGCCCACCCGAACTCCCGCTTCTGCACCCCGATCTCCCAGGTCGACATGCTGGCGCCGGAGTACTACAGCCCGGACGGCGTCGAGATCCACGCGATCCTCTTTGGCGGCCGCCGCAAGACCACCATTCCGCTGGTGGCTGAGGCCCGTTCCTGGACCAACGGCATCTTCATGGGGGCGACGCTCTCCTCGGAGACCACCGCGGCCGCCGCCGGCGCCGTGGGCGTCGTGCGCCGCGACCCGATGGCCATGCTGCCGTTCATGGGCTACAACGCCGGCGACTACCTGAACCACTGGGACTCGATCGCCGCCAAGGCCAACCCGGAGCGCCTGCCGAAGATCTTCCTGGTGAACTGGTTCCGCCGCACTCCCGAGGGCGGCTTCGCCTGGCCGGGCTTCGGCGACAACTCGCGGGTGCTGAAGTGGGCCATCGAGCGCATCGAGGGTAAGGCCGACGCGGTGGAGACCCCGATCGGCTTCGTGCCGACCGGCGACTCGATCGACCTGACCGGCCTGGAGGACTTCACCCCCGCCGACGTCGAGGTAGCCGTGCGCGTGGACCGCGAGGAGTGGAAGGCCGAACTGGCCTCTATCGAGGAATGGTTCGCCAGCTTTGGCGAGGCCCTGCCGCAGTCCCTGAAGGACGAGCTGGCCGGGCTCGAGGAGCGCCTCGGCGCCTAGCCGGCCCCGTCCCGCGTACGGAAGGGCGCACCCGCACAGGGTGTGCCCTTCCGTGTTTTCGGTCCTCCCTGCGACTTCATCTGGCATAAGTGACAAATCGACTAGGAGATATGTCATGATGAGGGCATGATCCTCACCCGACTGATTCTGGGCCTGCTTAACCTGGCTCCCATGACCGGCTACGACCTGAAGAAACACTTCGACTCCAGCGTCAACCACTTCTGGCATGCCGACAAGGCGCAGATCTACCGCACGCTGGCCCAACTGGTCCGCGACGGGCTGGCCACCGTCCGCACCGTCCCCCAGGAGAACTACCCGGACCGGCAGGAACACCACATCACCGAGGCCGGGCGCCGCGAACTCGGGGCGTGGCTGGCCTCCCCGCTCGGCCCCGACCGGGCGCGCGAGCCCTTCCTGGCACGCGTGTTCTTCGCCGGGGACATGGAACGCGCTGAGGTGCTGGAACTGCTGGAACGGCGCCGCGCCCAGGCCCAGGCCCAGCTGGCCGAGTTCGAGGCGATGCACGCGGACCTCGGGGACGCCGCCGTCCGGGACCGCCGTGCCTATCTCATGGCCGCCACGCTCGACGGCGGCATCCGGCACGTGCGGGCCGAGATCGAATGGCTCGATTCCACCCGGGAGAACCTGCCGTGAAGCCGTTGAAGCCCGCGCGGCACGCGCCCCGCCAGGACCCGGCCGGATACCCGGAGGTCCACCCGCCCCGTGACGGGGGCAGCGCAGGAACCCTGGTGTTCCTCCACGCCGGCAACGTCGGCAACTGGATGTGGGATCCGCAGGTCCAGTCCTTCCCCGACCACCAGGTGCTGACCCCGCACCTGCCCGGCTTCGGCGCCCGGGTGGACGAGGACTGGGAGGGGCTGGACAGCGCCGCGGACGACGTCGCCGCCTTCATCGCCGACGAGTCCGTCCACGGAACCGTCCACCTGGTGGGACTCTCGCTCGGCGCCGTGGTGGCCCTGCGGGTGCTGGCCCGCCATCCCGAACTGGTGCAGTCCGCGCTGGTCAGCGGGGCGCCTGTGGTGGGCGTGGGCCCCGCGGTCCGGGCCGCGGCCGCGCTGCAGTTGCGCCTGTGGGGTTTTGAATGGTTTTGGCGCCTCCAGGCCGGTGCCTTCGGCATCCCGCAGGACAGCCGGAGGCTGTACGCCGACCACGGACTGAGCACCCGGCCTGACACCATGCGCGCCATGCTGGACGAGGTCTACGCCGGTGGCCTGCCCGAGGGTTTGTCCGGCTACGCGGGACCGCTGCTGGCGGTTGCCGGCCAGCGCGAACCCAAGCTGATGGCCCGCGGGTTCCCTGCCCTGCGGCGGGAACTGCCGCAGGCGCAGTTCCGGTTGGCACCGGGCATGCACCATGCGTGGAGTGCCGAGGATCCGCTGCTCTTCAGCTCCATGGTCCGCGCCTGGGCCGCCCACGGGACGGTGCACCCGCGCCTGCTCCCCGCCCCCTGACCGGGCTGCGGGGCAACCCGGGGCGGGCCGGCCCGGCGGGGTCAGGCCAGCCGGACCCGGACGGGCAGGGATTCCCAGGCCCGCAGGGTGTTGTTGTGGTGCCTGCGTGCCGGCCCGCAGATTTCAAGGGACGCGATTCGCCTGGACAGGACGTTGAGCAGGGTTGCCGCCTCCAGGCGTGCGATGTGTTGGCCCACGCATTGATGGATGCCGAAACCGAAGCCCACGTGGCCGGAAGGGTCGCGGCCGAGGTCGAAAGCGTCGGGGTTTTCCCAGCGGCGCGGGTCCCGGTTGGCTGATCCTAAAAACATGAGGATCTTTGTGTCCTCAGGGATGGGGGTTCCGCCGATTTCGATCTCCCGTGTGGTGGTCCGGAAAAAGGTCTGGACGGGGGATTCGAGCCTGACGGCTTCATCGAACGCGGTACGGGCCAGCGCCGGGTTGTGGCGCAACCGGTTCCACTGGCCGGGGTTTACGGCAAAGGCATGGAGGACGGCGGCCAGGCCGTTCACGGTCGTATCGACTCCTGCCGTGAGCAGGGAACGGACAACCAAAGGCGCTTGGGCCTGCGTAATGTCGCCCCTGTCTGCGGCGGCCCAGATTTGGGCCCCGAAGCCGTCTGCCGTGAGTACTTCCCGGGCGCATTGGGCCGCTATCGAGGCGGAAAGCTCGGCGACTCGCGGTGCGCCCCTGGCGACGAGCCCATTGGGGGGACCGAACGCGTTGAAGGCATGGTCACCGTAAGGCAGCAGGTTTTCCCGGCCCTGTTGGGGTATCCCCACCGCATCGGGGAAGACGCGCAGGGGATACACGGCGGCCAGGTCCGCGACAGCGTCGAATTTCGGGCCCCTTGCCAGCAGTTCATCGACCAGTTGCTCCGCGTCCGCAGCCCAGGAAGAAGCCAGGCTGCGGATTTCACGCGGGCCCAGGATCTTGGCCAGCACCGCCCGGGGGGCATCGTGATGCGGAGGGTCGGCCTCAAGCAGCAGGCTGGGAGGGCGCCATGATTTTTCGCGGCGGAAGTTGCTCAGCCCCACGCCTGCCGCCGACTGGAAGGTTTGCCAGTCCGTTAGGGCCGCGTGGACTTCGGCGTAGCGGCCCATGGCGTAGGTGTCGTATTTCTCCAGGTAAACAACGGGGCCGGCGTCCCGCAGTTCGGCTTGGAACGGGAGGGGGTCCTCGAGAATCTCGTAGCCGAAGGGGTCGGCGCCGCTGACGGGCGTGTCAAACGTGGAAACCGAAGCGGTCATGGCAGGTCCTTTCATCGGAAGGCCGGGTTAGAGGTCAAGCACAAGGCGGTCGCCGCGGGAGCGGGATACGCAGGGAAACATGCAGCGCCCGGCTGCCCGGTCGGCGTCGCCGAGGATGGAGTCGCGATGGTCGGGGTCTCCCTGGAGCACGGAAACCTCGCAGGTTCCGCAGGTGCCTTCCCTGCAGGAGTTCAGGACGTTGACCCCCGCGTTTTGGAGGGCGTCGAGGATGCTCTGGTCCGGGTGCACGGTGACGCGGAGTCCTGCCTGGGCGAGTTCCACTTCGAAGGGCGTGCTCCGGGCCGGGGCTCCCTGGTCCTTGGCGGCAAAGTGCTCCACCCGCAGGAGGCCCGCCGGCCAGTCCCGGCAGTGGCGTTCGACGGCGGCGAGCAGCCTTTGCGGGCCGCACGCGTAGACCTTGGTATCCGCTTGCGGGTCCCCGATGAGTTCACCCAACCGGCGGGGCCCCGACTCGTCCTTGGGCATGACGGCAACCCGGTCGCCGTAGGTGGCCAGTTCCCCGAGAAAGGCCATGGTGTTCCGGGAACGGCCCAGATAGAGCAGCTTCCACTCTGCTCCCAGCAGGTCGGCCTGCCGGATCATCGGCAGCAGGGGGGTGATGCCGATGCCTCCGGCGATGAACAGATACTTGTCGGAGGGTGCGAGGGGAAAATTGTTCCTCGGTCCTCCCAAGGCAACGATGCTTCCCTCGGTGAGCTCGTCGTGGACGTAGGCGGAACCTCCCCGCCCCCGGGGCTCGTGCAGCACGGCGATGCGGTAGCTGCAGGCGTCCCACCGGTCCCCGCAAAGTGAGTACTGGCGGGTGATGCCGGAGGGCAGAACCACATCTATATGCGCGCCGGGTGTCCAGTCCGGCAGCCTGCGTCCCTGGGGATGGGCCAGCGTTAACGCCACGACCCCGTCGGCGGCCCTGGTTTTGGCGGTGACGGCCAGCCTGACCCCTGAGGTGCCGGCGGTGGAATCCATGCCAGTGAACACGGTGGCTCCTTTGCTCGCGTTGTTCTAAGCCCTAGTCCAAGGCTGTCCCAACGTGGCGCCGCTCACTACAGGAATCTCAATGGTTGAGAATGGAAGGTTCCGTGGGGCGGGAAGGAGGCGGGGCCGGATACGCCATGGCCCGGGATACTGCGGCCGAGGCGCCCTGGAGGACGGGAATGCGGGATCGGGCAGCGCCGTCGTTGGGAACAATCACCGCCAGGGCGGCGATGACCTTTCCCGCCGGATCCCGTACCGGCACCGCGATGCCCGTGGCCGCGGAATGGATATGGCCGGCCAGGAAGGCATAACCCTGCCGGCGCACCTCCGCCAGGGCGGACCGCAACTGCGATGAACTGACAATGGTTTTCTCGGTGTACGCCTCCAGGGGACTGGCAATCATCCGCTCTTGGAGCGCGGGCGGCGCGTAGGCCAGCAGAAGCAGCCCCGAAGACGAGGCGTGCAACGGCTGCCGTCCGGCAATCCGGGTGAAGTTAATGACGGCTCCCGGCGCTGTCAGGCGCTCCACGAAGAGGACCTCATCGCCTTCCATCACGCCGAGCTGGGTGTGCTGCCCGACGATGGCATGCAGGTCCTCCATGACGGGCATCGCAGCTTCACGCAGGCTCAGCGTGGGAGAAGCGCGTGAGGCGACTTCCCACATCCGAACGCCAATCCGCACCTTTCGGTCCTCGTCCCGTTGAAGCCAGCCGAAACCGCACAGTTCCTCCACCAGCCGCGAGGCGGTGGCGATGTGGAGCCCTGAGCGCCTGGCGATCTCGGTAATGCTCAATGCGGTATCGCCGGGCCCGAAGGCCTCCACGATCCGGACGGCGCGGGAGAGCACCGACTCTCCCCCTTGGGTGCGGGGCATGTCCCATAGCTTCCCCGATCGCCGAAGGCGTGTCGAGCCCAATACCGGGGAGGGGAACCGGGGGGAGCATGGCGATCTGCCGGCGTCGGGCCGGGGACGGGCCGCCGTCAGGCGCCCGCGCCCCGGCAGCCCATCCGGGTCAGCAGCCTAACCGGTTCAGCCGGGCAGCCGCGGGAAGGGCAGCCTGGCCAGGGACGGATGGCCGGTGAGGGAATCGATGGTGATGCCATCCAGCGTTGCGTAGAACGCCTCGCGGGCCTGCTGCAGGGCCGTGCGGAGCTGGCAGCCGGCCAGCAACGGGCAGGTAGTGCCATCCACGGCGATGCACTCGACCGGGTCCTGGTGGCCATCCAGCGCACGCAGCAGCCCGCCCACGTTCAAGGCCAGCCCGGCCGCGGTGATGCGGGCCCCGCCGCTGCGTCCGCGCGCGACCTCCAAAGCGCCGCGCCGGCGCAGTTCCAGCACGGCCTTGCTCACGTGGTTGTAGGGCACCCCGATGCGTTCGGAGATTTCCCGGCTGGTGAGCTGTTCGCCGGCGCGCGCGCCCAGCAGCATCAGCGTGCGCAGGCAGACGTCGGCAAAGGCATTGATCCTCACCCCACCATTGTGGCAGGTCGGCCGAGGGCACCGGGGAGGGACGGGCCGACGCGGTCATCTGGGGCAGGAATTCCCGCCCGGATCAGCCCCAGATGTACAGTTCGCCCGGCTCAGCGGCCGGGGCGTCGAACGTCCATTCGCCGCCCTCCGCGGCCGGAGGCGTGTAGGCCTGCACGACGGCGACCGCCCCGCCCTTGGCGTGCTCCCCGTTGGCGTGGACCGCATCCCGGCCGTCGTCCAGCAGGGTGACGTCGGAAACCAGGGCGATCGCGGTGAAGCCCTCGCGCTGCTGGGTGAGGAGCTCCACGAGGTCGGCCATCATGGCTTCGGCGTCGATGTCCTCTTCCGGGTCCTGGGTCTCCGGGGGCTGGACAGCAACCAGGCGCAACTCGCCCTGCTCGCCCTCTGCGGCGGTCTCCAGCGCAATGCCGAACGGCAGGAACACCCCGTGGGCTTCCAGCTGCTCGCGGGCCACGCCGAGGGCGGTGCCCAGCACGCGGTTCAGCTCGAGGTGGTCCTCGGGGTCGAGGTCGAGGATGCGGTTCTCGGCCGGTTCGTTATTGGTCATGCGACGCTCCTGACGATCTTGAGGACCTGGTCGCGGACGCGGACCATGGTTTCGGGGTCCTTGGCCTCGCCGTTGTAGCGCAGGAAGGGCTCGGTGTTGGACGGGCGCAGGTTGAACCAGTAGGAGCCGTCGTTGGCGGCGACCGTGGTGCCGTCCATGGTTTCGATGCTCACGTCCTGGCCCAGGCACGCGTCCAGGACGTGCTCGATCGCCTTGTCCTTGTTCGCGACCTCGGAGTTGATCTCCCCGGAGGCGAAGTACGGCTCGTACTCCGCCGCCAGGGTGCCCAGCGGCAGGTCCTGCCCGCCCAGTGCGGCCAGCACGTGCATGGCCGCGAGCATGCCGGTGTCCGCGTTGAAGAAGTCGCGGAAGTAGTAGTGCGCCGAGTGCTCCCCGCCGAACACCGCGCCCTCGGCGGCCATGACGGCCTTGATGAAGGAGTGGCCCACGCGGGTGACCACCGCCCGGCCGCCCTCGCGCTGGACCAGTTCGGGAACCGAGCGGGAGGTGATGAGGTTGTGGATGACCACCGGCGTCTGCTCGCCCCCGGCCCGGGCGCGGGCGATCTCGCGGCGGGCCACCAGCGCGGTGATCGCCGAAGGGGACACCGGCGCGCCGGTTTCGTCGATCACGAAGCAGCGGTCCGCGTCGCCGTCGAACGCCAGGCCCAAATCCGCGCCGTGGGCCACGACGGCGGCCTGCAGGTCGCGCAGGTTCTCCGGCTCCAGCGGGTTGGCCGGGTGGTTCGGGAAGGTGCCGTCCAGCTCGAAGTACAGCGGCACGATCGACAGCGGCAGCCCCGGAAGCAGGGCATCGCCCAGCACCGCGGGGGTGGTCAGGCCGGCCATGCCGTTGCCCGCGTCCACCACGACCTTCAGCGGGCGGATCCCGGACAAATCCACCAGCGAACGCAGGTAGGCCGCATAGCCGGCGAGCACGTCGGTGTGCTCCACCGTGCCCTCGGCCCCTTCCCGGGAGACCGGCAGGCCCTCGTCCAGGTAGGTTTGGGCCAGGTCGCGGATCTGGAACAATCCGGTGTCCGAGGACACCGGGACCGCGCCGGCCCTGGCCATCTTCATGCCGTTGTACTGCCCCGGATTGTGGCTGGCGGTAAACACCACCCCGGCCGCGTCCAGGGTGCCGCAGGCATAGTACAGCTCGTCCGTGGAAATCAGCCCCAGCATGCGCACGTTGGCGCCGCGGTAGGCCGCGCCCCGGGCAAAGGCCCGGGCGAACTCCGGGGACGAGGGGCGCATGTCCCCGCCGACCAGCACCGTGTCCCCGGCCAGGCCGAGCACGTCCACGAAGGCGGCCCCCACGGCCTCGACCGTTTCGGCCGTGATCGTCTCGCCAACGATGCCGCGCACGTCGTAGGCCTTGAAGGAAAGGGAAAGGTCGATTTGGTCCGTCACGCCTATGAGCTTAGCCGGTGGCCGGCGGCCCGTGCGGGTTTTCCACGGTCGTGGCTGCGCGGGCCATCGCGTCGGTGGCGGCTGGAATACTGGGGCCATGGGTGAAACGGCAAGGGTTAGGCTGCGGGACGGACTGCGGGACGAGGCCACGGAGGTGCTGCGCCGGCTGGTGGGGCGCGGAGACGCGGTGTTCCACGAGGGCCAGTTCGAGGCGATCGAGGCACTGGTCGACGGCGGCCGCCGCGCCCTGGTGGTGCAGCGCACCGGCTGGGGCAAGTCGGCGGTCTACTTCGTGGCCAGCCTGCTGCTGCGTGCCCGCGGGGCGGGCCCCACGCTGATTGTCAGTCCGCTGTTGGCCCTGATGCGGGACCAGGTCGCGGCAGCGGCCCGCGCCGGGGTCCGCGCGGAAGCCATCAATTCCGCGAACGCCCTGGAGTGGGGCGAGGTGGCCGCGAAGCTGGACGCCGACCAGGTGGACGTGTTGCTGGTCTCTCCCGAACGGCTGAACAACCCGGTGTTCCGCGACCAGCAGCTGCCGGAGCTGGTCCGCCGGATGGGCCTGCTGGTGATCGACGAGGCACACTGCATCTCCGACTGGGGCCACGACTTCCGGCCGGACTACCGCCGCATCAAGGACCTGATCTCCGTGCTCCCGGCGAGCGTGCCCGTGCTGGCCACCACCGCGACGGCGAACGAGCGGGTGGTCCACGACGTCCAGGAGCAGCTCGCCGTGGGCGGGGCCGACGTCTTCACCCTGCGCGGGCCCCTGGCGCGCAAGTCGCTGCGCCTGGGGGTACTGCGCCTGCCGAGCCCGCGTTCCCAGCTGGCGTGGCTGCTCACCCACTTGGAGGACTTCCAGGGCAGCGGCATCATCTACACCCTGACGGTGTCCGCGGCCGAGGACGTCACGCGGCTGCTGCGCGAGGCCGGGCACAACGTGCTTGCCTACAGTGGCCGCACCGACACCGAGGAGCGTGCCCGCGCCGAGCAGGCGCTCAAGGACAACCAGGTCAAGGCGCTGGTGGCCACCAGCGCGCTGGGCATGGGGTTTGACAAGCCGGACCTGGGTTTTGTGGTGCACGTAGGGGCTCCCAGTTCCCCGGTGGCCTACTACCAGCAGGTTGGCCGCGCCGGCCGCGGCACCGAGAACGCCGACGTGCTCCTGCTGCCCGGGCCCGAGGACCGGGAAATCTGGCGCTACTTCGCCACTGCCTCCATGCCCGACGAACAACGCGCGCACGCGGTGCTGGCCGAGTTGGAAGCCGCCGGCGGGGCCCTTTCCGTGCCGGCGCTGGAGGCCCGGGTCAACCTGCGCCGCACCCCGTTGGAGCTTCTGCTGAAGGTCCTGGCCGTGGACGGCGCCGTGCAGCGGGTCCAAGGCGGCTGGGCACGCACCGGCCAGCCCTGGTTCTACGATGCCGAGCGGTACAGCCGGGTTGCGGCGGCCCGCCTCGCGGAGCAGAACTCGATGCTGGAGTACGAGTTCACCTCCGGTTGCCGGATGGAGTTCCTGGCCCGGGCACTGGACGACCCCGAGGCCGCCCCCTGCGGGCGGTGCGACAACTGCGCCGGGCCCTGGTTCGACGACGCGATCGACGGGCAGGCCCGGGACAGCGCCCAGGCCGCCCTTGGCCGGGTAGGCGTCGAACTTGAGCCGCGGCTGATGTGGCCCGGGGGCATGGACCGGCTGGGGGTTCCGGTGAAGGGCAAGCTCAAGCCGGGGGAGCAGGCGCTGCCCGGGCGCGCACTCGCCCGCCTCACGGACCTCGGATGGGGCGGGCGGTTGCGCACCCTGCTGTCCCCGCAGGGGGAGGGCGGCGAGGACCGGCCCATCGAGGATGCCATGCTGCAGGCCTGCGTGCAGGTGCTCGCCCAATGGGGTTGGGCCGAACGCCCGGTGGCTGTCGTCAGCCTGCCCTCCCGGCGGCATCCGGCCTTGGTGGCATCTTTTGCCCAGGGGATCGCCCGCGTCGGCAGGCTGCCCTACCTGGGCGAACTCGAATACAGGCAGGGCGGCCCGCGCGGCGATTCCGGGGGCAACAGCGCATTCCGCCTCGCGGCCGTGTGGGACCAGTTCGCGGTATCGCCGGCGATGGCCGAACAGCTCGCCGCGGCGCCCGGCCCCGTGCTGCTGTTGGACGACCTCGCGGACAGCCGGTGGACCATCACCGAGGCCGCCCGTGTCCTGCGCGCCGCCGGGGCTCCGGCGGTGCTGCCGTTCGTGCTGGCCGTGGCCGCATAGGGTGTCCCCGGCCGGAAGCCGGTCGAGGCGGCCTCACCGCGCCCGTGCCAGGC
Organism: Zafaria cholistanensis; assembly: GCF_008580665.1. Lineage (GTDB taxonomy): Bacteria > Actinomycetota > Actinomycetes > Actinomycetales > Micrococcaceae > Zafaria > Zafaria cholistanensis. Next base: position 156,457 of record NZ_BKDJ01000005.1, read on the forward strand.
ACGGGCGCGTCCCTGCCTCTATGCCGCCGTGACGGCCACGGTGCGGGTGGCCAGGACTGCGCCGGTGATCCAGTGCAGGAATTGCACCGATATGGTGTACTTCCCCGGGTTGGACGGGCGGAGGAGGAAGTCGAACTTTTCGGCCGCCCCGGACATGAGGGTGCTGGTCAGCAGCGGCTGGCCTGCGGCGCTCGGATGGACCGCGGGACCGTCGGGGTCCTCGGTGTGCCAGAAGGGCCGTCCGTCGTGCCCCAGGAGTTCGGCGATGGCGGCTGGCTGGCCGGCCTCATCCAGGATCCGCATGCGGGTGGGGAAGTAGTCCACGTTGACCATCCGTATCAGGGTGGGCGCCTTGGTCCCTCCGGCGACGTTGGCGCGCATGGTGCTGAGGGCCCAGACCCTGTCGCCCTTGGGCCGGGAGGCGATGGCGCCGCCCAGCAGATAGAAGTGCCTTGGATTGAACCGGTTCAGGCCCGCGTCCTCGCCCGAGAGTCCTGCCGCATGGTTCAGTTCATGCCATCGGGGATCGATGGAATAAGGGAGCAGCAGGGTCTCCGTGGCGATGTCGTATAACGGTCCCTGGATCGAGTAGCGGCGCATTCCCTTCGGTGGCGGCGACGCGGGATCTGTCCCGGGGTCCACGATGACCGGCCCGAACATGCCCATCTGGACGTGCAGCGGCGTGTTGACATGGCAGTGGTAGAAGTACGTCCCCGCGGAGCCGCGGTTGGGGTTGCCCGGTTCCGCGACATCCGGCCGCCACTGGTAGGTGTAGTGCCCCGTCACCTCGTAGGACGTGTGCCCGACGCCGTCGTTGCGCGGGTCCGGTTCGATGCCGTGCCAGTGGACGGTGTGGACCTTCTTGCTGGGCTTGATGGTGCCATGGAACAGCTGTCCCTCGGTCAGCCGAAGCAGCGGGCCGGGAAGTTGCCGGCCGGACTTGCCGTTCTCGAAGCTCCAGATCTCGTGCCTGGAACCGTCCGGAAACTTGAGTTCGCGGCCGAAGAAATCGAACTCCATCTTCACATCCGGCCGGAGCTTGAATTTGGTCTCCGGGCTGCCCTCGTGGGGCTGGTCCGAGGCAAAGTCCACTTGGCTGCGGAACGTGTGGTGGGCCTCGCTTTCCACGGTTCCCGGCAGGCCCGGTTCAGGCGTGGTGCCCGCTCCGAGCGTCCAGTCGCTCAGGAGCCCGCCCGGGTAGAGGCCTCCGGCGGCCGTCTGCGAGGGCTCGGCGTGGCAGTGCATCGGATATTTCCAGTCCCCCGTCCTTGCGTTCCACACCGCATCCACCACATCCGGAGGACGGCGTACGGGGAGGATGGACTCGGTCCGTTCCAACGGGCTCAGATGGATCGTGTCCTCCCAGTGCTGCAGCACCACCCGGCCGCCGGTGACCCGTCCATTGCTGCGCGGGAAGTCGACCCCGTTGGACCGGACGGTCCACACGTGGTTCCCGTGGTAGTGCAGTTGGTGGTCCACAATCCCCGCGTTGACCATCCTCATCAGGTGGCCCGTGCGGATCGCGCCGGCCGCGGGGGAAGCGCTGAAGTTCCTCACGTCCGTTTCCCGCGGCAGCCCCGAAGGCAGGGTGTCCTCCTCCCGGCGTTCGTTGAACTCCTCGTCGATCGTCAGTGCCAGGGCCTGGAATCCTGAGTACCCGTTGAGGGTAAAGTACCGCGGCTCCGCCGGAACCCTGGCCGGGTCCACGGCCTGCCCCTGGGAGGCCAGGCGCGCCCAGTGCGGGTCCACGTCGTGGCAGAGCCACAGCCACTGGCGTTCGAATTCGGGGCCTTCGGGCCCCAGCCGCCAGGCATCCTGCGGGTCGATGACCACCAACGCTCCGTACAGGCCCAAGGTCCGTTCCACCGGGGCGTTGCCCGGATCCGAGTAGAGGTACGTCCCCGGGTCCGGGGCGGGAAACTGCAGGAGCTTCGAGGCTCCCGGCGCTATGGGGCCGGTGCCGACGTGCGGCCTGGGGGTGCCGGGCGTGCCGGCGGCACCGGCATTGTGGAAACGGAGCTCGTGCGGATGTCGAAGGTTGTTGTGGACGCGCACGGCGATCGTGCTTCCGGACTCGGCGATCAGCGTCCGGTCCGGAAAGAAGCTCGCCCAGTGGGCCCGCCGTGCCAGGAACTGCCGGTCATTTTCGGGGTCCGGGCCCAGGGGAGCGGGCCGGCCGTGGGGTGGTTCGGCGGCTTCGGGCGGATAGGTCCTGGCCGCGACCAGGGCGCCCGAAGCCATGAAGGCATGGGGCCTGATGGCCAGCGCCGGCCGCGGATCCGCCCGCTCCGTCCGCCGCTCCCCGAACCCCCTGTGGTACACCAGGGAGCCGTCCACCATGGGCAGGAAACCCTCATTGATGTGGATATCCAGAACGCTCATGATGTTCCTCCGCTCCGCAGTGCCGGCAGGTCCAGCGCCAACAGCTCATCGTGTTGCGCGTCGGTGAACTCGAGGCTCAGCCCCGATCGCGCTCGCGGGACCAGATAGCTGACATGCAGGCTTTCGGCCGCCTTGCCCGGGATGCTTCCCGCGGTCCGGTCGGAGTCCTGCGGCGTGACCGTTGTCGCGGTCCCGGCCAGCCGCAGCCGCAACTGGCCGGGACTGAACAACACGGGGTCGGGCCCGTCATTCTGGATGCGGACTTCAAGCACCATCACATCCGGCCACGTCAGGTTGACCGGCTCGGACGCTCCGGGGGCCGCGGGCGCCGGAGCGCTCCCCCCGCCGTGACCGTGGCCGCCGGCGGCGGCGAGGGCCATCTTCACCGGCGGCGGCCCTCCGCCGTGTTCGATGATCGACGCGGCAGCGGCGAGCCCGTGGAACGCCGGCTTTCCCTGTGCGTTCAAACGGGCCAGCCGCCCCGCGCGCACCACGGACAGTGAACCGAAGGCGGTGGGAACACGCGCCGCCACGCCCGCCGGGGCCGTGGCAGATATCACGTACGCGCCTTGGGCGGCCACCAGCAGGGCCCCTCCGGCGAGTACCAGGCCAAACTGGCGCCGGCTCAAGCCTCCCGCCGGCACATCGTCACCCTGCGCATCGTCACCATGCACGTAGTCGCCACGCAAGCCCACGGGTCCTCCCCAAGAAGGTGGTTGTTGGACCACCCCAGTTTCGGGCACGCAGGTTGGGAAAAAGTTGAGGATGGTGCCGGCAGGCCCCCGCACCGGGACCTTCCGTGGGACGTCGGGGCGTACGGTCAGGAACCCTGCGCCACCACAGCGTGTTCCGGGCAGGCCAGCCCCTAAACTAGGCACCATGGAAATCCTGTTCTGGGTGCTGGTCCCGCTGCTTGTCCTGACCCTTGGCTGGTGGTGGCTGGCGCGAGTGCGGGCCAGGAACTCGGCGGAGGTCGCCGCAGCCGTGGGGCCGGAGGCTGCGGTTGCCGCCTCGGCGCTGCTGAACGCCGAAACCCATCGTGCCGTGTACCGGAACCTGGGGCAGGACAACTTCCTGGGCGCCGTCCAGGAGTTCCGCAATGCCACCGGGCTGGGCGTGAAACAGTGCATCGTCGCCGTGCGCAGCCTCCAGCAGTACCCTCAGGTCTTTCGCGACCGGGCGGCGCAGGAGCCGGCCGGACCGGAACCCGCCGGGCCGGCCGCAGACACCCCCTCCCGGGCATCCGCACCCGAGCCTCCGGTCCCGCCGGCCCCCGCCGTGCCGGCAGTTCCGGCGTCGGCCCCGCAAAACGGCGCCGCGCCCGAGCCGTCGGAGGAGGCACTGACCATCCCCGACGACTGGACCGAGCGTTTCGGCAGTGCCGCCGGACGCACCACCACCTCGTTCAAGATCACCGCCGAAACCGCCGGGGCCACCCAGGAATTCTCCAGCGACGACCTGCCCCCGGCGGAGCACGACCAGTTCCTTTCGCTGATGCGCGACCATGACCTTGGCGGCGCCGCGGCACTCTTCGCCAGGCACTCGGGCCTGGACGAGGAAGCCATCCGCCAGCTGCTCGAGTCGGCGCCCACCGGAAGCGCCGGGGGGGAAGGGGAAATCTCCGAGGTCACCTTCGAGGGGGAGGGACCAAACGGGCGGATCAGCTTCAGCGCCGGCGACCTGCCTGCTGCCGAACGCAGGCTCTTCCTGGAGCACCTGGGCTCGGGCCGCCTTGACGAAGCCGCCCGGATCATCAGCGCGCGCACCGGCCTGCCCCATGACGCCGTCCGCGGGATCCTCTCCGCCTTCGGCAAACAGGCCTAGGAACCCGCCGCGCCCGCCGCATCCCCGCAGAAACCCCAGCGCGGCGGGCACCCCAGCCTGACTGGCATTCGCGGCTGGCGAGCGCCCGAGCCTGCGACCCCTGGAACGCGGGGTTCGCAGAAACACAAAAACCCCCGGATTCCCGGGGGTTTTCTGCGCGGACACGGGGGGATTTGAACCCCCGGTCGAGTTTAACCCCGACCCTTCATTAGCAGTGAAGTCCATTCGGCCGCTCTGGCACGTGTCCTTGTTGCCGTTTCCAGCCCTCCCAGACTACCGAAAGCAGGCGCCGCTTTCAAAAACGGGGCCCTACCGGCGCGCCGCACCAACCTTCCGCCACAGGAACCCGTAGCTGGTGGCCAGCATCCGCGCGCTTTGCCGGTTGTCGGAGGCGCCGGCGTGGCCGCCGTCGAGCGCCTCGTGGTACCAGATGTCCGGGACGCCGGCGTCGGTCAGTTTCGCTGCCATTTTGCGGGCCTGCTCCGGCCCTACCCGGTCGTCGCTGGTGGCGGTCCAGATCAGCGTGGCCGGGTAGCCGGCCCCTTCGGCCAGCCGCTCATCATCGAAGCGGTGGTAGGGGGAGAAGGTGCGCAGGAACTCCCAGTCACCGGGCACTTCCGGGTCCCCGTACTCGGCGATCCACGAATGCCCGGCGCCCAGCCTGGTGTACCGGCGCATGTCCAGCAGCGGCACGCCGCAGGAGATCGCACCAAACAGCTCCGGATACCCGGTGAGCATGTTGCCCACCAGCAGCCCGCCGTTGCTGCGCCCCGTGGCGGCGAGCCGCTCCGGGGCCGTCACCCCCCGCGCCACGAGGTCCCGGGCAACCGCCGCGAAGTCCTCGTAGGCGCGGTGCCGCGCCTCGCGCAGCGCCGCCCGGTGCCAGTCCGGTCCGTATTCGCCGCCGCCACGGATGTTCGCCACCACGTACACGCCGCCGCGCCCGTCCGCGGTGCGGCGTTCCAGCCATGCGCGGCCCACCGTCCCCGAGTACGACGGCGTCAGGGAGGTCTGGAAGCCGCCGTATCCGTTCATCAGCACCGGGTTGCCTCCGTCCAGGGCCATGCCGCGGGGGGCGACCTGGAAGTAGGGGACGCGGGTGCCGTCCTCGCTGGTCGCGAAGTGTTGCTCGACGGCATACCCTTCGGCGGGGAAAAACCCGGTCGCGCGCTTGACCGGGTCCGGGGGGCCGGCGTCGACGGTTCCCCGCGCCAGCGTGGTGGGGGTGAGGAATCCCGTCATGGTCAGCCAGTAGTCGTTGGCCGTCTCCGGGTCCTCGTCATCGACGGCGGCCACCTGGAAGGTGTGAAGTTCCGCGCCCACCTCCAGCGGGCGCACGGCCCACCCGCGGCTCGGGTCCGCGACCAGCACCTGGGAGGTGACATCGCGCAGCACGTTCAGCAGCAGGTGGTCGCGGGTGAAATCGTAGGACTCCAGCGAGGAGGATCCGTCCGGGACAAACACCTCGGTCACGGTGCGGTCGCCGGCCAGGAACGCCTCCAGCGGGGCGACGGCCAGCGTGCCCGGGGCCAGCGTCCGGTCCCCGATCTCCCACGGGGTCTGCGGGCTCAGCAGAAGCCACTGGCGGTGCAGGCCCACCTGCACGTCGGTGGGCACCTCAATGGGACGCCACCGGTCCGCCCCCAGCACGCTGGTGCGCGAGTTGTGGAAGTCAATGACATCCACGGCGACGGTCCGCTCGAAGCCCGGCCGCGCATCGTGCGAAACCACCGCCAGCACGTGGGACTGGTCCACCGCGAACACCTCCGGGGCATGGGCCGGGTCCTGTCCCCGCTCCACGCGCCTGACCGTGCGGGCGTAGGAGGAGCGGGTCAGCGAGCCGGGCCCGAAGTCCGTCGCCACGTACAGCGCGTCCGGACCGTCCCAGGAAACCCGGGTTTTGGCGGAGGGCAGGCGGAATCCCCCGTCCTCGGGGGCCACCCAATCCCGCGAGGGGAGGTCGAACTCGCGCACCTCCACCGCGTCCCCGCCGTCCGGGGAGAGCATCACCAAGGCGCGGCGGTAGGGCCCGCCAGGCGGCGGCCGCAGCATCCGGGTGCCGGCGAACACCCATCCGACCCCTTCGGCGGCGGCGAGCGCGTCCACGTCCAGCAGCACTTCCCACACGGTGCGGTCGGTGCGGTACTGCTCCCAGGCAGTGCGCCGCCACAGTCCCTTGGGGTGCTCGGCGTCGCGCCAAAAGTTGTAGTAGTGGTCCCCGCGCTTGGTGACCGCCGGGATCCGATCCCCGGAATCGAGCACTTCCAGCAGCGAAGCCTCCAGGCTCCGGTGGGCATCGTCGAAGAGCATGTCCTCGGTTTGCGCATTGCGCGCCCTCACCCAGTCCAGGGCGCGCTCGCCGCGGATGTCCTCCAGCCACAGGTACGGGTCGTCGGCGGGGCCAACAGGGGTGGTGCTCATGCGGGTCTCCTGCGCAGCGTCCGTGCCTCCACGGTATGCCGTCCTGGAAGCGGGGGAAGGTGGGGTATGGGCCATGTGATGCATTAACGCATGCCGCGCGGCCGCCGTGCCGGAGGTGGGGCCGTGGCGCCCCGGGCCGGGTTCGGTGCTCCGGGCCGGGTTCGGCGCCCCCGGGCACCGAACCCTTGGCCGCGCCCCGGCCACTAGGCTGGGGGGATGGGAAATGGGCATTTCAGAATCGTGGTCATCGGTGCGGGACCGCGCGGCACGTCCCTGCTGGAGCGGCTGGCATCGCGGCTGGAGGAGGCCCGGGCGGGCGCCCGCCCCCGCCTTCTCCTGGACATCACCGTGGTGGACCCCCACGAGCCCGGTCCCGGCCACGTTTGGGCCACCGGCCAGCCCAGGCTGTTCCTGATGAACACCCCCGCCCTGTTCCCCACGGTGGCCCCGCCCCGCACTAACGGGGCCGGCCCGGGCCTGACCTTCGCGCAGTGGTGCGCCTCCGGGGGAGACGGGGCCACGCTGACCCCGCCCGAGGCCGCGGAACTGGCGGCCCTCGGCCCCGGTTCCTTCCCTTCCCGGGCCCTGTATGGACGCTACCTGCGCCATGTCCATGAACGGGCCGGGGCCCTGCTGGCCGTGCACCCCGCCGTGGCGCAGCTGCGGCACGTGCCTGCTTCGGCGCTGTCCGTGCGCCGTACCGGTTCCGGCTATGCGGTGGGGCTCGACGGCGGGCACGGCACCCTTGCGGCGGACGCCGTCGTGCTGGCCGTGGGTCACGTCCCCGCCCTGCCGACCCCGCGGCAGCAGGCCGCCGGCGAGCGGGCCGGCGTCGCCGGCCTGCACTACCAGCCGCCCAACGTGCCCGCCGACGTCGACTGGAGCGCGTACCCCGAGGGCGGCCCGGTGCTGGTGCGTGGGTTGGGACTGAACTTCTTCGACGCCATGGTGCAGTTGACCGTGGGCCGCAACGGCGAGTTCGTCGCGACCGGGCAGGGGCCCGGCCGGGCGCTGGAGTACCGCGCCTCCGGACGCGAACCGGTGCTGCACGCGGCCTCCCGCCGCGGCACGCCCTACCGGGCCAAGGCCGCGGTGGACGCCTTCATTCCGCCTTCGGTGTCCCTGCGCCACCTGAGCTTCGAGGCTGTCCACGCCCTGGCTGCCGAGGGCGCGCCGGGGGAGCCGCCGGGCAAGGTTGGATTCGAAGCGCACATCTGGCCCCTGCTGCACCGCGACGTGCTGCGCACCTACTACGCCACGCTGGCCCGGACCCGCCCGGAACTGTTCCCGTACGGGACGGCGGCATTCACCGCCCGCCTGGACACGGTGCTGGAAGCCCCGCACCCCGGACACGAGGTGTGGCGCACCGAGGCCCGGCGGCTGGTGGCCGACCTGGCCCCCGAGGCCGGATGGCTGGACGTGCCCGCCCTGGGGCACCCCTTCGCCGAGCGCGGCTTCAGCGGCCACGAGGAGTACCAGGCCGCGGTGCTGGAATACCTCGAGGAGGACGCGCGCGGCTCGGCGCGGGGGGAGGACGACGCGCTCAAGATGGCCATCGGCGCGCTCAACGCCGGACGCATGGTGGTCAAGCGGATGGTTGCCGAGGAACTGCTTGAGGACGCCAGCCGCCTGGAGGAACTCCAGCGCTGGTTCGAACCGCTGGTGGAGGGACTGGCCAGCGGCCCGCCGCTGCAGCGCATCGAGGAACTGGCCGCGCTGGCCCGGGCCGGGGTGGTGCAGTTCATCGGCCCGGACCCGGTGTTCGGACTCGACGAGGAGGCCGGGCACTTCACCGCGTCCTCGCCATGGGTCGACGCCGAGCCGGTGACTGCCCGGCACATGCTGGAGGCGATGATGCCGGCCAACCGCGTCGCCCAAACCGCCTCGCCGCTGCTGCGCCAGCTCCAGGAGGACGGAATGGCCCGTCCGCGCACGCTGCGCGACGGCGATGGCGAGGAGGTGCACGGCTCCGGCTTCGACGTGGTGGGAGAACCGTACCGGCTGGTGGACACGGCGGGGGTGCCCCACCGCGGGATCTTCGTGCTCGGACTGCAGCTCTCCAGCGTGCAGTGGGGTACCGCCATTGCCGCCGAAGCGGGGGCCTCCTTCGCCGACGGGGCGCGCACCTTGGGCGATGCCGATGCCACCGCCTCCGAGCTGCTTCGCCTGGCCGGCTAGCCCCGGCAAATTCCCTCCAGCGGCCCTGGGGGGGGCGTCGGCGGACCGCCGGCCCGGAGCAGGAATGTGGCAGGAATGCGGCAGGAACGCGGCATGCACAAAACGGGCTGGAAAAGGAGGGAAGAGGGCTTCGGCACGAGGTTCGCCCCCGGTTTTCGTGCTCGTCTTCGCCTCCGGCCCGCAAAGAGAGGACTTACGGTTCTACTTAAGCGTTCGTTACACCGGAGGGGCACGGTGGCGTACGCCGGAGGCAGACATCTCCCCCGAGGGTGGCGGCACTTGGCCACCTGATGACACGGACCGGACCAGCCCCTTCAGTGGGCCGGCGAGATGGACGGCAGGGGCACGAAAACGCCGGGGGTCCGCCACGCCGCCCAGGACACTGGAGGGACGCGCCGCACGCGTCCGGACCGCCGGACAACATGGGAGTGATGCCACACCATGAAAACGTCACCTGATTCCTCCCGCCGGCGCCTGCTGGCCAGCACGGGCGCAGTCCTGGGGCTGCTCGCCACCATCGGGGTCGCCACCCCTGCGCAGGCCGCGGCCGGGTCCCCGGTCGTCGTGCAGGCCCACCGGGACCACGACAACAAGGACCGCTATGACTGGAACCACAAGTTCCATGACCGGAACTACGACAGGAGCCACTGGAACAACCACCGCCACCACCACGACGACGACGCCAGCCTGAGGCTGCGCATCGACGACGATGGCGACTACCGTATCCGCGGCTACGACTACGAGGACAACCGCGTCAAGGTCTGGCTCGTGAACGTCTCCCGCGACAGGGTGGTCGACAGGTTCGCGGTCCGCCCCAACAACAGCGGCGACTTCAGGGTCTACGGAGACGACCTGCGCTGCAACCGCACCTACCAGGCGGTCAGCTGGAGCGAGGACGACGGACGGGAGTACAGCAACAAGGTCCGCTTCCACTGCGACCACAAGTAGCGGCAGTCAGCCGGCCAGCCTGGGCCGGTCGCGCGCAACTGGCGGGGACGGCACCCTGGGTGCCGTCCCCGTCAGCATGCAGGGACCGGCCCAGGCTGTCAGCCGCCGACGCCGATCAGCTTGAGCGCCGCCCCGGTGGGGTCCTCCACGGTGGCCATGCGCCCGTAAGGGGTGTCCTCGGCCCCGGTGATTACCCTGCCCCCCAACTCCACGGCCTGAGCCACGGCCGCGTCGACGTCATTGGCGCCCCAGTAGGTGACCCAAAAGCCGGGGACCTCCGCGGGCAGGTACCGGGCGCCATCCATGATCCCGGCCCGGGCAGCGTCCCCCTCCCCCAAAGTGCGGTAGCGGAATTCATCCGTGTCGCCCAGCACCGAGGTCTTCCAGCCGAAGGCCCGCTCGTAGAAGGGCACCGCCGCCGCGAAGTCCCTGGTGTGCAGTTCGAACCACGCCGGGGCGCCGTGCTCGGCATCCACCCCGAAGCCCTGGTGCGTCTGGGGCTGCCAGGCGCCGATCGCCACGCCGCCGGCGTCGGAGAAGATCGCCATGTGCCCGTACGGGTCCACGTGCATCGGCGGAACCAGCACCTGGCCGCCGGCGGCACGAACCGCATCGGCCGTCGCCTCGATCCCGTCAGACTTCAGGTACAGGCCCCAGACGTTCGGGACGCCCATCTCCGGCTGGTGCGGGCTCAGGCCGGCCACCATTTGGCCGTTGAGCCGGGCGGTGACATAGCCGCCGTATTCCTCGGGGGCGGGCTCGTCGTAGGTCCATCCGAACAGGCCGGCGTAGAACGCCTTCGTCTTTTCGAAGTCCGTGGAGGCGATGTCCGTCCAGACGGGTTCGCCGGCGGCAGTGGTCTCGCGGATGGGCATGGTGGTCCTTCCGGTAGGCGGCCACGGGACGGAGCGCCCCGCGCACAGGACCGAGCCTAGGGGCCCCCGTTCCCACCGTCCATGCTTCCGGGCAGGGGCCCCGCACCAGCCGCGGCGGCAGGGCACACGCAAACGGCGGCACCCCGGACCCGGGGCGCCGCCGTCGTGCACTGCGGATGGTAAGGGATTTGAACCCTTGGTACGGGGTCACCGCACACCGGTTTTCAAGACCGGCTCCTTAGGCCGCTCGGACAACCATCCAGACCCGGCCACTATACGGCAGGTCCGGGGCCTCCGGCCAAAGGGCGCCCCGACCGTCTACCCTGACAGGGGCGGCCGGGAGCGCCGCGGAACAGGGGAGCAACAGATGCGTGCAGTCGAGTTTGCCGGTGCCGGAGGTGCGCAGGTCGCCGCGGTCACCGAACGCCCGGTCCCGGTGCCGGGACCGGGCGAGGTCCTGGTCCGCGTCGCGGCCGCGGGCATCAACCGCGCCGACGTGCAGCAGCGCCGCGGCTTCTACCCGCCCCCGCCCGGAACCACGGACATCCCCGGGCTGGAAGCCAGCGGCACCATCGCCGCCGTGGGCCCGGACGTGCAGGGGTACGACGTCGGCGCGCGGGTTTGTGCGCTGCTCGCCGGCGGCGGGTACGCCGAATACGTCGCCGTTCCGGCCGGCCAACTGATGCCGGTCCCGGAAGGGGTGGGCCTGGTCGAGGCCGCTGCACTGCCCGAAGTGGCCGCCACGGTCTACTCCAACCTGTTCGTGGAGGCGGGGCTGGCCGCCGGGGACACCGTGCTCATCCACGGCGGGGCCGGCGGCATCGGCACCATGGCCACCCAACTCGTGGCCGCGGCGGGTGCCCACCCAATCGTCACCGCCGGCAGCCCGGAGAAGCTTGAGTACTGCCGCGGATTCGGGGCGGAAGCGGGCATCGACTACCGCACCGAGGACTTCGTCGAGCGCGTCCGGGAGCTGACCGCCGGGCATGGGGCGGACATTGTCCTCGACGTGATCGGCGCCAAGTACCTGGAACGGAACGTGCGTGCGCTCGCCGTCGGCGGACGGCTGGTGGTCATCGGACTGCAGGGCGGGTCGAAGGCCGAGCTGGATCTGGGGGTGCTGATGTCCCGGCGCGCCCGCATTATTGGCACCACGCTGCGTTCGCGCCCCGCCGCCGAGAAGGCGCGCATCGTCGCAGGAACGGTGGAACGGGTATGGCCGCTGGTGGAGGCGGGCACGGTGCGCGTCGCGGTGGAACGGACCTTTCCGCTGGAGCAGGTCGTGCAGGCCCACGAGTTCTTCGATTCGGGGGAACACCGCGGCAAGCTGCTCCTCACGCTCTGAGCACGGCGGCCGGCCCCCGTCCTCCGACCGCACCCCGCGCCGGCGGGTCCGTTCGCCGCAGGGCCTTCCGGCGGACCCCGATCCCTGTGGCGTGCCCGACCCGGGGGAGTACCCTCGGAATCACGCGGCTGTGGGTGGTCGGGGGGAGACCGTGCACGGCCGGCACATCGCTCGAGAGACAAGGAATACGAGGCCCATCATGAGCACACCACTCACTCCCGAGGAGCGGATTCCGCCCGCTGCGGTCGATCCGGCCGTGGTGGAGGCCGAGGAACGCAAGTGGACTCCGGCCAAGATCGCCCTGTGGGTGGCGATCGCTTTGCTGGGCGGCGTCGCGTGGGGCGTGCTGGCCATTTCCCGCGGCGAAACCATCAATGCGATCTGGTTCGTCTTCGCATCGGTTTGCACCTACCTGATCGCCTACCGCTTCTACGCCAAATACATCGAGCGGAAAATCGCCAAGCCCGACGACTTCCGCGCCACCCCCGCCGAGTACAAGGTGAACGGCCACGACTACGTGCCCACCGACCGCCGGGTCCTTTTCGGCCACCACTTTGCCGCGATCGCCGGAGCTGGCCCGCTGGTGGGCCCCGTGCTGGCGGCCCAGATGGGGTACCTTCCCGGCACCCTCTGGATCATCATCGGCGTGATCCTGGCCGGCGCCGTCCAGGACTACCTGGTCCTCTTCTTCTCGATGCGCCGCGGCGGCCGTTCGCTGGGCCAGATGGCGCGCGAGGAACTCGGCGTAGTCGGCGGCACGGCGGCGCTGATCGCCACGATCGCCATCATGATCATTATCGTGGCCATCCTTGCGCTGGTCGTTGTCAACGCCCTCGGCGAATCGGCCTGGGGTGTCTACTCCGTCGGGATGACCATCCCGATCGCCCTGTTCATGGGCGTGTACCTGCGCTACATCCGCCCCGGCAAGGTCCTGGAGATTTCCCTGATTGGCTTTGCCCTGCTGATGTTCGCAATCATCTCCGGCCGGTGGGTGGCCGAATCCGCGTGGGGCGCCGAACTGTTCCACCTGGACCGCACCACCATCGCGTGGGCGATTATCATCTACGGCTTCACCGCCGCGGTCCTGCCGGTGTGGCTGCTGCTGGCCCCGCGCGACTACCTCTCCACGTTCATGAAGATCGGGGTGATCGTGCTGCTCGCCCTGGCCGTCGTCGTGGTCCGCCCCGAGATCTCCGTTCCGGCCTTCTCCGAGTACGCCTCCCGCGTCGACGGGCCCGTGGTCGCCGGCAGCCTCTTCCCCTTCCTCTTCGTGACGATCGCCTGCGGCGCACTGTCCGGCTTCCACGCGCTGATCTCCTCCGGCACCACGCCCAAGCTGGTCCAGAAGGAACGGCAAACCCGTTTCCTGGGCTACGGAGGCATGCTCATGGAGTCGTTCGTGGCCATCATGGCCTTGGTCGCGGCGGTCTCGATCGACCGGGGCATCTACTTCGCGATGAACTCCTCGGGGGCCGCCACCGGCGGCACGGTGGAAGGGGCGGTGGCCTTCGTCAACGGGCTGGGCCTGGCCGGGGTGAACCTGACTCCGGACATGCTCACCGGCCTGGCGGCCAACGTGGGCGAGGAGTCCGTGGTCTCGCGCACCGGCGGCGCCCCGACCCTGGCCGTGGGCATCGCGGTCATCATGAACCAGTGGTTTGGGGGCCCGGCGATGATGGCCTTCTGGTACCACTTCGCCATCATGTTCGAGGCGCTGTTCATCCTCACCGCGGTCGACGCCGGCACCCGCGTGGCCCGCTTCATGCTGCAGGACGCGATCGGCAACTTCATCCCGAAGTTCAAGGACACCTCCTGGCGCACCGGCGCCTGGATCTGCACGGCCCTGATGGTCGCCGGCTGGGGGTACATCCTGATCCTGGGCGTGACGGACCCGCTGGGCGGAATCAACACGTTCTTCCCGCTGTTCGGCATCTCCAACCAGCTGCTGGCCGCCGTCGCCCTCGCGGTGGTCATGACCATCGTCGCCAAGCGCGGCAACTTCAAGCACCTGTGGGTGGTGGTCCTGCCGCTGGCCTTTGCCACCGTGGTCACGGTGACGGCTTCCCTGTACAAGATTTTCTCCCCGGTCCCGGCCGTGGGCTACTGGGCGCAGCACAACGCGTTCAAGCAGGCCCTGGCGGACGGGAAGGAAAGCTTCGGAACGGCCAGGACGGTCGAGGCCATGGAAGCGGTCGTCCGCAACACCTTCGTCCAGGGCAGCCTGTCGATTGTGTTCCTGGTGCTGTCGCTGACCGTGATCATCGCGGCCGCCATCGCCACCCTCCGGGCCTTCCCCCACGGCGGACCCGAGACGGAGGACCCCGCGCTTCCGTCCCGGATCTACGCCCCCGCAGGCCTGGTGCCCAGCCCCGCGGAGAAGGCACTGGACGCGCAGTGGAACGCGCTGCCGCCTGGCATGCGCGCCCTCAACCGCCGGGGGCACTAGCCGTGAAAACGCCCCCTCCGCTGCGGACCCCGGCCCTCCTGGCCGCGCTCGGCGCGGCCCTCGCACGGGGCCGCAGGGGATTGGCCTGGTACCTTGGCGGGGTGCTCGGTGCCGACGCCTACCGCAAATACCTGGAGCACCACCGACAGGTCCATCCCGGCGAGGAGCCCCTTACGGAGCGCGCCTACTGGCGCGAGGCGATGGACCGGCAGGACCGCCACCCCCAGGGGCGGTGCTGCTAGCGGCGCCGGTATGCGGGAGGGGTCCGCTGGGAGCCCCCTCCCGCACCGGAGCGCCGCCGCCCCGCAGCCTCCACGGGGCGGCGTTTTGGCCAGCAGCCCGGTTCCCCGTCCGTGGCAAGATGGACCCATGACCGATCAGCAACTGCCCAAGGCCCAGCCGGACGACGCAGAAAACCAAGACGGACAGGTTCCCCCCGGGGAGTCCTTCCGCATCCGCGGGCTGGTCGATGAACCCGCGAAGGTCCTCCGCGTGGGCGGAATGGTCAAGCAGCTCCTTGAGGAAGTGAAGTCAGCGCCGCTCGATGAGAAGTCCCGCGTGACCCTGGCGGATATCCACGAGCGGTCCATCGCGGAGCTGGAGAGCGGGCTTTCCCCCGAGCTGGTCCAGGAGCTGCGGCGCATGCGGCTGCCTTTTTCCGGAGGCGAGGCCCCGTCCGAGGCCGAACTGCGCATTGCCCAGGCCCAGCTGGTGGGCTGGCTGGAGGGGGTCTTCCACGGCATCCAAACCGCGCTGGCCGCGCAGCAGCTGGCGAACCAGCAGCTGGCCCAGCGCCTCCACATGCGCCAGATTCCGGCGGGCACCGAGGTGGCGCCCGGAATCGTCATCAACGAGCAGGGCGAACCGGTCCGGGCGGCGTCCTCGGACGGCGAACCCCAGCACGGTCCCGGGCAGTACCTGTAGGGGTGGCAACGGGAATGGGGCTCTTTTCCGGCGCACGCTCCGCGCGCCGCGATGACAAGGACCTGGGGACGGGCATCTGGCGCCGGGCCCATGACCGTTACGGCCGCGGGCTGGACCGCTTCCACCAAGTGCTCGAAGGCATCGAGGACGACGACCTTTACAACGCCCTGGTCATGATTGCCGACCACCTGGCCAGCCTGCAGCCGCGGGTGCGCGAGGTCTGCCAGGAGGCGCAGCGGATGCGCCCCAGCGCCGACACCGACATTCCCGGCTCCCTTGCCCCGGTCCACCGCGCCCTGTCCAAGGCGGCGAACGACCTTGCCATGGCCGCGCAGTCGGCGGCCATGGCAAGGCTCGACGGAGAACGCTGGGGTTATGCGTCGGCCGGATTGGAGAACGTGGCCCGGCGGGCCGACGTCGTCACCGGCGGCGTGGTGGCTGCCGAGGCGGCGCTGAAGCAGGCCCGCGCCGCGGGCTGACCCGCCGGCATTGGGGCCCGGAGCCGGGCGGCGTTTTCGCCGTCGGCGGACCCTGCCGCCGGGGCGGGGACGGACGGCCGTGCCGGTGGCAGGATGGGTGCATGACTAATTTCGTGTCCCCGGAACTTCCCCTGAACAACGGCCGCACCATCCCGCAGCTGGGCTACGGCGTGTGGCAGATGGAGGACCAGGTCGCCGAAGGCGCCGTCCTCAACGCCTTCGAGGTGGGCTACCGCCACATCGATACCGCCCGCATCTACGGCAACGAGGCGGGCGTGGGCCGCGCCATTGCGGCTTCCGGGCTTGCCCCCGAGGAACTCTTCATCACCACCAAGGTCTGGAACTCGGACCAGGGCTACCAGCAGACCCTCGACGCCTTCGACGCCTCGATGGAACGGCTGGGCCTGCAAACCCTGGATCTGTACCTGATCCACTGGCTCCAGCCGAAGCAGGGCAAGTATGTGGAGACATGGAACGCGCTGATTGAGCTGCAGAAGGCCGGGCGCGTGCGCTCGATCGGTGTCTGCAACTTCACGACCGAGGCGCTGCAGGAGATCGAGGAGGCCACCGGGGTCGTCCCGGAGATCCACCAGGTGGAGACCCACCCCTACTTCCCGCAGCCCGAGCTGCGCAGCTACGCCGCCGCCAAGGGCATCCTGCACCAGTCCTGGTCCCCGCTGGGCCAGGGCGGCGAGCTGCTCGCCGAGCCGGTGCTCGAGCGCATCGCCGCCAAGCACGGGGCGACCCCGGCGCAGGTAGTCATTGCCTGGCACCTGGCGCTGGGCAACGTGGTGATCCCGAAGTCGGCCACTCCCGCGCGCATCGCGGAGAACTGGGCGGCGCTGGGCCTCACGCTCGACGCCGGGGACATCGCCGCCATCGACGGGCTGGACCAGGGCCGGGCCGGCCGCATCGGCGCGGACCCGGCAGTCTCCGACTTCGCCTGATTCCTGAAGCCGGCCCCTGAGCCCGGTTCCTGAAGCCGGTCCCGGACGCACCTTGTCCCCGGAACCGGCCAGAATCGAACCGGCGGCCCTTCGGCAGGACGCTGGGGTCCCTGGCGTGCCCCTATGGATGCCGCAGGTGCAACGGGGTGGAACCGGGCAGGAGTATGCCTGCCATGTCCCCTCGAGCGCCCGGGCGCGGCCGGTGAGGCCTACCGGTTGATCCTGAGCACCGGTTTGATGGTCTTGCCGGACTTGCTGTCATCCATCGCGGCCTCGACCTGGTCGATGTCGTAATACTGCACCAGCCGGTCGAACGGGAACCGTCCCTGCCGGTACAGCGCGATCAGGGCCGGGATCAGGCGGTTGGAGGTGGAGGATCCTCCTAACGTGCCCACGATGCGCTTGCCCCACAGGGCGCGCAGGTGGTCCAGGGAGAAGCGGGCCTCTGGCGGGGCGCCGCCAATCAGGATGAGCGTGCCGAGCATGCCCACGGCGTCGGCAGCCTCTTCGATGACAGGGACGACGCCGGTGCATTCGAGCACGTAGTCGGCCGTTCCGCCGCAAATCCGCTGGATTTCCTCCAGGGCGTTGACCCGCCCGGAGTTGATGGTGTGCGTGGCGCCCAATTCCCGGGCCAGTTCCAGCCTCGAATCGTGCAGGTCGACCGCGATGATCGTGGTGGCCGGCGTGTTCCGCGCGGCCATCACCGCGGCCAGGCCGACGGCGCCGGTCCCGTAGACCACCAGGGATTCACCCGGTTGCGGGTTGGCGGTGTTGAACACCGCCCCGGCACCGGTGGTGATGCCGCAGGCCAGCGGGCCCAGCAGCTCCAGCGGCACCTCCTTGTCCACCTTCACCAGTGCGGAGGCCAGGACCAGGGAATGGTCGGCGAACGAGGATTGTCCGAAGAAGTGTCCGGAGACGGTCGACCCGTCCGAACGCGTGTAAGCGGAGGTGCCGGATTTGGGGCCGGTAAGGCGGGTACCGCCCACCACGGCCTCGCCCAGCCGGGCGCAGTACCGTGGCTCGCCCCGCTCGCAGTTGCGGCATTCGCCGCAGAACGGCCAGCCGATGACCACATGGTCGCCTGGGGCGACATTGTGCACGCCTTCGCCCACGGCCTCGACCACGCCGGAACCTTCGTGGCCGAGAACCCCCGGCAGCGGAAGCGGCAGGCCTCCGGCGCGGGTAATGGCATCAGTGTGGCAGACGCCCGTCGCCACGATCCTTACCAGGGCCTCTCCCGGGCCCGGCGAATCCAGATCCAGTTCTTCGCGGACGAACGGGGCGTGGGCTTCCTCAAGAACGAGTGCGCTTATCTTCAATGGTTGCTTCCTGTCGTCGTCTTCAAGAGCGGTACCGAAAAGGACCCGGCAGGCCACCGGGCCGGTGCCAGGGGACGCCCGCTACGCCTGCCGGGCAGAGGGATGATCAGGTACCGGCGCCGCGGCCGGGCAGGGCCGCGGCGGCATGAAGAACGTAGCGGTACAGGTCAACGGCCCTTAAGTTATCCGATGAGGTCAACAATGACAATGGAAATCAGGTTGGGTGGAGCACCGGGTGCTGAGCGCGCCACTTGAGGAGGAGCGTCGCGGCGGGATGGTTCCCGGCCCAAACGAAAGCACCCCGTCACCGGAGGGTGACGGGGTGCTTTCGGGTCGGAGCCCCCAGCCAGAATCGAACTGGCGACCTTTTCATTACGAGTGAAACGCTCTACCGACTGAGCTATAGGGGCCTCACGGCCTTGCGGCCGCAGTCCCCCACTTTATAGGAGCCGGTCGGTCGCGGTCAAAACGGCGCACCGGGCCGCGGCCCCCATCCAGCGGCGGGCCTCAGCAGCAGGGCCTCAGCAGGTCAGGCCGTCGCGGGGAACCTTGCCCTCGAGCAGGTAGGCGTCGACCGGATCCTGGATGCAGGATCCGGCGCGGCCATAGGCCGTGTGGCCGTGGCCCCTGTAGGTGAGGAACACGGCGGAGTCGAGCTGTTTGGCCATCGACTGGGACCACTCGTAGGGCGTAGCGGGATCCCCGGTAGTGCCGATGACCACGATCGGGGCGGCACCCTCCGCGGAGATCGGAGCCGGCGAGCCGGTCGGCGGGTACTTCCAGGCCTTGCAGGTGAACCCGCCGAAGGCCAAGTACTTGCCGATGGTGGGGGAGGCGACCTCAAGCTCCTTCGCATCCTGGCGCTGGCCCTCCACGTCGGTGACCATCGGGTAGTCCAGGCAGTTAATCGCACTGTGGGCATCGGAGGAGTTGCCGGAGTAGGTGCCGTCCTCATTCCGGCCCGCACCGAGGTCCGCCAGCCACAGCATCGTGGTCGGGTTCCCGTTCATCGCCTCAGTCAGCGCCTGGGTGAGCACGGGCCACGAGGCGTTGTCGTAGAGGGGCAGGATAAACCCGCTGACAAAGGTAATGATCGGCACCAGGCGTCCGTCCGCGGCCGTCATGGGGGATTCCTCGACGGACTCCAGGAGGTCCTGCAGTTGCTTGGACGCGTTGTCGACGGAGCCGGTGAACGGGCAGCGCGCCGAGGCCAGGCAGCTTTGCAGGTAGGCCTGGATCGCCGACTCGAAGGCCTTGGCTTTGCCCAGCGTGAGGTCTTCGTCGCTCAGCGCAGGGTCGACCGCGCCGTCCAGCACCATGCGGCCCACCTTCTCCGGGAACAGGCCCGCGTAGGTGGCGCCAAGCTTGGTGCCGTAGGAGAAGCCGAGGTAGTTCAGTTTTTCATCGCCGGTGACCGCCCGCAGCACGTCCAGGTCACGGGCCGCGCTGACGGTGTCGACGTAAGCCAGCGAGACTCCGGTCCGCTCCGCACAGGCCTCGGCGTAGTCGCGGCTGGCGGCCTCGACCTCCGCCAGGCCCTCGTCGGTCGAGGTGTCGTACTGCTTCTGGCGGGCGGCGTCCTGCTCCGCGGCCGTCTGGCAGGTGACCGGGGTGGAGCGGCTGACCCCGCGCGGGTCGAAGCCGACAACGTCGTAGCCGGAGTTCAGGCTCGCCAGCGTGCTCGCCGCGGCATCGCGCACGAAGTCGTAGCCGGAGCCTCCCGGGCCACCCGGGTTGACCAGCAGGCTGCCGGCCCGCTCGCCGGTGGCCTGCTTGCGCAGCAGTGCCAGCGAGATCGTTTCCGCTGCGGGGCGCTCGTAGTCCATGGGAACCAGGATCTTGGCGCACTCGAAGCCGTCGCCGGCGTCCGCTTCGCAGGGGGACCAGTCCACCGTCTGGGTATAGAACTTCTCCAGCCCCGCCGCGACCGTGTTGGTGCCCGCCAGGCCCGAGGACGTGGTGGAATTGCCGGTCCCGTCCGGGGAGCCGGCGGCGCACCCGGCCAGCAGCAGCATCGAGGCGGCCGCTGCGGCGACCGTCCGGAAGGCTGGTCGTAGGTTTTTCATGGGGGCTCCTCGGCGGCTCGGGGTGGGAAAGGCTCGGGGTGGGAAGGGTGGGGTCGGGCACCAGGTCAACGCGGCGGCAGCAATCCCGCCATCATGGCTTCCATGGCCAGCAGGGGGGAGACGTTGGCGGCAATGCGGACCCGCGCCTCGGAGATCGCATCGATCCGGGCGAGCGTCTGCTCAGGGGTGGAACGTGCCGCGTAGGAGCGAAGTTCCGCCGCCAGGTACTCGTTGACGAGCTCGGTGCCCGCTTTCAGCTGCAGCGTCAGGACATCCCGGAAGAACGTGGTCAGGTCGATCAGCGAACGGTCCAGAGAATCGTTCACCCCGCGCTTGGCCCGGCGCTTTTGCGTCTCTTCCAGCTGCTTGAACTGGCTGCGCAGCTGCGGCGGGACCGGGGCGTCCCCGGCCAGCCCCAGCGCCTCCCGGAGCCTGCGGGCCTCGGCCGCACCCCGCTCCTCGGCCGCCGCATTGGCTTCCGAAGTGGACAGCTCCACCAGGTCCCCGGCGGCGATCACCGCGTCGGACACGCTGCGCAGCCCCAGCGGCAGCCGGACGGTACGGTCCCTGCGCAACCTTGCGCCTTCGTCACGGGCCAGCCGGCGGGCGATGCCAATGTGCCCTTGGGAGATCCGGGCGGCGAAACCGGCCTGCTCCGGGGTGAGCCCGTCACGGCGCACCAGCAGCTCCGCGACCGCCTCCGTGTTGGGCACGCGCAGTCCCACCGGGCGGCAGCGTGAACGGATGGTGATCAGCACGTCCGCGGGACTGGGCGCGCACAGCAGCCACACGGTATGGGGCGGCGGTTCCTCGATGGCCTTGAGCAGCACGTTCGTGGTGCGCTCTGCCATGCGGTCCGCGTCCTCCATGATGATGACGCGCCATTTCCCGCCGGAGGGCTTGTCCTGCGCCTTGCCGATGAGCTCGCGGACATCGGCGATCGCGTAGGTGACGTTTTCCGTCGCGACCTGCGCGACGTCGGGATGGGTCCCGGCCAGTACGGTGCGGCAGCCGTGGCACGTTCCGCAGCCCCGTTCCGCCGGGGTGGCGGCCTGGCACTGCAGCGCCGCGGCGAAGGCGCGGGCCGCGTTCGAGCGTCCGGAACCGGGAGGACCGGTGAACAGCCAGGCGTGCGTGGGGGCGTCCTCCGCCGCCGCGCGGCGCAGCTGCGCGACAGCCGCCTCCTGCCCCGGCAAATCAGCCCAGACGGTCATCGCAGGCCCGCCACCCGTGCGGCGATGTCCGCCGCGAGGTCCGCCACGGGACGGCCGGCGTCGAGCACCAGGTAGCGCTCCGGCGCGGAGGCGGCCAGGTCCAGGAACGCGGCGCGGATCCGCGCGTGGAAATCATCCGGCTCGGCCTCCAGCCTGTCCTCGGCCAGCGCCCCGGAGGTGCGGCGCCAGCGCCCGGTGTCCGGGGCCACGTCCAGGAGGATGGTCAGGTCCGGGGCCAGCCCGCCGGTGGCCCAGCGGTTGATCTCCAGCACCTCCGCGGGGCCGAGGCCGCGCCCGATGCCCTGGTAAGCGACGGAGGAGTCGATGTAGCGGTCGCAGACGACGGCGGTGCCCGCCGCCAGCGCCGGACGGATGACCTGCTCGACGTGCGCGGCGCGCGAGGCCGCGAACATCAGCGCCTCGGTGCGCGGATCGACGTCGCCGTGCCCGTGCTCCAGGACCAGCGCCCGCAATTTCTCGCCGATCGGGGTGCCGCCGGGCTCGCGGGTGCGCAGCACGGTCCGTCCGGACGCCTCAAGGCGTTCGGACAACAGGGCGGCCTGGGTGGATTTTCCGGCCCCGTCCCCGCCCTCGAAGACGATGAACAGCCCGGACGGCCGGGCGGGGGGCTGGGATTCGCTCACCCCTCTAGCCTATCGGCTGCCCGCCCACACGCGAGTTGCGGCGGCGTGTCCGTGGAGGGGCGGCCAGGGCCGTAACGCGGCGGGCCGGTGGCCAGCGGCGGCCCGGCGGGGGTCTACGCTTTATGACCATGCATTCGTTCCACGCCCCCGACATTGCCCCGGACACCCTCGTCGTCGCCGCCGGGCGCCCGGAACGGGCCCCGGACGCGCCCGTGAATCCGCCGATCGTGCTCTCCTCGACCTTCGTCGGCGCGGGAGTGCCCGGGCCCGGCGAGCGCGTCTACGGCCGTTTCTCCAACCCCACCTGGGACCCGCTGGAGGAGGCGATTGCGCAGCTGGAACGGGCGGACCTGCCCGCCCTGGTCTACGCCTCCGGCATGGCGGCCGTGGCCTCGGCGATGTCCCTTGTCCCGGCCGGCGGTGTCCTGGTGGTTCCCCGCCACGCCTATAACGGCAGCCTCGGCCTGGTCGGGGACCTGGCCACGCGCAGCAACGTGGAGGTCCGCATCGCCGACCTGGAGGATACCGAGGGCACCATCGCCCTGTTCGGTGGCGCGGACATGGTCTGGCTGGAAAGCCCCACCAACCCGATGCTCGAGGTCGCGGACCTGCGCGCCCTGACGGCCGCGGCCCGCGCCGCCGGAGCCGTCACGGTGGTGGACAACACCTTCTCCACGCCCCTGCTGCAGCGCCCGCTGGAACTGGGGGCGGACATTGTGGTGCACTCGGCCACCAAGTTCATGGGAGGCCACTCGGACGTCATCCTCGGGGCCGCAGTGACCAGCCAGGTACACCTGCGCGAGCGCCTCCACGCCCACCGCACCCTGCACGGGGCGATCGCCGGGCCGTTCGAGGCCTGGCTGACGCTGCGCGGGCTGCGCACCATGGCGCTGCGCGTGGAGCGCTCCGAGCGCAACGCCGCCGGGATCGCCCGGCGCCTGCTGACCCACCCCGCCGTGTCCGGGGTTCGCTACCCGGGCCTGCCCGAAGATCCTGGGCACCACCTTGCGGCCGAACAGATGGACGGGTTCGGGGCGATCGTCGGCCTGCGCGTCACCGCCGGGGAGGAAGCCGCGGAGCGGGTCCTCAACGCGCTGCGCCTGTGGCTTCCGGCCACCAGCCTGGGCGGAGTGGAGTCCCTGGCCGAACGCCGCCGCCGCCACACGGGTGAACCCGAGTCAGTGCCCGCGGACTTCATCCGGCTCAGCGTGGGCATCGAAAACCTCGAGGACCTCTGGGTGGACCTGTCCCAGGCCCTGGACACCGCGCTCTAGCCCCGCAGTCATTCCGTGGCGCGCGGGGCCCACGGCTCGCTTCGCTCGCCGCGGGCCCCGCGCCGTCTACCGTGCAGCCGGCTCCCACGGCTCGCTTCGCTCGCCGCGGGCCCCGCGCCGTCTACACTGGGGCGCATGGCCTTCGCGTACCTTTTCGAGTACTACCTGATGCTTGCGTTCAGCGTCGTCGCGCTGTTCATCGCCGGTTGGGCGTTCCTGGACTGCCTGCGGCACTCCGGGACCAAGTTCCAGCGGGAGGGCAAGCGCACCAAGGGCTTCTGGCTGGGCATGACGGGCGGTTCCGCCGTCGTGTGCCTGCTCAGCTTCATGATCTCCGGCGGCTTCCTGCAGATCATCGCCGTCTGCATCGCCGCGGTCTACCACGCGGACGTCAAACCGGCCGTCTCAGGCAAGGGCGGGAACTACTACCGCTACTGACCCCGGCTAGAGGGCCAGCCCGCCGCTGCGCGGGGCCACGCACGCCCAGCCGACGGTGAGTTCGCCCAGCCGCCACCGCCGCACGCCGTCGCGCACCGGCCAGCCGGCGCCCTTCAGTGTCCGGCACATGGCGATCCAGCGCTGCCGGTTCCCGAAGGAGGCCAGCGGAGCCGCGGCCAGCCACGCGGCGTCGGCCGCGCGCAGGAAGTCGTGGACCCGTTCGCCGGGCACGTTGCGGTGGATCAGCGCCTTCGGAAGCCGTTCGGCCACCTCGGAGGGCAGCGCGAAGGAACCGAACCGCAGCGCGACGGTCAGCGTCGCGGGGCCGGCGCGGTCCACGCCCACCCATGCGGCCCGCCGGCCGACCTCGTCGCAGGTGCCCTCCGCGATCAGCCCCTGCGGGGCCAGCCGGGCACGCATGGTGTCCCAGATCGCCGGGACGTCCGCCTCCTCGTACTGGCGCAGGACATTGAACGCGCGCACCGCCACGGGCGGCCGCGGCAGGGCCAGTTCGAAGCCGCCCAGCCGGAAGGAGAGACCCTCGACATCCAGGGCCTGGCCGCGGGCAACGCGTTCGGGTTCGATCTCCAGCCCCACCAGTTCCAGGTCCGGGCACACCGCGCGCAGCCGGGCGAACATCTCCACGGCGGTGGTGGGGGAAGCCCCGTAGCCGAGGTCCACGGCCAGCGGGTGCTCCTCGGTGCGGAGCCGCCACGCCTGCGGGCCGGCGAGCCATCGGTCGACCCGGCGCATCCGGTTGGGGCTGGTGGTGCCGCGGGTAATGTTGCCGACCGGCCGCCCCGGGGCCCGTCCGCCAAGCCGCTCCGCCTTCTGCACCATGCAGACAATCGTAGGCGGAAATACCCGCCCGGCCCGGTTCCGTCCGGGGACGTCACGAATCCCACCCGGGTCGGCGGGCCTCGCTAGGATGGCCCCATGACTTACACCTTGATCCTGCTTCGCCATGGGCAGAGCGAGTGGAACGAAAAGAACCTCTTCACCGGCTGGTACGACGTGACCCTCACCGAGCAGGGCCGCAAGGAGGCCGTGCGCGGCGGCGAGCTGCTGGCCGAGGAGGGCCTGCTGCCCGACATCCTGCACACCTCGCTGCTCAAGCGCGCCATCATCACGGCCAACCTGGCGCTCGAGGCCGCGGACCGCAGCTGGATCCCGGTCAAGCGCAGCTGGCGCCTGAACGAGCGCCACTACGGGGCCCTGCAGGGCAAGGACAAGGCGCAGACCCTGGCCGAGTACGGCGAGGAGCAGTTCATGGAATGGCGCCGCTCCTACGACACCCCGCCGCCGCCGCTGGCCGATGACTCCGAGTTCTCCCAGATCGGGGACCCCCGCTACGCCGAGCTCGGCGACGACGCCCCGCGCACCGAGTGCCTCAAGGACGTCCTGATCCGCCTGCTTCCGTACTGGGAGGACCAGGTCAAGCCGGACCTGGCCGCGGGCAAGACCGTCCTGGTCGCCGCGCACGGCAACTCCCTGCGGGCGCTGGTCAAGCACCTCGACGGCATTTCCGACGCCGACATTGCCGGACTGAACATCCCCACCGGCATCCCGCTGGTGTACGAGCTCGACGAGGACTTCAAGCCCGTGGTCCCGGGCGGCAAATACCTGGACACGGCCGCCGCGGCCGAGGCCATCAAGGCCGTCGCCAACCAGGGCCGCCACTAACGGCTGCTCCGGCGGCCTGCCAACGACGGCGGCGGCGCACCTTCGCGAGGTGCGCCGCCGCCGTCGTCGTTCCCGGGAGCCGGGCCTCCGGGAGCCCTGGACCTCAGTAAACCCTAGACCTCAGTAAACTGCGGGTCCCATTCGCCGGTGACCAGGTAGTTGACCTTGCGGGCCACGGAGACGCCGTGGTCGCCGTAGCGCTCCAGGAAGCGGCTGGCCAGGGTGACGTCCGCGGTGGTCGGTGCGGACTCGGTCCAGTCCGGCTCGGCGACGGCCTTGAACACGCTCAGGTGCAGTTCGTCGATGTGCGCGTTGAGCCGGATGATCTCCTGCGCGATCTTCAGGTCGCGGGTCTCCAGCAGTTCGCCGAGCTTGTGGGCGATCTGGATGTCGGCCTGCGCCATTTCCCGGAACACCGGGGCCAGGGACTCCGGAACCACATGCTGCGGGAAGCGCAGGCGGGCCAGCTGGGCGATGTGCCGGGCGAGGTCGCCCATGCGCTCCAAAGACGCGCTCATGCGCAGGGAGCCGACGATCATCCGCAGGTCGGAGGCCACCGGACCCTGCCGGGCCAGGAGGTCGATGGCGCGCTCGTCGAGCTGGTTCTGCAGGAAGTCGATGCGCGCGTCGGCTGCGATGACCTCCTGGGCGATCTCGGTGTCGGCAGCTTCAAAGGAAGCGTATGCGCGCTCCATGGCGTGCGCCACAAGCTGGGACATTTGGACCAGCTCGTCACCGATGGACTGGAGCTCGGCCTGGAATAGCTTACGCACGGCAGCGTCCTTTCATAACAGGTGGGGCCGAACCCTTCGGGTGCGGCCCCCATTCTCCGCTTCAGGCTGACAGTACTAGATGAATGCTTGTGGGGCGCCCGATGAACACTCCATTAACCGGCCCCGTTTGCCCCTTTCCGGTCCGGAGGGCCCCAAAGGCGGGGGATACGCTAGTGGGGTGAACGATGTGCTGATCGGAGTGCTCTCCGGACTGGTGGGCCTGACCCTGGGGATCGTTGGACTCCTGGCCTACCGGGCCAGCCAACGGCAGCGGGCGGGCCTGATGGAGGTCGGCGAACCGACCCTTCCGGAAGGTTCCGCCGAGATCCTCTCCGTCATCGGACGCGCCTTCGTGGTGGTGGACGACGTCGACGGCGTGGTCCGGGCCAACCCGGCCGCCTACGCGTTTGGCCTGGTCCGCGGCCATACCCTGGTGCATCCGGAACTGCTGGAGCTGGCCCGCCGGGTGCGCTCCGACGGGGTCATCGAGGAGCGCCAGTTCGAGCTTCCGCGGGGCCCGTTGGGGCAGGGCACGATCATCGTGCACGTCCGGGTGGCCCCCTTGGGCGAGCAGTACATCCTCCTGCTGGCCGATGACCGCACGGAGATCACCCGCACCGAGGCCATCCGCAACGACTTCGTGGCCAACGTCTCCCACGAGCTGAAGACGCCCGTGGGGGCCATCTCGCTGCTGGCGGAGGCCGTGGACGAGGCCGCCGACGACGCGGTCGCCGTCCGGCGCTTCGCCGCCCGCCTGCACAAGGAATCGGCGCGGCTCACCGCGCTGGTCCAGGACATCATCGAGCTCTCCCGCCTGCAGGGGGCCGACGTCGTGATGCAGGGCCGGCCGGTGGACGTGAACGCGGTCCTGGCCGAGGCGGTGGACCGCAACAAGCTTCCCGCCGAGGGCAAGCACATTAAGATCTCCCTGGGCGGGCGTTCCGACGCCCTGGTCCACGGGGATCCGGACCTGCTCATGACGGCCTTCCGGAACCTGATCGACAACGCCATCCGGTATTCGCCGGAGGGGACCACCGTCGGGGTTGGCGTCCGCTCCCGCGACGGGCTGGTCCAGGTCTCGGTGACGGACCAGGGGCCCGGCATCCCGCAGGAGGAGCAGGACCGCATCTTTGAACGGTTCTATCGGGTGGACGCCGCCCGGTCGCGCCAGACCGGCGGCACCGGCCTGGGGCTGAGCATCGTCAAGCACGTCATTTCCAACCACGGCGGCGAAGTGACCGTGTGGTCCCAACCCGGCCAAGGGTCGACCTTCACGGTCCGCCTGCCGGAGTTGGAGGAAACAACCGCCGGGAAAACCGGCGGACCGAACGAAGGGACGCTAAGCGCCCCCGGACAAGGAGGCAGGGTTTGACCCGCATTCTGGTGGTCGAGGACGAGGAGTCGCTGAGCGACCCGCTCTCCTATCTTCTCGAAAAGGAGGGTTTCGAGGTTCAGGTGGTCGACAACGGCCTGGACGCCGTGACCGAATTCGACCGTGCCGGCGCCGACCTGGTGCTGCTGGACCTCATGCTGCCGGGGCAGCCGGGCACCGAGGTGTGCCGGCAGCTGCGCCAGCGCTCGAACGTCCCCGTCATCATGCTGACGGCCAAGGACTCGGAAATCGACAAGGTCGTTGGCCTGGAGTTGGGCGCCGACGACTATGTAACCAAGCCCTACTCCTCGCGCGAGCTGGTTGCCCGCGTGCGCGCCGTGCTGCGCCGCCAGGGCGAGCCGGAGGAACTGGTCGCCGCCACCATCCAGGCCGGCCCGGTGCGCATGGACGTGGAGCGCCACGTGGTGAGCGTGGGCGGGGAGCAGGTTTCGCTGCCCCTGAAGGAGTTCGAGCTGCTGGAGATGCTGCTGCGCAACTCCGGGCGCGTACTCACCCGCGGCCAGCTGATCGACCGCGTCTGGGGTTCGGACTATGTCGGGGACACCAAGACCCTGGACGTCCACGTCAAGCGGCTGCGTTCGAAGATCGAACCCGACCCGTCCGCCCCGGTGCACCTGGTCACGGTGCGGGGGCTGGGGTACAAGTTCGAGGCCTGAGTGGCCGCAGTGTCCTGACCCGGAGCCGCATGCGAAAGGGCCCCGGAACCGTTCGGTTCCGGGGCCCTTTCGCGCAAATGCCGGCGGGCCTAGTGCTCCGCGGGGGCTTCGCCGTGCTTGACGAGGTGCTCCGTGGTGGCCGGGTCGTAGCCGCCCGGCAGGTACTGGCGGTACTCCTCGAGGGCGCCGTTGACCACCGGGATCGACACCTCGGTGCTGGCGGAGCCTGCGGTGGCTACGGCGTCGGCATCGGCGCCCGGCTCGGCGGTAGCGGTCGGGATGACCACCTCGTTGGCGTCGTCCTCAAGCTTCAGCGAGGTCTTGGCCGGCACCCGGATCGAGGCCGTGTGGGAACCGACCTTCAGTTCCAGGGTTTGGGGGGCATCGGTGGCGTTGACCACCGTGCCGATCAGGCGCGCTTCCTCGGTGGCGGAGCCGGTGACCAGCATGAGGTTGCGGGCCTTCAGGTCGGCCACGTCGAACACGATGCCGTCGGAGGCCGCATACTGCAGGGTGGTGGCCTGCTTGTTGATGGAACCGCAGCCGGTGGCCCCAAGCGCAATAACGGCCAGAGCGGCGGCCGCAACGGCGCGGCGTCCACGGATCTTCTGTGCGGTGATCACGGCACAAGCTCCTCTATCAAGGTCGAGTCTGGTGGGTCGCCGCGGCACGCTGGATGCGTCGGGCGCGGCGGCAATTCACCTCATAGCCTAATGGGTTCGGGGCGAAAAGCTTGCCTCGGCCAACTGTCATGACGGGGGAAATGGCCGGTTTTAACGCGCGCTCGTACCACCGCGCCTTCGCTTTGGGAAGGGGTGCGGCGGTGCTCCACGGCGGGGGCTTCCCCGCGCCCCGCCCCGGGTTTCGGCCATTTTCGTGATAAACTAGGCTTTGGGAAAGGGGATTATCCACATGGTTTTTGAGGTTGGCGAAACGGTTGTTTACCCTCACCACGGTGCCGCAATGATCGAGGAGATCAAGATGCGCACCATCAAGGGCGAAGAGAAGATGTATCTCAAGCTCAAGGTTGCGCAAGGCGATCTCACCATCGAGGTCCCGGCGGAAAACGTCGACCTGGTCGGCGTTCGCGACGTGGTGGGCCAGGAGGGCCTGGAGCATGTGTTCGACGTCCTGCGTGCCGAGTTCACGGAGGAACCGACCAACTGGTCCCGCCGTTACAAGGCCAATCTGGAGAAGCTGGCGTCCGGCGACGTCATCAAGGTGGCCGAGGTCGTTCGCGACCTGTGGCGCCGCGACCACGACCGTGGTCTCTCCGCAGGCGAAAAGCGCATGCTCTCCAAGGCCCGCCAGATCCTGATCAGCGAACTGGCCCTGGCCAAGAAGCTCGACGAGGAGAAGGCCGAGAGCGTCCTCGACGAGGTCCTCGCTTCCTAGGGGACATCTCCTGGGCGGTACCTCCGCCCGGCCCCACGGCATCCTGTGCCGCTACTCCAGCCAGTTTCAGGCACAGTGCTTCCGGCAGGCAGCCCGCCTTCGGGACCCTTCAGCGCTGCGGTCCTTGAGTGCCACGGTCTTTTAGTGCCACGGTCCGTCCACAACAGTGGGCGGGCCGCTTGGCGTGCACGGTCCGGTGGGGCCACGGCCCGTCCGGACGGACGCCGGGGGTACGCTTCTGAACGTGAGCCAGCCCCCGCTTTCCCCCGTTCCCGAGCGTCCCGGACGCGCCGCCGTCGTCATCGTTGCCGCAGGGTCCGGAACCCGGCTCGGCCACGGGATCCCCAAGGCCCTGGTGCCGCTGGCCGGGCGCCCCCTGCTGGCCCACGCCATTGACGGGGCCCTGGGCTCCGGCGTCGCGGACCGGATGGTCGTGGTGGTGCCGCCCGGGGACACCGAACTGACCGCCCTGTGCCGGGGCTATGCCGCGGACGGTGTCCACTTGGCCTGCGTCTTTGGCGGCGAGACCCGCAACGAGTCGGTGCGGGCCGGGCTCCGGGCCATCGGCCCGGGCGTCGACTATGTCCTGGTCCACGACGCCGCCCGCTGCCTCACTCCCGCGGCGGTCTTCGCCGGAGTCCTCCACGCCCTGCACGCGGGCGCCAGCGCGGTCATTCCCGCCGTGCCGGTAGTGGACACGGTCAAGTCCGTGGCGCCCTCCGCCGCCCCGGGCATCGCTCCCGAATCTGTCACCGGCACCCCCGAACGTGCGGCGCTGCGGGCTGTCCAGACCCCGCAGGGCTTTCGCCTGGGGGAGCTGCTGCGGGCCCACGAGGCCGCCGCCTCCTGGACCGGCGAGCGCGCCGCGGCCGTCACCGACGACGCGATGCTCATGGAGCTGGCGGGCAGCGAGGTGTTCGTGGTGCCCGGTTCGGTGGAGGCCCTGAAGGTCACCACCCCGCTGGACCTGCTGCTGGCCGAGGCGCTGGTGGCCAACGGATACGAGGAGCAGTCGTGAACCCGCCCATCCTTCCCCGCACCGGCATCGGAATCGACGTCCACGCCTTCGCCCCGGACGGGGAGGCGCGCGAGCTGTGGCTGGCCGGGCTGTACTGGCCCGGGGAGCGGGGGCTGTCCGGGCACTCCGACGGCGACGCGGTGGCCCACGCAGCCTGCGACGCGCTTTTCTCCGCGGCCGGCATCGGGGATTTGGGCACCCACTTCGGCACCGCCCGCCCCGAATTCGCCGGTGCCGCCGGCACCACGCTGCTGGCCGAGGCCGCGCGGCTGGTGCGCGCCGCGGGGTTCGAAATCGGCAACGTCGCCGTGCAGTTCGTGGGCAACCGCCCCAAGTTCGGTCCCCGCCGACAGGAGGCGGACACCGTCCTCAGCGCCGCGGCCGCAGCCCCGGTCACGGTGACCGCGACGACGTCGGACCGGCTCGGCTACGAGGGTGCGGGGCAGGGCATCACCGCCTACGCGACCGCGCTGGTCTACCGGCCGGAAGCCTGAGCCTGCCTGAACCTGGGGGCTTCGGCAGGGCGCGGGCGCGGTCCCGGGGCAACGGCGGCTAACCTAGACCGGTGAGCATCCGTTTTTACGACACCAAGCAGGCGCAGGTGCGGGAGTTTGTCCCGCTGGTCCCGGGCCAGGTGGGCCTGTATTACTGCGGGGCCACCGTCCAGGGGATGCCGCACGTCGGGCACATCCGCTCGGCCATTGCCTTCGACATCCTGGTCCGCTGGCTGGAGCACCGGGGGCACAAGGTCACCGTGGTCCGCAACGTGACGGACATCGACGACAAGATCCTGGAGAAGTCCGCGGCCTCCTTCGCCGAGGACTTCGAGGAGGACGAGGCCTACCGCCCGGAGGAGCCATGGTTTGCCCTGGCGTACCGGTTCGAGCAGGAGTTCCGGAAGGCCTACGAAACCCTCGGCGTCCGCCTCCCCACCTATGAGCCGCGCGCCACCGGACACATCCCGGAGATGCACCAGCTCATCGCCGAACTCATCGACCGCGGCCACGCCTACCCGGCCACCGACGGCTCCGGGGACGTCTACTTCGACGTGCGCTCCTTCCCCGGGTACGGCTCGCTGACCCGCCAAAAGGTCGACGACATGCAGGCCGCCCCCGATGCGGATCCGCGCGGCAAGCGCGATCCCCGCGACTTCGCGCTCTGGAAGGGCCATAAGGACACCGACCCGCAGAGCGCCTCCTGGCCCAGCCCGTGGGGCCGCGGCCGCCCGGGCTGGCACCTGGAGTGCTCCGCAATGTGCACCAAGTACCTGGGCGAGAGTTTCGACATCCACGGCGGCGGCCTGGACCTGCGCTTTCCCCACCATGAGAACGAGCTCGCCCAGTCGGCGGCGGCCGGCCACGGCTTTGCCAACTTCTGGATGCACAACGGCATGGTCACCTACGCGGGGGAGAAGATGTCCAAGTCCGTGGGCAACACCGTCTCCCCGCAGCAGATGCTGGAGCTGGCGGCCCCGCGCGTGGTGCGCTACTTCCTGGGCCAGGCGCACTACCGTTCCCAGCTGGACTACCGCCCCACCTCCCTCGAGGAGGCCGGTGCCGCGCTGGAGCGGATCGACTCCTTCATCGAGCGCGCGCTGGAGCGCCTGCACGGGATCGGCGCCGGCGGGGACTTCGACCTGGACCTGCACCACTTCGAGGTCACCGACGAGTTCGCGGCCGCGATGGACGACGACCTCAACGTGCCGCAGGCACTTGCCGCGCTGCACGAAACCGTCCGCCGCGGCAATACCGCCCTCGATGCCGGTGACCGCGAAACCGCCGACCGCGCCCTGCAGCAGGTGATGGCCATGACCTACACGCTGGGCCTGGACGACGCGGCCGGGCAGGATGCCGGCGGCTCCTCCGCCGAGCACCACGCCCTGGACACCCTGGTCCGCGCGCAGTTGGAGGAGCGTTCCGCCGCCCGTGCCGCCAGGGACTGGGCCCGCGCGGACTCCATCCGCGACCTGCTCGCCGCGGCCGGGATCGTGGTGGAAGACTCCGCCGACGGGGCCCGCTGGTCGCTGAAGTAGCACCCGCACGCCCCGGAGCAGGGGTGCCCGGCGGCGGGGCGGGACCGGGGCGGACCGGCCGGTGCTTTCAGGCACTGTGAACGCCACCGGCGCATCCACGGTAAAATGGTTCGGCGGCGGCCTGCTGGGCTGCCGCCGAAATCCCCCACCAACCGAGGAATCCCACATCATGGCCGCACCCAAGCGCTCCGGCGCCATCCGCAAGAGCAAGAAGGGCCCTTCGGTCGGCACCGGAGGCCACGGCCGCAAGGCCCTCGAGGGCAAGGGGCCCACGCCCAAGGCCGAGGACCGCGTCTACCACAAGGCGCACAAGGCCAAGGTGCTCTCCGAGCGTGCCGCCGCCAAGCACGGCGGCCAGCAGCGCGGCCGCGCCCCCGGGCGCAGCAAGGTCGCGGAGGAGCTGGTCACCGGGCGCAACTCCGTGGTGGAGGCCCTGCGCGCGGGCATCCCGGCCAAGGCCCTGCACATTGCGGTGCGCATCGACATGGACGACCGTGTCCGCGAGTCGCTGAAGCTTGCCGCCGAGCGCGGCATCCCGGTCATGGAGTCCGGCAAGCCGGAACTGGACCGCATGACCGACGACGCCGTGCACCAGGGCCTGGTCCTGCAGATCCCGCCCTACGACTACGCCGACGCCCTGGACACGGTCGAGGAAACCCTGGAGAAGTGGCGGAAGGGCTACATCCGCAACGCCCCGCTCTTCGTGGCCCTTGACGGCATCACCGACCCGCGCAACCTCGGAGCGATCATCCGTGCGGCCTCCGCGTTCAGCGGCCACGCCGTGATCGTGCCGGAGCGCCGCTCGGTGGGCATGACCGCTTCCGCGTGGAAGACCAGCGCCGGCGCCGCAGTGCGTGTGCCCGTGGTGCGCGCGCCCAACCTGACCAACGCGTTGAAGGCCATGAAGGAACAGGGCGTCTACGTGATCGGCCTGGACGGCGGCGGCGACGTCGAACTGCCCGGCCTGGAGCTGGCCACGGAACCGCTGTGCATCGTGGTCGGTTCCGAAGGCAAGGGACTCTCCCGCCTGGTCGGGGAAACCTGCGACCAGATCGTGTCGATCCCCATCGATTCGGCCATGGAGTCGCTGAACGCCTCGATGGCCGTGGGCATCACGCTGTACGAGGTCTCGCGCCGGCGGGGCGCATAGGTCCGGATCCCATGGCCCCCACCGCCGGCGACCTTCCCGCACGCCTGCAGGGCGTGAAAGGGTACCTGTCGCGCCCCTTCCCGTTCGGGGTGTCCGCGCATGCCCCGGGCGCCCCGGACCTGCCGGACACGGTGAACGTGGCGGTGTATGCCCCGGGGCTGAAAGAGGTGGACATCTGGTTCGTCGACCCGTTGGGGCGCCTGGTTTCCGTGCCGCTCTTCGACGAGACCTACGACATCTTCCACGGCACCGTTGAACAGCTGCGTCCGGGGGCCCGCTACGCCTTTTGGGAGCGCGGGGCCAGCCTGCCGGAGAACGGCCAGCTCCTGCTGGACCCGTGGGGACGCGCGATCGAGCAGGACGACGCCGGCGTGTACTGGAGCGTCTACGTCGAGTCCGGCTTCGACTGGGGCGGCGACAGGCGCCTCCACGTGCCGTGGCGGGACACGGTGATCTACGAGGCGCACGTCAAAGGCCAGGCGATGCTGCACCCGGATATCCCGGAGGAGCTGCGCGGCACCTACGCCGGGCTGGCGCACCCGGTGATGGTGAAGCACCTGCAGGACCTCGGCGTGACCGCCGTGGAGCTGCTGCCCATCCACTTCCATATCGACGAGCCGCACCTGCAGGAGCTGGGCCTGCCCAACTACTGGGGGTACAACACCCTGGGCTTCTTTGCCCCGCACTCCGGATATGCCACCGCGGCGGCCCGCGCGGCCGGGCCCAAAGCCGTGCAGGACGAGGTCAAGGGCATGGTCAAGGCCCTGCATTCGGCCGGAATCGAGGTGCTGCTGGACGTCGTGTTCAACCACACGGCCGAGGGCGGCAAGGACCAGCAGACCTACTCGTGGCGCGGCCTCGGGGACACCCAGTACTACCGCCACGACGCGGAGGGCCGGTACTTCGACACCACCGGGTGCGGGAACACGCTGGATTTCAACCAGCCCACCGTGGTCCGCATGGCGCTGGATTCCCTGCGCCACTGGGTGGAGGAATACCACATTGACGGATTCCGCTTCGACCTGGCGGTGGCGCTCAGCCGCGACACCCACAACCACTTCAACCCGCGGCACCCCTTCCTGGTGGCGCTGACCTCGGATTCGGTGCTGACCGGCACCAAGCTGATCGCGGAGCCGTGGGACGTCTCCATGGGCGGCTGGCAGACCGGGCGTTTCCCGCAGCCCTTCCACGACTGGAACGACCATTTTCGCGACATCGTCCGCGAGTTCTGGGTCTCGGACCACGGCGCGCTCCTTGCGGGGGGCCAGGGCGGTTCGGTGGCGCGGCTGGCGTCCTGCCTGGCCGGCTCCCGCGACCTGTTTGCCCCCTCCGGCCGCGGGGCCCTGTCCTCGATCAACTTCGTTACCGCCCACGACGGCTTCACGCTGCGCGACCTGGTCAGCTACGACCGCAAGCACAACGAGGACAACGGCGAGGACAACCGCGACGGGCACAGCCACAACCGCAGCTACAACCACGGCCTGGAGGGCGCCACCGCGGACGAGGAGCTAATGGCCCGGCGCCGCCAGACGGCCCTGAACGTGATGGCGACGCTGCTGCTCTCGCTGGGGGTGCCGATGCTCACCGCCGGGGACGAGATCGGCAAGACGCAGGAGGGAAACAACAACGCCTACTGCCAGGACAACCCGCTGACCTGGCTGGACTGGACGCTCTCCGAGGACCAGCGGACCATGCTGGAGAACACCAGGGCGCTCATGCGCCTGCGCAAGGAGTTCATGGCCGGGCAGCCCCACACCTTCCCGACCCACGATGACAGTTCCTACATGCACTGGTTCAACGCCGAGGGCATGCCCATGCGGAGGGAAGAGTGGACCCGCCCGGAAACGCGGCTGGTCCAGATGCTGCTTGGATCCCCCGAAGGCAAGCTCGACGGGCTGGTGGTCTTCAACGGAAGCACCGAATCCGTGCGCATCCGCATGCCGGATCCGGACATCCTGCGGACCCTGCGCCCGCAGGACCGCCGGGGGACCACGTTCCAGCTGCAGTTCAGCACCGCGGAAGGGTCCCTGCGCCGGCGCGGCGCCACGCTGAAGGCCGGCGAGCCCGAACGTATCGAGGCGCACTCGGTCACCGTCTACCGGGCCTGAGCGGCCCGCGGCGGTTCCGGACGCCAGCCCCGGACGCGGGCTGCCCCCCCAAGGCGGCGGCACCGGAAGGTGCCGTCGCCTTGGGGGGGCAGCCCGCCGTGCCCGGCTAGCTGGCGCTGGTGACCAGGCCCAGTTCGGGAACCGAAACGAGCGCGTGGTGCCGGGGCACCACCCGGACTCCGTAGCCGAAGGAACCGGAACGCTCCAGCCGGAGGTCCCCGGTGAACAGGTATCGTCCGTCGCCCAGTTCCTCGGAGAGCTCGAGTTCGTGCACGGCCGGGTCGCTCAGCTCGTCGGCCTCGGTGACCGCTCCGTACACGGCCTGCACGGCGACGTCTTCCGGGTTGACCCCGGCGAGCCGCACGTAGGCGTCCACGCGGAACTTGTCGCCGATGCTCGGCTCCTCCTCGAGTCCGATCGAGTCCACGTGCTCGACGGCGATCCCGTGCCAGGCGCTGCGGACCCGCCGCGCATAGGCGGCCAGCTCCTTGGCCCCGGCGAAGGACCCCTTAGCGGCGGCCTGGCCGGCCTGGGCCGCCGGCAGGTACAGCCGGGACACGTAGTCGCGGACCATGCGCTCGGCGGACACCTGCGGCCCCAGGTGGGAGAGCGTGTGCTTGATCATCTGCACCCACTGGTGCGGAACGCCTCCAACGGCCGCCTCGGACGGACCGGCCGCGCCGGCTCCGCCGGAGACCTGCACGCCGTAGAACCGGGGGGCGACCTCGTTCTCGATCAGCGCGTAGAGGGCGGCCGCTTCGATGTCGTCGCGGTGCTCGGGGGAGGACCCGGCGGGAGCGGTCGGGATCGCCCAGCCGTTTTCGCCGTCGTACATCTCGTCCCACCACCCGTCCAGCACTGACAGGTTCAGGCCGCCGTTCAGGGCGGCCTTCATGCCGGAGGTGCCGCACGCCTCGAGCGGCCGCAGGGGGTTGTTCAGCCACACGTCGCAGCCCGGGAAGAGGGTGCGGGCCATGCGCATGTCGTAGTTGGGCAGGAACACGATCCGGTGGCGGACCGCCGGATCGTCGGTGAACCGGACCAGGTCCTGGATCATGCGCTTGCCGGCTTCGTCCGCCGGGTGCGACTTTCCGGCGATGACCAGCTGGACCGGGCGGGTTGGATGCAGAAGCAGCGCCTTCAGCCGGGCGGGGTCGCGCAGCATCAAAGTCAGCCGCTTGTAGGTTGGCACGCGGCGGGCAAAGCCAATGGTCAGCACGTCCGGGTCCAGCACGGACTCGGTCCAGCCGAGCTCCATCCTGCTGGCGCCGCGCTTGAGCCAGGAGGCGCGCAGGCGTTCGCGCACGTCCGCAATCAGCTGCTCGCGCAGGCGCCGGCGCAGGGCCCAAAGGTCCGCGTCCGGAACGTCCGCCGCCAGGGACCAGTTCGGCTCCTCCCCGTCCCCGGTCCCGGCCGCGGCCCCGAAGCGCTCCCGGGCAAACGCGGCAAGCATCGGATCCACCCAGGTGGGCACGTGGACGCCGTTGGTCACCGAGGTGATCGGGACCTCCTCGACGTCGAACCCGCTCCACAGTCCGGAGAACATCCGGCGGGAGACGCGCCCGTGCAGCTTGGCCACGCCGTTGGCCCGCTGCGCCAGCCGCAGCCCCATGACCGCCATGTTGAAGGTCGCGGGGTCTCCGCCCGGGTAGTCCTCCGAGCCCAGTTTCAGGATGTTTTCCGTCGGCACGCCCGGCGCCAGCCCGGCCCGCAGGAAGTGGCCCACCTGCAGCGCCTCAAACCGGTCGATTCCGGCCGGGACGGGGGTGTGCGTGGTGAACACGGTGGAGGCGCGGACCGCGGCCAGGGCCTCGTCCCAGGCGAGGCCATCATCCATCAGTTCGCGGATGCGCTCGACGCCGAGGAAGCCGGCATGTCCCTCGTTGGTGTGGAACACTTCCGGGGCGGGTCCCCCGGTCAGCCGGGCGTGGATGCGCAGTGCCTGGACCCCGCCCATGCCCAGCAGCAGCTCCTGCTGCAGGCGGTGGTCGCCGCCGCCGCCGTAGAGGCGGTCGGTGATGACGCGCGCGGCGTCGTCGTTGGCGGGGATGTTCGAATCAAGCAGCAGCAGCGGGATGCGGCCGACGTCGGCGCGCCAGATGTGCGCGCGCAGCCGCCGCGCGTCGGGCAGCGGCAGGGAGACCACGGCGGGGGTTCCATCCGCCTCGCGCAGAAGCGTCAGCGGCAGCCCGTCCGGGTCCAGGACGGGGTAGGTTTCCTGCTGCCACGCGTCGCGCGAGAGGGACTGCTTGAAGTAGCCGGCCTGGTAGAACAGGCCGACCCCGACGATGGGCACCCCGAGGTCGCTGGCGGCCTTCAGATGGTCGCCGGCAAGGATGCCCAGTCCTCCGGAGTACTGCGGCAGCGCCGCGGTGATCCCGTATTCGGGGGAGAAATAGGCGATGGCGCGCGGCGCCTCGGCCCCCAGCTGCTGCTGGTACCAGCGCGGCTCGGTGAGGTACCGCTGCAGGTCGGCGACCTGGCGCTGGACCTCCGAGACAACGTCGGAATCCATGGCCAGGGCTTCGAGCCGGACCCGGTCGAAGCTGCCCAGCAGGGCAACCGGGTCTTCCCGGACTTCTTCCCAAGCGTCCGGATCGAGGCTGCGGAAGAGGCGGGCGGTGGGTTCGTGCCAGGACCAGCGCAGGTTCGCGGCGAGCGCGGCGAGTCCGGCAATCGGGGCGGGCAGGACGGTCCGTACGGTAAATCGTCGAATGGCCTTCACACGGTGAACGCTAGCGCAGATGCCCCCAATGTGTGTTGCGGCACGGTAAACACTGCGCCATTGTCGGCGATTCCTTGGCCTTTGACGTGGATTGTGGATAGCGTCTATGCCGTGAGCACAGGACTGCAGAGCAGCTTCGGCCGGATTCCCGTCACCGCCCTCCACCCCGTGGTCGAGGGCGGGCGCTACCCGGCCAAGGCCATTCCGGGTGAAGACATCAGGGTGGAGGCGTTGGCCTTCCGCGAGGGACATGACAGTTTGGGGGCCACAGCGGTCCTCTACGGCCCCGACGGGCTGGAGGTCCAGCGCGTGCGCATGGTTCCGGGCCCCCCGGGGACCGACACCTGGGAGGGCTGGCTGCGCCCCCACTCGGAAGGGGCCTGGGAGTTTGAGGTCGAGGCATGGGACGACCCCTACGGCACCTGGCGGCACGACGCGCGGATCAAGGTCGGGGCCGGGATCGACGTCGAACTCATGCTCGCCGAGGGAGCCAGGCTGCTCACCGATGCGGCCGCCGCGATCGGGAATGCCAACGATTCCGCCCGGAACGACGCCGACACGGTCCGCCGTGCCGCCTGGGTGCTGGCCGACGGGCTGCTGAACCCGGTCGAGCGGCTCGCGGCGGGAATTTCCCCGGAGGTTCAGGACGTACTGAACCGCCGTCCCATCCGCCGAATGGTCACCCACAGCGGACGCTTCCCGATCAAGGTCGAGCGCGAGCGGGCCGGCCGCGGGGCCTGGTACGAGTTCTTCCCGCGCTCCGAAGGCGCCGTCTACCATCCGGAGAGCGGCACCTACACCAGCGGCAACTTCCGCACCGCCGCGGAACGGCTCGACGCCGTCGCCGCCATGGGCTTCGACGTGGTCTACCTGCCCCCGATCCACCCGATCGGGCGCACCCACCGCAAGGGCCCGAACAACACTTTGGTCGCGGGCCCGAACGACCCGGGTTCCCCGTGGGCCATCGGCGCGCCCGAGGGCGGGCACGACGCCATCCACCCCGATTTGGGCACCGTCGAGGATTTTGCCGCCTTCGTGCAGCGGGCCCGCAAGCTGGGCCTGGAGGTCGCCCTGGACCTGGCCCTGCAGGCCTCCCCGGACCACCCGTGGGTCGAGGCCCACCGGGAGTGGTTCACCACCCGCATCGACGGGTCCATTGCCTACGCGGAAAACCCCCCGAAGAAGTACCAGGACATCTACCCGCTGAACTTCGACAACGATCCCGAGGGCCTGGCCCACGAGGTGCTGCGGATCGTGCTGCTGTGGGTGTCCCGCGGGGTGGACATTTTCCGCGTGGACAACCCCCACACCAAGCCGCTGTGGTTCTGGGAGTGGCTGATTACCCGGGTCAACGAGCAGCACCCGCAGGTGGTGTTCCTCGCCGAGGCGTTCACCCGCCCGGCCATGATGCACGCGCTGGGCCGGGCCGGCTTCCAGCAGTCCTACACCTACTTCACGTGGCGCAACACCAAGAAGGAGCTGCAGGAATACCTCACCGAGGTCAGCCGGGTCAGCGATGCGTTCTTCCGCCCCAACTTCTTCGTGAACACCCCGGACATCCTCACCGAGTACCTGCAGTTCGGCGGCCCCGCGGCCTTCCGCATCCGCGCCGTGCTGGCCTCCATGGCGGCGCCGCTGTGGGGCGTCTACGCCGGGTACGAGCTCTACGAGCACGTCGCCCGCCCCGGGGCCGAGGAGTACATCGACAACGAGAAGTTCGAGTACAAGCCGCGCGACTTCGCCGGCGCCGAGGCTGCGGGCCGTTCGCTGGCCCCCTACCTGGCCCGGCTGAACCGGATCCGCCGCGACCATCCGGCGCTGGGGGACCTGCGCAACCTGGTGCTGCACACCAGCAGCGACGACGCGACCATCGCCTTCAGCAAGTCCAAGGTCCCGTCGCCGGGCGCCCCCGCGGACACCGTGATCGTGGTGGTCAACACCGACCCCCACGGGGCCCGGGAAGGCGCGGTGACGCTGGACCTGGAAGCGCTTGGGCTGCGCCCGGAGGACCTCGACGAGGACGGGCGCTTCACCGTCGACGACCTGCTCACCGGGCAGACGTGGAAGTGGGGTGCCCACAACTACGTCCGGCTGGACCCCTACGTGGAGCCGGCCCACATCCTGCACGTCCGGAGGAACTGAATTTGGCGAACCCGTACCAGCTCAATGCGCCCGGAATCTCCCACGATCCCAACTGGCACCGGAAAGCGGTGTTCTACGAGGTGCTGGTGCGGGCCTTCGCCGACTCGAACGGCGATGGCTGCGGAGACCTGAGCGGGCTGATCGACCGCCTGGACTACCTGCAGTGGCTGGGGGTGGATTGCCTGTGGATCCCTCCGTTCTTCAAGTCCCCGCTGCGCGACGGCGGCTACGACATCTCCGACTACTACGACGTCCTGGACGACTTCGGCACCATCGGGGATTTCAAGCGGCTGGTCGCCGAGGCCCACGCCCGCGGGCTGCGCGTGGTGATCGACCTGCCCCTGAACCACACCTCCAACGAGCACCCGTGGTTCAAGGCCTCGCGCAGCGAGCCGGACGGCCCCTACGGGGACTTCTACGTCTGGAGCGACACCGACGAGCTCTACAAGGATGCGCGCATCATCTTCGTGGACACCGAGGAGTCCAACTGGACCTTCGACCCGGTCCGGCGCCAGTTCTTCTGGCACCGCTTCTTCCACCACCAGCCGGACCTGAACTTCGAAAACCCGCGCGTCCACGAGGCCATGTTCGACGTCGTCCGCTTCTGGCTGGACCTGGGCGTGGACGGCTTCCGCGCCGACGCCATCCCCTACCTCTATGAGGAGGACGGCACCAACTGCGAAAACCTCCCTGGCACGCACCAGTTCCTGCGCCGGCTGCGCGCCATGGTGGACACCGAGTACCCGGGACGGGTCATCATTGCCGAGGCCAACCAGCCCCCGCACGAGGTGGTCGAGTACTTCGGCACCCCCGAGGAGCCGGAATGCCACATGTGCTTCCATTTCCCGATCATGCCCCGGATCTTCTACGCGCTCCGCGACCAGTTGGCCGCACCCATCATCTCCACCCTGGAGCAGACCCCGCCGATCCCGCCCGGCACCCAGTGGGCCACCTTCCTGCGCAACCACGACGAACTGACCCTGGAGATGGTCACCCCCGCCGAGCGCGAGGCGATGCTCGGCTGGTACGCCCCCGACTCGCGCATGCGTGCCAACATCGGCATCCGCCGCCGGCTCGCCCCGCTGCTGGACAACTCCCGCGCCGAACTGGAACTGATCCACGCGCTCCTGCTCTCCCTGCCGGGAAGCCCCTTCCTCTACTACGGGGACGAGATCGGCATGGGGGACAACATCTGGCTCGAAGACCGTGACGCCTCGCGCACCCCGATGCAGTGGAATCCGGACCGCAACGCCGGGTTCTCCTCCGCGGACCCCGGCAAGCTGTACCTGCCGGTGGTCCAGTCCCTGGTCTACAACTTCACCAACGTCAACGTCGAGCAACAGCTGGCCCACAGCAGCTCGATGCTTCACTGGCTGCGCCAGGTGCTGGGCGTGCGCCGCGAACACCCCGTCTTTGGCCTCGGCAGCTACCGCAACATCCCCGCGAGCTCGCCCAGCGTCCTCGCCTTCCTGCGCGAGCTGCCCCCGGAGGAGGAGGGCAGGGACGGCGAGGCGGTGCTGTGCATCTACAACTTTTCCCAGCACCCCGTGGCCGCCCGCCTGGAGCTGACGGACTTTGCCGAGCGCGGGCTGCGCGATGTCTTCGGCGGCACCGTGTTCCCGGGGGTTTCCCCCGATGGAACGCTCCAGATCATGCTCGGCTCGCAGGGGTTCTACTGGCTGCGCCTGCGCTCGAGCCGTTCCGATTCAAACTCCCCGGCCACCAGCGCCATGCCCGTTCTGTCCCCCGAAGGAGTGATGGCCCGATGACACAGCCCCAGACAACGCGCCGCGACGAAGCGCTGCTGGACCTGCTCTCCGGCTGGCTGCGCCGGCAGCGCTGGTTCCCCGCGGCGGCGCAGGCCGGCTTCAGCCTGCGCCGGGTCGGTACCGTCCCGCTGGATTCCCCCGGTCCCGGCATCGGCCTGGAGTCCGTACTGCTGGCGGTGGACACCGGTTCCACGGACGCCCCCGCCGTCGTGCACGTTCCGCTCTCCTTCCGCCGGGAGCCCCTGCCCGCCCCCGGGGAAGCGGGGCCGGCGGAGGCCGGGCTGATCGGCGTGCTCCCCTCCGGCGGGGAGAACGGCGAGGGCCCGTGGCACGTCTACGACGGTACCCACGACCCTGCCTTCGTGGCCGCCTGGCTGGAGCTGATGCGCAGCGGGACCGACGGGGACGGTTACAGCGGAACCGCGCTGGCCGGGTTTTCCGACCGGGCCCCCTATGATCCCTCCCTGTCCGCCAGCGTCCTGGGGGGCGAACAGTCCAACACCTCCGTGGTGGTCGAACGGGCCGATGGGGACCTCATCGCGAAGTTCTTCCGCGTGCCTGTCTCCGGCAGCAACCCGGATGTTGAACTGGGCGTGCTCCTCACCGACGCCGGCTCCCACGAGGTGCCCCTGACTTATGGCGTGGTCAGTGCCCGCTGGGACGAACCCTCCGGGCCCGTGGCCGGCGCCCTGGGAGTGCTGCGCGAGTTCATCACCGGCAGCGAGGATGCCTGGCGCAGCGCCAGTGCGGCGGCCCTGGAGGGGCGCGACTTCACCGCCGAGGCCGAGGCGATCGGGCGGGCCACCGCGCGCCTGCATGCCGCGCTGCGCGATGCGGCCGGAGCCGGCGAAGCGGGCCCGGAGGAGGTCGCCGCCTACGTGGCGGCCCTGCGCGACCGGCTCGAACGCGGCTGGCGGGCCGCCGCGGAGGCCGTCCGCGAGGCCGCCTCCGGGGATTCCGCCCCTGAAAACGCCTCCCGCGAACACGCTGGGGGAGCTGACGTCGAGGCGGCGTTCCAGTCCGTGCTCGCCTCGCTGGAGCGGATCTCCGCGCTTCCGGTGCTCCAGCGCATCCACGGCGACTACCACTTGGGGCAGGTGCTGCACGCGGAACCGCGCGGCTGGGTGGTGCTCGACTTCGAGGGCGAGCCGCTGCGCTCGGCCGCCGAACGTACCGCCACCGACGTGGCGCTGCGCGACGTGGTCGGCATGCTGCGCTCCTTCGACTACGCCGGGGCCGTCGCGGCCCGGCCGGAATCCGGCCGGGGGGCCTCCCCGGCCGCCGCCCACGCATGGGCCAAGATGGGAGGCGAGGCATTCCTGTCCGGCTACGCGGCCGAATCCGGGGAGGCGGTGGACACCGGTTCCCCGCTCTTCCTGGCCCTGTGGCTGGACAAGGCGCTCTACGAAGTGGCGTACGAGCTGCAAAACCGGCCCTCCTGGGTGGGGCTTCCCGCGTCCGCCGTCCACGAGGTCCTGGCCGGACTCGCCCCCACCCCGCCCCACCCCGCACGCACCGATGTCGAGAAGGAACCACCCGTGAGCCAGCCAGCCCCCCACGCCCCGCTTCCCGTGGCGCCCGAGGCGCTTGACGCCGTCGCGCACGGCCGCCACCACGCCCCGCACGCAGTGCTCGGCGCGCACCTGGACGACGCCGGATTCGTCACCATCCGCACGCTGCGCCGCTTCGCGCTCGGCGTGGAGGTCGTCACCCCCACGACCCGGGTGCCGATGTCCCATGAGTACGAGGGCATTTGGGTTGCCGTGCTGCCGGCCGAAACGGAGGGGCATGTGCCCGACTACCGGCTGGAGGTCTCCTACCACGGAGGCGACCCCGTCCGGGTCGATGACCCCTACCGGTACCTGCCCACCCTCGGCGAGGTCGACCTGCACCTGATCGGCGAGGGACGGCACGAGAAGCTCTGGGAGGTGCTGGGATCGCATGTGTTCCGCTACCACTCCGTGCTCGGTGACAGCAGCGGCGTCGGGTTCGCCGTCTGGGCACCCCACGCGCAGGCGGTACGGGTCAAGGGCGACTTCAACGGCTGGGACGGCACCGGGCATGCGATGCGTTCGCTGGGCCGGTCCGGGGTCTGGGAGCTGTTTGTCCCCGGCGTGGAGGCCGGGGCGGTGTACAAGTACCAGATCCTGGGACGCGACGGGCACTGGCGGGAGAAGGCGGATCCGATGGCCCAGCACACCGAGGTCCCCCCGCGGACCGGGTCCGTCGTCGTCGAGTCCTCTTACGGGTTCCGCGATGCACAGTGGAT
The DNA here is from genome assembly GCF_008580665.1 of Zafaria cholistanensis. Lineage (GTDB taxonomy): Bacteria > Actinomycetota > Actinomycetes > Actinomycetales > Micrococcaceae > Zafaria > Zafaria cholistanensis. The sequence goes on from NZ_BKDJ01000005.1 coordinate 201,300, forward strand.
GCAGGAGCGCGCCTCGCGCGATCCGCACACCGGGCCGCTGAGCATCTACGAGGTGCACCTGGGATCCTGGCGGCCGGGCCTGAGTTACCTGGAACTGGCCGATGAGCTGGTCAAGTACGTCTCCGAGCTGGGATTCACCCACGTGGAGTTCATGCCTGTTGCCGAGCACCCGTTCGGCGGCTCCTGGGGCTACCAGGTCACCAGCTACTACGCACCGACCTCCCGGTTCGGGCACCCCGACGACTTCCGCCACCTCGTGGACCGGCTGCACCAGGCCGGTATCGGCGTGATCGTCGACTGGGTGCCGGCGCACTTCCCGAAGGACGACTGGGCGCTGGCCCGGTTCGACGGCGAACCGCTGTACGAGCACGCCGACGTGCGCCGCGGCGAGCACCCGGACTGGGGCACGCTCATCTTTGACTTCGGGCGCAACGAGGTGCGCAACTTCCTGGTGGCCAACGCGCTGTACTGGCTGCAGGAGTTCCACATTGACGGGCTGCGCGTGGACGCGGTGGCCTCGATGCTGTACCTGGACTACTCGCGCGAGGACGGCCAGTGGTGGCCGAACATCCACGGCGGCCGGGAAAACCTCGAGGCGATCTCCTTCCTGCAGGAAGCCAACGCCACCGCCTACCGCACGTCGCCGGGCATCATGATGATCGCGGAGGAATCCACGGCGTTCGACGGCGTCACCCGCCCCACCGCTTTTGGCGGCCTGGGCTTCGGGCTGAAGTGGAACATGGGCTGGATGCACGACTCCCTGAAGTACATACAGCAGGACCCGATCCATCGCGTGTACCACCACGACAAGATGACCTTTTCGCTGGTGTACGCCTGGACGGAGAACTTCCTGCTGCCCATCAGCCATGACGAGGTGGTCCACGGCAAGGGGTCGCTGCTGCGCAAGATGCCCGGGGACCGGTGGCGCCAGCTGGCGAACGTGCGCGCCTACCTGGCCTACCAGTGGGCCCATCCGGGCAAGCAGCTGATCTTCATGGGTACCGAGTTCGCCCAGGAGGGCGAATGGAACGAAGGCCACGGGCTGGAGTGGTGGCTGGCCGAAACCCCGCAGCACGACGGCGTCCGGAAACTGGTCTCCCGGCTGAACGCGGTCTACCGCGGCCATCCTGAACTGTGGGAAAAGGACCATGAGCCCGCGGGATTCCAGTGGATCGACGGCGGCAACGCGGCAGCCAACACGTTCAGCTTCATCCGGCGCGACGCCGCCGGGAACCCGCTGGTGTGCGTTGCCAACTTCTCCGGCGAACCGCACACCGGTTTCCGGTTGGGCATGCCCCTGGCGGGGGAGTGGACCGAACTGGTGAACACTGACGACGCGGAATACGGCGGGTCCGGGGTCGGCAACGGCGGCAGCATCATGGCCGTGGACGGCGGGGAACACGGCCAGCCGGCCCATGCCGTCCTCACCGTTCCTCCGCTGGGAATGCTGTACCTGGTGCCGGCCGGAACGGAAGCCGGGGCAGAGACCGGGGCAGGCGCCGGGGCGGAGACCGGGGCAGTGACAGGCGCGGCCGCGCATGCCGCCGCCGAGGCGGTGGCCGCCGAATTCGGCCTCGCCGAGGTGGGCGCGGAGGAAACGGGCACCGAAGAGGATGAAGAGGACGCCCCCGACGCCGGTGCCGCCGGCGAGGAGGCCGTCGAAGTGGGCGCCATGGAGGAGGGCGCTCTCGAGTTCGGCACCGCGGAGGTCAATGCCGACCCGATGGATGACGACGAATGGGATGCCGGACCGGCGGGGCCGGAAAACCCGGAGGAAACCGAAGGCCGCCGGTAGCCGACGAACCCGTCCGGGCCGCAGCGGAGGAATCGGCCGGCGCGGGGCACCTCCTGCGGGTGCCCCGCAGGGTCCTGACACAGGGTCCCGACACAGGGTCCTGGCGCCCGCAAAAACAGGGGACCACCGGCGGTGTTAGGGGTGGGTGGTTCCCGATTTGGTGTTGGGGCGTGGGGCGTGTATTGTTTTATCTCGCGCCGGACGCCGGATGGGATCCCGAGAGGGGTTGCCGGAAGGGTTCGGGTGCGGCTGGACCGGAAGGTTCCGCGGGCCGATTTGGTCCGGCGGGCCGGGTCTGGTAGATTAGGAAAGTTGCTCCGGAGTGTAGCGGATCGGTCGGTTGGCCGGTTGCGTGGTGCCGGGTGCTCCTGTTGTTTGAGAACTCAATAGTGTGCCAAGTTTGTTGACACCGATTTTTTATTGGTGAAACGCCTGTGCCTTTTTTGCCCCTGTGTGGGGTGGGGGTGCGGGTTTTTTGCCGGGATTTTTTCTTG
>NZ_BKDJ01000006.1:0-49201 GCF_008580665.1 Zafaria cholistanensis
CAAGAAAAAATCCCGGCAAAAAACCCGCACCCCCACCCCACACAGGGGCAAAAAAGGCACAGGCGTTTCACCAATAAAAAATCGGTGTCAACAAACTTGGCACACTATTGAGTTCTCAAACAACAGGCGACTCGCGGTTCCGGCGACCAAGAATCCTTGATCTTTATCGCTTTGTTCCGCGGCGACATTTCTAATTTATTTCATCGTTTCCTTCGTGTCAAATCGCCTTCACGGCAACCCGACCCGCCCGGAACCACCACCCTCCCGGACCAGGACGCACCAGGCGCCCATCCCGAAAGGACATGTTGTGGGTGGATTCGCCGCCCTCCGGACCAGCCGTTCCCGGCCGTCCCCGTCCCGGCGACTCGGAAAACAATACACCCCCCACACCCCCACACCAAATCGGGAACAACCCACCCCTTCGGAGCGGAGGCGCCTACCGTCCCAGCGGCATGTTGTCGATCAGCCGCACCGCTCCCACTCGGGCCGCGACCAGTGCCAGCGCCTCCCCGGTGAGCGGGGTCTCCGGGCAGTTGAAGGCGAGGGGCTCCAGGGTGCGCGGGTCGACGACCTCGAAATAGTCGAGTTTGGCCAGCGGCTGGCTGGCGATCATGGCCTCGGCGTCTTCGATATGCAGCGGCTCACCCGCGTCGGCCCGGCGCTTGAGCAGGAACAGCGCGCGGCTGAGAACCAGCGCGGCCTCCGCCTCCTCGGCGGAAAGGAACCGGTTGCGGCTGGACAGGGCCAGTCCTTCGGGGGAACGCACGATCGGCACCGAGCGGATATCCACGTCGTAATTCAGGTCCGCGACCATCCGGCGAATGATCGCCAGCTGCTGGGCGTCCTTTTGCCCGAAGTAGGCGCGGTAGGTCACGGGCACGGCGGTGGACAGCGGGGGCTGCCCGTAGTGGAGCAGCTTGGAAACCACGGCCAGCATGCCGTCGAAGTGCCCGGGCCGGGCCTTGCCCTCGAACCTCTCGCCCAGCCGGCCGCAGTCCAGCTTCACCAGGGGCGGGCCGTCCGGGTACACCTCCGCGGCTTCGGGGGCGAAGACCAGGTCCGCGCCGGCACCGGCGAGCAGCTCCACGTCAGCTTCCAGGGTGCGCGGGTAGCGCAGGAAGTCCTCGCGGTCGTTGAACTGCAGCTCGTTGACGAAAATGGTGACCACCACGACGTCATTCTCCGCCGCGGCGGTGCGCACCAGTCGCGCGTGCCCCTCATGCAGGGCGCCCATGGTGGGGACCAGCGCCAGCCGCCGGACGGATCCGGAAACCGCGCTCTCCTCCAGCCGGCCGCGGACCGCGTCCTTGAGTGCGGCGACGGTCTGGACAACCAGCGGCGTCGTTGCCGCGGCGGGAAGGGGAGTTGCGTTGCTCACGCGGAAATTCTAGGCCAGCGCGTCCAGGATCGCCGCGGCCTGGGCCTCGGTGAGCAGTCCCCGCGCCAGCGCGCGCTGGGCGGTGGCCCGGGACAACGCCCGGTAGGCCTCCCGCACGTCCAAGGTGACGGCGTCGTGTTCCAGGGCGGCCCGATGGACCAGCACGGTGCCCACATCCCCGCGCGCGACCGGCCCGGTCAGCGCACCTTCGCCCGAGGCAAGGGCGTTCTCCAGCGAGGCCCGCATCAGCGGTCCCAGCACCCGGTCCGGGCGGTCGACGCCGACGGAGGCCAGCAGCTGCGCGGCCTGTCCGGCGATGGTGACCAGATGGTTGGAGGCATGCGCGAGGGCCGCGTGGTAGCGGGCCCGGTCCTCCTCCCCGATCACCGTCGACTCCGCGCCCATCTCCACCACCAGGGCCTGGGCGATCGGCAGCATCATGCGGTCGGCGGTGATGCCAAACATGCAGTCCTGCAGCCTGGCCAGGTCAAGGCTCATGCCGGTGAAGCTCATCGCCGGGTGGATCGCCAGCGGGATGGCCCCCGCAGCGCGTGCCGGAGCCAGGATCCCGGTACCGTAGCGGCCGGCTGTGTGGACCACGATCTGGCCCTGCTGCCAGTGCCCGCCGTCGGCCAACCCCTGGACCAGCGGGCCCAAGGCGTCGTCGGGCACTGCCAGCAGCACCAGTTCGGAGCGGCGGACAATTTCCGGGATCTCCAGCACCGGCACGCCGGGCAGCAGCGCCTCGGCCCGCTCCCGGGACTCCTCGGACACCGCGTGCACCCCCACCACCGCATGCTCCGCGGCACGCAGCGCAGCGCCCAGCACGGCGCCCACTTTGCCGGCGCCGATGACTCCGACGCCGAGACGGCCGGGCTTAGCCATGGGGATTCTCCTCCAACCAGTGGTCGCGGTCGTGGCGGTGCCGGGCCCTTGCCGCCCGGTCCGCCTGCTCAAGGAACAGTACCCGGGCCACCTCCACATCCGCTTGGACCACCCGCGGAGACACCGGCCCCGCCGTGGTGGCCAGGCGGACGTCGCACACCCCGAAGCGGCGGGCCAGCGGCCCCTGCTCAAGGGCAATTCCCTGCGTGCGCTCGTGCGGGACGATCACCAAGGCCCGCCCCAGCACCCCGGTCCGGGCGAACAGCGCGGTGTCCGTGAGCGCAAAGCCCTGCCGGCGCCAGGCCAGCGGTGCCAGGCCCCGGGCGCGCCGGGGCGTGGTGCGGAAACCCTCAGCGTCCCCGCTCCCGTCGATGCCGGCGGTGATCAGTTCCAGCGGCCGGGCGGTTCCCGGATCCGGGAGCACCACGGAGAGGACACCGAGCACATCCGCGAAGGTGCCCACCGGCAGGACGGTGGAGCGTTCCTCGCCGCCGTCGCCGCCGGGCCCGTAGCCAGCGACGTTCACGGCGACCCGGTACCAGCCGAACGGCCTCCACAGCAGCGGGCGCCGGATTTGAACCGCCTGGACCCGTCCCGGCGGGACGGTCTGGTGCCGGGTGTCCAGCAGCCCGTACCCCATCCTCAGCCCGTCGGGGCTGGCTGCGGCCTGGAAGTTGAAGCCGCTGGAAAACCCTTTCCACAGCGCGCCCGCGGCACCCAGGAGGAAGGGCAGCACCACCAGCGGACTGACGTCCTCCGTGAGGACCGGCTGCAGCACCAGTGCGCCGATGACCAGGACCACGGTGGCGACAGTCAGCGGCCGGCAGACCAGCGAGCCGGCCAGCCTCCCCACCGGAACGGCCGCGACCACCCGCTCCGGAGCCTCAGCGGGATCCAGGGAAGCAGCGGAATCCGGGGAAGCCGCGGGATCCGTGGCAGGCACGGCGCCTGCTGCCGGCTCGGAAGGTCCGACACCGGATCCGGGGGCCGCGGCGCCGGTGCCGGAAAAGCCGGTGCCGGGAAGGCCGGGCCCCGGCGCGCCGGTGCCCTCCGGGGCGGAACGCAGCCCTGCGGCGCGGGCCAGGATCAGGTTGCGCAGCCGCTTGGCCTCCCCCAGCCTGAGGAAAGCCAGGCTCATGGCGGTCTGCCCCGCGTCGGCGACCTCGAACTTGAGTTCGGCCAGGCCGAAGATGCGCGCCAGCAGCGGCTGGACGATGTCGATGGCCTGGACGCGGTCGATCCGTGCCTGCCGCTGGCGGCGGAAGACGACTCCGCTGTTCACGTTCACGTGCTGGTCGGTCACCTGGTATTTGGTGAAGCGCCAGGAGAGGAAGAAGGAGAGCCCCACCAGCACCAGAACGGCCCCGCCAACCAGCAGCAGCCACGCGACGCCGCCAAGGAACGGTATCCCCTCCATGGGCGGGGCGCCGCGGCCGCCGGGGTCCTCGACGGCAAGGATGATGTCCTCGAACCAGTTCTGGCCCCAGAACCAGGCCACGGCCAGCAGGCCGATCCAGCCCCGGATCAGCGGGGAGACCGGGTGGACGCGGCGCCAGGGAGCCTCGTCGGCCCGGGAAAGCGGCTCGGAAAGCGGTTCGGAAAGCGGTTCGGGAATCCGGGGCGGGGTGCCGGCCGGCCCGGGGCGTTCCGGCAGGTCCGGATCCTCCGGTGGCTGGGGACGGTGCACGGTCACAGCCCCGCCAGCCGGGCCTGGCCGCGGGCGGTGAGGTTTTCCCGCAGCCGGGCGCCCTCGGCTGCGGGCAGTCCCGGGATCTCGATGGTCGCGTCGGCGGCCGCGGTGTGCAGGCGGACCTCGCACAGGCCCAGGGCGCGGGCCACCGGTCCGGCCGCCACGTCCACGTACTGCATGCGGCCGTAGGGGACCACCAGGACCCTCTGGAAAAGGAGGCCGCGGCGGACCAGCAGGTCCTCGGAGCGCTCGGCGTAGCCGATGGCGCGGACCTGGCGCGGGATCAGGGAAAGCCGGACCAGATCGAGGGCGAGCACCGCCAGCGGCACCGCCCACGCCAGCCACAGCGGAGGCCAGGTCCAGATCCCCGCCAGGCGCAGCACCAGCGGCACGGAGAGCACCAGCAGCGTGACGGCCGTGCCCACCGCCCAGCCGGCCATGCGGACAGCAGCGTACTTGGGGGACACTCGGGTCCACGCAATGCCCTGGGGATCAACCGGTTCCTGCGGCATACCCTTCGTTGTCCTCCCGTTTGTGTCCGCCGGCATCCGGCGCCGAGGGATCTTCGGGCGGAAGCTTGCAGAACTGCTCCACGACCCATCCCACAATAACCATCACCACGCCGGCCGCCGTCATGACGAAGGCCAGCAGGACGGAGGCACTGGTCATGCCGGCGGCGGGCAGCAGGTCGATGAGGATGCCCAGGTGCCAGCCGGCGATCAGGGACCCTGCGTAGGCGCTGGACTGGGCGAGCACCAGGGTACGGGCCGCCTGGATGGGGTCCAGTCGGCGCTTGAGCTTGCCTTGGCGGTACCGCAGCACGCGCAGGCCCAAGGACAGGGTGATCAGGGCGACGGCACCCAGGGTCAGCAGCGAAGTCCAGTGCAGCACCGGGGCGGCCAGGGAATGGCTGGCCGCGTAGAGCTGCGCGATCCAGCCCGCGACGGCGGTCCCCAGGCAGATGGCCAGCAGCCAGGCCGGGCGCAGCACGCTCACGTCCGGCGTTCCGTCGGCTCAAACAGCGCCAGCCCGCCGCGGTCGGCGGCCCGGGCGGCGAGGTCGGAGACGCGGGCTCCGCCGAGCGTGGCCTGGGGGTCCATCCAGGCCCACGGCTGCAGGACGAAGGCGCGCTCGGCCGCCCGCGGATGCGGCAGCGTGAGCTCCGCGGTGTCCAGCGCCATGTCCGCGTAGGCAACGATGTCGACGTCCAGCGTCCGCGGCCCCCAGCGGACCTCGCGCACGCGGTGGTGGAGCTGCTCCACGGCCTGGCAGTGGCGCAGCAGGGCGAGCGGTTCCAGCACGGTCTCCACCTCGATGACCATGTTCAGGTAGTCCGGCTGGTCGGCGGGCCCGCCCACGGCCCTGGTCTGCACGACCGGGGAGGCCCGCACCAGGCGCACCGCATCCGTCCTGGTGAGGTCGGCTACGGCGCTGGCCAGCGTGTCGGAGCGCTCGCCCAGGTTGCTGCCCAGGGCCAGGACCGCGCGGACCCGGCGTTCCGGCGGCGTGCTCACGTCCGCTCCCGGTGGATCGAAATGGACACGTCCCCAAAGGGGACCTCGATGGGGGCCTTGGGCTTGTGGACCGTAACGTCCACGGCCTGGACGGCAAAGCCGCCGAGCACCGCGGCGGCGATCTTCTCCGTCAGCGTCTCGATGAGGTCGTAGGGCCCGGACATGATTTCCGCCTTCACGACCTCGGCCAGTTCGCCGTAATGGGTGGTGTCGGCCAGCCGGTCCGTGGCGGCCGCCCGACGGATGTCCGTGTACAGGCAGACGTCGACGACGAACGGCTGTCCGTTGCGCTTTTCGTGCTCGAACACCCCGTGGTAGCCGGTCGCGGTGATCCCGCTGAGGGTGATGCGGTCCGGCCATCCGCCGCTCCTTAGACCCCCGCCGGGCATGCCCCCGTCCACCGGGCTCAGCCTCGCCCGGCCGGGCGCACGGCCTCGCGCACGGTCTGGCTGGCCGGGTTCGCCCAGGCGTGGGCGACCTTGACCGCCTCCACCGATCCGGCGACGTCGTGCACGCGCACGCACCACGCGCCGGCCGCCGCGGACAGCGCGGTGATTGCGGAAGTGGCCCCGTCGCGCCCGGCCGGCGGGACGGGGACGCCCTCCTGCGCCAGCAGGGTCCCCAGGAAGCGCTTGCGGGAGGCGCCGACGAGCACCCGGTGGCCCAGCCCGCGGACCCGGCCCATGGCCCTGAGCAGCTCCCAGTTGTGCTCCGGGTTCTTGGCGAAGCCCAGGCCCGGATCGATGACGATCAGCTCCTGCGGGACGCCGGCGGCGACAAAGCGGTCGCGCAGTTCGGCAAGTTCGCCGAGGACCTCGGCCACGACATCCGTGTACTGCGCTTGGGCGGCCATGGTTTTCTGGTCGCCGCGGCGGTGCATGAGCACGTAGGGGACCTTGCGTTCGGCGATCAGCGCCGGCATGTCGGGCTCATGGGTGAGCCCGGAGACATCGTTGACCATGTGTGCGCCGGCATCAAGCGCCGCGCGCGCGGTGGAGGTGTGCATGGTGTCCACGGAGACGATGGCGCCGGCCTTGGCCAGGGCCGCGACCACCGGGATGATGCGGGCCTGCTCCTCCTCGAGGGCGACGAAGTCCGCGCCCGGGCGGGTCGATTCGCCACCCACGTCGATGATGTCGGCCCCCGCGGCCATCAGGGCCAGGCCGTGGCGGACGGCGGCGCCGGCCTCCAGGTAGTGGCCGCCATCGCTGAAGGAGTCCTCCGTGACGTTCAGGATGCCCATGACCAGGGTGCGGCCGGTAGGCAGGCCGGCGAGGGTCCGGGCCCCCTGCGGGGGCCGGAGAACCGGCAGCGGAGTGGTGGCCGGGCCTGTTCCGGGAATGGCTCCAAGGCTCATGGGACCTACCTTCCGAGGATGAGGCTCATGGCTTCGGCACGCGTGGCCGGTTCGCGCAGCTGGCCGCGGACGGCGCTGGTGACCGTCTGGGCGCCGGGCTTGCGCACCCCGCGCATGGACATGCACATGTGTTCGCACTCGATCACGACGATTGCCCCGCGCGGTTCCAGGTACTTCACGAGCGCATCCACGATCTGCGTGGTCAGGCGCTCCTGGACCTGGGGCCTGCGCGCGTAGAGCTCCACCAGGCGGGCCAGCTTGCTCAGGCCCGTCACCTTGCCGGACGGGCCGGGGATGTACCCGATATGCGCGGATCCGTGGAAGGGGACCAGGTGGTGCTCGCAGGTCGAATAGAACGGGATGTCCTTGACCAGGACCAGCTCGTCGTGGCCGATGTCGAAGGTCGTGGACAGCAGGTCGGCCGGGTCCTGGTGCAGGCCGGAAAAGAACTCGGCATAGGCCTTGGCGACCCGCTTGGGCGTGTCGGCCAAGCCCTCCCGGTCCGGGTCCTCGCCGATGGCCTCCAGGATCTCGCGCACGGCGCGTTCGATCCGGGGCAGGTCCACCTGGCCTGCGGCAGCCGGTATTGCAGTCATTTCCTGGTCGGTTTCCGTCACGGGTTCGATCCTAGCCTGCCGCCCCTCCTAGGAGATGTCGTCCGGGGCCGCCACCGTGCGGGCCGCCGCCTCGTCGCGCTGGCGCTGCTCGACGGGGGACAGCACCGGCGGGGCCGTGTGCACCGGGCGGGACTCCTTGGAGAGCCACACCTCGCGCTCGGGACGCTTGACGATGTCGAAGAAGACCTCCTCGATCTCCTTCTGGTTCAGCGTCTCGCGCTCCAGCAGCGCCAGGGCCAGGCGGTCCAGCACGTGGCGGTTCTCGGTGAGGATGGCGTACGCCTCGTCGTGGGCGTTATCGATCAGGCTGCGCACCTCCTCGTCCACCACCCCGGCCAGGCGGTCCGAGTAGTCGCGGTCGTGGCCGGCATCGCGGCCCAGGAACGGCTCGCCCCCGCCGGAGCCGAGCTTCACGGCGCCAACGCGCTCGCTCATGCCGTACTGGGTGACCATCTTCCGGGCCGTTGCGGTGGCCTTCTCGATGTCGTTGGAGGCGCCGGTGGACGGGTCGTGGAAGATGATCTCCTCCGCCACGCGTCCGCCCATGGCATACGCCAGCTGGTCGAGCAGTTCGTTGCGGGTGACGGAATACTTGTCTTCCTCCGGCACCACCATGGTGTAGCCGAGGGCGCGGCCGCGGGGGAGGATCGTGATCTTGGTGACCGGCGCCGAATGGCGCAGTGCGGCGGCCACCAGCGCGTGCCCGCCCTCGTGATAGGCGGTGATCTTGCGCTCGTGCTCCTTCATCAGGCGCGAGCGCTTCTGCGGGCCGGCCATGACGCGGTCGATCGCCTCGTCGAGGGCGCGGTCGTCGATGAGCTGGGCATTGGAGCGGGCGGTGAGCAGCGCGGCCTCATTGAGCACGTTGGCCAGGTCGGCACCGGTGTAGCCCGGGGTCTTCTTGGCGACCGCGCGCAGGTCCACGTTGGGGGCCATCGGCTTGCCCTTGGAGTGCACGCCCAGGATGCGCTCGCGCCCGGCGAGGTCGGGGGCCTCCACCGGGATCTGGCGGTCGAAGCGGCCCGGACGCAGCAGCGCCGGGTCCAGCACGTCCGGGCGGTTGGTCGCGGCGATAAGGATGACGTTGGCGTTGGCGTCGAAGCCGTCCATCTCCACCAGCAGCTGGTTCAGCGTCTGTTCGCGCTCGTCGTTGCCGCCGCCGACGCCGGCGCCGCGGTGGCGGCCGACGGCGTCGATCTCGTCCACGAAGATGATCGCCGGGGCATTGTTCTTCGCCTGCTCGAACAGGTCGCGCACGCGGGAGGCGCCCACGCCGACGAACATCTCCACGAAGTCGGAGCCGGAGATCGAGTAGAAGGGGACGCCCGCCTCGCCGGCGACCGCCTTGGCCAGCAGGGTCTTGCCCGTTCCGGGAGGGCCGTAGAGCAGGACGCCCTTGGGGATCTTCGCACCGACGGCCTGGAACTTGCCCGGCTCCTGCAGGAACTCCTTGATCTCGTACAGTTCCTCGACGGCCTCGTCGGCGCCGGCGACGTCAGCGAAGGTCACCTGGGGCATGTCCTTGGTGATCAGCTTGGCCCGGGACTTGCCGAACTGCATGACCTTGGAGCCGCCGCCCTGGGCGCGCGAGAGCAGGAACCAGAAGAGCAGGGCAATCAGGATGAACGGGACAATCACGCTGACCAGGCTCAGGAACCAGTTGTTCTCCACCGGCTGGTCGGTGAAGGAGTCGAGGTTGGCGGTATCGATCGCCTGGACGACGTCGTCCGCCCGGGCCGTGGAGTAGTAGAAGGACACCTGCTTGCCCTTGTCCTGCCCGTCGACGACGTAGTTCTCCTTCAGGGTCAGGTCCACGCGCTGGTCGGCGTCGAAGATCTTGGCCACGGAGGCCCTGTTCTCTTGGAGCATCTGCAGGCCGATGCTCGTATCGACCCGGCCGGTGTTGCCCGACGCCAGCGTCGGCAGGAAAATGAGCAGCGCAACGGCGCCGACCAGAACCCAGATGGCCCAGCTGTTGAGGATCTTCTTGGCTTTCATGCGTGGGGGTCCCGTCCCCCGTCCCTCCTGCTTGCGGGCGCGAGCGCCCGGGCGCCCCGGTGGCGCTGATCTATAAGTACACGTCCAGTAAGCAAGACGCACGGGACGCGCATTCAGTTCCCCTTTGGGCGTAAGGATTTCCGCGGGCCGCCCAGGGAGCGCAAAGGGCCCCCCAACCGGGGGCCCTTTGCGCCGTATGGCCGGGGTCGGCACCGGCCCCCGCGCTGGGAGCAGGCCCGTGCGCTAGGAGTAGACGTGCGGGGCGAGGGTGCCGATGAAGTCCAGGTTGCGGTACCGCTCGGCGTGGTCCAGGCCGTAGCCGACGACGAATTCGTTCGGGATATCCATGCCCACGTACTTGACGTCGATCTCCACCTTGGCTGCCTCCGGCTTGCGCAGCAGCGTGCAGATTTCCACCGAGGCCGGTCCGCGGGACTGCAGGTTGGCCTTGAGCCAGGACAGGGTCAGCCCGGAGTCGATGATGTCCTCGACGATCAGGACGTGCTTGCCCATCAGGTCGGTGTCCAGGTCCTTGAGGATGCGCACGACGCCGGAGGACTGCGTTCCGGAGCCGTAGGAGGAGACGGCCATCCAATCCATGGTCACGTGGGAGTGCAGGGCGCGGGCCAGGTCGGCCATCACCATGACGGCCCCCTTGAGGACCCCGACGACCAGCAGGTCGCGGTCCGCGTAGTCCTCGTCGATCCGCGCCGCGAGTTCGGCGATGCGGTCCTGGATCTGTTCCTTGGTGTAGAGGACGTGCTTGATGTCGGCGATGACGTCGTTCGAATCCACGGGGGAGCTCCTGCTGTCTACGGATGCCCGCGGGGGCGGGCGGGGAGTGTGGGCTGCTGCTTCAAGAGTGCCACAGCACGGCCCCGAGTGCGGAACCGGGCTGCCCCTAGCCTGCCGCCTCCGGGTGATCCGCAGGGCCTTCCGGAACCCTGCCATCCAGCACCCGTCCCTCCAGCACGACGGCCCGGCGGGCCGGGCCGTGGGGACCGTCCGGGCGTTCGCGGTAGGCGGCGACGTGCCCGGCCAGCTGGACGGGTCCGGCCGACCCGGCCCCGTCGACAAGGCGTTCGGTGGCCGCGATGCGTTCCAGGGTCGGGTTTTCCCCGCCGAGTCGGACGGCGGCGGCGCGCAGCACCCGTCCGCGCAGGGCCGGCCCCAACGCGCGCAACCCCGCCAGGTCCAGGGCCAGGCACCCGGGCGCGGCGACGGGCAGGAGCAGGTCCTCCAGCGCGTCTTGGGCAAGGCGGTCGAGGTGGTCGGCGTCGGCGCGGGCCAGCAGGGCGGTGCGGGCGAGCGCCTCGGCGACTCCGGGGCCGAGCGCGGCCTCAAGGACCGGCAGCACGTCGAGCCGGACGCGGTTGCGCAGCGGGCCGCGCTCCAGGTTGGTCGGGTCGGTCCAGTAGTCCAGTGCCTCATGGGCGCAGACCGCTTCTGTCTGGGCGCGGCGCAGGCCCAGGAAAGGACGCAGGTAGGGCCCGCGCGTGGCGGGGATCCCGGCCAGCGAACGGGTTCCGGAACCGCGGGCCAGGCCCAAAATCACCTGTTCGGCCTGGTCGTCGAGGGTGTGCCCGAGCAGCACGTGGTCCGCCCCCGTTTCCTCCAGCGCCTCCGCGAATGCGGCGTAGCGGGCCGTGCGGGCCTGCGCCTCGGAACCGGTGCCTTCGACGCCGGGCGCCTTGACCAGCACCGGGGACAGCCCCAGCGCGCGCACCTGCCCTGCAGCCTGGGCGGCCACGGCCGCGCTGTCCTCCTGCAGGGCGTGGTCCACCACCACGGCGCCGGCGCGGAGTTCGCCCTTGCCCGCCAGGAACGCGGCGGCGGCGGCCAGCGCCAGCGAGTCCGCTCCCCCGCTGCAGGCGACCAGGACGAAGGACCCGCGCGGAACCAAACGCCGCACCGCGTTGCGGGCCGCGGCCACCGCGGCGGGAAGGTGTCCCCCCATCGGCCCTTAGCGGGCCGGAGCCGGGGCTAGCCCCATCCGGCCGATCCATTCGTCGGGGTGGTGCAGCTCGCGTTCGGTGGGCAGGTGCTCAGGGCGCTCCCAGATCACGTTGAAACGCTCCATGCCCACCCGGTCCACGACCCGTTGGACGAACTTCTGCCCGTCCGCGTACTGGCGCATCTTGGCATCCAGCCCCAAGAGGCGGCGCACCCATTTCTCCAGGGCGCTGCGGTTCTCCCCGCGCCGGTTGAAGCGCTGGCGGATGGTGCGCACGGTGGGCACGATCGAGGCATCCACCGCGTCCATGACCACGTTGGCGTGCCCCTCAAGCAGGCTCATGACCGCTGTCAGGTGGCTGAGCACGGCCTGGTCCCCCGGGTCCTTCAGCACCGCGAGCAGTCCCGGGGATCCTTCCTGCCTCCGGCCGTCCCCGGAACGGGACGTCCGTTCCTCCCCGGCCGCATCACGGGTGCCCAGCGCCTCGCGGGCCACGTCCATGAGCCGCTCGCCGAGGCCGTCGGTGGTCTCGACCAGGCCCTCGGCGAGGCGGGAAATCTGGTCGCGCAGGTGGTCGCGCAGCCATGGTGCCGCGGCGAACTGCACCCGGTGGGTCTGTTCGTGAAGGCAGACCCAGAGGCGGAAATCGGCTGGCTCGACGCCGAGTTCGCGCTCCACCTCGACGATGTTGGGGGCCACCAGCATCAGCCTGCCGCCACCGGACGCGGCGGGGCGGAGCAGGCCGGAGAAGGGGTCGTACTGGCCCAGGACCTTGGAGGAGAGGAAGGCCAGGACCGCTCCCATCTCCGCCCCGGTGAGGACCCCGCTGAGGGCGACGGTCGGTTCACTCAGCCGGGAGCCCTTTTTCTCGCCCAGGCGGCGCAGTGCGGGGTCAAGCAGGGCCTCGAAGCTGTGCGTGTTGGCGCGGGCCCAGCTGGCACGGTCGACGATCAGCACCTGGGAGTCGCGCAGGTCGCGGGCCGCCTCCAGTCCGGTGATGCGGTGCACGTGGGCGACGGACGCGTCGGCATGGCGGCGCAGGTCGGCCACGACGTCCTCCCGGTCGGCCGTGTTCAGCTTCGGCCCGGCGCTGCCCAGCCGCGCCGCGGCATCGGCCGCCAGCTTCCAGTTGATCAGGCGGACGGGGGGCTCCACGGCCGAGGTATCCATGGACCCATCACACCACACGGGGGGCGGTCAGCGGCACCCGCAGCCGGAGAGAACGGTGGCGGCGGCGTCCAGCGTGGCGCGGGCCGGGGCCAACGGGGCGGGCACGCCTTGGGCAAAGAAGGAAAACGCCAGCACCCGCCCCTCGGAGGTCACCGCATACCCGGTCAGGGTGGCCACGCCCGTCAGCGAACCGGTCTTGGCCCGCACCGTGCCGCTCGTGGCGGCCCCGGTGAGCCGGTCGCCCAGGGTTCCGGTGGCACCGGCGACCGGCAGCAGGTAGCTCAGTTCGCGCAGGGCGGGCTTTTCGGAGGAGGCCGCGGCCCGCAGCGTCGCGGCCAGCTGCTCCGGGGACACCTGGTTGGCGGCGGCCAGGCCGGAAGTATCCGCCAGAACCAGTCCGGCCGTGTCAACCCCGAGCCGGCCGACGGCTTCCTTCACGGCCTCCGTCGCGCCGCCGAACGTCGCTGGCTTGCCGGCCTCCAGCGCCACCAGCCGTCCCACCGCCTCGGCCACGTAGTTATCCGACTCCTCCCCCATGTGGCGCAGCTGCTCGCGCAGCGGGGCGGATTCGACGGCGGCAAGTTCCGCGGCGCCTTCCGGCGCGCTCCCCCGCGCCACGGTGCCGGCAACCCCCAGGGGCACGGCGGGGGCTTCCGGCGGCGTTGCGCTCGCCGGGGACGAAGCGGGAGTCGGGGACGGGGTGGTGGAGGTGGACGGGCTCGGTGAGGAGGACGCTTTCCGGGCCGCCTGTTGCTGCTTCAGTTCCTGGGCCAGCAGGGCACGGAACGCCTGGGCGGCGGCGAGGGCCGGATCGGCGACGCGCGGGCTGTCCCTGCCGGTGTCCTGGCGGGCCCCATGCAGCGCCAGCGGCTGTACGGGGGCGATGTTTCCGCTGCTCACCAGGGATTCGTCCCACGCCGGGCTCAGCGTGGCCCCGGCAAAGAGGGTGTCATCGAGCAGGACCTCGACTTTTCCGGTAATGGTCCGCCCGTCACGGCCGGCCAACAGTGCGGCCGCCGTGTCCCGGGCCAGCACGGCCAGGCTGGCCCGCCCTTCCGCCGCGGTGCCGGATTCTGCAGTGCCGGATTTCGCAGTGCCGAGCAGCACGTCGCCGCCGCCGACCAGCACCACCCGGTTTCCGGCGCCGCGCCGGACCACCGTCCGCAGCCGCCGGTCGGGACCCAGTTCGGCCAGCGCGGCTGCGGCGGTGAACACCTTCAGGCTGGAGGCCGGCACCCCGGGCGCCGCCCCCTGGCGGGAGTACAGTTCCTGTCCGGTGGCGACGTCGGCGACGGAGGCCCCGAAGATGGCCCCGCCATCGTCCGCGGCGCCGTTCCCGAAAGTCGCGTCAAGCGCCTCCGCCAGGACCGCGGCGTCGGGCATTGGCGCGCCGGCATCCGTGGCATCGGTGCCCAGCGGAGCCAGCATGCTGGCCGAGGCGGAGGGGAGCACGGGCAGCGGGGCCGGCGCCGGGGCGGCCACCGTCGACCCCGGCACGGCGGCGGAAAGGTTCACGATGACCAGCAGGACCAGCGTGCCGAGGACGGCCGCCAGGAGCCCGGAAGTGAGCGCACGCGTGCCGCGCTTCATCAGCCACCTCCGAAATCGCCGTTGCCACGCCGCGCCCTATACGCTTAGGCACAACACCTTTAAGACTAGACGGCGCGTGCGCGCCCCGCGCCCGCACGCCGTCCGGCACGAAAGTCGAGGAGACTCAGATGAGCCACGACGTCACCATCGAGATTCCGTCGGGATCCCGCGTCAAGTACGAGATCGACCACGAAACCCACCGCCTGCGCCTGGACCGCGTGCTGTTCACCCCGATGCAGTACCCGACCCACTACGGCTACTTCGACGACACCCTCGGCGAGGACGGCGACCCGCTGGACGCGATGGTGTGGATCCCGGGCGTGGACCTGATCCCGGGCGTGATTGTCGAGTCCCGCCCGATCGGCGTGTTCAACATGACCGACGACGGCGGTGGAGACGCCAAGCTGCTGTGCGTGCCGACCGACAAGCGCTTTGAGCACATCCGGGAGCTCGAAGACGTCGACCAGTGGCTGATCAAGGAGATCGAGCACTTCTTCACCCGCTACAAGGACCTGGAGCCCGGCAAGTGGGTCAAGGCCGAGGGCTGGGAGGGCCGCGAGGCCGCCGAGGCTGAGCTGCAGCGCTCCATCGAGCGTTTCGCGGCCCAGGGCTAGCGGTTTCACCGGGCGCTGCGGCGCCTGCCCGGCCCCGCCGTCCGGCGGTCCCGCGCGTGTTCGCACGCGGGGCCCCGAACGGCGGGGCCTTTTGCGTGGGCGGCCAAGGCCGATCGCTCCGGAGCCTGCCGGCGGGCACCGGGGCACACCTGACGACAGGTGTTCCCCGGTGCCCCTAGACTCTAGCCAGCCACAACTCTAGCCAGCCGAGACCATAGCGGGCCGCAGGTTTCCGCGGCTCCCCGCCGGGGTCATCCAGCCTGAGGAGATTGCCATGCTTGTTCCTGCGATCAATTTCTGGGCCGTCCTGGCGGCCACGCTGTCCGCGATGGTGGTGGGCTTTGTCTGGTACATGCCGCAGGTTTTCGGCAACTACTGGAGGCGGACTGCCAAGGTCGCCCCGTCCGGGGAAGCGAAGGCCGCGGCCGGGCCGATCCTCGTGGCGTTCGTGGCGAGCTTTGTCAGCGCGTGGGTGCTGGCAGGATCGGCAGCGATCGCCCAGCACTTCTATGGCGGGAACTTCCTGGTCAACACGTTTGTTACCGGCGTCATCCTCTGGACGGGCTTCACCGCCGCGCGCTTCATCACCCATGACGCGTTCGAGGGCCGCCCCGTGCGCCTCACGGTGCTGAACTGTGCCCACGAACTGGTCACCGTGCTGGCCATGTGCCTGGTGATCGGCCTGTTTGGGATCTAGCAGGCGGGTAGTGCCCGGGCGCCGGGCCCGTCCTAGAGGAGGCTGCGCAGCACGTGCGCCAGGCCGTCACCCTCGACGGGGTCCGTGACCTCGTCCGCCGCGGCCTTGACCTCCTCAGGCGCCTGGCCCATGGCGACGCCGCGGGCCGCCCAGCGCAGCATCTCGATATCGTTGCGGCCGTCGCCCACGGCGATGGTGTTCGCCGGGTCGATCTCCAGGTGCGCACGCAGGGCCTCGACGCCGCTGGCCTTGGAGATGCCCTCGGCGGCGATGTCCAGCCATGCCGTCCACCCCACGGAGTAGGTCACCCCGTGCAGGCCGATCGCCTCCACGGCCTGGCCGAACTCCTCCGCGGTGGAGTCGGTGGAGAAGACCACCAGGCGCACCGCGATCGACTCCATGAGGCGCTCGAAGTCGACACCCTGGGCAACCACCCCAAAGCTGGCGTCCTGGAAGCGTTCGGTGGAGAGGAAGTTCCCATCCACGTCCTCCAGGGCGTACTTGGCGGTCGGCAGGACATCGCGCAACGCCTTCAGCGCGGGGGCCGGATCGAAGGTCTGGCGGTCGATGACCTCGTATCCGTCGGGCAGGGAAGAATCCACGCGCAGCGTCACACCACCGTTGCAGCACACCGCGTAGCCACGCTCGATGCCAAGCAGTTCCACCACCGGGAGCGTGGCGCCCAGCGAGCGTCCGGTGGAGATAACCACCTCGTGGCCGGCGGCGACCACCGCGCGGGCGGCTTCCATGACCGTCGGGGACATGTGCCCGTCGTGGTTCACGAGTGTGCCGTCCACGTCCAGGCACACCATCAGAGGGTTCGGGTTCTCTTGCCGGTCTTCGATGCCGGCGCTCATTGCGAGTGTCATCCACCTAGTGAACCACTACAGCCCCATATTGGTCATGGGGAAAATTTTCCGGGGAATGAAATCGGCGTGAATGTTGCCGGGACGCAAAGCGGCCCGGAGGGCGCGCCGGGCGCCCTCCGGACCGCCTGGTCCGAAGGTGTTTCTCCCTGTCAGAGGACGGGAAGTACTTCAAGCCCACCCAGGTACGGACGCAGCGCGGCAGGAACGTTCACCGAGCCGTCGGCGTTCTGGTGGTGCTCAAGGATCGCGACAATCCAGCGGGTGGTCGCCAGCGTGCCGTTGAGCGTGGCCACGGCGCGGGTGCCCTTGCCCGGCTTGCCGTCCTCCCCGGGCACGCGCTCGCGGATGTTCAGGCGGCGGGCCTGGAAGGTGGTGCAGTTGGAGGTGGAGGTCAACTCGCGGTAGGCCCCCTGGGTCGGGACCCACGCCTCGCAGTCGAACTTGCGCGCCGCGCTCATGCCCAAGTCGCCGGCGGCGGTGTCGATGACGCGGTACGGCAGCTCCACCTTTGCCAGCATCTCCTCCTCCCAGGCCAGCAGGCGCTGGTGCTCGGCGGCGGCGTCCTCGACGGAGCAGTAGATGAACATCTCCAGCTTGTTGAACTGGTGCACGCGGATAATGCCGCGGGTGTCCTTGCCGGCGGAACCGGCCTCGCGGCGGTAGCAGGAGCTCCAGCCGGCGTAGCGGGTCGGGCCGCCGGACAGGTCAAGGATTTCGTCCGCGTGGTAGCCGGCCAGGGCCACCTCGGAGGTGCCCACCAGGTACAGGTTGTCGCGCTCGAGCCGGTAGATCTCGTCGTCGTGGGCGACGTCGAAGCCGGTCCCCTGCATGGTTTCCGGGCGCACCAGCGTCGGGGTGATCACCGGGATGAAGCCGTTGGCCACGGCCTGGTCCAGCGCCATGTTCATTAGCGCAATCTCAAGCCGCGCCCCGACGCCCTTGAGGAAGTAGAAGCGCGAACCGGAGACCTTGGCGCCGCGCTCCATGTCGATCGCGCCGAGCAGCTCGCCGATTTCCAGGTGGTCGCGCGGCTCGAAGCCGGCCGTGGAGAAGTCGCGCGGGGTGCCGACGGTCTTGACGACGACGAAGTCCTCTTCGCCGCCGGCCGGGGTCCCCTCCTGGATGAGGTTGGGGATCAGCCGCTGCAGCCGCTCGAGTTCGGCCTGGGCGGCACTTGAGGCCGCGTCGGCGGCCTTGACCTGCGCGGCCAGTTCCTGCACCTCGGCCAGAAGGGCCTGCTTCTCCTCGCCCTTGGCCTGCGCGACCTTCTTGCCGAAGGCCTTCTGCTCGGCGCGCAGGGCCTCGAAGCTGGCAATCGACTCGCGACGGGCGGCATCCGCGGCCAGGATCTGGTCGATCAGGGATTCGTCGGCCCCACGGTCCCGTTGCGAGGCGCGGAACAGCTCGGGATTCTCTGCGAGTTCTTTAACGTCGATCACGCCCCAAGCCTACCGAATGGCCACTAGGGTAAAAGGCATCATGCCGATCGATACCTTCGTGGTGGTCCTGGTCTTCGTCGCCGTGGTGGTCGCCGCGGCGGGCTGGTGGTCCGTGCGCCGGCTCGAGGCGCCCCTGGCCCTGCTGGAAGCGGCTCCGGCGGAGCGCATCCCCGAAGGTCCGCCGCCCCGCGTGGGCCTGATCCTGAACCCCTCCAAGCACCATGCCGGGCGGGCCGAGGCGGCGCTGCGCGCCGGCTGCGCCGCCGCCGGCTACGCACCTCCCCTGGTCTTCCCCACGACGGTGGAGGATCCGGGCCGGTCCATGGCGCTGGAGGCCCTGGCGGCCGGATGCACCCTGCTGGTGGCGGCGGGCGGGGACGGCACGGTGCGCGAGGTCGCCGAGGTCCTGGCCGGGGATTCCGCCGGTCCGGACCTTTGGTCCACCCGCCCCGCGGCCGTGCCGGCGGCCGCCGCGGAGGGCCTGCGGCATGAGGGCGGGCCGGGCGGTGGGGCCGGGCAGCCGCCAACGCCCCGAACCCCTTCCGCGCGGGAGGCCGCGACGCTGGCGGTCCTGCCGCTGGGCACCGGAAACCTGCTGGCACGGAACCTGGACATTGGGGTGGACGACATCGACGCCGCCGTGCATACGGCCCTCTACGGGGCCACCCGGGCCGTGGATGCGGCCGCGTTCGCCCTGGAGCGCGCCGACGGCCGCCGCGACGGGAACGTGTTCCTGGTAATGGCGGGCATCGGCATGGATGCCGATGTCATGAGCGACACCCGCCTCAGGCTAAAGTCCCTGGCCGGGCCGGTCGCATACATCGAGGCCGGGCTGCGGCACCTCTCCGGCCAGCGCCGCAGCGTCGACATGTCCCTCGACGACGGCCCGGTCCAGCGCCGCAGGGTCCGCTCGGTGGTGTTCGCCAACTGCGGGAAACTCCAGGCGGGGCTGGAGTTCGTCCCGGATGCGCGGATCGACGACGGCCTGCTGGACATCGTGGTGATGAGTCCGGGCTCGATCGGCGGCTGGGTGTGGATTGCGGCGAAGACGGCGTTCCGGCACCGCGGATCGATCCCGGTGATCGAGTACTATCAGGCGCGCAAGGTCCGCCTGTCCGTGCCGGAGCCGATCAGCGCGCAGCTGGATGGCGATCCGGTGGGGGAGATCCGGGCCCTGACGGTCTGGGTCCTGCCCCGGGCATTGCGCGTGCGCGTCCCCGGTTGAGCCACGCAGGCCGGGTCCCGCCGGAGTGGCGGATCAACCGGGGCAGCGGGTCAGCCGAGGTGGGCCTTGAGCTGGGCCACCCAGGCCGCGGCCTGCGCGAACGCCTCGTCCGTGTTGTGCCGGGCCACCGAGGCCCCCGCGTTGGGGGACCTGCCCACGGACGGGTACGAGCCCAGGAAACGCACCCCGGGGCTGATCCGGTGCAGGCCGGCGAGCGCGTCCGCCATGCGGGCCTCGTTGATGTGCCCTTCGGCGTCGACGGAGAAGAAGTAGGACCCGAGCGCTTCACCGGTGGGCCGGGACTCGATGCGGCTGAGGTTCACCCCACGGGCGGCGAACTGGTCCAGCAGGTCCATCAGGGCTCCGGGGTGGTCCTCCGGCAGCGGGACCACCACGGTGGTCTTGTCGTTGCCGGTGGGCGCGGGGATCCTGCCGGGCTTGGACACCAGCACGAAGCGCGTCACGGCCCCGGCGGTGTCCTCGATGCCGCGGCGCAGGATGTTCAGGTGGTTGCGCTCGGCCACCAGCGGCGCGCAGATGGCGGCGTCGTAGTGGTTCTCCGGGTCCAGCAGGCCCAGGGCGCCGGCGGCGGTGGAGGATGCCGGCAGGAAGTCGTGGCCGGGCAGGTTGGCCTCGCACCAGTGGCGGGTCTGGGCGTAGGCGTGTCCGTGGGTGGACACGGTGCGGACCTGCTCAAGCGACGTGATCCCCTCCCGCGCGACGAGCACGAAGGTGATCGGGACCAGGACCTCGCGCACGATCTGCAGGGACTCGCCCGTGGCAATGGCGTCCAGCGTCGCGGAGACCCCGCCCTCCACTGAGTTCTCGATGGGGACCATCGCAAAGTCCGCGGCCCCCGAGCGCACCTTATCCAGCGCGGTGTTCACGGACGTCGAGGGCACGCGTTCGGCGGCCTCGACGCCGGGAACCTGCATCAGGGCCGCCTCGGTGAAGGTTCCCGCCGGCCCCAGGTAGGTGTAGGTCATCGGACGTTGGGCTCCAGCCCGTTTTCGCTGGCCATGGGCAGGCCCGCCTCAAGCCAGGCGCCGGAACCGCCGGCGATGTTGAAGACGGTGTACCCCTGGGCGGACAGCCACGCGGCAACCTGCGCCGAGCGTCCCCCCGAGCGGCAGATGACGTAGGTGTCCTCGTCCGGGTCGAGTTCGGCCAGGCGCTCGGGGACCTCGTTCATGGGGATGTGGAGTGCGCCGGTGACGTGGCCCTCGACCCACTCGTAGTCCTCGCGCACATCCAGCACCTTCGCGCCGGCCGGAACCTCGGTGACCTCGACGGTCTCAAACACGCTCATCGTCATCCTTTCGGTGGGGGCCGGCCGTCCCGCCGATAGAGTGGGAACCGCAGCCGAACCGGTCCCATTTTATGGGACGATCTTTTGCGGGTCGGCGCGGCAGGGTACGACGGCGCGCTGTCCGGGCAGGAGGCACAGGGCATGGAACTGCACGAGGCCGGGGCCGTTGCCCTGCGGGACCTGCTCGCCGCCGGGGACCTTTCCGCCCGTGAGCTCGCCCGGCACTACCTGGACCGCATCGCGGAACGGAACCCCCGGCTGGGCAGCTTCGTGACGGTCACGGCGGAGCGGGCGCTTGAGGAGGCCGCCGCCGTGGACCAGGCGTTCGTCCGGGCCCGCCATGCGGATCACCCCCTGCCCCGGCTGCACGGTCTCCCGCTGGCCTGGAAGGATCTCCTGGACGTCGCCGGGGTGCCCACCACCTGGGGTTCGGCGGCCCTCGCCTCCGTGCCCGCCGCGGCCGATGATCCCCTGGTCGCTTCCGTCCGGGCGCAGGGGGCGGTGGGACTGGGCAAGACGCAGGTGCCCGAGTTCGGCCTGACCTGCCATTCGGAGAACCTGGTGGCCCCGGCCGCCCGCAACCCCCTCGATCCCTCGCTTTCCCCGGGCGGATCCTCCGGCGGCAGCGCCGCCGCGGTGGCCGCCGGCCTGCTCCCGTTCGCCCCCGGTTCCGACGGCGGGGGCTCGATCCGCATCCCCGCGGCGGCGTGCGGGCTGGTGGGGCTCAAGCCCGGGCTGGGGGCCGTCCCCTCGGACCTGTCCAGGGGAACCGAGGACGCCTACGGGGCACCCCGGCTGGTGGTGTCCGGACCGCTGGCCCGCACCGCCGCGGACGCCGCCCTGCTGATGGATGCCCTCTCCGGGGCCGCCCCCGGCACGGAACCGCACCTGGACGCGGCCAGTGCCGCGACACCGGCCGGTGGGCGAACGCTGCGCATTGGCCTGAGCGTGCGCTCGCCGTTCGAGGCGCACCTGCCGATCGAGCTGGATCCGGAAGCGCGCGCGGCGCTGGACGCCGCCGTCGTGCTGCTGGAGCGCGCCGGCCACCGCGTCGAGGAGACGGACCTGCGCTACGACAACCGCTACCATCCGGCCTTCCGCACGGTGTGGACCTCCGCGCTGGCGGACCTGGAGTTGCCCCCGGGCGCGGAGGAGCGCCTGGGGCCCTTCGCCCGGCACTTCCGGGCCCGCGCCCTGGCCCGCCCGAAGGGGCAGCGGCTGGGGGCCGCCCGGCTGCTGGCGAAGATCGCCGGGGACTGCCGCATCCAGTGGGCGCAGTACGACGCCGTGCTCACGCCCGCCCTGGCCCAGACGCCCCGCCCGCTGGGGTACTTCACGGCATTCGACCCCGAGGAGGACTACCGGCGGCAGTGCCAGTTCACCCCGTACACCTCGATGGTGAATGTGGCGGGCGTGCCGGCGGTCACCGTTCCCACGCACAGGACGGCGGCGGGGCTGTCCATGGGAGTGCAGCTGATTGGACGCCGCGGCGCGGAGGCGGAGCTGCTGGGCCTGGCAGCGGAACTCGAACTCGCCGGCAACTAAAGCAGCTGGCCGGCCCGGTTCCGGCGTCCCCCGCGCGCTGTACCTGGAAGCGCTGGCGGGCGCGCGGGACTCCGGCGCCTGGCGGTCGGCGTGAAGCAGGGGAAGCGGAGCCGGGGCGGGACGGCTGGACCGGCAACGCTAAACCGGGAACGCTAGACCGAGAATTCGGCCCCGGAGGTCGTGGAGAAGTACGGGACCGCCCCGGCGAAAAGGATGATCGCCAGGATGACCAGCAGGATTCCCAGGCCGATCGTCACATAGCCCATGATCAGTCCGGCCAGGGCCATGCCGCGCCCGGCCGGCTCCCGCTTCAGCGCGATGTGCCCCAGGACCACGGCCGCGATCTGGGTGAAGAAAGTGGCGCCGAGTGTCGCGATGGACACGATGCCCAACACCATGGAGATCAGGCTCAGCGTCCTGGCCGGGGGGGCCTGGTAGCCGTAGCCGGCCCCGGGCGCGCCGTAGCCTCCCGGGTACGGCGCTCCCGCACCCAGATACTGCTGGCCGGTGGCCGCGGTGCCCGGGTACGCCGGAGGCTGGTTCTGCGGGCTTTGGTATTGGGGGCCCGGATACTGCGCCCCGGGATACTGCGCCCCGGGATACTGTGCACCGGGATACTGCGCACCCTGGTAGGGCATACCCTGGCCCGGGTGGGCGGGATGCGCCTGCGCGCCGTCGCCGCCGGCACTGTCCCGGCCTGCGGCGTGCTGGTGTCCAGGCTCCTGCTGGCCCGGGGCGGCGAAACTCCTCTCCGCCGGGGAGGCAAAGGTGTCCCCACCCTGCGGGCGGACGGGCGGGGCGGGCGGCAGGTTGTCCGGGGCCGGCGCGGCAGCCGTTTCGGGAGTGGCCTCCGGGATACGCCTGGTTTCCGGTTCGTTGGCCGACTGGCCGTTTTCCTGCGTCATCGCCACTCCCTCATCGGATCCGTGCCTCCTGTATATGCCAGTCTAGGCGCCGAGGGGCCCCGGCCGGGCGCAGCGAGGTTGGGGAGGGGCCGACGACGCTAGGCGCCGAGGGGCCCCGGCCGGGCGCAGCGAGGTTGGGGAGGGGCCGACGACGCTAGGCGCCGAGGGGCCCCGGCCGAGCGCAGCGAGGTTGGGGAGGGGCCGACGACGCTAGGCGCCGAGGGGCCCCGGCCGAGCGCAGCAGGGCGGGGGAAGGTGTTCGGCAGGCTCCCACCCAATGTTCAGGAACGGCTGGTTGGGTAGAAGCCATGGAACCGCTCCCCCACCGCCAGGTTGTCCCCATCCATCTGTTGGAGCACCTGGCCGCCTGCGACAGCCTCGGTCCGGCTCCCACGCGGCTGTCCCCGAACCTGCCGGAACGGGGCCTGCCGGAAACGGACCTGCCCGAACCGGCCCGCCCGGGTCCGGCAGGGCAGTTCACCCCAGCGGAGCGCAGCCGGATCGCCGAGGCCGCGCGGCGCACGCTGCTGCTGGACCGGGCACTGCGCCACGGCCCTCTGGAGACTCCCGTGGAGACCACAGAGCCCCCGCTTCCCGGCGGCGCCCACGGTCCCGTCCGGGTGGTGTCGGATGCGGCGCATTCCGAGTTCCTGCCCGGCACCACGGTCCGCACCGGGGCCGGACGGTCCCCGGAAGAGGAGCATGCCGGCCTTTCGCTCAGCGAGGCCTGCCCGGAGGCGGCGGAGCGGGCCTTCGAGGCCCTCGGGGCCGCCCGGGACTGCCTCTCAGACATGGCCCGGATCGTGGACGGACTCGAGGCACTCAAAACTTTTTCGGCCGGCCCGGCCGCGGCCGGGCCGGGGGCCACCGTGGATCCGTGGGCGGTTGCGGATCCGTGGGCGGTTGCCGGTCCATGGGCCGCCTCCCCTTTCCCGGGCGGCGAAGTGTCCCCTATCGGCGAAAAGGCACTCGAGCGGGCCGTGGGCCGGCTGCCCCTGCAGGCGACGGTCCGCTTCGGCAACGGCTACCAGAACGCCTTCCGGGCGGGCACCGCCGTCGTGCTCGGCGAGGGCGACGGATTGGTGTTCGGATGCCTGGCCGCCTCCCCCGGCGTGGTGGGGCACGCCCTGGCGCACGGACTGCTGCGCCATGCCGGCACTGCTGAAGCGGGGCCTCCATACGGCGGTGCCCGCCACGAAGTCGGCACCGGGCACGGATCCGGCACGGGAGGTGAATCCGGCACGGCATATGGTTCCGGCGTCGGGCACGACGGCGGCCAGCCGGGCGCGCTGCGCGTCTCCTTCGCGGACGTGGTGGGGGTGCTGGTGGAGCAGCACGCTGCCGGGCACACCGCGGACCAGGCCTCGTGGCTGCTGGGCGAGGGCCTGTTCACCGACCGCGTCGGGGCGCGGGCCCTGCGGTCCCTGGCCGCACCCGGCACCGCCTACAACGACCCGCTGATGGGCCGGGACCTCCAGCCGGACCACATGGACGGCTACCTCGAAGCCGTCGCCGGGCACGGCGCCCACCTGAACGCCGGCATCCCCAACCGGGCCTTCCATCTGGCCGCGACCGCGCTGGGCGGGTACGCCTGGGAACGCGCCGGCGCCATCTGGCTCGCCGCGGCCCTGTCCCGACCGCTGCCCGCGGATGCCGGCTTCGCCCTGTTCGCCCGGCGGACCGTGCACGAGGCCGGACGGCTGTTCGGGGCCAAGTCGACCGAACAGTCCGCCGTACGCGCGGCCTGGGCCGCCGTCGGCGTCCCGGCGGGGACCCGGACCGGCGCCGGACCCGCCCGGGCGGGGGCCGCCCTGTAACCCGCCCTCCCGGGGAGGGCAGCCAGGGCGGGCGCTTCCGCTGCGGGCGGACGCGCCGCGAAATGTTTACACACATCACACCGCGCATTGGCCGGGCATGCCAAGCTGTCCCCATGGCCGATAACCGTGCGGGCACCGTTGCCCTTCCCCAGGACCTGATCGACATCGACGCGGTGCGAGGCGCGTACTTCGACACCATCCCGGATCCGTCCGACCCCTCCCAGCGGGTCGCGTTCGGGACGTCGGGCCACCGCGGCACCTCGCTGAAGGGCTCTTTTAACGAGAACCACATCGCGGCGATCACGCAGGCGATCGTGGAGTACCGGGCCGGACAGGGCATTACCGGGCCGCTGTTCCTGGGCAAGGACACCCACCTGCTCTCCGGACCCGCCCAGGACACCGCCCTTGAGGTGCTGGCAGCCAACGGGGTGACGGTGCTCTGGGAGGCCGGCGGCGCCTACACCCCCACTCCGGCCGTCTCCTACGCCATCCTCAGCCACAACACCGAAACCCGCGGCGAGCCGCAGGCGGACGGCATCGTGGTCACCCCCAGCCACAACCCGCCCGCCGACGGCGGCTTCAAGTACAACCCCCCGCATGGCGGACCGGCGGACTCGGACGCCACCGGCTGGATCGCCGCCCGCGCCAACGAGCTGCTGGAGGCCGGGCTGAGCGGCGTCCGCCGCCTGCCGCTGGAGCGGGCGAAGGCGGCCGAAACGGTCCAGTCCTACGACTTCATGACCCCCTACGTCGAGGACCTGCCCTCCGTGCTGAACATCGCGGCCATCCGCAACGCCGGCGTGCGCATTGGCGCCGACCCGATGGGCGGGGCCTCGGTGGATTACTGGGGCCGCATCGGCGAGGTCCACGGGCTGGACCTGACCGTGGTGAATTCCAGCGTGGACCCGCGCTGGGCCTTCATGACCCTGGACTGGGACGGCAAGATCCGCATGGACTGCTCCTCCCCCGCGGCCATGGCCTCGCTGATCGCCCAGCGCGAGAAGTTCGACATCGCTACCGGCAACGACGCCGACGCGGACCGCCACGGCATCGTCACCCCGGATGCCGGGCTGATGAACCCCAACCACTACCTCTCCGTGGCGATCGACTACCTCTACCGCCACCGGCCGGGATGGCCGGCCGGTGCCGGGGTCGGCAAGACCCTGGTCAGCTCGTCGATGATCGACCGCGTCGCGGCGGGCCTGGGCCGCAAGCTGGTGGAAGTCCCGGTCGGGTTCAAATGGTTCGTGCCGGGCCTGCTCGACGGCAGCGGGGTCTTCGGCGGGGAGGAATCCGCCGGCGCCAGCTTCGTGCGCCTCGACGGCAGCCCGTGGTCCACGGACAAGGACGGAATCCTGCTGGCGCTGCTGGCCTCGGAGATCCAGGCCGTCACCGGGTCCTCCCCCAGCACGCTCTACGCCGGGCTGACCGCGAAGTACGGGGCGCCGTCGTACGCCCGCATTGACGCCGCGGCCACCCGGGAGCAGAAGGCCGCGCTGGCGAAGCTCTCCGCCGCCGACGTGACCGCCACCTCGCTCGCCGGCGAGCCGATCACCGCCAAGCTCACCACGGCCCCGGGCAACGGGGCCCCGATCGGCGGACTGAAAGTGACCACCGAGAACGCCTGGTTCGCGGCGCGCCCGTCCGGCACCGAGGACGTGTACAAGATCTACGCCGAGTCCTTCAAGGGGCCGGACCACCTGGCCCAGGTGCAGGCCGAGGCCAGGGAACTGGTGGATTCGGTCATCGCATAGCCAAACGCGTCTTCGCGCAGCTAAATGCACGGCGCAGCCAAACGCACGGCGCAGCCAAACGCACGGCCCCGAAAAGTGGGGTCCGTGCGGCAGCGCGCCGGGAGGCTCGGCCGGGCCCGAGCATTAGGCCGGGGCATTAAAAGGCCGAGGGGCCCCGGAACGGCGGGGTCCCTCGGCGCTGGTGGTCCGGAGCCGGCGTGCGGCCGGCTCCGGACCGGCGACGCCGCCCGCAGGCGGCGTGTTCCTGGTGGCCGCTAAACCTAGTTGGCCTCGGCGGCAACCTGGATCGACTTCAGGACGCCGGCAACCTGGCCGGCGACCTCGGCGTCGTCCTTCGCGTGGGTCTCGGCGAAGCGGACCACGGAGTTCGGGATGGACAGCTTGGCATCCTCGACCAGCTTGGCGCCGGCGATCTCGAGGGCCTTGCGGGCCTCGTCCTGGGCCCACACGCCGCCGAACTGGCCGAAGGCGGTGCCGATGACGGCGGCCGGCTTGTTGGAAGTGGCGCCGGCGCCGTACGGGCGGGACAGCCAGTCGATGGCGTTCTTGAGCACGGCCGGCATGGTGCCGTTGTACTCCGGGGAAACCAGCAGCAGGGCGTCGGCGGCACCGGCGGCGGCGCGCAGCTCGGCGGCGGCGGCCGGAACCTGGCCCTCGACGTCGATGTCCTCGTTGTAGAACGGGAGGTTCTCGAGGCCCTCGTAGACGTTCACGTCGACGCCCTCGGGGGCGTTGGCGACGGCAGCCTCGGCCAGCTGCTTGTTGGTGGAACCGCTGCGGAGGGATCCGACGAGGGTGAGGACGTTCGTAGCCATGAGTGCTCCTTGGGGTGCAATCGGGGTTCAACCAGTGCCGCGGGCGACTCCGGTTGATCTTTCAATTGATACAACTGCATACATCCCCGGAGTGTTCCCCCCTCCGCTGTGAGGCTGGACACAGGGCGTGCCGCCCGCGTCCGCAAGGCCGGCGCGGGGCTGCCCCTGCGGCTACATCAGGCGCCCGATGAGCTTGGTCTTGGCCCAGTTGTAGGGCGGGTAGACCGCCTGCAGGGTGTCGATCACCGCCGTCTTGGAGAGCACCGGGCGCATCTGGCTGAGCCGCTCGAAGCCGTGCCGGCCGTGGTAGGAGCCCATGCCGGAGGCCCCGACGCCGCCAAACGGCAGCCCCGGAACCGCCACGTGGGCGTTGCAGATGTTGTGCCCGATCCCGCCCGCGCGCACCTGGTCCTCGAAGGCGGACTGCAGGCGCGGGTTCTCGCTGAACAGGTAGGCGGCCAGCGGAGTGGGCCGGGCATTGATGAAGCGCACCGCCTCGTCGAAGCTGTTGACCTTGATGACCGGCAGGATGGGACCGAAGATCTCCTCCCGCATCACCAGGCTCTCCGGGGCGACGTCCACGAGGAGGGTCGGTTCGATGAACCGGGCTGCGGGGTCGAAGGCCCCGCCGTGCGCCACGGTGCCCTCGTCCAGGTAGGAGACGAGCCGGTCGAAGTGGTTCCGGTCCACGATCCGGCCGTAGTCACGGCTCTTCGCGGCGTCCTTGCCGTAGAAGGAGGTGATGGCCTTGGCGAGGTGCTTGAGCACGGCCTCCCCGGAGGAGCCGACCGCCAGCAGGTAGTCGGGCGCGGTGCAGGTCTGTCCGGCGTTCATGAACTTGCCGTAGGCGATGCGCCGGGCCACCGAGGCGTGGTTCCCGTCGACGACGACCGCCGGGGACTTCCCGCCCAACTCCAGGGTGGTGGGGATCAGCTGGCGCGCGGCGGCCTCGGCCACGGCGCGGCCGCCGCGCTCCCCGCCGGTGTAGAAGATGTGGTCCCAGCGCTGTTCCAGCAGCGCCTGGGAAGTTTCCAGGCCGCCTTCGACCAGGGCGTAGGCGCGCTGGTCCAGGAACAGCGGCAGCAGCCTGGCCAGCAGGCCGGAGCAGGCCGGAGCCAGTTCGGAGGGCTTGAGCACGGCGCAGTTGCCGGAGGCAATGGCGGCGACCAGCGGCGCCAGCAGGAGCAGCACCGGGTAGTTCCACGGCCCGATGATGAGCACCAGTCCCAGCGGCTGCGGTTCGACCTTGGCGACCGCGGGCTGCAGGGCCAGCGGCACCCGCACGTGCTTGGCTTCCATCCATTCGCTCAGGTACAGCTGCGCGTGGTCGATCTCGCTGCGGACCAGGTCCAGTTCCGTCAGGCCTGCCTCCAGGGCGGACTTGCCCAGATCGGCGGCCAGCGCGTCGAGGAAATCCTGCCGGTGGGAGTCCACCATCCGCTCCAGCGCCTTCAGCTGGGAGGCGCGGAACCGGCGGGTGTGGGCCAGCCGGGAGTCGGCGCCGTCGCGCAGGTGGGCCACGACCTCCGCGATGTGCTTCTCGGCCGTCAGCGGCCCGCCGGTCTCGACCCCCGCGGCGGGGAGCCATTCGGGGTCGTTGGAAGCGGTGCCGGGCGGGAAGATGCTCATGGGTTGAGACCCTACTGGGAGCGCGCGGCGGCTGTCACGGCGGGCCCTGTCGGGGCGCGCCGAGTTGGGGCGCCCCGGGGCGCCGGGGTAGGCTCGCCGGCAGTGACACGGGGTGTCCCGGCCATCCGGCCCGGACTGAGATCACACCCGTACGCACCTGATCTAGCTAGCACTAGCGGAGGGATGTCGCTGATGGATTCCATTGCGCCTTCACACCTGTCCATGCCCGTTTCCGGCCCCGTTTCCGCGGAAGACCTGGGCGAAATCCTGACCCGGCTGCGCGCCGCGCAGCCCCTGGTCCAATGCCTGACCAACACGGTGGTCACCAACTTCACGGCCAACGCCCTGCTGGCCCTCGGGGCCGCGCCGGCCATGGTTGACGTGCCGGTGGAAGCCGATGAGTTCGCCCGCATCGCCTCCGGCGTCCTGGTCAACCTGGGCACGCCCCACGGCGAGCAGCGTGCGGGGATGCTCGAGGCCGCGCGTGCCGCCAACGCCGTGGGTACCCCCTGGGTCCTGGACCCGGTCGCCGTCGGCGCGCTCAGCGTGCGCACCGCGTTCGCCGGAAAGGCCATGGAGCTGCGCCCCGCCGTCGTGCGCGCCAACGCCTCCGAGGTGATCGCGCTGGCCGGCACCGGCGCGGGCGGACGGGGCGTGGACGCGACCGACGGCGTCGAGTCGGCCCGGGGCGCGGCCCTGGCGCTGGCGGCGCGCACCGGCGGAACAGTGGCCGTGTCCGGACCCGTGGACCTGGTGCTCGACGCCGGACGCGCCGTGCGCGTGCACGGCGGCAGCGCCCTGCTCACCAGGGTCACCGGCGGGGGCTGCTCCCTGGGCGCCGTCACCGCGGCGTTCGCCGCGGCGGCGGGGGACCCGTTTGCCGGGGCCGTAGCCGCCCACGCCATGTACGCGGTGGCCTCGGAGGCGGCCGCGGAACGCTGCTCCGGCCCGGGCACCTTCGCGCCCGCGTTCCTGGACGCCCTGGCCTCCACCACCCCGGAGGACCTCGCAAAGAAGGCGGTGCTGCGGTGAACCGGTTCGGGCACGGGAACATGGACCTCTCCGTCTACCTGGTCGCAGACTCGGGCAGCACGGCCGGACGCCCCCTGCCGCAGGTCGTGGCCGCTGCCGTCGAGGGCGGGGCCACCACGGTCCAGGTGCGCTGCAAGGACGTTCCCGCCCGGGACTTCCTCGCCGAGGTGCTTGCCTGCGCCGAGCACACCGCGGGCCGCGCGGCGCTGCTGGTGAACGACCGCGTGGACGTGTATCTGGCAGCCCGCGCCGCCGGCGCCGTCGTGGACGGGGTTCACATCGGGCAGTCGGACCTGCCGGCGGAGATGGTGCGGGCGCTGATCGGTCCCGAAGCGATCCTGGGGCTCAGCGCCAGCCGTCCCGAGGAACTTGCCGCCCTGGCCCGCCATCCGGAGGGCACCGTCAGCTACCTCGGCACCGGTGCCGTGCGCCCCACCCCCACCAAGAAGGACCACCCTGAGCCGCTGGGCTTCGCCGGGTTCGCCGCCTTCGCCGCCGCGGCACCGCTGCCGTGCGTGGCGATCGGCGGGGTGGGCCACGGCGACGCCGCCGAGGCCCGGGCCTCGGGAGCCGCCGGCCTGGCCGTGGTGCGCGCGGTCTGCGCCGCAGCGAATCCCGCCGCCGCCACCCGGTCGCTGGTGCGCGAGTGGGCGGAGGCCGGCGCATGAGCGGCCGTCCCGGCACCGGTCCGGAGGCTTCCGGCATCCCGAATGTGCTCAGCATCGCCGGATCCGACCCCTCCGGCGGCGCCGGCATCCAGGCCGACCTGAAGTCGATCGCCGCCTGCGGCGGCTACGGGATGGCCGCGATCACCGCGCTGACCGCCCAGAACACCCGCGGTGTCACCGGCGTGCACACCCCGCCGGCGGCGTTCCTGACCGAACAGCTGGAGTCCGTCGCGGCCGACGTGCGCCTGGACGCGGTGAAGATCGGCATGCTGGCCAACGTGGAGGTCATCCGCGCGGTGGGCGCCTGGCTGGAGGGGCTGCGCGCGCAGGCTTCCGCGGCCGGGTGCGGGGACGGCGGCGCGCGGCCGCCGGCGATCGTGCTGGATCCGGTGCTGGTGGCCACCAGCGGGGACCGGCTCTCCGGGTCCGGGTCCGTGGCGGCGCTGCGCCGGCTGCTGCCGCTGGTGGACCTGGCCACCCCGAACCTGCCTGAGCTGGCCGCGCTGTGCGGCCGGCCGGTGGCCACTGACTGGGCCGGGGCGCTGGAGCAGGCCCGGGAGCTTTCCGCCGGGTACGGCGTGCTGGTGCTGGCCAAGGGCGGGCACCTGGCCGGGAAGGAGTGCCCGGACGCGCTGGTGGGGCCGGAGGGGGTGCTGCTGGAGGTTCCCGGCGAGCGCGTGGACACGCCCAACACGCACGGGACCGGATGCTCGCTCTCCAGCGCGCTGGCGACGCTGTTCGCGCGCACCGGGGACTGGGCGCGCGCTTTGGTGCTGGCCAAGGCCTGGCTGCGCGGGGCGCTGGAAGCGTCCGGGCAGCTGGAGGTCGGCGGCGGACACGGTCCGGTGCACCACTTCGCGGCACTGTGGTCCGGGGCCGGGGTGCCCCGGGAAGAAGCGTCCCTGGACACTTGGTGGAACGGGATCGCCGACCTGCGCGAATCCATTGACGGGCTGGGTTTCATCCGCCAGCTGCGGGAGGGGACCCTGGCCCGGGCGGACTTCGAGCATTACCTGGCGCAGGACGCCCTGTACCTGCAGACCTACGGGCGGGTGCTCTCCCAGGCGTCCGCGCTGGCCCCGGACCTGGCCGCGCAGCGGTTCTGGGCCCAAAGCGCCCACGGCTGCATGGTCAGCGAGCGGACACTGCACCAGGGCCGGCTGGAGCTGGCGGACGGGGCACTGCCGGCGGTGGTCCCCTCCGCCACGACCACCGGGTACCTGAACCACCTGCAGGCGGCGGCTGCGTCCGGCTCCTACCCGGTGCTGGCCGCCGCCCTGCTGCCGTGCTTCTGGCTCTACCGGGACATTGGGGCGCGGCTGGCGGCGGGGAACCGGCCGGACCACCCCTACGCGGACTGGCTGGCCATGTACTCCTCCCCCGAGTTCGACGAGGCCACGCGCCAGGCGATCGGCTGGGTCCAGGCCGCCGCCAACACCGCCCGGCCGGCGGAGCTGGCGGCCATGCGCACCGCGTTCCGCGAGTCCTCCCGGTGGGAGCTGGAGTTCTTCGACCAGCGCCCGGAGGCGGCCACCCGCGCCGCGGTCCCGGGGCCCGCGACAGCCGCCAGGGGCTCGTAGGGGGCCGGCGGAGCTGTCGCCGGGGACAGCCGAGCGCGGCCGAAGGCACCGGCGCTGCGTGTGGGCCCCGCCACCGGCATCCCCACGGGGGCGGGGCCCGGAGTAGGATGCTCCCCGGGCACTGGCCGGGCGCATGTGACGGCCGCCCCTTCCGTTCCGTGCGCGGCGATGCGCCCTCCCTTTCGCGAAAGGTCCCCATGAGCAACCCCCTCGGCTTCGGCTGGAAGATCCACGGCGATGGCAGGACGATCCGCCCCGGCACGGTCGTGGCCCCCGACGAGCGGCTGAACTGGCTGCAGACCACCGGCGTCGGGGTCCAGCACGTGATGGCGATGTTTGGCGCCACCGTCCTGGTCCCGGCCCTGACCGGCTTCCCGGCCACCACCACGCTGCTGTTCTCCGGCATCGGCACGCTGCTGTTCCTGATGGTCACCGGCGGGCGGGTGCCCAGCTACCTCGGGTCCTCCTTCGCCTTTTTGGCCCCGGTGGGTGCCGCCACCGCCACCCATGGCATGTCCGGTGCGCTCGGCGGCATCCTGGCCGCCGGCGTGGCGCTGTTCGCGGTGGGCGCGATCGTGCAGAAGTCCGGCGTGGGCTGGATCCACGCGCTGATGCCGCCGGTGGTGATGGGCACCATCGTCGCGCTGATCGGCCTGAACCTGGCCTCCGCGACGGCGTCGGCCATGCACCAGGTCCCGCTGACCACCTTCGCCACGGTGGCCGCCGTCGTCGTCTCCGCCGTGCTGTTCAAGGGCATGCTCGGACGGCTGTCCATCCTGGTGGGCATCGTGGTGGGCTACCTGGTGGCGCTGGCGCAGGGCCAGGTGGACTTCTCCAAGGTCTCCGAAGCCGGTTGGCTGGGCGCCCCGGCCTTCACCTCCCCGACCTTCCACGCGGACGTGCTGCCGCTGTTCCTGCCCGTGGTGTTCGTGCTGATTGCCGAGAACATCGGCCACGTCAAGACCGTGGCGCTGATGACCGGCCGCGACCTGGACCACGTCAATGGCCGCGCGCTGATGGCCGACGGCGCCGCCACCATCCTCGCCGGTGCCGGCGGCGGCTCGGGCACCACCACCTACGCCGAGAACATCGGCGTCATGGCCTCCTCCCGCGTGTACTCCACCGCCGCCTACTGGGTGGCCGGCGGGGCCGCGATCCTGCTGGCGTTCTTCCCGAAGGTCGGCGCGGTGATCAACACCATCCCGATGGGCGTCTCCGGCGGTGCGGGGATCGTGCTGTACGGCATGATCGGCATCATGGGCGCGCGCCTGTGGGTGCAGAACAAGGTCGACTTCTCCAACCCGATCAACCTGATGACCGCGGGATCGGGCCTGATCGTGGCGATCGCGCTGATTGAACCGCTGGACTTTGGCGGCCTGCAGTTCGGCGGCATTGCGATGGGGACCGCGCTCACGCTGGCCGTCTTCCACCTGATGCGCGTGATCGCCCGCGCACGGGGCACCGAACCGACCGACGCGCCGGAGGACGAGGGCGCCGCGCCCTCCAAGCTGGGCTGACCCTCCGGATCCTGCCCGCCTCCGGGGGCCTTAGGATGGGGGCGTGGCGGAGTGGAACCAGGAATGGACAACCGACAAATGGATGGCCGAGGTCCAGGAGTGGGTCTCGATGGTCCTCGGCTCCTACGAGATTGCCCAGCGCGGTCCGCTTGAGCCGGGCAGGGCCCGGCTCTGGGCCGCGCGGGTCACCGTCAACACCGACCATGGGCGGCTCTACTTCAAGGCCAACAACCCCGGCCAGATCGCCGAGGCCGCCGTCACCGCCACCGCGGCCAAGCTCGCCCCCGACCAGCTGGTGATGCCGCTGGCGATCGAACCGGTGCGCGGCTGGATGCTGTCCCCGGACTACGGGGACACGCTGGCCACGCTCCCGGCGACCGACTACCAGCTGTGGGCGCGGATGGTGCGTGACTTCGCCCGCGTCCAGCGCGACCTGCTGCCGTTCGGGGACACGCTCTTCGACCACGGGCTGCTGCAGCTGGATCCGGCGTGGCTGCCCTCTCACATCGACGACCAGCTGCTGCTGCACGCCTCGATGCCCCCGCAGCACCCGCTGCACCTTCCCGAGCGCGACGCCGAGGAACTGCACCGGGGCCTGGGCGCGGCCCGCGAGATGTGCGCGGCGCTGGCCGCCGGACCGGTCCCGTTGAGCCTGGTCCACCACGAGCTGACCCGCGCCCACACCTTCATCCCCGCGGCACCGGACGATCCGCTGCGCTTCCTGAGCCTGTCCGGGGCCTACTGGGCGCACCCGTTCTCGGTGCTGGGCCCGCCGCTGCGGGAAATGTGCCGGTTGTTCCGCACCACCGGGGACGATGCCCGGGTGCGCCGGGTGGTGGCCGCCTACCTGGAGCAGTGGTCCGACTACGGCACCGTGGAGGAGCTGCGCCCGCTGGTGGAACCGGCCCTGCGCGCGGGACGGATGCAGGAGCACGACCTCTGGATGCGCATCCTGGCCGGGGCCTCCGACGCCGACGTGGAGCGCTACGCGCCGGAGGCGCTGGCGCCCCTGGCGGGGCTGGTTCGGCCGGGACTGGAGTAGGGGCAGGCCGGAGCAGGGGCCCTACCGCGGTGGCCTCTGTGGCCAGTGCCCGCGCTCGGCCATGGCTTCGGCCAGCAGGTCGGCCCGGTCCGTCATCACGCCGTCGACGCCCAGGTCCAGCAGCCTGCGCATCCGGTCCGGATCATTGACCACCCACACGTGCACGTGCAGCCCGCGCCGGTGGGCCCGGCGCACGAACCCCGCAGTGGCCACGGGTATGGGGCCCTTGCGCACCGGCACCTGGAGCGCGTCGACCGCGCGCAGCAGCGGACCGATCCCGCCCAGGAGCCCCACCGGCCCCAGCAGCGCCGCCAGGGCCACTGTCGGGACGGATGCTCCCAGCGCGGCCGGCCTCGCCAGCGCCCGCCGCGCACTGGCGAGGCGGCGGGCGGAGAAGGAGCTCACCAGCACCCGGTCATAGGCATCCGCGGCCTCGATGTGCCGGGCCAGCAGGGCGGCTCCCGCCTGGTCCTTGACGTCCACGTTCAGCCGGATGTCCGGCCATTCGCCGAGGAGTTCGGCGAAGGTGGGGATGCGTCCGCGTCCGGCAACGCGCAACCGGCGCAGTTCGGCGTAGGTATGGTCCGCGACCCGCCCGATGCCGTCGGTGGCCCGGTCCAGGCGCTCGTCGTGGAAGACCACCAGGACGCCGTCCCGGGTGGTGCGGACGTCGGTTTCGAGGTACCGGTACCCGAGGCCGACGGCGGCGCGGAACGCTGCCATGGTGTTTTCGTCGCCGTCCGGGGCGAAGCCGCGGTGGGCGAAGGCCAGCGGCCGGCCGGCCGGTGTGCCGTCGGTATGATCGTGCAGGTAGGCGGCCCCGCGATCGCGCGCGCCGTTCACCTTCCCGATTTTACCGCTGCGAGGAGCTGCCTCCATGGATCCCGTGCTGGCCCGCGGCCTGCCTTCCCCCGACCCGCGGGAGAACCTGGCGACCATCCGGGACTGGGCGGCCGCGGCGGCGGGGGCCGGGTCCACGCTGCTGGCCACCCCGGAACTGTTCTGCTCCGCCTCCAGCACCATGCCCGGCGGCTGGCTGCGGGCCCGGCTGGCCCACATAGCCAAAACGGAACGCATCGCCGTGGCCGCGTCCACCCCGGAGCAGGACGGCGAACTGACATATGTCTCGGCAAGCATATGGGACGCCAGGGGGGCCCTCGTGGCCCACGTGCGCAAGGTACGCCCCTCCGGCGCGCAACTGGACGCCGGATTCACCGGCTGGGATGGACCTCCTGCGCCGGTGGACATGAGGGGGCTGCTGCACCCTGCCCGGCACCCGGAGGCGGGCCTGTGGGCACTGGCCCTGGGCGAGGACGCCCGCATTCCGGAGCTGCGCCGGCACCTGGCCGGGATGGGAGCCCGCGCGGTCCTCAGGCTGCTTCCGGGAGCCACCGTCCTGGAACCCCTTGAGGCCCCGCAGGCATGGGCCCCCACGCGCACGGGCGTCCCGTTCCCCCAGGCCGGCCCCCTCCCCGAGCCCCTGCTGAACCCGTTGCCGCGCCGGTTTGCCCGCTGGCAGGCCCCGCAGGACGGCCCGGCCGGCACCCCGCGCGCGTACGGCTCCTGACCGCGGCAGAAGGTCCCCGGCAGAAGGTCCCCGGCCGGGCCGGGGCGCCCGGCTAGAGGCCCAGCAGTTCCTCGATGACCCGGGCGACGCCGTCCTCCTCCACGGTGCGGGCCACCGCGAAGGCCGCCGCCTGGGCCAGCGGGTGGCCCGATCCCATCGCGTAGCCGCGGCCGGCCCAGGCCAGCATCTCGACGTCGTTGGGCATGTCCCCGAAGGCTGCGACATCCTCGGCCGCGATGCCCAGTTCGGCGGCATAGGCTTCCAGCGCCACGGACTTGTTGACCTCCGGATGGGCCATCTCCACCAGGGAGACGTTGTAGGTCGAGTGCGTCACCGAGAGCAGGCTGCCCACCGCCGGGGTGACCTGCTGGAAGAACTCATCCGGGGTCAGGATGTGGGACTTGGCCAGAAACTTCACCACGCCCTCGGCGTGCAGCAGCCGGTGGTCCAGCGGCCCGGGAACCACCGAGTCCACCAGCGAACCGAGCGGTTCGCGCACGAAGTCGGACTCGAGGTGGAGGCCGTGCAGGGTTTCGGCGGCGAAGCGGGCTGCGGGCTCGATCCCGAGGATGATCCGCCGGACTTCCCGAAGCGCGGCGATGTCGACGGTCTTTGATTTGAGGATCCGCCCGGCTTCGAGGTCGTAGACCAGGGCTCCATTGGAGCAGATCACGGTGCCCAGGTGCCCGAAGGCTTCGCGGACGGACTCAAGCCAGCGGAACGGACGGCCGGTGACGAAGACCACGTGGATCCCGGCCTCGCGGGCGGTCCGGAAGGCCTTCACCGTGCGGTCGGAGATCGTCCCGTCCGCACGGATGACGGTCCCGTCGAGGTCGCTCGCAATCAATCGCACCCCTGAATTGTACGGGCGATCGCCGGACGCCGGCCGGGGTCGCCGGCCAGGGTTGCTGGCCGGGGCCTCCTAGTGGTCGGGGATCTCGTGGCGGGAGGGCGGGTTGGCCCCGGCGCGGGAAACAGTCACCGCGGCGGCGCGGGCCGCGTGGGCGAGGAGCTCGGCCAGTTGGCCCGGGCTCATCCGGTGCAGCTCCTCACGCCGCGCGGCACCGACCAGCTCACGGTCCACCAGCGCCGAGAGCAGCGCGGCCATGAAGGAATCACCCGCCCCAACGGTGTCCACGACGTCCACCACCGGCGCATCGGCCCGGGCGGGGCCGCGGGCCACCAGTCCCCAGGGGCCGCGGGAACCGTACGTTGCCACGACCATCGCCGGCCCCAGGGCCAGCCAGGCCCGCGCGGTCTCCTCGACCGTTCGCTCCGGGTAGAGCCACTCGAGGTCGCTGTCGCTGGCGCGCACCACGTCGCTGAGCTCAACGAAGCGTTCAACCTGCGCGACCGCCGCGGCATGGTCGCTCATGAAGGCCGGACGGATGTTCGGGTCGAAGGCGATGGTGGCGTGCGGGCGGGCCCGTCGCACGGCGTCGAGGACGGTGCTCGCTCCGGGTTCGAGGATCGCGGCGATGGAGCCGGTGTGGACCAGCTGGGCGTCGTCGAGGGCCTGCCCGCGCACGGCGCCAAACCCGGACAGGTCCCAGACCATGTCGAACTCGTAGGTGGCCGCGCCGACCGGATCGAGGTGTCCGCGGGCAGTGCTCGTGGGATAGGCATCCGGGGCCAGAACCTCAAGGACGCCGTTGGAACGCAGGTACTCATGGATCATCCGGCCGTATTCGTCGTCGCCGTACCGGCCCACGAACGTCACCGGATGGCCCAGCCGGGCCAGGCCCACGGCCACATTCATCGGGCTGCCGCCCACATAGGTTTCGGGTGCTGAAATGCCGCCCGAGAGTACATCCACAAGGGCTTCACCAATGACTGCCAGCACTCCACAAACCTTTACCTAGGCATTGACGCGGTTGCGCCAAATATACCCCCTAGGAGGCGGGCTCCAATGCCCCAAGGTCCTTCCCACCACGGAAAACCCGCCGCATGCCGCGGATTTTTGACGGTGCCGGGCGGGGTTCAGCGGCCCGGGAAAACCGGGGCCCGCTTCTCGACGAACGCCTTGCGGCCCACCACGCTGTCCTCGGTTCCGAAGGCCTCGCGGAAGCTGCGCACCTCTTCGTCCAGCCCGTCCTCCACGCCCAGGTCGGCAATCGCGTTCAGGGCCCGCTTGGCGTTGGCGACGGCGGTCGGGGCCTTTCCGGCGATCTCTGCCACAGTCGCCCTGGCGCCTTCCAGCAGGGACGGAACGTCCGCGAAGACGGCATTGACCAAGCCGATCCGGTGCGCCTCGGCGGCGGTGATGCGCCGGCCGGTGTAGATCAGTTCGCGGGCCATGCCGATTCCGACGCGGCGCTGGAGGCGGACGGACCCGCCGAACCCCGGAACCAGCCCCAAGGCGACCTCCGGCTGCCCGAAGCTGGCGTTCGCGGACGCGTAGATGAAGTCGCAGGCCATGGCCAGTTCGCAGCCGCCGCCCAGCGCGAACCCGTTCACCGCCGCGATGACCGGCACCGGAAGCGCCTCCAGCCGCAGGGTCACCTGCTGCATCCGCCGCCCGTAGACCTCGGCCGTGTCCGGGTCCATCGCGGACATCTCCACGATGTCCGCTCCGGCCACGAAGGACTTCTCCCCCGCCCCTGTCAGCACGACCCCCCGCACCGGCCAGCCCTCATCCAGCCCGGCAAGCACCCCGGTGAGCTCCCACAGGTCCTCCACCACCTGGCCGGCGAGGGCGTTCAGGGCGGCCGGCCGGTCCACCGTCACCAGCAGGACGGCCCCGTCCTGTTCCACGCGCAGGGTCTTGTACGTGCCCCAGTCCATGTTGGCTCCTTTGCGGTTCGGCAGGTCTTCCGCCCCCAGCATGCCACCTCTGTGTCCTGGGACACGGCAGCACGCGGCGGGCACCGCGATTGTCCCCATGGCTGGCGCTGTCGCTGGCGCCGCCGCGGGCGCCCCCAGAGATGCGGTCAGGCCTGGCGGGGCGGGAACTGGCGGAACTTGCGGAACTGGTTCAGCGCGTTCAGGGCCAGGTAGACCAGCCGGCGCGGGTGGCGTTCGGCTTTGTAGAGCAACGGGTTGGAGACCTTTTTCTCCGTCATCAGGCGCAGCGCCTTGGACCCTACGGGACCGCGGGCGTGGCGGCGCAGCAGGGGCAGCGGCAGCACCGTGTACAGCCACTGGGTGCGCAGCACCTCGATTCCCTCAAGCCCTTCAGCCCCGGCCAGGCCCTCGCTCAGCCACGCGCCGGAGTCAGGCTCCCCGCCCGGCCGCGCGCCGGCGTCGTACTCCCCGCCGAGGTATTCGCGCACGTAGAACCGGGCCGCGTTGCGGCCGGCGGCGGTGAGGTAGTAGTGGTTGCGGCCCAGCCGGGGGTTCAGCTCGAAGAACTTCACAATGCCGTCGCGCGGGTCCAGCTTCGCGTCGAACATCGCGAACCCGGTCCACCCCAGATGGTCCAGGATGCGCCGGCCCTGCGCGATCACCTCCGGCTCCACCGCGGTGACGATGCCCGCCGAGTTGCCCAGCACCAGCGGCGCGTGCTCCTCCACGACCACCTCGCCGTAGGCCGCGAAACGGACCAGGCCGTCCCCGCCGCTGAAGAAGGTGCACAGGCGCATGTTGGTGTCCCCGCCGGGCACCAGCTCCTGGAGGATGAACGCCTCGCGGTAGCCGGAGCCGGAGATGCGCTCCAGCAGGTCGGCCAGCTCGGCGGGGCCGTCGAGGGTGTGGACCTTCTGCTTGCCCGGGAACTTGGCGTGCACCCAGGCGGAGCTGTCCGCAGGCTTGCCGATCAGCGGGAACGGGAGCTCTTCGGGCACCTGCCAGTCCCCTGCCGCGTGGGCGGCCATGTCCACGGCCAGCGTCCGCGGATGGGGCACCCCGAGTTCCGCACACAGGTCATAGAAGTTCTGCTTCAGCGCCGCCTGCTCCATCTTCTCCAGCGGCACGTAGGGGATCGTGTACCACTGCTCCAGGTCCGCGCGGCGGCGGGCGAGCAGCATGACCTGCAGGTCCAGCGAGCCGCAGAGCAGCAGCGGGCGCGGGTTGGCGCCGCCGGCGGTCAGGTCGCGGGCGATTTCCTGCAGGTGCGCCACCACGGCGTCGTCGTCCACCATGGTGCCGGCGGGACGCACGTCAATGGCGACGGAGTGCTCCAGCACGCCGTTGGAGGCGGCCGGCACGGCGACGCTGACGGCGCCGTACGCCTCGTGGAACTCCCGCGCCAGCGAGTAGGTTCCAATGTCGCCGCCAAGGATGACGGGCACGAAGGGTTGGGTCTGGGGAACACGCATGTACTCCAAATTACCGGTTTTGGGCACGGCACCGGACGCACGGGGCGGTGCCGTTCGGTTCCGGTTTGTGCCCGGCCGCGCACTGGGGGATGATGCGGCGTGGACGACGCGCCCCGCCCGGGGCGCACCGGGAGGCAGGCGCATGTTCGACGTCAGGGCAGAGACCGTGGTGCGGCGGCCGCAGGCGGAAGTTGCGGCCTTCTGCGCCGACCCGGAGAACGGCCCGCGCTGGCGCAGCGGATTGGCCACCGTCCGCACCATCAGCCCCGGCCGGATAGTGGCGGGGTCGCTCTTCGAGGTCGGCGGACGGATTTTGGGCAGGACGCGCGCCTGCACCTACCAGGTCATCGCGCACGAACCGGGCCGGCGGCTGGTGGTGCGCACCGGGACCCCGTTTGCGCTGGAGACCACCTACCTGTGGGAGGGCGAGGGCCCTGAGGCGACCCGGATGGTGCTGCGCACCACGGGGCAACCGCGCGGGCTGGCCCGGCTTACCGCCGCGGCGAAGGGGCGGGCGCTGCGCCGGGAGATAGTGAAGGACCTGCGCCGGCTGGCGATCGTGCTGGAGTTCGGCGGCGCGGGCAGGTAGGGGCCGGTCAGCGCTTTCCGCGCTTGGAACCGCCGGATTTCCCGGGCTTGCCCGGCTTGCCGCGGGACCCCTGGGCGGCGCCCCTGGCCCCCGGCTTCTGGGACCTTTGGCCGGCCTTGGGATCGGACCCCTGGCGCTTTTTCCGGGCGGCCGCGGCATCGGTCTGCTGGCGCTCCTGCACGGAGGGCTGGCGCGAGGAGTTGGCTGCACGCCCGCGGACGATCCCGATGAACTCCTCGATCTCCGGGTTCTCCGGGTCGTCTCCCTGCGGCCTGGCCCACGCCAGGCCGATCCGGGTGCTCGGCGCCCCCTCCAGGACCCGGTAGACCACGTCCTTGCGGTGGTACAGACGGGCCAGCGACATCGGAAGGACCAGCAGGCCGGCACCGGTGCCGACCACCTCCAGCGCCATCTTCGCTCCGCCGGCCTGCGCGTAGTCGTCCAGGTCCAGGAAATTGGCCCCGGACAGGTCATCCAGCGGAACGGCGTCGTCGTAGAGCTCGACGTCATGGTCCTTGGGGGCGCAGACCACGGGGAGCTCCTCGTAGAGCGGGATCACGTGGGTGGCGGCGCTGGCGGGGGAGGTCCCGTCCGGGAAGCGCACGAACACCAGGTCGGCGTCCCCGGAGGCGATCAGCCCCAGCGGGTCGCCGCCTTCGTACACGGAGGCCTCCAAAGGGCGCTCCGGATAGCGGTCGCGCCAACGGTCCAGCCATTTGCCCGGCGTAACGCCCGGGACAAAGGCGATCTTGAGTCCTGCCACGGGCCCAGCTTAGTACCCGGCGGGAGGGTCCGGCTCCGGAGGCGGCTACCGGTACGCTTGATGGCATGACGCAGAAGACCCCGCAGACCATGAAGCCGGCGACGGCCGCCAAGAAGCTCGGCATCTACCTTCCCGCCGCGCCTGCGGAGTTCCAGGAAAACCCGGTCTCCCGGGAGGCCCTCAATGAGCTGATGACCAACCCGCCGCAGTGGCTGCAGGACCTGCGCCAAAACGGCCCGCACCCGCGCCCCATCGTGGCCCAGAAACTGAATGTCTCCATCTCAGGGCTGGCCCGCGCCGGCATCACCGAGGCGCTGACCACCGCGGAGATCGAGGCCCTGATGGCCGACCGCCCGGAGTGGCTCCAGGCCGAGCGCGCCTCCATGGCCGCGGTCCGCGCCGAGGAGAAGCGCATCAAGGAACAGCAGGCCAAGCCGTAGCGGAACTGCGGGCAGGGGGCGGGACGCAGCACAACCGCGCCCGCCAATTCGCTGCCCGTCCGGGGCATGGACCAGACTGTGAGCCATGCCCCACCACCGCCGCCTGTGGCTGCCCGCCGGCCTGTCCCTGACCCTGGTCGGGTGGGGAGCCAACCAGTTTGCCTCCCTGTTGGCGATGTACCGGCAGGAGTACGGCTTCTCCGAGCTCGCCGTGACCGGCATGCTCGGCATCTACGTGGCGGGTTTGGTTCCCGCCCTGCTGCTGGGCGGCCCGTTCTCCGACGCCGCCGGACGCAAGCCGGTGGCGCTGGGGGGCATCGCCCTGTCCGTGGTGGCCAGCGCCGCGATGCTCTTCGGCACCCTCAGCCCCGTCCCGCTGTTCGCCGGGCGCCTGCTGGCCGGCATTGCCACGGGCATGGCAATGGCCGCCACC
Source organism: Zafaria cholistanensis (assembly GCF_008580665.1). GTDB lineage: Bacteria > Actinomycetota > Actinomycetes > Actinomycetales > Micrococcaceae > Zafaria > Zafaria cholistanensis. The sequence continues at coordinate 42,659 of NZ_BKDJ01000006.1, forward strand.
ACCAGCTGGATCAAGGAACTCTCGCAGGCTCCGTGGGAAGGGCATGCCCAGATCGGGGCGGGGGCCCGGCGCGCCTCGCTGTTCTCCGCCGGGGGCTTCTGGCTTGGCCCCGTGGCCGCCGGCCTGCTGGCCAACTGGGCGCCCGCCCCGGCGACGCTGCCCTACCTGCTGCACATGGCCCTGTGCGTCCCGATGGGGCTGGTCGCGCTGCGCCTGCCGGAGACCCGCGCCCGCGGGGAACGCCTGGGGTTGCGCGCCCGGCTCATCTCCTCCTCGGGCGGGCATCCGCGGTTCCGCCGGGTGGTCGCCCCGGCCGCGCCATGGGCTTTCGCTTCGGGAACCATCGGCTTCGCGCTGGTCCCGGCGCTGCTGACCAACCTGGGGGAGGCCCGCCTGCTCTACACCACCGCGGCGGCGGCACTGACACTGGGGGCCGGCGTGCTGATCCAGCCGCTCGCCCGGCGCCTCGACGATCCCGGCTCCGCCCGCGCGGTCCTGACCGCCCTGGCCACCACCGCCGCCGGCCTGGTGCTGGCGCTGCTGACCGGGCTGGTGTTGGACCCGCGGCTCGGGCTGCTCGCCTCCCTGGTGCTGGGGGCGGGGTATGGGCTGATGCTGGTGTCGGGGCTGCTGGAAACCCAGCGCCTCGCCCCGCCCGCCGAACTGGGCGCCCTGACCGGGTACTACTACACCCTGACCTACCTGGGCTTCCTGGCCCCGACGGTGGTGGCGCTGTTCGCGCAGTGGTTCCCGATGCTGTCCCTGGTCGGCGCCGCGCTGCTGCTGTGCCTGGCCTCCGGGGCCGGCGTCGCGCGGAATTCGCGCAGGCACCTTCCGGGGGCGGCCCGGCCCGCCTGAGTTCCGCTTGCTGGCCTGGCCCTGATTACCCGCCCCGCCCCCTGGCTTCGGGGGACACGACGACGGCGGGTCCGGTTCCGCAGGGAACCGGACCCGCCGTCGTCGTGCCGGCCGCGGCCGGGAGGCAGCTAGGAGGTCTTGGCGATCAGGACGTCGCAGGGGGCATGGTGCGCCACCGAGGTGGCGACGCTGCCGAGCAGGCGGCCCAGGCCCTTCATGCCGACGTTACCCACCACGATCATTTGGGCGCCGGAGCGCTCGGCCTCCTCCACCAGCGCGTCCTGCGGCTTGCCCAGGGCAGCCACCGGGGTGATCTCCAGCCCCGGGTAGTCCTGGCGCAACAGCTCCGCGGAGTGCTCGGCGAGCTTGAGCGCCTGCTCGGCGTCGTCCATGACCCACGTGTCCCTGCCGATGCGCACGACTTCCGTGTTGTCCGTCGCGTGGGCGGTTACGACGGCCAACCCCACGCCGAGCCCTTGGGCGATGCTGGCCGCGCGCTGCGCGGCTTTCTGGGCGGTGTCGCTGCCGTCGACCCCGACGAGCACGATTCCTGCCATGGTTGCCTCCTGTGTTGGTGGTGCGGACGGGTCCGCTGTTACTTGACCTTGTCCTTGAGGAACGCTACCGCGCGTTCCCACGCCAGCTTCGCCGCCTCGGGCTTGTAGTTGCCGGCCGGGTTTTCATCGTTGTGGAACGCGTGCCCGGCGTCGTAATAGAAGTACTCCACCTCGGCACCGGACTCGCGGCGGATCTGCTGCTCCTGCCTGCGCGCTTCCGCCACCGGGTAGCCCTTGTCATGCTCGGCGTAGTGCCCCTGGATGGCGGCCTTGACGTGGGTGAATGAGTTGGGAACGGCCTGCCCGACGCCGTAGAACGGCACCGCCGCGGCAATCCTGTCCCCCTGCTGCTCGGCGAGCGCCAGCACGAAGCCTCCCCCCATGCAGAACCCGATGGCGCCGAGCCGCTCGCTGGTGACGGCCTCCAGCCCCAACAGGTAGTCCACGGCACCGGCCAGCAGGCGGGCGCCCTCTTCGGCGGGCAGCTGGGCCATCATCCTGGCAGCCTCCGCTCCGTCGTGGGCCACCCAGCCGCCGTAGAGGTCCGGCGCCAGCGCGACAAATCCCTCCGCGGCCAGGCGGTCGGCGACGTCGCGGATGTGGTCCGCGATCCCCCACCATTCCTGGACGACGATCACGCCCGGGCCGGAACCGGATGCGGGCAGGGCCAGGTAGCCGTGGGCTTCGCCCTGGGCCGAGGGAAAGGTGACGTTCTGGTGCGGGGTCTTCAACGGCATGGTCGTGCCCTCCTGGGTGGGTGCTTCGGTATCTGCTTCCGTCACGTGCGGGTTTTCCGTAGGCAAGTTTAGGGGCACCCGGAACGGGCGGGGGCCCGGACCACGCCTGGAATGGCTTCCGGGAACCGGTGACACCTGCCCCGGAAGCCTGCACCGCAGGATCGGCCCCGCATCCACGCAGCACCGCCCCCATGCAGCACCACGCCAAAGGAGCATCATCATGGACACCCCTCCACCGCTTCTCGGCCGGCGGCCGAAGGCGGCTTCGCTCCAATCGCGATCGGGCTGTCCCTGACCCTGATCCACCTGATCTCCATTCCGGTCACCAACACGTCCGTAAACCCGGCGCGCTCGCTGGGCGTCGCCTGGTTCGCAGGCCCGGAGGCCCTGGGCCAGGTGTGGCTGTTCATCCTGGCGCCGCTGGCCGGTGCGGCGATTGCCGGTGCCACCTACAGGGCACTCTTCCCGCCGCCCGGCGCGGAGGAGCTTGCCTCCGCAAGTTAAGGCGCACGGCGGCACGGAGACACGGTGGAACCGGGGCGCGGGAGCCCAACCAGGCCCAGGCCCCTGACCCGCGGCGTTCCGCGTGGGATGATGTACGGAGGGACCGGCGCGGGGACGCGTCCCGGGGGTTTCGACGTCGGCTGCCTCCGGACGGGGCGCCGCTAGCGAGGAGCTGGGCCCATGACCGAGGCGCCCCATGCGCCCAAGCTGCCCGAGGGGTTTACCTGGGATTCCCCGCTGGGCCGGGCCCTGCTTCACGCCGGCGCCGAGCTCGGCGTCGACCGGCGCGACATTGCGATGTGGCTGCGCTACGGCCGGACCCCCGCCCTGCCCCCGCCCCACCGCCCCGGGGCTTTCCTGCACCGGCCCGATCTGGTGATTGAGGCGTTCCACGGGCACTTTGGGATCGTTTGGTAGCCGGGCCCGCGGGAGCTACAGAGTCACGAGCGCCTGGACGGCTGCGTGGTCGGAAGGCCAGCGGCCGGCATCGTTCCAGGTGTTGATGGCTGCCTGGTGGACGCTGACGTCGGGGCTGGTGAGGATCCAGTCGATGACCTTCGCGCCCTCCACCGGAGGACCGTAGTCGGTGAACGTTCCCCAACCCGGGGTCAGGCGCTTTCCGGCGGTCTCCCACGCGTTGGCGAACGGTCCGTCGTCGACAAGCCGGGTGTAGGAGGCCGAGGCATCGGCCAGGTCGTTGAAGTCGCCCATGACCACCAGCGGCAGGTCTGCGAAGCGGTCCGCCAGCGTAACCAGCAGTTCTGCGCTCTTGATCCGGGCGGGTTCGGACTCGTGGTCGAAGTGCGTGTTCGCGGCGACAAACTGCGCGCCGGTAGCGCGGTCCGCGAAGCGGCCCCACGTAACGATGCGCGGCACCGAGTTGCCCCAGCTACGCGATGCGACGACCTCCGGGGTGGAGGACAGCCACCACTGCTGCCATTCGAGGACCTCAAGGCGGCGGGAGTCGTAGAAGACCGCCGAATACTCGCCCACGCTGCGGCCCTCGCGCCCAAAGCCGATCATCCGGTACCCCTCGGGCAGGCCGCGCCGGATGGCCGCCAGCTGCCCAAAGTCCGCCTCCTGGATCCCCAGCAGGGTGGGCTGTTCGAGGCCAAGGAATTCCTGTACCAGGGGGGCCCGCTCCGGCCAGTGGTCGGGATGCCCGGGCACCGTTCCGGACACCACGCAACGGACGTTGAAACTCATGACGTGCAGGTCCCGGCCCCTGGCAGGGCCGATGAGGGCTCCGCCCCGGGAGGCCGCGCCGGCGGAATCGGACAGAGGGGTGGTGGAGGGCGTGCGGCTGAGCAAAGCGTGGCGGCTCTTGTCCATGGGTCCTCTTTCCGGACCAGCGGTCCGGGTCGACGGTTGCGATGGGAGGGGCGCTTCTGGCCGCTGCGGGACCGGCCGGTGCCAGCCTGGCAAAACACGGTGAACGGCTGGCCGTGGCCCGGTGAACGGCGGCGGAGAACCACGTTACAGGGCATTTCTGGACGCTTGGGGGGCGCAGCGGCGGCAGCAAAGGCCCTGCCGCGGAGGCCACTTTTCGGGGGTGACCGGTAGGGATCGTCATCCGACCATGAGGTGTGACTTTGGGAAAGTCCCCACAGAATGTGATGCAGATTACACTGCATGCGGCGTGTCGTCTCCCGCCCCGGCACGGGTGTCGCGGCGGGGCGGGCGCCGGGCAGAGCCTTACGTTCCCCGCCACGAGGGTCTAGGTTGGGGCCATGAAAGTCGTCTTCAGTCTTTGGATGGCCCTCATCGCAGGGGGTCTGGTGTACATGATTGCCATCGGGATGGCGGGACGATGAAGAGCCAAAGCGGGATCCGGCAGCACGCCCTCAGCCTCCTGTTCGCCGCCCTGTTCCTAGGGGCGCTGGCCGGACAGTCCTTTGCCGGCCTGGCCGCCTACAACGAGGAGCAAATTTCCCACGGGCAGGCGCCGGCCACCTACGGGGAGTTCGTGACGTCCTCTGCGTTTGTGGTGGACGTGGCCGAGAACTGGCAGTCGGAGTACCTGCAGTTCTTCCTGTTCATCATTGCGACCATCTGGTTCGTCCAAAAAGGGTCTCCGGAGTCGAAGAAGCCCGGTGACGAGGGGACCGGAACGGACGAGGAACAACGGGTCGGACCCCACGCCCGTCCGGACTCCCCCCGCTGGGCCGGGGCCAGCGGGTGGCGCCGCACCCTCTACTCCAACTCCCTGCTGCTGGTCATGGGAGCCATCTTCGTGCTGTCCTGGTGGGCCCAGTCGCTCGCCGGCCTGGTGGTGTACAACGAGGAGCAGGCAGAGCACGGCCAGCAGGCGCTGGACTGGACGGAATATGTGATGTCAGCCGATTTCTGGAACCGCACCCTCCAAAACTGGCAGTCGGAGTTCCTCGCCGTGGGCAGCATGGTGGTGCTGTCCATCTACCTGCGCCAGCGCGGTTCCGCAGAGTCCAAGCCGGTGGGCCTTCCCCACCGCACCACCGCGATCGAAAGCGAATAGGCCCGTTCCACAGGCCGGCGCGCCGGGGAATGTGATCCAGGGCTGTGGCAAGATGGGCGCGCCCGCCCGATCCCTGTACACCCGCGCCGGGCCGGCGTAGCCTCAACGATTGTGAGCGAAGCGCCGCGGCCGCAGCGGCTGGTTCAGGCAGTAGGCTGGAGCCCCCTCTCCGATCGGGTGGCTTCCGCCCAGGAGTTCGTCTATGGACCGGTAATTGGTTGGGCACGGCGCAGTCCGTTCCACGCCGGCGTCCTGGGCCACTCACTGCATCCTCCCCTCACCGACCTGACGATGGGATGCTGGATCAGTGCATCCATCCTCGACGTTGCCGGGGGTTCCCCGGCACGTCCCGGTGCCATGCTCCTGGTCGGGGCCGGACTGGCTGCGGCGGGGCCGACCGCCCTCGCGGGCACCGGCGACTGGGCGGAAATGACCGGCGCCGAGCGCCGGATCGGCGCGGTGCATGCACTGGGTGCCGATGCCGCCGTCTTCCTTTTCCTCGGTTCCCTGGTCGCGCGGATGCGCGGCCACCACTCTCTCGGCGCGGGGCTCGGCCTGGCGGGGAACGCCATCATGGCAGGGGCAGGATTCCTGGGCGGGCACCTGGCGCTCGTTCGCGGCACCGCACGCCGGACCACTGCCGCAATCCAAGGAACCCCTCGTCCTGCGCGCCAGCCAGGGCGGACAACCTCCTAAAACCAGAGGGACCCGCCGATAACGAAGGGCAGCACGGCCAGGAGAAGCGCACGGTACCCAACCCACTCCCCCATGGCTGGCTCCCCTTCAAAAGCACCGGGATGTTGAACCTGGAACGCCATCCGGTTGTCCGGAGGACAAAACAGCGGGTCCGCCGGATAACCGGCGGACCCGCTGTCAGTCAGGGCGATGCTACTGGGCCGAACCGCGAATGCGTCGGGCCCCAATCAGGACCCCGGCGGCTGCCAGCAGCACCCCGCCGGCCAGCAGCCACGGGCCGGCGTTGATGCCGGTGGCCGCCAGGGAGTACTCCCCAGCGCCGGGGGCATCAGCGGCGGAGCCATCGCCGTCCCCGTGGCCGGTCGCGTCCTCATCCGCGCCGTCGTCGCCGGACTTGTCCTCGGATTCGGGCAGGACAACGGGGGCCGCTTTCACAGTGAGGGGCGTGTTGACGGTCCGGTTGGAAGTGGTGTCGACGGCGGCGATGGTGCGGGCGCCGGCGGTGGTGCTGACCGGGATGGTCGCGGTGTAGGTGAACGCGCCGAGGTCATCGACGGTGGCGGTGCCGAGGGCGGTGCCGTCCAGTTCGATGCGGACGGTGGCGTCCGGGGTGAAGTGGGCACCGGTCACGGTCACCTCGTCACCGGCGGTGACCTCGCCCGAAGACACCGTCACTGCGGGGGCCGCTTTCACAGTG
>NZ_BKDJ01000006.1:49211-192879 GCF_008580665.1 Zafaria cholistanensis
CGGTGCCGAGGGCGGTGCCGTCCAGTTCGATGCGGACGGTGGCGTCCGGGGTGAAGTGGGCACCGGTCACGGTCACCTCGTCACCGGCGGTGACCTCGCCCGAAGACACCGTCACTGCGGGGGCCGCTTTCACAGTGAGGGGCGTGTTGACGGTCCGGTTGGAAGTGGTGTCGACGGCGGCGATGGTGCGGGCGCCGGCGGTGGTGCTGACCGGGATGGTCGCGGTGTAGGTGAACGCGCCGAGGTCATCGACGGTGGCGGTGCCGAGGGCGGTGCCGTCCAGTTCGATGCGGACGGTGGCGTCCGGGGTGAAGTGGGCACCGGTCACGGTCACCTCGTCACCGGCGGTGACCTCGCCCGAAGACACCGTCACTGCGGGGGCCGCAGGCGGGTTAAGCACCTCATCGACGGTGCGTCCGTCGGTGGGACCTGCGACCGAGAACGCTTCGCCTTGGAAACCGGGCACCGAGTTGCTCATGCGGAACAATTTCGTGGTCTCGCCGGTCGTGATGTCGTAGCGAGTCAGCGTGCCGTCCCAGCTCTGCAGGAGCACAGTGCCGTCGGTGTCGAAGTCGGCGGCGAGGATACTGACGTTGAGGTCTTCGACGTGCGTGAACTCGTTCGTCTCGGGCGAGTAGGTGTAGGCCTTGTTGCTGTAGCCGAAGGCCCAGAGGACGCCGTCCGGAGCGGTGGCGAGGGCGGCGATGCGCTCGGGCCCTGCCGCCAGGCGCGTGACCTGCCCCGTGTTTGAGTCGAGCTTTCCGAAGCCGCGGGAGCCGTCGAGGTTGTCGGCCGCGATCCACAACTCACCGTTGTTGCCGATGTCAAAGGCCGTGGCGTCGGTAAAGTTCGAGTCCGCGACCTTGGTAAAGTCGCCCGTGCCGAGGTCGACCTCCCACAACTGGCCCTCTCCGTTATACGTCGGGAAAAGGGCCCGCCCGTTCGTGGCATCGACGTCGAATCCCGCGATGCCGAAGGCCTGCGGAGCCGAGCCGACCGCGGTGAGTGTGCCGTCCTTCGCGACCTTATACAGGGTTGGAGAGTTCGTCCAGGTCAGTGCGTACCACCCTCCGACCAGGTCGTCGCCGTCTGCGGCGTGTGCCGCTGAGGGTGCGGCGAGCCCGAGAAAACCGGCCAGCAGCACGGCGCTCACGGCCGAAAGGAAGGTGGATCTGCGCATGTATGTAGAGCTCCTATCGGAGGACGAGTCGGGTGAACGCCTGCCGGTCTAGTGGCAATGCGTGTCCCCAAAGTTTGCTGAGCTGGCAAAAATGCACCGTCCAACCCCGCCGTCCGCCGTGCGGTTCAAAGACCGCGCGGTTCAGGGACACTGCCCGGGCGGCTGCCCGGGCCAACGGCCGGGCGCGCATCTGCCTGCGTCAAACTACAGCAGTGTCATTCCTTTCTCCCAACAGCGGCAGGGAACATTACAACTCTGTGACAGGGCCGCGGAATCCGTCACGCAGACAGACCGGGAAGAGTGACGGCTGCGGCGTCCGCGCATCCTAGGATCGACAATGAGGGGGATCGACAATGAGGGATCAGGCAGCGGCGGACCAGGCAATGGCGGACCGGGCAATGACGGACTGGACAACGGCACTGCCGGTGCTGGCTACAAAGCTCTTCGTCCCGTCCCCGCGCGCCGGAGCGGTCCCCCGCCCCCGCCTCGTCAACCAACTGGCCTCCGGCAGGCAAGCAGGACGCCGGCTCACCCTTGTCTCCGCACCCGCCGGGTTTGGCAAGACCGCGCTCCTGAGCGAGTGGATTGCCCAGACGCGCCGGAGGCATCCGGAGGTCCGCGTCGCCTGGCTGTCTTTGGATGAGAGCGACAACGATCCCGTCCGGTTCCTCACCTACCTGGCTGCGGCCCTCCATCGGGCAGACGCTGCGATCGGCCGCGAGGACCCCGAGGTGCGGCTGCCCGTCGAAGCGACCCTCACCTCGCTCATCAATGACATGGCCCGCAGCGCCCAGCCGCTCATCCTTTTTCTGGATGACTTTCAGCGCATCGAGGACCTAACCGTTGTCGAAGCGGTCGTTTCCCTGCTCGACCACCTTCCCTCCACGGCGCATGTGGCCATAGCAAGCCGCTCCGATCCGCTCCTGCCGCTGGCGCGGCTGCGGGCCGGCGCGGACTTGACCGAGCTGCGCGCCGCCGATCTGCGTTTCACTCCCGATGAGGCCTCCGCCTTCCTCAACGAAGTGATGGGGCTTTCCCTTTCGCGCCAGGATGAAGCGGTGCTCGGGACGCGCACGGAGGGCTGGATTGCCGGGCTTCAGCTCGCCGGCCTGTCCCTGCGCGAAAGTCCGGACGTTTCCGCGTTCATCGAAGCCTTCGCCGGAAGCAACCGCTTCGTGATCGACTACCTCGTCGAAGAGGTCCTCAACCGGGCAGCACCGGACATCCGTGATTTCCTCTACCGCACCGCGATTCTGGACCGGCTCAGTGGCCCGCTCTGCGACGCCGTGGCCGGACGTACGGACAGCACCCGCATGTTGGAGTCGATTGAGCGGGCCAATCTGTTCATCGTGCCACTGGATGACAGCCGGCAGTGGTACCGGTACCACCACCTCTTCGCCGACGTGCTGCGCTCCCGGGTACTCGCGCGCGGCCCGGCCCACGTTGCGGCCCTTCACCGCCTGGCCAGTGAATGGTACGAGCACAACGGCTCACCCGATGAAGCAATCAGGCATGCGTTCGAGGCCGCCGACTTCCCGCGGGCCGCGCGAATGATCGAGGCCATCATCCCCGGCGTCCGCAAGAGCAGGCAGGATGCGACCCTCCTTGGCTGGCTTGCGGCGCTGCCCGATGACACCAGGAAACGCCGGCCCGTGCTGCAGGTGTTCTCCGCATGGGCCTCGCTCGTTGCGGGCGACCTCTCCACAGCCAGCCTCCAACTGGACGAGGCGGAGCATCTGCTGGCGGCAGGAACCGCTGGTGGCCCGCCCGCCCACGATTCCGGGCCCAGCCAGGAACTCCATACGCTGCCCGTGACGATCGAGCTCTACCGTGCCTCGCTTGCTTTAGCCTCGGGGAACCGGCCCGGAACCGCGCACCATGCACAGCGCGCGCTCCGCCTCGCGGAGCCCGATGACCACTTGGGCCGGGGCGCGGCGGCCGGTTTGCTGGGCCTGGCGGCATGGGCCACGGGCGAGCTCGACGCCGGGGTGGCCGCTTTCAGGGACTCCGCGAAGAGCCTCCGCAGTGCCGGCAACCTGACCGACGCGCTGAGCACCACCATGGTCATCGCCGACATGCTGCTGCCGCTGGGCCGGCTGCGCGAGGCCCAAAGGATGTACGAGACCGCCCTGCGGCAGTCCCTGGAGTACGGCAACAGCGGCCAGCCGCGGGCGGACCTTCACGCGGGCCTGGCCGCCGTGTTGCGGGAGAGCAACGAGATTGCGCTCGCCAGGAACCACTTGTCGGCGAGCGCCGAACTGGGCGAAAGCGCCCTCTCCCACGAGCACCGGTACCGGTGGTTCGTGGCGATGGCGGGGGTGCACGAGGCCGAGGGCGAAACCGACCTTGCCCTCAAGTTCCTGACCGATGCGGAGCAGCACTACCGCCGCGGTTTTTTCCCCGATGTCTGCCCCATCGGGGGCCTCAAGGCGCGGATTTACATCAGGCAGGGGCGCCTTCCCGAAGCACGCGCCTGGGTGGACGGGCAGGGACTCACACCCACGGATACGCCCGATTATCTCCACGAGTTCGGCCACATTACCCTCGCCCGGCTGATGATCGCGGAGCACAACGCAGGCCTCCCGGGCCAACCGCTCGACGACGCGCGGGGACTGCTCGGCCGGCTGCTCGCTGCCGCGGAAGCCGGTCGCCGGCTGGGAAGCGTCAGTGAAATCCTGATGCTGCAGGCCCTCGCGGACCACGCGCAGGGCAAGACCGCCCACGCGCTCGTGCCCCTGGAACGCGCCCTCTCTTGGGCCGAATCCGAGGGCTGCTTCCGGCTGTTCATCGACGAGGGCGCTCCGATGCTGGCACTTCTGCGCACCGCCGCCGGCGCCGGCATCAGCCCGGACTTCGTGCGCCGGCTCAGCCAGGCACTCCGCAACACCAGCGGGCCCCTGGCCCCCAGCCAGCTCCGCGAGATGCTGAGCGAGCGTGAACTGCACGTGCTCCGGCTCCTGGCCACCGAGCTGTCAGGCCCGGAGATTGCCCGCGAACTCCGCATCTCGCTCAACACCCTGCGGACCCATACGAAACACATCTTCCGCAAACTTGAAGTGAGCAGCCGCGCTTCCGCCCTCCACCGCGCCGAAACGCTGGGCCTGATCTAGGCCGTCATCCACCACAATCACCCTGTGACCCGCGAAGGTGGTGATGTCCACTCACCACATTCCTGCGTAACTTTCGAATGCGCCCGGGCAACCGCCCGTCCCAGCGACACCACAGGAGCACACCATGAGCATCACGACGTCCACCCTTACCCGCGGGGCCGCGGTCGCCGCCGCACTCGCGGGCCTGGCCTACATCGTCATCCAATTCATCCATCCCGCCGACGTCGCCGCCTCGCTGGCGACACAACAGTGGAAGACTGTCCACGCTTTGAGTTTTCTCGAGGCGGTGCTCGCCCTCATAGGAATTACCGGCATCTATCTCAGGCAGGTAGGCCCATTCGGGATTCTGGGCCTCGCCGGGTACCTGATGTTCGGCTTCTTCTTCATCCTGCAGTCCTCCTTCACCTTCGCCGAGGCGTTTATCGCGCCCCTCTTCGTCGCCGAAGCACCCCAGGTTTCCGTTGATATCGTCGGGCTGTTCGGCCGGAATGCGCCCGTGACCGACCTGGGCCCGCTCTCCGCACTGCCACAGCTTGGAGGTTTGCTCTACGTGGGCGGCGCGCTGCTCTTCGGCATCGCCGTTATCCGTGCCCGGCTGCTCTCACGCGGAGCCGGCATCCTGCTGGTTGCCGCTGCCGCCCTCACCCCGGTCGCCGGGGCCCTGCTGCCCCACGCACTCGAACGCATGGCCGCCGTCCCCATGGGCCTTGCCCTGGTCTGGCTCGGCTATTCCCTCTGGTCCGACCAGCGCCGGAACACCGCGGCACTGCAGGTACACGCGGAGCAGGCCCGGGGCGACCGCGCAGTGGCATGAGCCGCTACGAAATCCGCCTCCCAGGACGGCTTGATCCAGGGTGTAGCGACTGGTTCGACGGTTTCACGCTCACGAATGATGCGGACGGATCCACCACCCTCAGCGGCCCCTCATGCTCTCTGGCTGCCCGGTGCCCTTGACCGCCACTGAACCCCGTGGTCCATGCTGGTCCCATGCACCTTTCAACACGAGCCATCGCGTCGGTTTCGACGGCGCCTGCCAGCGACCCATCGAGTTTTGCCGACATCGAGATGGAGGTCCCGCCCTTGGGGCCGCGGGACCTGCTCGTGGAAGTGCGGGCCGTGTCCGTGAACCCGGTCGGCATCAAGGTGCGCGGCAGGGGTGCGGACCAGGCGGAGCCGCAGATTCTCGGTTATGACGCGGCTGGGGTGGTACAGGCGGTAGGGGCAGAGGCAAGCCTCTTCGCGGTCGGCGATGAGGTCTACTACGCCGGCGCCATCAACAGGCCCGGTACGAACACGCAACTGCACGTCGTCGACGAGCGCATTGTGGGACCGAAATCCGCGTCCCTGACCTTCGCCGAGGCTGCTGCGCTTCCCTTGACCGCGATCACCGCCTGGGAAGGTTTGTTCGACAAGCTCAAGCTGACCTCCGACAGCGGGGGAACCTTGCTGATGGTGGGTGCCAGCGGAGGAGTCGGGTCCGTGGTCCTGCAGCTGCTGCGGGCCCTCGTTCCACAGATGCGCGTCATCGCCACTGCGTCGCGGCCCGAAGCCGAGGACTGGGTGCGCTCGCTCGGCGCCCATGAAACCGTCAACCACCGCGGAGACCTGCGCTCAGAGATCCGCCAGGTTGCACCGGAGGGCATCGACTATATTTTCACGGCGAACTCCGAGGACCAGACGGAGCTCTACATCGATGTGTTGAACCCGTTCGGGCAAATCGTCGCCATTGACGACCCTGGCTCGGTCGATGTGATTGGGCTGAAACCGAAGGCCCTGTCCTGGCATTGGGAGTTCATGTTCGCCCGGTCCCTGCATCAGGCCGCTGACCAGATCCGCCAGCATGAACTGCTCGCCGAGGTCGCGCAGTTGGTGGCGTCCGGGGAGGTGCGCAGCACCGTGACAACAACCCTGCGGCCCATTGCGGCGGAGCAGATCCGGGAAGCCCACCGGTTGGTGGAGTCGGGCCACATGATCGGCAAGGTCGTGATCACCAACGAGGCCTAGGGCTTTACCCCCACAGGCAGCAGGACCGGGAAGAATTTCCGCCGCCGCGGAGTTGGCTCCTGATGTGAAGAAGATCGGATTCCTGTCCTTCGGCCACTGGACCGACCACCCGCAGTCCGCAACGCGCAGTGCGTCGGACGCGCTCCTGCAGGCGATCGACCTGGCGGTCGCGGCCGAGGAGCTCGGCGCGGACGGAGCCTACTTCCGCGTCCACCACTTCGCGCAGCAATATGCCTCCCCGTTTCCGCTGCTGGCCGCCATCGGGGCACGGACCAGTCGCATCGAGATCGGCACGGGCGTCATCGACATGCGCTACGAGAACCCCCTATACATGGCCGAGGACGCCGGCGCGGCCGACCTCATCTCGGGGGGACGCCTGCAGTTGGGCATCAGCCGGGGCTCGCCAGAGCAGGTCATCGACGGCTGGCGCCACTTCGGCTTTTCCCCGGCCGAGGGCGAGTCCGACGCCGATATGGCCCGCCGGCACACTCTGCGCCTGCTCGAGGTACTCACGGGTGAGGGCTTCGCGCAGCCGAATCCCCGCCCGATGTTCCCCAACCCTCCGGGCCTGTTGCGCGTGGAGCCGTACTCGGAAGGCCTCCGGGAGCGCATCTGGTGGGGTTCCGGTTCGAACGCCACGGCGGTATGGGCTGCGCAGCAGGGCATGAACCTGCAGAGCTCCACGCTCAAGGATGACGAGAGCGGCAAGCCCTTCCATGTCCAGCAGGCCGAGCAGATCCAGCTTTACCGGCAGGCCTGGAAGGAGGCCGGACACGAGCGGGAGCCCCGCGTCTCCGTCAGCCGGAGCATCTTTGCGCTGACGGAGGAGCGCGACTGGAAGTACTTTGGTCACGACCGCTTCAGCTCCGACCAGGTGGGCCACATCGACGCGAAAACCCGGGCGGTCTTCGGCCGGTCCTATGCGGGCACCCCCGACGAGCTGGTCGCAAAGCTGGCTGGAGACGAGGCGATCGCGGCAGCCGACACCCTGCTGCTCACGGTCCCCAATCAGCTCGGCGTGGAGTACAACACCCACGTCATCGATGCCATCCTGACGCACGTGGCGCCGCAGCTCGGTTGGCGCTGACCCTGGCCGGGCCGGAATGGAATTTATGGCCCCATAAAGCAGGGTTGGCCTATTTGGGAAAGCCTGCGGAAGTTACTTTGCCATCCGGGCTCTGTTCTGGATTCCGGTTGCTCAACCACGTGTCCAATACTTCGGCAGGGACTGGCCGGGAGATGAAATAGCCCTGCACCAAGTCGCAGCCGTACTCGCGGAGGGCGCGGTACGCTCTTTCGTCTTCGACCCCTTCCGCTGTCATTTCCAGTCCCACGCTGTGGGCCAAATGAATGGTGGAGGCCACCAAGGCGGTGGCGCGCTCATCGTCCATCATGGCGCTGACAAAGGAGCGGTCGAGCTTGATCTCGTCGATGGGCAGTTCGCGCAGGTAGGACAAGGAGCTGTAGCCCGTGCCGAAGTCGTCCACCGCTACCCGGACACCCATTTCCCTCAGGGCGCTCAGCGTGGTGCAGGCGCGGCTGCGGTCAGCGACAAGGACGTCCTCCGTGATTTCCAGGACGAGCATGGAAGGGGACAGGCCGCGGGCCCGGGTCATTGCTGCCACCTGATCCGGCAGTCGGGCGTCCATCGCGGAACTCGCCGGCACGTTAACGGCCACTGACAGGTGCTGGGGGCCCGAGGCCCACACAGCGGCCTGGTCCAGTGCCTTGATGAGAACAACGTTGGTCAGCGCGGGCATCAGCCCTGCTTCCTGGAAGTACTTCAGGAAAGCATCCGGCTGAAGCAGACCCAAGGCCGGGTGCTCCCAGCGAACCAGCGCTTCAACACCGCGCACGCGTCCTGTTTCGGGTTCAACTTTTGGCTGGAAGTGAAGAACCAGCTGGTCATTCGACAGCGCGTCGTTCAGGGTTTGCAGACTGCAGAACGGCTGGAGAGCGGCGTTGGCCGGGTCCTCCACGTACAGGGCATGCCCGCTACGCGTGGATTTGGCCGAGTACAGCGCCACGTCGGCCTTGCGCAACAGGACGTCCAAGTCGCGCCCATGCTCCGGGTGGCAGGCAATCCCAATGCTTGCATTCACATGAACCGTAATGCCTCCCAGGCTGTAGGGCTCTGCCAGGGCGGTGCGTATCTTCACTGCCATGTCCTGCGCTTCACGGGGACCGCAGGAACCGGCGTACATCACGAATTCATCGCCTCCCATACGCGCAAGAAGCGTACCGGCCCCCAGCTGTGTGGAAAGCCGGGCAGCCACCTGACGCAGGAGGTCATCCCCGGCCTGATGCCCCAGCCCGTCATTGATCTCCTTGAATTTGTCGAGATCCAGCAGCAGCACCGCGCTCGGCTGATTTCCGCTCGCCGTAAGTTGTTGAGGCACGGCCGCGTAGAGGGCGCGTCTGTTGGGGATACCCGTCAGGTCATCGGTCCGCGCTTGGCTGTTGGCCCGGGACAGCTCGAGCCGCTGCCGGAATACAAGCGGCACCACGGCCAACGCCAGGGTAAGGCTGGCGAGCACTACCGCGGGAAGCATGAGCGGGCGTTGCGAGGCCAGGACCAGAACACCCAACCCGGCGCTCGTGGCCAGGGCAGGGACAGCCTGTCCGGATTTGGATATCCGGACACGGACGTCGGGCCCCGCCGAATGCGCTTGGAGCAGCGTCCAGGCGCCGACCATTGCGTTCCCGAGCGCCCACGGGGCGACCAGTGTCGTGTCCAGGAAATCCACGGCGTTCATTTCCAGCAGAAGATAGGCGACGTCCCCTCCGGCATAAGCCAGGAGCCCCAGTCCAACAAGCCACCACCCCCTGCTCGTGGAACGCCCGGAAGCGGCGATTCCCACGACAACAGCCACAAGCATGAGATCCATGAGCGGATACGCGGCGTCTATGGCCGCGCCCAGCGATGGCGGGCCCTGGAGAACCGAAACCAATTTGGGTCCCAATACAGCCAAAAGGGCAGCCGCTGCACCGAGGGCCCCCACGAGGCTGTCCAACAGGATAATTTTGGCCAGTCCGCGCAGCCGTGTCCGGATAACAACGGACAAAGCCGCCAGCATGAGCACGTAGAACGCAATGTATGCACCCTCCGCTATTGAATACCGGGGGGCATCCTTTCCGGCCGTCATATGCAACACGTCCCAGGTGTATCCCACGGCTTGGCAGGACAAGGCCGCCGCGAAGAAGACCACCTCCCGTCCCCCTGCCCTGCGGTACACCACCGACCAGCCCGCCAGGGCCGGCAGCCACATGGTTAGCAGGCCCAGCATCCGGTCGATGAAGACGTCAAAGGGTCCTGTGGACGGCAAAATGACGACCGCCGCGTACATGCCCGCTACGGCGATCAGAATCCCAGGCAGTAACCACTGGCTGGAGACCAGCCTTGCAGGCCGCCGTGGCTCCGTAGCACCCTGATACATCATCAACCCCCCACAGCCTTGGGCCTTCTACCCTCAAAAGGCGGGATACGTTCGGCCCGAGATTGCCACTGTCCGCTGCACGGCGCTCTATGGAACGCCTGCATCCTGCGGTGTAAAGAAACGCGGCACAAAGCAAAACACGGGATGTCCCCAACCTACCCGGCCCCAGGGGGACTGTAAAAGCGATGGATGAAAGCCTGGCCCCATCCGGGAGGCGGCCGCTTTAGGGAGCACAGCCGCACGCGGGCCGCCTTTGCGAACAACAAGTCGGTGTATCCGCGTTCGGCGTCGTTCCGTCCCGCCTGCAGTGGCGCCATGGAGGAGAACGAACGCCCGCCTTGGAACGGCTGGAAAGTTTCGCTCCCGCGATCCGCGGGCCCCCACCATCCCCTCTTGGCGGGGCGGGTGCCGAAGGATCCGAAAGCGATTCCGCGCCAAACTCCCTCAGGCACCCGTGAGGGTGCACGTCTTGGGCATAACGGGACCGCGGGGACCAGCCTTTGACTCCCCTTCGGGTAAATACTTTGTAAATCACGCTAAATTCCCTAGACAAGACGGATACATGTCATGACATACTTCCGATTAGGTCGCCGGGGGGAACCAGCAATATCTAAGTGTCAACAGGAACTTTGGGGGCCGCCAGCAGCATCGGAATTTTCAATCCCGTGCTGCTCGTGGGGGCCTGTTGCATCCCGGGAGCAGAGCGGGTCGGCCTAAACCACGAAGGAATAGCTCATGCGTGCTCCCAGTTCCCGTACCAGTAAGATTGTCGGCTTCACCGCCGGGCCACTGGCCGTCCTCGCCGCCGGGGCGATGGTCTGGCAGGGCTCCACCGCGGCCTTCACCGCCAACACCAGCACCGCCAACAACTGGGCCACCGGTCAGATTACTCTCACTGACAACGACGTGGATGGGGCAACTTTCGCCGTTTCCGGCCTTGCCCCGGGCGATACCGGGGCCAAGTGCATCACCGTCACTGCAACATCCACGGTCAATGTGACCGGCAATCTCTACGCCTCCGTAACGGGTCTCACTGGCGGCCACGATGCCAGTAGCGTGGACTTCAGCGACCGGCTGATGCTGAAGATGGAAGCTGGCAGCTTCAGCACCCCGGGCGCCACCGCCGCTAACACAGACTGCTCCGACTTCCTAAAGACCGGCGACATCTTCTCCAGAAACGCACTGTCAACCTTGGCTTCAACGACGGCAACGACGCCTGCGGGAGCTGGGTCAGCTCCTGGAAAACAAACGACTGTGGTTGTGTACAAAGTCAGCTATGACTTCGACACCCTGGGCCTTACCCGGGAGCAGGAGAACGCACTCATGGGCCAATCCACCGGCGCGACGTTGGTGTGGGAACTGAAGGCCGGCAGCAGCGCCTAAATCGCCGCCACTTTTCGGGCAGTCGTGAACGCGGCCCGCAACGACACCCCTGCACCCCCAGCCCGGCGGTCCCCGCCGGGCTGGGGGTCGTTGTTGCTGGCCGCCGTTTCACAGGCCTACCTGGTGATCCTGTGCACCTTGGCCGGTGCTGCTCTGCTGCCCGGATTGTTCGGCTGGCACGGGACCGTGGTGCAGACCGGGTCCATGCAACCGCACATCGCTCCGGGCGACGTCGTGGTGCTTTCACCACTTGCCGAGCAGGATCTGATCCCGATGAACGCGGTGGTGCGGTTCAGCACCACCGCACCGGACGGAACCGGGCAGGAACGAACACCGGTCCTGCACCGGGTCACCGCCGCCCACGATGACGGAACCTACACCACGGCCGGTGACGCCAACCCCGACCCGGATCTTAAACCGCTGCACCGTGAACAGATCACCGGCATGGGACGGCTGCTGGTGCCCTACATCGGCTTGCCGGGCCTCTGGTGGAACACCGGCGACTATCTGCCTTTGAGCCTGTGGCTGGCCGGGACACTGTTGGCCCTCATCGCCGTCTCCCGTATCCGCCTCCACGACCCCGAAAACCACGACAGTGGACACGATGAAAGCGCCACAGGCCCATTAGGGACAGAGGACACGAAAGAACGTGTCAGTCATGCCCCCCCGCACCGGCCCGCTCCCCCCCACACCGGTGACAGCGAACCGGAGAATGACCGTGACAAGGTACTGGCCTGGATCAGCGGCCCCGCCTTCCATAACGCTGAATCGGCACCGGCTACAGGACGCCGCGTGGCCCGCCGCGCCGTCTTCGGACTGGCAGGGACGGCGGCACTCACGGGCCTGGCGGCCTCCCCTGATACGCGTTCCAACGCCGCGCTCACCGCCCGCACCAGCACCGGCACCAGCTTTGCCACAGCATCATCCTTCCCGCCCTCCCTCGGTCGGGCAGCAGCCTTCGCACTGCTGGCCCAAGTCAAAGTCGAAGACAGGCTGACGGGCAAAAACCCGGTGGCATCCTCGGTTTCGGGCCTCATCGGTACAAGTACAAGTGGAAGCACCATTACGGGTTACCCAACCACTCACCTAAACAGCAAGGACGCCATCGACGCCATGACGGACGCCCGCGCCTTGTTCAGTGAACTGAAAGCCAAAACAGCCACCACTACTTTGGCCACCCCGTCCCTGTCAGGAACCATCACGCCCGGCGTTTACAGCTATCCCTCTGGTGATCTCACTTTGGGCAACCTGACCTTGGACGCCAAGGGCGATCCCCACGCGGTGTTCATCATCCGGGCCAAAAGCCTGGCTACTGCGTCCAGTTCTCCCGGCACCACTATCAGCCTGGTCAACGGCACCAAGCTCGGGAACGTTTTTTGGTGCGCTGACAACACCGCCAAGATCCTCGCCAACAACAAGGTAGAAGGTACGTGGATAGCCGGCCGCACCGCACAGTCGGACGGCGGGATCACTCTGAAAGGCCGTCTGATAGCCGTCGGTGACAGTTCAACGACAGGCAATATCAGCACCAGTAGCGACACCATCGCCATCCCCACCTAACACCAGCCCCTCCACGCCCAAGACCTTGGTGAACGCGACCATCGAGTTCCGCCAGACCGGGGACCTGGACCGGTACGAACAGCGCATTACCGAACGCTCCAAGTACCTGCTCACCCCCAAAGACACCCGCGATGAGAAGGGCGCCGCGCGCTGGCGCTGCCCGGCCACCGGCCCCTACCCCGACCTTTCCTGCAGCCTCCGGCCCACCAAACCTGCCGCCGGCGGGAAGAGGACCGGGCTGGGGATGCCCGCGTTCCGGCCCACCACTCCGGTCCTCACCCCGCCTACCATGCCGGATCGGATCTGCACCAACACCTCCGGCACCTCCTTCCCCGCCACGGCCGGGGCGAAGTACGCCCAGAAACTCCAATACAAGACTGATGGCTGGCAGAAGCTTTACTCCCACGCCCGCAACAGCATCGAAGGCTTCAACGCCTACGTGAAAGACGCCGGGCGCGAAGACCTGGAAAACCCCGGACGGCGCCGGGTCCGCGGCTACGCCAAGCAGCTGCTGCTCACCACCCTGTCCGTGGTCTCGGCAAACCTGCTCAAAATCCGCACCTGGCACAGCGAACAAACCCGCATCCCGGCGCCGGAGGCCACCAACCCGTCCAAGCTCCCCGGCAAGCGCCGGGCCCCGCGCACCCCCGCCCGCGACGACCTGCGCACCTACACCCCCAACCCCGCAGCCCCGCCACCGGACACACCCCAAGCCGCCTGACCCCCAGCCCCAACCCCGGGGGCGGGCGCGGCACCGAACTGAATAAACACCAACGGCTCCGAAGGAACACCACACCTCGGAGCCACACCCATGCCCAAAAACACCCTGGACAGCCCCACCAGGGTAAACCGGGCACCGGAAACCCCCACACGCACGCCCCGAGCCCTGCGAAACGTCCCAAAACACGAAAAAACCGGCTGCCCCTCTCGGGACAACCGGTTCTTCCTACGCACGTCGGGAGTTTCGCAAACCCAGTACCCTGAGTTTCACAAACATCCCTCTGTGCGCGAGGGGGGACTTGAACCCCCACGCCCTTGCGGGCACTGGCACCTGAAGCCAGCGCGTCTGCCAATTCCGCCACTCGCGCATTTCACTTGTTCGCGGGTTTCCCCCGAACAACGGAAATAATCTAACCACGTCTTGACCGCAGATGCCAAATCGGCCTCCGCCTTTGTGTTTGGCCTCACTTTTTGGCAACCTTTCGGGGCTCGGGCTCGTTGGATCAGGGGCCGGCTGCGTAGGGGCCTCGGCCCATTCCAAGGCAATCCAAGTAGTATCGGGAAGGCACGGGCCACCCGGCCCGCGCTCCGCAGTGCGATGCTCCGGGGCGCCAACCGCGGATGTGAAGACCAGGAGAGGAGCAGCGCCGATGGGTCTCGTCGACAATGTTGAGCGCGGCCTGGAGAAGCTGGTGACCAGCGTTTTCCGGGGATCCGGATCCAGCGACGTCAAGCCGGTGGAGATCGCCAGCCGCCTGCGTAATGAAATGGACGCCAAGACCTTGGGCCTGTCCGAGGGCCGCACCCTGGCGCCCAACAGTTTTACGGTTCGCCTCAGCGCCGACGACTTCGCGCGGGTGCGCCAGTGGGGGCCCACCTTGGCGGAGGAGCTGTGCACCGTTGCGCTCAAGCATGCCAAGAGCCAGCAGTACACGCTGCAGGGAGCCGTCCGCGTCTCTTTCCACAAGGATCCCGAGCTCAAGCCCGGGCACTTCACCATCGATGCGGACATGGCCCGGGACAGCGCCTCGGAGGCCCCCGCCGCTCCCCCCGCCCCGGCCGCTCCCGCCCGCCAGCCCGCGCAGCTGCAGCCTGTCCTGGATATCAACGGGCAGCGCTACGCACTCAATGCCGATTCGATCATCCTGGGCCGCTCCGGCGACGCCGACATCCTGATCGATGACCCCGGGGTTTCCCGCCGCCATCTGGAAATCGTCCGCGAAGGCGGTTCCGTGTGGGCGGTCGACCTCGGTTCCACCAACGGCAGCTACGTCAACGGCCAAAGGGTGGCCGGACGCGAGGAACTGTTCGACGGCTCCATCATTGCGATGGGCCGGACCCGGATCACGTTCCGCCTGCTGCCCCAACGCTCCGGAGGCCGCCCATGAGCGAACTCGTCCTCACCGCCCTGCGACTTGGCTTCCTGATCCTGCTCTGGGTCCTCATCCTCAGCGTCGTCGCCGCCCTGCGCCGCGACCTCAGCGTCGGCAAGAAGGTCCGCGCCGGCGCGCCCAGTGCCCGCGAGGTGCGCAAGAACCCGGACCTCGCCCCGGAACCGGCTCCCCCGGCCAAGCAATCCGCCCGGACCCTGGCCGTCGTGGGCGGCGCGCAGGCGGGAACCACCCTGGAGCTGGCCGCCAGCCCGATCCTGCTGGGACGCGCGCAGGAGGCCACCCTGGTGCTTGAGGACGACTACGCCTCGGGCCGCCACGCCCGGCTGTTCCCGCAGGGCAGCCGCTGGTTCATCGAGGATCTGGGCTCAACCAACGGCACCTTCCTGGGCGAGGTGCAGTTGACCCGCGCGCAGCCGGTCGAGCTGGGGCAGAAGATCCGGATCGGCAAGACGATTATGGAGCTGAGGCCCTAGTCATGGCCCTGATCCTGCGTTTCGCGGCGCGGTCCGACGTCGGGAAGGTCCGCTCCAAGAACGACGACTCCGCCTATGCCGGCAACTACCTTGCCGTCGTGGCGGACGGCATGGGCGGACATGTCGGCGGCGACGTGGCCTCCGCCTCCACCGTCCTGGACCTGGTCCACCTGGACCGCCCCGTGGAGGGCGATGCCGAAACCGTCCTTCCCGACGAGATCCAGACCGCCAACTCCATCCTGAACGAGCTGGTCAGCGCCAACCCCAAGCTCTCCGGAATGGGCACCACGGTGACCGCAGTCCTGCTCACCGGCAACGTGTTCCAATATGCCCACATTGGGGATTCGCGGGCGTACCGGCTCAAGAACGGCGTGTTCGAGCAGGTCAGCAAGGACCACACCTTCGTCCAACACCTGATCGACGAAGGACGCCTGCGCCCCGAGGAAGCCGAGACCCACCCGCACAAGAACGTGCTGATGCGCGTGCTCGGCGACTCCGACGCCAGTCCGGAACTGGACATTGCGCAGTACCCGGTGGAGCCGGGCGAACGCTGGCTGCTGTGCTCCGACGGGCTGAACGCGGTGGTTCCCGAAGCCGTCACCGAACAGATCATGCGCGGCACCGAATCCCTGCAGCAGACCGTCGACGACCTCATCGAAACGACCCTCGCGAACGGCTCCCCGGACAACGTCACCATCGTGGTGGTGGAGGTCGCGGAAGACGACGGCGCCGCCTTGCCGCCTCCCGCCGAGGTCGAGGCTCCGGACACCGGCCAGCTTGAGGTTGCCCGTGAAGGAGACCTCCAGGCCAGCGCCGCCGTCCTGCGCCATGAGATGTCCAACCGCCCGCACGTCCTCGTGGGCGCCGCGGCCCTGGCCACCGAAACCGGGCAGATCCCCATCGTGACGCAGCGTTCGGCCCAGCGGCGCGCCGCCGCCATCCTGACGCACAAGGCGCCGCCGCCGGTGGCCGCCGAGTCCGAATCCCCCGAGGAACCTCCTGCCCGCCGGCGCATCCGCCGCTGGCTGGTGCCGGCCTTCCTGGGCATGATGGCCCTGATCCTGGCCTCGGTGCTCACCCTGGGCTACATGTGGACGCAGACCCAGTACTTCGTCGGCAACTACAACGGCCGGGTGGCGATCTTCAACGGCGTCTCCCAGGACCTGGGCCCGATCAAGCTCTCCCACGTGGACACGGTCACTGACATCCCGCTCAGCGTGCTGCCCGCCTACACCCAGCAGCGCCTGACCGGTTCGCTGGCCGCCAGGGACCTTGAGCACGCCCAGCGGATCGTGGGGGAACTGCTGATCACCGCCAAGCAATCCTGCCCCGTGGTGGTTCCCGCCGACGGCGAGGCCCCACCCGCGGACCTTCCGTCCTACTGCAAGGAGGAGGCCCCGTGAGCGACGTCACGACAGCCCCCGTCCCCCGCCGGAACCTCGAACTGGGCCTGCTGGCGCTGGCCCTCGCCGTCGTAACGGGCGCAAACTATCTTGTCAGCCTCAGCAACGAGTCCGGCATTGAGCAGAAGTGGTTCACCCAAAGCGTGGCTTTGGCCTGCATGGCGCTGGCCGTCCATGCCGTCCTGCGCATCTGGGCAAAGTATGCCGACCCGATCATCCTTCCCGTGGTCGTTGCCCTGAACGGCCTCGGCCTGGCGATGATCCACCGGATCGACAACGCAACCGGGGACAACGCGGCCTCGCGCCAGCTGCTCTGGACCGGCATCGCCGTGGCGGCTGCGATCATCACGCTGTGGGCCGTGCGGGACCACCGCATCCTGCGCCGGGCCACCTACATCTTCCTGGCGCTGAGCGCATTCCTGCTGGTCCTTCCCCTGATCCCGGGCCTGGGGCGGGAGATCAACGGGGCGCGCATCTGGGTGGGCCTGGGACCGTTTTCCTTCCAGCCCGGGGAAATCGCGAAGATCACCCTGGCGATCTTCTTCGCCGGCTACCTCTCCAGCAACCGCGACCTGATCCTGCTGGCCGGACGCAAGCTCGGACCCCTGCAGCTGCCGCGCTACCGCGACCTGGGCCCGATGATCGTCGCCTGGCTGGTCAGCATCGGCGTGCTGGTCTTCCAGCGCGACCTCGGATCCTCGATCCTGTTCTTCGGCCTCTTCATGGTGATGATCTACGTCGCCACCGGCCGGATCAGCTGGATCGTGATCGGCCTGGCCTTCGTGGCGGTCGGCGGCCTGCTGGCCTCCCAGTTCATGTCCCACGTCACCCGCCGCATCGACGCCTGGCTCAACGCCTTCGACCCCGAGGTGTACAACCGCGCCGGCGGCAGCTTCCAGATCGTCCAGGGCCTGTTCGGCCTCGGCAACGGCGGCCTGTTCGGCACCGGCCTCGGCAACGGGCGCCCGGACCTGATCACCTATGCCAACAGCGACATGATCGTGGCCGCACTGGGCGAGGAACTGGGCCTGTTCGGCATCACCGCCGTCGTGCTGCTGTACGTGGTGCTGGTCAGCCGCGGCATCCGCGCCGCGCTCGGCACCCGGGACGCCTTCGGCAAGCTGCTGGCGGCCGGACTGTCCTTCACGATCGGCCTGCAGTGCTTCGTGGTGATGGGCGGGGTCACCCGGCTCATCCCGCTCACCGGCCTGACCACCCCGTTCCTGGCGGCCGGCGGCTCCTCGCTGCTGTCCAACTGGATCATCGTGGCCCTGCTGCTGCTGGTCTCCCACGGCGCCCGCCGCCCGGCCGCCGTCGGACCCCTCACCGAACCCGAAAAGGCGGGCACCGCGCCCGGACGCCGGCCGCAGGCCGCCCCGGCCACCCAGGAGGACGCCCGATGAACCAGGCCATCCGCAACGTCTGGATCGCCATCCTGGTGTTCTTCACCGCGATCATGGGGTCCCTGACCTACATCCAGTTCTTCGCTTCCGAGGACCTGAACGCCAACGCGCTGAACAACCGCCAGCTGTACCGTGACTTCGACCTCCCGCGCGGGGCCATCCTGGTGGACGGCAAGCCGGTGGCCGAGTCGGTGGAGTCCGACGGCGACTTCAAGTTCCAGCGCGTCTACCACGACCCGGAACTGTATTCGCACCTGACCGGCTTCTACTCGCTGACCTTCGGGTCCAAGCACCTCGAATCCGTGATGAACGCCGAACTGACCGGGCAGAGCGACAGCCAGTTCTACGACCGGCTGGTGAACATGCTCTCCGGAGGCACCAACGACGGCGCCTCGGTGGAACTGACCATCGACCCGAAGCTGCAGGAGACCGCCTACAACGTGCTGCCGGACGGGGTCCAGGGCACCGTCATCGTGTCCAACCCCAAGACCGGCGACATCCTGGCCATGGCCTCCAAGCCCAGCTACGACACGAACAAGCTCGCCGTGGTCTCCGGCGCCCAGGCCACCACCAACATGGACAAGATCCTGGAGACGACGGGCCTGAGCCCGAACATCAACCCCGCGATCGGACACCTGATTCCCCCGGGCTCGACGTTCAAGATCCTCGATGTGGTGGCCGCCCTCGAATCCGGCAAGTACGACCTGGACACGGTGATCGACAACCCCAACTCCGTGATCCTGCCGGGCACCAGGACCCCGCTGGGCAACTTCGAGCAGGGCATCTGCTCCGGCCAGTCGCGGGCGAAGCTGTCCTTCATCGTCGCGCAGAGCTGCAACACCCCGTTCGTGGAGATCAGCCAGGCGGTGGGCCAGGACGCGCTGCGCGATGTCACGGAGCGCTTCGGCTTCGGCCAGCAGCTGCAGGTCCCGCTGCGGGTGACGCCCAGCGTGTTCCCGGCCGACATGTCCGCCGCCCAGCTGGCGCAGTCCGCGATCGGCCAGTTCGACGTCAAGGCGACCCCGCTGCAGATGAACATGGTGGCCATGGGCATCGCCAATGACGGCGTCATCATGAAGCCGAACCTCATCAAGCAGGTCGTAGCCTCGGACCTGCGCGTCCTCGAGGATCCGCAGCCGGAGCAGTTCAGCACCGCGACCTCCAAGGAGGTCGCGGACCAGGTCACCGAGCTGATGCTCGGACCCGTCCAGAGCGGCACCGCGATGAGCGCCCAAATCCCGGGCCTGGAGATCGCGGCCAAGACCGGCACCGCGCAGATCGGCAACACCGGCAAGGTCAACTCATGGATCACGGGGTTCGCCCCGGCCAACGACCCACAGGTCGCGGTCACCGTGGTCATTGAGAAAGTCGATTACAACACCGGTCACAACCTGACCGGCCCGAGCATGAAGAAGATCCTAGAGGCGGTGTTCAACAAGTGAGGCCAACATCCGGAATCACCCTGGGCGGACGGTTCCAACTGACCGACCGTATTGCCATTGGCGGCATGGGTGAGGTGTGGAAGGCACGCGATGAGATCCTGGGCCGCACCGTCGCCATCAAGATCCTCAAGGAGGAGTACACCGGCGATCCGGGCTTCCTCCAGCGGTTCCGGGCGGAGGCACGCCACACCGCGCTGCTGAACCACAATGGCATCGCCAACGTGTTCGACTACGGCGAGGAGGAGGGTTCGGCCTACCTGGTCATGGAACTGGTGCCCGGCCCGCCGCTGTCCGCCATCATCGAGCGCGAGCGCGTGCTCTCCCCCGACCGGACGCTGTCCATCATCAGCCAGACCGCCAAGGCTTTGGCCGTGGCCCACGCGCAGGGCCTGGTGCACCGCGACGTGAAGCCGGGCAACCTGCTGATCCTGCCGGACGGCAAGGTGAAGATCACCGACTTCGGCATCGCCCGCCTGGCCGACCAGGTTCCGCTGACCGCAACCGGGCAGGTCATGGGCACCGCCCAGTACCTGGCCCCGGAGCAGGCCACCGGCCAGCAGGCCACCGGCGTCAGCGACATCTACTCGCTCGGCGTGATCGGTTACGAGTGCCTGGCCGGCCGCCGGCCCTTCACGGGCGAGTCGCAGATCGCGATCGCGCTGGCCCAGGTCAATGACACCCCTCCCCCGCTGCCCGAGTCCATCCCGGCCCCGGTGCGCGCCCTGATCATGTCGATGCTGGCCAAGAACCCGGCCGAGCGCCCGGCCGATGCCACCAAGCTGGCCGAGGCCGCGGACGCCCTCCGCGCCGGCAACATCGAGGCCGCCCAGGCCGCGGTGCCGGGCATGCTGCTGGTCGGCACTGGCGCCCCGGACACCGCAGCCACGGAGGCAGTCCCGTACACCGACGCCGCCACGCGTGCGCAGCCGTCCGCCACCGGCGCGGCCGCCCCGCCCACCAGCGCGCTGCCTACCGTCGCCACCCCGATGGCCGCCCCGCCCACCACCGCGACCCCTTCCGCCGGGGCAGGCGGGGACGGTTTCGATTCGCTGCTGGGCGCAAGCCGCGCCTGGACGCCGGATGACGACGAGGACGAGTACGACGGCGGAGCCCCGGCCCCGGCCGAACGCGGCGGCCGGGGGGACCGCGGCGTCCGCAAGCGCAGTCCGTGGACGTGGCCGCTGCTGGCGCTCGTCGCGCTGGTGCTGCTGGCAGCCCTGGGTGTGTGGCTGGCGCCGCTGCTGACCGGGGGCCGCGAGGAGCCGGTGCAGACCCCGGTCCCCACGACGGCGTCCCCGACCCCGACCGCCACCAGCTCCTCGGCGTCCCCGACCCCCTCCAGCTCCTCCGCCCGTCCAACGACCTCCTCCGCCCCCGCGGCGATCGTGATTTCCGCGAACGAGTACCGTGGCCGACCGCTGGGCACCGTGCGCCAGGAGCTGGAGGCTTTGGGGCTGCGGGTCAACGCGGTTCCGGATGAAAGCACCCAGGCGGAAAACACCGTGCTTGACGTCTCCCCTGCCGGCACGCTGGCCCGCGGCGACACTGTCACCGTCACCTACGCGGTCCCCAGCACCAGCGTGTCCGTGCCTTCCGGCCTGGTGGGCGCGACCGAGGCCAGCGTCCGCTCCAAGCTGGAGAACGCGGGCCTGCGCCCGGTGCGGGCGGGATTCGTGCCCAGCGAGACCGTCCCTGAGGGCCGCGTCGTCTCGGTGAGGCCGGAGGAGGGCGACGGCGTTGCCCGCGGCTTCCCGGTCGAGTACACCGTCTCCACCGGCCCGGAGGAGACCGAGGCTCCGCCGTCCAGTGAGCCCGCCACGCCGAGCCCGGCCACGTCCTCCCCGGCCGGGAACCGGTGAGCCTGGAAGGGCGTCCCTCCGTGGCCGGTCCCCGGATCCTCGACGGCCGCTACGAGGTCGGTGCGCTGATCGGCCGCGGCGGCATGGCCGATGTCCACCGCGGACGCGACCTTCGCCTGGGGCGCGAGGTCGCCATCAAGCTGCTGCGCCCCGACCTGGCCCGGGATCCCATGTTCCAGGCCCGGTTCCGCCGCGAGGCCCAGGCCGTGGCCGGGCTGAACCATCCCTCGATCGTCGCGGTCTACGACACCGGCGAGGAACCGCTCCCGGAGGTTTCCGGGGAGGGCCTGGCCGCGCCGTTCATCGTGATGGAGTACGTCGAGGGCCGCACCCTGCGGGAGCTGCTCCGGGCCGGGGAAATTACCGTCGAGTCGGCCTGCCGCCACACCCTGGACGTGCTGGACGCGCTGGCCTACAGCCACCGTAAGGGGATCGTCCACCGGGACATCAAGCCGGCGAACGTCATGGTCACCCCGGACGGGCGCGTCAAGGTGATGGACTTCGGCATTGCGCGGGCGCTGGCCGACGCCGGAGCCACCATGACGCAGACCCAAACCGTGGTGGGCACCGCCCAGTACTTCTCCCCCGAGCAGGCCCGCGGCGAGTCCGCGGACGCCCGCAGCGACCTTTACTCCGCCGGATGCCTGCTCTTCGAGCTGCTCACCGGCCGGCCGCCGTTCATCGGCGACAGTCCCCTGTCCGTTGCCTACCAGCACGTGAGCGAGCAGGCCCCGTTGCCCGGCGAACTGAACCCGGACGTTCCCGCCGCGCTGGACGCCGTCGTCGAGCGGGCCCTGCGGAAGGACCGGGAGGACCGCTACCAGGGCGCCGCCGATTTCGCCGCGGCCCTTGCGGCCGCCCGGGCCGCCCACGGCCCGGAGGCCGCCACCCAGGCGCTGGCCATGACGCCTCCGCCGGCCTCGGGCACGGAGGATGACGACGCCACCGCCGCCTTCGCGGTGCAGGACGGGCCGCCCACGCGCGCCCATGGGCCCCAGCAGCACCGGGACGCCGGGGAGCACGGGGAGCACGGGGACCTCCTGTCCGCCACGATGCCCGTTGCGGCCCTGTCCTCAGATGGCCTGTCCTCAGATGGCCTGCCCCCAAATGCCCTGTCCGTAGATGACCTGTCCGCAGATGACTTCTCCGGGAATGCCCTCTCCGCGGATCTCCTGTCCGACGGGTTCTACGGGGACCAATACGCGGTGGAACACGCCGAACCAGCCCTCCCGTCGCGGCGCGGCGGCCAGGACCGCGACGGCCAGGACCGCGACGGCCAGGACCGCGACGGCCAGGACCGCGACGGCCAGGACCACGGCGACGGCGCCCGCAAGCGGGCCTGGATCACGGTCCTGGCATTGGCCGTGGTGGTGGTGCTGGGCACCGGTGGCTGGCTGCTGTGGAACTGGAGCCAGGAGGAACGGGCGCGCAACGCGACCGTCGCAGTACCGGAGGTCGCCAACATGACCCTCACGCAGGCGCAGAACGCCCTGATCGCGGTCGACCTGCGCCCGCTCACCGAGCAGGTGTTCGACGATACCGTCCCGAAGGACCTTGCCGTGGGCACCAAGCCCCTGGCGGGCGAGCAACTGCGGGTGGATTCCGAGGTGCGGCTGCTGATCTCCATGGGGCCCGAGCAGGTGCGGCTGCCCAAGGACCTGGCCGGCCAGAGCGAAGCCTCGGTGGAGCGCGTGCTCACCGACCTGGGGCTGCTGGTGGGGGAGGTGTCCCACGACAACTCCGCGACCGTTCCGCGGGACCGGCTGGTGGGCACGAACCCTGGACTTGGCGAGGAGGTCAAGGCCGGCAGCACGGTGGACCTGACGTTCTCCACGGGGAAGGTCACCGTCCCGCGGCTGATCGACATGACCGAGGAGAGCGCCCGTGCAGCCCTCGCCGACGACGCCGTGCAGCTGAACCTGGAGGTCCGCCGGGAAGAGAACTCGCTGGTGGAACCGGGCACGATCATCCGCCAGGAACAGGCCCCCGGCAGCGACGTGGAGCCGGGCAGCACGGTCGTGGCCACCGTCGCCGCTGCCCCGGCCGCGCAGGAGCCGGACCCGTCCGGCCCGGAAGGCTCCGGCAGCTCCGATAATTCAGGCTCCGGCAATTCGGGCAACGGCAATTCGGGCAACGGTAACGGCAACGGCAATTCAGGCAACGGCTCCGGCAATTCGGGCAACGGCCAAGGAAATGGCAACGGTCGGCGGGACTAGCCGCCCGGAGGGGACTACTGCTTGATGAGCGGGCTTAGGGTGGCTGCGGCCCGGGCCGCGCCGGCCAGGCCCAGGGACTCCAGCCAGTTGCCGAGCATCCGGTAGCCGCCTTCGGTGAGCACGGATTCGGGGTGGAACTGCACGCCCCACAGCGGAGCCTCGTGGTGCGCCAGGCCCATGACGACGCCGCCCTCGGTCTCCGCAGTAATCTCCAGCTCTTCGGGGATGGATCCGCGCACGGCGGCCAGGGAGTGGTAGCGCGTGGCCGTAAACGGGTTCGCCACGTCGCGGAAGATCGGGTGGGAGCCGTGGTGCACCAGCGAGGTCTTGCCGTGCATGAGTTCCTCGGCGTGGGTGACGACTCCGCCGTAGGCCTCGGCAATGGCCTGGTGGCCCAGGCACACTCCCAGCAGGGGCTTGGCGTGCGTTCCGCACCACTTGATCAGGTCGATGCATACGCCGGCCTCGGACGGGTTGCCCGGGCCGGGGGAGATCAGGACGCCGTCGCGGGCGGCGGCCAGCTCGATCGCCTCGGCCAGCGTGACGTCGTCGTTGCGGACCACGGTGGTTTCGGCGCCGAGTTCCTGCAGGTAGCCGACCAGCGTGTAGACGAAGCTGTCGTAGTTGTCGATCACCAGGATCCGGGTGGGGGCGGTCATCGCGGGAGCACCATGCCAATCGTCGAGTCGGTCCAGGGAACGAACTGGTTCGCCCACGGGAACACGTATTCCATCAGAACCAGTATGACCAACCCAACGAGCAGGACGGAAATGAGCAGGCGGAGCCACAGCGGTCCGGGCAGGTGGCGGAAAATCCAGGCGTACATTTAGTGCTCCCTTACTTCCGCGCCTGGGCTACGGTGTCGGCGATGGCCACCGGCGGGCCATCCGCGGCAGGAGTGAACGATTCCAGCACGGAGACGGCGATGATCCGCATCTTGGTGGTGAAGGGCGGGTCGCAGCTGGTCATGGTCAGCACGGCCTCCGAGGGTTCCTTCCCCGGCCTGCCGGGCACCGGAGCCAGGACCTCTGAGCTGGAGGGGTGGACGATCTGCGTGCTCCGGTAGGCATAGGTATAGAAGCCCTTGGCGGTCTGGACGTAGACCAGGTCGCCCTCCCGAAGCTTGTGGATGTCCCGGAACGCTTCCCCGTACGTCTGCCGGTGGGCGGCGACCGCAAAGTTGCCCTTCTCCCCCGGCATCTGCGTTTCCGGGTAGTGGCCAATACCCAGCGTGTTGAGCACGTCCAGTCCGACGCCGGCAGCGACCGGCCGCGCGAAGTCCTCGCCGAAGCGGGGAACGTACAGCACCGCAAACGTGTCTCCCTCCAAGGCCGGGCCCTCGGCGGGCTCGGCCGGCGGGCCTGCGGAGAATCCTTCCAGGGCGTGTTCCACGGCCGCTTCCTGGGTGCGCCCGGCGTCAAGGTTCGTCCACCAGAGCTGCCAGGCGACAAAGAGCAGCAGCACGACGCCGGCGGTCAGGAACAGTTCGCCAAACACCCCGACGGCGGCGGACAGGGGTCCACGCCGCGAACCGCGGGGCGGGGCACCCGCCGGCATGCCGGTGCCTTGGGCCACTTTGGGCATTCCAGGTTCCTTCCGCGCCGCCGCCCGGGGCATAGGGGACCCAGCGGCTACTATTGAGATGTTGACAGGGAGCGTGCCGGTACGATCCGGGCCGGCCCCACCAGCCACAATATCGCCCGACCCGCATTTCAGCGGATGTCGCCGGCGCCCGAGCGCAGGAGAAGCCGTGCCAGAGTCCAAGACCCGCCGCAAGAACCGCCGGCCCGAGGAGGGCTCCGGCCAGGCCGACTACAGGCCGCTGCCGGTTTGGTACAAGCCGGTGATGTTCGGCCTGATGCTCCTGGGCCTGCTCTGGATCATGGTCTACTACATTTCCCAGGGTGTACTGCCGCTGGTCACGGCCGGCGGCTGGAATATTGTGATCGGCTTTGGCCTGGCGATGGTGGGCTTCTTCATGACCACCCGCTGGCGCTAGCCCGCCACCTGTCCCCCACCGGCCCCAGGAGCCGCCCGGACGGGGCCCAGCGGCCGCGCGGGAAGGTCACTCGACGAATTTCAGGCCCACCACGCACCCGATCAGGACCGTGATCA
This sequence comes from Zafaria cholistanensis, assembly GCF_008580665.1. GTDB lineage: Bacteria > Actinomycetota > Actinomycetes > Actinomycetales > Micrococcaceae > Zafaria > Zafaria cholistanensis. The sequence goes on from NZ_BKDJ01000006.1 coordinate 74,911, forward strand.
GGACAATCTTGGGCCAACTGACGGCATCACCGCCGAAAGCCATTCCGTAGGCCACCGTCAAGGACGCCCCGATGCCCACCCACACGGCGTAGGCGGTGCCCGTGGATATGCTTCGCATGGCATATGCCAGCCCGGCCATGCTCAGGACCACGCACACTCCGAACACGGCGGTGGGCACCCAGCGGGTGAACCCCTCCGACTTGCCCAAGGCCACCGCCCATACGGCCTCCAGCAGCCCCGATACCACCAACACGGCCCACGCCATGGCACACCCGTCCCTTCCGCGGCCGTCTTGTCGTGGTCCGGGTACGGCTCCCTCGTCCGGGGAAAGGTGGATTCCTGCCGGTTAGGCTATCACCGGAGTCCCCCGCCTCCCTGACCGCCTGTCCGCTGCTTGCCGGCCTACTCCTGCCTGCCTACTCCTTGCCCGCCTGTCTACTGCCCCCTCGTCCAATACCCGTTGCGCCACCGACCGAAGGACCGCCATGACCGAGGCCCGCCCCTCCCCGCCCCCCAGCCCTTCCGGGGTTACTCCCAAAAAGCTCTACGGCGCCCTGGCGCTGGCGGAAATGGTCACGTGGGCCCTGCTGATCCTGGGCATGGTGCTGAAGTACTCGGGCACTACCGAGGCCCTGGTGCCGGTCTTCGGGCTGGCGCATGGCGTGGTCTTCCTGGCCTACTGCGTGGTGACGGTGTTCGTATGGGTCAACCAGCGCTGGGGTTTTGCGCGCGGCCTGCTGGGCCTGGCCTCGGCCGTCATCCCCTTCGCCACGCTCCCGTTCGAGCGGGCTACCGCGCGGCGGGGACTGCTGGAGGGCGGATGGCGGCTGGCGCCCGGGGGCGAGCAGCCCGCCGGACCGGTGGAGAAGCTCCAGGCCCTCTGCCTGCGCCGGCCCGTGGCCGCCTCCGTGGCCGGCGCCGTGCTGGTCGCCGCGGCCACCGCCGTCCTGCTGGCCGTTGGCCCGCCGGTCCCCAAGGGCTAATGCGCGGGGGCAGGCCCGCTCAAATCGGCTTCGCCGCCGCGCAGCATACCCGGCTTCCCCGCGCCGGGTGGAACGACGGATCCGCCGTCCCAGCAGGTGACCGGACGCCGCTTCCGGCGTAGCGTGGAGGCGTGGACTGGATCCTCTGGTTCGACGCGAACTGGTTCAACGCCACGGACCGTGAGTTCGCCCGGCAGGTGCTGCAGCGCGGCATCGCAGCGCTGTACTTTGTCGCGTTCCTGTCCACGCTGAACCAGTTCCCCGCACTGCTCGGCGAGCACGGCCTGCTGCCGGTACCCCGCTACCTCGAGCGGGCAGCCCAAAGCGGACAGCGTCCCCGTCCCACCCTGTTCACCCGCTGGCGATACACCGACCGGCGGCTGCGCGCGATGTGCTGGACGGGCCTGGCCGTCTCCGCACTGCTGGTGGCGGGCCTGCCCCAAACGGGTCCCCCCTGGGTGCCCATGGCCGCGTTCCTGCTGCTGTGGGGGCTCTACATGTCCATCGTCAATGTCGGGCACACCTTCTATGGCTTCGGCTGGGAGATGCTGCTGCTGGAGGCCGGGTTCCTCGCAGCCTTCCTCGGTTCCAACCGCGTGCCCCCGCCGGCCCCCATAATGCTGCTGGCCATCTGGCTGGTGTTCCGGCTGGAATTCGGGGCCGGGATGATCAAGATCCGCGGCGGCAGGGAATGGCGGGACTTCACGGCCCTCTACTACCATCACGAGACCCAGCCCATGCCGGGCCCGCTCAGCCGGCAGGCCCACCTGCTGCCGAAACCGCTGCACCGGGTGGAGGTGGCCGGCAACCACTTCGCGCAGCTGGTGGTGCCCTTCCTGCTTTTCGCGCCGCAACCGGTGGCGAGCATCGCCGCGGGCGTCATCGTGGTGACCCAGCTGTGGCTGATAGCCACGGGGAACTTCGCCTGGCTGAACTGGATGGCGATCGTGCTTGCCTTCAGCGCGGTCAGCGACAGAGTGGCGCACTCCGTGTTCCCGGTGATCCCGTTAGGGCAGGAAGCGGGCGCGGAGTCCCCGCTGTGGTGGGTTGTCCTGGTTTCCGCGGTAACGGTGCTGCTGCTGGTGCTCAGCTACCGGCCGCTGCTGAACCTCTTCTCGCGTCACCAGCTCATGAATGCCGCCTTCAACCGCTGGCAGCTGGTCAACGCCTATGGCGCCTTCGGGACCGTGACCAAGGAGCGGATCGAGATCATCGTTGAGGGCACCCTGGACGCGGACCCTGATAACACTGCCGAGTGGCGCGAATACGGGTTCAAGGGCAAGCCGGGGGACGTGCGGCGGATACCCCGCCAGTGGGCCCCGTACCACCTGCGGCTGGACTGGCTCATGTGGTTCCTGCCCCTGCGTTCGGTGCACGAGCGCTGGTTCCACGTGTTCCTGAGCCGCCTGCTGGCCGCCGACCCGGCGGTCCTGCGGCTGCTGCGGGAGGACCCGTTCGCCGGCGAGCGCCCGGCCTGGGTGCGGGCGCGGGCGTTCCTGTACCGGTTTGCGACGCGGGCGGAGTTCCGCGAAACAGGGCAGCGCTGGATCCGCACCCCGCTGGGAGAAGTGGTCCCGCCGGTATCCCGGGGGTGGGACCGGTAGGTCCCGGCCTCCACCGGGCGCCGGGCCGGAAATCCGGCCGGGAGGGATGCGTCCGGCCGGGGACCCCTCGGTTTACCTCCGGTAGGCGGGACCGGTCCCTGCGGCAAACCGTTCGCGGGCCCAGTCCCCAAACGCGGTGCCCGGCTGCATCGAGGCCGGCATCAGGTTATGCCCGGCCCGGAAGGCGCGCATCAAGCGGCCCGGAAGGGGGAGTTCGACCACGGATCCGCCGCGGCCTCCGGCAGCGCGCCGGGCGGCCAGCCACTGCTCGGCGGCGTCCTTGGCCGTGAGGATCTGCGGGCCGCCGGCTCCCAGGATGCGCTGCCGGGGACCGGCGTCGAGCGCGGCCACGACGACCCTGGCGGCGTCCGCGGCGGCCAGCGGCTGCACGGCGAGCCCGCGCGGCACAAAGACGACAGGCACCGCCGCCACCACGCGCAGGAACGTGTCCAGCAGTTCGTGGAACTGTCCCAGCCGCAGTACCGTCCATGGCACTCCGGCCCGGAGGACTTCCTGTTCGCCCTCCGCCTTGGCCCGGTAGTAGGCGTACGGGATGCGGTCCACTCCAAGGATGGAGATGTACAGGAAATGGCCCACGTGTTGCCGGGTGGCTGCCTCGGCCAGCCGGCGGGTGCCTTCAACGTCCACCTCCTGCCAGCCCGCGGGGGTGGAGCCCGTGGCGAGGTGGATGACGGCGTCGGCACCCACGCACGCGGCATCCAGCCCCGCTCCCGTGGCCAGGTCCCCGGCTACGCCACCGGGGATCCCCTCACGGCGGGTCAGCACCGACACCTCGTCCCCGCGGCTGCGCAACAGTTCGACCACCCGGGTGCCGAGCACTCCCGTTCCTCCGGCCACCAGAATCCGCATGCCCCCAGCCTATGCCCGGGTCCGGTCCGGTCAATGCCGGCCCCATTAAGGCCCGTCGCATCCCGGCCAGTTCGGTCACGGCCGGTACCTCTGCCGGAGGTTCGGCCAATCCTTCGGGCCTCCCCGCCGTTGGCCGGACCGGAGGCGGCCGGGCGCAGGCGCTGTACGGCGACGGTACCCGCCTGCCGTTCGGGCGTCTTGATCCTCCGGCTGAGGGTGGAGGGGGATGACGTGCAGGCGCCGAACCGCCTCCTCGCAGCCGCCGTCATCCACCACGGCGGCAAAGGCCCGCGGCTGGTCCAGGGACAGTCCATATTCAGGAATCCCAAGGGCAACCGAGGATCCTTCGCTGGACCCGGAGAAAGGGGGTTCCTACCGTGGAGGGGTGTCTTCCTTCCCCGTCCTTGCCGGTTTCGGTTCCGGCCTGTCCCTGATTGCTGCGATCGGTGCCCAGAACGCCTTTGTGCTCCGCCAGGGCATCCGGCGCGAACACATCCTGCCCGTGGTGGTGGTGTGTATCGCCTCCGATGCCCTGCTGATCCTGGCCGGCGTGGCCGGATTTGGCGTACTGACCTCACAGGTGCCCGGACTGCTGATGGCCGCGCGGCTGGGCGGGGCCGCATTCCTGCTGGTCTATGCCGCGTTCGCGGCCCGGCGCGCGCTGCGGCCTGCGGCCCTGACCGTAGAGGCGGACACCGGGCCTCACGGGGGGAACCGGAGCAGCGGGCCGCAGGCGGCGGTGCTCACTGTTGCTGCGCTGACGTGGCTGAATCCCCATGTGTACCTGGACACCGTGGTGCTGCTCGGTTCCCTGGCCTCCGCACAGGGGGATCCGGGGCGCTGGCTGTTCGCCGCCGGGGCGGCCCTGGCCAGCCTGGTGTGGTTCTCCGCCCTGGGCTTCGGGGCGCGGGGGCTGCGCCGGTTCTTCGCCCGCCCGGCGTCCTGGCGGGTACTGGACGGGCTGGTTGCCGTGTTCATGGCCGCCTTGGCCGTCTCCCTGCTGATGCATTGAGCTCCGGTTGCGGGACCGGGCGTGCGGGACCGGGCGTGCGGGTTCCTGCGGCTGCGGGCTCCTGCGGCTGCGGGCTCTCCTGCGGCTGCGCCTCAGGCCTCCACCCGCAGCACGCGCGAGGTGGAGCCCTCGTTGGTCGCCAGCCACAGGGTCCCGTCCGGGGCCGCGACGATGTCCCGCAGCCGGCCGAACCCGCCCGCTGCGGCGTTCCCGCGCAGGAAGTGCGCCGCCCCCGGAAGCCGCCCGCCGGCGTCGTACTCCGTGCCCGGTCCGGGCAGCGGAAGCCGCCACAGGCGTTGCCCGCGCAGGCAGGCGACGTAAGCCGTCCCCCCCAGGATCGCCACGCCACTGGGGGAGGCGTCCGCCGGGGAGGGCCACACATGCACCGCCGGGACCGTCCCCGCGGCCGATTGCGTGCCGGTGACCAGCGGCCAGCCATGGTTTTGGCCGGCTCGGACCAGGTTCAGTTCATCGTCGCGGTCCGGCCCGAACTCGCTCGCCCACAGGCGCCCGTGCCCGTCCCACGCCAGGCCCTGCACGTTGCGGTGGCCGAAGCTGTGGACCGCGTTGCCGAAAGGGTTCCCCGGGGCGGGGGTCCCGTCCCGGGCCAGCCGCAGGATCTTCCCGGCGAGCGAGGAGGTGTCCTGCGCGGAATCCGCGTGGGCGGCATCGCCGGTGCCGACGTACAGGAAACCATCGGGGCCGAAGGCGATCCGGCCTCCGTTATGGATGCGGCTGCTGGGAATCTCCCCCAGCAGGACGGTTTCGCGGCCGAGCCCGTCCCCGTAGCGGAAAGAGCTCACGCGGTTTCCATCCGCTGCGGTGCGGTAGACGTAGAGCAGCCCGTCGCGCGGAAAATCGGGGGAGAGGGCCAGTCCCAGCAGGCCTCCCTCGCCGCCGCGGACCGTGCCGGGGACCTCGGCAACCGTTTCCTTCAGGCCCCGCCCCGCTGCACCCGATCCGCCACCGCCCGCTTCAGCCCCACCCGCTCCATCCCCGCCCGAACCACCGGAGGCCGGGCCGATGCGCCTGAGCAGGGCGGTGTCGCGCTCGGAAACCAGGGCGGTGCCGTCGGGCAGGAAGGCGAGCGACCAGGGGGTGTCCAGTCCTTCGGCGATGGTTGCGGTGACGGAAGGGTCCGCCCCGCCCTCCGCGGCGGGGGTGGATGGCGCCGGTGCGGCGCTTCCGGGCGTGCTGCTTCCCGGCGTGGCACCCGCGGTGGCCTGGGGCGGCGACGGCTGTCCTGCACGGTCCCCGCGCCCGCACCCGGCCATGAGCCCGGCCGCCGCGGCGGCCAGGACGGCCCTGCGGGACAGGACCGTCCTGCCGGCCGGAACCGCAAGGCGGGGAAGGGATTCCTCCACCGGGCTGCCCGAGCGTTCCACACCCATGGGGCCAGCGTAGGGTCCTAGAGCAGCCGCGAATAGACCGCGTTGGTGCGGACCTTGGTGAAACCCACGCGCTCGTACAGGCCCACCGCACCGGTGGGGCTCTCCGAGTCCACGCCGAGTTCCACGTACCGGTACCCGGCCTCCCTCGCCGCCCGGATGGCGTCCGTCAGCAGCAGGGCGGCCAGGCCCCGGCCCCGTGCCCGCCGCCGGGTCCCGACCAGGTTGACGTGGAGCGTTCCGGGCACCCATTCGGCGCAGAGGACGTAGGAGTCGACGGCGCCGGCGGGGGAGCCCGCGGTGGGGAAGTGCGCGGTGGGGGAGTCCGTGGCCGGGGCGCCGGGCCCGGCCGGATCAAGGGATGCTCCGGCCGGCGGTTCGGCGAGCGCGACGCGGGAGAGCTCCGGGCGCGCGCTGCGCGATGCGAGCATGTCTGCCCACGCTTCGGGAGTCCGCGGCGTGGAGCCCCAGTGGTCGGCGAAGGCCTCGTTATGGGCCAGTCGGACCGCCTCGGCATGGCGTGGTTCGAAAGGGACTGCACGTGGCGACGGTCCTCCGGGGTCCGGATCCTGCCAGTGGTACAGGTCCAGGCGCATGTCCTGGAAGTAGCGCACCGGCACATAGCCGCGGGCGGCCGCAAGACGGGCGGTTCCCGAGTCCGGGACGGGGGCCCACACGTTGAGCCGCACCGGAGCTCCGGGATGGCGCTGGGCGGAGAGGCCGCTGGCGCGTGCCTCCATGCGGTCCATGATGGCCCGCCCTACGCCGCGCCCCCGGTAGGCCGGGTGCACACCCCCGTGGATACTGGCCATCGCCTGCCCCTCGAGCAGGACGGCTTTCACGCGCAGCTGCCCGTAGCCGACCATCCGGTCCCCGTCCCAGACCCCCGTGCTGTCGAAGGCCGGAGTGAAGCCGGGTTCCAGCAGTTCCTCCGCCAGGTCCCCGGGGGCGTAGCGCTCGCCGGTGCCGTCCGCCGCGGCGAGCGCGTTCGTCAGGACGCTCCACGCCCCGGTGTCGGCGGGCGTGATCGGCCGGTGTTCCAGCGGCACGGCGGCTCTCCTCCGGGCTTCTGTGCGGGTGTCTTCCACAGACTCCACCACGCTAGCTGCGGGGGCGGGGCCTGTCACGTACCCGCCGCGTCCCCGGGCGGCCTTCCAGGGGGCAGGCGCCTCCCGGGAGACCGGATGACGCACAGGGACAGTGCTGCCACCCCGCACAGGACGGCGGCGGACATCCACGCCAGCGCATAGCTGCCGGTGCTTTCACGGATCCACCCGGCCGCGGTGGAAGCAATGCCGGCGCCGACCATGTGCGCGGCGAACACCCAGCCGAACACAATGCCCGCACGCTGGATGCCGAAGTGCTCCCGGCACAGCGCCACCGTCGGGGGCACGGTTGCTACCCAGTCAAGGCCGTAGAAGACGATGAAGATCCACAGCGGGGGCTCGATGGCCGGGGCCAGCATGGTGTTGATAAAGAGGAGCGAGAGCCCGCGCAGGCCGTAGTAGGCGACCAGGAGGAGGGCAGGGTCGAAGCGGTCCGTCAGCCAGCCGGAGAGGACCGTCCCGGCGATATCGAACACCCCGATGATCGCCAGCAGCCCGGCGGCCGTGGTGGCGGGCATGCCGTGGTCGTGCGCGGCGGGAATGAAATGGGTTTGGACCAGCCCGTTGGTGGACCAGCCGCAGACGAAAAAGGTGAAGGCCAGGATCCAGAACACCCGCCTGCACGCCGCTTCACGGAGCACCACCACCGCCAGCTTCCAGGCCGGCACGGGGGACGGAACGGGGTCCGGCTGGGGATCGTCCGGGTTTTCCCCGTAGGGACGCAGGCCCAGGTCCTGTGGCCGGTCGGCGAACCCCAGCAGCCACAACGGAACGGCCAAGGCCGCCACGAAGGCCACGGCCAGGGCGGCCGCCCGCCAGCCGGGGGAGTGCGCCAGGTGGACGATCAACGGCAGGAAGATCAGTTGTCCGCAGGCATTGGCGCCGGAGAAGAGGCCCATCACCAGCCCGCGCCGGGCGGCGAACCAGCGGTTGGCCACGATGGACCCGAAGACCAGGGCCATAACCCCGGTGCCGGCGCCGATGAACGCCCCCCAGAGGATCCACAGCTGCCACAGCTCGGACATGACCGTGGTCAGGGCGCTGCCGGCGGCGGTGAGCAGCAGGCCGCCAGCCACCACCCTCTTCACCCCAAACCGTTCCATGGCGGCGGCTGCGAAGGGCGCGGTCAGGCCGTAAACCACCAGGTTCGCGGCGACCGCGCCGCTGGTTGCGGAGCGGGTCCAGCCGAATTCGGACTCCAGCGGCTCCAGCAGGGCCCCGGTGGTCGAGCGGAAGGCAGCCCCGGCTACCAGCGCCAGCAGCGTGAGTGCGGCAACGGTCCAGGCCCGGCGGGCGGCTTGTGCCCCTTCAAGCGAAGATGCCCGGCCTGCGGAAGGTACGGAGTTTAGGGTAGGTGCGGAATCCACGGCAGGTGTGGAACCCGGAGAAACCGCTTGGGGGAGCGCGGTGGGACCGGAGGACTCGGGGGATTTCACCCCCTGATCCTAGTGGCCCTGAATGGCTTCCCCGGGCCGGGAAACCACAGTCTGTGCACAGAGTTATCCACAGATGGGGACAATTGTGTTGGTAACTGTATTCGAGGGCCCGGAATGGCGCGGATGCAGGCGGTCCGGCCCCGGGAATCGCGGGGGGTTGAGTTATTAACACTGTGGAGAAGTTCTGTGGAGAATTTAGCGCACCTCTGGATATCCCCCGTAAAACCGCGGAAGATGGGGGCATTGGCCCCCGGAAGGCCACGCAATGGGATAGCCCTCAGTCCGCCTATCCACACCCCACAATCTGTGCACAGCGTTATCCACAGATGTGGATTTGCGTGTGCATATTGAGGCCGGAAGGGTTTTCTGTGCTGGTCGGTCCCGGGTTTCCGGCTGGAACGAATGCTTCCGCGCAGGGAATTACATGGGTGTCAGTTATTAACACTGTGGATAAGGGGTGTGGAAACCCCTCCCGGGCTGGGCCCACGGCAATCTCTTGGCTAGGCGGCGCCGTACCGCTGGGCCACATCCTGAAGCACGTTCTGCCAGCCGACCCAGGTCAGCGCCAGCAGCACTGCTGCCACCACCAACACGCCCGTCCACTGGAGGAGCGCCCGGCGCGGTCCCCGCGGTGCGTAGGCGAACACCGCGGCCAGGGCGGCTCCCGCCGCAAGTCCTCCCAGGTGGGCCTGCCAGGCGATGTTGGTGCCGGGAATGAATCCAATCGCCAGGTTGATGCCCAGCAGCACCAGGACCGGCTTGTAGTTGCCCCCGCGGGCGCGGGTGACCACCAGCAGGGCCCCGAACAGCCCGAACACCGCTCCGGAGGCGCCCACGACCCACGAATAGGGATTGATCAGCAGAACGGCCACGGAACCACCCAAGCCGGCCAGCAGGTACAGGGCCAGGAACCGTGCCCGGCCCAGCATAGGCTCAAGGATCCGCCCGGTGATGAACAGCGCGTACATGTTGAATGCAATGTGCATCAGGAAGCCCTGCGAATGCAGGAACGTTGAGGTGAGCATCCGCCACGGCTCCGACCCGGTGTACACCCCGTTGTAGGCCAGTGCCTCCTGCACCCCGGGGGACAGCAGTTGCAGCGCGTAGACCGCCACGCACAGTCCGATCAGCGTATAGGTGGCTGCCGGCTTGCCGTCGCGCACCCTGCCGCCCAGCAAGGTCCGGGGTGCGCGCAGGGTGCGGTTGGCCTCGGCGACACAGTCGATGCACTGGACGCCGACCGCTGCGGAGCGCTGGCACTCCGGGCAGGCCGGCCTGCCGCAGCGCTGGCACCGCACGTAGGAGGGGCGGTCGGGGTGGCGGGGGCAGACCGGCACTTCCATCTCGGGCTGGTGCGCGGGTTGGCCGAAGGCCATGGGTGGACTCCTGGTGCTTGGTCGTGATGATGGGTGGGAGGGCGGCCGACCCGGCACGGTATGGATCGCCCAAGTCTTCACGTCTCCTGAACGGCCTCGTGAACGGCACGCTCTTAAACGGCAAGGTCTTAAACGGCAAGGTCCCGCCGTGGCTTCCTTGCGGGGACCGGGCGGGACCAGGTGCGCCGGTGCGGCGCCGGGAAGCTGCCTAGAGCTCCTCGATGTCGATGCTGGAGATCACGACGTCCTCGAGCGGCTTGTCGCGGCCGTCCGTGGGAACGGAGTTCAGCGAGTCGACGACGGCGCGGGAAGCCTCATCGGTCACGTCGCCGAAGATGGTGTGCTTGCCCTGCAGCCACGTGGTGGGAACCGAGGTAATGAAGAACTGGGAGCCGTTGGTGCCGCGGCCACCCTGGATGCCGGCGTTGGCCATGGCCAGCTTGTACGGCTGGGTGAAGTCCAGGTCCGGGTTGATCTCGTCATCGAAGCGGTAGCCCGGGCCGCCGATGCCCTGGCCCAGCGGATCCCCGCCCTGGATCATGAAGTCGGAGATGATGCGGTGGAAGATGGTGCCGTTGTACAGCGGAGTTCCGGTCTTCTCCTCGCCGCTCTGGGGGTCAACCCAGGTCTGCTCGCCGGTGGAGAGGCCAATGAAGTTCTTGACGGTCTTCGGCGCGTGGTTGCCGAAGAGGTTCACAACAATGTCGCCAAGAGTGGTGTGGATGGTCGCCTTGTGCGTGGGGATAGCAGTCATGACCTCCATTCTTCCACGGAGCACCCGGACCCCTGCCCGGCTTGGGTACGCGGACAGTGAACATGGGAGGACGCGCCCGCCGCCTGCTGCCGGGCGATGGCCCGCGGGGTTGACATGCGCGTAGGCTGGGCCGCAAAGCCCCTTAGCATCCGGGAGGAACGTGTGAAGAAGACCGAACGCAGTGCCCGAGACCTCGGCAGTTCCGCCGACAGCGCCAGGGATTGGGTTGCCCCGAGGGTGGAGGCTGCCGTGTACTGGGCCGAGAAAGGCATCGAAACGGCCTCTCCGAAGATCCAGGAAGGCCTGTCCCGCGCCGCCCAGGAACTCGCGGAAGGTGTCTACCGGGTAACTCCACGAATCCAGGAAAGCCTTGAAAGGGTTGCCCCGAGGATTTCGGCCGTGGTCGATGAGGCCACCCCGAGGATCCAGGGCGCTGCGGAAAAGGCCGCCCCGGCGCTGCAGCACGCCCGCGACGTGGTGGTCCGCGAATACCTTCCGGCCGCCAGCGTGAAGCTGGGCGAGGCCGCCGATTACACGATCCGCAAGCTGGACGAGGTCTCCGCCGCCCCGGTGGTGCAGAAGGCGGCCGCGGCCGTCAAGATGGACAAAAAGGCCTTGAAGAAGGCTGCCGCCGGGCACTCCGCCAAGGCCCCGAAGGGACAGGCCCGCGGGGGCGGCAAAAAGGGCCTCCTGGTCTTCGCGGTCTTCGCGGCCGCGGCCGCGGCGGGCATCGCCGCGTGGAAGGCCTCCAAGCCGGTTGAGGATCCCTGGAAGTCCCCGGCCCCGGTCGACCCGGCACCGATCCCGGTCGTGGCTGGTGCCCCGGAGTCCGCGGAGCCGGCCGCCGGGCCCGCTGTGCCGGCACCGGGGTCCGCCATGGCGGACACCGAGCCGGAAACCGCGCCGATCGGGGAAACCCTCCCGGCCGGGGAAGTGGAGGAGACCCCCGTAGGGGAAGCCGGCGCGGGCTCCGAGCCCGAGGCTCCCGAAGAGGGCAGCTCCGAGGTCCCCAAGCCGGGCCCCCGCGGTGGTGCCCGCCGTCGCACCCCGGACGGAGCGGCCGAGTAGCGAGCACGCACGCCACATACGCTCAAAGGCACAGGGCCCCGCACACGCGGGGCCCTGTGCCTTTGAGCGGGCGGGGTTGGTACATTGTGGGCGTGCACCCCCGGCAACCGAGCGTTTCCCTGGTCATCCCGGCGTATAACGAGGAAGCCGTAATCGGGCAGTGCGTGGCGGCGGCGCTGCGCCAGAGCGTGCCCGCTCGGGAAATCATCGTGGTCGACAACCGGTCCACGGACCGCACAGCCGAGATCGTGCGCCGGCTCCAGCGCGAGCACCCCCAAGCCCCGCTCCGCCTGGCGCGCCAGGACGCCGAACAGGGGCTGGTTCCCACCCGGAACGCCGGGCTGGGATTGGCCACCGGGGATGTGCTGGGACGCATCGACGCCGATTCGGTGCTGGAGCCGGACTGGGTGGAGCAGGTGGCGGGCGCGTTCCTGGACCCGGAGGTCATGGGTGCCACGGGACCGGTGCACTACTACGACATGCCGCTGCGCCGGTGGGGCCTCAAGGCTGACGACCGCCTGCGCCAGCTGGTCCTGAATCTTGCCTGCCGGCAGCACCAGTTCCTCTTCGGCTCCAACATGGCCCTGCGCCGTACCGCATGGGAGGCAATTTCCGGGGAGGTGTGCCGCGACGAGGCGGACCAGATGCACGAGGACATCGATATTTCCCTGCACCTTGCCGAGCACCATCTAAAGATCCGCTACGTCCCCACTATGGTGGCCGGAATGTCCGCACGCCGGCTCGAGGACTCCCCCGGGGACTACCGCCGCTACGTCGCGCGCTTCGGCCGCACCTACAGGGCGCACCGGATCGAAAGGAAGGCCCTGCGGATCCCGGAATTGCTCTTCCTGTCCATCTACTACCCGGCCCGGACCCTGCGGTACCTCCATGGCCGCACGGATGCGGGACGGCGGGGGATCAGTCCGTTCCCCGCGACAACTCCGCCGTCTTCGCAGGCTTTGCAGGCTTCGGAGGCATCGCAGGCAGCGCGGCGCGCTGTCCGCGAACGACGGCGGCCAACCCGGCCATGATCAGTGCCATGCCCGCATAGGTGCCGGCCGGCAGGGACTCCCCCAGCAGGAGGGCGGCGAGGAGGGCCGCCCCCGGAATCTCCAGCAGGGTCAGGGTGGAGACCGTCAGGGCACCCAGGCGCTTGACCACGTGGTTCAGGATCGTATGGCCCATTATCTGGGCAAAAGCCGTCAGGGCAAGGATCCCCGCCCATCCGGCCGGCCCGAACCCCCACAGGGGCACGTTGAAGGCCAGGCACAGGACCAGCAGGACCGCCGCCGCCATCCCGTAGCAGAGGGTGGTGTAGGAGCCCGTGGCAAGGGACTGCCGGGCCTTGGCTCCGGCCAGGGTATACACGGCGGAGAGCATGCCGCCGGCGATGGCCAGCACATCGCCCAGGAGGGCCCGCCGATCCCCGCCGAGGTCGAAGCCGGTGATGGTGACGGCTCCGGTGAACGCCAGCGCGATCCCGGCGGCCACGGCCCAGGGAAGCCCTGTCCCGCCCAGCCGCCGGTAGAGGGCGATCCACACCGACTGCAGGCACACCAGGGCGGTGGCCGTGGCCACGGAGGTCATGCGGACGGAGAACATGAAGCAGGCAAAGTGCAGGGCCAGCGCCAGGGCCGCCACGGCGCTCCAGCCCCACCCGTGGCGGCCGGCCCGGACCAGGGATCCCGGGTCGCGCACCACTGTGGGGGCCGCCATGACGGCGGCACCGAGCGCATTGCGCCAGAACGCCATGGACAGGACGGGGACCCCGGGGGTGGAGGCAATGATGGGTCCGGAGGCGGACGCGCCCAGAATACCGAGCGCCGCGAGGAGGAAGATCACCGTCCCACCCTAGCGAGGCGCGCCGGGGCGACGGGAGCCGCCGGCGGGGCAGGAAGCGTCCCCGCAGAAAAATCACCACAAAGAAAGCCACCGCAAAGAAGGTCGCTGCAAAGAAAGTCACCGCAAAGAAAGTCACCGCAAAGAAAAATGTCCCGGACCTAGCGGTCCGGGACATTCCATCCGGTGGAGGCAAGGGGACTCGAACCCCTAACCCCCTGCTTGCAAAGCAGGTGCGCTACCAATTGCGCCATGCCCCCGGAAGGGGTGGCTAGTCCACCTTGTCGGTCGACCGGCTCCAGGCGGATTTCTCCGCCTCGGATTCCTTCCACTTCCGGTAAGTGAAGACTCCCGCAATCGCGGCTGCCAGAACCAACAGCTTGCGCATGCGGTCCTCCTTGACTCAACCGTGGAGGGATCCGTGGGCGTACCAGGACTTGAACCTGGGACCTCTTCGTTATCAGCGAAGCGCTCTAACCGCCTGAGCTATACGCCCTCAGTGTCCCTTAGGACGAGATAAGACTTTACCGAAGAACAGCAGATAAACCAAATCGGCCCCAAATGGGCGTATTTCCGCGGTTTTTCGGGGCCCAAACCGGAAGACCCCCTCAAAACCACCCCGGCACGGGTACGCACAACGGCTCCCGGCACGGAGGATTCCGCGCCGGGAGCCGTTGCTTCGGCCCTGCGGCAGGTTCTTTGGGGCCCGCGGCACGTCTTCGGCCTGCGGGCCAGGCGGCGGGCCCCCCGCCGGGCCGGGCGGGGGCCGGGAGCCGGCCGGGCCCTAGTCGTCGGTGAGCGTGACGCCGATACCGCCGACCAGGGTCGAAGAGATGTTGTACAGGACCGCGGAGAGCATCGACAGGGCGGTCAGCAGGACCACATTGACGACGGCGACGATGGTCGCGAAGGAGGCCACCTGGCCCAGCGAGGCGAGTTCCTGGAGGTCGAAGGAACTCTCCGTGCCGGCAACGTCGCGGAGCAGTTCGTTGATGCGGTCAAAAATGCCGGTCAGGTCCAGCACCGTCCACAGCACCACGGAGGCGACCACGGTGACAATGCCCAGCGCCACGGACAGCAGGAACGCCATCTTCAGCACGGACCACGGGTCGACCTTGCTGACCAGGAGACGGGCCTTGCGGACCTTGGCCTTGGGCACCGGGCGGACCAGCTGCTGCTGGCCCGGGCGCGGAGCCGGACGCTGCTGCCCCTGGGCGGGACGGGACGCGCCGGCTGCGGGGCGCTGGGCCTGGGCGGGACGCGGGGACGCGGCGGGGCGGGCGGCACTTGCCGGTGCCTGCCGCGGCGCTGCCGGACGTGCCCCGGCGGCCGCGGCCGGGCGGGATGCCCCCGGGCGGGGAGTGTTCGGGGTGCTCACGCATTACCTCCGTCGTTGGCGGCCGCAGGCGCCGCCTCGTCCGCAGCGGACTGAACGGTCTCCGTCCCGGCCGGGATCTGGTTCGCATCCAACGGTACTGCATCGTCATCGGCGTCCGTTCCGAGCCCGCGCTCGGTGTTCCTGGCCACCGCGATGATGCGGTCCTTCTTGTCCGGCTTGGCGAAGATCACGCCCATCGTGTCGCGGCCCTTGGCCGGGACCTGGGCCACATCGGACCGGACCACCTTGCCGCCCTCCATGACCACCAGGACCTCGTCCTCCTCCTGGACGATCAGCGCGCCGACCAGGTGGCCGCGGTCCTCCTGGTACTTGCCAACCTTGATGCCCAGGCCGCCGCGGCCCTGCACGCGGTACTCGTCGATGGAGGTGCGCTTGGCATAGCCGCCCTCGGTAACGATGAAGACGTAGGAGCCTTCGGTGACGACGTCGGCGGCGAGGAGTTCGTCGTCGTCGCGGAACTTCATGCCCGTCACGCCGGAGGTGTTGCGGCCCATCGGGCGCAGCGCCTCGTCGGTGGCGGTGAAGCGCACCGACTGGCCGTGGCGGGACACCAGCAGGAGGTCGTCGGATTCACTGACCAGCTGGGCGGAGACCAGCTCGTCGTCCTCGCGCAGGTTGATGGCGATAACCCCGGCGCTGCGGTTGGTGTCGTAGTCCGCCAGGCGGGTCTTCTTCACCAGGCCCTTCTTGGTGGCCAGGACCAGGTACGGCGCCTGCTCGTAGTCGCGCAGGTCCAGGACCTGGGCGATGCGCTCGTCCGGCTGGAAAGCGAGCAGGTTGGCCACGTGCTGGCCCTTGGCGTCGCGGCCGGCCTCGGCAAGCTCGTAGCACTTGGCCCGGTAGACGCGCCCGTGGTTGGTGAAGAACAGCAGCCAGTTGTGGGTGGTGGTGACGAAGAAGTGCTCGACGACGTCGTCGCCGCGCAGCTGCGCGCCCTTGATTCCCTTGCCGCCGCGGTTCTGCGAGCGGTAGTTGTCGCTGCGGGTGCGCTTGACGTACCCGCCGCGGGTGATCGTGACGACCATTTCCTCTTCGGGGATGAGGTCCTCGACGGACATGTCGCCGTCGTAGCCCATGAGGATCTTGGTGCGCCTCTCGTCGCCGTGCTTGGCGACGATCTCGTGCAGCTCCTCCGAGATGATCTGGCGCTGGCGTCCCGGGTCCCCGAGGATCACCCGGTACTCGGCGATCTCCGCCTCCAGCTTGGCGTGCTGGTCGGTGATCTTTTGGCGCTCCAGGGCGGCCAGTCGGCGCAGCTGCATGTCCAGGATGGCCTGGGCCTGCACGTCGTCGATCTCCAGCAGCTTCTTCAGGCCCTCGCGCGCGGCCTCCACGGTGGGCGAGCGGCGGATCAGGGCAATGACCTCGTCGAGGGCGTCGAGCGCCTTGAGCAGGCCGCGCAGGATGTGGGCGGCCTCCTCCGCCTTGCGCAGGCGGAACTTGGTGCGCCGGACAATGACCTCGATCTGGTGCGTCACCCAGTGGCGGATGAACGCGTCCAGGGACAGCGTGCGGGGCACCCCGTCCACCAGCGCCAGCATGTTCGCGGAGAAGTTCTCCTGCAGCGAGGTGTGCTTGTAGAGGTTGTTCAGGACGACCTTTGCCACGGCGTCGCGCTTGAGCACGATCACCAGGCGCTGGCCGGTGCGGCCGGAGGTCTCGTCGCGCAGGTCGGCAATGCCCTGGATCTTGCCGTCCTTGACCAGCTCGGCGATCTTGATCGCCAGGTTGTCCGGGTTGGCCTGGTAGGGAAGCTCGGTCACGACCAGGCAGGTGCGGCCCTGGAGTTCCTCGACGCTGACCACCGCCCGCATGGTGATGGAGCCGCGTCCGGTGCGGTAGGCGTCCTCGATGCCCTTGTGGCCCAGGATCATGGCACCGGTGGGGAAGTCGGGGCCCTTGATGCGCTGGAGGAGCGCCTCGAGCAGCTCTTCCTTGGAGGCCCCCGGGTGGTCGAGGTACCACTGCACGCCCTCGGCCAGTTCGCGCAGGTTGTGCGGCGGAATGTTGGTGGCCATGCCCACGGCGATGCCGGAGGAGCCGTTGGCCAGCAGGTTTGGGAAGCGCGCCGGAAGGACCGTCGGCTCCTGGTTCTTGCCGTCGTAGTTGTCCTGGAAGTCGACGGTTTCCTCGTCGATGTCCCGGACCATTTCCATGGCCAGCTGGGCCATCTTGGTCTCGGTGTACCGCGGGGCGGCGGCGCCGTCGTTGCCGGGGGAACCGAAGTTGCCTTGGCCCAGCGCCAGCGGGTAGCGCATGGTCCAGTCCTGGATCAGGCGCACCAGGGCGTCGTAGATGGCGGTGTCGCCGTGGGGGTGGTACTGGCCCATGACCTCGCCGACCACGCGGGCGCACTTGTTGTAGGCCCGCTCCGGGCGGTAGCCGCCGTCGAACATCGCGTACAGCACGCGGCGGTGCACGGGCTTGAGGCCGTCGCGCACGTCCGGCAGCGCACGGCCAACGATCACGGCCATGGCGTAGTCCAGGTAGGACCGCTGCATCTCGGTCTGCAGGTCCACCTGCTCGACGCGGTCGATCACGGTGCCCTCCACGGGCTCCTGCGCGGCCTCAAAGTTCTGCGGGTTCTGCGGGTTCTCGGGAGTCTCGTCGCTCATCGGGTTCTTCCTCTAGTCAAAGTCTGCATGCGTCGAAGGGGCGCCCGGATCAGATGTCCAGGAAGCGCACGTCCTTCGCGTTCTGCTGGATGAACGAGCGCCGGGACTCGACGTCCTCGCCCATCAGCACGGAGAAGATCTGGTCCGCGGCGGCGGCGTCCTCCATGGTGACCTGCAGCAGGGTGCGGCGTTCCGGATCCATGGTGGTGTCCCACAGCTCGGTGTAGTCCATCTCGCCCAGGCCCTTGTAGCGCTGGATGCCGTTGTCCTTGGGCAGGCGCTTGTTCGCCGCCTGGCCCTTCTTCAGTGCCTCGTCCCGCTCGCGGTCGCTGAACACGTAGTCGTGCGCGGCGTTGGACCACTTGATGCGGTACAGCGGCGGCTGCGCCAGGTAGACGAACCCGTTTTCGATCAGCGGGCGCATGTAGCGGAACAGCAGCGTCAGCAGCAGGGTGGTGATGTGCTGTCCGTCGACGTCGGCGTCGGCCATCAGGACGATCTTGTGGTAGCGCAGCTTGGCGAGGTCGAATTCCTCGCCGATGCCGGTCCCGAAGGCCGTAATCATGGACTGGACCTCGGTATTTCCGAGCGCCTTGTCCAGGCGGGCGCGTTCGACGTTCAGGATCTTGCCGCGCAGCGGCAGGATCGCCTGGGTCTCGGGGTTGCGGCCGCGCTTGGCCGAACCGCCGGCCGAGTCGCCCTCCACCATGTAGACCTCGCACTCCACCGGGTTCTTCGAGGAGCAGTCGGAGAGCTTGCCGGGCATGCCGAAGGATTCCAGCGGCGACTTGCGGCGGGCGTTTTCGCGGGCCTTCCGGGCAGCCATGCGCGCGGTCGCGGCCAGCTGCGCCTTGCGGATGATGTCCCTGGCCGTGGTCGGGTTGCGCTCCAGCCAGTCGCCGAGCTCCTCGTTGACGACGCCCTGGACAAAGCCCTTGGCGATCGAGTTGCCCAGCTTGGTCTTGGTCTGGCCCTCGAACTGCGGCTCGCCGAGCTTGACCGAGATGACGGCGGTCAGGCCCTCGCGGATGTCGTCGCCGGTGAGGTTGTCGTCCTTGTCCTTGAGGATCTGCTTCTCGCGCGCATAGCGGTTGATCAGCGCCGTCATCGCGGCGCGGAAACCCTCCTCGTGCGTTCCGCCCTCGTGGGTGTTGATGGTGTTCGCGTAGGTGTGCACGGACTCGGAGTAGGCGGTGGTCCACTGCATCGCGACCTCCACGGAGATCTTCTTCTCCGTGTCCTCGGACTCAAAGGAGATGACGTCCTCGTGGACCAGGTCGACCTTCTTGGAGGCGTTGAGGTACTTGACGTAGTCCAGCAGGCCGGCCTCGTAGCGGTAGTCGACGACGCGGTGCTTGGGCGCCTGTTCTTCCTCGCCGCTCTCGGCGATCTCGTCCTCGTCCATTTCGGCGCGGCGCTCGTCCGTCAGCGTGATGCGCAGGCCCTTGTTCAGGAAGGCCATCTGCTGGAAGCGGGCGCGCAGGGTCTCGAAGTCGTATTCCGTCGACTCGAAGATCTCCGGGTCCGCGTAGAACGTCTGGGTGGTGCCGGTTTCCGTGGTGGCTTCGCCCTTGACCAGCGGGCCCTGCGGCTTGCCGCCGTCACCGAAGGACATCCGCCAGGCGTGGCCCTGGCGCTTGACGACCGTGTCCACCCGGCGCGAGAGCGCGTTCACCACGGAGATGCCCACGCCGTGCAGGCCTCCGGACACGGCGTAACCGCCACCGCCGAACTTGCCGCCGGCGTGCAGGATGGTCATCACGACCTCGACGGTCGGCTTGCCCTCGGTGGGGTGGATGTCCACGGGGATGCCGCGGCCGTTGTCCTCGACGCGCACGCCGCCGTCTTCCTGGAGGGTGACCTTGATGTGGTCGCAGTAGCCGGCCAGGGCCTCGTCCACCGAGTTGTCCACGACCTCGTACACCAGGTGGTGCAGGCCGCGGGGACCGGTGGAGCCGATGTACATGCCGGGGCGCTTGCGCACGGCCTCGAGGCCCTCGAGCACCGTGATGGCGGACGCGCCGTAGTCGCGTTCCGCCTTTCCGGTGGCCAATTCCCCGGCCTCCACGGAGGGATCTTCCTGGGGTGCGGTGTTCTCAGTAGCCACAGGCGCTGCAGACTCCTTGTGCATCGGGCGGGCAGGCCCCCGTATGAGTTGGGCCCACTCATGAACCGGCGCCCCTCCGGACTGGAGGGACACCATACAATCAATTCTACCGTGTTTGGGCTGGGAAAAGCGCGGAACGCGCCCGCCACTTGCCCTCCACAGGCCCATGAATGCCCGTAGGAGGGCTTTAGGGGTCCACATCAAGGGGCCATGCCGCCCCACACCCCCCAGCGCGCCTGCAGGCGTCCCGCCGGGCCGGCCCCCAATCCGCCGCCGGGCCCTTCGGGCTCAGCCGTAGGTGTCCCGCGGCCCCCGTCCGGCAACCCGCCGCATGCCCTTGCGCCAGCTCGGGGCGGCCGGGCCGATCACCTGGATCGCGGTCACCACCCCCGGTCCCAGTTTTTCGTCGAAGTGCTTGAGCAGGCTGTGGCTCAGGAGGCGCAGCTGGGTGGCCCATGCGGTCGAATCGCAGCGCACCACCACGGTGGTCGCCTCAAAGCTCTCCGGCCGGCAGTGCGCGGAAATCTGCGGCCCCACCAGCTCCTCCCAGCGGGAAATCACGGATCCGACGGCCACCGGGGAGGTCCAGCCGCGGTCGCGCACCATGCGGCCGAAGACGTTGCCGATGCCCTGCGGGTCGCGTCCGTCGTCGTACTGGACCGGGGCCGGCCCCTTCCGCCGCTGGGCGCGGTCGGCGGCCTTGCGTTCGCCGGCCCGCTTGGCCTGCGCGGCGTCGATGCGGATTTCGCCGCGGGCCAGGGCCGATTGCCGCATCCGGTTCAGCATCGCCCGGGCGGCGTCGAATTCTTGGGGCTGCGGCTCTTCGGCGCTCACGGCGACACGTGCCCCGGCGTTACCCTAAGCACCCGCCCTCCCAGTTCGGAGGGCACATCCGCGGCCACGGCCGCGGTGACGATCACCTGCTCGGCACCGGCCACGACGGCGGCCAGGCGGCTGCGGCGGTCGGCGTCCAGTTCGGCGAACACATCGTCCAGGATCAGGATCGGTCCGGCCCCCTCGCGCGGATCGTCCTCCCCGAGCACGCGGTACGACGCCAGCCGCAGGGCCAGCGCCAGCGACCAGGTCTCTCCGTGGGAGGCGTAGCCCTTGGCCGGTGCGGGCCCCAGGAACAGGTCGAGCTCATCCCGGTGCGGCCCCACCAGGGTGATTCCGCGTTCGGTCTCCTTTTTCCGGTGCGCGGCCAGGGCCTCCAGGAACATCCGCTCCAGGTCCCCGATCCCGGCCCCCTCCAACCCGGGGGCACGCACGGCACCGGCCTCCCGTGTCCCGCCCGCCGGGTCCTGCCGGTCCCGGTCCTGGGACGCGGAGGGGATCGCGGAAGGGGGCAGCGCCGTGGCGGGCAGCGCGGCGGTGCCGCCGTCGTCGTCCAGTTCCTCCACCACGGTGCAACGGTACCGCGCGGTGGCGGCCTTGGACCCGTCCGTCAGGCCCGCATATTCCGTTCCCAGGTGGGCCGAAAGCAGTTCCAGCACGTCCAGCCGTCCGCGCAGCAGGCGGGCGCCGGCCTGGGCAAGGTGCTGGTCCCAGACTTCAAGGGTGGATTCGTGCGCCGCGGTGTACCGGCCCGAGCGGGCGGACTTCAGCAGCGCGTTGCGCTGCTTGAGGACCCGTTCGTAGTCGCCCCGGGTCGCCGCGTGATGCGGACGCAGCGCCACCATGAGGTCATCAAGGAATCGCCGGCGGTTGGCCGGATCCCCCTTCACCAGGGCCAGGTCTTCCGGCGCGAACAGCACCGTGCGCACGATCCCGAGGATGTCCCGGGCCCGCACCGGGTTGGCGCGGTTAATGCGTGCCCGGTTGGCCTTTCCGGCGGTGATCTCCAGTTCGACGGCGGTGGCCTGGCCCCCGCGCGCCACCCGCGCCCGCACCAGCGCCCGTTCCGCGCCAAAGCGGATCAGCGGGGCATCGGTGGAGACCCGGTGCGAGGACAGGGAAGCCAGGTAGCCGATCGCTTCGGCGATGTTGGTCTTGCCGACGCCGTTCGAACCCACGAACACCGTGGTGCCCGGGCCCAGCTCGAAGTCCGCCTGCGCGTAGCTGCGGAAATCGGTCAGGGAAAGGTGGGAGATGTACACGCGTCCCGCCCGGCCCGGCTAGTTGGGCAGGCGAACGGGCATCACCAGGTAGCGGTAGTCGTCGCGGTCCCCGCCGTCGAGCGAATCCTGCGCCGTCATCATGGCCGGCTTGGGGGCGCTGGTGAAGGAAAAGCGCACGAACTCGCTGGCGAAGGCGTTCAGGCCTTCCCCCAGGTAGGCGGGGTTGAAGGCGACCGTGATGTCCTCGCCGTCCAACTGCGCCTCGATGGCCTCCTCGGCCTGGGCATCTTCGCCGGTGCCGGCGTCCAGGGCAAGCTGTCCCTGGGTGAACGCGAGCCGGACGGGGGTGTTCCGTTCCGCAACGACCGCGACGCGGCGCACGGCCTCGATCAGGTCCGTGGTGCGCACCGTGGCGTGGATGGGCGTGTTTTCGGGAAAGAGCGAGCGGATCTTGGGGTAGTCGCCGTCCACGAGCAGCGAGGTGGTCCGGCGGCTTCCGGATTCGAAACCGATCAGTTCGCTGCTCTCGCCGAGGGCGATCTTCAGTTCGCCGGAGCTGCCGAGGGTCTTGGCGACTTCGTTCAGGGTTTTCGCTTTGACCAGGGCGGAGGTGGAAATTCCTGGAACCGAGGGCTTCCACGAGACCTCGCGCATGGCCAGGCGGTAGCGGTCGGTGGCGAGGAAGGTGATCAGGTCGTCCTCGATCTCCATCTTCACGCCGGTAAGGATCGGAAGGGTGTCGTCCTTGGAAGCGGCAACGATCACCTGGCTGACGGCCTGGGCGAAGGCCTCGCCGTCGACCACGCCCGCGATGTCCGGAAGCACCGGCAGTTCGGGGTAGTCGGCCACCGGCATGGTGGCCAGGTGAAAGCGACTGCGGCCGCAGGTGACGTTGACCTTGGTGCCGTCGGTTTCGATGGTCACCATGGCTTGGGGCAGCGAACGGCAAATCTCCGCCAGGAGCTTGCCGGACACGAGGATGGTGCCTTCCTCGGTGGTTTCGGCCGGGATCTCCAGGTGCGCGGAAATCTCGTAGTCGAAGCCGGCCAGCGCCACGGTTCCGGAAGCCGCCGTGATCAGGATGCCGGAGAGGACAGGAGACGGCGGACGCTGGGAGAGCGATCGGGCGGTCCACGATACGGCCTCGGCGAGCACGTCCCTCTCGACACTGAACTTCACGAAGTGGTCCGCCTTCCGCAGCGACTGGAATTACACGTTTGTCGGAGCAAGCTTAGCCCGCTCCGCCTGCCCGGTCCGCCGCCTCCTCCGGTCCATCTGCCGGGACTGAGCATCTTCCCGTTTTAGGGCGGGGCTGCTGCGGATCTGAGTTCTTGGAGGGGGTTCCCGGCCGGGTGTTCCAGAGGGGATGGCTTCCGGTTTCAAGGGGGTCGGGCTCAAAGGGGCCGGTTCCAGGGGTCCGGCTCGAGGTGGTTGGGCCGCAGGAAGCCCGGAGGGTTTTGTTATCTGGAATTCCCAAAAGATGTAGTTCGTAGTGTTAATAACTGCTGTGGATACTGTGGATAACTTGATGGGGCCGGGATTTTCCGCGGATTATGCATGTGCACAATCTGTGTCTTGTAAACCGTTAACCCCCTGCGAGCGGTGGACAGAAATCCGCGCCATTTAAGGGATCCACAGGCATCGGGGGAGTTATGCGCAGGATTTCGGCCATGATCCACTTAACCATCCACAGCCTTATCCACAACTGTGGCTTTTTCCGAATGGAACTGAGTTTCAGCCCTCGCGCTGGTGCTGCTTGATCCGGTTGGTCAGCTCCGTGACCTGGTTGAAAATGGCGCGCCGTTCGGCCATCAGCTCACGGATCTTGCGGTCCGCGTGGATGACCGTGGTGTGGTCGCGTCCGCCCAATTCCTGGCCGATCTTCGGCAGCGACATGTCCGTGAGCTCGCGCAGCAGGTACATCGCGATCTGCCGCGCTGTCACCAGGGTCCGGGTGCGGGATTTGCTGTTCAACTCGTCGATGCTGAGGTTGAAATAGTCCGCGGTCTGCGCCACGATCGTGGCCGCCGTGATCTCCTGGGCCCCCTCGTCCGTAATCAGGTCCTTGAGGACCGTCTCCGCCAGGGCCATGTCCACGGACTGGCTGTTCAGCGAGGCGAAGGCCGTCACGCGGATCAGCGCACCCTCCAGCTCGCGGATGTTGGTGGAGATCTTCGAGGCGATGTACTCCATGACATCGTCCGGCGCCGAGAGGCCCTCCGCGGTCGCCTTTTTGCGCAGGATCGCGATGCGGGTCTCCAGCTCGGGCGGCTGGATGTCCGTGAGCAGTCCCCACTCGAAGCGCGAACGCATGCGGTCCTCGAAGCCGGACAGCTGCTTGGGAGGCAGGTCGGAGGTGATCACGACCTGCTTGTTGTGGTTGTGCAGCGCGTTGAAGGTGTGGAAGAACTCCTCCTGCGTGGCGTCCTTGTTCGCCAGGAACTGGATGTCGTCGATGAGCAGGATGTCCACGTTGCGGTACGTCTGCTTGAAGCTGGTTCCCTCATCGTCGCGAATGGAGTTGATGAAGTCGTTGGTGAACTCCTCAGAG
This sequence comes from Zafaria cholistanensis, assembly GCF_008580665.1. Classification (GTDB taxonomy): domain Bacteria; phylum Actinomycetota; class Actinomycetes; order Actinomycetales; family Micrococcaceae; genus Zafaria; species Zafaria cholistanensis. Next base: position 99,076 of record NZ_BKDJ01000006.1, read on the forward strand.
TTCACATAGCGCACGCGGATGCCGTTGTAGAGGTGGCGTGCATAGTGGCCGATCGCGTGCAGCAGGTGGGTCTTGCCCAACCCTGAATCGCCGTAGATAAACAGCGGGTTGTAGGCCTTGGCGGGAGCTTCGGCGACCGCCACGGCCGCGGCGTGCGCAAAGCGGTTCGAGGAACCGATCACGAACGTGTCGAAGATGTACTTCGGGTTCAGCCGGCCAAACTCCTGGGAGGTCGACGGCGGCGAAGGCTGCGGATGCGCGGCGGCCTCGCGCTCCTTGGGCTGCGGCTGCGGTTCCGGCTCGGCCGGCTCGGCCGGCACCGGAATCAGGTCGGCGTCGATGCTGAAGGCACAAAGGATGTCGTCGCGGAACACTGTACGCAGCGCGTCGTCCAGGGGGGCCTTGAGCTGGGTCTGCAGGACTTCGCGGGTGAGTTCGTTCGGGACGGCGAGCAGCAGGGTCGAACCGATCAGGCCCAGTGGCTGGGCCAGCACGACGAAGGCCCGCTGGCGCGGCGTGACGCGGTCATCCTGTTCCAGGTTGCGGACAACCTGGCGCCAGGCGCTTCCGACGCTGTTCGACTCGTCAGTGCTCACTAATCTGCAGTCCCTTCAAGAATCCTCCGCCGACCAGCGGCTATGGCTCGGCGCCGCATGTGGAGGCGGTGGCCCGAACCCCCATCCTACCGTCTATCCACAGCGTTATTCACAGCCCGTGGATAACTTGTGTCCCCTGCCACGCGCGCCGCGATTCCGTCTTATGCCGCGTCAAATCAGGCCCCGCGCCCCCGCGCACGTCCGGGCCGCACCCGGCCCTCCCGGCGCTGGCCGGTGTTGTCCACAGCAGGGAATTCGCTACTCACAGCCTGTGGGCAAGTCCAGGGGAGCAAAAAGCGTCGCCGCCACCGCTGACCCCTGTCCATGACCCCTGCCCGTGAACCCGGTCCGCGAAACCTGCAGGGGCGCCCGGGCGCCACCCTGACCCCATGGGCGCGGCCCTGGCCGGAGTGGGACCTGCGGCCGCGCGCCGGTTTGACGGACCTTCGCCCCAGCGCCTATCGTGGTTTAGTCCTATGTGTACGTTTTTGGCAATACTCCACGTCCTTGTCCGGTTTCCGGGCCAGCGCGGAGCAGCGCCGGGACGGGCACCCTAATACGACGCGTCGGCCTGTACTTCCACGGGTAAGGCGCATCAATTGATCGTCTTGGAGTTACTACCGTGAGCAAGCGGACTTTTCAGCCGAATAACCGCCGTCGTGCCAAGAAGCACGGCTTCCGCCTTCGTATGCGCACCCGCGCCGGCCGCGCCATCCTGGCTGCTCGCCGTTCCAAGGGCCGTACCGAACTTTCTGCATAGCATCAGCGTGCAGGTCCAGCCGGCACTGCGCATGGGTGATTCCCGCATCAGCACAGGCGTTTGACGCCATGCTGCCCAAGGAACACCGGATGCGGTCCGCGCTGGACTTCTCCGCCACCGTACGTTCCGGCGCCCGTTCTGGGCGCCGGAACGTCGTGCTATATGCGCGCGCCCGCGGTGCCGGGCAGGCCGGGGAACCGACGCGCTTCGGCTTCATTGTCTCCAAGGCCGTCGGCAACGCCGTCGCCCGCAACCTGGTCAAGCGCCGCCTGCGCGAGGTGGCTGCCCAGTCCCTGGCCGAGCGCGGCACCGGGTTCGACGTCGTCGTGCGCGCGCTCCCGCCCGCCGCAGCCGCCGGCTGGGACGAGCTCTCCACCGAGGCCCGCGCCGCGCTGGAGGCCGCCTGCCGCAAGGCCGCAGGCACCCCAGCGGCCGGGAAGGGGGCGGGGGAGCGTGGCAGGTGAACCGCGCCAGCCGCTGCCCGCCCTCCTGCGCAGGGCGCTGGATGTGCCGCGCCAACTGCTGATCCTGCTCCTCAAGGCCTACCGCAAGGTCTTCTCGCCGCTCTATGGCGACGTCTGCCGGTACTTTCCCAGCTGCTCGGCGTATGCGCTCGAGGCCGTCACCGTCCATGGCGCGCTCAAGGGCGCGGGACTGGCGGCGTGGCGGGTCTGCCGCTGCCATCCCTGGAGTCATGGAGGGATAGATCACGTGCCCCCCGGGCGCAGGATTTGGCCCGAGGGCAAGACGCCAAAGATCATGGTGATGAACCATCCCCCGATTCCCCCCGACGACGACGCCGCTGACGCGGCCCGAGGAGCATGACCGACTAATGGGTTTCTTTGACACGCTGCTGTGGCCTTTCCGCCAGGTGGTCTCCTGGATCCTCTGGGCCTTCCACGAGCTCTTCTCCCGGCTGGGGATGGATCCGCACTCCGGCTGGACCTGGACGCTGTCCATCATCTTCCTGGTGCTGGTGATCCGCACCGCCCTGATTCCGGTCTTCGTCAAGCAGATCAAGGCCCAGCGCGCCATGCAGGCCCTGCAGCCGGACCTGCGCAAGCTGCAGGCCAAGTACAAGGGCAAACGGGACCAGCTCTCGCAGCAGGCCATGGTGGCCGAGCAGCGCGAGCTGTTCAAGAAGCACAAGACGAACCCGCTCTCGTCCTGCCTGCCGATCCTGATCCAGATGCCGTTCTTCTTCGCGCTGTTCACGGTGCTGAACAACACGGCCATCGCCAAGGCAGCCGGCGAGGGCATCGGGGCGCTTTCCCCCGAGCACGTGCGCAGCTTCGACGATTCCTCGATTTTCGGCGCCCGCCTGTCCGACACCTTCCTGGCCACCATCGGGTCCGGTTCCCCCAGCGTCTCGGTCATCATCGTGGCGCTGATCATGATCGTGGCGATGACCGCCTCCCAGTTCATCACCCAGAAGCAGATCATGTCGAAGAACATGACCAAGGAGGCCCTCGAGGGTCCCTTCATGCAGCAGCAGAAGATGATGCTCTACATCCTTCCGCTGGTCTTCGGCATCGGTGGCATCAACTTCCCCATCGGTGTGCTCATCTACTGGACGGCCACCAACTTGTGGACCCTGGGCCAGCAGTTCTACGTCATCCGCAACAACCCGACCCCCGGCTCCCAGGCGGAGAAGGAGCTCAATGAGCGTCGCGCCGCCAAGGGCCTGCCTCCCGTCGGGCAGAAGAAGGCGGAGGCTCCGGTGGAGGGCGCACCGGTGATCGCTGAACCGAAGACGCAGCGCCAGCAGCCGCAGCGCAAGAACCGAAGGAAGAAGTAGGCCATGAGCAATGTGGAGGAAAGCGCCGTGACCGACGAAATCGTCGAGGAGACCGCCCCCAGCCGCCTCGAGGAGGAGGGCGACGTTGCCGCCGACTACCTGGAGGAACTCCTGGACATCGCCGACATCGACGGCGACATCGACATCGAGGTGCGCGGCGGGCGCACCTACATCTCCATCCTCAGCGAGGAGGAGGACAACGAGCCGTTGCGCGCACTGATCGGGCAGGACGGCGAAACGCTGGAAGCCCTCCAGGAGCTGACCCGGCTGGCCGTCCTGACCTCCACGGGCAACCGCTCCCGCCTGGTCCTGGACATCACCGGGTACCGCGCCGGCCGCGCCGGGGAGCTCCAGCGCATTGCCGAGGACGCCGTGGCCCAGGCCCGCGAAACCGGCGAGGACGTGGCGCTGGAGCCGATGAGCGCCTACGAGCGCAAGCTGGTCCACGACGCCGTCGCCGCCCTGGGGCTCCACAGCGAGTCCGAGGGTGAGGGCAGCCGCCGTCACATCGTCGTTTCCCTGACAGAAGCCTAGGCCGGTGGAAGGGCATCCGAACGTGAGCAGCGAAGTGGAACTCACCGCGGAGGAACGCCGCGCGGCAGAGGCCGTATTTGGCGACCGCCTGCCGCTGGCGGAGCGGTACGTGCACCACCTGGCCACCTCCGGCATGGAACGCGGCCTGCTGGGCCCGCGGGAGGTCCCGCGGCTGTGGAGCCGCCACGTGCTGAACTGCGCCGTCGTGGCGGACCTGATCGCCCCGCACGCCAGGGTGGCCGACGTCGGCAGCGGTGCCGGGCTCCCGGGCCTGGCCCTGGCCATCGCCCGCCCGGACCTGGACCTGACCCTGGTGGAGCCGCTGGAGCGCCGCTGCGTGTGGCTCTCGGAGGTCGTGGAAGACCTGGGCCTGGACAATGTGACAGTGATGCGCGGGCGCGCCGAGCAGGTCGTGGACCTCATCGACGCCGATGTGGCGACGGCCCGTGCGGTATCCGCCCTGACCAACCTGGCCGGCCTGACCATTCCGCTGCTGCACGGCAGCGGCCAGGTCCTGGCCATTAAGGGCCGCAGTGCCGCCGAGGAGATCGAGAAGGCCGCCAAGGTCATCCGACGCCTGGGAGGAAAGGAAACCGAGGTGGTCACCGTTGGTGACGCGGTCCTTGCCGAGCCGACCACCGTGGTGCGAATCCACGTCGGTTGATCTTTAGCCGATAGCGATAGTCTGTACTGGTGGCCGTGGGGCCCCAGGAGTTTTACAAGGAGTAGCAGCGCGTGAAAAAGCCGGGCAGCAGGATTCCCCCGTTCGCCGCACTGTTTTCCTCCACAAACCGGGGAACGACGGATGTGCAGCCCAACGAGGTTGAGGAGCTAGTCGACATCGATCGTGTTTCACGTGAAACATCCGGTGGTGCGGAAGCGGACCTCGCATTCCTCAGCATCCTGAGCGGGGAGGAGAACCCGGTGGTTGAAAAGGCGGTTCAAACAGCAACTGAAGCACCGGTTCGGAGCGTAATGGACACGATGGATGAGAGCACGCCGCTGGCCAGCCAGCTGGCGAACGAGACCAGGCGCCGCGAACGCCTGAGCCATCGGCAGCTGCCGAAGCCCCCGCACACGCGCTACCTCACCATCAGCAACCAGAAGGGCGGTGTGGGCAAGACGACGACCACCGTCAACGTGGCCGCCGCCCTTGCCGCCGCCGGGCTGAACGTCCTGGTGGTGGACATCGATCCGCAGGGCAATGCCTCCACCGCCCTGGGCGTCGAACACCACGCCGACGTGGACAGCATCTATGACGTGCTCATCAACGACATGCCGCTGGCGGACGTCGTTGCGCCGTGTCCGGACCTGGACCATCTGGTGGTGGCTCCCGCCACCATCCACCTGGCCGGTGCCGAGATTGAGCTGGTTTCGATGGTGGCCCGCGAGCAGCGCCTGCGCCGGGCGTTGGACCAGTACGCCAAGCACCGGGAAGCTTCCGGCCTTCCCCGCCTGGACTACGTGTTCATCGACTGCCCGCCCAGCTTGGGTCTGCTCACCGTCAACGCGTTCGTGGCCGCCCGCGAGGTGCTGATCCCGATCCAGTGCGAGTACTACGCGCTGGAAGGGCTGAGCCAGCTGCTCAAGAACATCGAGATGATCCAGAAGCACCTCAACGCGGACCTGGTGGTGTCCACGATCCTGCTCACGATGTATGACGGCCGCACCAACCTGGCCGCCCAGGTGGCCGCGGAGGTGCGCGAGCACTTCCCGAACCAGGTACTGCAGGCGATCATTCCGCGCAGTGTGCGCATCTCCGAGGCGCCCAGCTACCAGCAGACGGTCATTACGTATGATCCGAACTCGACCGGCGCGCTGTCCTACCTGGAGGCAGCCGCGGAGCTCGCCGAGCGGGGCTGATCCACCTGCGCCTTCCCCGGCAGGGACGGGCACGAAACATTGAGGCCTGCCGCACTGTGGCCCTCCCCGACCGGGGAGGGCCACAGTGCATTTGGGGCTGGAACTGGGGCTGGGGGAGGGGAACCAACGACCTTGTAGTGCCACCTTGGAGTCCGCGACCAGATCCTTACAGGGCGGGGCAGCCACGAATCGTTTCACGTGAAACGAAGCCCGCAGCCTCCGTGAAGGGACGGGCCGCCCGGCACCAGCGCATCCCTGCCAGGTCCGCTGGAATCCATCACCACAACGACTGACCTGGGACCGGCCGGGAGGCGCTCCGGCTGGGCAGAGGAGCCAGCACAACCCTGTCTCCTGCCAGCACTAGGAGACTTTTCCAAGTAGACTCAAACCCGAACATCCGGCCCACTTAAAGTGGGAATGCATGCGCCGAGAGGAAATTAGATGGCGGAGAAACGCCGCGGGTTGGGACGGGGACTGGGCGCGCTGATCTCCAGCAGCCCCGCACAGCAGGCCGGCAGCCAGGGCGCGGAGCAGGCGGCCGACCAGGAATCCACCCCCCGCAAGCGTCCCGCCGGGGCCTCCGGAAAATTGGGCACGGTGGCCGAAACACTGGTCCAGACCTCGGGTGGAACACGCGCTGCCGGACGGGAACTGCCGAACCTCCCGTCGCCGCAGGCAAGCGGAGCGAACGCGCAACCGGGCCCACGTCCAGTGCGCAAGGCACGCCCCGTAGACATGTTTTTCACCCCGGGCAAGACCGAGGAGGAAGCCGCCCTCGAGGCCGCGGATGAAACCTTCCCCGTTGAGGGGCCCGCGGACGGTTCCGTCGATTCCAGCGGAGAGTCCCGCCATCTGGACGCTGGCCGGACTGCCGGCAAGCGGGCAAAGATGCCTGATGTCATGCGGATGGACCGGAACCTTCTGCCGCGGGATGCGCAGCCCCAGTCCGAAGCAGGGGAGGCGGCCCTCCCGGAAACGGAACCCCTGAATGCGGGGGACGGACAGGCAGCCGCTGCGGCTGGGCCTGCCGAGGCGCAGGATGACGAGGTTTCACGTGAAACTCTGGTTGAGGTCCCCGGGGCGTTCTTTGCCGAACTGCCGGTGGGTGCAATTCACCCCAACCGAAAGCAGCCGCGCCATGTCTTCGATGAAGACCACATGGCTGAACTGGTCCACTCCATCAAGGAAGTCGGCCTCCTGCAGCCGATCGTCGTGCGCCCGTCCTCTGAGGGCGGGGAACAAACCTATGAACTGGTCATGGGTGAGCGGCGCTGGCGTGCGACCCAGGCGGCGGGGCTGGACACCATCCCGGCCATCATCCGCGATACGCAGGACGTGGACCTTCTCCGCGACGCGCTGCTGGAGAACCTCCACCGGTCCCAGCTGAACCCCCTCGAAGAGGCGGCGGCGTACCAGCAGCTGCTGGAGGAGTTTGGCTGCACTCAGGAGGAGTTGTCCGCGCGCATTGGACGTTCGCGGCCGCAGATTTCCAACACCATCCGCCTCATGAAGCTGCCTGCCCTGGTCCAGCGGCGGGTGGCGGCGGGCGTGCTCTCCGCGGGCCATGCGCGCGCCCTGCTGGGGTTGGCGGAACCGGGGGAGATGGAAAAGCTGGCCCAGCGGATCGTGAACGAGGGCCTCTCGGTCCGGGCGACCGAGGAGGTGGTCGCGCTGAGTGACGGCGTCCGCCGCCCCGCGCGCGAGCAAAAGCCGAAGGCCTCCGCCCGCCACGAGCGCCTGGACTTCCTGGCTAGCTCGCTCTCCGACCACCTCGATACCAACGTGAAGATCACCTTGGGAGCCAAGAAGGGGCGGGTGAGCATCGAGTTCGCCAGCGTGGACGACCTCAACCGCATCATGGCGGTCATCTCACCCAACACCAAGGCCTAGCGGTTTCAGTTCCATCGAAGGGCCGGGGACGTTTCACGTGAAACGTCCCCGGCCCTCGTGGTGTCCGGCGGCCAAGCCCGAGCCCAAGCCCAAGTCCATGAGCGGGGCGGGGGACCCCCGCCCGTTGCCCCCCCTGGTGGGGGCCCGCCACCATTGATCCTGCCATTACCAGGCACGTCCTCCGCCAAGGCTGACTGCCGCTGTTTCTGTTTCACGTGAAACAGCGGTGCTTTGAAGCCGTGCACCCTGGTGGGGCAACGGGCGGTGGCCACGCCGGCACCCTTCCGGGCAGGGTCTATACCCCGGTGCGCCGGGACGTGGAACGGCCTCCTCAGCGGGGGGCCGTTGGGGCGGGGCAGTTCGTGCCGCGGGCTCCCAGCGGCAGGGTCATCCGTGATCCCTGCAGGGATGCAGCCGCCACGGCAATGACCGAGATGAGGACCAGTGCTGCGGCCGGGGCCGCCGTCGCCCACGGGCTGCGCTCCACGTAGTCAATGCCCTCCGCCAGGAGCCTTCCCCATTCGGGGGCGGGGGGCTGCGCGCCGAGGCCCAGGAAGCCGAGCGACGCCAGCGCCAACGCCACCCCGGGCAGGCGCAGCATGCCGTGCCGGACCAGCGCCGGCGCCACGACGGGAACAACGTGACGGACCATTACCTCAAAGGGGCGCACGCCGGCCAGGGGCAGCCATTTTACGTGCGACATCGCCCTCGCTTCCTGCACCAGGGCCGCGGCATGGGAGGCCAGCGGTGGCCAGCTGACCCAGAGTACCGCCGCGGCGGCGCCGCCGATACTCGGACCGGACAGTGCCGCGATGACCACCCCGGCGATGACCGGAGGGGTGGCGTTGGCAACCTCGATGGGCCCGCGTACCGCGTGCGGGGCGATCGCGAGGACCAGGCCGAGGAGGATCGCGGCCGCCACGATTGCCACTGCCGGAACCAGCGTTCCGAGCGCTCCATGGGCCACGCGGGCCAGCAGGTCGCGCCCGCTCGCGTCCGCGCCAAACGGAAGCTCCCAGGAGGGGGCTTCCAAACGGGCGTGGGCGATCCCGAACGGATCCCGCGGCAGGCCGATGACCAGCAGCAGTACCAGCAACACGCACCCGATTCCAAACGTCCACTGCGCCCACCGGTCCCCGTGCGTCCGTTCCGGCGGCGCAGATACCGCGCCCGCCGGCAGTGCGCCGCCCAACAGCCACAGCCGCACCCCTCCGGCAATCACGCCGATGGCGATGGCGACGGCCGCCATGGCCAGCACGCCGGCCTGCAGTGCCGGCAGGTCCTGGGCGTTGGCGGCTCCGAGCAGGTAGCGGCCAAGCCCCGGGATCGCGAAGACCTGCTCGACGGCCACCGCGCCCCCCAGCAGCCCGATCGCGATCAGCCCCAGCTGATCCAGCACCGACGCCGCCGCCCGGCGCAGCACCGCGGGCAGGAGCGTCCGCCCGGGGACCCCAGCAAGCCGCCACACCTGCACCCAGGTCTCGCGGGAGGAGCCGGCGAGTGCGTCCCCGAGCAGGCGGCCGAAGAGGCCTCCGGCCGGGATGCCCAGGGCCAGGGCCGGCAGGATCGCCGCGTCCAGGCCGGTCCAGCCGTAGGGGGGCAGCCAGCGCAGGTGCACGGCAACAACCACCAGGAACCCGCTGGCCAGCAGGAACTCGGGCAGGGCGGTCAGGGCCACCCCCACCGGACCGGAACCCCGTACCGGCTGGTCGCGGGCGATTGACGCGAGCACGGGCGCAACCAGTGCGCCGGCAACCAGGAGGGTGACGGCCAGGGCCAGCAGCGCCAGTGTCGCGGAGACCCCGATGGCCTGCGCGAGGCCGGGGCCAATTGGCCCGCCGGAGACCCAGGAGGAGCCCAGATCTCCCCGAAGGACCCCGGCCCACCAGCGTGCACTGGTCGCCAGCGGACCGCCGTCGAGCCCGAGCTCGGCGCGGATCGAGGCCAGGGCCGCGGGCGTGGGCTCGAGCTCCGCATAGCGGGCCCGCAGCACCGACAGCGCCGGGTCCCGCTGCGAAAGCCATGGCAGCGCCCCGACGACGGCCAGCAGCGCCAGGCCCGCGACGGCCCGGGAGACGAGCCCGGTGCCGCTAGCGTTGCGCATCGACCCGGGTCTTCCCGGTCACCAGGAGCCGTTCGCGCGGGTCCCGCGCGGCATCGGTTACGTTCAACGCTTCGCCCTGGATGACGCGTTCGTGCAGCAGCGGGATGGCTGCGTCGGTGGTCAGGATCTTCGCCTCGGCCGCCATGATCGCTTCGCGGCGCTGATCCCCGGCGTCCGTCCGGGAGGCCGCGGCGACCGCCTCGTCCACCGTGTCCTGGCAGAGCTGGGAGATGTTGAAGCCGCCCTCGCAGGTGAAGTCGGCGGCGAAATAGGCCACCGGGTCTCCGGAGTCCAGCACCGTGGCACGGGAGAGGATGAACGCATCGAAGGCGCCTTCGAGGGCGTCGGTCTCGATGAACTGGTACTCGCGCACGTCCTGCTCGACGACGAACCCGGCCTCCTCCAGTTGCTGTTCGACCAGCACGGCGACCTCCGGCAACTCGGCCCGGTCGGTGAACGTGCCCAGGGAAATCCGGACGCCGTCGACCCGGGCCGGCTCCGCGCGGCCGGCCAGGATCTCCCGGTACCCGGCGCCGTCGCGCATCCCGGCAGTCCACGGCAGGGCCGGGCCCAAGAGGCCGGCGGCTTCGTCGGCGCGGCCCTCGTAGGCGGAGGCGATGATCGCCGCCCGGTCAATGGCCTCCCGTGCCGCGGCCCGCACGGCCGGGTCGGCGAACGGCCCGGACTCAGTATTCAGGTAAAGCGTGTTGGTGCGCGGCATGGGAACCTCGTTGATCAGGTTCCCGTCAATGGAGGCAGCCTGCCCGGCGGGGACGGCCTCGACGATGTCCGCGGTACCGGTGCGCAGCGCCGCTGCACGGGCGGTGCCGTCCGGGACGAAGTCCACGTCGATCCCGGTCGCGGCAGCCGGTTCACCCCAGTAGCCGTCATAGCGTTCCAGCGTGGCGCTTGAGGTGCCGTCCACGGCGGTGAGTTTGAACGGTCCGGTGCCCGTGCCGACCGGGTTCACCGTGCCCGAGGCGTACGCGGCCTCGGAGAGGATGGACAGCTGCGGGCTGGAGAGGCGGTTGGGCAGCAGCGGGTCGGGGGCGGCCGTCGTCAGGACCACGTCGCCGCCGTCGACCTCGACCCGCAGGTCCACGCCGTCGAGGATGCGCGGCACGGGGCTGGCCCCGGTCGCTGCGCGCAGCGAGTTGGCGGCGGCCTCGGCGGTCAGCCTGCTGCCGTCGTGGAAGGTTACTCCTTCGCGGATCGAGAAGCGCCAGGTCAGTTTGCTGGTCTGTTCCCAGTCGGTGGCCAGCGCCGGCAGCGGGTCGCCGGCGTCGTCGAGGACCACCAGGGTCTCGGCGGTGCTCCAGCGGGAGAGCTTAAAGGCGTCATCGCTCAGCGGGCTCAGTCCCGACCGCGGCGGCTGGAGCATGGCGAGCGAGACGCGCCCGCTGCCGGCGGTTCCGGCATCTGCCCCGGGGGAGGCGAAGCACCCGGACAGGGCCAGGGTGAGCGTGAGAGTTCCGGCGACGAGTGCGCCGGAACGAATGCGGTGGTTCATGGGATCAGTTCCTTTTCCAGGCCGGTGCCGGCGGCAGTCGGCGTACATTTCGAGTGGTGACGGAGTTCGTGGGCCGGGCGCAGCGCGTACCAGGCCAGTGGCAGCAGGACCGCCGGCAGCGCCCCGACGAGCGGCCAGGCCGCCAGCGTGGAGAAGTTCCCGGCGACGGTGCCGGTCGCAAGGCTCGCCAGCAGCGCCGACAGGCCGCCCATGCTCGGCAGGAGCGCCAGGCGGGTGGCCCGCCGGCGTCCGGATCGGCCGGCAATCAGTGATTGCGCGGCGGGGATGGACAGCATCATCGCGACCCCGGCGAGTGCGGCGACCGTGCAGAACAGCCCGACCAACGCGCCGGGGCCCAGGAGCAGTTGGCCGGCGAAGGCCGTCAGGCACGCCGCCGAGGCCGTGTAGAGCCCCAGCATCACGGCGGTGCAGCGGCCCAGCCGTTCGGCCAGGCGGGAGATCGGCCATTGCAGCGCCAGGGTGGCGGCGGACAGGGTGGCGGCCACCGCGCCCATGTGCGCGGCGGGCAGGCCGTGCTCGGCCAGGGCCAGCGGAACCGTGGAGAACAGTTGGGTGTAGACCGCGAGCAGTGCCGAGCAGGCGATTGCCAGCGGCACCACGCGCACCGGTTCTGCCGGCAGGATCGGGCGCTCCGGCGTCGGGCCGGCCGGGGAAGTGCCCGCGTCCGCCCCGAAGGACGGGGCCGGCGCGGGCGGCCGGATCCCCTCCGCGGCTTGGCCGTGGCGCGGCACGAGCCGGCGCACATACAGGGCCGCGGCGAGAAAGAGCGCCGCCGAGATCAGCGAGACGGCTCCGGCATGCTCGGGCATGAACCGGGCGGCCGCCAGCGAGGCGGCGAGGCCGCCGGTCTCCCCGGCCAGGGCGAGGGCGGCGAAGGGGGACGGACCGCGGCCGGGCAGGGTGGCGCCGTCGCACCCGCCACGGCGTTGCGCATCGACGGCACCCACCAGGGCGTCCACGGCGGGGGAGAAGAGCGCGCCGGCCAGCCCGACGAGGACGACGCCCGCAACGAAGGCCGGCGCACTTGGCGACCACGCGATGACCGCGAAGGCCGCGGCGCGCAGCAGGCAGCCGGCGGTCAGCAGGGCGCGCGGGCCCCACCGGTCCGCCAGGGCACCGCCAACGACGAACATGCCCTGCTGTGCAGCCACTCGGGCCCCGACTATTGCACCGATGGCCGCGGCGTCGAGCCCGTACCGGGACTGCCCGATGGCCGCGAAGAACGGCACCACCGAGGAGAACCCGAGCATGAAGACCAGCTGGAGCCCCAGCAGGGCGCGCAGGGGCGTTGCGCCCCTCACCGGCTCTGCTCCACTTTTCCCTCCCGCAGGGTGAGGATGCGGTCGCAGCGTTCAGCCAGGGCGTCGTCATGGGTGATCAGCAGCAGGGCGCCGCCTGTCCGGGCGGGCAAGGCCAGCAGGGCGTCGGCAAGGCCAGCGGCGGTGCGGGCATCCAGGGCGCTGGTGGGCTCGTCGGCGATGACCACGTCCGGGGCCACGGCGACGGCGCGGGCGATCGCCGCACGCTGCGCCTGCCCGCCGGAGAGCTGGCGCGGGGTGCGCTCCAACAGCCCCGGATCGATGTGGGCGATGCGGGCTGCCTCCGCGAGGTGCACGCGGCGGTCCCCGCCGACACCCAGCCGCCGCAGCGCCCGTTCAATGGAGAGGCGCACGGGGACCCCCGGCGGCAGCGAGGCGCCCGCATCCTGCGGGATGCCCTGGACCCGGTGGCGCAGGTGAGCGCGGGGGCCGCGGTCGAAACCGCAGAAGCGCTCGCCGCGCACCATGACGTATCCGCTTCCCGGGCGCCGCAGGCCAAGGAGGACCTCCGCGAGCGTCGACTTGCCGGCGCCGGAACGGCCGACCACCGCCATCGATTCACCAGCATGCAGCGTGAGGTCGGTGGGGTGCAGGGCGGTCACGGGCTGCCGCCGCGTGCCGTACGCGACGCCGATGCCGCAGGCCTGCAGGACCGGATCGCTCACGCGGCAACCTCCAAGGAATCGTTGAAAGACACGCGTCCGGCCCCGACCTGAATGAGCTCCGCGCCAAGCCTCAACCCCACCAGGGGATCGTGCGTGGCGATGACCAGGGCGCTGCGGGTAGTTTCGGAGAGAGTGCGGAACATACGCAGGGTCTCGTCGCGGGAGGCGTTGTCCAGGGCGCTGGTGGGCTCGTCGGCGATGACCAGCGCGGGGGACCCGAGGAACGCCAGCGAAATGGCCACACGCTGCAGCTGGCCCCCGGACAACTCGGCGGGTCGCCGCGATGCGAGTGCCCCGGCGTCGAGCCCGACGGCGGCCAGCACCTCGCCCACGCGTACCGTGCCCGCTCCCGTCACCATGCGCAACTGGCGGCCGACCGGGAGCAGCGGGTGCAGCGCCTCGGCGCCGCGCTGGGGAACGAATCCGATACGCAGGCCAGGCGCCGCGGTCCGGGTACCGCTCAGGGTGACCCCGCCCGGCAACCGGCCTGTCAGTGCGGAAAGCAGCAGGGACTTGCCCGCACCCGAGGGGCCCATCACCACGGTACGGGAACCCGGGCGGACGGCCAGGGCGGGGACTGCCAGCAAGGGCTCTCCGGTACGGCGGGTGCTGACTGTAACCCCGTCGAGGGACACGAGGAGGGACGAGGGGGCCATGGGGGTCCTTGGTGACAGCGCGAATGGATGGTGCCGACCGGCGAAAGCGGGAAGGCTTTTACTAATGATTCTCATTAAAGCAGATTGTGACACACAAGGGGGCCGGTACCGGCCCCGGCAGTTCACGGACCTGCTTGTGCTCCGGTGGCGCAGGCCTGCCGCTCCACGGCATCCCCGCCGGAGTGGGAAGACGCCTGGACCGGGGGAGCGGGGTGCGGAAGAGAGGGTGGGCTGGGCTCAACGGCCCAGGATGGGTTCGTTTCACGTGAAACAAACACGGAAGCGGAGCCTTCCCATGGTGCCGGGGATGGCAGGATTTCCCTCCGCGGGATCTGCAGGACCCCCATTTCACCCCCAGGCAGTTTCCGCACTCCGCCAGCGCGGGAACAGTGTGCGGGGGTGCCGGGAAGGGGCAGGTTTAGGCGGAGCCGGACACGGCGGTGGGGTTTTGGGTGTCCGCGATGATTTTGGCTGCGGCGGTCCTGAGGCTGCCGTCGGATCCTTGTCCGGCTTGCCTAAGCAGGGCGAAGGCGCGTTGTTGCGTGCACCGGTGCACGGCCATGAGGATCCCCAGCGCCAGGGTGATGTTGGTGCGGGATTGGATGGCGTCAACGATGTCCTGCTTGCGGTCCGTGAGGTCCGCGATCAGCAGGGCCAGCCGGAGCGAGACGGACGCCTGGTGCGCGTAGCGCTGCGCCCGGGTGGTGAAGTGTTCGGGGAAGGCATTGGGTTTGGGGGAGTAGAGGTTCAGTGCTCCGATGGTGTCTTCATCCACCCCGAAGGGGATGCTGAAAATGGACCGGATGCCGCTGCCGTGGACGGCGTCGAGGTAGCTGCGCCAGCGGGTTTCGGCGTGGGTGTCCGTGATACTGACCGGTTCGTGGCTTTTCGCGGCCGCCAGGCATGGCCCGGTCCCGATCTTGCGTTGGGTCTCGTCCGTGTGGCGCGCCCGGGTGTCGCTGCTGGTCGCCAGGGCTGTGCGCTGTTTGGTAACCAGGGTGATGCCGCATGACACCTGCTCGTCCCCGAGGGCGAGCATCTGGACAGCGTTGGAGGCCACCTCGGCGAGGAAGCCGTGGACGTCGGTGCTGCCGAGAATCGTGGCTGGGAGGTGTGCGGCGACCGCTCCGGTATCCACGGGCGGGCGCTGGACGTGGTCCATGCTGTCCCCTCTGTCGATAGTGGCTGGACAGGTATGCCGGGGGTGCGGACCCTGGGTGCCCCTATATCTTGGTTGCCCCCTACCTTCAGTCAACCCCTGCCCGAGGCCGAAGGCGAGGGGTTTCCAGCGATGGTCCGCCGGGGACCCCTCAGGGTTTGAAGTACGTTTGGACGGGCTTGCCGGCAACGGAGCCGGCGATCTCCGCGGCGAGGTCCCGGATCTTGGCGTTCCGGTTGGAGGAGGCGCGCCGGAGGATGCTGAAGGCCTGTTCCTGGTCGCACCGGTTCTCGGCCATGAGGATCCCGATGGCGATGTCGATCGCGGTCCGCGACTCCATTGCCGCGGCCAGGTGTTCCTTCATCTCGGCGAGTTCGCCCATGCGGAGGGCCAGACGCAGGGAGAGGGACGCCTGTTCGGCATAGAGGGCAATGAGGGGTGCGCTGTTGTCGAATGCGTGGGCTCGGGTCGCGTAGAGGTTCAAGGCCCCTGTGGCGTTCCCCTCGAGATTGAACGGGACGCCCAGAATAGCCTTCACTCCCGTGTCCCGGACGAGGTCAAGGTAGGAGCGCCACCTGGGCTCTTTATCGACCTCCGGGACGTCGATGAGTACGTGCGTTTGGGCCGCATACAGGCATGGGCCGCCGCCGCACTTGTACTGTGTCTCGTCCATGTACAGCGATTGCTCGCCGCTGCCGGCCGAGCTGATGCGATTCTTGTCCCGCAGCAGTGTCACGCTGCAGTAGACCTCGCTTCCTGCCCCGGACAGGGTGTCCGCGGCGTGGCGGGCGAGCTCTGCAAGAAAATCCGCGACGTCTTCGCTGGCCAGGATGCGTTCCTGGAGGGCCGCTGCGATCCGGCTTGCCTCGAGCAACCAATTGAAGGTTTGGTCCATTGCTCCGTCCTTTCGACTCCTGCCCTCTGGTTCCCAGGCCAGCCGTCCCTGGGGGAACGTCACAATCCCCTTGCTTCCAAGGTAACGCCCGGGCTGCTTCCTGGAGCTACGAGTGGATAAAGGTACCGGCCGGGACCGCCACGCCGACACTTTAACTTTCCCTTGCTGGCACGTTCCAAAGCGGAAGGAACCAGGCCATGGCCGAGGAGCCGATGAACGAACTGTCCCTCATGGTGGCCCGCATGAAAGGCATGCACCTGACGCTGGAGAAAGCGACCGGCGCCATCCAGCTTTTGGCGCAGGCGGCAAAGGCCGTCATCCCGGGTGCCGCCAGTGCCGGACTCAGCCTGAGCGACAGCGACGGCCGTCGGGCCAGCACGGGCGCGACCGACGAGGTGGTGCGGGAAGCCGACAACCTCCAGTACGCCCGGAGGGAGGGGCCCAGCCTTGAAGCATGGCATACAACCCGCAGTATCCTCAGCATGACTTGGAGAGCGATCCGCGCTGGCCGCGCTGGCGGGACGCGGCCGCGAATCTGACGATCGTCTCGGTTCTCAGCACCCCTCTGGTGGCCGAAGGCCGCTGCATTGGGGCCCTGGAGGGGGCTTTGACCAGCAGGGATACCGTCAGCCGGGCGCGCGGTGCCTCGATGGAACGGCGCGGCATCACGGAGGAAGAGGCGATGCGCCAGATGCTGTCTGCGGCCCGGCAGCGGCAAATGTTGCTTGTCGCGTTGCAGACCGCCGGAATCTCCCGCGGAGAGTTGTGGATCCGGTACTTTGGCCTGGGAGGAGTGGTGGGGCGAATACGAGGTCGATGCCTACCTCGCAGACGGCATCCCGCGATCCTCCCGGGCATCGACGTCCTAGTGGACGGGGGCGGGGCCCGTCTGCGGGTGGTCGGTGAAGCGGTGCCGGTAGGAGGTCGGGGTGGTCGCGTAGTGGGCGGTGAAGTTCTGCCGGAAGGTGACCGGGCTGGCGAAGCCGCAGGCTGCGGCGATGCGGGAGATGGGCCAGTGCGTGGTCTCCAGCAGCCGGCGGGACTCGTCGAGCCGGCGGAGCAGGACCCATCGGGCCGGGCTCATGCCGGTGGTTTCGCGGAAGCGGCGGGAGAAGTTCCGGGCGCTCATGCACGCCCGCTGAGCCAGCGTTTCGACCGTAAGGTCCTCATCGAGGTGGCCCAATGCCCAGAGAATGGTTTCCCCGACCGGGCCCGCGGCCTGGTCATCGGCCGGCAGGGGGCGGTGGATGTACTGGGCCTGGTCCCCTTCCCGGTGCGGGGCGATGACCAGGTGCCGGGCAAGGGTGGCCGCCGCGGCCGAGCCCAGCCGCGAGCGGACCAGGTGCAGGCAGGCATCCAGCGCGGAAGCCGTTCCGGCGGAGGTGAGCACGTCCCCGTGGTCCAGGTAGAGCGCGTCGGCGCGTACCTTGACCTGCGGGTAGCGCCTGGCCAGGTCCTCGGCCGCGGCCCAGTGGGTCGCAATCGTGCGCCCGTCGAGCACGCCGCTGCCCGCGACCGGAAATGCGCCCAGGCACAGTCCGGCGATCACGGCCCCGCGCCGGTGGCCGGCCCGGATCAGGTTCACGAGCTTTTCCTCCGGTTCCGGGTACCCGGCGGGCCAGGAGGGGAAGGTGAGCAGGTCCGCCTCTTCCGCAGCCTCGGGGCCGGCGAGGTCGGCGATCAAGAGCCCCTCCGCGGTGCGGACTGGGCGTCCGTCCTGGCTCCACACCCGGGTGCTCCATCCGGTGGCCGCGTGGTGGCGTGCGGCTTCGCCGAACACGAGCAGGGGCGTGGAGAGGTGGAACGCGGTGATGCCGTCGAAGGCGTGCACGGCGATGAGCATGGGTTGTCCTGATTCCATCGAAGGTGTTCCTTTCCGCCACTCACGATACCCGCCACTGCCGCGCGAGGATGAATGGTGCGGCATCAAGCAGGCCGCGTTTACCCCTCCCCAACTCTTTTCAGGAGAAGCCCATGGCCGTTCCCCGCCGCGCCCTCGTCCTTATCGACATCCAGCAGGAGTACGTCGAGGGGCCGCTGGGCATCCAGTACCCGCCCCGGGACGAATCCTTGGCCCGCACCCTCCAGGCCTGGGACGCCGCCAACCAGGCCGGCATCCCCGTGGTCATCGTGCAGCACGAATACCCCGCCGGGACCCCGGTCTTCGCGGAGGGTTCGGATGGGTGGCAGCTGCAGCCCGAAATCCGGGACCGCGCCTCCACCGAGGCCAAGCGGGTGGTGAAGAACTACTCCAGCATCTTTGCCGAAACCGGCCTGGAGCAGTGGCTGCGCGATCAGGAGATCGACACCGTCACGCTGGCCGGGTACATGACCAACAACTGCGTCCTGGCCTCTGCCGCTGCCGCCGAGCCGCTCGGCTTCAGCGTCGAGGTCCTCGCCGACGCCACCGGCGCCGTCCACCTGTCCAACGCTGCCGGCTCGGCCTCCGCGCAGCAGGTCCACGAGACCCTCATGACGCTGCTGCACTCGAACTGGGCCGCTGCCACCACCACCGACGCCTGGACCAAGGCCGCCGTCACCGGCGAGGAACTCACCCCGAGCAACCTGGTCGTCTCCGCCCTCGACGGACGCGCCGCGAACTGATCCTCAGGCCTTTGGGAGAGGACAGCCTCCTGCAGCTTTCCTTAAGGCCTCCTCTCCCCGAGACTGTGGGGGACACCATCGGTCCGTACGCGGAGGAAACGGGATGCTGGCTGCGGTGCTGGGGTGGATGGGCATGCTTGGAACCTTCATTGCCTACGCCATGCTGTGCAGGGGGCGGCTTACCCAGGAGTCCTTCATGTACGCGGCCCTGAACACGGCCGGCGGCCTGGTGGGCGGGATCTCCTGCGCCCTCTACGGGGCGTGGCCCAGCGTGGTCTCCAACGTCGCCTGGTCCCTTGTGGGTTTGCATTCGCTGGTCCGCATGTACTTCCAGCGGCACTCGGCGGCAGCGGCTGTGCCGCCGGAAGCGGACGGGTGCGTGCAGCTCGACCCCAAGGCTGGCCAGGGCGGGCGGGCGCGGATACCGTAGGTCCTGTCTGCGGCCCCACAGGAGGTATCCATGGCCATTACGCGGAATTTGATCATTGGCGGCGAGCATGTGCCGGCCGCTTCGGGCAGGACCGCCGAGGACATCAATCCCTACACCGGCGGCGTCTATGCCACGGTGGCCGCGGCCGGTGTGGATGACGTGACCCGAGCGGTGGCCGCGGCGGACGCCGCATCGGAGGCTTGGGCAGCGGCACCGCCGTCGTTCCGTGCCAAGATCTTCCTCAAGGCAGCCGATATCCTGGAATCCAGGACCGATGAGGGAGCCGAACTGATGGCGCAGGAGGTCGGCGGCGTCCGGCCGTGGGCCGAATTCAACCTGCATTTGGCGGCGGAGATCCTGCGTTCGGCAGCCGCGGCGACTACGGCTCCCCAAGGCGAGGTGCTCGCGACAAACCTGCCCGGCAAATACTCACTCAGTTTGCGGCAGCCCTTTGGGGTGGTGGCGGCGATCTCGCCGTGGAACGCTCCGTTCATTCTCGGGACCCGGGCCCTGGCCATTCCGCTGGCAGTGGGGAACACGGTGGTGCTCAAACCCAGCGAGGACGCACCGCTGGCCTGCGGACTGTTCCTCGCCGACGCCCTGTTGGAGGCGGGCCTTCCCGATGGCGTGCTGAACGTGGTGACGAACGCGCGCGAAGACGCGAACGAGGTCGTCGGAGCCCTGATTTCGGACGACAGGGTCAGGTGCGTGAACTTCACGGGATCCACCCATGTTGGACGCATCATTGGAACCCTGGCGGCACAGCACCTCAAGCCGTCGGTGCTGGAACTGGGCGGCAAGAATTCCCTGGTGGTGCTCAAGGACGCCGACATCGAATACGCCGCCAGCGCGGCGACGTTTGGCGCCTTCATGAATGCGGGGCAGATCTGCATGTCCGTGGACCGCGTCATCGTGGACAGGTCCATCGCGGAGGACTTTACCGCCCGCTTCGTCGAGAAGGTGTCCCGGTTGCCCACCGGAGACCCCAACAATGCGGACACGTTCATCGGACCGCAGGTGAACCAAAGCGCCGCGGACCGGCAGTACGGGCTGATCGAGGACGCGGTCGCCAAGGGGGCCACCGTGGCGACCGGAGGGCAGCGGCTGGGCAACGCCGTCGTGCCCGCCACCGTACTGACGGGCATCACTGAGGACATGCGGGTCTTCGGCGAGGAGATCTTCGGCGCCGCCACCACCGTGATGCCGGTGGCGGGGGCGGAGGAAGCTCTGCGGCTGGCCAACGGCACCAAGTACGGGCTGACCGCCGGCGTCATTACCGAGAATCTTTCCGAGGGCATCGAGGTTGCCCAGCGACTGCGCACCGGCATTGCCCATGTGAACGACCAGCCGGTCCAGGACGAGCCAATGGCACCCTTCGGCGGCATCAAGGAATCCGGCTACGGCAAGTTCGGCGGCCAAGCCGGCATCAACTCCTTCACCGAGCTGCGGTGGATCACGGTGCAGCAGCGCGGGCACGCCCCGTATCCGTTCTAGGAACAATCCGGCAGGGAGTGGCGGGCGTCCCGGCAGACCCATCTGAACATCTGAAGCCCACGTCTTTTCGCGGCCGGGGCGCTGTCTCTCCACTCAAACCCCGTCTCTCCACTCAAACCCCGTCTCTGCACTCCAACAACGTACGGGCAGGAGGCACCCGGGGAAGCGCGCGGGAGCGGCGGAGCCCGTACCGTACGCCGGCACTGCGTGGGAGTGCGCTGGCGACTGATTCGACCGGTTTGAAAACACGCATCAGGCTCGGAGAGCAAGGAGTAATCCATGGTTGACGGCAAGGCGCTTCGTCTCGCGGCAGGCCTGCTGGCAGCGGGCTTCATTCTTTATGTCACGGTGGGCCTTCTCCATCCGGGCGGGCCGGCCAATGACCATGAAGCGGTGTTTGCCGAGTACGCCGGCAGCGCCGGCTGGACTGCGGTGCATCTCTGGCAGTTCGCCGCCATGGCGGTGGTCATTGCAGGGCTCCTGGTCCTCAGCTTCGCCCTTAATCTCCACACCGGGGGCGCGGCATGGATGGTCCGGTTCGGCGCCGTCTCCGCGGCCGTGTCACTGGGGCTTTACGCCGTCCTGCAGGCGGTGGACGGGGTCGCCCTCAAGCAGGCCGTTGATGCCTGGACGGCCGCGCCGGAAGCACAAAAGGCGGCACGCTTCGTCGGCGCCGAGACCACCCGGTGGCTGGAGTGGGGTACCAGGAGCTACCAGTGCTTTGTGTTCGGCCTGGCCTTGATCCTGCTCGGCAGCGCGTTGGCTTGGGCGGCGAAGCTGCCTCGAGCCCTCGGATACCTGATGGGGCTGTCCGGTCTTGCCTACATTGTGCAGGGCTGGGTGCTCGGTTCCGAGGGCTTCTCGCCGGCCAACACGTTCGCCATCCTTGGCAGCTATGTCCTCATCATGAGCTGGATTACCTGGCTTGCCCTGGCCGCCTGGCGGACAAGGGAGTCAAGGGGACCGTCCAGGGAGCCTGCCGGATAGCGCCGGGTCCCCGCCCCCGGAGCCATGTCCCCACAGGGCATGGCAGTGCACTCCAGTACGCCAAAGGGGGCCGCGGAAAATTCCGCGACCCCCTTTGGCGTAACCCAGGATTCGTCGAAACCAGGATCCGGCGGCCGGCCCTGCCGGCTGCCGGAGCGCGCCTTACAGGTAGGCGGCGAATTCCTGCTCGATGACCTGCTTGGGCTTGGCGCCGATCGAGGTGGCCACGTGCTCGCCACCCTTGAAGACGAAGACGGCCGGGATGCTCGTGATGCCGTACTTGGCGGCGATGCCCGGGTTGTCGTCGACGTTGACCTTCACGACGTCGACCTTCTCGGCGTGCTCGGCGGCGATCTGGTCAAGCACCGGACCGAGCTGGCGGCACGGACCGCACCACTCTGCCCAGAAGTCGACGATGACGGCCTTCTCAGCCTCCAGAACCTCCGCCTGGAAGGTTGCGTCGGTAACATCCTTGGCCTGGCTCATGGCTGGCCCCTTTCTGCTGGATTTCCTTGCCGGAAGGCCGCGGCGCGGCCTGCCGTCCTAGTGGTTGGAGAGGTAGTGTTCGACGTCGAGGGCGGCGACGCAGCCGGAACCGGCGGCGGTGATGGCCTGGCGGTAGGTCGGGTCGATGACATCACCGGCGGCGAACACGCCGGGGAGGCTGGTCTTGGAGGTGCGGCCCTCGACCTTGATGGTGCCCTCGGCGGTGAGCTCGAGCTGGTCCTTGACCAGGTCCGTGCGCGGGTCGTTGCCGATCGCGACGAACACGCCGGTGACGTCCAGCACCGACTCGGTGCCGTCGACCAGGTTCTGCACCTTCACGCCGGCAACCTTGCCGTTACCCTCGAACCCGGTGACCGCGGAGTTCCACGCAAAGTCGATCTTCGGGTGCTCCAGCGCGCGGTCGGCCATGATCTTGGAGGCGCGCAGGGTGTCGCGGCGGTGGATCACGGTGACCTTGGAGGCGAACTTGGTCAGGAAGATTGCCTCCTCCATTGCCGAGTCGCCGCCACCCACCACGGCGATCTCCTGGTCGCGGAAGAAGAACCCGTCGCAGGTCGCGCACCAGGACACCCCGTGCCCGGAGAGGCGCTTCTCGTCCGGCAGGCCCAGTTCGCGGTATGCGGACCCGGTGGACACGATGACGGTCCGGGCGCGGTGCACGTCCCCGTTGCCCAGGGTCACGGTCTTGACCTCGCCGGCCAGATCCAGAGACACGACGTCCTCAAAAAGGATTTCCGCGCCAAACTTCTCCGCCTGCGCCTGCATGTTGTCCATCAGGTCCGGGCCCATGATGCCCTCCGGGAAGCCCGGGAAGTTCTCCACGTCGGTGGTGTTCATCAGCTCGCCGCCGGCGGTCACCGATCCGGCGACCACCAGCGGGGCCAGGTTCGCCCGCGCGGTGTAGACCGCGGCGGTGTACCCGGCAGGACCGGACCCGACAATGATGACGTTGCGGATGGCGGAGTTTGCTTCAGTGGCCACGCGGCGCGAACCTTCCGTTGGGGACCGGCGGCGCATGGGCGCCAGTTCCGGCTGTTGTTGAACGAGTCTGACCGGCACAACGGCGTTGCGCCGGGCGTTATTCCCGGACCCGGGCCTAGGAGACCTTGATCTCAGCCACCTGCAGGCCGTACGGGCGGGAGCTGTTGGCACCGGCTGCCAGCTTCGGCAGTTCGGTGACGTTGATGAAGACATACTGCGCCTGCGCCGGGCCGCCCTCCTCGCCGGTGACCGGGACCGTGACGGTCGGTCCCGTGAAGGAGCCGGAGGAAACCTCCCGGGAGGCTCCCAGGTCGTCCGTCTCGCCGACGCGGATTTCGAAGGCGCCGCCCGTGCCGTTGAGGCCCGAAAGCTCCACCGAGGACACGTCGGAGAGTTCCTCAAGCTCCACCACGAGGACCATGTTGGAGGCAAACCCGCCGAACTGCGGCTGGGTGTAGGAGTAGGTCGCGTAGTAGCTGGCGGAGTTGCCGTCAATGGCCTTGGCCAGGGTGCCGTCGGTTTCCGCGTTCAGCTGCTGGTTGCCCGGCACCACACGGCTGATGCCGCCGATCTCCGGGCTCACCCCGGTGCCTGCGGGGGCCTCGGCGGTGGGGGAGGCCGGCGTGCCGCCGGATTTGGAGGCCACCGTGCCGCTGCCGGCCACCGGGGCGGGATCCTTGGGGGCCAGTGCGTTGAAGGCGAACACCACGGCCACGATCAGCAACGCGCCCAGCACGCCGCCGACGACCAGGCGGGTGGCCTTCCTGCCGCCCTCCTCCGGCTCCTCGTCCTCATAGCCGTCGTAGTCGGGCTCGGTGGAGGGCTCCTCGACGTAGCCGCGCGCGGCGGCAGGGAACGTGGCCGCACTGCGCGAGGACGTCCCGCTGCGGATCGGTTCCATGGCCTCGCCGGCAAAAGGGTCCGTGCCTGGCCGCGCCGCGGGGACCGCCGGCCGCACCGGCGCCTCGGCGGGGGCCGGGCGTTCCTCCCCGGTCCACAGGGAGACCTTGGGGCTCGCGGCCGGGGCCGCCGGCGGAGCCACCTCCTCCAGTTCGCCGGTGGATTCCTCCCCGGCGGACTGTCCGGCGCCGGCCGGTGAGGCGGACCCGGCCGGTGGGAGGGGTACGGCTGGCGGGGTGGGCGGGGCCGGCGGAAGGGGTACGACCGGCGGGACGGAGGAGGCACGCTGCGCCGGGGAAACAGGCGGGGCGGGTGGAGCCGGCGGCGCCGGGGGAACGGCAGGAGTGGGCGCGGCCGAAGCCGCCGCGCCCGCCACGGGGAACTCCGGGTGCCCCGCCTCGCGGCCCCTGCCGAAGCGGGACTTCAGCCCGGACAGTTTGTCGGAGAGGTTGATCTCCGGCAGGCGGTCCATGACGCCCGGCCGGTTCTCCTCCTGGGCCAGCAGTTCCTCGTAGTACTCGTCGTCGTCCTCGTAGACCTGCGGTTCGTTGGAGCGGGAGACCCCGAAGATCTCCGAGCCCAGGGTGTCCGTGTAGAACGGCTCCACGTACGGGCCGTCGGTCAGGATCACCAGGTCCAGCAGGTCGGCGGGGTTGGCCGTGTTGGTGATGAGGTAGGTGTTGCCCTCGGAGATGCCGAGGTCCAGCACCTGCATGGCCCCGTAGCGCTCGCCGGTGGCGATTTCACGCGCGCTGGTGGCGACCTGGCTGGCGTTGGAGGGGGAAGCCACCAGGATGCTCACCGGGCGGTTCAGGACCTGGTCGTTGCCGTCCAGGACCAGGTCGCCGTCGGCAGAGGTCAGGACCAGTGCGGTGACCTTGTAGCGGCCTCCGAGCACGGTTCCGACGTCAATGGACTGCGACACGTTTCCCTCCCGGGAGTGGTTGCGGGCGCGAAGCACCCTCTGGATGGCTCTTCCCATGCTACCGGGGACCGTGGATGATGCGAGCCCACCCTGCGGGCATGACGCGGCCACGGGCAGGAGGTTGCCCGCGCCTGCCGGGTCCGGACGGATCCGCGGCACGGCCTGCGCTCTGCCTGCGCTGGTGGCGGTGCCGCCCGGCTGTACTGACCTAGCGCCGCCTGAGCGCGGGGATGCGGCGGGTGAGCGGTCCGAGGAATTCTTCCAGCTCGGACACCCGCGCGGCGCGCAGCAGGAGCAGATAGGCCACCAGCATCACTGTTCCGACGGCGGCGATCGTCACCAGCGCGGAGCTGAGCGATCCCCACGCGTAGCCGTTGGTGTAGCCGCCCATCAGCCACAGCACCACGGCCCCGACGGCGCCGGCGAGCAGGGCCATCCAGCCGACCCGGATATAGGTGTCGGCGACCTGCGCAGTGCCGTAGTCCCCGTAGCGGCGCACCACCAGCACGTGGGCAATGATGGCGGACAGCACGTTGGTCACCCCGTAGAGCAGGGCCATGCCCACCGCGATCTGCGTTGCCGGGACCGTCGCGGCCATCGAGTAGGCGGCCACCAGCCCAACCCCGGCGATGGCGGACTGGATCAGCATCGGGGTCCGGGTGTCCTCCTCGGCGAAGAAGACGCGGATGAGGAAGAAGTGGATGCTCTTGAACGGCAACCCCAGCGCAGTCAGCACCACCAGCTGTCCGATGGCGGCGCCGGCAGCGGCGCCGTCAACGGAGGTGCCGCTGAACAGGCGCCCGATCGGGCCCGCGAGCACGATGAAGCCGACCGAGAAGAATACGACCGGGATCGCGGTCCCGCGCAGGCCGCGGGAGAGCACCGGAGCGACCTTTTCCCGTTCCCCGTCGGCGAAGGCCCGCGAGAGGTCGTTGAACAGGACCGTCGCCAGCGAGAGGGCGAAGATCGAATGCGGCAGCACGGTGATCAGCTGGGAGGTGTTCAGCGCGTACTCGCCCGGTACGGAAGCCCCGCCGTCGGGCAGGGCCGCGCGCGCGGCGGCGGCGGTGGAGACCAGCCGCGCGTACAGCAGCGAGGCGATGTTGCCCACCATCATGGAGGCCAGGGTCCACGCGGCGATCTTGCCCACGTGGCGCAGGCCCATCCCGCGCCAGCCGAACCTGGGCCGGATCGCCAGCCCGGAGCGGGCCAGCGGCAGGAAGAGCACCAGGGCCTGGAGCACGATGCCCAGGGTCGAGCCGCCGGCCAGGAGCAGGGTCTGCTGCGGCGTCCAGGAGTCCAGCTGCCCGCCGCTCCCGTTGTAGGCGCCGAAGAAGGCGATGTAGGCGCCGATGACGGCCAGTTGCACCAGGTTGTTGACGACCGGGGCCCACATGTAGGCCCCGAAGTGTCCGTGGGCGTTCAGCACCTGCCCCACAACGGCGTAGACGCCATAGAAGAACACCTGCGGGAGGCACCAGTAGGCGAAGGCGGTGCCGAGCGCGAGCATCGGTTCCGTCCAGTCCTTGGTGAGCGCCGCGATGAGGGGCCCGGCCAGAAGGGTGAGCAGGAGGGCGAAGAACGCCATCACGACCACCGTCAGGGTGATCAGCCGGCTGGTGTAATCCGCGCCCCGGTCCGGGGCCTTGGAGGCCTTGATCAGCTGCGGGACCAGCACCACGTTGAAGATGCCCCCGGCCAGCAGCATGAAGATGATCGTCGGGATGACGTTCGCCTTCTCGAAGATGTCCGCGACCGTGGTCGTGGACCCGATTGCGACGGCAAGCATCGCGGTGCGGACGAACCCCAATACCCGCGAGACCATGGTGCCCGAAGCCATGAGGGCATACGCCTTCGAGTGGCTGCGCTGCTCGGGGGGCCGGGCCGGCGCCTGCGGAGCCTCCTGGACCGGCAGGCTGCCGGTGGCGGTCTCGGGGACGTACGAGGACGTGGCGGCCGAGCCGCTCCGGCCCGTGCCGGGGCTGTACGCGGGCATCGGCGGGCGGGTCGGGGTGGGCCTACGCTCCGTGGACATGCTGCGGAAGAACCTCTCGGGCGAGCTCCGCGATGCGGCGCTCGTTGGGGAAGGACAGCCGGCGGCCCAGCTCGGCGATCGGCACCCACGCGACGTCGACGGCCTCGTGGTCCGGGTCGTTGTCGATGGTCAGTTCGCCGCCGGTGGCTTCAAGCAGGAAATGGTGGACCGTCTTGTGGACGCGGTAGTTGGAGACCGTGAACCAGTAGTCGATGCTGCCCAGCGGGGCCAGGATGCGCCCGGCAATGCCGGTCTCTTCCTCCACCTCGCGCATGGCGGCCTGCTCGTTGGTTTCGCGGCCTTCCGGATGGCCCTTCGGCAGGCACCACTCCAGGCGGCCGCCGCGGTTGTAGCGGGCGATGATCGCCACCGCCAGGTCCGGGCGGGACAGGTCCACCACCACGCCGCCGGAAGAGACCTCTTCAACGGTCGGAAGGCTGTGCTGGCCCGGCTGCGCGTGCGCATGCGCCATCGACGCCGTCAACGGCGTTCGCTTCGGGGCGCTCGGAACTGGATGGGCCATGCACTCCACTCTATCCATTCTTTGGGCCCGCACGGGGGTGTGGCGCGGTGCGGGCCCCCGTCACGCCGAGGGCTTAATGCCGGGTGCAGCGCCGGGACGCCGGCGCCGCACCCGGCCGGGGATCTGCCCGGCGTGGCAGACCGGCGAAAGTCTGGCACGCTTAAAGCACTATGCAGCAGCTTCCCGACCGCACTGGCCTCGCCGCGATCCTTCCACCCGTCGTGCTTGAAATCGGCCGCCTCTTCGAGGCGGCCGGGCACGAGCTGTCCCTGGTCGGCGGGCCGGTCCGCGACCTGTTCGTCGGCCGTGTCTCCCCGGACCTGGACTTCACCACCGACGCAAGCCCCGACCAGACGCTGGCCGTTGTTGCCGGCTGGGCGGACGCCACGTGGGAGGTGGGCCGGGACTTTGGCACCATTGCCCTGCGCAAGGGCGAGGAGACGATCGAGGTCACCACCTACCGTGCGGAGGCCTATGACCCGGACTCGCGCAAGCCGGTCGTGGCCTTCGGGACCTCACTGAAGGATGACCTCTACCGCCGCGACTTCACCATGAACGCGATGGCGCTGCGCCTGCCCTCGCTGGAGCTGGTGGACCCTTACGGCGGCGCCGCCGACCTGGAGGCGGGGATCCTGCGCACGCCGGGGACGCCGGCGTCGTCCTTCTCCGACGATCCGCTGCGCATGATGCGCGCCGCCCGCTTCGCCTCGCAGCTGAAGGTGGGCGTTGCCCCGGAGGTGCGCCAGGCGATGGCGGACATGGCCGAGCGCATCACCATCATCTCCGCCGAACGGGTGCGCGACGAGCTGGTCAAGCTCATTAACGGCGCGGATCCGCGCGCCGGGATCGACCTGCTGGTGGACAGCGGGCTGGCCGAGCGGGTGCTGCCGGAGGTGTCCGCGCTCAAGCTCGAGGTCGACGAACACCACCGCCATAAGGACGTCTACCAGCACTCGCTGCAGGTCCTGGAGCAGGCGGCCGAGCTGGAATCGGGCCCGGACGGGCCGGTGCCCGGCCCGGACTTCGTGCTGCGCTTCGCCGCGCTGATGCACGACGTCGGCAAGCCGGCCACGCGCCGCTTTGAACCTTCCGGCGCGGTCAGCTTCCGGCATCACGACGTCGTGGGGTCCAAGCTGGTGAAGAAGCGCATGCGCGAACTGCGCTTCGACAACGACACGATCAAGGCCGTGGCCCGGCTGGTGGAGCTGCACATGCGCTTCTACGGCTACGGGGAGGCCGGCTGGACCGACTCGGCGGTCCGCCGCTACGTCACCGACGCGGGCCCGCTCCTGCAGCGGCTGCACCGGCTGACCCGCTCCGACGTGACCACCCGCAACCGGCGCAAGGCCGAACGGCTGGCGTTCGCCTACGACGACCTGGAGCAGCGCATCGAGGAGATCCTCGCCAAGGAGGAGCTCGAGTCCGTGCGCCCGGACCTGGACGGGCAGGCGATCATGGCGATCCTGGGACTGAGGCCGGGCCCGCTGGTGGGCCGGGCCTACAAGCACCTGTTGGAGCTGCGCCTGGACAACGGGCCAATGGGCCCCGAGGCTGCCGAGGCCGAGTTGCGCGCCTGGTGGGCGGACCAGCCGGAGGCGCGGGAGGCCGCTGCGACGTAGGGGCCCAGGTCCGCGCCCGCCTTTACCGCGGGTTGGCCGCGGACCAGCCCCCGGCAAGGCAAAACACAGGCCGCACCCCCGCGAGGAGATTCAGTGCGCACTTGCCGGGCCGGGTGGAGGCGGCGGAAGCGTCCCGTGGCGGAATTTATCCACAGATTTGGATTTCTCCGAAAATTCAGTGGCACAAGTCACAGGTGCCGTGTAGATTGAAACGCGTGATTGGGGGAGGCCCGGGGCGAACGTCCCGGTCCAATGGCGAAAAGGCAGCCGGCCAGCAACGTAGCTGGGCGGCTGGCGCACCCAAAAGAAATGGGTTGGATGAAGGGATGTTGTTCCTGACGCAGATGCTCCCGCAGGCTGGCAGGGAAGCGGTCCATGAGGATCCGTGAACCAGGCCGGCGGCGAGGAGGAACTATGGAACCGCCCACCGTGTCCATCGCAAAGCCCGCCGGCTACCCCGGCGGGCTTTGTCGTGCCGGCTGCGGTGCCGTTCCCCCGGAATGCGCCCCCGCCCCCGGGCGTGGCGGCGAGGCCAACTGGTAGCTTGGGTCCCAGCGGCGCCGGAGCCGGGCACCGCCTTCCATCGAAACGGCTGGATAAACCGGAAAGGCGGGGGCAGATGGCAACAGCGTCGGCCACGGGCAACAGTGACCTTGAGATTGCGGCACGGGCCGTCATGCGGCCCATCCAAGAGATCGCCGCGACCGCCGGAATCCCCGCCGAGGCCCTGGAGCTTTACGGGCGGCACAAGGCCAAGATCGACCCGGACCGGCTTCCGGCGGAGCCCGGCACGTCCCCGGGCCGGATCGTGCTGGTCACCGCAATGTCCCCGACCCCCGCCGGGGAAGGCAAGTCCACCGTTACTGTCGGGCTGGGTGATGCCCTTGCCGCCAGCGGGCAGCGAACCATCATTGCCCTGCGCGAGCCCTCGCTGGGTCCGGTGTTCGGGCTCAAGGGCGGGGCCACCGGCGGCGGCCGCGCCCAGGTGCTGCCGATGGAGGACATCAACCTTCACTTCACCGGCGACTTCCACGCCATCACCAGTGCGAACAACCTGCTCGCCGCGCTGATCGACAATCACCTCCAGCAGGGCAACGACCTCGGAATCGACCCGCGCCGCATTACTTTCAAGCGCGTCCTGGACATGAATGACCGCGCCCTG
This sequence comes from Zafaria cholistanensis, assembly GCF_008580665.1. Taxonomy (GTDB): domain Bacteria; phylum Actinomycetota; class Actinomycetes; order Actinomycetales; family Micrococcaceae; genus Zafaria; species Zafaria cholistanensis. The sequence continues at coordinate 129,013 of NZ_BKDJ01000006.1, forward strand.
CGGGAGATCGTGATCGGCCTGGGCGGAACCAGCGGGGGCATTCCGCGCCAGGACGGCTTCGACATCACCGTGGCCTCCGAGGTGATGGCGGTCTTCTGCCTGGCTCGGGACCAGGCCGACCTCAAGGAGCGGCTGGGCGCGATCACGGTCGGGCACACCCGCGACGGCCGTCCGGTGACCGCCGGCGACCTCGGCGCCGCCGGAGCGATGGCCCTGCTGCTGCGCGACGCCTTCAAGCCCAACCTGGTCCAGACCATCGACGGAACCCCGGCACTGGTGCACGGCGGCCCGTTCGCGAACATCGCCCATGGCTGCAACTCGGTGGTCGCCACCCAGGCCGCCCGGCGGCTGGCGGACATCGTCGTCACGGAGGCCGGCTTCGGCGCGGACCTGGGCGCCGAGAAGTTCATCGACATCAAGGCCCGGCTGGCCAACTGCCAGCCTTCCGCCGTCGTGGTGGTGGCGACCGTGCGGGCGCTGAAAATGCACGGGGGAGTGCCCAAGGAAGGGTTGGGCGTCCGGGACGACGACGCGCTGCGCGCGGGGCTGGCCAACCTGGAGCGGCACGTGGGCAACGTGCGCCGGCTGGGGATCGAGCCGGTGGTGGCGCTCAACCGCTTCGCGACGGACAGCGGGGCCGAGCTGGACCTGGTGGCGCAGTGGTGCCGGGAGCGCGGAGTGGCCGTGGCCGTGGCCGACGTATGGGCCCGCGGCGGCGCAGGCGGTGCGGAACTGGCCGCCCGGGTGCTGGAGGCGCTGGAGCGCGGACAGGAGGCGCACCCGCTGTACCCGCTGGAGCTGAACGTGGCGGAGAAGATCGAGACGATCGTGCGCACGGTCTACGGCGGGGCCGGGGTGGACTACTCCGTTCCGGCCCTGCGCCGGCTGGCCGAGATCCAGGCGGAGGGGCTGGACGGGCTGCCGGTATGCATGGCCAAGACGCAGTACTCCTTCTCCGACAACGCCTCCCGGCTCGGTGCCCCGGAGGGGTTCACCCTGCACGTGCGGGACCTGGTCCCCAAGACCGGGGCGGGGTTCATCGTGGTGCTGACCGGAGCAGTGATGACCATGCCCGGCCTGCCGAAGGAACCCGCCGCGCTGCGCATGGATGTGGACGGGGGCGGCCGAGCGGTCGGGCTCTTCTAGGCCGTTGCGGCCTCCCGCGAACGCGGGGCTGCCCTGTCAGGGCGCGCCCGCGGGAAGGGTGGCCGGGACCTTGCGCGCCAGGCTGCGGGCCGTCAGGACAAGCGCGGCGGAACTGGCCAGGACCAGGGCCGCCGCGAAGGCCAGAGTGGCCGGTTCCTGCGAGAGCAATTGGGGGATGCGCCGGCCGGGGACCAGGACGGCGAAGGCGAAGGCGGTCACCGTACCCAGGTAGGCGCCGATCATGTTGCCGCGGTGGCTCTCGATCCGGTGCCGGATGGCGGACACGAGGCCGAGGGTGACGCTCAGCAGGGTGAAGGCGGACAGGCCGTGCAGCCACGTGAAGCCGCCGCCGTCGCGGATCCAGAAGCTGCTGATGCACACGTAGTACATCACGGCAATCCAGCTGTACCCGATGATCCTGTGGGCCCTGTCCCTCTTGCGGCGGAAGATGTTGACGGGCCCCAGTACAAGGACGTACCCGGCGGCGAGGGCGTGGGTGGCGATGAGCCAGTTCCATTGCTCCATGATCATAGGATAGTTTAGCTATCCCATTTGGTACACAGGCTGGCGGGCCCAGGACTCGGAGCGGGATGGGGCGGGACCGTGGATCCGGGAGGAGGCACCATGCAGCTGAAGGAACTGAGCAGCCGCAGCGGCGTGAGCGGGGCGAGCATCAAGTTCTACCTCCGCGAGGGACTGCTGGCTCCGGGCAGCACCGCTGCTTCCCCGCGCGCGGACTACGGACCCGGGCACCTGCGGCGGTTGGAGCTGATCAAGACCCTGCGCGGGGTGGTGGGGCTGGGGCTGGCCGGAATCAAGGAGATCACCGGGGGTATCGACGATCCCGGGCTCGGCACCGTGGAGCTGATGGGCAGGGTGCAATCCATAGTCCTTGGACTGGCGGAGGAAGCGGTCCCGGACCACCCGCTGATGGCCGGGCTGGTCGGTCCGGGCCGGTGGGCGGATGCCTCCTCCCGGGCCCGGAACTCCCTGAACCTGCTGCTGCACCGGATGGATGAGCTCGGCGTGCCCGCCAACCCCCGGGTGCTGGCGGTGTATGCGGCGGCCGTGGACCAGGTCGCGGCGCTCGACGTGGGGCACGCGGAGCAGGCCGCAAGCAGGGATGAATTGGCGGGGACGGTGGCGGTGGGCACCCACCTGTACGGCGAGCTGCTGCTGAAGATGCTGGCGGTTGCCCAGGCTTCCCGCGCCATCCGCGGCCCCGAGGGATGAGCCGGCCCCCAAGGACGAAGCCGGACCGGCGCCGCGCGGCCGGACCCTTCCCGGCCGTGGGATGGGCGCCGCCCCGGACCAACAGGCCGCGCCCTGAAACGCAGACGGCGGAGGGTGGCTGCCTGAAGGCAGCCACCCTCCGCCGTCTGCGCGTGCAGGAAGCTTTAGCGTTTGACCGCTTTAGCGTTCGATCTCGCCGCGGATGAAGGCTTCGACCTTTTCCTTGGCGATGTCGTCGTTGTACTGCTCCGGGGGGGACTTCATGAAGTAGGAGGAGGCAGAAAGGATGGGCCCGCCGATGCCGCGGTCCAGGGCGATCTTTGCGGCGCGCACGGCGTCGATGATCACTCCGGCCGAGTTCGGGGAGTCCCAGACCTCAAGCTTGTACTCCAGGGACACCGGGGCGTCGCCGAAGTTGCGTCCCTCCAGGCGCACGAAGGCCCACTTGCGGTCATCCAGCCAGGAGACGTAGTCGGAGGGCCCGATGTGCACGTCTTCGGCGGCGAGCTCGGCGCTGGTGTTGGAGGTCACGGCCTGGGTCTTGGAGATCTTCTTGGATTCCAGGCGTTCGCGCTCGAGCATGTTCTTGAAGTCCATGTTCCCGCCCACGTTCAGCTGGTAGGTCCGGTCCAGGGTGACTCCGCGGTCTTCGAACAGCTTGGCCATCACGCGGTGGGTGATGGTCGCCCCGATCTGGCTCTTGATGTCATCGCCCACGATCGGCACCCCGGCGTCGGTGAACTTCTGCGCCCACTCGGGGGTGCCGGCGATGAACACCGGCAGCGCGTTCACGAACGCGACCCCGGCGTCGATGGCGGCCTGGGCGTAGAACTTCGCCGCGGCCTCGGACCCCACGGGCAGGTAGCAGACCAGCACGTCCACGGCGGCCTCGCGCAGCGCGGCGACCACGTCCACCGGGGGGACTTCGGATTCGGCGATGGTCTCGCGGTAGTACTTGCCCAGCCCGTCCAGGGTGGGACCGCGCTGGACGGTCACGCCGGTGGCGGGGACCTCGGCGATCTTGATGGTGTTGTTCTCGCTGGCCAGGATCGCGTCGGACAAGTCCAGGCCGACCTTCTTGGAGTCCACGTCGAACGCGGCCACGAACTGCACATCGCCCACGTGGTACGGGCCGAACTGGACGTGCATCAGGCCCGGGACGGTGGCGGTCGGGTCCGCGTCCTTGTAGTACTCGACGCCCTGGACCAGCGACGTGGCACAGTTGCCAACGCCAACAATTGCTACCCGGATGGGATTACCTGACACCATGTCTCCTCAAGGAATTGTTCGGACGCGACGGCACGGGCCGCGCCATGAGCCTTAACAATTCTAAGTGCAGACGGAGTCGGTGTATTCCCGGCCACGTCGTGGCCGGGAATACGAGGGCCGCGGAAGCGCCGCGGAGGCGGGGTCAGGCCGCGGCGCGCAGCCGCTTGCGGGCCTTGCGCACCGCCTTGAGCACCGAGGTGGGCAGGGCGGTGCGGATCCGGGCCCGGCGGGACTTGCGCCGGACCAGGGCCAGGACTTCGGGGTCGCTGGCCAGCCGCCCGGCCCGCGCCCGTTCGGCCAGCTGGAGCAGGAGGTCGCCCAGGGGCACGTGCTGGGTGTGGAAGTAGTTTTCCCGCAGCCATTGCGGGTCCGCGCAGGCGAAGCGCAGCTGCTCCACGTCATCCAGCGTGCCCAGCAGGCCGCTGTCGGCGAAGACCTTGTTCAGCAGCTTTTCGCTGACCCCGAAGTCCTCGAGGATCAGGGCCGGGAGCCCGCGGTCCAGGGCCTCCAGCACGGCGGTGGAGGAGACGGTGAGCAGGGCCGAACCGGGGCCAAGCACTGAATCCATGGAGCCGGTGGCGAAGCGGACGGATCCCTCACGCACGGTGCCGGCCTCCACCAGGCCGGCCCAGAGGGCGTCGTACGGGTGGCGTTCGCGGTGGGTTTGGGGTTCTCCGGCCAGGGCGCGCAGCTTCACCACCACCTCCACCCCGGGGTTGCGTTCGGCGGCCGCGGCCAGCCGGACCAGAAGCTGTTCGCGTTCGGTGCGCCGGAACGGCATCTTCGCCTGGGCCGCGAAAACGATGCGGGTCACCGGCGCTTCCACCGGAACGGGGCGCTTGGGCGAGGCGAGGAACGGCAGCCGGGAGAGCAGGATCGAGATGTTGGAGCCGATCTTCTCGGCAATGTCCGCAAACGCGCGGGTCTCGGCATGGCTGTGGGCGATGAAGGCGTCCCCCAGGGCCCGGAAGCGCAGTGCCTTGGAGGTGGCCGGGTAGGCGACCCCGGGCAGCGCGGAGACCAGGGCCGGACGCGGGCGCCGCTTCACGGAGGCCACCCGGTAGAAGACCTCCTGCACCACCGGTCCGGTGGCTGCCGCGAAGACGACGTCGGTGCCCGCCAGTTCGGCGGCCAGCCGGTGTGCGGGGACGACGTCGGGAACGATTCCCTCCATGAAGGTGCCTGCGGTGGCGGCGCGCTGCTGCACCTCGGTGGGCAGCAGCGGGGAGCGCACCAGCACCACGCGGCGCTCCCATTCGGGGCCCAGCCGGTCCAGCGTGGTGCAGGCCAGCTTCAGGTACGAGTCGCTGTCGGCGACGGCGGTGATCCGGTAGCGGGGGGTCATGCGTTCTCTCCTAGTGAATCCGGTCAGCTGAATCTGGTCAGCCCAGTGAAGTAGTCAGCCCAGTGAAGTGGTCAGGTGCGCGCGCAGCGCGGGGGTCGCCGCCGGGGTCCACCAGGGATCGGGGACGGGGTGCCCCTTGATGGCCACGCCGTTGGGCGCCAGCAGCAGCCGCAGGGAGGGCAGCACGGTGGAGGGCAGGGCGCGCACGGTCTGGCCCGGGCGCAACCCGCGCAACCTCATCTCCACCGGCACTGTGTGCTCCTGGACGCGGATCATGGGGTTCCCGGCCAGCCGGGCCAGGAAGTCCGGGCGTTCGCGCCGGTGCGGGAAGTAGGCCACCGGGCCGTCCTCGGCCAGCGACATCACCCAACCCAGGTAGGCCTCCACGTCGACCAGGCCATCGGAGGCCAGCGCGGAACCGACCACGATGGTTGGCTCGTGGAAGGTCTCCGGCACCGGCTGGCTGGCCAGCCACTCGAAGCGGTGGTGCTCCAGGTGTCCGCCCAGCGCCCGGAACTTCTCGTCGACGCAGATCGGCACGGGCAGCGCGGTGAAGGCCATCAGCCTGCCGTGCCTGGCAAGCAGGCGCAGGTGGTGCCAGGTGGCCAGGCCCAGGGCCCGCCGGCCGAGGCCGGCCCGCCCGCGCGGGCGGATGAGCGGAACGGGCCGGTCGGCGGTGAGCATGTCCAGCAGCTTCAGGGTGGCCAGGCCGTCGTCGACGATGACCACCTCCTGGGCCGCGACCGGGCCCAGCAGCGCCCGCTGGATGCGGCCGGAGTAGGCGTCGCCGGTCACCCAGCGGTCGATGCCCGGCCGGCTGGCCGGAGGCACCTTGAGCCCGGCATCGGCGAAGCTGATCCCGGGCGGGGCGTGGGCCACCAGCGCCTGCAGCGTGGAATCCAGCCCCTCCGTTCCCCCGCGGGGGTGGATCACGGTGTCTGAACCCAGCAGCCCCGCACCGTGCGCCTCTACTGCGCTGAGCAGCTGCAGCGGGGATTCGACCCACACCTCGGCACGCCCGTGGCGGGGCCGGGCAACCTCCGGCACCAGCCGCAGCCTGCGGCTGTGCTCCCGCCGCCCCACGGCGGCCTTACTCTGTGCCGTTTGCATGGCGGTGTTCCGGCCGAAGCCGTGTGGCGAGCCGGCCCAGCCGCCTCCGTCCGGCCCGCCCCATCCTCAGGAGCGCCCGGGGGTGCAGCCGGTGGGATGCGGGGGCGGGATTGGACGGGGCGGGATTGGACGGGGTGGGGTGGGACTGTGCCGAAGCGGACAGGGCGGTGTCGCCGGTGGGGGCGCCGTCCGGTTCATCGGCCTCCCGGGACTGGTCGGAAACGGGCAGGTCGGGGAGGGGCAGGTCGAGGACGGACAGGCGGCGTCGCCTGAAATAGCGGGCCTGCTGGGGCAGGCCCGCACGCAGGAATTCCGTGGTGGCCGAACGCAGGCCCGGCAGTTGCCTGGACTGCATGCAGTACGCCACGGCCTCGACCAGGCGCTGAAGCTGTCCGCCGGTGCCGTCGGGGTCCTCGGCCGGGGTGGGCATCGAGCGGACCAGCAGCGCATCGATGAGGGTGACCGGGATCCGGTTGCTGTTCTCGTACGGGGTCAGGCGCTCCAGCAGAAGCTCGGTGCCGACGGCCTGGCATTCGATTCCCAAGAGGTACCGTGCCGTGGCCAGCGCGGTGGAGAAGCAGGAGATGACGACGTCGGGACGCATCTTCGCCATGGCCGTTTCCGCCAGCACGGGGCTGTCCAGCACCATAAAGCCCAGTCCCAGGCCGGCGGCATCCTCGGCCAGCCGGCGCGCCGTCGGGGGGCCCGAGCTGGGGTGCGGCTTGAAGACCACCGTGCGGACTCCGCGGTCCCGCGCCGCCCGCAGCATGTCCCGGTGCAGCCCGGCCTCCTCCTCAGCGGTGAGGATCCCGAGGTCCGCAAGGTACTGCCCGAGCACCAGGGCGGTGGGTCCCTGGGAGGCAGCGGCGGGAAGGTCCGGGGTGGCGTCGGCGACCTCACAGAACACTGCGGCGAGGCCGGCCAGCCCCACCGCGGTCCGGCGCGGGCCGTGCTCGCGCAGCAGCAGCGGTTCCAGCCCGGGAACCAGGTCGACGTACACAATCCCGTCCAGCCGCTGGCACAGCGGCTGGGGCAGCCCGTTACGGGTGGGCCCGTAGGACATGAGGCCGTCGGAATGCACCAGGATGGGGGCGTCGTGGAAGATCCGGCACAGTGCAACCGCCGGGTTGACCTGTATCGATTCGACCACCAGCTGCACGGGGGCGGTGCCCAGTCCCCAGTGGCTGCGCAGCAGGCGTTCCCAGAGGGGCAGCTCGTCCCGGCGGGGGCTGAACTGGGCCGGGCGCCGCGGCCACAGCAGTTCGGCAAGGTCGAGGACGCGGTCGAACCGGGCGGCCAGGGCGCCAAACCCCGCCATGTCCTGGATGCGGGGGGAGAGCTCGGGCTGGTGGGCTCCGTTGGCGAGGACCAGGACGCGCTCGTCGGCGTCGGGAAGCGCCCCGGCGTCGACCATTGCGGCCAGCGAGACAACCTGGAACATGGTGGAGGCCGCGACAAGCTGGATCATGGGGAGACTCCTGCGGGTGCGGCGGGCACGGATTCGGCGGGCACGGAGCCCGTAAAACGCCCGGGGCCACCGGGCAGCAGCGGGAGCAGGGCGGCCCGGCGCTCCGCATCCAGGGTATCCAGGGCCCCCTGGCATGCTTCCTGGGGCATGGCGGCCAGGGCCTGGGTGATGCCCGCCCGCAGCGGTTCCCGCAAGTCCCCGGGCCAGTTGTCCCTGCCCAGGTGGTGGCAGGCCACGGCGCAGAACTGCCGGGCAACCTTGGGCCAGAACAGGGTGGGGTCCTCAACGGTTTGGACCAGGTCGAAAATCATCGCGAACGACGGGAGGAAGTCCAATTGCCTTTCGTCGCAGACCTGGGTCAGGGAGGTTGGCACTCCCCGCCGGTAGATGACGCCGGGGGCGTTGACGACAGCGAAACTGTCCGCCTGGAGATGCAGGCGCCAGATCCAGGGGCGGTCCTCGGCGGTCCTCAGGCCGTCGGGAAAGCGCAGCAGTCCGCGTTCGGCGACCCGCCGCTGGAACAGCCCGGCCCATGCATAGGGGTAGTCGACCATGGCCCTTGCGTCGGCCGGCAGGATCGACTCCCGGGGGTCCAGGGCGGTTCCTCGGCGGGCTTGGGGTGCGCGCACCAGGGTGCGCCTGCCCTCCTCCACGGTGACGTGGTCGGTGCGGACAAAGTCCACATCCAGCCGCCGCAGCGAATCGAGGCACGCCGCCAGATGCCCGGGGGCCAGCCAGTCGTCGCCGTCGAGGAAGGCGATGTACGCACCCCCGGCGGCGTCGAGGCCCTGGTTCCGGGCCGTGGCCAGGCCCGCGGTGGATTCGTTGCGGAGCACCCGGAGGCCGGGGAGCCGGTCCGCGAAGGACGCGGCCAGCTCCCCGGTTCCGTCGGTGGATCCGTCGTCGACCACCAGCACCTCGAGCACGGCGGGATCGTCGAACTGCAGGGCAAGCGAAGCCAGGGCGTCGGAGACGTACGGTGCCTGGTCCTTGGCCGGGACGATCACGCTGACGAGGGGCCGGTGGGTCATAGGGCGGTCCTTAGGCGTCGACGCGGCGCAGGCGGGACAGCGGGGCCAGCTCGCCCGGGAAGACGCGCTTGACGCCGTCGCCCAGGGCTTCCTCCAGGATGCGGATGTCGCGGATCAGCGCCTCGAAGCCCTTCGGCTCCAGCGAGGAGGCCTGGTCCGAGCCCCACATGGTGCGGTCCAGGGTGATGTGGCGCTCCACCGTCACCGCGCCCAGGGCGACGGCGGCCAGGGAGATCTGCAGGCCGCGCTCGTGGCCGGAGTAGCCCACCGGCACCTGGTAGCGCTCGCGCAGGGTCTCGATGGTGCGCAGGTTCGCCTCCTCCGCGGGCAGCGGGTAGGTGGAGGTCGCGTGCATGAGGACCAGCCTATCCGTGCCGAGGGTTTCCACGGCGGTGTCGATCTGCTCAAGCGTGGACATGCCGGTGGAGAGGATGATCGGCTTGCCGGTCTCGGCGAGCGCCCGCAGCAGGTCCAGGTCGGTGACCGAGGCGGAGGCGACCTTGTGGGTCAGCGCTCCCTGGGCCTCCATGAACTCCACGGAGGGCACATCCCACGGGGAAGCGAAGCAGTGCAGGCCCTGGGCGGCCGCGTAGGACATCAGCTCCTTGTACTGCTCGGCGCCGAACTCGACGCGGTAGCGGTAGTCCAGGTAGGTCATCTCGCCCCACGGGGTGGAGCGGATCTTGTCCCGCATGTCCATCGGGGTGGAGATGTCCGGGGTGCGCTTCTGGAACTTGACGGCGTTGGCGCCGGCCGCCGCGGAGACGTCGATCAGCTGCTTGGCGATGTCCATGTCGCCGTTGTGGTTGATGCCGATCTCGCCGATGACGTAGACGGACTGGCCCGGGCCGACCTTGAAGTCGCCGATGCTGACGGGTGCGATGTCGGTGATGGCTGCGGTGGTCATGCTGACCGCCCCTTTCTTAGTGGTGTTCGCCGGCGGTCGCGAGGACGCGCGGCTGTGGTTGTGCGGCGAGGATGCGCTCGCAGGCTTCGCGGACGGCCCCGTGGCCGCCCTTGGCGGACAGCACCAGTCGTGCCGCCGCGCGCGCTTCGGGCCGTGCGTCGGCGACCGCGAGCGGCCATCCGACGGTGGCCATGGCGCCGACGTCGTTGACGTCGTTGCCAAGGAAGGCGACCCGCTCCGGGTCCAGGCCCCGGGCGGAAATCCATTCGGCCAGCCGGGAGGCCTTGTCGTCGATGCCCTGCAGGACCTCGACGCCAAGCTTGCGTCCCCGCGCGGCAACGACCGGGTTCTTCTCCGTGGACAGGATCAGCAGCGGCACGCCGGCCCGGCGCAGCCGGGCCACGCCCATGCCGTCGCCGCGGTGCACGCGCACGTGCTCGGTCCCGTCCTCGGAGAGCAGGACGGCGTCGTCGGTGTGGACGCCGTCGAAGTCGGTGACCAGGGCGTCGACGTCGATGCCGGCCCCGCCCGGGGCCGCTTCCTCCCGGCGCGCCGCCAGGGCGGTCACCAGGTCCAGGTCCTCGGGCGAGTCGATCTCGACCGAGTGCTCCGGCGGGACCACGTGCAGTCGCAGCTGGCCGAAGAAACGGTGCCCGTGCCGGCGGAACCCCTCGGTGCGCAGCGCGTAGAACGCGCCGGTTTCGCGGTACTGGGGTTCGCGGTCCTGGCGGCGGGGACGGTGCGCGGCGTCATGCCCGACGGCGGCAACCCGGCCGTCCGGGCCCACGGTCCACAGGAACGCGTGGCTTTCGGCGACGCTGAAGCACACGTCGGCACCCCCGGCGAGGACCTCCGTGACCGCGGCGTCCAGGTCCGCGGGGTCGATGAAGGGGGAGGTGCACTGCAGCAGGACCACCACCTCGGGATCCTCGCCCGCCTGGGTGCGGTGCGCGTCCAGGGCGTGCAGGACCGCGGATTCGCTGGTGGCCAGGTCCCCGGAGAGTTCGGCGGGGCGGTCCACGGCCTGGGCGCCGCAGCGCAGCGCCTCCGCGCGGATTCCCGGGTGGTCGGTGCTGACCACCACATCGGTTACGGAGGGGGCGCAGAGCGCGGCGTCGACGGCCCGGGCCACCAGCGATCGCCCGGCCACGGGCCGGAGGTTTTTGAGGGGGATTCCCTTGGATCCGCCGCGGGCTGGAATCACCACGAGGACCCGGGATTTCTTGCTCTTGCTCACCCCCAAGACGGTACGGAGCAGCTGTTAAGGGGCCGGGAAGGGCGGGTGAACGGCCGGTGATGGGCCGAAGACGCTTTGGCGTCCCGCACGTCCCGCCGGCGCCGCACGCTCCGAAGGAGCCGGCGCCCGCGGACGGGCGGGTTCCGCCGGGCCCGGACCCTTCGGTTGGGCGCCCCCCAGCGGATAGGCTCGAACCTATGGAGCCTCATCCCCCCGGGCCGCCGGCGCGCCCGTCCGGCCGGCCGGTGCGCATCACCGCGCCCACGCGCAACGACCCGCTGCTGCGCCGGCTGGCGGAAGTGGCCGGGGGGCCGCTGGGCCGCCACGCGGATCCGGGGCGGGTAAACCCCGGATTCTGGAGCCTTGAACGGGTGCTGATCGCGATGACCGTCGTCGCGGCGATCCTGGCCGTGCTGGCCAAGAACGCCTGCCGGGTGAACGGCTGGGGCGGCACCGGCTCCTTCGCGTGGGGCTGCTATTCGGACTGGCCCTCGCTGTTCACCGGCCGCGGCTTCGCCGGGAACCCGTGGGCGGCTTTCGCTCCCGGCGCCGAGTTCGAATACCCCGTCCTGATGGGGGCGGTGGCGGGCCTGATCGCCTGGCTCGTCCCGCCGGATGCCGGGAACCGGGCCCTGGTGTTCTTCGATCTCAACGTGCTCGCCGTCGTCGGGCTCTGGCTGGCGGCAGTGATCGCGACGGCGCGCAGCGCCGGACGCAGGCCCTGGGATGCGGCCATGGTGGCACTGGCTCCCGGCATCATCCTGGCCTCCACCATCAACTGGGACATGTGGGCGGTGGCGCTGCTGGCGCTGGCCGTGCTGGCGTGGTCGCGGGACAAGCCGCTGCTTGCCGGGGTCCTGGTGGGGCTGGGCACCGCCATGAAGCTTTATCCCGTGCTGTTCTTCGGTGCCGTCGCCGTGCTGGCCCTGCGCACCGGGCGCTGGCGCCCGCTGGCGCTCAGCGGCGCCGGGGCCGCGGGGGCCTGGGGGGCCGTGAACCTGCCGTTCGCGCTGGCGAACTTTGAGGCGTGGGCGTACTTCTTCGAATTCACGCGGGACCGTGAGGCCGGCTGGTCCTCGCTGTGGAACGCCTGGAACACCCTGGCCGCCGCTCTCCCCGGCGCCCCCCGTTTCGACGCCGCAAGCATCAACGCAGCCGGGTTCTGGCTTTTCGCCGCAAGCTGCGCGGGCATCGCGGCGCTGGGGCTGCTGGCCCCGCGGCGCCCGCGCTTCGCGCAGCTGCTGTTCCTGGTGGTCGCCAGCTTCATCCTGTTCAACAAGGTGTACTCGCCGCAGTTCGTGGTGTGGCTGGTGCCGCTGGCCGTGCTTGCCTGGCCGCGCTGGCGGGACTTCCTGGCCTGGCAGCTGGTGGAGGCCCTGCACTTCTGGGCCATCTGGATGCACCTCTACGCGATCACCGCGGACATCAAGCCCCAGCACACCTTTCCCGAATCCTTCTACGTCCTGGCCGTCTTTGGACACATGGCCGCGACCGGGTACCTGATGTACCGGGTGGTGCGCAGCATGATGGATCCGGAGCGGGATCCGGTGCGCCGGGTCGGCCAGGAGGACCCCCAGGCCGGTCCTTTCGCGGGGGCCCCCGACCGGTTCACGCTGCGTTGGCCGCGGGCCTCCGAAGCGGTCCGCGCTGCCCGCGCCGGCACCGCGCGCGGACGGCGTTTTGCCCAGCCGCCGTTCGATCCCTCCACTGAACCACCCACTGGCCCGCCTGCCGGCCCGAACTCCGCCCCGCCCGGCCCACCGGCCGCCGGGGCCGGATCCGGCGTTCCGGGCGCGGGGAACGGAGCCCGCAATGGCTGATGCCGCCGTCGTCGGATCCGGACCCAACGGCCTCGCGGCCGCGGTCACCCTGGCCCGGGCCGGGCTGTCGGTACGCGTCTACGAGGCCGAGGACAGCATCGGCGGCGGTTCCCGAACGCTGGAGCTGGGCCTGCCGGGGCACCGGCACGACATCGGCGCCGCCGTCCACCCCATGGCGCTGGCGTCCCCGTTCTTCCGCGAAATCGGACTGGCCGACCGGGTGGACTTCATAGTACCGGAGGTCTCCTACGCGCACCCGCTGCCGGACGGGCGAACCGGCCTGGCCTGGCGCGACCTGGAGCGCACGGCCGAGGGGCTGGGTTCTGCCGGGCCCGCCTATGAGCGGCTGTTTGGACCACTGGTCCGCGCCTACGGCTCCGTCACGGACCTGGTGCTGCACCCGCTGCTGCGGATGCCGCACGGCCTGGACGGACTGGGCGCCACCGCCGCGTTCGGTGTGCGGGCGGCCGCACTGTCCGTGCCCGCCCCGGTCCTGAACTCCGCCGCCGGGATGCTGCCGCCGCTTCTGGGAGGCGCCGGCTGGGGAGGTGCGGGCGGGAAGGATGTGGAGGCGATGGCCGCGCTGCTGGCCGGGGTGCGGGCCCACAACGCCGGCGGGGGTGCCGGGCCCGCGGCAAACGGAGCCGCCCTGGTGCTCGGCACCGCAGCGCATGCGACCGGCTGGCCGATCCCGCTGGGCGGATCGCAGGCGATCCCCAACGCGCTGGCCATGGACCTGATAGACCACGGCGGGCGGATCGAAACCGGGCGGCGCGTGGAGCGGATCGCGGACCTGGAGGAGGAGCTGGTGTTCTGCGACACCTCGCCCGAGGACCTGGCCCGAATCGCCGGGGCCGTCCTGCCCGAGGGCTACCGGAACCGGCTCCTCGCCACCCGGCGCGGGCCCGGGTCCTGCGTGGTGCACTACGTGCTGGACGGGCCGGTCCCGTGGCGGGACCCGGACATCGCGCTCGCCGGGACGGTCCACCTGGGCGGCACCGCGGCGGACATCCGGCGGTGGGAGCTGGACCAGCGCGGCCCGGGAAGCCGGCGCGGCGCCGGAGGTCGGGGCCGCCGGGCCGGGGCCGGATCCGGGCCGGGAATCGGCGGCGGGCACGGCCCCTACGTGATCGTGTCCCAGCCGAGCCTGTTCGACCCTTCCCGCGCCCCAGCGGGCCACCACGTCCTGTGGGCCTACTGCCACGTTCCGTTCGGCAGCCCCGCCGACATGACGGAGGCGATCACAGCCCAACTGGAGGCAGCGGCACCGGGGTTCCGGGACACGGTCGTGCACTCGGAGGCGATGACCGCCCCCGGGTTGCAGGCGCGCAACGCGAATCTGGTGGGCGGGGACATCTCCGGGGGCGCCGTGGACCTGGCGGGGATGCTGAGCCGGCCGGTGCTGGCGGCCTCGCCCTGGCGGACCCCGGCGCGCGGGCTCTACCTGTGTTCCAGCTCCACCCCGCCGGGGCCGGCCGTGCACGGGATGTGCGGGCACCTGGCCGCGCGGACGGCGCTGAAGGACCTCGCCGGCTGAGGCGTGGGCCCTATCCGATCGTGGCCAGGGCCCGGGGCACGCTCCGGATGCGGACCACGGTGTTGGCGGAGACTGACTTCACTTCGCCGTCCACCTGGTACGGCATCGGCTTGAGCGCGGTGAATTCGTAGCGGCTGACGCTGGGCTGGTCGCCCAGTCCCTTCGTCGTGGCGCGTGCGGCGAGCAGCAGGATCCGCCACTTGGGCATGTGGGGGAAGGTGATGACCTCGAACTTCCCGTCGCGGGGCTGCTCGTCGGCCTCGCTGAGCGTGGCGTACTTCGCCATTTCGGGGATGTTGGCGAAGATCAGGCTGTCGAGCTTGCGGCGCTTCCCGTTCTGCTCCTTGATTTCGAAGGGCTTGAACTTCGAGAAGGTCCGCACCACCGTGACCATTTCCTTCAGCGAGCCCTTGCTGCCCTTTTCCAGGTCGACCGCCACCACCGGAGTGAGGCCAAAGCCGATGTAGGAGTGCGCATAGGCGCTGCCGGAGCCTTCCCCGCCCTCCGTCTCGATCCGCAGCAGGTCGATGTGGCGCACCTGGCCCCCGGCGATGGCCTCCTCCAGAGGCTGGGTGCCCACCGTGCGCTGGTGGTCGTTGGCGTTCCCGGCGGCCATGACCGCGCAGACGGCCTCCCGGTTGCCGCTTTGCATGACCCCGTTGACCACCTCGTTGTAGCCGCCGTCGCCGCTGACCGACACAACCAGGACCCGGCCGCCGCCCGCGGCAGCCTCCCGCGCCAGGTCCACGGCGTGGCCGGCATGCTCGGTGGGCTGGAGCCGGATCTCCGCCGGGTAGGGAAGCAGTTCGCCCAGCCGGTCCCTCAGTTGTTCCGCAAGCTGGGGCGCGTTGCCCGTGCTGTTCGGGTTGAAAATGATGACGATCGATTCGAACCTGCGTGCAGCATCCATGTCGTGATCCTATGGTCTTCGGGCCGCGCGCGTCGCGTGCAGGCTCAGTCCTCGGGGCCCGTGCCGGCGTCGAACCGGTCCTCGTAGATCCGCTGGGCCTCGTCGAGCAGAGCGTCGGAAAGCCGGGCGACCGGGGTGACACCGGTCAGCAGGGGCTCGCAGTCCGGGCCCCGGGCGATGCAGTGCCCCCTTGCCACCCAGGCGTACCGGTCGGGGTTTTTGTCCTTGAGGTGCTTGTACTGGCAGAGCTGGCGCGCCAGCCAATCCTGCAGGGGGCGGGTCCACCACGACTCCGGGCGCAGGGGATTGACGGAAAGCCCCGGAAGTTCGATCCCGCTCTCGGTGTCCAGGCTCCCGCCGTCCCGGTCGGATTCGTAGCCTGCGGAGTACCTGACATAGAGGTCCGGCTCGCTGCGCACCAGGTCCTCCAGCTCGGCGATGGAGTGCAGGTGGGGAAGTGCCATCGTGGGTTTCCTCCAACTAGTGCGGAGCTTTGGGCTCCGCAGTGTATGACGCAGCCGAATTACCGCGCCATCCCGGAGCCGCCCCGCCGCAGTGGGCGGCTCCGGGGAGCCCCGCTAGGGGTTCCGGCCTTGCTGTTCGCGCAGCTCCCGGCCTTCCGCGATGTCTTGTTGCTCCTTGTCGTGTTTCTTGTCGCTGGCCTTGGTGTCGCGGGGCGGCAACTGCAGGTTTTCCTCGGCCCTGATTCCGCCCTGGAGCTGCCGGCCCCGTTCCATTTCGGCATCGAATTCGGCTCCGAAGAGCAGCGAGATGTTCGCGATCCAGATCCAGAGCAGCAGCACGATCATGCCGCCAATGGTTCCGTAGGTCTTGTTGTAGTTGCCGAAGTTCGAGACGTAGAAGAAGAATCCCAGCGTCGCCAGGGCAAGCACGACCAGGGCGATGAGGGCCCCCAAGCTGATCCACCTGAATTTGGGCTGCCGGACGTTGGGGGTCGCGTAGTACAGCACAGCAATCAGGACGATGGCAAAGCCCAGCAGGACAGGCCACTTGGCGATGTTCCACACCGCCACAGTGGTCTGTCCCAGGCCCACCGCGTCGCCGATGGCTTGGGCCAGCGGCCCGGAAACGACCAGGAGGATGGCCATGAGCATCGCGAGCAGGAGCAGCGCGACGGTGACCGCCAGCATGACGGGGCGCAGCTTGTAGAAGGGCCGGCCCTCCTCGATCTCGTAGATTCGGTTCATGGCCCGGCCAAATGCCCCCACGTATCCCGAGGCGGACCAGATGGCGCCGGCGAGGCCGATGATGAACGTCAGGCCGGCGCCCGGGGCCGTGGCCAGCTGCTGGATCGGCGGGCGCAGCGTGTCCACGACGTCCGAACTGGCAACGCGTTCAAGGATCTGCAGCAGCAGCTGCGTGGTCTGCTCGGCCTGGCCAACGATGCCGAGCAGGGACATCATGGCCAGGAGCGCCGGGAACAGGGAGAGGACGCCGAAGAAGGTCAGTGCGGCCGCCAGGTCCGTGCAGTGGTCCCCGGAGAATTCGCGGATGGTCCGCCTGAGAATGTACTTCCACGAGGGTTTTTCGATCTGGGCGGGCGTGTCCGGCTTCCGGCCGTCCTCGGGGCCGGGCGTGGTGCGCGTGTCTTGTGAAGAAGAATCACTGCTTGGCATGGGAGCCTCCCAGGGTCGCTCTTGATGGTCCGCGGACCAGTCCTTGGCCGGTCCGCGCTCGCTGGCACGATTCCCCGCCTAGCGTAGCGGGGATACGGGACATCTCCACCCTGTTGGGGCCCCGAAATGCGGTGGCGGGAGCCGGTACCCCACACGCCCAGGCCCCCACCAGGGCCCGCTCGTAGTGTGGAAGAAGGCGCGTGGAAGGCGATGACAGAATGACGGCGGGCGGGAAGGAGGACAGGGTTTGAGCGAGGATGGTGGCCAGCGCACCCTGCGGGTGGGCATCCTGGCGGACCCGGGGCTGCCCGAGGCGGCCGCGCGCCCGATCGCCCAAGGGTTGGCCGGCGCCTTGCGGCGCGTGGTCGATCCTGGCTGCCGGTGGGATGTCGAAACCCTGCGCGGAGCCTTGCCGCTGACGGAGGACGGGCACATCCCCCTGCTTGAGCAGGCCGCGGAGCTGAGGGCGCGGAACCGGTGGGATTACGTGGTGTACCTGACGGACCTGCCCCGATCTCACGACGGGAAGGTCATGGTGTGCGAATCCAGCGCGGAGGCGAAGACGGTCCTGGTTTCGATGCCCGCGCTGGGGGCCTGGCGCGTGGGGGCTGCTGCCCGGAAGCTCCTGCTGGGCGCGCTGGGGTCCCTGCACGGGGGCGGCGGGCACCCCCCGCTTCCCCGCAGGACGCCCTTCCGGGCATCGACGGTTCAACGCCAAGGAGCAGAGGATGTTTCCTACACGGTAGTGTCCGGCTGGCCGGGCCGGCTGCGGCTGCTGGCGGGCATGGTCCGCAACAACAGGCCGGGCCGGCTGCTGTCCGCCCTCTCCACCTGCATGGCCGCCGCGGCCGCGACCGGTGCCTTCGGCATCTTCTACACCACCATGTGGAACATGGCCGACGTGCTGCCCCCGTGGCGGCTGGCGCTGATCAGCGCCGCGACGGTCGGCGCGCTGGGAGCGTGGCTCATCGTGCACAACGGATTGTGGAGCAGGGGCCTGGGCCCGGAAGCCTCGGCCCGGGCGGGCCTGGACAACGCGGCAACCATCGCCACCGTGGCGCTGAGCGTGGGGCTGATGCACATGGTCCTGTTTATGGTGCTGATGGCCGGGTCGCTGGTGGTTATCGATGCCGGCTACCTGGAAGCGGAGCTGGGCCACCCGGTGGGCCCGCTGGACTACGCGCGCCTGGCCTGGCTGGCGGCTTCGCTGGGAACCGTGGCGGGGGCCCTGGGCTCCAACTTCGACAGCGACGAGGCCATCCGTGAGGCGACCTACAGCAGGAGGGACCGCCAGCGGCGCCGCCTGAAGGACTCCTTCGAGGACTGATCCGGAGGGGGCGCCCGCCGGCCCGCGGGGAGCAGGAGTCCGCACGCCGGGAGACGCATGTTGTGGCTTGCACCGCAGGTGCCGCCCGTGATGATCTTGAGGGGCGCACTGCAGCCATGGAAGTGGCGGGCAGGTGCGTCCTCACCGCTGGCAACGGAGGTGGGGGTTTACCTCGGGTTTTAGATGAGGAACCAGCTGGACGCGGCAAGAGGGGAATCCACCATGACCGATCTGACCGGATCCAAAAACATGGACGAGCGGCAAGGGGATCCCGCCGAGCCGCAGGAGACCGAGCCGGCCCCGTCGCATGCGCTGGACATCACCTTCGATGAGCAGTTCTACCCGGCCCGGCCGCGGCCTCTCCGGCCGACGGCCAGGCGCAGGGAACACATTGCAGGGCAGCCGCCGTTCCAGGCCGATGGACGCAACAAGGTTTACGTCGAATGGCTGCGCAACCAGTCGATGCTCGGCGATGCCGATGTCCTGGCCCGCCAGCTGTCGGGGCAGGCCAGCATGTGGCAGAACCCCTACGCGTTTCCCAACCCGCGGGCGGCGGTGGAAAGGGCGTCCGTCTGGTTCACCGCCTACCCCTTGTCCTTCATCACCAAGCCCGGCCAGTCCTTCCTGGCGGCGCTGGGGGACCGGGACATGTGGGAGGCGTTCCAGCGCATCGGGATCAAGGCCATCCACACCGGCCCCGTGAAGCGGGCCGGCGGGCTCGACGGATGGGAACACACCCCCAGCATCGACGGCCACTTTGACCGCATCAGCATGGCCATCGACCCGTCCTTCGGCACCGTCGAGGAGTTCAGGGCGATGTGCGAGGCCGCGCAGGCGCACGGAGGCACCATCATCGACGACATCGTCCCCGGCCATACGGGCAAGGGGGCGGATTTCCGGCTGGCGGAGATGAACTACCGGGACTACCCGGGGATCTACCACATGATCGACATCCCCGAAGCCGACTGGCACCTGCTGCCCGACGTCCCCGAAGGCGAGGACTCGGTCAACATCGACAGCCGGACCGAAAGCGCCCTGCAGGAAGCCGGATACATCATCGGGCAGCTGCAGCGGGTCATCTTCTACGAGCCCGGCGTGAAGGAAACCAACTGGAGCGCCACCCGCCCCGTCTACGACACCACCGGCAAGCTGCGCAGGTGGGTCTATCTGCACTACTTCAAGTCCGGCCAGCCCTCGATCAACTGGCTCGATCCGACCTTCGCCGGAATGCGCCTGGTGATGGGCGACGCCCTCCACTCCCTGGTCGACCTTGGGACCGGCGCCCTCCGCCTGGACGCCAACGGTTTCCTGGGCGTCGAGAAGAGCGCCGAGGAAAGCCCCGCGTGGTCCGAAGGCCACCCCCTCTCGGAAGCGGCCAACCAGCTGTTGGGCAGCATGGTCCGAAAAGTCGGTGGCTTCACGTTCCAGGAACTGAACCTGAGCATCGACGACATCAAGGCCACCTCGGAAACCGGTCCGGACCTGTCATACGACTTCGTGACCAGGCCCGCGTACCACCACGCGCTGGTGACGGCGGACACCGAATTCCTCCGGCTGACCCTGCGCCTGGCCATGGACGCCGGCGTGGACCAGGCCTCGCTGGTCCATGCCCTGCAAAACCATGACGAACTCACGTACGAGCTGGTTCATTTCACCACGAAGCACCGGGACGACCACTTCGACCTGGCAGGGCTTCGCATGACCGGTTTCGAAGTCGCGGACAAGATCCAGGGCGACCTCAGGAAGGGCATTACCGGGCAGGCGGCGCCCTACAACCTCCTTTTCACCACCAACGGCATCGCCTGCACCACGGCGAGCGTGATCACCGCCGTCCTGGGCATCAAGGACCTGTCCGCGATCACCGGGGAACAGAAGCGGCAGATCCGCGACGTCCACCTGCTGCTGGCCATGTACAACGCCCTGCAGCCCGGCGTCTTTGCCCTGTCGGGATGGGACCTCTGCGGAGCACTGCCACTGGGGCGGGACCAGGTCTCGGAACTGCTCAGCAAGGGCGACACGCGGTGGATCAACCGCGGCCGGCACGACCTCATGGGACACGGCACCGCGGGCGAGCCCGGCGGCTCGGCGCTGCCCAAGGCCCAGACCCTCTACGAAACGCTGCCCGAGCAGCTCCTGGATGAGCATTCCTTCGCCTCACGGCTGGCCCGCATCCTCAGGGTGAGGGAGGACCTGGGCATCGCGAAGAGCGAGCTCATCGATGTTCCGGACGTTTCCCATCGCGGGCTCCTGGTCATGGTCCACCGCCTGCCCTCAGGACAGCTGCAAATCACCGTCCTGAACTTCTCGCCCGAAGACGTCGCCGGTTCCGTCCACTCGCCAACGCTCCCCACGGACGAAACCGTCACGGATGCCTTCACCGGGGAAAAAATCAGCACCGTCGATGACCTGCACAGCTTCTACATCTCCCTTCCGCCGTACACCGGAACGGCCCTGCTCATCGGCTCCGTCGAAGGAGCCTGACCGCACGGGGAACCCACCCAGCCGGCAGTACCGGCCCGTTCCGCGGCGGGACGCGGGCGGCCTGTCAGGCGTTCCGCGAGGGACCCGCGGCCGTGGTTGCCGGGGCGGCATTGCTGCCGGTGCGGTGTCCACGCAGCACCGGCGGCAATGCCGCTGCGGCCAGCAGGGCGAGCAGGACCAGCGGCACCCAGGGGATGCCGGGCCACCAGTGGTGCCGGTCGGTGAGGTCGAGCAACCGGCCCAGCAGGGCATTGCCTGCCAGCACGGCGATTCCGCCGCAGGTGGCTGACAACCCGAAGTAGGCCCCCCGCCGCGGCACCGGCCCGCCGGCCGGGACGAAGGCCGGGATCAGGGACAGGATGGTGGGGGTGAGGAGCATGCGGCCCAGGATCAAGACAGCGACGGCACCCGCCATCGGTGCCAGGGAACTGCCCGAAGTCCCGGGATGCACCGCGGTTGTTGCGGTCAGGGCAAACGCGGCGGCGAGCAGGACGAAGCCGGCGGACAGGGTGCGCCCCGGCCCCAGGCGCTGGGCCGCCGCCGCCGCCGGCAGCTGCAGCAGCAGGGTCAGGACAGAGGCCAGCAGGAACAGGGCGCCCAGCCAGGCGCCGTCCAGGCCCCGCCGGTCCAGTTCCACCGGGACCGCGAAGTAGAGCTGGTTGTAGGCCAGCATGTTCATGCTGGCGAACATGCAGAACACCACGAAGCGGCGGTTGCGCAGGCACTCAAGGGCCGGGCGGGCCACGGCGTGTCCCGGCTCCTCCAGATCCGGCTCCGGACCCTGTGTCGAATCCGCCGCAGTACGCTCCGGTGCAGCACGGTCAGCTGCAGCACGGTCAGCTGCAGCACGGCCCGCTGCAACACGGTCCGGCGCGGCGGGGAGGCGGTACCACAGCAGGATCGTTACGGCAGTGAAGACCGCGATCCCGGCGGCCAGCGCGGCGTCGAAGCCCCATCCCAGCAGGGCTGACCCCAGGACCGGGCCCAAGACGGCGCCGATCTCCCCGGTGATCGCCAGCCAGACGAACACCGAGCGCCGGCCCTTTTTTCCGCCGGCGGGTGCGCCGGCGTCGGCCTGGGACAGCTGGGATTCCAGGGCCGGGGAGAACAGGGCGCCCCCGGCGCCGGTGAGGACCGCGCCGAGCAGGAACAAGGTGAAGTCGGAGGCCGCCGCCAGGGTGGCGTAGCCGAGGATGCGGATCAGGCAGCCGGTGAGGATCGCCCGGCGCGGGCCCCAGCGGTCGGCCAGTATGCCGCCGGCCAGGAACATCCCCTGCTGGCTGAAGGTGCGTGCCCCGAGCACCAGTCCGATCGCGGCGGCATCCATTCCGTAGTCCCGGCCCATGGCCCCGGCGAGGAAGGGAACGACGGCGTAGAAGCCGAGGTTGAAAACCAGTTGGGCACCCAGCAGGGTGCGCGTCTCAGGCCGGTAGTGGCGGAAGGGCATCGAGGAGCTCCTGGGTCTCGGGAACCAGGCGTTGGGGACCCGTCGTCCCGGCCCGCCGGGAGGGAAGCGAGGCCGCCACCAGCTGCCTGCTGTGCGGGTGCTGCGGATCCGTGAAGAAGTCTTCGGTGGCCGCGAGCTCGACCAGGGCACCCTCGAAGAGGACGGCGACGCGCTGGCTTGCGTAGCGGATGACGTTCATGTCGTGGGAGATCATGACCAGGGACATCCGGTGGTCGCGCTGCAGGCGCAGCAGCAGGTCCAGGACCTTGCGTTGGGTCACCGCGTCCAGGGCCGAGGTGGCCTCGTCGCAGATCAGCACCGTGGGCTCCAGCAAAAGCGCCCTGGCGATCGTGAGCCGTTGCAGCTGGCCCCCGGAGCATTGGCCGGGATACCTGTCCAACAGTCCGGGCTCCAGCTCCACTTCCTGCAGGACGCGGTGGATGCGGTTTTGGCGCTCCTCCGTGGTGAGGCCGCCGCGCTGCGCCAAAGGCGCTTCCAGGCTGGCACAGAGCCTCATGCGCGGGTCGAAGGCGTCGTGCGGCTCCTGGAAGACCAGCTGCACGGCGGTGCCGGCACTGCCGCCAGGGCCCTGCCGTGCGCCCGTGGGCCGGGTGATGCGTCCGCTGTCCGGGGACTCGAGCCCGACGGCCAATCGGGCGAGGGTGCTTTTCCCGGAGCCGGACTGGCCCAGGACGCCGAGGATTTCGCCTTCAAGGACAGTGAGCGAGACCTGCTCCAGGGCGGGACGCAGGCCGCGTTTGGCCGCTGCGAAGCGCTTCGTGACGCCCTCAAGGGCCAGGACGGTGCGCGCGGAGGCGGCGGGGGCGGGCTTCGGGCCGGGGACCAGGGCGGAGGATGCCAGGAGCTGCCGGGTGCACTCGCTTTGGGGGGCGTCCAGGACTGCTGCGGCCGGGCCGGACTCCTTGACCTGTCCCGCCTCCATGACCACCACGCGGTCTGCGAAGGCGGAAACGGTGGCGAAGTCATGCGTGATGTAGAGGATGCCCAGTCCGCGCTGGCGCCGCTGCCGGTCGATCAGCTCCAGGATCTGGCGCTCGAGGACCTTGTCGAGGGCGGAGGTCGGCTCGTCCGCCAGCAGCAGTTCGGGCTGGCCGGCCAGGGCGACCGCGAGCATGGCCCGCTGCGCCATGCCTCCCGAGAGTTGGTGGGGATACGCCCGCGCCCAGTGGCCCGGGTCGGAGAGGCCGGCCTCGGCCAGCAGGTCGACGGCCCGCGCCCTGGCTTCCCGGCCCCGGAGGCCCGCGTGGAGCCGGAGCGGTTCCAGCAGATGGCTGATGATGGTCTGCCGGGGGTTGAACATCCGTTTGGGCTGCTGGAAGAGCATGCCGATCCTGCCGCCGCGCACGCGGTTGAGCTCCGCCTCGCCGGCCGCCCTCAGGTCCGTCCCGCCCAGCCGGATCGTGCCGGAATCAATGCGCAGGTTGGGGGGAAGCAGGCCCAGCGCGGACATGGCCGTGAGCGTCTTGCCGCTTCCGGAGGCTCCGACGAGGGCCACGAACTCGCCCGGGGCGACGGTGAGGTCGACGCCGGCCAGGAGGGTGCGTGGGGCGGGCGCGCTCCGGTCCGCCCTGGTGCGCGCCGGAGCGGTGGAAGGTGTCCCCTCGCTGAGGCGCAGCTGTTCGATGAGCAGGCCCTCAGGCATTCCGCACCTCCAGCGCGGGGGAGGTTGGCGCCAGGGGGGTGGTGCTGCGGCGGACCAGGTGCTGGCCGATGAGGGTGACGCAAAGTGCGACGACGAAGATGGCCAAGCCGGGAGCGAGGATGGCCAGCGGCGAGCGCAGGGCGAAGGGCTGCGCGGCGGCCAGCATCGAGCCCCAGTCCGACTGTGGCGGCTGCACCCCCAGTCCCAGGTAGGACAGTGCTCCGACGCTGATCAGCAACTGTCCAAAGCGGAGGGTGGCCTGTCCCAGCAGTGGGGCGGCCAGGTGCGGCAGGATGTGCCGCATGACGATGAAGCGGGGCGTGCACCCGAGCACGCGGGCGGCCTCGATGAATCCCCGGGCGGAAACGTCGTAGGCCAGTGCCCGGGCCAGCCGGGCGAAGGGCGTCCAGCCGGCCACCGTCAGGGCCAGCAGCAGCGACGGGTAGCCGCTTCCCAGCAGGGCGACCAGGAACAGGGCGAGCACCATCTCGGGCAGCGCGAGGAAGACGTCGTTGGTCCGGGTGAGGAATTCGTCGAGCCAGCCCCGGCGGCGGGCGCTGGCCACGCCGACCGCCGTGCCGATCACCCCGGTCAGCACCGTGGCCAGGGCTGCGATAGTGAGGGAGAACCGCCCGCCCTCGAGCAGGCGGCTGAGGGTGTCCCGGCCGAGGTGGTCCGTGCCCAGCCAGTGGTCGCCGCCGGGCGGGGAGAGCCTGGCGCCAAGGTCCTGGGCGGCGGGGGAATGGGGAGTGATCCAGGGGGAGAGCGCCACGGCGAGCACGATCAGGGCCAGGATCGAGGCGGCAACAAGCACGTGGGCGGGGAGGTTACGCATGGTGGGCCCTCATCCGGGGGTTCAGGAGCCGGTGGACCAGGTCGGCGGCCGTGGTCAGGACGACGGCGAGTCCCACCACCACGACGACGCCTCCCTGGGCCAGGGGAATGTCGCTGTTGAGGACCGCGTCGTAGAGCAGCCGTCCCATGCCCGGGATCGCGAAGATGACTTCCACGATGACCGATCCGCCCAGCAACCCGGCGAACCACACCGCCGCCAGGGTGGTCAGGGGCAGCAGCCCGTTGGGGAGCACGTGCTTCAGCACGGTTTTCCGGCGGCCCAGCCCGCGGCTGCGGGCCGCCACCACGTGCTCGGCACTCAGGGCGTCGAGCACCCCTTCGCGCACCGCCGAGGTGAAATGGCTGATCGGGCGCAGCGCGAGCACGGTGACGGGCAGGACCGCGGAGGCGGGCCCCGCCCATCCCGCGGAAGGCAGCACGGACAGCTTCAGGGCGAAAATCAGCACGAGCACCGGCGCGAGCCAGTATTCCGGGATCGCGATGAACGCCTGCGTCACGGTGGTGATGGCCTTGTCCGCCAGGCGTCCCTCCTGCAGGGCGGCGGCCGTCCCGAGGAGGACGGAGACCAGGGCCGCGGCGCCCAGGGTGGCCACGACCATGCTCAGGGTGATCCACAGGGCAGGCAGCACCTGTTCGACGACCGGGGTGCGGCTGGTGTAGGACAGGCCCATGTCCCCGCTGCCGAAGCGGCCCAGCCACCGCAGGTACTGCGTCCACAGCGGGTCGCCGATCCCCAGCTGGAGCGTCAGGGCCTGCACGGTGGCCTCGT
The DNA here is from genome assembly GCF_008580665.1 of Zafaria cholistanensis. GTDB lineage: Bacteria > Actinomycetota > Actinomycetes > Actinomycetales > Micrococcaceae > Zafaria > Zafaria cholistanensis. The sequence continues at coordinate 154,205 of NZ_BKDJ01000006.1, forward strand.
CGACCACCTCGCCGGAAACCCGGGAGCGGATGATCTTCCGTGCCGGATCCCCGGGGGTGACGTAGGGGATGAGGAAGACCAGGAAGGACGCCAGAAGGACGGAGACCCCCAGGGTCGCCGTCCTTCTGGCAAGGAACAGCATCATTGCCGGCCCTGCCCGGGAGGAGCACCGGTGCTGCCGTGCACGCTCACGAGCCGGACCATGTTCACGATCCGGACTTGGTCGTTTCGGCGCGGAGCACGTACCGGGCCAGCGGGTCCTGCACGTGGGAGCCCAAGTTGGCGCGGACGGCGTCGATGGCCTGCTCGTTGACCAGCCAGATGTTCACGGCCTGGTCCTGGAGGATCTTCCCCGCCTCCGCGTACAGCCGGTAGCGCTCCTGGGTGTCGGCGGTCCGGGCCGCCTGCGCGATGAGCTTGTCGTAGTCCTCGTCGCAGAAGTGGCTGAGGTTGTACCCGCCGTCGCAGGTGTAGTCCGCCGTCAGGAAGCCGATCGGGTCGGCGATGTCGATGAGGCGGTTGCGCTGGCTGAGCACCATGTCGTAGTCGCCCGACAGCAGGTCCGGCTCCACCGCGGCGTATTCCGCGGTCCGGATTTTCACCGGCACATCCACTGCCTTCAGGTTTTCCTGGATGACGGTGGCCACGTCGGCGAACTCGGCGCGTTCGACGATCGCGATGATTTCCAGCGGCCGGCCGGCGGTGTATCCGGCGGCGGCGAGCAGCTGGCGGGCTGCCTCCACGTCCTGCTGTGGGGTCTGCGCGCCCTCGATCGCCCACGGCTCGGAGGGGGCGAAGGGCCCGCTGGCCGGCAGGGCGGCACCCTCGTAGACGCTGCCGGCCAGGGTGTTTAGGTCGAGCGCGGCCCGCAGGGCCTGGCGGAATTCGACGTCGTCGAACGGTGCCTTGCCGTTGTTCATGTACAGCGTCGCCGTCCGCGGCGAATCGGCCTTGAGGACCTTGACGTTCTCATCGGCCTCGAGCGCGGACAGGCTGGAGACGGGGATGGAGAGGGAAACGTCGGCCTCGCCGGTCTGGACCTGCGTGGCGCGGGTGGCTCCGTCGGTGATGAAGCGGACTTCGGCCCCGGCCAGCTGCACCTGCCCGCCCCAGTAGTCCTCGTTCCGGTCCAGGGTCAGGGACTGCTTGGGCTTCTCCGAGACGGGGGTGAAGGGTCCCGTGCAGTGGCCGAAGGGATCGACGGTTTCGCCTTCGAAGGCGGCCGGGGCCAGCACGCCGGTGTTGACGCTGGCCAAGCGGTAGGGAACCAGCGGGCTTTCAGTCGGGGTGGTGATCCGGACCGTGCGCTCGTCGATGGCCTCGACACCGCTGACGACGGTCGGGTTGAAGGCCCGGGCCGGGACCTCCGCCTCGAGCACCGTCCGCAGGGAGTTCACCACCGTGTCGGCCGTGAGCGCGGTGCCGTCCTGGAACTTCACCCCGTCGCGGAGGGTGAAGTCCCATTCCAGGTCGGAGACCTGCTCCCACCCGGTGGCGAGCGAGGGCACGATCTTCCCTGCGGCCTCGTCATACCGCGTGAGCGTCTCAAGGCATCCGGACAGGGACAGGATGTACGCCGCGTCGCTTTCGAGGGCCCAATCGGCCACCGGAGCGCGGAAGTTGTCCACCACGATCCGCTGGTCGAGGTCGGCCGCCTGCGGACTTTCTCCTTCACCGGAGAAGCCACAACCGGACAACGCCAACACGGCAACTAATCCCATGGCCGCCGAGGACCGCAGCAAAGCGCGCACAAAACCACCTAAGTTCAATTTCCGCAGACGGGGTGTCCGGGACGGCAAGGAAATGGCCGCGAGGGCCGAAGGTGAGTTTAGGCAATCCTAAGTTATCTGTCTATTCGTGCCGGAAAAGGGACGTAATCCGGACATGGTGCCGGGGGCTGAAGCGGGAGCGCCGAAACGGTGGTCCGTCCTGCCGCAGATCGGCATGATGGACCCCTCCGCGGCCCCCTGCGCACCTTCCGGGGTTTCCCTGGCGCGCATGGATCCGGCCTTCCCCGCCGTATGTGTTTGCCGTGTCATGTTTCGCCGTATTGCGCCGGATCCGGGGATGCGCCTTTTTGCCGGAGCCCCGCCACCGCAGCCTTGACGGGCGCTCTTATCCACATCCGGCCCGCCGTTCATGACGCGCCTTCATATGACGTGCACCACACAGCCTTGCCTCCGGGGGCCGTATCCGGCCAGCCTTGGCACACTCGTCTTTTCCCCAGCGCTTATCGGCGCGTGCCCCAAAGAAGGAGCACCACCCATGACCGATGTTCTTTGGTTTTCCGAACTAGGCTTGACCGACCTCGACCGGGTCGGGGGCAAGAACGCTTCCCTCGGAGAGATGGTCCGCAACCTCGCCTCGGCGGGGGTCAGGGTCCCGGACGGTTTTGCCACGACGGCTGACGCCTACCGGCGTTTCCTCAGTGAGTCCGGCCTCGATGCCCGGATCGCCGCGATCCTTGAGGACCTGGACAGCGATGACGTGACGGCCCTGGCCTTGGCCGGAACGCTGATCCGCGACCTGATCCGCCAGGCCCCGTTCCCGACCGGTTTCGAGGAGCAGATCCGAGCCGCTTACGGCCGCCTGGCCGACGGCCACGACGGAGACATGTCCTGGGCAGTGCGCTCCAGCGCCACGGCCGAAGACCTGCCCGATGCCTCCTTCGCCGGCCAGCAGGAGACGTTCCTGAACATCAGGGGCGTGGAGAATGTCCTGCACGCCATCAAGGACGTTTTTGCCTCCCTCTACAACGACCGGGCCATCGCGTACCGGGTCCACCATGGGTTCACGCACTCCGAAGTGGCCCTGTCGGCTGGCATCCAGCGCATGGTCCGCTCCGACATCGGCGCATCCGGCGTGATGTTCACCATGGATACCGAGTCCGGCTTCACCGACGCGGTGTTCATCACCTCCTCCTACGGCCTGGGCGAGGCCGTAGTCCAGGGCGCAGTGAATCCCGACGAGTTCTACGTGCACAAGCCTGCCCTGGCTGCCGGCCGGCCGGCCGTGCTCAAGCGGGGCCTGGGCGAAAAAGCGGTGCAGATGACCTACACCGACTCCCGCGAGGTAGGCAAGACCGTCGATTTCGTGCCCGTGCCTGTCCGGCAGCGCCGCCGCTTCAGCCTGACCGACGCTGAAGTCGAGCAGTTGGCCCGGCACGCGATGGCCATCGAGGCACACTACGGCCGCCCCATGGACATCGAGTGGGGCAAGGACGGGCTGGACGGGGAGCTGTACATCCTGCAGGCCCGTCCCGAGACCGTCGAGTCCCGCAGGAACACCGGGGTGATCTCCCGCTACACGCTCAACGAGCGCTCCCGGGTCCTGGCCGAGGGCCGGGCCATCGGCCAGCGCATCGGCGCCGGCCAGGTGCGCGTGCTGGCCTCGATCGACCAGATGGCCTCGTTCCAGGCCGGCGACGTCCTGGTGGCGAACATGACCGACCCGGACTGGGAACCGATCATGAAGAAGGCTGCCGCCATCGTCACCGACCGTGGCGGGCGCACCTGCCACGCGGCCATCATTGCCCGGGAACTGGGCATCCCGGCCGTGGTCGGCACCGGCAACGCGTCCCAAGTCCTGGCCGACGGCGCACCGGTGACCGTCTCCTGCGCCGAGGGTGAGGCGGGCCTGGTGTACGAGGGGCTGCTGGACTACACGCTGCAGGAGACCACTTTGGACACGATGCCGGAGGCGCCGGTCAGGATCATGATGAATGTCGGGACCCCCGAGCAGGCCTTCGGCTTCGCGCGCCTGCCGCACCACGGCGTCGGGCTGGCCCGGCTGGAATTCATCATCAACCGCCAGATCGGCATCCACCCCAACGCCCTGTTGGCCCTGGCCGGCGAGATCGAACGTCCCACCGCGCTTTCGGACTACACCGAGCGGCAAATCCAGGAAAGGATTGCCGCCTACGACGGCCCGCGGGACTTCTACGTGAAGCGCCTGGCCGAGGGCATTTCCACCCTCGCCGCCGCCTTCGCCCCGGAGCCGGTCATCATCCGGCTTTCGGACTTCAAGTCCAACGAGTACGCCAACCTGCTCGGCGGTCCCGCCTTCGAGCCGGCCGAAGAGAACCCGATGATCGGCTACCGCGGGGCCTCGCGGTACCTCTCGGACTCGTTCCGCCAGGCGTTTGAGCTCGAGTGCGAGGCCCTGAAGTTCGCCCGCAACGAGATGGGCCTGTCCAACATCAAGGTCATGGTTCCGTTCGTGCGCACCCTGGAGGAAGCACGCGGCGTAACCGAGCTGCTGGCCGCCAACGGCCTGCGCCGTGGCGAGGACGGGCTGGAGATCGTCATGATGTGCGAGCTGCCGGCCAACGCCCTGCTGGCCGATGAGTTCCTGGAGTACTTCGACGGCTTCTCCATCGGCTCCAACGACCTGACCCAGCTCACCCTAGGCCTGGACCGGGACTCGGCACTTGTCGCGGGCGGGTTCGACGAGCGCAACCCGGCGGTCACCAAGCTCCTGGAAATGGCCATTGCCGCCTGCCGCGCCCGCGGCAAGTACGTGGGCATCTGCGGCCAGGGCCCCAGCGACCACCCGGACTTCGCCGAATGGCTGCTGGAGCAGGGAATCAACTCCATCTCGCTGAACCCCGACGCCGTGACCGACACCTGGATGCGCCTGGCCAAGAGCGCCAAGCGCTCCGCGGTCTGAGCATGAGCCTGAGCATGGGCGCGCCAGCAGTGCCGCGCAGGACCCTGCCGCGGTGACCACGGCACATGGCGGGAAAACCGCGGGGGCGGAGCATGCGCCCGCCCCCGTGGTTTTCTTCCTCTCCGACAGCACCGGCATCACTGCCGAGACCCTGGGCAACACCCTGTTGACCCAGTTTCCCGGGCAGCGGCTGGAGCGGCGCACCATCCCCTTCATCACCACCGAGGAGCAGGCGCGGGAGGTCGTCGCCGTCATCGACCGCCTCGCCGCCGCGGGTCCGCGGCCGATCGTCTTCTCGACCGCCGTCAGCCAGGACGTCCGCGCGATCCTGTCGCGCAGCAGCGGGCACTTCGTGGACCTGTTCGGCGCCCACATCGCCCAACTGGAGCATGCCCTGCACGCCACGGCCAGCGGCGAACCGGGCAAGGCCCACGGTGTCGGCGACGCCATCCGCTACCAGTCCCGCATGACCGCCGTCGAGTACGCCATCGAGCACGACGACGGACAGTCCATCCGCGCCCTCGGGCGCGCGGACCTGATCCTCATCGCCCCCTCCCGGTGCGGCAAGACTCCGACGGCCATGTACCTGGCCCTGCAACACGGGATCCTGGCCGCCAACTTCCCCCTGATCGAGGAGGACTTCGCCCGCCGTGAACTGCCGGAGCCGCTCCGGCCCTTCATCCACAAGTGCTTCGGGCTGATCTCCCAGCCGGTCAGGCTGAGCCAGGTACGCCAGGAACGCCGTCCCGGCACCACCTACGCCTCAATGGCCCAATGCAGTTACGAACTGCGCAACGCCGAAGAGATGTACCGGTTCAACCGGGTGCCGTACGTGAACTCCGCATCCATGTCGGTCGAGGAAATCTCCGCCACCATCCTCCAGCGGATGCAATTGTAGGTATTTGCGCCTGGGGCCAACCCTCCGCGGCTACCTTCCCTCTGCGGCTACCTTCCCTCTGCGGCTACCTTCCCTCTGCGGCCTGGCGCAGCAGATCCGTGAGCCGCAGCGGCATGACCTCCCGCAGGGCGATTGAGGTGTTGGTGCGCAGCACGCCGGGAATCTCCAGCATCAGGTTCGTGATGCGGTGCAGGTCGGCGGTGTCCCGGGCCACCACCCGAAGGAGGAGGTCGGCGTCCCCGGTGGTGGAGTGGATTTCGATAATCTCCGGGATCTTCCGCAGCTCCGCCAGCGCCGCGTCCCCCGAGCCCTGGCGGATGGCGAGTTCGACGAAGGCGGTGAGGTCATAGCCCAGCGCCCGGGGATCCACCCGGCGGCTGAACGGCTGGAGGGCACCGCCCTCGGTGAGGCGCCGCAGACGCGCCTGCACCGTGTTTCGGGCGACCCCAAGGGTTTGGGAGAGGGCGAGGACGGTCGCCGAGGGGTCCCGGTCCAGAGCCAGGAGTAGGCGCGCATCCAGGGCGTCAAGACGGTACACACTGAGCAGAATGCCACGAAAAAGGAAAGCCGTTGAGCATCCATCGCATTCTGGAGGAAGTGTGTTGCGCGTCTCATCCTTCCGGGCCAAGGATCGTAACCGCGCGGCACACCCTGGTGGCCGCGCCCCGGCAGGGCCTGTAAATCCATGGGCCGGGCCCCAAGACCCCAGGAAGGACCCTCCATGACGACCACTGGCTCCGCCCGCACACCCACTCCCGCCCGCATCGCGGAGTCCGGCGGACCGGCCCTGCGGGAGGTGGTGTCCCGGCTGCCCGGCTACGTGGCCGGCCGCCGGGCGGCCAGCGTCCTGACAGCCGCGCTGGCCTCCAACGAAAGCCACGAAGAGCCGCTGCCCTCGGTCCTGGAGGCGGTCCTCCAAGGTGCGGGGGGCATCAACCGCTACCCGGACATTGCCGCCGTCGGGCTGCGGGAACGGATCGCGGCCTTCGTGGAGGCCGACGCCGCGGAGGTCGCGGTGGGGCCGGGCAGCGTGGGCGTGCTGCAGCAGATCCTCGCCGCCACTTGCGGACCGGGGGATGAGGTGGTGTTCGCCTGGCGATCCTTCGAGGCGTACCCCATCCTGGTCTCCCTCACGGGCGCGACCCCCGTGCCGGTGCCGCTGGGGTCGGACGAGGGGCACGACCTGGAGGCGATGCTGGGAGCGGTGACGGAGCGGACGCGGGTGGTGATGGTCTGCTCGCCGAACAATCCCACCGGGGTGGCCGTACGCCACGACGCGCTGGCCCGCTTCGTGGCGGCGGTTCCCTCCAGCGTGCTGGTGCTGGTCGACGAGGCGTACGTCGAGTACGTCGGCGACGACGCCGGCCGGCTCGACGCCCTGGGGCTCTTCCGGGCCCACGCCAACGTCTGCGTACTGCGCACCTTCTCCAAGGCCTACGGTCTGGCGGGGCTGCGCGTGGGCTATGCGGTGGCACACCGCCCGCTCGCCGAAGGCCTGCGCCGCGTCGCCCTTCCGTTCGGCGTCAATTCCCTGGCGCAGCGGGCAGCGATTGCGTCCCTGGACGCCGCGGAAGAGGTCCGGGAGCGGGCTGCCGCGGTGGGGCGGGAACGCCGCCGCGTCACCGGCGCGCTGCGGCAGGCCGGATGGGACGTTCCGGAGAGCCGGGCGAACTTCATTTGGCTGCGGGCGGAGGACCGGTTGCGCTCCGCCCTCGCGGAGGCCTTCGACCGGGCCGATGTGCTGGTGCGCGCCTACGACGGCGACGGCATCCGGATCACCCTGGCCGACCCGGAAACCAACGGGCGGGTCCTTGCGATCCTGGGCGACCGTTCGGCCTTCCCCGCCTGACGGCGTCCCCTCCCGCGCGGGTCCCTCAGGGACTGCCCGCTTCCCCGACCCCCAACCCCCGACCCCCTGCCCGAAAGGACCCCCAGTGGCCAACGCACCCCTGTCCCAGACCGTCTCCACCGCCGTGGCGGAGGTGATCGCCGAGCGTGCCGAACACCTGTTTGGGCTGATGGGCAACGGCAACGCCCACGTCATCAGCCACCTCACCCGGGCAGGGTTCCCCTTCACGTCCGCCCGGCACGAGGCCGCCACGGTTGCCATGGCGGATGCCTGGCACCGCGCCACCGGGAAGGTCGGCGTGGCCACGGCCACCTACGGGGCCGGGTTCACGAACACATACACGGCCCTGGCCGAGGCGAGGCTGGCCCGGGTCCCCCTGGTGCTGGTGGTGGGGGATGCGCCCAGCAGCGGACCGCGCGCCTTCGACATCGACCAGTCCGCCGCCGCGGCGGCCCTGGGCGTCACGACGCTGGTGGCCGGCCCGGAGAATGCGGTGGCGATTGCGCACCGGGCCTTCGACCTGGCCTTCCACACCGTCCAGCCGGTGGTGCTGGCGATCCCGTACGACCACGCCACCGCTCCGCTGAGCGGGGACGTCCCGGCCGGGGAGCTGCCCCCGCTGCCGCCCAAGCCGGCCCGGTCCGTCCCGGCGGAGGAGCTCGGCCGCGTCGCCTCCCTCCTGCGCGCCGCCGAACGGCCCCTGGTCCTGGCCGGCCGCGGGGTGCTCCTGGGCCACGCCGAGGCGGCGCTCAAGGACGTCGGTGACCGCTTGGGCGCCCTGTTCATGACCTCGGTAATGGCCGCGAACGTCGTCGGCTCCCCGTGGAACCTGGGCATCGCCGGCGGGTTCACCCGGGCCCACCGGCTCGAGCTCGCCCGGCAGGCCGACGTCGTGCTGGTGGCAGGGGCCTCGCTGAACGCTTTCCAGTCCCGCTACGGGACCCTTTTCGCCCCGGGAACACGCGTAATACGCGTCGACAACGAGCCGGATTCGGGACATCCCCAGGTCACCGACTATGTCCGCGCGGACCTGGATCCGTTCCTGCGGGACCTCGCCGCCCTCCTCCCCACGGGGGCCGGGGACGGGGCCGGCGGCGGGGGGACCTGGCGGGCCGCTGCCCCGGAGGTGGCCTCCGCGTCCTTCCGCGGCGCCGACCCGATCGAGGACCCGGCCGAGTTCGGCGAGGACGGGCGGCTCAATCCGCGCGCGGTGGTCGCGGCCCTCGAGCACATCCTGCCGGCCCAGCGCTCGGTGGTGATGGACGGGGGCCACTTCATCGGCTGGGCCCCGATGTACCTCTCGGTTCCGGATCCGCAGGCCATGGTCCTGGTGGGCACCGCATTCCAGACCATCGGGCTGGGCTTTGGTTCCGCGGCCGGCGTGTCCGCGGCGCGCCCCGAGCGCACCACCGTGTTCTTCTCCGGCGACGGCGGAGGCCTGATGGGGCTGGCCGACTTCGAAACGTTCCTGCGCACCACCCGGCGCGGGGTGGTCGTGGTGCTCAACGACTCCGCCTACGGCGCGGAGCTGCACCAATACGCCTCGAAGGGGCTGCACGAGGCGGCCATGCTCATCGACGAGGTCGACTTTGCCGCCGTGGGGCGGGCGCTGGGCGCCGACGGCATCAAGGCCACCTCGCTGGCCGACCTTGCCGTGCTCGAGGCCTGGCTGGCGACCCACGACACCGGCGTGTTCGTCCTTGACGTCGCCATCTCCCAAAAGGTCGTTGCCGACTTCATGTCCGCCTCCCTCGCCGCCGGCAGGAAACTCTGACCTGCGCCCGGCCCGGCCCGGGGATCCCTCCCGCAGGGGTGCACTCCTGGGGGCGGGGGCGTGTTGGGGTGGTTAGGTTCTGGTTGTGCCGTAGATGAATTTTTCGGCGTGGGCGACGGCTTTTTTGAAGGAGTCGTTGCGCAGGGCGGCCTGCCGGGCGTCTGCGGTGTCGCCGGGTTCGACGTATTGGGTGAAGCCCGGGTGCAGGACCCAGATGCCTCCGGTGGGTGGGAGGTAGAAGACGGCGAAGGAGCGGTTTTCCCTCTCGTCCTGCCAGACCGGGACGACGGCGACGGCTGCGCCGGTGTCCACGTTGATCCATTGGGCCCGGGGCCGGGGCTGGTCCTCGTCGTAGACGCTGGGGTCCAGGAAGGGGGCTGTGCCCGGGCCCCATTTTTCTTCGAATCTTTCATGGAATACCGGGAAGAGGGTGTCGTCGTACCGGCGCCATCCGGTGTGGCCTTCCCGGTCCTGTCCGCCGAACATGTTGCTGCCTCCTACAGCTGGTAGCCGCAAAGATGTGCATTGTGTGGGTGCGGATATTTTAGTCCCGCCGCGGCCGGGACGGCCCGTTTCCCCTAGCCGGTGTGGCGGCCGGTGAGCTTGTCGCGCAGCCGGTCCACCATGCCGACGCCGGCCCCGACCGTCTTGTGGAAGAGCTCCGAATGCGGGGCGTGGGGATGCGGGCGGGTGGGAGCGAGTTTCTTGGCATGCTCGACCTTTTCGCCCAAGGAGACGAGTTCGCCGGCGGGGATGTGGGTCCGCAGTTGCGGGAACTGCTCCGTCTCCTCGTCGTTGGCGTGGTGGCGCAGCGTCTCTTCCAGCTTGTGGACCAGTTCCATGAACACGGGATCCGATCCATCGGCGTCCTCCAGGCCCTTCATGAGCTGGACGATCTCGCCGTGTTCCTTCTTGTCGTGCTCCACCTTCTCGGCCCCGTCGGGTACGTGCTTTTTCACGGCCGGATAGACGAACATCTCCTCGGCCACGGCATGGCGCATGACCTCGGCAATCAACGTGTCAGCCAGGTCCCTCCGCTCGGCCGGGTCCGGGGCCGCCTTGATCCGGGCGAGCAGTTCGATCATGTCCTGGTGGTCGGCGGTGAGGATGTCAACGACATCCCGGCCGGCTGCAGGGGTCTCGGTCATCGGTCGCTCCTTTTGACATGTGCCTTTTGGTGTGTGTCTTTTGGCGTGTACCTGCGGGCGGGTGCCCGGGGCTGGAAACGGACTTCCGTTCAGGTCCGCCAGGACCTGCCTTCGGGCGCGGCGCACCTGCCGGCGGACCGTGCGGCCCCGCCGGCTCCCACAGGTCCGGCAGTTGGCTGCCGGACCTGTGGGCGCGCGGTTGGGGTGGGCGGCTACTGTCCGGTGATGTCCTTCGCCGCGTCCTTGACGTGCTCGCCGGCCTGCTTGATGCCCGCGCCGGCCTGGTCCTTCTGGCCCTCGGCCTGCAGGCTCTCGTTGCCGGTGGCGTCGCCTGTCTTTTCCTTCGCCTTACCGGCGGCTTCCTCGGCCTTGTTGCTGATCTTGTCTCCGAGTCCCATGGTGGGTTCCTCCTCCGATCGTGTGCAGCAGGATGGATGCTTTCCAACGTACGGACCGGCGTCGTGCCTTGGCAAGGACGGCCGCATAGTCCCAGCACCCGCAGGCCCTCCGGCCAGACAAGTGGCCTCGGCGGCGCGTATGCTGAATGGATGGATGCGCCGGCCCAGTCCACCGTGGTCTTTGACAGTCACTTCGCGCGCGAACTGCCGGAGATGGCGATTCCGTGGCGGGCGGAGGAGTTCCCGGATCCCCGGATGCTGGTGCTGAACGAGCCGTTGGCAACATCCTTGGGCTTCGATCCGGCATTCCTGCGGACCCCCGACGGTTTACTGCTGCTGACGGGCCAGCGGCCCCCGCAGGGGTCGGCACCGGTGGCCCAGGCGTATGCGGGACACCAATTCGGCTGGTACTCGCCCCGCTTGGGTGACGGGCGGGCCCTGTTGCTCGGCGAGGTTGTCGACGGCACCGGCAAGCGCCGCGACATCCACCTCAAAGGTTCCGGGCAGACTCCTTTCGCCCGGGGCGGGGACGGGTTTGCCGCTATTGGCCCCATGCTCCGCGAATACATCGTCAGCGAGGCGATGCACGCCCTCGGCGTGCCCACGACGCGGTCCCTGGCCGTCGTCGCGACGGGACAGTCCGTCTCCCGAGAGACCCTGCTCCCGGGCGCGGTGCTGGTGCGGGTGGCCAGCAGCCACCTGCGCGTGGGCAGTTTCCAGTACGCCCGGGCCACGGGCAACGCCGACCTCCTGCGCCGCCTGGCGGACCATGCCATCGCCCGCGACCATCCCGCCGCCGCGCAGGCCGAGAACCCCCATCTGGCACTGTTCCAGTCGGTGGTGTCGGCCCAGGCATCGCTGATCGCGCAATGGATGCTCGTGGGATTCGTCCACGGGGTGATGAACACGGACAACATGACCGTGTCCGGCGAGACTATCGACTACGGTCCCTGCGCCTTCATGGACGCCTTCAATCCTTCCGCGGTGTACAGCTCGATCGATGAGACGGGCCGGTACGCCTACGGCAACCAGCCGCTGGTGGCGGAGTGGAACCTCGCCCGGTTCGCCGAGGCCCTCCTGCCCCTTTTCGACCCCGACGAGGACCGGGCGGTCGCGCTGGCACAGGAATCATTGGGGGCCTTCTACCCGCAGTACAGCGCGGCGTGGCTGGCCGGCATGAAGGCCAAGCTCGGACTGCCGGGCCTTGAGGATTCCGCCGCGTCTTCGCTGGCCAAGGAGCTGACCGGCCTCCTGCAGGCCGCGGGGGCCGACTACACCTCGTTCTTCCGCGCACTCGGCCGGGCCGCCGGCGGCGACGACGCTCCGGTCATCGCGTTTTTCCAGGACCCCCAGCCCCTGCGGGAGTGGCTGGGGCGCTGGCGGGCGCTGGCTCCCGACGCCCGGGCCATGGAGAGGACCAACCCGGCCTACATCCCCCGCAACCACCTCGTCGAGGAGGCGCTGGCCGCCGCCGCGGCGGGGGACCTGGACCCCCTGCGCCGCCTGCTGGGAGCCGTCACGGCCCCCTATGACGAACGGCCGGGCCTGGAGCGCTACGCCGCCCCCGCGCCCGAGGACTTCGGAACGTACCGCACCTTCTGCGGCACCTGAACGACCTGAGGCACCTGAACGACGGCGGCACCTGAAGGGCGGCGCACCCCCTCGCGGTGGTGCACTCCTGGGGGCGGGGGCGTGTTGGGGTGGTTAGGTTCTGGTTGTGCCGTAGATGAATTTTTCGGCGTGGGCGACGGCTTTTTTGAAGGAGTCGTTGCGCAGGGCGGCCTGCCGGGCGTCTGCGGTGTCGCCGGGTTCGACGTATTGGGTGAAGCCCGGGTGCAGGACCCAGATGCCTCCGGTGGGTGGGAGGTAGAAGACGGCGAAGGAGCGGTTTTCCCTCTCGTCCTGCCAGACCGGGACGACGGCGACGGCTGCGCCGGTGTCCACGTTGATCCATTGGGCCCGGGGCCGGGGCTGGTCCTCGTCGTAGACGCTGGGGTCCAGGAAGGGGGCTGTGCCCGGGCCCCATTTTTCTTCGAATCTTTCATGGAATACCGGGAAGAGGGTGTCGTCGTACCGGCGCCATCCGGTGTGGCCTTCCCGGTCCTGTCCGCCGAACATGTTGCTGCCTCCTACAGCTGGTAGCCGCAAAGATGTGCATTGTGTGGGTGCGGATATTTTAGTCCCGCCGCGGCCGGGACGCACGCGGAAATGGACCCCTAGGGAAGCACCCCTAGTCCCATAGGCGGAGACCCGCCGCGGCAAGATCATCCGCCCGGAGGGCGCCGGCGGAAACCGGCTTCCGTAGCGTTGAAGCCATGATCCAGGCACACTCTCTGGCCAAGACCTACGGCCCCAAGCGCGCGGTCGACGGCGTCACGTTCACCGTCCAACCCGGCAAGGTCACGGGCTTCCTCGGGCCCAACGGCGCCGGCAAATCCACCACCCTGCGGATGGCCATGGGCCTTGACCGCCCCACCTCCGGAACCATCACCGTCAACGGCAAGGCACTCGCCGGGCACCGGGCCCCGCTGCGGGAGGTTGGGGCGCTGCTCGAGGCCAAGTCCGTCCACAAGTCCCGCACCGCCCGCGCCCACCTCCTGGCGCTGGCGTCCACCCACGGCATTGGCCGGGCCCGTGTCGACGAGGTCATCGGCATCACCGGCCTTGGCACCGTCGCCGGCAGGAAGGTCGGCGGGTTCTCCCTGGGCATGGGCCAGCGCCTCGGCATCGCGGCCGCCCTGCTGGGGGATCCCCAGACCCTGATCCTGGATGAACCAGTCAACGGCCTGGATCCCGAAGGCGTGCTGTGGGTGCGCAACCTCGCCCGGGGCCTCGCCGCCGAGGGCCGCACCGTGTTCCTGTCCTCGCACCTGATGAGCGAGATGGCGCAGACCGCGGACCACCTGATCGTCATCGGCCGGGGCAGTATCCTTGCCGACGCGCCGATCGCGGAGATCCTTGCCGCCCGGAACCGCATCCGCACGCTGGTGCGCACCGAACAGCCCGCCGAGCTGATGAACGCCCTCGCGGCCCCCGGCGTGACCCTCACCCGGCTGGACGCCGAGACATTCGAGGTGCTCGGCGCGGACGCGCGGACCATCGCCCGGCGCGCGCTGGAGCGGCAGGTCCTCCTCCACGAACTCACCCCGCTGCAGGCGTCCCTCGAAGAGGCGTACCTGGAGCTGACCAAGGACGACGTCGAGTACCAGTCGAGCGTCGGGGCTGTCCCCGGTGCCGGAAAGCAGGCATGACCATGGCAACGCAACAGACCGCGGCCCAGCTCCGGCACGACGACGGCCGGTACGGCGACGGCCGGAGCGGCGGCGGGCACGTCACCTTCGGGCGTGTGCTGCGCTCGGAAATCATCAAGTTCCGCAGCCTCCTCTCCACCCTGGTCCTGGTGCTGGCTACCGTGGCCGTGCTGGTCGGCTTCGGCGCCCTCGGCGCCTGGGGCGTCGGCTCGGCGCTGGAGGCCACGGGTCCGGAGGCCTTCATGGCCGAAGGGGGCCCGGACCGCATTGCCAACACGCTCGCCGGCAGCGGCGTCACCTTCGCCCAGCTGATCATCGGCTCCCTGGCCGTGCTGGTCATCAGCTCCGAATTCGCCACCGGCTCCGCACGCTCCACCTTCGCCGCGGTTCCGAAGCGCTACCCCGTGTTCCTCGCCAAGGTGCTCCTGGTCGCCGTCGTGTCCTTCGTGGTTTCGGCCGGCTCCATGCTGCTCACCGCCATGGTGATCAACCCGATCGTGGAGCACTACGGACTGGAGCAGGACACCGGCTCCGGGGATTTCCAGCGCATGCTCTGGATCGGTTCCCTGTACGTCACCGCCGTCGCGCTGAGCGGCTTCGCGCTCGGAGCACTGCTGCGCAACTCCGCCGGCGCCATCGTCTCCCTCGCCGGGCTGTTCTTCGTGCTGCCGGTCGCCTGCCAGCTGATCCCGGGCGAATTCGTCGCTGACCTGCGCCGGTTCCTGCCCTCCGAGGCAGCCAGCCAGCTGATCACCGGCTCCACCGGGCCGGAGACACTGGAACTGTGGCAGTCCTGGGTGGTCCTCGGGGCGTGGGTGGTTGTCCCGCTGGCGCTGGCCGGTACCGTGCTGCAGCGCCGGGACGTTTAGTCCCGAACCTTCCCGGCCACCAGCCCTCCAGTCCCGGGTGGGTCGGCGGAACGAACGGCCGCCGCCCCGCCCGGAACACCCCTTCTACCGTGCTCTTCCCCTGCTCCCTTCCACCCCGGCCGCCGAAAGCTAAGCTCAGACCATGACCCCAGCCCCGCAGCAGGAGACGCCGGAGATCCCCGACGTCTCCTTCGCCGAGCTGTCGGCGCAGCGGCAGGGACCGCTGCGCCGCTTCATGCGCGGGCGCCCGATCGCCGTGGATGCCGCCGTCTGCCTGCTCTACCTGCTCCTCTCCGCGGCGGGACCCGTGCAGGGGCTGCAGCGCGGGGACTGGATCCCCGCGTCCCTGACGCTGGCAGCGGCCGGCCTGCTGTTCCTGCGCCGGCGCTACCCGATGGCGGTCCTGGCCGGCGTCGCGGTGCTGGAAACCGCGGCCATGGCGGCCCAACCGCTGGATTCCAAGAACGGCGTGGGCCTGTGGATTGCCCTGTACTCGGCGGCCACCCAGTACTCGGGCAAGCGCATGTTCATGCTGGCCGGGCTCATCAGCGGGGTCCAGACCCTGGCGATGGCCGTCGTCCTGCCCTCGGCGGCCCTGCACCCGCTGCCGGGCCAGGAGCTGGCCGCCGCCACGATTGCCGAGGACCCGGCGATCGTGTGGCTGGGGGCGGCCCTGATGGCGGCGCTGAACCTCGGCGCCGTGGCCCTGGGTGCCTGGGTGCGCAACAGCCGGCTGCACGAGGCCGAACTGGCCAACTGGGCCAACCGGGTCCGCACCCTGGCCCAGGCCTCCGAACGGAACCGGATTGCCCGCGAGATGCACGACGTCGTGGCCCACTCGCTCTCGGTGATGGTGGCGCTCTCCGACGGCGCCGCCGTCGTCATCAAGCGCGACCCCGAACGTGCCGCCGAGGTGCTGCGCGAGCTCTCCTCCACCGGACGCGGCGCGCTCGCGGACATGCGCCGCGTGATCGGTGTCCTGCGGGCCGGACCCGACGCGCCGCTGCAGCCGCAGCCGGCGGCCGGGTCGCTGAAGGAGATGCTGGACGGCTTCCGCGTCGCCGGGGTGCCGCTGAAGTTCGGACGCACCGGCCCGGACCTGCCGGAGGACGCCAGCTTCCAGCTCACCGTCTACCGCATCATCCAGGAAAGCCTGACCAACGTGCTGCGCTACGGCCGCGGGGTGAGCCGGGTCGAGGTGCTCATCGCCCGCGACGGGGACACCGTGCGGATCAGGGTCGCGGACAATGGCCAGCTGGCCGGAGCGGCGCGGGAGGCCGTGGGCAGCGGACAGGGCCTGCGCGGGATCGCCGAGCGGGCCGCCATCTTCGGCGGCTCCTCCTACGCCGGGCCCGGCCCGCAGGGGGGCTGGGTGGTGCACGTGATCCTGACCGTCCCGGAGGACCCGGACCCGGGTCCGGCCGGCGGCACCACGGCCGCGGGCCCCGCCAGCACCGGACCCGCGCGCGTCAGCACCGGCATCCCGCCCGACAGCACACGCACCACCGCCACAGGCACGAACGCTCCAGGCACGAACGCCACCAACACAACCACAAGGGGGGAGGTCCGGCATGGACCACGCAACGACGTCTAGCGGCCCGGTCGCCGAACGGGATCCGGGGGCACCCATCAGCGTGCTGCTGGTCGATGACCAGCCGCTGCTGCGCATGGGGTTCCGGCTGATCCTTGAGGGCGAACCGGACCTGCGGATCGTCGGGGAGGCCTCCGACGGCCGCGAAGGCGTGGCTGAGGCCGCCCGACTGCAGCCCGACGTCGTGCTGATGGACGTGCGGATGCCGGCGATGGACGGCATCGAGGCCACCCGGCGCATCGCCGCGGCCGGAGGGTCTTCGCGGATCATCATCCTGACCACCTTCGACCTCGACGAGTATGCGTTCGCCGGGCTGCAGGCCGGCGCCTCCGCCTTCCTGCTCAAGGACGTCGCCCCGGAGGAGCTGGTCCAGGCGGTGCGCCTGGTGGCCAGCGGCGACGCCGTCGTCGCCCCGCGCGTGACCCAGCGCCTGCTGGAGACCTACGTCCGCGGCGCCGGCGCCGCGCGGCCCCAGCCGCCCGCCCCGGAGCGGGATCCGCTGCTGGAGGACCTGACCCCGCGCGAGCTTGAGGTCCTGGGCGCGATGGCCGAGGGCCTGTCCAACGCGGAGATCGCCCACCGCTTCTTCCTCTCGGAGGCGACCGTCAAGACGCACGTGCGCCGGATCCTGACCAAGCTGCACCTGCGGGACAGGGTTCAGGCGGTGGTCTACTCCTACGAAACCGGACTGGTGGTTCCCAGCCAGGGACTGGACTTTTGAGCCCCATGAACATCGAATTCCTCCGCAACCCGTGGTTCATGGTGGCCGTGCTGCTGCTCTCCGGCGGCACGTTCCTGGTGGCGGTGCTCGGAGCGTCCACGGCGGGCTGGAGTAGCATCGTGCTGGGCGTGGGGATGTTCCTCTTTGCCCGCTACCGGCAGGGCGTCTAGCCGCGCGCTGGACCGGCACCGAAGCAACCGGACCGACGGGAAGGGCACCGACGATGGCCCCCAGCAGCACCGCGCAGGAGAACACCGCCGCACCGGACGGTGCTGTTCCGGACCAAGCGGCTGCCCCGGACGGTGCTGTCCCGGACCAAGCAGTTGTCCCGGACCATGCGGCCGGGCACCTCGCCGACCTGGGCGCCTTCGTGGCCGCCTCCCCGTCCAGCTTCCATGCCGCCGCCGAGGCCGCCCGGCGCCTGGACGCGGCCGGGTTCGTGGGCCTGGCCGAGGCGGACCCCTGGCCGGGCGGTCCCGGGTCCTACTATGCGGTGCGCGACGGCGCGATCATCGCCTGGGTGGTCCCCGACGGCGCCGGTGCCGCCACCGGATTCCACATTGTCGGCTCCCACACCGACTCCCCCTCCTTCAAGCTCAAGCCCAAGTCCACCACCGGCCGCCACGGCTGGCTGCAGGCCGGCGTCGAAATCTATGGCGGACCGCTGCTGAACTCGTGGCTGGACCGCGAGCTGCTGCTCGCGGGGCGGATTGTCCTGCTGGACGGGTCCGAGCACCTGGTGCGCACCGGCCCGCTCCTGCGTTTCCCGCAGCTGGCCATCCACCTGGACCGCTCGGTCAACGAGGGGCTGACGCTGGACCGGCAGCAGCACATGAACCCGGTGTGGGGGACCGGGGACCCGGCGCAGGCGGACCTGCTGGCGCTGCTGGCCCGGGCCGCGGGGGTGGACCCGGCCCGGGTGGGCGGGTACGACGTCGTGGCCGCCGATGCCCAGCCGGCGGCGGTCTTCGGCGGGGACGGGGAATTCTTTGCCTCCGGCCGGCTGGACAACCTCTCCTCCGTGCACGCGTCCCTGGCGGCGCTGATCGGGCATGCGGCCTCGCCCGCAGGCGGGCACATCGCGGTGCTGGCGGCCTTCGACCACGAGGAAATCGGCTCCGCCACCCGCTCCGGTGCCTCGGGGCCGTTCCTGCAGGAGGTCCTCGAGCGCATTTCCGCCGGTCTCGGCGCCGGCCTGGAGGACCGTGCCCGCGGATATGCGGACTCGGTGTGCGTCTCCGCGGACGCCGGGCACGCCGTCCATCCGAACTACCCCGAGCGCCACGACCCGGCCAACCGGCCGCTGGTGGGGGCCGGCCCGCTGCTGAAGATCAACGCGAACCAGCGCTACGCCACGGATGCGGTCGGTGCGGCACTGTGGGCGCGCCTGTGCGCCGAGGCGCAGGTGCCTTACCAGGAGTTCGTGTCCAATAACGCCATGCCGTGCGGCTCCACGATCGGACCGCTGACCGCGACCCGGCTGGGCATCCGCACCGTGGACGTGGGCATTCCGCTGCTGTCGATGCATTCGGCCCGCGAGATGTGCGGGGCCGAGGATCCGCACCGGCTCGCCCGCGTGGCCCGGGCGTTCTTCGCCGCCTGAGACGGCGCCCCGGCCGCGCTGTCCCGGATTTGGTGGAAAAGGCGGCCCGCTTCCGCCGGGACCCGGGACAGCGTGCGCTGCGGGGGCGGATTCTTCGCAAGCGCCGCCCGCGGGGGCATCATGGTGGGTGGAGACCGGCACGGACCCGAAGGGCGGTGGCGAACATGGCGGAAGCGGCCTTTGCCTTCAAACCCACGCTGCAGGGCGAACGGACCCTGCTGCGCCCGTTCCAGTCCCAGGACATCGAGGCCATGGGACCCATCCTGGCCGACCCCGAGGTCCTGCACCTGACCGGAAGCGTGCACGCCTCGGCCGAACTGGTGGGCCGTCCCACCGCCCTGGACGCCAAGACGCGCCATTGGTACCGGACCCGTGCGGACCAGCCGGACCGGATGGACCTGGCTGTCGTGGACCCTGGGACCGGCGAATGCGTGGGGGAGATTGTCCTCAACAACTGGGAGCCGGGCAACCAGACGTGCAGCCTGCGCATCCTCCTTGGCCCCCGCGGCCGCGGCCGCGGCTTGGGCACCGAGGCCATCCGGCTGCTGCTGGACTACGCGTTCGCCCAGACGGACCTGTTCCGGATCGAGCTCGAGGTCTACTCGTTCAACACCCGCGCCCTGCGTGTCTACGAGCGGGTGGGATTCATCCCCGAGGGACGCCGCCGCGCCGCGCACGTCTTCGATGGCGTCCGCTTCGACGCGATCACCATGTCGGTGCTGCTGCCGGACTGGATGGAAGGGACCGCCCCGGCGGACCCGCTGCCGTGAGCGCATCCCGGCGCCCGGCCCCCTGCATGCCACCGCCCGTTCACCCTGCCGTGGTGAAGTGGGCACCGTGAACCGCCCCGATTCGCCCCCGACCGCCGGGTCTCCAGCAGCCGGGTCCGACGCAGCAGGGTCCGACGCAGCCGGGTCCGGCCCCGGGCCGGGCCGGCCTTTCCTCCCCGAGGTGCAGGCGCTGCGCGCCCTGGCCGTCCTGCTGGTGGTCTTTTACCACTTCACGCCCGGCCTGGTCCCGGGCGGCTTTGTGGGAGTGGACGTCTTCTTCGTGATTTCCGGGTTCCTTATCACCGGACACCTGCTGCGGGAGGCCCGCGCCACCGGGCGGATCGACCTGCCGGCTTTCTGGGCCGGGCGCGTCCGGCGGATCCTTCCGGCGGCGCTGGCCACCGTTGCCGCCGTCGTGGCCGCGACACTGCTCCTCGAGCCGGAAACGCAGTGGGGGCAGGCCAGCCGCCAGGCCCTGGCCAGCGTCTTCTCCGTGCAGAACTGGGTCCTGGCCGCCGACGCGGTGGACTACCTGGCCGCGGAACACCAGCCCACGGCCCTGCAGCACTTCTGGTCCCTCGGCGTCGAGGAACAGTTCTACCTGTTCTGGCCGCTGCTGGCCGCCGGCGCGGCCGCCCTGGCCGCCCGACCGGGCGCCCTTGCCGTCCTGCGCGCCGCTCTGGGGGACCGGCTCCGGACCCGGTTTCGGGACCCTTTCCGGGCCCTGGTCGGGGCGCTGTTCGGCGCAGTGGCGGCGGCATCGCTGGGCTGGAGCATCCACCTGACCGGAACAGGGGACCCCGCCGCCTACTTCGCCACACCCACCCGCGTCTGGGAACTGGCCGCCGGCGGCCTGCTCGCCCTGGGCATGGCGCCCGGACAGGGAGCCGAACAGGGAGACGGCAAGTCAGGCGGATCGGGAACCGGGAGCCGGTGGCTCCGCCGCCACCGGCTGTGGCACCCCGGGCTGTGGCGTCCGTGGCTGTGGTCCGGCCCGGCCCGCGCCGTGGTGGCGCTCGCCGGGTTCGCGGCAGTCGCCGCGGCCGCCTTCGGGTACGACGCCGCCACCCCCTTCCCCGGCAGCGCGGCCGCACTGCCGGTGGCCGGGACGGCGGCCGTGATCGCGGCCGGACGGACGTCCGGGCCGCTGGCGCTGAACCGCCTGCTTGGCCTGGCGCCGGTGCAATGGATGGGGGAGGTGTCCTACTCGCTCTACCTGTGGCATTGGCCGGTGCGGGTGTTCCTGGGTCCGCGCATCACCGGCTGGGGTCCGGCTGCGCACGGCGGGGCCGTGCTCCTCCTGCTGCCGGCCGCCCTGCTGCTTGCCGCGGCCAGCCACCGCTTCATCGAGGTTCCGGCCCGCCGGTTCGCCCCGCTCGCGGCGTCCCGCTGGCGGACCCTGGCGGCCGGCACCGCCGCCGTCGTGCTCGCCGCGGCCCTCGCCGCGGTGCCGGCGGTGTGGCAGGAGGCCGTGGTGGCCGCGCAGCAGGGGGCGGTGGGCCAACTGCTCGCCGAGCCGCCGCCGGATTTCGGCGCCTCTGCCGCGGGGCCGCTGCCGCCAGCCTATGTGGGTGGGAGCCGGACGGTGGTTCCCGTGCCCGCGCGCGCGGAGCAGGACCGGCCCCGCCTGGGCCCCTGCATCCAGGCGGCCGATTCCGGGGAAAGGCGCGAGTGCGAGTTTGGGGCCGCTGACGGGGCCCTGACGGTCGCCCTGATCGGGGACTCCCATGCGGTGCAGTGGTACGAACCCATGCTGCGGACCGCTGAGCGCAACGGCTGGGGCTTGGTCACCTACCTGAAAAACTCCTGCCCCTTCACCGCCGCGACGCGCACGCTGGAACTGCAGGGCCGCGCTGAATGCGCCAGGCCCAACAGGCTGGCGCTGGAACGCATCCTGGAGCGGGGGGACATCGACGCGGTGGTGACCTCCTACTGGGGCGGGGCCGAATTTGCCGGATCCGCCGCGGAGGGGTTCGCCGCCTATTGGGAGCGGCTGGAGGATGCGGGCATCAAGGTGTACCCGATCGTGGACACCCCGCGGCCCGGCCACGCGGCGCCCGCTCCCGACTGCGTCGTGAAGCATGCGCCGGACCCGCGCCCGTGCGGCGCCGCCGAGGGCAGGGCCTTCGAACGCGCTGACGCAACCCGCCGGGCCGCCGGACTGGAGCCCCGGGTGGAGGTCCTGGACTTCCGCGACAGGTTCTGCTCCGACGGGTTCTGCCCGGCAGTGGTCGGTAACGTGCTGGTCTACCGGGACCACCACCACGTCACCGACACCTACATGCGCACCCTGGCGCCGGAGTTCGCGGACCGGCTGGGGTCGGCCCTGCGCGCCGACGGGCTGGACTGGTAAGACCCGGGCCCTCCACAGCCCTGGAACGGCCCGCGCCCGCGCACTGCCGGAGGGCGGGCGCGGCCGCCCTCCCTCCGGCGCGGTTAGGGTGGGGCTCGGCGATCCGGTAGGATAGGTCAGGCTGTTTCCGCCGTGTCCGCAACCGGGCAAGGGCGGGAACACAACGCAAAGAACCTCCTGTTACGGAAATCCCGTGACCGCTTAGCCCGAAGGAGGTGGGTTCACATGCGTGCTTACGAACTGATGGTGCTGATCGACCCCGAGGTCGACGAGCGTACCGTTGAACCGACTCTTGGCAAGTTCCTCGACGTCGTCCGCAACGATGGCGGAACCATCGACAACGTAGACGTCTGGGGCCGCCGCCGCCTGGCCTACGACATCAAGAAGAAGAACGAGGCCATCTACGTGGTGGTTAACTTCACCGCAACCCCGGCCACCTCCGCGGAGCTTGACCGCCAGCTGTCTCTGAACGAGACGATCCTGCGCACCAAGATCATCCGCCCGGAGGACCAGAAGGTTTCCGCAGAGTAATTCTGCGGTTTCCCTCGTAGAACACGACGACAGGAGGCATGATGGCAGGCGAAACCGTCATCACGGTCATCGGTAACCTCACCGGTGACCCGGAACTTCGTTTCACCCCGTCCGGGTCCGCAGTGGCGAACTTCACCATTGCCTCGACCCCGCGGACCTTTGACCGCCAGAGCAACGACTGGAAGGACGGCGAAACGCTGTTCCTCCGGGCATCGGTCTGGCGCGAGGCTGCCGAAAATGTCGCCGAGACGCTGACCAAGGGCATGCGCGTCATCGCCCAGGGCCGGCTGAAGTCGCGTTCCTACGAGACCAAGGAAGGCGAGAAGCGCACCGTCATCGAGCTTGAGGTCGATGAAATCGGCCCGTCGCTGCGGTACGCCTCCGCCAAGGTCACCCGCACCCAGCGCTCCGGCGGTGGCAACGGCGGCTTCGGCGGTGGCAATGCCGGCGGTTTCGGCGGTGGCAACGCAGGCGCCAGCGCCGGTGGTTTTGGCGGCGGCAATGCCGGCGCCAACCCCGGCGGCGGCTGGGGCGCCCCGGCCGAGGACCCGTGGGGTTCCCCGGCTTCCGGCAACGGCGGAGGCTGGGGCGGCAACCCGGGCTCCGACGAACCGCCTTTCTAAACAACTTATCCACCATCCCGCAGAGCACTTCTGCGGGCTCCCCTTAGTAAAGGAGCTCCACGATGGCTAAGGCTGAACTCCGTAAGCCCAAACCAAAGTCCAACCCCCTTAAGGCCGCTGACGTCAAGGTCATCGACTACAAGGACGTCGCGCTGCTGCGCAAGTTCATCTCCGACCGCGGAAAGATCCGTGCCCGTCGCGTGACCGGCGTCTCCGTCCAGGAGCAGCGCAAGATCGCCCAGGCCATCAAGAACGCGCGCGAAGTTGCCCTGCTGCCTTACTCCGGCGCTGGCCGCGGCTAAGGAAGGGAAAACAACATGGCAAAGCTCATTCTGACCCATGAAGTCACCGGCCTGGGTGCCGCTGGCGACGTCGTCGAGGTGAAGGACGGTTACGCACGTAACTACCTGCTGCCGCGCAACTTCGCCATCACCTGGAGCAAGGGTGGCGAGAAGCAGGTCGAGTCCATCAAGGCCGCCCGTGCTGCCCGCGCCGTCGCTTCCCTGGAAGAGGCCAAGCAGCTCGCTGCGTCCCTGTCCGCCAAGCCGGTCAAGCTGACCGTCAAGGCCGGCGCGACGGGCCGCCTGTTCGGCACCGTCAAGACCGACGACATCGCCAAGGCAGTCGAGGCCGCTGGCCTGGGCAAGATCGACAAGCGCAAGGTGGAGATCACCGAGCACATCAAGTCGACCGGTGCCCACCAGGCCACCGTCCGCCTGCACGAGGACGTCTCCGCGACCATCGACCTGCAGGTCGTCGCCGCGAAGTAGGTCTGGCAACAGATCCCACCGGTGCCCCTGGGTACCGCGTGGCGGAAGGGCCCCGCTTCGGCGGGGCCCTTTTGCGTGCCCGGGGGCCGGGGGCCGCCGGGCCGCCATTCCTCAGGTGGAGTTCCGCGCGCGTGGAAGTTCGCCGGCCTGCTTCGACGCAGTACGCAACAGAAGCCGGTGGCCCTTTGACTGGGCATCCGCCCGCCCCGTAGCGTGGGAGGCGAATCAAGAGCGTCAACGCGTAGCCCTGGCTTGTTGGCCGACAACCCTCTTCAGGTAGTGGGGTGTTCCAGGTGATGATTCGGCCGTCCGGAAAACCGGCCGGCAAGTACCGCGCGGAACGCGTCCACGCCGCCCCCGCGCCCGACGCCGAAGGATCAACGCCATGGCCCTCACCGATGACCTCTCCGCGAACTCCCTGCGCACGGCCTTCTCCCGCTTTCCCTCTGGTGTTGCGGCGCTGTGCGCGATCGTCGACGGCGAGCCCCAGGGCATCGTCGCCTCCTCCTTCACGGTGGGCGTTTCCCTGGACCCGCCCCTGGTGATGTTCGCCGTGCAAAACTCCTCCCGCACCTGGCCGGTGGTGCGCCGCAGCGGGAGGATTGGCGTATCCATCCTTGGCGAGGGCCACGAGGACGTCTGCCGCCAGATCTCCGCCCGCACCGGCGACCGTTTCGCCGGGCTGGCCCTGGACTCCACGGACGGGGGCGCACTGTTCCTGCACGAGGCCGCCCTGTGGCTGGACTGCTCCGTGGAACAGGAAGTCCCGGCCGGGGACCACCACGTGGTGCTGCTGCGGGTGCACGGCCATGCCGCGCCCGAGGGGGACAACGCCCCACTGGTCTTCCACGGTTCCGCGTTCCGCCGGCTGGAGACCCGCGACGCGCTGGTCTAGCTGTACGCCTGGTCCACGGCCGGCGCCGGGATCTGCCTGGCCGGGTGAAATTCATGACTGGAAGAAATTAGGGCACGACAGAATGCCTTTTTGATTCGGCCGGGCCGGATTACCTTGGAAACAGGGCGCCGCCCGGCCCGGGCGGCCGAAACACGGAGGAACTGCCATGACCGTCACCTCGCATGTGGGCGACTGCACCGTCACCAACTGCTCCTTCAACGAACACACCGAATGCCATGCCGGCGCCATCACGGTCGCCGGCGGCGAGGACCATGCAGCCTGCGCCACGTTCATCGACACCGGCGCCCACGGCGGCCTACCCAAGGTCCTCGCGGGCATCGGCGCCTGCCAGCGCGCCGAATGCGTCCACAACGAGCACCTGATGTGCCAGGCACCCGCGATCCAGGTCGGTCCCGGCGCGGACAATGCCGACTGCCTCACCTACGAACACCGCACCGCCTAGGCAAAGGAGCCCCGGCCGCGGACCGGGCTCTTTCCGCCATCCCGCAAACATCATCGGCGATCGGGCCGGACGGCCGGACGCATGCGCAAGAGGGGAGCCCGCGTTGCGGGGTCCCCTCTTGCGGATGATTTCCGGGCAGCGCTGGGAGACGGCCGGGTTGGCCCGCCCTTCATCGTGTTCTATAATCGAACTTACAGTTCTGAAATGGAATTCTATTCTCCGAGATAGCCTTGAGTGGCGTTCGACATAATGGATGCCCCCCAGCTCCGCCGAAAGGTCCGCCGTGCCCAAGACAGCAGAAACCGCCAAGCCGGTTGATTCAGCGCATTCGCAGACCCTTTCGCGCGGCATCCGGCTTCTGGAAGTCCTGGCGGAGGCTCCCGGGCCGATGACCATCGCCGAACTGGCGGAGGCCTTGGGAGTGCACCGTTCAATCGCCTACCGCATTCTGCGCACGCTGGAGGACCACCGGCTGGTCACCCGCGATGAGTCGGGGAGGGTCCTTCCGGCCCCTGGCCTGGCCGCCTTGGCGCGCAGCGTGCAGCGGGACCTGCAGACGGCGGCGCTGCCCGAACTGACGGCGCTGGCCAACGAGTTGTCGATGTCCGCCCTCGTCGTCGTCTGGGATCACCGCGAGTGCATCACCCTGGTCACGGTGGAGCCGCGTGACGGCCAGGCCACCGTGCTCCAGCGGCCCGGCACCCGCCATCCGCTGGGACTGGGGGCCCCCGGGATCGCAATCCAGTCCACCTACACCGAGGAGGAGTGGTACGCCTCGGATGTGCCCGGAGACTACCGGCCGGTAGTGGCGGAGGCGCGCCGTACCGGGTTTGCCACGAGCCACGACGAGGTCATTTCCGGCGTCTCCTCCGTCGCCGCCCCGCTGGTGGTGCCGGGCCAGCTGCGCGCGGCGGTCGCCGTCGTCTACGCGTCCGCGGCCAGCAGCCTGGATCCGGCCCTGATGGGCCGGCGCCTGGTCGAGGCCGCCGATGCCATTAAGCGCGCCCTGGGCGCCTGAGGCCCGGCAGAACGCCGGGCCGGACGACGGCGGATGGCCCGGCCCGGGCGCACTTCCGGGGTAGGGCGGGCGGTCATTCGCGGGTGGCGAGGTCGTGCCGGTAGTTGGGGCCGTCGGGGTTGAGCACCGAGTGCCGGCGTCCATAGGCGAAATAGACGATCAGGCCGATCGCCAGCCAGACGCCGAACCGGGCCCAGGTCTCCGGGTCCAGTTGCAGAATGAGGAACAGCGAGGCCAGGACGCCGAAGATGGGAACGATGGGCATCAGTGGCAGGCGGAAGGTGCGCGGGGCGTCCGGGCGGGTGTAGCGGAAGATGATGACCGAGACGCATACGACGACGAAGGCCGAGAGGATACCGATGTTGGTCAGGTCGGCCACGGCCCGGATGGGCAACGCCCCTGCCAGCAGGGCGGAGCCGATTCCGGCAATCCACGTCACCCGCTGCGGGGTGCCGTTGCGGTCGGTGTGGGCGAACCAGGCGGGCAGCAGTCCGTCGCGGCTCATGGAAAACCACACCCGGGTGACCCCCAGCAGGAACGTCAGCATGACGGTGAGGATGGAGAGTACGGCGAACACCGAGATGATGGTGGCGATCACCGGCAGGCCGACGCTGGCGAACGCCGAGGCAAAGCCCGCCTCCGGGTCGATGTCCCGGTAGTTCTGCATGCCGGTCAGCACCAGGGTGGCCCCGACATAAAGGACCATCGCGATAACCAGCGACAGGATGATGGCCTTGGGCATGTGCCTGCGGCCTTCCTTGGCCTCCTCGGCGGCGGTGCTCATGGCGTCGTAGCCGAAGACGGCGAAGAAGGCCGTGGCTGCCCCGGCGAGCACCGGTCCGAAGCCGGAGGGCATGAACGGGTTGTAGTTGTCGGTGTCGAGGTAGAAGACGCCCAAGCCGATGATGAACAGGATCAGCAGGACCTTGATGCACACCGCGATCAGTTCGAAGCGGCCGAAGGTCTTGGTGCCGCGGCTGAGGATGAAGGTCACCAGCAGGCAGAACAGGATGGCGGGCAGGTTGATGATCCCGCCCTCGCCCTGGTCCGGGGTTGAGGTCAGGGCCGCCGGCAGTTCGATCCCGAGGCCGGAAAAGAAGGCCTCCGCGTATCCGGAGATGCCAATGGCGACCACGGCGACGATGGCGATGTACTCCAGCAGCAGGTCCCAGCCGATGAACCAGCCAATGATTTCCCCCAAGGCCACGAACCCGTAGGTATAGGCGGATCCGGACCGGGGGATCATCCCGGCGAACTCGGCGTAGGAGAGCGCCGCGGCCGCCGAGGCCAGCCCGGCGATCAGGAAGGAGACCAGGACGGCGGGTCCGGTGCCGGGGTTGTCGGCGTCGCCGTGCGCCACCAGCCCGGCCAGGGAGAAGATGCCGACGCCGACGATGCCACCAACACCGATTGCCGTCAGCTGCCACAAGTTCAGGCTCTTGGCCAGCACGCCGTGCCTGGTTTCCTCCTCGACCAGGTCAAGGGGCATGCGCCGCATCACGGACTTGGGATTCTGCACTTTCATGAGTGGCCCTGCCTTGGTAGGGCCCCTTGCGGGGCGGGCGATGCTCGGATGCCAGAAGCGCCAGGTGCCCGCGGTGGGTATCTTGAGCCTCTGGGTGGTGGACACGGAGAAGCGTGGGAGAGGGGCTGGACCCGACGGTGTGCCTGGCCTGTGCCGAGGATCGCACGGGAAGGGCGCCAGGGTCCATGTTCTTCAGCCGCCCGCCTTACCCGGGCAGTCCCGTTGGGGTATTCGACCCGCATATGCCAGCGAAAAACCATTGGGGCTGCTCCGGGTTGTGTTGGTTCCTCGGCCTGCCCTTAAGCGGACGGGTGGTCCCACAACCCCTCCGCATCAGGCTGCGGAAGAGGAACGGCAGGGAAGCCGGGGAAGGAGTCGGGCCCACCTCCCGAGACGCTTGAGTCGGGCCGCCCGGGCTCAGCTCATGAACACCGATCCGCAAGGATGGATGCGCCAGGCCCTGAGAGCTCGGCGCAGTACGCCCGGCGGCCTGTCATGCCCATGATGAGGGCGAGGCTCGTACCGCGCACGGCCTTGCCCTGACCGATAGTGAGGCCGCTGTCGGTCGCCTCGAGCCGGAGGCCTGCAATGCGCTTTTTCGCGATTACCACCTGGTCGGTTCCGGCGTAATAAGACAGCACCGCATCGAGGCTCTGCCGCGGGTACGCGCGCACCAGTCCAAGCGGCCGGCGAATGTCCTCTCCATGCACCAGCATCTCCCCCAGAAGAGCCACCCGGGGCAGTGGGGGCGATGTCCGGCTTCCAATCGTTGACCGGAACAGGACAAGGGTGTCGCGGTGGTCGGAGCCCAGTTGCTCATTGAGCCGCTCGTGGACCTGCCGATCGAAGTCGAACCGCGCACGGAGGACGCCGAGAAACCAACGCGGAGCGGAGACTGCTCCGCTGACGGTCATATGGGCAAGGACTTCGCGGACTGACAGTCCCGTACAAAGCGAGGGTGTGGCCCATTCCTCTGCATCAAGGGGTTCGAGCTGCTCAACAAGAGCCTGGCGCTCGGTATCGATGCTCCTCCACAGGGCGTCCCGCTTCATGGGTCCATCATTGCGTACGGCCGGCCCGTTCCTCGCGAACACCTCCTCCCTCGTGCCGTTCAGGCGGTCCGGATTGCCGGCGGGGGCCTGTGGCGGGAGCGGTAGGCCGCCGAACGCTACCGTGGAAGCACGCCCGCCGGCCCCGCGCGGGCGTCGCCGTCGTGCTGCGCACCGCCGGCGGCGGCACCGGGGAATTCACCGGCCCAGCCGCCGTCGAAACCGCAGTTTCCGGTCCGCTTTCCTGAGCCCGCTTGCCCGGTGCCAGAACCGCCCGGCCCGCCTGACTGAACCCGCTTGGCCCGGCCCGGCTCAGCGTGCCGGGCGGCCCGGGATCCCGGCGGCGTCGGCGATGGCCCGGTAGGCATCCGCCAGGTCGTCCAGGCTGGAGTGGGCGTTCAGGCCGCTGGGATTCGGCGCGACGTGCAGTTCGGTCTCCGGCCACGGCGAAGGCTGCCGGCCGGACCGTGCCCGCGGCTGCCCGAAGGCCGTCCGGTAGGCGGTGATCCCCAGGACCGCGACGACGCGTGGGCGGCGTGCGCGAATCAGCGCGTCCAGCCTTTCCGCCCCGCGAGCAGCTCCTCACGGCTGAGCTCATCGGCGCGGGCGGTGGCCCGGTGGCAGATGTTGCTGATGCCGATGCCCCGGGCCGCCAGGTGCGCAAGGTCTTCCTCCCGGTAGCCTTCCGACGCGTCGATCAGGCGGTCGGTGACCCCGGCCCGGAACAGCGCGGGATAGAAGCGGTTCCCCGGACGGGCAAAGTGCGCGCCGGTGGCCGCCGTCCAGAGCCCGGGATTGATGCCCACGAACAGGAGGCGAAGCGGGTCCGGCAACAGGTCGGGCACGGTCGCGTCGCGGAAGGACTCCAATTCGGTGCGCGTGTATCCCACCTCCCCAGCCTACCGATCCCGCCCGCCTGTGGATCCTGCTCGGGCGGCATGACTGGCGGAACCGCCGGTCGCAAAGGAGTTCGCCGAGCGGTTGCCTGCACAGGCCAAGGCCTGAAAAGGGGGACCGGCAGCCGAATCACGAAAAAGGTCGCCCAGGAGCGGGCCGAGTGGTTGCTCCCTCCGCTGGACCCGGTCTACCGGTTGCTGCCCAGCGGCAGTTGCTCGCTGTCATTCGCGGCTGCCGGATAGGCGGTCATGAGCGCGGCCGATGCAACCCAAATGAGGCCGATGCCTGCCACCGTGAGGGCGCCGTCGAGGCTGGTCGTGAATCCGGCCAGCGCGGCACCGGCCGCGAAGGCGGTTGTGCGCAGGCCCGCGCCAACAGTGAAGACCTGGGACCTGAGGCGGGATGGACTCAGCCGGCTGCGGAGGTGGAGCATGGCGGTGGTCGCGGATGCGGTGAAGACGCCCGACAGGCCGATGGCGATGATCGTCCAGGCCGCCCCCAGATCCAGGGCCGCGGCGATGGTGAACAGTCCGGTGGCGAAAAACCCCGCCATCATGACGGCCGGAGGCCGGGCGCGGGTGGGCCGGACCGTCTCCCACAGTGCCCCAAGGAGGCTGCCTATCGCAAAGGACGTGACCAGCAGCGCTGCGTCGTTCGGAGCCCCGGTCCGCTCGATCGAAAGGGCCACCGCGGCAACGGCCAGCCCGCCCTGGCCCAGTTGGCTCAGGGTGGATGCGCCGGTCACTACGGCAAGAGGGCGGTGCCCGAGGATATGGCCGAGTCCCTCAAGGACCGACCGTCCGATGGAAACGCCTGCGCCCGCATGGGACCGCAGTCTCATGGCCGCGGTGCCGAGGGCCCCGAAAAACGCGGCAGCGGCCAGCACCCCCAGGGCGGCCTGGGCTGGAAAGAAAAGCGCCACGACGGCGACCAGGGCAGGTCCTGCGACCGCGGACAGGTTGTAGGAGAGCGCGTCATAGGCGAAGGCGCGGCGCTGGTCGGGGATCGCGTCCGCGACAAAACTTGAAAGGCCGCCCATATAGAAAGGCGCAACCGCACCAGCCAGCACCAGGGACGCCAAGACCACGGGAAGAGGGATGTGGCCGAGGAACACCGCCACGGCAAAGGCGGCGGCGGTCAGTAAGCCTGACCCCGCGATCAGCAGGCGCGGGCGGCGGGCCCGGTCCAGGACGGCGCCAACAAACGGTGCCGCGAGGACACTCGGGCCGAGCGAGACGGCAACCAGTACGCCTCCCAAGCCAACATCGTTCATCTGCTGGACGGCCAGAATCGGGATGGCCACGGCGGAACCGGCGGAAGCCAGCCTTGGGGGCACCGACGCGGCGAGATATCCGAGGGTGCTCATCCTTGGGTAAGACTGCCTTTCGGTCGTGGCCGGCGTGGCAATCGGCCCTCTGGGCTCGGGCCGGGCCGGAGCGGCCCCACCCGGCGTCCGGGTGGAATGCTTCGACCTTACCCACAAGCCAAACGTGAGGGGTACCCGTCGCCGGGACCGTTAATCCCGCTCGGCCACGCCTGAAATTCCGCTGCCCTGCCGGAGAAGGCACGATACCTCCCATGCGGGAGGCAACCGCACGAACAGCAGCCATTCGGGTGGTTGTTGTGGCAGGGGCAGCTGCAGCGTAGAGGCTAGGACCCGGATCTCGGCGCGACGTCCAGGGCGTCGAATGCGGCCACCGATTCGCGCATAAGGCGTGCGACGGTGTCCACCGGGGTGCTGAGGGGCCGGCGCCGGTCGAACCGCCGCAAAACGATGCGCCGGGTGCCAAGTCCGGGGACGTCCAGGACTTCTACGCCGTCTTGGGCGACGCCGCTCAACGCCAGGGCGGGTATGACGGCCGCGCCTTCCCCCGCGGCCACCAAGGCGAGCGCAGTTAGCGTGTCATAGTACTGGTGGACGATCTCCACTTGGGCGCCCGTGGACTGGCGAAGCCGGCCGACCACCGAGGCGTTGGCGGCCGAGGGCTCGACGCCGAGCCACGGAAGCGGCAGCCGGGCAAGGTCGACGTTTTCGGTAGTGAGCAGGACCCCCGAGGGAACCACCAGCTTCCAAGGCTCATCCAGGAGCGGCTCCTCGGACATTCCGGCGGGCAGTTGGCGCTGGGCGGCCGTGGCCGAATCGAGTTCGACCACCACCGCGTCAAGCTCGCGCTGGCGCAGCAGGCGCATCAACGCCGGGAGATCGTCTTCAACGATCCGCACCTGCAACTGTGGGTACAGGGCGCGCCATTCGGGCAGGCGCGGGATGACCATTGCCCGAAGAAAGCTCGTAAATCCGCCCACCCGCACGACACCGGCGAGCTCGGCTCCGCCTTCCATCCGGGCGCGGGCGACGCTGAGGGCGCGCTCGATCTCCTCGGCAGCCTCCGCCATGGCCAGGCCGGCGGGCGTCAGCACGGAGCCCCGGGGGGTCCGCACGACCAAGGCGTGCCCCGTTTCCCCCTCCAACTTATTGAGCTGCTGGGAAACGGCCGAAGGCGTGATTCCCAGCTCGTCGGCGGCAGCGAGCACCCCGCCCGTGCGGGCAATAGCCAGAAGTATGCGCAGGCGGCGCGGGTCGATGTCCATATTTAGCATTTATAAACACTGAATGCAGCGGAATGCAATTGATCTAAAGTGCCGGGAGACTAATAATTGCTGCTGGAGGCACGGGTTCGCAGGGAGGGGAGGGGCGATGCTGGCCGCAGCGCTGGGTTGGTTGGGAACAGCCGGAACTTTTCTGGCGTACGCCATGCTGTGGAAGGGTCGTCTCACCTCGGAGTCCCGCCTGTATGCCGTCCTCAACATGGCCGGCGGCCTGATGGCCGGGAGTGCCTGCGCCCTCTATGGGGCGTGGCCCGGCGCCGCATCCAACTTCGCGTGGGCTGCCTTGGGCATTCATTCGATGGTCCGCACGTCGCGCCGGCGCCCCGCGGCGGCCCCGGTGGTGGCTGCCTCTAAGAACTGATCCGGCCAGTCACCGGAAACCGGGGCCTCCGGGGGAGCCCGCGCTTGGGCGGGCGGGTTTTCGCGGAGGCCCCGGCAGGTCCCGGGGCGGGCCCTAGTAGCTGGCCGGTGCGTTGCCGGCGGAGCCGCTCCCGTCGGTTGCGGGGTCGCCCGTGAAGCGGGCGGCCAAGGCCTCGGTGCCGCGGGCCAGCAGGGCGACGTCGGCGCCCAGGCCCACGAAGTCCGCCCCGGCGGCCATGTAGCGGCGGGCCTCTGGCTCGGCGAAGGCGTTCACGCCCACATACTTGCCGGCGGCCTTGACCGCCGCGATGGTGGCCTCGACGTTGGCGACGACGTCGGGGTGGGCCTGCTGGCCGATCACGCCCATGGAGGCGGCCAGGTCCGAGGGGCCGATGAAGACTCCGTCGACGCCATCCACCGCGGCGATGCCGGCGGCGTTGGCGACGGCCTGGGCGGACTCGATCTGCACGATCAGGGTGATGGTTTCCGAGGCGCGCTGCAGGTAGTCGGGGATGCGGTTCCAGCGGGCGGAGCGGGCCAGGGCAGAGCCGACGCCGCGGATACCGTGGGGCGGGTAGCGCACCGCGGCGGCGGCGGCCCGGGCCTCTCCGGCAGTGTTGACCATCGGCACGATCAGGGTCTGCGCCCCGACGTCGAGGTACTGCTTGATCAGCACCGGGTCGTTGGCCGGCGGGCGGACCACCGGGACCACGGGATAGCCGCGCACGGCCTGGAGTTGGGCCAGTACGGAGGCGGGACCGTTGGGGGAATGCTCGGCGTCGATGAACAGCCAGTCGAAGCCGGCCCCGGCGCAGATCTCGGCGACCAGGGGGGAGCCGGAGCAGACCCAGATCCCGGCCAGCGGCCGGTCCGTCCCGGCCAGGGCGTCCTTGAGCGAGGGGTCGGGTTCTACTCGAAACGGCACGTGATGCTCCCCAGGGGTCCGTAGTCGGCGAATACGGTGTCGCCCGGGTACACCCACAGGGGGCGGGTGAAGGACCCGGCGAGGATAATTTCTCCGGCCTTGAGGGACTGGCCGTGGGGGGCGATCTTGTTGGCCAGCCAGTAGACCCCGGCGGCCGGGTGGCCCAGCACCCCGGCGGCGACGCCGGTCTCCTCCACCGTCTGGTTCTTGAACAGCACCGCGGAGATCCACGGCAGGTCCACCTCGGAGGGCTTCACGGGAGTGCCGCCAATGACCATGGCGCCCATGGCGGCGTTGTCGGAAATGGTGTCCACGATGGTGCGGCCCTCCATCTGGATCCGCGAGTCCAGGATCTCCAGGGCCGGGACCACGTACTCGGTGGCGCGCAGCACGTCGAAGATGTTGGCGTTGGGTCCCTCGATGTCCCTGTTCAGGACGAACGCGAGCTCCACCTCGATGCGCGGGTGGGTGTACTGGTCCCACTGCACCGTGCATCCGGAGTCGAGGACCATGTCGTCGAAAATGATCCCGTAGTCGGGCTCGGTGATCCCGGTGGCGGCCTGCATCGCCTTCGACGTCAGGCCAATCTTGCGTCCCACCAGCCGGCGCCCGGCGGCCTGGGAGCGCTGACGCCACAAATCCTGCACCGCGTAGGAGTCCTCCACGGTCATCTCCGGGAAGCGCGCCGTCAGGCGCTCCACCGGAACGCGCGTGCGTCCGGCCTCCACCAGTTCGTCCGCGATGCGGACGATCGTTTCCCTCTCAAGCATGCTGCGCCTCCTCGCTGTTGCGGCCCGGCCCGCGGAAAACCCGCCGGCCCATGGGGCCGGAGCGGTTTCCCCTGGGCGGGGAATTCCGCCGCCGGGATCCCTCGGATGGTTCCTTGTCCGCACCCTCCGGAGCCGGTACTTGACGCTGGCGGGTGACAAGGGCCACACTACATCGTATACGATTTCATACACAACAAAGTGTGCCCATGACGGATGAGGAGCAGCCAGTGGCCCAGGAAGCCAGCCAGACCCAGCAGGTCCAGACCCAGCAGGCGCCGCAGGGCGAGCTGCAGGTGCGTCCGGTGGACCAGGCCGTGCTCGACGGGGTCGGCAAGGTGCTGGCAGTGCACCTGAGCTACCGCTCCCGCGCCGAGCAGCGCGGCCGCGTCCCCGCGAACCCGTCCTATTTTATGAAGGCGGCCTCCTCGCTGAGCCTCTCCGGCACCCCGGTTGAGCGCCCCGCCGGCACCGAACTGCTTGCCTTCGAGGGCGAGATCGCCCTGGTCATCGGCACGGCGGCCCGCCGTGTGTCCCTTGAGGATGCCTGGGACCACGTCGGGTGGGTCACCGCGAGCAACGACCTGGGCGTGTATGACATGAAGTACGCGGACAAGGGCTCCAACATCCGTTCGAAGTCCGGGGACGGGTTCACCCCGTTCGGCCCGGGCCTGATCCCGGCCTCCGCGGTGGATCCGCAGGGCCTGCGCGTGCGCACCTGGGTCAACGGCGAGCTTGCCCAGGATGACACCACAAACGACCTGCTCTTCCCCTTCGCGCAGATTGTCGCGGACCTTTCCCAGCTCATGACCCTGCACCCCGGGGATGTGATCCTCACCGGGACCCCGGCCGGCTCCTCCGTGGTCGTCCCGGGCGACACGGTGGAGGTCGAGGTCGACTTCCCCTCCGCCGGCCTGACCTCCGGCCGCCTGTCCACCCCGGTGGTCCAGGGCACCGAGTCCTTCTCCGACTTCGGCAACCTGCCGCGGATTACCGAGGCGGACCGGATCGACGCATTCGGCAGCGAGGAGGCCGCCGGCGTCGTGCCCCCCATCACCGGCAAGTCCGCGCTGACCGCGGACGTCAAGGCCAAGCTGCTCTCCGTCGCCACCGCCACCATCTCCGGCGCGCTGCGCAAGCGCGGCCTGAACAACGTGAGCATCGACGGCCTGCAGGCCACCAAGGGCACCCAAAAGGTCATCGGCACCGCCCGCACCCTGCGCTACGTGCCCAACCGCGAAGACCTCTTCGCCTCCCACGGCGGCGGCTACAACGCCCAGAAGCGCATCATCGACACCGTCGGTCCGGGCGAAATCCTGGTCATGGAGGCCCGCGGCGAGAAGGGCTCGGCCACCCTGGGTGACATCCTGGCCCTGCGCGCACAGGTGCGCGGCGCCGAGGCGATCATCACCGACGGCGGCGTCCGCGACCTGAGCGCCGTCACCGAACTGGACATCCCCACCTTCCACAACGGCGCGCACCCGGCCGTGCTGGGCCGCAAGCACGTGCCGTGGGACACCGACGTGACCATCGGCTGTGGCGGAACCACCATCCAGCCCGGAGACGTGATCGTTGCCGACGCCGACGGCATCCTGGTGATCCCGCCGGCCATTGTTGCCGAGGTCGCCGACGAGGTCGTGGAGCAGGAGCGCCAGGACACGTTCGTCTTCCGGATGGTTCAGGAGGGCCACAAGGTGGACGGCCTGTTCCCGATGAACGCCGAGTGGAAGGCCCGCTACAACGAATGGGTCGCGGGGGGTGCGAAGTGACGGTGACCGCCACCCCGGCCCCCTCCAAGTCCCAGCAGGCCTACGAACTGCTCCACGAGAGGATCTCCGCCGGCACGCTGGTTCCCGGCTACCGGCTGGTACTCTCCACCCTGGCGGCCGAGCTCGGCTGCAGCACGGTGCCGGTGCGCGAGGCCATCCGCCGGCTCCAGGCCGAGGGCCTGGTGACCTTTGAACCCAACGTGGGGGCAACTGTCGCCGCCGTCGACGCCACGCTGTACCTGCACACCATGCAGACCCTGGCCATCGTCGAGGGGGCGGCCACCGCGCTGGCCGCCCCGGAACTCACCGCCGCGGACCTGGTCCAGGCGCGGGCCCTGAACGGGGAGCTGCGCGCCTGCCTGGCGGACTTTGACCCGGCCCGCTTCACGGAACTGAACAACCGCTTCCACGAGGCGCTGTACGGGCACTGCCCCAACCCGCACATCCTGGACCTGGTGCACCGCGGCTGGAACCGGCTGAACGCCATGCGCGCCTCCAGCTTCACCCATATCCCCGGCCGGGCCCGCCAGTCGGTGGAGGAGCACGAGGAGCTGCTCCGGCTGCTGGAGTCCCGCGCCCCGGCCCCCGAGGTGGAGGCCCTGGCCCGGGCCCACCGGATGCGCACCCTGAACACCTACCTCGCGGCAGCGGGCGAACCGCCCTCCGCCCTCTGAGTCCCCTCCGAACTGCAGGACCCCCGGCCCCCGCGGGCCCTGATCGCCAACCACGCCCCACCCTGTCCCGGAAAGGACCCCCAGCATGACCAAGCATTTCGTGCCGGATAACCTGCCCAGCCACCTGCAGCACTACATTGGCGGCAAGTTCGTCGACTCCATCGGCGGCGAGACCTTCGAGGTCCTGGACCCGGTGACCAACCAGACCTACGCCACGGCCGCAGCCGGCCAAAAGGCCGACGTCGACGCGGCAGTCGCCGCGGCCCGGGAGGCGTTCGTCAACGGCCCCTGGCCAAAGATGAAGCCGCGCGAGCGTGCCAAGGTGCTCTACGCCATCGCCGACGCCGTGGTGGCCCAGGAGGACCGCCTGGCCGAGATGGAAACCTTCGACACCGGCCTGCCCATCGCCCAGGCCCGTGGCCAGGCCCAGCGCGCCGCGGAGAACTTCCGCTTCTTCGCGGACCTGGTCGTGGCCCAGCACGACACCGCGCTGAAGGTCCCGGGTTCGCAGCTGAACTACGTCAACCGCAAGCCGATCGGCGTGGCCGGTTTGATCACCCCGTGGAACACCCCGTTCATGCTGGAGTCCTGGAAGCTGGCTCCCTCAATCGCCTCCGGCTGCACCGTGGTGCTCAAGCCGGCGGAGTTCACCCCGCTGTCCGCCTCGCTGTGGGCGCAGATCTTCGAGGAGGCCGGCCTGCCGGAGGGCGTCTTCAACCTGGTCAACGGCATGGGCGAGGACGCCGGCGACGCCCTGGTCAAGCACCCGGATGTCCCGCTGATCTCCTTCACCGGCGAATCCTCCACCGGCCAGCTGATCTTCCGCAACTGCGCCGAGCACCTCAAGGGCATGTCCATGGAGCTGGGCGGCAAGTCCCCGGCAATCGTGTTTGCCGACGCGGACCTGGACGCGGCCATCGACTCCACGGTCTTCGGCGTGTTCTCCCTCAACGGTGAGCGCTGCACCGCCGGATCCCGCATCCTGGTCCAGCGGGACATCTACGAGGACTTCGTGGCCCGCTACGCCGAGCGCGCCAAGACCATCGTGGTCGGGGACCCGCACGACCCCGAGACCCAAGTCGGCGCCCTGGTCCACCCGGAGCACTACCGGAAGGTCATGTCCTACGTGGAGATTGGCAAGTCCGAGGGCCGCCTGGTGGCCGGAGGCGGCCGTCCGGAGAACCTGCCCGAGGGCCAGGAGAAGGGCTCCTACGTGGCCCCGACCGTGTTCGCCGACGTCGCCCCGGATGCCCGGATCTTCCAGGAGGAGATTTTCGGACCCGTCGTGGCGATCACCCCCTTCGACACCGACGAAGAGGCCCTGGCGCTGGCCAACAACACCAAGTACGGGCTGGCCGCGTACGTGTGGACCAATGACCTGAAGCGTGCGCACAACTTCGCCCAGTCGGTCGAGGCGGGCATGGTGTGGCTGAACTCCCACAACGTGCGCGACCTGCGCTCCCCGTTCGGTGGCGTGAAGGCCTCCGGCCTGGGCCACGAGGGCGGTTACCGCTCGATCGACTTCTACACCGACCAGCAGGCCGTGCACATCACCCTCGGCGACGTGCACACCCCCCAGTTCGGTGTCGAGTCCAGCCGCGAAGCCGGCGACGCCTAGGAGCCTGCCGGAGCGCTCCGGCATCCCCACCGGGTCCGGCCTGCGGTCCTAGACCCTTCCCGCCCGGCCGGCCCCCACCCCGGCGGAACCCGGGGCGGACCTCCCTCCCGCCCCGGGTTCCGCCGTCGTACCCAAAAACAGCACCCTCTTTCGAAGGAGAGAACCATGAGCAACGTTATTCCCAAGCCCTCTGTTCCGGCGCCGGACATTGTCCGCTGCGCCTACATGGAACTGGTGGTCACTGACCTGGCCGCTTCGCGCGAGTTCTATGTGGACCTTTTGGGCCTGCAT
>NZ_BKDJ01000007.1 GCF_008580665.1 Zafaria cholistanensis
CACGCCGCGTGCAATTACCAGCTCATCCTGGACAACCTGATGGATTTGACCCATGAGGAGTTCGTGCATTCTTCCTCGATCGGGCAGGAAGAGCTGAGCGAGTCGGAATTCGAGACCACCCATGACGGGAACACCGTGACCGTCACCCGGTGGATGTTCAACATCGACGCCCCGCCGGTTTGGGCCAACTATCTCAAGGACCGTTTTCCCGACTACGCCGGTCCGGTGGATCGCTGGCAGATCATTCAGTGGCAATACCCTTCCACCATCCGGATCGACGTGGGCGTGGCCAAGGCCGGTACCGGCGCGTTCGAGGGTGACCGCAGCCAGGGCGTCAACGGCTACGTGATGAACACGATCACCCCGGAGACGGACCGCACCAGCCACTACTTCTGGGCGTTCATGCGCAACTACCGGCTCAACGATGCGTCCATCACGCGGAAGACCACGCAGGGAGTGTCGGGAATTTTCGCCCAGGACGAGGCCATGCTCAAGGCCCAGCAGGAGGCCATCGACGCGAACCCGGACCACGAGTTCTACAGCCTGAATATCGACGCCGGCGGCATGTGGGTGCGCCGGCTGATTGAGCGGATGCTGTTGGCGGAGGATCGGTTGGCCGCGGCGGCACTGTAGGGTCGGCACACCGGCAGGGTCGGCACACCGGCAGGGTCGGTGCCGCGGTAGGGTCAGGGGGCATCGGCATCACCGCCATCGTGCAATAATGTCGACAAAATTGGTTGCCAACAATCAGCGCCAACATTCAGCGCTGACATTCAGCGGAGGAGCAATCGTGACAGCGGAAAGCCTCACGGCCACCCAGACGGTCGTTTCCAGGCTCCGGGACGCGATTTCGCGCGGAGACCTGGCTCCCAACCAGAGGCTCATCGAGCAGGACATCTGCATGGCGTATGAGGCGAGCCGGGCAACGGTACGGGCCGCCCTGGCTGAGTTGGCGACCGAAGGACTGGTGGAGCGGATCCAGAACCGCGGTGCGCGGGTACGCTCTGTCCCGGTGTCCGAGGCCATCGAAATCCTCGAGGTCCGCGCGGCGCTTGAAGCTATGTGCGCGGCCCAAGCTGCCGCCCGGCTGAAGGACGAGGACCGGCGAATGCTCCAGTCTTTGGGCGGGAGCATGCGCCAAGCCATCGACGCGGGGGATCTGTACCGTTATGCGGAGCTTAACAACCGCCTGCATGAAGCTGTTTTGAATATCAGCGGGCACGGCACGGCTGCCGCGGTGATCCACCGGCTCAAGGGCCAGGCGGTCCGCCATCAGTTTCGGCTCAACCTGCGTTCGGGCGGCCCCGCAGGATCGCTGGCTGAACACCTGGAAATTATCGATGCCATTTGCGGCGGTGACGCCGCCGCTGCCGAGGACGCCATGAAGCGGCATCTTCTCAACGTGTGCGACGCGCTCCGGGAGCGCGGCGTGGAAGGGCATGCCGCCAGCGAAGCGTAGCGCCCTGCTCCCGGGGCCTTCTGGGGGCCAGGGCCGTGCGTTGTCCCCGGCCCTGCGTTGTCCCCGCCCTGGAGACGGGCGAAGGCCCCAGCTGGGGGGAAGCTGGGGCCTTCTTCATCACTCGCACCTTTTGAGGTGCTTCCAACATTAGGGAGCCAGCCTGCAAAATCCCTGTGTGGAACGTGGGAATTTGCCCGGCTCTGATGCCCGGCTAGAGCGGGCGGATGTTCTCTGCCTGAAGGCCCTTGTTGCCCTGCACGACGTCGAATTCGACCTTCTGGCCCTCGTCGAGGGACCGGTATCCGCTGGATGCGATCGCCGAGTAGTGCGCGAAGACGTCATCGGAGCCGTCGTCGGGGGCGATGAATCCAAAGCCCTTTTCGGAGTTGAACCACTTCACTGTTCCAGTTGCCACTTGCAAGCCCTTCGGTATTCATGATCGCCCAGACGGGACACCTCCAGACTATGGGCGCTGACTAGGCGGGTGCAAGGAAAATTAGTCCGGCCTGCCGCGGATGACGTCCGGCGCGGACGGTCCGCGGGCCAGATGGCCGGCGGACCGTCCGGTGTGCGCACTACGGGGGCTGCCGCTATGATCCGCTTTCCTCGCGTTCCGCCCGCCCTTGTGCCGCCGGCAGCTCGGCCAGCTTCGCGTGGCGCAGGAGCTTGAACTCCGGGTCCTGCCGCATTTCCTTGACCAGGGAGATCCCCAGCAGCGCCACGATCAGCGTGAAGGGAAGGGCTGAGAGCATGGCGGCCTGCTGGAGGGCCGCCAGCCCCCCGACCACCAGGAGCAGGACGGCGCAGGTGCCGGTGAGCACGCCCCAGAGGGTCAGGACCGGCCTGCTGGGGGTCAGGCTCCCCTTGGAGGAGAGCATGCTCAGCACGTAGGTGTTGGCGTCGGCTCCGGAGATGAAGAACAGGGCCACCAGGACAACCGTGACGACGGCGGTGACCTGCGCCAGCGGAAGCTGCTCCAGCATGGCGAAGAAAGCGGAGTTGACGTTCGCCGTCGTCGCCTCGCCGATGCCGGCGCCATCCATGTCCATCTTGATGGCCGTGCCGCCGAAGATGGTGAACCAGGCGAAGAAGACCAGGCTGGGCACGCCCAGGACGCCGGCGACGAACTGGCGCAGGGTGCGTCCCTTGGAGATCTTGGCCAGGAACACCCCCACGAAGGCCCCCCAGCTCAGCCACCAGGCCATCATGAAGTACGTCCACCACTGCATCCACTGCAGGTCGTCCGCGGTGGAAGGGGTGATGAGGCTGGTGGCGAAGAATTCGTTGGCGTACTGGCCGACGGAGCGGAAGAACAGGTTGGAGACGAAGCTGGTGGGACCGGCGAGGAAGACGTAGATCGCCAGGACCACCGAAAGGCCCATGGTGATTTCGCTGATGTACCGGATGCCGCGGTGGACCCCGGACAGGGCGGAGAGGGTGAACAGGACCGTGATCACCGCGATGATGACGATCTGTACCGGCAGGCCCACGGGAAGTCCGAAGACCCGGCTCATGCCCTCGTTGATCTGCGAGGCTCCCAGCCCCAGGGAAGTGGTGGTGCCAAAAAGGGTGGCAATGATGGCGAAGACGTCGATCGCCTTGCCGAACCACCCGTCCACGAGCCTGCCCAGGACTGGCCGGAGCATGGGGGAGACCAGGCCGGGACGGTTCTTGCGGTGGGTGGAGTAGCCGATGGCCAGCCCGAAGACCCCGAACACGGCCCAGGCGTGTGG
This sequence comes from Zafaria cholistanensis, assembly GCF_008580665.1. GTDB lineage: Bacteria > Actinomycetota > Actinomycetes > Actinomycetales > Micrococcaceae > Zafaria > Zafaria cholistanensis. The sequence goes on from NZ_BKDJ01000007.1 coordinate 3,193, forward strand.
TCCCCAGTCGAAGTAGCTGAACTGGAGGGCGCGCACGGCCGCCTGCATGGTCTCCGGCTCGGCCAGGGCGTGCGGCGGGGCCAGGAAGTGGGAAACAGGTTCGGCCACGCCGTAGCTGATCAGGCCGATGCCCATCACTGCCGAGAGGATCATGGCCAGCCAGGCGCGGGTGCTGTATTCGGGCCGGCTGGTGTTGGAGCCGAGCCGGATGTCCCCGTACCGGCTGAGGGAGAGGTAGACCAGCAGGCCGATGCACAGCAGCGGGACCACGAGGTAGCTCCAGCCCATGGATCCGGCGACCCGGTTCATGGTGGTGGTCATGGTATCGCCGAGGCTGGTCGGGGAAACCGCCGCCCAGAGGACGAAGACGGCGATCAGGCCCACCGACACCGCCAGCACCGCCCCGGGGCGGTTCGGGGAGGATGGCCTCTTCGGGGTGGTGCGGGGCAGGACGGGCGGGTCGATTTGTTGGACCACGGTGTTCTCCGGTTCTTGTCGTCGAAAGGGCCGGCAGGCCCTTTCGAGCAGGCGTCACAGCTGGATGAGGTCGTCGCTGTCGTAGAAGCGGCCGGCTTTGTAGACGATCGGGCTGGCCTCGGTGACTTCCGCGTGGCGCACGCGGCAGATGAAGACGGTGTGCGTCTTGGCTTGGAAGCGTTCGCGGATCTCGGCTTCCAGCGACGCCGGCGAGCCGTCGATGAGCGGGCTGCCGTGGGGCCCCGCGTGCCAGTCGACCTGCGCGAACTTGTCAGCGGCTTTGGAGGCGAACGTCGCCACGGTCTCGCGCTGCCCGGTGCCGAGGATGTTAATCCCCAAGTGGGTGGCCGAGAACAGGGCGGGGTAGGTGGAAGAGGTCTTCTGGATGCAGACCATCACCAGGGGCGGCTCCAGCGAGACGGAGGCGTAGGAGTTGACCGCCAGGCCCTTGGGTTCGCCGTCGGACTGCGTGGTCACCACCGTCACCCCGGTGATGAACTGGCGGTTGAAGGTCTTCATCACCTGGGGGTCCGGCTCGCCGGACAGGTCGTCCACGACGACCTCGCCCGGCTGCTCCAGGGCATCGCTGAGGTGGCGGACCCCGAGGCTGTGCAGCAGTTCGGAGCCGTCCCAGGTCACCTCCTCGCGGTCGATGCGACCGTCCACCAGCGACAGGTGGTTACAGCCGCGGGTCTGGACCCGGCGCTGGGTGGCCGGCACGCCCAGATAGGGCTCGGTGTGGGTTCCGGTACTCGTCCAGAAGACGGCTGCGGTGTCCCCCTGGACCACCACCGAATCGATCGTCGTGGTCAGGTCGGGGAAGCCGGCCCGCACGGCGAGGATCTCCTCCTGCAGCTGCTCCAGCGTGCTGCTCTGCCCGCTGGCCCGGCTGACCCGGCTGTAGCCGGGAGTGACGACGTCGGCGAGGGCGGCCACGTCCCCGCAATCCCACGCGCTGTGCCAAATGGACGTAAGACTTTTTTCCAGTTGCTGTTGCATGGCACAACAACGTAATGCCCATCACACCGTCTGGTCAATCTCCTGCGCAGACTTTCCTGCTTCCTCGGAATTAAGCGGTTTTTTCCGGCCCCGCCGGATGCGCCTTGACGCATGCCCAAGGCCGCACCTACGGTTTGATGTATGCAAGAAACGATGGAGAACCTGACCGGGGACACCCACGGCTCCGAAGGGGCCCTTCTGGACCGGGTGCGTCACCTGGTCCTCAGCGGGCGCTTCCCGCCCGGGGCCCCGGTATCCGAGGTGCTCCTGGCGCAGGAGTTCGAGGTCAGCCGCACCCCCATCCGGGAAACGCTCAAGCAGTTGCAGCACGAGGGGCTGGTGGAGATCCGCCCCAAGGTGGGCACCTTCGTCCGCGAACCCACCCGCCGGGAGATCGTGGAGCTGTTCCAGCTCAAGGAATGCCTGGAGGGGATGGCGGCCGGCCTGCTGGCCCGGCGCGGACCGGTGCCGGAGCTGGAAATCCTGGAACGCAACGTCGAGGAGTCGGACAAGGCGGCGGCCAGCCAGGACGCGGCCCGGTACGCCGAGTTGGTCCACGAGTTCCACCGCACGCTCATCCTCGGGGCCGACAACAGCAAGCTGGTGGAGCACTACGACCGGCTGATGAACCAGCTTGCCTACCACCGGCTGGTCCTGCGCACCGCCGAACACCCGGGACGGATCACCACGTCCACCGGGGAGCACCGGGCGGTGCTGGCCATGATCCGTGCCAAGGACCATTTCGGGGCCGAGGCGGCCATGCGCAACCACGTCTATGCCTCGTCCCGCGAACTGCTCACCGACGCCCGGACGGCGGCGGAGCACACGCTTTCCTGAAACTTTCCAGACCCACGGATGCCGGCCCCGCCCGGCGCGAAAGGAACACCCATGCGCTTTTCGATCGTCCCTGACCCCGGCGCCTTCGGGGACCCGGCCAGCCCGGAACTGCCCTCCGAGAAAGTGATGGCGCACTGTGCCTAGCCCGAGTCCCTCACCCGAAGCGGGTTCCGCCGGCATCCGCAAGATCATCTACTACCAGGAGGAGACCTTCCTGGAGAACGGGCAGGAACCGGCCGTTCCGGCCGTGCGCGCCGCCGCCGCGGCTGTCCTTGCCAACCCGTGGGCCGGAAGCGGTCCCTCGGCCGACCTGGCCGCCGGTTCCGCAGGCGTGGCGCCGCAACTGGCCCGCGTGCTGAGCGACCGCCTGATCGGGGGCCTCGGGGGAGCGGAGAGCATCGAGGCTTTCGGCAAGGCCGCCATCGTTGGCACCGCCGGGGAGATCGAGCACGGCGCCGCGCTGATCCACACCCCGTACTTCGGGAACCTGGTCCGCGAATTCCTCGAGGGCAGCTCGATCCTGTGTTTCGCCGACGACCGCGCGGAGGCCGGCCAGCCGCTGGTCATCCCCATGTGGCACAAGACCGCGGCGGCCACCCGCAGCCACTACCAGACCATCACCACCCGCATCGGCGACGGCCCCCGGGCGGACGAGATCGTCATCGCCGCGGCCGCTTCCACCGGCCCGCGTCCGCACCCGCGGATCGGGGACCGCAGCACCGACCCCACCGTCACCTCAGCCGTCCTTGAAGGAGCAACCGCATGATCACCCCGCGCAAGATCTACACCATTGTCGAAGAAACCCTCCTGGAAGGTGGCCGGCCGGTCGAACCGGCGGCGCGTGTCGCCCTCGTAGCCGCCGTGATCCCCAACCCCTGGCACGGCCAGGGGTTCGTGGAGGACCTCAACCCCGGCATCGACGAGACGGCCTCCGCCATCGGCGAGCTCCTGGCCCCGCGCGTGGTCGAGGCGCTCGGCACCACCGTTGAGGCGTACGGCAAGGCCGCCATCGTCGGACTCGAGGGGGAGATCGAGCACGGTTCGGCGCTGATCCACACCCTGAAGTTCGGCGACCACTTCCGCAAGGCAGCCTACGCCACCACGCTGCTGCCGGCGGTGGAGAAGCGCGGGCCGGCCGGAATCGTCTTCGACATCCCGCTCAAGCACATCACCGACGCCACCATCCGCTCCCACCACCAGAGCATCGAGGTCCGCCTCGCCGACGCCCCGCACCCCGGCGAGATCGTCATCGCGCTGGCCGCCGCGGCCCAGGGCCGCCCGCAGCAGCGCCTGGCCCCGCTGAGCACCGAACAGTGATTGACCGGGCAGTGATCAACCAGGCACTGACCAACCAGACACTGACCAACCAGGCAGCGACCCACGAAGCAGTGACCAACGAATCAGCGGACATGGTCCAGCCCCTGCCGGCCGTCCTGCCTGAGCCGATCGTCCTGCTGCACGGCGTGGGGCTGGACCGCACCATGTGGGAGCCCCTCCAGGCCGAACTGGCCGCGCTCACCGGCCGGCCCGCCCTCGCGCTGGACCTGCCCGGCCATGGCGGCCAGCCGCCGCTCACCAGTCCGGCGACCCTCGCCGGGCTGGCCGCGGACGTCGCCGCGCGGATGCCCGGCCCGGCCCACGTGGTGGGTTTCTCCCTGGGTGCGCTGGTCGCCCAGCACCTGGCCCTGCACCGCCCGGAACTGGTCGCCACCCTCACCAGCGTCAGCTCCGTGTGTTCGCGCACTCCCGAGGAGGCCGCGTCCGTGCGCAGCCGGCTGGAGAACGCCCGCCGGGACTTCGCCGGAAGCGTCGAGGCCTCCATCGAACGCTGGTACCCGGAGGGCTCCGGGGTCGATGCCGGGACCGTGGCCCGGACGCGGACCACCCTGCTGGCGAACTCCGAGGAGTCCTACCTGTACGCCTATGAGGTCTTTGCGACCGCCGACGCAGAGATCGGCCCCGAACTGGGCCGCATCGCGGTCCCGGCGCTCGCGGTCACCGGGGAACTCGACCCCGGATCGACGCCGGAGATGACCCGAAGGCTGGGCCGCGCGGTCCCCGGTTCCCGAACGGCCGTCGTCCGCGGGGCACACCACATGCTGCCCGTCGAGCAGCCCCGGGAACTCGCCCTCACCATCCACCGCTTCATCGAAGAATCGAGCCGAGAAAACCATGAGTGAGCGCTACGACCACTTCATCAACGGACGCCACACGGCCCCGGTCCGCGGCGGGTATTTCCCCAGCTCCAACCCGGCCACCCTCGAGGTCCTCTACGAGGCCGCCCGCGGCACGAAGGAGGACGTGGACGCGGCCGTCGAAGCGGCCGGCCAGGCCTTCGACAACCCGCTGTGGCGCGACCTTTCGGCGACCAGGCGCGGGCACCTGCTGCGCCGCCTGGGCGACCTGGTGGTGGAGCACGCCGAGGAACTGGCCCGGATGGAAACCCGGGACAACGGCAAGCTCCTGCGCGAGATGCGCGCGCAGCTGGCCACCCTGCCCGAGTACCTCTACTACTACGCCGGACTGGCGGACAAGGTCCAGGGCAGCCAGATCCCCACCAGCAACATCCAGGTGCTCAACTACACCCAGCGCGAGCCGCTCGGCGTCGTCGGAGCGATCACCCCCTGGAACTCGCCGCTGACCCTGACCACCTCCAAGCTCGCCCCGGCGCTCGCGGCCGGCAACACACTGGTCATCAAGCCCTCCGAATACACCTCCCGGACCGTCCTGCGCCTGGCGGAACTGGCCACGGAGGCCGGCTTCCCCGACGGCGTGGTCAACGTGGTCACCGGCTACGGGGCCGAGGCGGGCGCACCCCTGGTGGAGCACCCGAAACTCGCCAAGATCTCCTTCACCGGATCGACCGCCACGGGCTCCGCCATCGCGTCCTCGGCGGCAGCGCGCTTCATTGGCTGCACGCTGGAGCTGGGCGGCAAGAGCCCGAACATCGTCTTCGAAGACGCCAACGTGGACAACGCCGCCATGGGCGTCGTCGCGGGCATCTTCGCCGCCGCGGGACAGACATGCATCGCCGGCAGCCGGGTCTTCGCGCACCGCTCCGTCTACGACGAGCTGCTGGAGAAGGTCGCGGACCGGGCCCGCAGCATCGTCGTCGGCGACCCGATGCTCGAGGCCACGGAGCTGGGCCCGCTGGCCTTCGACGCCCAGCAGCAGAAGGTGAACTCCTACGTCGAACTCGGCGTCTCCGAGGGGGCCACCGTGCTCACCGGCGGGCGCCGGCCCGACGTCGCGCTGCCGGGGTACTTCTACGCGCCCACCGTGCTGACCGGCGTCACCAACGACATGCGCGTCACCCGCGAGGAGATCTTCGGGCCCGTGGCGGCCGTCATGCCCTTCGATACCGAGGAGGAGGTCCTGGCCCTGGCCAACGACACGCAGTACGGACTCGCCGCCGGAGTGTGGACGCAGAACCTTTCCCGCGCCCACCGCATGGCCCGGCGGCTGGATGCGGGCACCATCTGGGTCAACACCTACCGCGCCATGTCCCCGATGTCCCCGCGCCAGGGGTTCAAGGACAGCGGCGTGGGGATCGAGCACGGGCTCGAGTCCATGCACGAGTACACGCGCCTGAAGAGCGTGTGGATCAACACCGACGAGGGGCCGGTCGCCGACCCCTTCATCATGCGCAGCTAAAGGAGAGCACCCATGCCGCTGATTGACGTATCCATCGCCGAGGGGCGCAGTCCCGAGCAGCTGCGTGCCCTCGTGGCCGCCCTCCACCGCGCCGCGGAAGAGTCCGTGGGCGCGGTCCCGGAAAACACCACCGTGATCGTGCGCGAGGTTCCCGCCACCCACTGGTCCAAGGCGGACCAGACCATCGCCGAACGGCAGGCCGCGGCCCAGGCGGCTGCGCCCGTCCGCGAAGCGCCGGCCACAACCACCGCAGAATAAAAGGAGCCCCTCATGCGCTTTTCCCTCTTCGTCCACATGGAGCGCTGGGACGAGAGCGTCTCGCATCGCGAGTGCTTCGAGAACCTGACGGAACTCGCGCTCATCGCGGAGGCGGGAGGCTTCAGCACCGTCTGGATTGGTGAGCACCATTCGATGGAGTACACCATCTCTCCCAGCCCCATGCCCCAGCTCGCCTACCTGGCGGCGCGCACCTCGACCATCCGGCTGGGTGCCGGAACGATCATCGCGCCCTTCTGGAACCCGATCCGCGTCGCCGGCGAGACGGCGCTGCTGGATGTCATCAGCAACGGCCGGGCGGAAGTGGGACTGGCGCGGGGCGCCTACCAGTTCGAGTTCGACCGCCTCATGGGCGGCATGTCCGCGGTCGACGGCGGCAAGCACCTGCGCGAAATGGTGCCGGCCGTGCGCGCGCTGTGGGAGGGCGACTACGCGCACGACGGCGACGTCTGGCAATTCCCCACCTCGACCAGCGTGCCCAAGCCCATCCAAAGGCCGACCCCGCCGATGTGGATTGCCGCCCGCGACATTTCCTCCCACGAGTTCGCGGTCGCCAACGGCTGCAACGTGATGGTGACGCCGCTCATGAAGGGCGACGAAGAGGTCGAGGACCTGGTGGGCAAATTCGACACCGCCGTGGCAAACAATCCCGGCATTCCCCGCCCGGACCTTATGGTGCTCCGCCACACACACGTCCACCCCGCGGACGAACCCGGGGGATGGCGCCGCCCGGCCGAAGGCATCCAAAAGTTCTACAGGACGTTTGATGCCTGGTTCGGAAACAAGGCCACCCCCAAGGACGGTTTCCTTGAGCCCAGCCCGGCAGAGAAGTTTGCCGGACGGCCCGAGTTCACCCCGGAGTCCCTGCATAAGACAGCGATGATCGGAACGCCGGATGAAATCATCGGGCGCCTGCGCCGATACCAGGAACTGGGCGTCACCGAGTTCAGCCTCTGGTCCGACAACAGCCTGACCCACGAGGAGAAGAAGCGTTCCCTTGAGCTCTTCATTGAGCACGTGGTGCCGGCCTTCCAGCAGCAGCCCGCATCAGTGGCACAGTGATGCCCACCGGCTGAGGCCCGGCCCCCCAAACGCGACACACAACCGGCCGCCCCGCAGGCAAGTCCGCCTGCGGGGCGGCCGGTTGCGTGGGGCGGCAGCGGCCAAACCCAGCCCCAACAACCCCTCCGCGCCGGGGCAAACGACCGCCCGGCGGCACCCACTTTCAGGACCTGCGCAGGGAGCAGGGAACCGGCACCGGTAACGCCCGAAAGGGGCCGCAAGGCCCGTGCCCGCACCACCCCACCCCTTTACCGCTGCCCGGCAGCCCGGCATAGTGGGGAACGCGTGGCCGGAAGCGATGGGTAGCGGCCCAAGCCGCTGCCTTCGGCACCTGATCCGCGTCCCTCGGTCCGACCCCCAGCGGAGGCAAGGGACGGGTACGCCGGGCAGGAAGGCGTCCTGAAGCGGAACTGGAGCAGGGCCGGCACCGCCGTCCCCGCGGCCCTCCAAAAGCAAGACCAACAAAAGCAAGACGAAGCGCCCGGGAACGCCACGCCCAGGGCTCCCCAGGCACTGGGCTCCCTCACGCCACATCCCCCCACAACCACCAGCCGGCTGGCCCTGCAGGGGCAGCCAGAAGGAGGACCGTGATGTTTTTCCACAGGCAGGTTTTGCAGTACAAGGCCACTCCCGAAAAGCCCGATGCGGTCTACGCGCGCAAGCTGCAGGAGGTGATCGGCGGGCAATACGGGGAAATCACCGTAGCGATGCAGTACAGCTTCCAGGCGTGGAACGCCCACATGCCCGGCAAATACCGGGACCTGCTTTTCGCCACCGCCGCCGAGGAATTCGGCCATGTGGAGATGCTGGCCACGATGGTTGCCCAGCTGCTGGAAAAGGCGCCGGTGGGGATCACCGAGGACGCCATCCAAAAAGATCCCACCGTTGCGGCGATCATCGGTGGAACCGACGTGCAGGAGGCGATTGCCGCAGGAGCCGGGGCCCGTCCGGTGGACAGCAACGGCAACCCGTGGAACGCGGGGTACGTCACCGCCAGCGGCAATCTGCTGGCGGATTTCACCTCCAACGTCAACGCGGAGATGCAGGGGCGCATCCAGGTGGCCCGCCTCTACCACATGACTGACGACCCGGGCGTTCGCGACCTGCTCTCCTTCCTGCTGGCCCGCGACACGATGCACCAGAACCAGTGGCTGGCGGCCGCCCGGGAGCTCCAGGAAGAGGGTAACGAGTCCGTTCCCGTGCCCAGCAACTTCCCGATCAAGAAGGAGCACCGGGAGGTCTCCTACCAGGCCATCAACTTCTCCAACGGGGCGGCGATGGGCCAGGGATCCTGGGCCTCCGGCCCCACCCCGGACGGGTTGGGAGAGTTCACCTACATCGACACCCCGCCCGAGGGCGTCCCCATGCCGCCGCCCACCCACCCTGACGCGCGCTTCTACGGCACCACGGAACTGCCCAACGTCGTCGAAAAGGCCGCCGGCACGCTACAGGACAAGCTGAAAAAGGAGTGACCCCCGGAGCCCCGGGAACAGGCGCATGGCAGGCCTGCCCGGGCCACCTCCCCTGTGCTCGCCGCGCCCCAATGGGGTGCACGGAAGACCATAAATCCTGCCGCATCCCCGAAGGTCAAGGGGTAGCCCCGAGGGCTTCCATAGTCGCCGTTTTTCAGGGATTATGCGGATACGGCACCAACCGCATGAAAGGGATGACCGCAGCATTAACGCGGCGGACACCTATCCGATGGAAGGACAAATGCCATGACCACACACTCACACACTCACGGGGAGCGAACGGCAGTCCAGAAGGCGGCCATGGCCGTCGGCGCGGTATTCCTCCTGGTCGGACTCCTTGGGTTCATTCCCGGAATCACCACCAACTACGACCAGCTCAGCTTCGCCGGCCACGACTCCGACGCCATGCTGATGGGCATCTTCCAGGTGTCCATCCTGCACAACATCGTCCACCTGCTTTTCGGCGTCCTCGGCCTGGCCCTGGCGCGGAACCCGGAACAGGCCCGCAAGTACCTTCTGTGGGGCGGGGTGGTGTATCTGCTCCTGTGGCTCTACGGACTGGTCATCGACCATGACAGTGACGCGAACTTCGTCCCTGTCAACAACGCCGACAACTGGCTGCACCTGCTTCTCGGTGCCGGCATGATCGCCCTGGCCCTTGCGCTGACCCGCCACCGCAACCGCAAGCCCCTGACCACCTAGGCAGGGGAGCCCCTCGGCCAGGCAGGCCCCTATAGGGCTCCAGGCCGGGCTGTGGCACAGGACAGGCCCCCGCGGTTTCGCGGGGGCCTGTCCTGTGCCGGTGGACCCGTCCGCAGAATTTCGCCGGACTTCAAAAATCCACCGGACTTCAAAATTCCACCGGACTGGGGACGGGCGCGCGGACTATCTGCCCGGCTGGGAGTTGTAGGTGGGGTTCCCGTGGAAAGGCGGCACTGGAGTGGGGCCCGACGTTGAGGGATCCACGGGGGACCCGCCCTGTTCCCCGGTGACCTCAGGGGTGTCCGGCTGCGCCGGCCCGCTGGGCTCCTCGCCCGCCTGCAGCGCTTCCAGCCGCTGCTCCAGCACCTGGATTACCGGAAGGCGGTTTCCATGGTTTCGCTCGAAATCGAGCAGCTGCGAGACGCCTCTTGCATCCAGCCCATGGATACGCGACGGAAGTGTTCCCAACGGAATATGGTCGTAGTCGGGGAGCGGCAGTTCGTTCTTCTCCGGCAAGTGGCTCATGGATGTCCTTCTGCATTCGGCGACGCCCTGCCGGCGCCGACGGGGTTCCGGATACGGCGCGTCATTGCGCCGCTCGTCCCAAAGTAACAGCAGAGACCCCGATCGGTAACCCACTTTTCCGCCCGGGGAATCCGGCCCTGCCCGGGTTAGTGTGCTCCGGTTGCCAGGGCCAGGTCCACCGCACGCCGTGCACCCTCGGCCCAGGGGGCCCCGTGTCCGGGAAGCACGGTCTGCTCCCCGGTGCCGGCTAGGACTTCCAGGGAGGCCAAGGCTTTGTCCGGGTCGCTGGTCGCTGCGTTGGCGACGATCTGCGGGCCCCTGGCGCCGGTGTAGGGGTCAAGGGTGACCAGGGCGTCGCCGGAGAAAACCACGCCGTGCCGGGGCAGGTGCAAAATGCAGTGCCCGTCCGTGTGTCCGGGGGTGTGGAGCGCAATGGGGCGTCCGGGCAGGGGGAGGGGCTCGCCCGTGTCCAGCGGGCGCGTGTCGTCCACTCCCTTGACGGACAGGGCGCCGGCAGCTGCCATTCCGGCGAGCAGCGGCAGCGACCGCGGATGGGTCAGGGGGTAGAGGAAACGGTTGCTGCGCGGCTTGTACCGGTACGGGTGGGCGGCCAGCCGCTGGTCCCCATGGTGGACCAGGACCGGCACTTCCCACTTCCGGTGCGCATGGAGCGCGAAACCGACGTGGTCGAAGTGGCCGTGGGTCAGGACCAGGGCCCGGATATCGCTGACGTCCCTTCCCAGTCCCGCAAGCAGGCCCAGAAGCGGCGGCCGCATGCTGGGCAGGCCGGCGTCGACCAGCAGGAGGCCGTCGTCGTCCTGCACCACGTAGCAGTTCACGTGCGCGTGGCTGATCAGGTGGACCCGGTCTGCGACAAGCTGAACTTCCATCACGTTCCCTCTCGGCAAGCGGCGTGGCGGGCCCATTCAGGATGGAAGAAGGACTTCCTCAGGTCAACTGCCGCCTTATCCCCGCGCCTGGGGTGTGGAACGACATCCCTTGACACCCCTCAGAGATCCGGCCTAGGGTCGGTCCACCTACAACTGTGGTTCAGCCTCCAGCCACTACCTGGCAGTTCCCCTGCCCCCACCGGGCAGGGTTGTGAGGGAAGGGCGGTGCCCATGCAGGACAGCAGTTCAGACCGGCGGATCCCGATGGTGGCGGGCGTCGAAAGCACGTACCTGCCCGCCTATGACGTCGACATTTCCGACGCCACCGGACATACCATCGCGTGGCGGAACGACCTGGAATCGATTGCGGCCGCCGGGGTCCAAACGGTGCGGTACCCCATCCGATGGCACCGCGTCGAGCGGCGGCCGGGACACTATGACTGGGGCGAAACCGACAGGGTGCTCGAATTCCTCCACGCCCGCGGGACCGACGTGATCGTGGACCTGCTGCACCACACGAGCTACCCCCGCTGGCTGGATGACGGGTTCAGGGATGCCCGTTTCAGGGGGAGCTACCTGCGCTTCGCCGAGGCCGTCGCCCGGCGCTACCCGTGGCTGCGCTCCTACACCCTGTTCAACGAGCCTTTCGCCACCCTGTTCCTCACGGGCCACGAGGCCCTCTGGCCACCCTACGACCGCGGCATCGAGGGGTTTGCCCGCCTGGCGGCCAACGTCCTGCCGGCCATCTCCGAGGCCTCGGCCTGCTGGTCCGAGCTGCTCCCGCGGGCCCGGCACGTGTGGGTGGACACCTGCGAACACCATGCCGGCACTCCCGGAGGGCCGGCGGAGTACGCGGCCCTGGCCAACGACCGCAGGCACGTCCTGCTGGACCTGGTCCTGGGCCACCAACTGGAGGCCACCCGGCCCTTCCTCTCGCGCTTCCTCGCGGCCGGGGCCGAGCACCTGGTCGGCAGGGTTCCCGTCCGCGTGGACGTCGTCGGCCTGGACTACTACTGCCACTCAGAGTGGTGGTACGACGAATCCGGCAGCATGGCCCCTTCCCCCCGCCCCGTCGGGTTCGCCGCCCTGGCGGAGCAGTACTTCCGGCGCTACGGGCTTCCGGTGATGCTGACGGAGACGAACATCCGCGGGCTTCCCACGGACAAGGCGTCCTGGCTCCGCCACACCCTGGAGCAGTACGAGCTGGCGGTTGCGCGCGGTGTGGACCTGCGTGGCTACTGCTGGTTCCCCCATGTGGACTCCTGCGACTGGGACTCCCTCCTGGCCAGGGCGGGCGGACGCGTGGACCCCGTGGGCGTCTACAGCCTCGGTGCGGAGGGACAGCGGCTCAGGACCTCCTTCACGGATGCATGGGAAGCGGTGGCCGCCGGGAAGTCCGTAGCCGAGCTTCCCGCCTACCGGTTCCAGGCCCCCTGCGACCGCCAGCTGCGGGGATTCGTCCCCCTGATGGCGCACTGGCCCTGGACCGACCTCCCCGCCACCGAAATCGTCCCTCCCCTGAATGTGAAGGAACCCCCGATGAACGAATCCGTCCCCGATCTGGCTGTCCTCTCACACCTGCGCTGGACGTGGGTGTGGCAGCGGCCCCAACAACTCGTCTCGCGGTTCGCCGCCCGCCGCGCCGCGGCCGGGGCCAGAACCTGGTTCATCGAGGAACCAGTCCCGGGAGAAGTCGCGGAGCCCCGAATTTCATGGGAGGACCGGGATGGCATCACCCGCGTCTGGCTGGTGGTTCCCGACGGCGGCCGGGGCGGCCACATCGGGTTCGACGATCCCCGGGCAGAGTCCTACCCCCAGTTGCTGCAGGACTTCCTGCAGGCCCGAACGTCCTCCCCGGACGTCCTGGTCTATACGCCCATGGCCCTGGATGCCGCCCACGCCCTGAAGCCCGGCAGGATCTGCTACGACGTGATGGATGACCTCGCCTCGTTCCTGGGGGCACCCGAAGCCATGAAGCTGCGCCAGCACCAACTGCTCGCCGAAGCCGACGTCGTTTTCACGGGCGGACGGTCCCTGCATGAGGGGATCCGGCGGCACCGCCGGACCGGTTGCCACCTTTTCCCCAGCGGTGTGGATTCCGCCCACTTCGAAACGGCGCGGCGGCTCAGGGCCACCCGGGGCGGTGCCGTCCCGCCGACGGCCGGCTACGTCGGCGTCATCGACGAACGCGTGGACCTGGACCTGATTGCGGGAGTCGCCGCGCACCTCCCCGACTGGCACTTCCGGATCGTGGGCCCGGTCACCAAGATCGATCCGGCATCGCTGCCCCAGGCGGCAAACATCGAATACCCGGGCATGGCTGACTACGCGCGGCTGCCGGAGATCATGGCGGGCTTCGACGTGGCCCTCATGCCTTTCGCCCTCAACGAAGCCACCCGGCGCATCAGCCCCACCAAGACTTTGGAGTACCTGGCGGCCGGCCTTCCGGTCGTCTCCACCCGGGTGCCCGACGTCGTCACCGACTACACGGGCATCGTCCGCTTCGCGGACACCGCCCAGCAGTTCGCCCAAGCGGTCCTCGATGCGGCCGGCGAATCCCGGGGGCAGCGCGACAGCGCATCGGCGCCCTTGCGGGAACGGCACGAGTGGGACTCCATCGCCGAAGCGATGCACGAGCGCATCTGCGCCCAACAAACAACGGATGCCGAGGAAGAATCCGCTAAGGAGGCTGGAGCATGAGGGCCAACCAGCTGGCCCAAGAGCTTGACACCGCGCACCGTCACGCCATCAGCGCCGCCAGTGCCGGGCTGCAGGACCCGGCACTGGGCACCGAGCGCCTCACCGGACCGGTAGTGGGCCGCCTGGCCGACGCCGCCGTCACCTCCGCGACGCCCTTCCTGCGGGCCCCTTTGCTCGCCAGGATCTCTGCGGTCCGGCTCCTGCACACGCCCAGCGCGGAGGATGGCGACGGAAAGTGCCCCGCCTGCCAGACGCCCGCGCCCTGCGCCACCGTCCGGGAGCTGTCGTGGTAACCGCGCCGGGCGGGAGGCCGGACCTCGTCGTCGTTGGTTCCGGCTTCTTCGGGCTCACCGTCGCCGAAACCGCAGCGCGCCGCTACGGCAAGCGCGTGCTGGTCCTGGAGCGCCGCGACCACCTGGGCGGCAATGCCTGGTCCGAGCCCGATCCCGAGACCGGCATCGAGGTTCACCGCTATGGCGCGCACCTTTTCCACACCTCCAACGAACGCGTATGGCAGTACGCCCAACGCTTTACCTCCTTCACCAGCTACCGGCACCACGTCCACAGCGTCCACAACGGACGCACTTACGCCATGCCCATCAACCTTGGGACCATCTGCGCCTTCTTCGGCCGGCACCTCAGCCCCGACGAGGCCCGCGCGCTCATCGCCGAGCAGGCGGCGGAAATGGCGGGCCGTGAACCGGCCAACCTGGAAGAAAAGGCGATCTCCCTCATCGGACGGCCCCTCTACGAGGCCTTCATCCGCGGGTACACGGCCAAGCAGTGGCAGACGGACCCGAAGGAACTCGGAGCCGACATCATCACTCGGCTTCCCGTGCGCTACACCTTCGACAGCCGCTACTTCGCCGACACCTACGAAGGGCTCCCCACCGACGGGTACGCGGCCTGGCTGGAGCGCATGGCCGCGCCGGACCTTATTCGGGTCGAGCTGGGCACCGACTACTTCCAGGTGCGGGACCGGCTTCCCCAGGGCGTCCCGGTGGTCTACACCGGTCCGCTGGACCGGTACTTTGACCATGCCGAGGGGCGGCTGTCGTGGCGGACGCTGGACTTCCAGCGCGAGGTGCTGCCCATTCGCGACTTCCAGGGAACTCCGGTCATGAACTACGCCGACGAGGACGTCCCCTGGACGCGGATCCACGAGTTCCGGCATTTCCACCCCGAAAGGGACTACCCGACGGACCGGACGGTCATTGTCCGCGAATACTCGCGCGCGGCCGAGTCCGGCGACGAACCCTACTATCCCATCAACACCGCCCAGGACCGCGACATCCTGAAGCGCTACCGGAAGCTCGCCGCGGCCGAGCGGAACGTGTACTTCGGCGGCAGGCTGGGGACGTACCAGTACCTCGACATGCACATGGCCATCGCCTCCGCCCTCTCCCTGGTCGAGAACCACCTTGCCCAGCGGTGGGATGCGGCCGCGCCGGCGCCGCGTCCCCGCCGCATCAGGGGCGCGGTGCGCCGGACCCGCAGCGGCGCTTCCTAGGCCCCGCGCCCAGCCCAAGGCACGTCTCGACTCCCGTGCCGGTGCCGGTGTGCCGGTGCCCGTGCCGCGCTGTCCGGGGTGCGCTAAGCGGGGCGGCGCGCCCCTTTAGCGGGTGGCCCTGGCGGCGGCGGTGAGCCGGCTCATGAGCTGGTGCAGCAGGGAGAGCTCTTCCCGGGACATCCCCAGGCGGCGCACCATTTCGACGGGCACCTGCTCCGCGTCCCGGCGCAGGAGGCGCCCCCGTTCGGTCGGGGCGATGGCCAGGGTGCGCTCGTCCTCGGGCTTGCGCTTGCGTTCCACGTAGCCGGAGGCCTCAAGGCGCTTGATCAACGGGGACAGCGTCCCGGGATCCAGCTGCAGCAGGGAACTGAGGTCTTTGACGGAGAGGGGAGAGTTCTCCCACAGCGCCAGCATGACCAGGTACTGCGGATGGGTCAGCCCGAGCGGTTCCAGCACCGGTCGGTAGGCGGCTACCACGCTGCGGGAGGCCACGGACAGCGCGAAGCACACCTGATGCTCCAGTGCCAAGGTGTCGATGCTTTGGTCTTCCACCGTTCCCTGCTTTCCTCGTTGCTGCCGCTACCGATCTTCTCACCTTCGCCGGGAACGGGGACGGAGACGGGGGCGGGGAGGGGGACAGCCGGGCAGCAATTTTATTTGTACACCAATTATTTGCGTACCATGAGAATACCGGGCCTGCCCCGGACCCACCCTCAGCGGCCCACTCACGGAACGAGAACCATGAATCCCGACACTCCCTTGCCGATCCTTGCCGACACCACCGGGCTCAGCCGCGGATACCGTTTCCGCTGGAGCCTGCAGTACTTGGGCTTTTCCATCTTCGGACCGGCCGACCAGCGCGTGGAGAACAGCCCCAAGGAACGCCTGAAGTGGGAACGGGCCCGCAGGGTACTGCGGGCTTATGAGCAGGCGGGGAAGCAGGCACCGGCGGAAGTGGTCGAAACGGCCAACCGCTGGTAGACCCTTGGGGCTTTGCCCCTCCGGCCGGGGGCGGAGCCCGGGAACGGTGGGGGAGGGCCGGCAAATCCTGTGCCAGCCGCAGGCGGCAAGCCCGCTCCGGGGCGAGCGGGATTACGGGGCTCATGAGATTCCGGAGCCAAAGAGAGAAGCCCCAGCCTGGGGGGGAGGCTGGGGCTTTGTCTCATCACTCGCACCGTGTTGAGGTGTCTACGACGATAGCCAGCCACCCTGCGAACTGCCTGTATGTGCGATGGGAAAACGCACAGGGGCTGGACCACGCCTCTGCGGAACACCACCCCGACCGGGCCTCCTTCAAACCCCACTGCCTCAACTTCCCGGGACGCTAACCCCGTGTCGGGAGGCACTGTTTGGGGTCCGGTGGAAGATAGTGGTGGTTCCGGTGGCTGTAAACCGGGCTCGAATAAGGAGATATGGCAGATGAGCGATCAGCGGACGGTGAAAATCGGGGACCTGGAGGCGGTGCCTTCAGAGGCGGACCGGTTCGTCGTGCGGGAAACGGCCCAAGACCTGGTCCTTGGCGACGTACGGATCGCCGACGACGGACGCTTCGAGGCGCGCCGGGCGGACGGATACTTCGCCGGGGCCTTCAAAACGCTTGCCGAAGCAATGCGGACCCTGGCCGGCGACCGGTAGGGAAAGCGGCCGCACCGGCATCGTCAGCACCGGCTTCGGTGGCACCGGCTCCGGCCACCGCCGAAGCCGGTGCTCTGTCTGTCGTACTGCGGGAGCGCTGCCCAGCGCATTGTCTGGTGCGCCGGACAGGGCGCCGGACAGTGCGCCGTCCGGCGCGCCCCAATGCCCTCCGTCGGGGAGTCAAGGAGATGTTTCAGACCCTTGACACACCCTCTTCGGACGACAAGGGTGGCGGGTACGGGACCGTGACTCCGGCGGGCCGATCCGCCCGGCTGCCCCCGCAGCCCGGCCGGGCCGATGCCGGACGGCGCCCCCTGGACAGAGGAGGACCCCTTGCACGCACCCGCCGCCCGCGGCGCCGCATCCACCGAACTGCTCGCTGCGCTGAGCCGCAATGACTTCGCCGACCACCTGCCCGCGCTCGAGTCGGCGACTGGCGCCGCGCTGCGCACCACAGAGGACATCCTGTACGACGATGACCTGCAGTTGGCGCTGCTCTGCCTCTACGAGCTGCACTACTCCGGGATCGAGGGCGTGGACGACCGGTGGGAGTGGCACCCCGCGCTGGTGGCCGTACGCTCCCGGATCGAGGCGGCCTTCGAGGACCGGCTGCGTCGCGGCATCAGGTCCGCAGGCCTTGGTTTCAGCGGGACAGAGTCCAGCGGGGAGGCCTCCGGGAGCCGCACCCCGTCCAGCCCGCAGGGCGTGGCCGAGGCCCTCTTCCGGATGGCCGAGGGCGGAGGCGGCCCCTCCGTCTCGGACTTCGTGGCCCGGACGGCCACCTTGGACCAGGCCCGCGAGTTCCTGGTCCACAAGTCCGTCTACCAGCTCAAGGAGGCCGATCCGCACACGTGGGCGATTCCCCGGCTGTCCGGCCGTGCCAAGTCAGCCATGGTGGAAATCCAGGCGGACGAGTACGGCGGGGGCCGGGCCGGAAGAATGCATTCCGAGCTTTTCGCCCGGACTATGGAGGGCGTCGGCCTGGACCCGGCCTTCGGGCACTACGTGGACATGGTTCCGGCGATCACCCTCGCCTCGGTCAACGCCATGAGCCTGTTTGGGCTGCAGCGCCGGCTCCGCGGGGCCATCGTGGGCCACCTGGCCATCTATGAGATGACCTCCTCCATCCCCAACGCAAAGTACGCCCGCGGGTTCCGCCGGCTGGGCTTCGATTCCCCGGTTACGGACTACTTCGACGAGCATGTGGAGGCGGATGCCGTCCATGAGCAGATCGCCGGCCGCGACCTCGCCGGGGGCCTGGTGGAGTCTGATCCGCGGCTGGCCTCCGACGTCTTCTTCGGCGCCGCGGCGGTGTGCCTGCTCGACGGACTGGTGGGGGACTGGCAACTCAATGCCTGGCGGGAGGGGCGCTCCTCCCTGCTCGCGGCGCTGCCGGCTGCGGAGGCCGCATGACCGGGGCCGCGGACGGCTCCGCCACCGGGAGCGGGCCCGGCGCCGGCGTCGAATACGTGCTGCCGCTGCGCTGGATGGACAACCGGCGGGACGAGGACCTCACGCGCTACCTGCGCCGTTTGGTCCGTTCGGTCGATGTGACCGTCGTGGACGGCTCGCCCGCCCCGGTGTTTGAGCGCCACGCGGCGCTGTGGGGCTCCTGGCTGCGCCATGTGCGGCCGGAGGCCCCTCCGCGGACGGGATGCAACGGCAAAGCGGTGGGCGTGATGACCGGATTGCGAATGGCCCGGCACGAGTTGGTGGTCATCGCCGACGACGACGTCCGCTACAGCCGGCGCTCCCTGCGCGAGGTCGTGGACCGGCTCCGGGACGCGGACCTGGTGCGGCCGCAGAACTACTACAGCCCGCTCCCGTGGCATGCCCGCTGGGACACGGCCCGCATCCTCATCAACCGGGCGTTCGCCTCCGACTATCCGGGAACGCTGGCACTGCGGCGTTCCAGCCTGCCGGACGGCTACCGCGAGGACGTCCTGTTCGAGAACCTGGAACTCATCCGGACCGTGCGGGCCCGCGGCGGCCGCGAGGCGCGGGCCGACGACGTGTTCGTTGCCCGCATCCCGCCGACCGCCCGGCATTTCTGGTCCCAGCGGGTGCGCCAGGCCTACGACTCGCAGGCCCAACCTCTGCGGCTCGCCGCCGAGCTCGCGCTGCTCCCGGCGCTGCTTTTGCAGTCCCGGCGTCCGGCCGGCTACCTGCTCTGGGGCGCCGCCTGCGTCGGGATTGCCGCGGCCGGCCGGAAGCGGCACGGCGGAGTGGAGGCGTTTGGTCCCTCGGCTCCGGCGTGGGCTCCCCTGTGGGTGGCTGAGCGTGCACTTGCCGCATGGTCCGCCCTGGCCCTGCGTGCTGCGGGAGGCGTCCCCTACGCCGGCTCCCGGATCCGGGACGCCGCCACGCCCCAACGCTCCCTCCGCCCGGCCGGGCCCAAGGAACCGGCGGCGCCGGAAAAACCTGCGGCACCAGAGAAAGGACCGCGACCATGAGCGCTTCCGGGAACACCGAAATCACCGTCTGCCCCCGGGGCCCGCTGTTGGTCCGCGGGGAGATCGAGCTGCGCGACGCCAACGGCCGGCCCATCGAACCCGAGCGCGGCACGGTGGCCCTCTGCCGCTGCGGCGCCTCGGCCAGGAAGCCGTTTTGCGACGGCAGCCACAAGCTCACCGGCTTCGAACGCCCCCGCGGTGACGCTGCCTAGCCCTTGCCGCCGGGCGCTGCCGGGAGCCTGAATGCGGAACCTCTAGCGGTTGCGTTCGGACCGGCGCCCGGTGGTACTGTCCCCAACCTCCCGGGGAAGGGCGGCCACGGGCACCAAAACGATGTCCTGGATCTTCCAGTCGAGGCCGACGCACGCGTCCCGGGCCGCTTCGAGGCTTTCCAGCGAGGGAACGCGCTCGTCGCGCGGGACGATGAAGGACTCGACATGAAGGACGTGTCCCTGGTCCCGGACACGGGAGCCCGCCTCCAGGACCCACGGCAGGGACCGCAGATGCCCGTCGATCCTGTCCACCAGGGGATGGGGCCCGCTGCTGTCGAAGGTGGTGGCCCGGGTGTCCATGAGGTCGGTGATCGCGGCGCCCATGTTTTTCACCCCGTCGCGCAGGATGCTGGACGCGATGAGCAGGGCGGCCGCGGCGTCGGTCCACCACAGCCCGACGCCGATGCCGGCGACGCCGACGATCGTGCCGACCGCTGTCATCCAGTCCGCCTTGTTCATGTCGGCATCCGCGTACAGGACTTTGTCGTGCAGCTCCTCCGCCAGCGACATCTTTACCCGGCCGAGGTAGATCGGCAGGGGGATGCTGAGCGCCATCACGGCCATCATCAACCACCCCAGCCAGACGGTGTTCCCGAACAGCTGGACGGAACCGATGGAAGGATGTTCGGCCGCGAACAGCCCCGAGGCCGAATCGACGACCAGGAAGGCGCCCATGGCGAAGAGTGCCACTCCGGCGACCAGATGGGCCACGCCGACCGAGCGGTGGTAGCCGTAGGGGTACCTCCGGGTGGGGGGCCTGTTGACGATGCGCACCGCGAAGAGGAATGCGATGGGAGGGGCCAGGGAGAGGAGGTCCTCGATCCACGCGGCCTTCATGGCCTGGGAATTGCCCATCACCAGGAACACCGTGACGATGAAAACGGCGAGGAAGCCCAGGGTGAGCCATTCGCAGCGCACCGCCTTCTCCAGGCTCCGCGCCTGCCGCTCGGGCAGTTCGGTCCTGCCGAACCGGATGCTCACGGCTGGACGACCTCCTGCCGGGCGAGGAACTTTTCCAGCTCCAGGAGGAAGGCGTTTTCGCCCGGCGGGGTGGCCATGACGTGTTTGTGGGTTTCGCCGTGCTCGTCCGTCGCCTCCGCGTAGGGGGCCGTAACGGCGACTTTCTCCGCCCACGGGGTGTCCTTGGTCAGGCCGCCAAGGACGATGTCCAGATTGCCGCGCTTGAGCTCGTCCACGAGCTTCTGTTCCCCGCCCTCGGACCACTGGATTCGCGCAGGGAGCGTGGCGGCGAACTTGCGCACGAGGTCCGGTTCGATGCCGGCCGGCTCGGCCCCGTCGCGGGTTTCGGCCCACGGTGCGTTGGTGGAGACCCCGACCCGCAGATGGCCGTCGCGGACCCGTTCCAGGGTCCCCTCCGGATCGGCGGGGATGCTGATGCCGCACCCGGTGAGAAGGCCCGCCGCGAGCATGGGGAAAACAACACATACCGCTACCTTCCTCATGAAACCGACCATAGCCCAGACTCGCGAAGCGTGGGGCCGGGGGTGCCCTCAGGGGCGGGCTGCGCGCGGGACATGGGAGGCTTTTCCGCGGTAACTCCGGTGCTTGAGGCGCGAAGGCTCGGGAAAAGATTTAAGTGCGGATTAAATCCTGAGTGGAACCTGAAAGTTGCCTCAAGCCGGGTCCAAACCCTTTACGTAATCCCCCGCCCCGGGCAGAGTGGGTCACCCGGGGTCCGGTCCGGCCTGTCGCCGGTCCGGCTGCCAAAACAGCGAAAGGTAGGGCGTCTTAATGTCCGGAAACTTGCTAGCCCGTTCCGTCCACGATCTCAGCGCGGCCGCCTGGTTCGGCGGTTCCCTGATGGGCGCCATTGGCCTCAACGGCGCCACGGCCAAAGCCAAAGACCCCACCGAGCGGACCAGGCTCTCCAGCTTGGGGTGGAAGAAATGGGCCCCCGTCCAGGCGGCCGCCTTCGGCGCCCACCTGGCGTCCCTCGGCCCCATCCTGGTCGAGAACAAGGGCCGCTATGCGGGCCAGGAGGGCGTCATGAAGTGGACCTGGATCAAGGCCGGGGTCACCGTGGCCGGAGCGGCCGTCACCCTCTATTCCGGTCTCCTGGGACGCAAGGTCGGCATGCTGGCCGAGGAGGGGGCAGAAGGCGCGACGGAGCCAGGCTCTAACGCCAGCCCCGAGTTGGCCCAGGCGCAGAAGCAGCTCCAGCGGTTGCAGTGGATCATCCCGGCCTTTGCCGGAACCGTCGTCGTGCTGGGTGCACTGCACGGGGAGATGCAGCGTCCGAAGAACGTCAAGCTCGGCCTCTTGGAGCGCAGCTTCCACTAGAGGGGAAACGGCCTGCGGCCGGCCCCTGCCGGGCCGGCCGCAGGAGAGCCGTCGCCCGGCGCCGGGACATCGTCCCGGAGGCCAATCCGGGCCCAAGCCGGGCCTGAGGTACTGCGGGCCTCAGCCCCGCCGGGTCCGTGGGGGACCGCCGCCTTATCCGTCATTTCCGCTGCGAACTTACCTGTAGCCTCCATCGCGTTGCTCCCCACATAATGGGGTCACCACTGAAATGGAGGAACCAAAATGCGTGGAAGCAGCCTCATCTGGACCATCGTGGGCATCCTTGTCGCCATTGCCCTGGTCATCTGGATCGCCTCCGCAATCTAGAACAAAGTTCCGCAGGTTTCCTGCCCGGGATTGTTCCGGTCCCGGGCAAGTGAAGCCTTCCCCAGTCATGACGGGGAAAGGGGGTTCCGCCGCACGGGCCCTATTCTGGCCTGGGCCCGTGCGGGACCAGGCTTGTCCTGGTATGGATTCTGAAACGGTTCGGGCAGGTAAACGTGCCCGAACGGTGGGCTTGGGCCTGAAAGGGGCCTCCGGCGCGGACCCGTCGCGCCGGAGGTTCCAAGGGCCCGTTCGGGCCGGCAATGGTTTACGCAGCGGTGCTCTACTATGTGGACAACGTCTAAGGAGCCGCTGGCCATGACCGCAACGTCTGAAGCGCGCGAGGTTGTCCTCAAGGGCGCTACCGTGCACATCCACACCTCCGGTGCCGGTGCGACGACCTATGTGTTGATCCACGGCATTGGGGTTTCCTCTCGCTACTTCCGTCCGCTCGGGGAAGAATTGGCCCGGGAGGCGCTGGTGCACAATGTGGACCTGCCGGGCCATGGGCGGTCGCCCAAGCCGGCCCGCCCCCTCTCAGTCCCGGACTACGCCCGGGTGCTGTGGGCTGCGCTGGACCGAATCGGCGTGGAGGCTCCCGTGCTCGTCGGACACTCGATGGGCGCCCAGATTGCCGCGGAAATGGCCCTCGCCGGGCGGCAGTTGGCCGGCGTCGTCCTGCTGGGACCGACGAACTACGCAGCTGAACGGGGCTTCTGGCGGCAGGCGCTCCGGCTGGGGCAGGACACCCTGCGCGAGCCGTTCGCCGTGAATGCCGTCGTGTTCACGGACTATGCCTTCCGCTGCGGCCTGCCCTGGTACCTGAAGACCACGCCGGCGATGCTGGGACACCACATTGAGGATGCAGTTGGCGGCATCGGGGCGCCGCTGCTGATCGGGCGCGGTGCCAAGGACCCCCTTGTTCCGCGGCGCTGGATCGAGGAACTGGCGGCGTTGAGGCCGGGCGCGGAGACGGCCGAAGTCGCAGGCGAGGCGCATGTACTGATGATGAAGTCCGCGCCCGAGGTCGCGAGGCTCTGCCGCAAGCTGGTGGCGCCCACGTGATCCGGCCCGCCAAACTCCTGCCGCGCGCCCGCGCTTGGTGCCTTGACTATCTGTACGTGGCCTACTGGCAGATCCACGCGCTCCTGTTTCCGGCCGACCACCGCCATTTCCTGGAGGGCACGGGACCGGGCACGGCACCGGTGGTGCTCCTTCCGGGAATCTACGAGACGTGGCAGTTCCTGCACCCGGTCGCCGAGCGGCTCCATGCGGCCGGGCACCCGGTCCACGTGGTCAAGGGTTTGGGATACAACCACGGCACCGTGCCGGACATGGCCCACGTGGTGTCCCGGTACCTGGAGGAGAACGACCTGCGCGGAGTGCTGTTGGTGGCCCACAGTAAGGGCGGGCTGATCGGCAAGTACGTGATGAGCGCTTCGGACCAGGCATGGCGCGTGGAGCGGATGACTGCCATCAATACCCCGTTTTCGGGTTCTGTCTATGCACGCTTCGCCCCGTTGCGCAGCCTGCGCGATTTCTCCCCGCGTAATGCCGGGCTTCTCAAGCTGGCCCGCAATCTGGAGATCAACCACCGCATCGTCTCTGTTTACAGCGCCTTCGACCCGCATATCCCTGGCGGGAGTTTTTTGGAGGGCGCCGTAAACATCAAGTTGGACACCATGGGACATTTCCGGCCGATCGGCGACTCCCGTCTGCTGGCTGTCGTTGAGGAGCAGGTGGCGGGCTTGTCCTGAGTTCGGGAGCGGGCAGTATCCACCCGGCAGGAGCGCAGTGCCGTGCGGCGGCTGCCGGTCTTGGTTATTCGGGCTGGGAGTGTCTGGCTTTGGGCTGTCCGGTCTTCGATTTTCCGGTCTTGGCCTTGGCGGCGGGGAGGGGGAGGCCGGAGGTGGCGGAGTCACTGGTCCCTTGGGTGGTGGACGGGATCAGGACGATGAAGAAGGCCGCAACGATGTTCCAGCTGATGAGCCGGTGGTTCATCAGTGTCGTGGGTCCGATGAGGCGGAAGTTCACCCGCCAATAGAACGCAATGACCGCAAAGCTCAACAGGAACCCAAAAAGGTGGTTGGGCAGGGCCGAGTGCCACAGCGTGGTGGGGCTTGTCCAGGACTCCGCGGGTGGCGGGTCGACATTGGTAACCACCAGGATGATGGCGAAAGCCCTGGCGCGGGGCGTGCCACAGCCTTCCCTGCCGGCTGCCGCTGCCAGTAAGGGCCTCTTGGGTGTCTCCGGCAGCCGCGAGCCGGCAATGAAGGCCATGACGCGGACCGCCACCAGGCAGAAGGCCGCGGACAACTCGGACATGAGCACCGCGGTAACGATGCCGGTCATCACGGCGCCGATCCCCAGCAGGAACTGACCCGGGAGGGAAAATCCCAAGGTTTCCGGTGCTGCCCATCATGAAGGCGGGGAAGACGGCGGCGATGAGGAGGCCGCACGCTGTCATCGCGCTCTTGCGCCGGCCGACGCAGCCCGGGAAACGGCCCATTACCGGGCAGAGCAAGCCGGCAAGGGCCTGGGCGAGGATGAAGGTGAACCCGGCGGCGAAGGCAAAGGACCAGAGCGTGCTGACAGGGGGGAAGCTGGCGTAAGTTGCCTTTTTCTCCCGCGGGGCATGCTCACTGACCTACGCGCAGGCTCCCGCATATTCCCCTCCGGCCGAGAAGCCTTGCCCGAGGACGAGGACGAGGACGAGGACGAGGACGAGGACGAGGGCATCAACGGGCCAATCAGTTTCCACCGGGCATCGGAGAAAACGATATAGCGGGATTTCACCCGCCCATCCTCCTAAAACAAGCAATCAGGTATTAGGAGACACGCCTTAGGAGGGAGGCGGCGGAAGGTCCGGGGGCCCATGCATTGCCCCCGCCTCTGCCAGGGTCCACCATGGTGGTGGTGCCTCGGCTGGGCGCTTTCGGGGTGGCGCGGGCCAGGGGCTGAAACCAGAGTCTTTAAGCCTGCCCAGAGTGAGGGAACCCGATGGCCAGCTCCGTTTCGCCGGACCGCCGGACACTGCTAAAAACGATCGGGACCGGGGCGGCGGGAATCGCGCTCGTGGTGCCGCTGGCCGGTTGCCGGCCTGGCCAGGCCTCAGCAGCCCCATCCTCTACCGGCCCCTCCGCCGACGCCGCGCCGTCGCCGCTTCATTCCGCGCCGCAGCAGCAAGTTCCGCCGCTGCTGGACCGGGCCAAGGTAGACAACGCACTGGCCCGGCTGGACGGCTCGGTGCACCACGCGATGGAGCAGACCGGCGTGCCCGGCATCGCCGTGGCCGTGGTCTACCAGGACGCGGTACTGCATGCGCAGGGATACGGGGTGCGGGAGGCTGGCCAGGACGCCAAGGTGGACGCGGACACGGTGTTCCAGCTCGCGTCGGTGTCCAAGCCCCTGGCCTCCACGGTGGTGGCGGGGGTGGTGGGACGCGGAAAGGTCCAGTGGACCGACCCGGTGATCCGCCACAACCCGTCCTTTGCGCTCAAGGACCCCTACGTGACCCGCAACGCCACGTTTGAGGACCTGATGTCCCACCGCAGCGGCCTGCATACCGGGGCGGGAGACCTGCTCGAGGACCTCGGGTTCGACCGCGCCTACATCCTGGGCCACCTGAACCAGCAGCCGCTGGAGCCGTTCCGCGACGCCTACAACTACAGCAACTTCGGATACACGGAGGGCGGCCAGGCGGCGGCCGACGCCATGGGCATGGCGTGGGAGGACCTGGCCCAGGAAATCCTGTTCGGCCCCCTGGGCATGGGTTCCTCAAGCTACCGCCACGCGGACTACGAGCAGGCCGCCAACAAGGCCCGTATCCACGTGCCGGTGGGTCACCGGAAGTGGGAGGCCAAGTACGTGCGCAATGCCGATGCGGAGGCACCGGCCGGAGGCGCCAGTTCCTCGGTGCGCGATTTGGCCCAGTGGATCCGCCTCCAGCTGGCCCACGGGCGGCACGAAGGACGGCAACTCATCGACGAGCAGGCCCTGCTGGCTACCCATGTACCGGAGGCGGTCATGGGGCCGCCGTCCACGCCGGCTGCCCGCACCCGCTTCTACGGTCTGGGATGGAACGTGACCTACGACGACCAGGCCCGGCTGCAGCTGGGCCACTCCGGGGCCTTCAACCTCGGTGCAGCGACTGTCGTGATGCTCCTCCCGGGCGAGCAGTTGGGCATCGTGGTCCTGGCCAACGGGCAGCCGCAGGGCATTCCCGAGGCGATCGCCGCCGAGTTTTTCGATACGGCGCAGCATGGGGCGCCCACGGTGGACTGGCTCCCGTTCACCGCCGCGGCGTTCCGGCAGATCGAGGAGGCTGACCAGCCGGAGGTGGACTATTCCAAGGCCCCGGCCGATCCCCGGCCGGCACGCTCCCTTGATGCCTACACGGGCACCTACGCAAACCCCTACTACGGACCGCTGACCGTGTCCGCGGAGCAGGGCCAGCTGTCCATGGTCCTGGGCCCGGGGGAACGGCCCACCACCTTCCGGCTGAGCCATTTCGACGGCGACACCTTCAGTTTCGAAACCATCGGCGAGAACGCCAACGGCCTCGCCGGGGCGATTTTCGCCCCGGCTGACGGGGGTCGGGCAGTCAGCGTACGGCTGGACTTCTACGACACCACCGGACTGGGAACCTTCACGCGGAGCTAGGGAGCCGCCCTGCTGGGGGCACAAAGGGGCCGCCGCCCTTTCCTGATCCCTTGACCCGGCCGTACGGCCGGGGTGCACTGGAAGCAGTGCCCGCGCCGAACCGCAGGGACGAAGGCAGGGAGATGACATGGCGGACCATCACGAGGTGCTGGTGATCGGCGGCGGAAACGCGGGCATTTCGCTGGCCGCGCGGCTGCGACGCTACAAGGTTGCAGACATCGGGCTGATTGAGCCACGTACCACGCACTACTTCCAGCCGCTCTTTTCCCACATCGGCGGGGGCGCCGCCCGGATGGGTGAGGCCACGCGGGAGCAGGCCAGGGTCATGCCGCGTGGGATCGAATGGATCCGCGGGGAAGCGGCCGACATCCGGCCCGAAGAAAACGCCGTGCTGCTGGCGGACGGACGCCGCATCGGCTACGGCCAGCTGGTTGTGTGTCCGGGCCTGCAGAAGGACTGGGACGGGATTCCGGGGCTGGCCGGGGCCATGGCTTCGGCTCAGGTGACCTCCAACTACGATCCGGCGATGCCGGAGAAGACCTGGGGGCTGGTGCGCTCCCTGCGCTCGGGGACGGCAATTTTCACCCAGCCCCCGGGGCCGGCGACCTGCGTGGACGTTGGCCAGAAGATTGCCTACATGGCCTGCGACTACTGGCGCGAGTACGGCGTGCTGCGTGATATCCGGGTGGTCCTCGTGGTGCCCACACCGACGGTGTTCGGCATCGAGGACGTGGACGCGGTGCTTCGGGCCAAGATCGCCGAGTACGGCATTGAACTGCACACTTCCACGAGCCTGGCCGGCGTTGACGCTGCGCGGCGCACGGTTACCTTGGCCGGCCCCGACGGGACCCGCGAGCTCTCCTTTGACCTGCTTCACGTCGTGCCTCCGCAGTCCGCGCCAGACTGGCTGAAGGGGACCCCGCTGCCGGCCGCCGGTGACGCCAGTGGATTCGTTGAGGTGGATCCGGAGTCGCTAAGGCACCGGCGGTACGCCAACGTGTGGTCGCTGGGCGACGCCGCCGCAACCCTGAACTACAAGAGCGGAGGGGCGCTGCGCAAGCAGGTAAAGGTATTGGCCCGGAACCTCGCGGCGGTGGCACGCGGAAGCGAGCCGCGCGAGCGCTACAACCACTATGGCGTCTGTCCCATCGCCCTGACCCGGCATACCCTCCTGTTCGCCGAGTTCGACCACCAGTACCGGCCCATGCCGACCGTCCCGTGGATGGACTTGGCGAAGGAGCGACGCTGGGCCTGGGTGCTGGACCGGTGGATTTTTCCGCAGGTCTACTGGCGCCTGATTCTCAAGGGAAGGGCCTAGGGTGCGTTGCTGAAGCCGGCTCCGCTCCGGTTCAGGGCCGCAGCGAACCGGACCCCGACCAGACCCCGCCCGGCCACAACCCAAATCAGGCAAACCCCCGTCCCAACAGGGTTTAACAACACCCCCTAGGGCGTTCCCGAATGGGCGGGCCCCCCGTCTGAATCGGCGGGTGCGGGCGGCTGGTTGTGCGGGCGCGGCGGAAGGTTCCGCGTGGCCGGGCCCTCCAGCAGGCACCCGTCCGGGGCGAACCGGGAACCATGCAGCGGGCAATCCCAGCTCTGTTCCACGGCGTTCCAGCGCAACCGTCCGCCCAGGTGCGTGCACCGCGGGGTGGTGCGCTGAACCGACCCGGCAAACCACCGCGAGGCTATCCCGGCATTCAGCCGCGCCGTCTCCCCCACCTCCTCCAAGTCCAGATGCCTGCCGTAGAGCCGCCCAGCCCACTCCAGGGAGGGCGCGGTGTCCTCCGTGGGCCCGCCGACGCACAACCGGGCCAGTTGCATCGCCGCCGCCACCCCATTGGTCATACCCCATTTGGCGAACCCGGAAGCAAACAGCACCGGGTTCGCGCCCCGGCCTGACACCCCTAAGGGGCCGGCCATCGGCAGGCCGCCGACAGGGGAATAGTCCTGGGCGGACCAGGCATGGGTTTCCATGAGGCCCGGAAACATCCTTTTGGCCCAGGCGCGCAACTCGGCTTGGGGCACTGTCCCGGAATCCCGTCCCACCGTGTGCGAGGCGCCGCCGACCAGAAGCCTTTCGGCCCCGTCGGGAGAGGTGGTGGTGCGCAGCGACCGCCGCACGCCATCCACGGAAATCAGCATGTCGCGGGGCAGTTCCGTGGTCCCGGGAAGCACCCGCCGGTAGGCCAGTATGTAGGAGCGTTCCGGCAGCACCCGGGTGAAGATCAGGCCCCGGAGCAGCGTGGGGATCCCGGTAGCCATGACTACCCGGCGGGCCTGCAGTTGGGACGGTCCCGGCTGGTTCCCGGTTCCCGGTTCCTGCCGCCCGGGCCCGATGCGCACCGTGGGGGTACCCGTGCTGGAAACGCCGAGGACCCGGGCGCCGGCCACCACGGTCCCGCCGAGCCGACGAACCTCCGCCACCGCGGCGGAGACAAAGTCCA
This sequence comes from Zafaria cholistanensis, assembly GCF_008580665.1. Taxonomy (GTDB): domain Bacteria; phylum Actinomycetota; class Actinomycetes; order Actinomycetales; family Micrococcaceae; genus Zafaria; species Zafaria cholistanensis. Next base: position 32,388 of record NZ_BKDJ01000007.1, read on the forward strand.
TGGGGTCGAATTGCCGCTGGGCCTCCAGCCCCACCGCGCCGGCAAAGGGGAACGGCACTTCCAGACTGCCGGGGCCGAGGCTGACCGCGGGCTGTCCTGCCGCTTCCAGCACCCTCAGGTCATCCTCGAGCTGGACCTTGCCGGCGGTGGTTTGCGCGTAGGTGACGGCCCTGCGGGCCTGCATGTCCACGCCCAGGCCGTTACAGAGGCGAACCAGCCATTCCAGGGCGTCGGCGTTGGCGCGCACGTAGGCTTGGGCCACCTCTGGACCGTGGCGGCGCAGGATGGTCCCGGCCCGTCCGCCGTGCAGGGCGGTTACCTTGGCTGTCGTATGGCCGGTGGTCACAGCACCGGGGTGCCGTGCCTCCAGCACGACGACCCGCTGCCCGGCCCGCAGGAGCATCAGGGCGGTGCACAGCCCGGTGATCCCCGCTCCGACGACAATCGTATCGATGGCTTCGCCGGTGCTGCGGGGCAGGGCGTCACATTCAGGGGGCACGCGCCCCTCCATCCAGAGCGGACCCGTCATGTCCCGTCCTTTCGTGGGTTCCCACAGTGAATCAACACCTGCCGTCCCCCGCAAGGGATTCTCGGGCCGCCGGCTACATATCTGCGGCTTCTTCCTGTCCCGGCCCGCCTGTGCTTCACTGGACGGCAACTGCCCCCTATCCAAGGAGATCCGCCGTGAAGGCGTTGACCTGGCAAGGAAAGCGGAAGATCGTCCACGAGGAAGTCCCGGATCCCGTGATCCGGGAACCCGGAGACGCAATCATTGAAATCAGCTCCACCGCTATCTGCGGTTCGGACCTGCACCTGTATGAACTCCTGGGCCCGTACATGAACCGCGGGGACGTCCTGGGGCACGAGCCCATGGGAACCGTGGTGCAGGTCGGCTCGGGTGTCGAGCGGCTGAAGATCGGGGACCGGGTGGTGGTTCCCTTCAACATCGCCTGCGGGAACTGCTGGATGTGCGACCACGGGTTGCAGTCCCAGTGCGAGACCACCCAGGTGACCGCCCACGGCAAGGGCGCCGCCATTTACGGCTATTCCCAGCTGTATGGCAGTGTCCCGGGCGGGCAGGCGGAGCTGTTGCGGGTCCCCTTCGCCGATTATGGGGCGATAGTCGTCGGGCGGGAGCTGCCGGACCACCGGTACCTCTTCCTCAGCGACATCCTGCCCACCGCCTGGCAGGCCGTGGAGTATGCGGCCGTCCCCGAGCGGGGGACGATGGCGGTGTTTGGGCTGGGCCCCGTGGGGCAGTTGTGCGCCCGCATTGGCCAGTACCGCGGTTACCGCGTCTTCGGGATTGACCCGGTGCCGGAGCGGCGGGCCATGGCCGAACGGAACGGGACTGAAGCCATGGATTTCACGCCCGATGCGCTGGCTAAGATCCGTGAGGCAACCGGGCGCGGTCCGGACGCCGTCGTGGACGCCGTGGGGATGGAGGCGCATGGTTCCCCGGTCGGGACATTCCTTCAGGAAAGCGTGGGGCTGCTGCCGGACCGGGTAGCGCGCAAGGCCATGGAGACCGTGTCGATCGACAGGACCGTCGTGCTGCACAGCGCGGTGGAGGTGGTGCGCCGCGGCGGGACGATCTCGCTCAGCGGCGTCTACGCCGGCATGGCCACCCCGATGCCGTTGCAGGAGATGTTCGACAAGCAGATCCAGGTGCGCCAGGGCCAATGCAACGTCCGGCGCTGGATCGACCGGTTGCTTCCCCTAGCCGAGGAACCCAGCGACCCACTGGGCCTGGACGACCTGGTCACCCATACGGCTCCGCTGTCCGAAGGCCCTGAACTGTACGCCACGTTCCAGAAGAAACAGGAGGGCTGCATCAAAGTGGTCCTGAAGCCCTGAAGCCCTGAAGCCCTGAAGCCCTGAAGCCCTGAAGCCCTGAAGCTGCCACCCGGAAGAACGCCACGGGCCCTCGCCGCCCTGGCGCTCGCCCGGACAGTTTTGGGCACCCCTGGAGATCACATTGGGGGAGCGGATTCCTTCTGGCGCCGAGCCCCGGCGGGCTGGCCGCGCTGGTCGGGGGTGGCGTAGGCGCCCGGGACCTCCAGGACCGCAAGCGTGCAGCGCGAGATGCAAACCAGCTTGCCCTCTCCGTTGGTGAGCTTTACTTCCCACACGTGGGCGCGGCGGCCGATGTTTGCCGGGATGGCCTCACCGTAGACCCAGCCGCCCGGGGAGACCGGGCGGATGTGGTTCGCGTTGATTTCCCGGCCCACCACGTGGAAGCGGGAGCGGTCCACCGCCAGATACCCCGCCCAGGACGCCAGGGTCTCGTTGAGGCAGGCAAGGTTCTTTTCATTAAGCTCCCCGAGGCTGACCTCCCCGTGCCAAATGCCCATGTCCGCCGGTCCTTTCTCGCGTCTGCCAGGTGCTTCAGGCCCGGGCGGATGCCGGATCCCCCGTCCACCCTACGGAGGCCCCGCACCCCGTTCCCGGCATCATGCCGCCCAGCGGCACGCGCCCTCCCCGGCGCGCCTAATCGTGGCCCGCAAGCCGGCGCAGGGCTTCGGGGGTTCCCAGTTCTGGCCGGTCCTCCGGGTGGGTGAGGTAGTGCTCGACGGCGTTCAGCAGAAGGTTGGGGTCGGCAGTGAGGTACTGGACCGGAACCACGACGCGCTTGTGGCGCCTTTCCCGCAGAAAGTCACGCCTTGCCGCGCGCCTGCTGTCCAAGCCGTCCCCCTCGGACCTTCGCCGGACGGTGATGTAGGCCGGGCCGCGGTCCCCGAGCGGGACCCGGCCGCGCGGGTTCTCCGCCGCGACGGACTCGACGTCCTTCCAGTAGACCTCGTTCATGCCGTCGGGCCCGGAGACTACGATCCGGCTGCGGGTCAGGTACACCCCCGGGGGGTGGTCCGTGGCGGCCACGCGTGCCAGCCGCAGTCCTTCGCGCAGGATCCCGAAGCCGACCACCAGCAGTACTGCGGAACCCAGCAGTTGCAGCAGGCGGGGCTGGTCGCCATGCAGCAGCAGGTACCGCGCCTCGAGCGCGAGCGCGGCGACCATGGTCACCACCCCCAGCCCCACGGTGACCGCGGAGCCGGCGGCGGTGGCCCCGGCCATAGCGAAGCGGGTGGCGGCGCGGCGCCCCGAGGAGGTCACCACCGAAGCACTCTCCGGGGCGGGCACCGAGCCGTGCCGGCGGAACTCTCGAAGGATGGAGACGGTAGCGGCGGCAGCCAGGGCGAGCATGGAAACCGCGATGAGCAGGTGGTCCAGCAGGAAGGCGGCCACGGCCAAGGCCAACAGGAAGGCGGCGACAACGAATGCCGGGACCAGGTGGTGTGCCAGCTTCCGGCCCCGATGGCGGGGCAGCCACAGCGCAGGGCGGGGGTCGGCCATGGCCCCAGCCTAGCCGCCGGGGGGCTCCCGCGGAGCGAGGCGGGGCGGGGAGGGCGCCCGCCGCCGCCGTTCACGGCATGTTCGCCCTCACGTCGGGCCACGGCCTTCTTCGGCGCCTAGCATCACCGGCATGGCTGGGCGGTTTGTCGCGATTGGCGACTCCTTCACCGAGGGCGTAGGCGACTGGGACCCGAGGTTCCCCAATGGGGTGCGCGGATGGGCGGACCGGGTTGCGAAGCAGCTCTCCAAAGCCGACCCGGAGTGGGAGTACGTCAACCTGGCGATCCGCAGCAAGCGGTTGGCGCAGATTGTCGACGAGCAGATTGGGCCGGCGCTGGCGTGGGAACCGACGCTGGTGTCCTTTTATGCCGGAGGCAATGACCTGCTGGAGCTGCGCCAGGACATGGATGCCCTGCTGAAGCTCTACGGGGAGGCGGTCGCCCGGCTCTGCGCCTCCGGGGCGCAGGTTCTGCTCTTCACGGGATTCGATGTCCCGATCAGCCCCATGCTGGACCGCATGAAGCGGCGCAACCACGTCTTCAACGCGGAGGTGCGCCGCCTGGCCGCCGGGCACGGGGCCACGCTGGTGGACTACTGGGCGTGGGACGCCTACCGGGACCGGCGCATGTGGGACACCGACCGGCTGCACATGAACCGGGCCGGGCACCGCTACCTGGCCATCCGGGTACTGGACCTGCTGGGCGTGGGCCACCGGCTGGCGTTCGAGCCGTTCGAAGCCGCCGAGCGCGTCGGCCCCGGTGCCGCGGTGCTGCGGGAGGCCGAATGGCTGCGCCAGTGGGTGCTTCCCATGTTCGGGCGCCGAATGCGGGGCATTACGCTCGGGGACTCGCTCTCGCCACGCTGGCCGGAGCCGGTCCGGCCGGCCGAGGGCCTGAAGAAGCTGTACCGGGCACGGCTGTCCGCCGGGCCTAAGATAAACGAACCATGAACTCACTGCGCAAATACACCAAACCCCTGACGTGGGCCCTTATCGTGGCGATGGTTGCCTCGGCGGGAGCCGGACTCCTCTCGGGCCTCACCTGATGGCAGGCGCACCGGGCACGACGCCGGGCCCGCTCCGGGTGCGGAAGGCGGGCCCGGCGTCGTGCCGCGGGATCAGCCGGCGAGCGCCGGTTCGGTAAGCACCGCGGAGACGGGCGTGTACTTCAGGCCGTGGGCCTCGGCCACCGGAGCAAAGGTGACCTGCCCGGCGTGCACGTTCAGGCCGGCGGCCAGGCCGGCATCTTCCCGCAACGCTGCGCGCCAGCCCTTGGAAGCGATCTTCAGGGCGTAGGGGAGCGTCGCGTTGGTCAGCGCGGCGGTGGAGGTTTGGGGCACGGCTCCGGGCATGTTGGCCACGCAGTAGTAGAGCGCGTCGTGGACCTTGAAGGTCGGTTCGGTGTGCGTGGTGGGGCGGGAACCCTCAAAGCAGCCGCCCTGGTCGATGGCGATGTCCACCAGTACCGAGCCCGGGCGCATCTTGGAGACCATCTCCAAGGTGACCAGCTTGGGGGCGGCCGCGCCCGGAATCAGCACGGAGCCGATGACCAGGTCCGCGGCGGCGACCTCCGCGGCAATCGTAAACTGGGAGGAGGCCAGGGTCTTGATGCGGCCGTTATGGGCGGTGTCGATCTCCTTCAGGCGCGCCAGGCTGATGTCGATGATGGTGACGTCGGCGCCCATGCCGGCGGCGACGACCGCCGCGTTCTCCCCGGCGACGCCGCCGCCGATGACCACGACCTTCGCGGGACGGGTGCCCGGCACGCCGCCCATGAGGATCCCGGACCCGCCGCTGGGCTGCTGCAGGTGCACCGCCCCGATCTGCGCGGCCAAGCGCCCGGCGACCTCGGACATTGGGGCAAGCAGTGGCAGGGTGCGGCCGGAGGTCACGGTTTCGTAGGCGATCGCCGTGGTGCCCGCTGAGATCAGGGCTTCGGTGCATTCCCGGGAGGCGGCCAGGTGCAGGTAGGTGAAGAGGGTCTGGTCCTTGCGCATCCGGTGGTACTCGGCGGCGATGGGTTCCTTGACTTTGAGCACCAGGTCCGCGGTCCCCCAGGCCTCGTCCGCCGTGGCGGCGATCCGGGCGCCGGCTGCGATGTAGGCCGTGTCCGGGATGCCGGAGCCGACGCCCGCCCCGGCCTCGACCACCACCAGGTGCCCCCGGGCCACGAACTCGGAGACACCCGCGGGCGTGATGGCCACGCGGAACTCGTTGTTCTTGATTTCCTTAGGGATGCCAACAATCATTTCAAGACTCCTTTTTGCGGTGTTCCACTGCCTGCGAGGGCGCCGGCGGGCAGGGCCCCCAATCCAACTATTGATCCAACACTAGGGTTTCTGCGGCTGTGCGGGTCTTGTGCGGAATTTTATGCGGGGCTTATGCTGAAACCTGAAAATAAATTCCGAATCCGAAGGCGTGACCGTGGCCACAACGAAAGATGTTCGGGGGCGCGAGGTCGTCGAGCTCGACGAGATCGACCGCCGCCTGCTGGGCCTCCTGCTCGATGATGCGCGGCGGCCGAACAACGCCCTCGCCGCCGACTTGGGCATCGCCCCCTCCACCTGCCTGGCCCGCCTGAACGCCCTGCAAAGGACCGGCGTGATCCGCAAATTCACGCTGGACATCGACCCCGAGGTGCTCGGGCACGCCCTGGAGGCCTTGATCTCCGTGCGCATCAGGGCCGGCGCGCGCCACTTGATGGCGGCGTTCGCGGAGGAGATCCGCTCACTGCCTGGAGTCACCCAACTGTTTTTCCTGGGCGGCACTGACGACTTCCTGATCCATGTGGCGGTCAAGGACTCCAACGACGTGCGCCAGTTCGTGCTGGACCACCTTTCCGCCAATCCGGCGGTGGCCTCCACGCAGACCTCGCTGGTGTTCGAGCACAACCGCGGCTCGGTGCCGTGGGTCTGAGCCCTGAGTCCTGAGCCCTGAGTCCTAATGCAGGAGGCAGGAGGCGGGAGGCAGGAGGCAGGAGGCAGGAGGCGGTGGCCTTCCGTTGTCCCGGGCCCGGGGGCGGGGGCGGGGGCGGTCTAGCCTCGGTGCGGGGCAGGGGGCGGGGCGCAGGCCGGGAAGTGCGTCCCTGAAAAGGGGCCTCAAAGCGGGCAGAACCCTGGGCCGCCCCAAAGGCGCGAGGGAGGGGTCCGGACCGCATCCGGTCCGGACCCCTCCCTGTATCAGGTGTTCCTCGAATCAGGTGCCCGTGTTCCTCGTATCGGGTGCCCGCTTCGCTCCTGTCAGATTCCCGCTGTATCCAGGACGGCGGCCCGGCCCCGTTGGGGCCCGTGCGCCGGCTCCCGGCCGCGGGGACCGGGAAAGAAGTGGGGCCGGCAAAGGGGGGTTAGGCCCTCTTGCGGGTAAAGAGGCCCCACACGACGAGCACCAGGAGGGAACCCAGGATGGCCAGGATCCACGTCTGGAGCGACCAGAAGTTCTCGAGTCCGACATTGAAGACCGCGCTGCCGATCCAACCGCCCACCAGCGCGCCAACCACGCCAAGCAGGAGCGTGGTGAGCCAGCCGCCACCCTGTTCGCCTGGCTTGATGGCCTTAGCGATCGCGCCGGCGATCAGGCCCAGAATGATCCAACCGATGATTCCCATGAGGTTCTCCTTGAGGTTTGGGATTCTTGGTTTGTACGGGGCATTCCACTTAGCTGTAAGCTACCTCACATTGTCCTCCTTCGTTCCCCATTCTCACAGGATTTTTTTGTGGATCCTGAGGGGGTGCCGGGCGGTCGTGGGCCCGGCCCACGGCGTCGGGGGATCTGGACTTACCCAGTGGCCACCCCTAGGTTGGAAATCAGGCCGCCGACCCGCGGTGGCGTGACGTGAGGAGAACTTGATGGCCGCCACAAACGGCACGACAGCAGGATTCACGGTTCCGGGCCTTGAGCTTAAGGAAGGCCACGAGGTGGCCAGAATCCTTCAAAACCGGCTCCATGCCCTCAATGACTTGCAGCTGACCCTCAAGCATGCGCACTGGAACGTGGTGGGCCGTGACTTCATCGGCGTCCACGAAATGCTGGATCCACAGATCACCCTGGTGCGTGCCATGGTGGACGCGACCGCAGAGCGCATAGCGACCCTGGGCCAGTCGCCCAACGGGCTGCCCGGCCAACTGGTGTCCGAAAGGGACTGGGACGACTACGCGATCGGCCGCGCCGGAACCGCAGAACATTTGGCCGCCTTGGACCTGGTCTACACCGGGCTTGTGGCCAGCCACCGCGAGGCCATCGAAAAGGTGGGTGAAATCGACCCCGTCACCGAGGACATGCTGATTGGCCAGACCGCCGAGCTGGAACAGTTCCAGTGGTTCCTGCGGGCACACCTGGAGGGTCCTTCAGGCCAGCTCGAGCACAAGGAGGCGAAGACGGAAAAGTCGGCGGCCGCCCAGACGAAGAAGTAGCGGCGGCACCGTAGCGCGTATCTGACCGAGGGCGGCCCTGCGGGGCTGCACGGATGAAAGGAGCTCCCGATGGGACTGGGAGACAAGATGCAGAACAAGGGGGAGGAGCTCGCCGGCAAGGCCAAGGAGGCCGTCGGCGATGCGACCGACAACCCGCGCCTGCAGGCCGAGGGCGAGGCTGACCAGGCCGGGGCCAAGGCCAAGCAGGCAGGCGAACATGTCAAGGACGCGGCCAAGGACGTGAAGGACGGCCTGGGCGAGTAGCTCTTGGCCGCAGTGGCGGGTGGCCGGGGAAGACCCGGCCACCCGCTTGGCCATGATTGGGCCCCGGCTGGGGGAGGAGACACATGGAGCAAAAGAGCAAAGACCGTGCGGCGCTGGTGGTCATCGACCTGCAAAACGGATTTTTCGAGGATCCCGTCCTGTCCCGGGACCGGACCCGTATCGTGGAGTCGACGAACACCCTGGCCGAGCAGGCCCGTGCGGCCGGCGCGCCTGTGTTCACCATCGTCACAGAGCATGCCCAAGACCGGTGCACGTGGACCCTGAACATGCGCGATGACGGGCAGGGCTTCAATTTCGCCGGCACCGCCCAAGCCTCCCTGCTCCCAGGCCTCCATCTGCCGGGCGCCCACCGCGTTGCCAAACTGCGGGACAGCGCGTTCCTTGGCACCGATTTGGCCCAGCGCCTGCGTCTGGCCGGGGTGGAGAAGGTGCTGCTGGCAGGGGTCTCGGCGCAAAGTTGCGTGGCGCAGACAGGAGCCGACGCCTTTGCCCATGATTTCCGCGTGGCATACGCGACGGACGCGATCGGCTCTCCCAAGCCGGAGCTGGGGTCGCGGATCCTGGACTTCATCTGCGACGAATACCGGCAGGAGTGCCTCGCCGGCGCCGCCGCGGAGGCGTGGTTGAGCGGCCGGAACTGAACTTCCCATTGCCCCGGGATACGCATTTCAGCCTCCAGGCACGCATCTCGGCGCCGGGACACGCACCTCAACCGAACGATGCGACGATCCCTGATCGGGGCAACGCGGGAATGCGCCGCAAATCCACCGTGAGATCCTGGGCCGGAAGGCGCAGCCTGTGCCGCAGGAACAGGACCGTGGCCCGTTCCACCAAGGCCAGTGCCGTGTCCTCGCCGGGGCAGCGGTGGCTGGCAAGGGGGTCGCCGGTCCCTTGGGGAACCAGCGCACTGGCGCAGGCTCCTCCACGGAACCGATCGGGATCGAAGGCCCGTGGGGCCTTCCACAGCCGGGGGTCCAGGTTGGTCCCGTAGAGATCCACCATCACTCGCGTCCCCGGGGCCACGGTCTCCCCGTCCCACTGGAATTCCCTGGCGGCAAGCCCGCCGGCGGCGGGGAAGAAAGGGGTGGTGCGGCGGACCTCCTGCGCGAAGCAGCGAAGGTCTGCCGGATCCTCCGCCGCAAGGTTCCGCGCCCACGCCGGGTTTTGCTCAAGGGCCAAGGCTGCGAAGGCCAGGAAACGGGATGTCGCCACCACGGGGCGGAGTACGTTGAGCAGTTCGACGGCGGCCGTCCCCTCCTCCAACAGGGAGCCGTCGGCTTCGGTAAACAGAGCCAGTGCCTGCAACGGGTCGTCCCCAGGCTCCGCTCCCGCCTTTCCGCTTCGCGCGGCGCGGATCGTGTTCCTGGCCCAGGCCTCGGTGCGCCGGCGCAACAGCCGTGCATGCCAGTTTGGCGGACCGAAACTGCCCGCATGGGCCACCATGGAATCCAGTTCCCGGGCCAGCTCCCCTGCGTGCGCGGCTTCTGTGCCGGCCCCGGCCCATCGAAGGACGGCCCGGGTCAGGACCTCCACGAGTTCCCGATGCAAGGCCACGCGGCCCGCGGAACGCCAACGGGGAAGGGAAGCCTCGAATTCCGCCTCGAACGCATTGGCCAGCAGCCCGGCGTGGCCCGGGGAAACTATGCGGAGGAAGAGCGCTTTGCGGCGGTCATGGGCATGCCCCTCCAGTTGCTGGACGCTGCCCAGGTCCTGCAACAGCGCCACGGCCGAGAGCGGAAGGGCGCCGGCGCGAGGGAAGGCGCCGGGCTGGTAGACCAGCCGGGCGGCATCGAGCCCGCGCAGGAATAGGGTGCGGCGCCCCAGCAGCCTTCCGTAGAAGGCATCCGTCTCCAACCGGTCGCAATGCCAGGAAATGGTGGTGTATCCCCGGAGCAGGAAGGACAGGCCCACTTCGGGGATCCGCAGGGAAGGAATCATCCGATGCCTCTCGGGTGCAGGGTCGTGCGCGGATTGTTGCCCCAGGACACGTATCCCGCCACAACTTCGCGGCCGCCGGGCGCCCCAGCCCCACCGCCGCGGACTGCCCCCTGCGAACCCGCAGGGGGCAGTCCCGGTCACGGCGAGGGCTTGCCGCCGTTGACGTTGAGGGTTTCTCCCACCACGTAGCTGGATTCCGGCGAGGCCAGGAAGACGTAGGCCGGGGCCAGCTCCACCGGCTGCCCCGCGCGCCCCAGCGCGGTGTTGTGGCCAAACTCCGGCAACGCCTCCTTGGGCTGGCCGTCGGAGACCTGCAGCGGTGTCCAGATGGGGCCCGGCGCCACTGCGTTGACCCGGATTCCGCGGGGAGCAAGCTGTTCGGCCAGTCCCTTGGTGAAGTTGTTGATGGCGGCCTTAGTCGAGGCATAGTCGAGCAGGTGGGGCGAAGGGGAGTAGGCCTGGATGGAGGTCGTGTTGATGATGCTGGAACCGGCGGGCAGGTGCGCCAAGGCCTCTCGCGTGATGGTGAACATTGCCAGGACATTCACCTCGAACGTGGTGCGCACCTGCTCATCGTCGAGGTCCTCCAGCCGTTCCACGCTCAGCTGCTTGCCCGCGTTGTTGACCAGGATATCCAGCCCGCCCAGCGCCTCCGCCGCGTCGTGGGCCAGGCGGCGGCGGTATTCGAGGTCCGTCAGGTCCCCGGGCAGCGTCACGGCGGTCCGGCCGGCCGCCTCGATGGTGGCGGCCACGTCACGGGCATCCTCCTCCTCGGCCGGGAGGTAGGCGATGGCGACGTCGGCGCCCTCCTTGGCGAAGGCAATGGCCACCGCCGCGCCGATGCCCGAATCGCCACCGGTAACCAAGGCCTTGCGTCCCTTCAGGCGTCCGGTGCCGGTATAGGACTCCTCGCCATGGTCGGCATGGGGTTCCAGCCGGGCATCAAGGCCCGGCTCCGGCTGGTCCTGCTCCGGCGGGCTGATCCGCGGATGGCGGGTGGTGGGGTCATCAAGTGACAACTGGTCCTTCTCCGGCGGGCTGCCCTGCGGCTGGTTCTCGCCGTTGCCGTTGTTTGGGGAGATGCTCATAAGTGTTTCCTCCAGTTCCTGAAATCCCGCCCTCCACGGGTGGTGGCCGGGCACGTCGTTCGGGTGGGGGATGGGCCGGGGTTGCCGGGTTGGGTCTGTTGGGTCGAATTTGTCGGGTCGGGTTTGCTGGGTCTGGCTCAGCGGTGGCCGGCGCCGAGCCCGGCCCGGCAGGTTTTTTCCGGGGGTGGGATTGCGGTCAGGCTCATCCTGCCGCGTCCGGTGGTCCGGGGCATCCCCCGCGCAGGCCGCGGTTCCTGCAGGTGGTGGCCGCGTTTTGCCCCGGCGCCAAGTGTGGCGCGGGACCAGGGGAGAAGGATGGTCGATGGCGTGTGGCCGGACATGGTGACTCCTTCCCCGAACCCGCCCTCGGGGCAGCATGGCCCGTGGCGTCCGGAACAGTGTCTGCGCAGTGGGGCGGCTGCGCGGATGGGACGGCGCGCGTCCTCCGGCGCCGCGGTGGGATCCTGTGTGTTGTGAAGCCAACCATGTCATCCGGAACCCCGCAAGGGGGAGGGGGGCAGGGCCGGGCTGGAAACGGACCGGCCGGCCGGGAAGAACCGGCCCGGCGTCCCCGGGGGCTGGCCCCGTTCCCTGGAGGCTGGTTGACTGGAAGCCGGTCGAGCCCGGCCCTACCCATCCGTCGGGCGGGGATTCAGCGAGGGGCGCATGGACATTGTGCAGGTGAAACCGGGCCGCGGAGGCATCCGGAGGGACCGCGGCAAGGACGGGTTCGAATACAGGACGTCCACCGGCCGGCTCATCCGGGCTGCCGCCACGGTGCGGAGGATCGAGTCCCTGGCCATTCCGCCGGCGTGGGAGCAGGTATGGATCGCGACCTCGCCCGGCGCCCACGTACAGGCCACCGGGGTGGATGCGGCGGGCAGGACGCAGTACATCTACCATCCCCTGTGGCGGGAGGCCCGCGACGCGGAGAAGTTCGCCCGTGCCCAGGCCTTTGCCGCAAGGTTGCCGCAGTTGCGCCGGGCAGTGACGCGCGACTTGGGAAGCGACGCGTCCCCCCGGCGCGCGGTGGCTGCTGCAGTGCGCCTGATCGACCGTGCCGCCCTGCGGGTGGGGGCCGAGGACTATGCCCGCAAAAACGGTTCCTTCGGGGCGGTGACGCTCAGGCGCCGCCACGTCAGGGTGGAGGAGGAAGAGGTGCTGCTCGATTTTCCCGGAAAGTCGGGCCAGCGCTGGGAAATACGGCTGCGGGACCCGCAGTTGGCTTCCTATCTGGCATCGCTGCCGCGACGCCCCGCCAACGCCCCCGCCCTGGGCGGGCCGGTGCGGCGCGGGAAAAGGACCCGGTGGCAGCAGCCGACGCCCGGGGATGTCAACGCCTACATCGCGCAGGTGGCGGGGCCGGGGTTCACCGCAAAGGACTTCCGCACGTGGCAGGGCACGGTCACCGCGGCCCTGTCCCTGGCCGAAGCCGCAGAGAAAGGCATGGATCTGGCGGCCGCCGTGAAGGCCGCCGTGAAGGCAACGGCGGAACGCCTGCACAACACGCCGGACGTGGCACGCTCCGCCTACATCGATCCCCGCGTTATCGAACTGTTCGAACAGGGACGGGTCGCCGACCGCGCGCTTCAGCCGGACCGCGCCGTCCTGCAACTGTTGGACTGAGTCCATCCGCAGCGGCATCGTGCAGCCCTCCGGAACGGACTTGCTTGTAGGGGCCGTCCGGCTCCCGTAGTGGAGGCGTGGCAGTGCCGGGGCGCCGGTAGGGGTCCAAGGGATCCGGCATCGGAAAAGGCGGCTGTGGGGGAGGAACGGGGTCCGGACGGGGAACGCCGGGGTCCGGCACCGGAGGGGGAACGGGGCCGGGCTGCGGTGGTCCCGGTTGTGGCGGTTCAGGTTGTGGCGGCCCGGTGGGGTCGGGCTGGGGCGGGATGCTGGGGTCCGGTACCGGAGGGGGAACGGGCCCGGGCTGCGGTGGGATGCTGGGATCGGACAGGCGCGGGGCGCCCCTTGCTCCGCGGCCCGGCGCCGGGCGGTGAGCGTGCTGCCTGGTCCTGCCGGTGGGGTAGATGTCCATTGGTTCCCTTCCTGCGACTGGTTCCATATCCAGTCCCCTCCTGCCCCTACGAGTTGCGCAAGGCATGGATCAGCTCTGCCTTGCGGAGCCTTGAGTAGCCCTTGAGCCCGATTTCCCGGGCCCGGTCCTTCAGCTCATCGACGGTCCAATCGTCATAGCTGCCGGCCTCCCCGCCCCGCTCACCAACAGCGGAGCGTCCGTCGCGGGCAGCCGCATTGGCGATCCGAGCGGCCTTACGGGCAGAGTTTCCCTCGTCCAGGAGCTTCTGGTAGAGCTCCTCGTCCTTAATCCGCGGGTTCCTGTCGGGGGCCATTTCAGTGACTCCTGTCTTCGGCGCGACTCATTTACCGCGCCTTTTCCGTGTCCCGTCCATCCACGTCTTCTGCCCTCCGCCAGTACCGCCAGCGAAGCCCCACCGCGGGATGGGCAGTACGTCCTGCTCGTCCGTCCTGCGGTGGGGCTTCGCTGGGGTCAGCCCAGTCTTCCGTACCGGGTCTTCCGTGCCAGACCTTCCGTACCGGGTATTCCGTGCCAGGTCTTCAGGACTGGGTCTTCAGTACCGGGCCTTTCAGGCTGGGCCGCCCTTTCCTGCCCGAGCAGGCAAGGGCGGCCCAGGGAGGGTTAGGGCATATATTGCCCCTTTACTGCGAGGTTCCGCCCTCTTTCATCGCTTCGGCGCCGCTCTGGGCCTCTCCCCGCACGGTCTCGAAGGACTCCGTTGCTGTCTCCTTCACGGCGGCAGCAGCTTCCTGGGCGGGTTCCTGAAGGTCGTGGGCGACTTCCGAAACCGCTGCCCGGACCTCACCGGCGACGGGTTCGACCTTCTCCTTGAGGAGCGCAGCCGCCTCCTTTTCCTTCTCGGTGGGAGGCAGCAGGGAGGAGACAATCGCGCCCACCCCGAACGCCACCAGCCCTGCCGCGAGGGGATTGCCCCGGGTGACGCGGACAGTCTGCTCCGGCGTGTGCATCACTGCGTCACCCGCCCTGTGGGCCGCGTCGCCCGCCCGGTGCGCCGCGTCACCAACGGACGTTCCGACGTCGTCGGCCGCGCCCATGACGTTTTCGCGCAGGCGGTGCAGCCCGTGCCGGACCCGCGTCTTTTGGCGGTCGACGGCGGCCGAAGGGCTGACCTTTTGGGCCAGGGCATCCACGTCCCCGCCCACCTCGCGGCGGGTGCGCTCGATTTCCGCCCGAATTTCTTCTGGTGTCTGGCTCATGGTGTCTCCTCACCGGGTTTCAGGGTGGGCGGGATCTCCTGGACCGTTGCCGCGGTCTGGGGCATGCCCCGCACGGATTCGAGTTGCTTCTTGCCGCGCGAGGCCAGCACTGCGCCGATGATGGCCCAGATGACTGCGACGATCAGGGACGCCCAGCCCAGGCCGATCCATACGGACAGTGCAACGGCGATGGCCAGCGAAAGGAAGCCGAGGGCAAAGTGCCCGGCCACCCCGGCTCCGGCCAACAGCCCCGCGCCTTTGCCTGCGGTTTTCGCCGACTCCTGGAGTTCCGCCTTGGCCAGCCGGACCTCCTGCCGCATCAGCGTGGACACGTCTTCGGTCAGCTCCCTGAACAGGTCTCCCAGGGAAGTGTCGGCGGCACGTGCTCCCGGGTCGTTCGCGGCGGGGAACCCGGGGGGCTCACGGTAGTCGCTCACGGGTACGTCTCCGAGCTCCCCGGGGTGGGGTTGGCGGGCGGAAGGGTGCTCCCCATCGCGCCCGGGGGAGTCATTCCCGCTCCGCCTGCGGGACTCGTCCCCACGGCCCCCGAGGTGGTCGTCGCGTCGGCAGGCCAGGCCGACGGGGGAACCGAGGGCCGCACGGGGCCGGGCGCCGCGGGGCCGCCGGACCCGGACGGTTGGGTTCCCGCATCCGCGGCCAGGTTGCGGGCCAGCCTCCCTGCCACCAGGCCGGCTCCGGCGGCGATAGCCAGGAAGGCCCCCGGGCGCCGCCGGGCAAACCGGCGCACGTCCTCAAGCATCGTCCCCGGGTCCCGGTTTTCCAGCCATTCGGCGACCTGCTCAACGCGTCGGCCGGCCATTCCCACCAGTTCCGCGCCTTGGCCGCCAGAGGAGGCGTCCATCATCGTGTTGAACTCGTCGCTCATGGAGCGGAGGTTCCCGGCGATCCGCTCCTGCTGCTTCCCGGCCTGGTCCCGCAGGTCGGTCTGAAGGTCGGACAACAAGGATTTTGCCTGGGTCTTCGCCTCCTGCGTCACCTTGCGGGCCTCCTCCGAGGCCGTTTCGCCGACGTGCTGGGCGGTTTCCTTCCCCGCGGCCACCATGCCCGGTTCCTGCTGGGAAGCCGGCGGTGTGGTGCCTGCCGTGGTGCCCCCCGGATAGGTTGCCGCGAGGTCGCCCTCCGGATCCCACCCGGTGGCCGGCGGAACCCCGGCGGGCGGGACGGCAGCTGGCGGGCTGTCGAGGGGGTTGGGGCGATCCATGGGATCCCGGGGCGGGGTGGCGGAAAAATCCTCTGAGCTCATCTGGTCCTCCATTGTTTGGGTTCTGCTTTCACATGTCCCAAGGGATGGGCAGCACCTGGCGGGTGCTGCGCCGGGGCGTCCTGCCCCGTCCTCCCGGGCCCAACAGGCCCCGGGGGGACGGTCCGCAAAAGGCGACCGCCGTGGGAAGCGGGCCGGACGGCGATGCCGATAATGAGTCTTGATCTTTGGTTAAGGGTTCAAGGTCCGTGCCACCGAACCTTCCCTCCCCTTGCGGGGAGGGCGCCGGGCGGGAAACCCCGGGCGGCGCCGCTGCGGCGCCCGGGCCACTGGCGAGTACCGGTGGGGGTTGGCCCTCCGTCTCTCCCGGCTGCCTACAGCCAAGCATGGACGGCCGAGGGAAACAAGGCCCCCCAAACGCAGCGGCGGGCCGCGCACTACCGGTTTTGCGGGGGATCCAGGGGAACGATCTCCAACGCCTCGGCTGTACGGTTGGGCACGGTGGTGGGGGACTCCAAATGCACCGCGCCCGAGGGCAACATCCCCGCACCGCCGAAGGCCTCCATGGTGCGCACCTGGGCCACCACGTCTTCCCCGGCGTGTTCCGGCGGCAGGTCCTTCCAAAAGGCGAAGCCCCCGGCGGCCACCAGCCGTTCCCGGTCAAAGAGCACGCAGCCCCCCACCCATGCCACCTTGTACAGCAGCCAGCTGCCGCGCTCAATACCGATTCCGGCAGCCAGGTGAGCAAGATTGGCGGCATTGTGCAGGCGCCACCGGCCGAACTCCGGGAAGCCGGGCCGGATCCTTTCGGGCTGGGGGGCTCCCGGCCACGGCTCAAAATCCTCCAGTTCCGCGGGACGGCGGTCCTGGAGGTAGGACAGGCCCTGCACTGCGGCCCCGACGAACCCGCATCGGGCCTCGGACAAGGCGCTGGAAAGGCGCTCCAGCATCCCCGGCTCCAGCCACACGTCGTTGTCCAGGAAGAGCACCTGGGGCGCAGTGGAGAGGCGCAGCAGGAAATCGCGCTGCTCCGCGACGCCACGCCGGGGCAGGTGCCACTCCAGCCGGACGGGCCTGCCCTGCGCCCGCAGGATGCGCACCATCGCCTTCACCGCCGGGTGCTGCCACACGGGCTCGGGGCTCTGGTCGCTGACCACGACTCCGAAGTCCGGGCGCGTCTGGCTGGCGAGCCCGCTGAGCGTGACGGCCAGCTCGGCGGGGCGTTCGAAGGAGGGGATCAGCACCTCCACCTCCGCCGGCAACTCCCGCTCGCCGGCAGCCCATTCCCCGCACCAGCGGGCCGTCATGGCGGTCCCCCCACGACGGGGCGCTCCCCGGCGGAACCGTCCGCCTCCGGGACCGCTGTGCGGATCCTGCGGATTACGTCCGTCGTCGAATGGTCCGCGACGTAGTCCAGGATCGCCACGGTGCCCCCGTACGCCCTGACCGCATCGGTCTCGGGGAGCATCTCCGGGGTGTAGTCCCCTCCCTTGGCGTAGACGTGCGGACGCAGCGCCTCGATGAGCGGTACCGCGGTGTTCGTCGGGAACACGGTGACATAGTCGACGCAACTCAGGGCGGCGATCACCGCCGCACGGTCGGGCGCGGAGTTGATGGGGCGCTCCGGCCCCTTGAGCCTGCGTACGGAGTCGTCGTCGTTGAGGGCAACCACGAGCACGTCGCCGAGCTGCTTGGCCAGCTCCAGGTAGCGCGTATGGCCGCGGTGGAGCACATCGAAGCAGCCATTGGTCAGCACGACGCGGTGCCCTTGGGCATGATGGTCCCTAATCCTGCAGGCCAGCCCCTCCAAGTCCAGGGCCGTGGCGGCCAGTCCGCCCAAATGCGCCTTCAGGTCCGCAGTGGTGCACACCGAGGTGCCCGGCCGGCGCACCACCACCTCCGCGGCGGCCTGGGCGAGGTCCTGCGCGGTGGGCAGCCGCAGGCCGGCGGCAAGGCCGACGGCGAGGCAGGCCACGAAGGTATCCCCTGCGCCGGAGGCCCGCTTCTCCTCCGCCGGACGGGCCCAGGTACGGTGCTCCGGCCCGGACTCCGGCAGCGCCAAGGTGCCGTCCTGGTCCAGCGTCACCAGCACGCACCGGGCCTTGGTGGCCTTCAGCAGGGCGGTGCGGCGCAGCGCCAGCACGCTGGCGCGGTCCTGGCCCGGCGGAAGCGCCCTGTCCAGCGTCTTGTCCAACAGCCGCGCGGCCTCCGCCGCGTTGGGCGTGGCGACGTCGGGGCGCAGGGCCCGCCAGGCGTGCGGATCGTGCGCATCGACGATGACCAGTGGTTCGTGCCCGGCGCTGCCGCTGCCGCTGCCGGTGCCCGGGGAGCGCAGGCCCAGCAGCACGTCCCGGACCGGTCCGCGCAGGGTGCCGGAGCCGTAATCGCACACGACGACGACGTCCGCGTCCCGGAGCAGCCGGGGAAGCCGGGCAGCCAGGGCCGAGAGCGCCTCCGCCGGAGGAGTGCCCGACTGCTCGTCGATCCGCAACAGGATTTGGTCTCCCGCCAGGACGCGGCTTTTGCGCGTCGTGACGGTCCCCGGGTGGGCGACCAGGGCCGAGGTGTCGACGCCGGCCCGAACCAGCAGGGCCCGCAGGCGCTCGCCGGCGGCATCCTCTCCAACCAGCCCGGCCAGGGAGACCTGCCCGCCCAGTTGGGCCGCATTGACAGCGGTGTTCGCCGCCCCGCCGGCAGCCTCCGCGCGCTCGCGCAGTTCCACCACCGGCACCGGCGCCTCCCGGCAGAGCCGTTCTATTGCGCCCTGCCACCATCCATCGAGGATGACGTCCCCCACCACCACGACCCGGGGCGCCACGCCCGCGACCAGGCCCGGGGTGTCGGCGTCCGGTGCCGCGAGGTCCCCCAGCCTCACTTCGCGGTCCATGGCTCCGCGCTGCCCGGCAGGCCCATGTGGACCACCTTCACGTGGGTGAATTCATCCAGCAGGCGGGGGCCGTAACCGAAGCCGCGACCGCTGGCGCCGCGCGGCTGGGCCGACCCTCCGGGCGCGCCGCCAAAGACGCTGTTGATTTTCACGGTGCCCACTGCCAGCCCGGACACCGCCTCGCGCGCGTGGCGCATGTCCGCGGTCAGCACGGTGGCGGCCAGCCCGTACCGGCCGGCCGCCGCGGCCGCCAGTCCCTCGGCGAAGTCCTCCACCACCATGACCGGGGCCACGGGGCCAAACGTTTCCTCCATCATGACCTCCATCTCCGCAGTGCATTCGAGCAGCACGGTCGCGGGGTAGTGGGCGCCGGGCCCTGACGGGACGCGGCCGCCTTCGCCCAGGCGGGCTCCCGCCGCCACCGCATGGTCCACCTGGGCGGCCACCACCTCGCGCAGCCGCCGGTCCACCAAGGGGGCCACCCGGCCGTTCGCATTCAGGTGCCGCGCCCGCGCCACCAGTTCCCGCTCGAACACTTCGGCCACCGCGCGGTGCACGTAGATGCGTTCAACGGAGGTGCAGATCTGCCCGCTGTTGGCAAAGGCCCCGAGCGCGGCCTGGGCCGCAGCCCAGGAGCCGTCGACCCCGGCGTCGACCAGCAGCGCATCCTTGCCGCCGTTCTCCAGGATGCAGTGGGCCCCCGTGGCCGTGGCCGCGTGGGCGATCCTGCGTCCGGTGGCGCTGGAGCCCACGTGGGCCACCACGTCGATGCCCGGATGGGCGGTAAGCAGCGCGCCGACGTCGGGCCCTCCATCCAGCGTGGTGAGGACCCCCTCCGGGAACACTGCCCCGAGAATCTCGCCCAACCGGCGCCCCAGATGGGGGCAGCGCTCGCTGGGCTTGTGGAGCACCGTGTTCCCCGTGACGAGCGCGGCGCCGATCAGGCCCGCAGCCACTGCCACCGGGTCATTCCACGGGGTCAGCAGGGCGGCAACGCCGCGGGGTTCCGGAACCGTGTAGTCGGTGGCGAGGTGCTGGCCGCGCAGGCTCTGCCCGCAGTGCAGCGGACCGGTTTCGGCGTACTGGCGCAGCGTGGCGGCCCCGCTGGCTATCCCCGCGGCGGCCTCCTCGACGGGGCGCCCTGTTTCGCGGTGGTTGAGCCGGGCCAGCTCGCCCCCGTGCGCCTCGAGCGCAGCTGCCGCCTTCCGCAGGTGGTCCCCGCGTTCGGCGGCCGGCAAAATCTGCCAGCTTCCCTGCGCGGCGCGGGCCGCGTCCACGGCCCGCGCCGCATCCTCCGGCGTCGCAGCCTCAATGGAGCCGACGATGCTGCCGTCCGTGGGATCGATTATGGTGATGGACTCGGTAATGGTGGTGGTTTCTGTCACGGTGGGTCCTCCTGGCGGGTCGGTGGCGGTTGGACTCCCCACAGTCCCTAATACCCCACCGCGGCCCCCTTCAGTCAGGCGGTGCCCGGCCCCGTCCCATTGGGCCCGTCACTATTCAGCCCGGCGCGGCATCCCCGTAGTCTGGGCCCATGCATTCGTGGTCCGAACCCCAGCGGCCCCGGCACGCCGTGGGCCCAGTCCATCCCCGTTTCCCCGACATCCGGCGCATCGCGGTCCTGCGTGGCGGCGGGTTGGGGGACCTCATGTTCGCCGTTCCGGCGATGCATGCCCTGGCGGCGGCATATCCCGAGGCCTCCCTCACCCTGTTGGGCACCCAAATGCACGCCCGGCTGTACTCGGAACGGCCGGGTCCGGTGCACCGGGTCGAGGTGCTGCCTGCCTGCCGGGGCGTGCAGGAGGGCCCGGAGGATCCGGAGGCCGTGGCGCGGTTCCACGCGCGGATGCGGGATGAATCCTTCGACCTCGCGGTCCAGTTGCACGGGGGCGGCCGCTACTCCAATCCGTTCCTGCTGCAGCTCGGAGCCCGCCACACGGTGGGCACGGGCACTCCGGATGCGGCACGGCTGGAGCGCATGGTGGATTACCGGTACTACCAGCATGAGGTGCTGCGTTCCCTGGAGGTGGTGGGGCTTGCCGGCGCCACCACCCCGGAGGTGGGGCCGGCGGTGGCCGTCACCGCCGCCGACCGTGCAGCCTCCGCCGCCGTCGCGGGGCCTCCTGCCAAGGGGCGGCCACGGCTGGCCATCCACCCGGGGGCCACGGACCCGCGGCGGCGCTGGCCGGTGGAGCGGTTCGCCGCGGTGGCGGCCCGGGCTGCGGACGCCGGGTATGAGGTCCTGGTCATCGGGGATGCGTCCGAGGCCGGGCTGGGGGAGGCTGTCCTCGAGGAAGCCGGACCCCCGCGGCCCGGCCGGGGAAGCATCCGTTCCCTGGCCGGGCAGCTGGACTTGGGTGCCCTGGCCGGCCTGCTGGAGTCTTGCGACGTGATGCTGGGCAACGACAGCGGGCCGCGGCACCTGGCCCAGGCGGTGGGCACCTCCACGGCCGGCATCTACTGGGTGGGGAACGCAATCATGGCGGCACCGCTGGGCCGGGCCTCCCACCGGGTCCAGATGGGGTGGACGACGCGCTGTCCCGTCTGCGGGACGGACCTCACCCAAGTGGGCTGGACCGCCCCGCGCTGCGAGCATGATGACTTTTCGCTGACTGAGGCCGTGGAGCCGGATGAGGTCTTCCGGGACGTGGAGGACCTTACGGCCAGGAGTCCTCGGCTTCGTGGCAGATAAGCAGCTCCCGCAGCTCGCAGCCCTCCGGCTGGGACAGCGCAAACATAATGGCCCGGGCGACGTTGGCCGGATCGTTTAGCCGCGAGTTGTCCGCCGGACGGTATTGCGCCGAGCGGTCGTCGAAGAAACGGGTGTCCATGCCTCCGGGAATCACGGTGGTCACCCCCACCTTCCCGGCGGTCTCCGCGGCGAGGGCGCGGCTGAAGCCCACCACCCCAAACTTGGAGGCGCAGTAGGCCGTGGCATCGGATACGCCGCGCAGGGCCAGGGTGGAGGCGATGGTGACGACCCGCCCGTGGCTGGCCAACAGGTGGGGCATGGCCGCGCGCACGGTGGAGACGGTGCCGAGGAGGTTGACTGCCACGACCCGTTCCCAGGCGTCCGCGGGAACTTCGTCGAGGCGCCCGCAGCGGTCGATACCCGCGGCAGTCACCACCGCATCAAGTCCCCCCAAGGCTTGGGCCGCGGCCTCCACCGCGCGTTCGACCGCGGCCCGGTCCGTTACGTCGGTCTGGTAGGCGGGGGCCGCCGCGGCCCAGTCCCCTGGGGCGGCCTCCCCCCCGGCAGGACCCCATCCTGCGAGGTCCACATCGAGGATGGCGGGGCGGCCGCCGGCTTCGGCGACGGCACGGGCCACGGCGGCCCCCAGCCCGGAGGCCCCTCCGGTGATCAGGACGCGTTTTCCGGTGCTGGGATCGAGGGTGGGCAGGGGGCTTGCGGCGGTAAGGGGGGAAGCCATGTGATCCTCCGGTCGTGGGTGAATGGATGGGTGGATGGACGGGCAGGCGTTGGCGCGGGCAGGGATCACCCGGATGCCAGGGCGGCGGCCAGCGCGGTGGTGGAGCGGCCCCGCAAATGCGGAACGATAACGCACCGGCCGCCCCAGGCGGCGAGCAGTGCGGCCTCGGGCAGCTGTTCGATGCTGTAGTCGCCGCCCTTGACCCATACCTCGGGCCGCAGCGCGGTGAGGGCCTCGGCCGGGGTGTCCTCGTCGAACACCACTACCGCGTCGACGCATTCCAGGGCCAGCAGCATTTCGACGCGGTCCTCTTGGCCCATGATGGGCCGCCCCGGACCTTTGAGCCGCCGCACCGAAGCGTCGGAGTTCAGGCACACGACCAGCGCGTCGCCCTGTTCCCGGGCCGCGCGCAGGGTCCTGACATGGCCGGCATGCAGCAGGTCGAAGCAGCCGCCCGTGGCCACCAGCGTTCCGCCGGCGGCACGGACCCTGCGGGCCACCTCCGCGGCCCCCGCGGCGGCGGGGGAGCCCGCTTCGAGGGGGGCGGGTGCTTTGAGGGGGGAGTCTGTGGCGGCGGGGGAAACCGCCGTGGCGGGGCGTGCGGTTCCGGAGGCCGCGGACGGCAGGGACCGCACACCGCCGTCGGAGAGATAGGCGGCCGCCGCCTGGACCGCGGAGCGTACTGCGGCGTCGAGCCGGCCCGCGGAGGCGCGCCCCGGCGGCCGGGTGGCCAGTTCGACGGCCAGGGCCGCTGCGAACCGGTCCCCGGCCCCGCACGGGTCCGAGCACGTGATCGCCGGGGCCGGCACCGGGCGGGCAATACCGCCGTCGTCCACCCAGGCTCCCTCGGCGCCGAGGGTGACGACGACGGCGGCCGGACGCCACTGCTCCCGCAGCGCCGCCGCCACCCGAGAGGGGTCGGACTTCCCGGCCCGGTTCCGGTGGCTGCCGACGGCGGCGATGGCCTCGGCCAGGTTGGGGGTGGCCGCCGCGACGCCCGGCACGGGGGCCGGACCGCGGGGGTGGGGGTCCCAGACCACGGGGACCCTCCGGGCCGCCCGCTCGAGGGCCGTCCTGAGCCGGGGGTTGCGCAGCAGGCCACGCCCGTAGTCGGCCGCCACGATGGCGTCCGCTTCGTCCAGGGCCGCAAGCATCCGGTCATCGACCGCGGGAACCGGCGGCGGGGCGCATCCTTCGTCGAAGCGCAACAGCGGCTGGCCGCTGGCGCGGACCCGCGTCTTGACCGGGGTGGGAGCCAGGGAGGGGCCGGCCACGACGTCGACCCCGGCCAGCTGCCCGCGCAGCAGCCCTCCGCCGACATCCGGGGACAGGACGGTCACCAGCACGGTGCGGTGGCCGTCCGCGGCCAGCATCGCGGCCACCAGCCCCGCACCCCCTGCCCGGAGCCGGGAAGATTCCACGTCCACGACGGGAACCGGGGCGTCGGGGCTCAACCGGGTGGATATGCCCTCCAGGTCCCGGTCCAGCAGCACGTCCCCCACGACCGCGATCCTCACGGGGTCCCCCCTCCCTTGGTGGCGGGGCCGCGAAGCCGGGCCACCTCGGCGTCGAAGGCCGCGCAGAGCGCATGCACCGCCATCAGGTGGCATTCCTGGACGCTGGCGTTGCTCCCCTCCACGGCCACGTATTCGTCGCAGAGGGCCGCCAGCGGATTGGGGGCCGGACCGGTGAGGGACCAGGTGGTGATGCCCATGGGGCGCGCCGCCTCCGCGGCGCGCAGCAGGTTGGGGCTGCGGCCGCTGGTGCTCAGCAGCATCAGGATGTCTCCGGGGCGTCCGTGGCCGCGCACCTGGCGGGCAAAGGCCTCGTCGTAGCCGTAATCGTTGGCGATGGCCGTGAGCGCGGAAGTCTCCGCATGGAGGGAAATCGCGGAGAAGGCCTCCCGGTCAAGGTGGAAGCGTCCCACCAGCTCGGCCGTCAGGTGCTGGGCCTCGGCGGCGGACCCGCCGTTGCCCGCGACCAAAAGGCGCTGGCCGCTCATCAGCCGTACCGCCAGCTCCGCCGCCCAGACAGCCAGCTTGCCGGTGGACTGCCGGAGCGAAAAGAGGGCGGGCGGCACCGCGGCCAGGTGGGCCAGGACCACGTCCACGGACGGCTCGGACGCGGCGAAGGGCGCTGCCGAAACTGCCGGCCCCTGCAGGCCTGCGGGGGCCGGCAGGGGCGTGTCGGTGGGGACCGCCGTGAAGTCGGCGGATGCGGCGGGGAGCGTGGGGGAGACGGGAGGGAGGGGGCCGGTGCCCGAACCGATTCCTTGGGGCAGGCGGTCCGCCGGCACCTTCTCCGGGCCGCGGCGGGCGGGTTTCTTGCCCACCTTGGAGGCGCGGGAGGTGGAGGCGCGTGAGCGGGCCGCTGCCGTGGCCGTCGCGGTGGCCGTTACGGCAGGTTCCCTGGTTCCGAGTTCGCTGGACCCGAGTTCACTGGTTCCGAGTTCACTGGACCCGAGGGACAGCAGGTAGGCCTCCTCGGTGGCCGCAGCCACGCGGTCCCAGCCGTAGTGCTGCCGGGCCCGCGCCAGGCCCGCGGAACCCATCCGGGTGGCGAGGGCAGGATCTTTGAGCAGCCGTGCCAGGGCGGCCGCGAGCGCCGCGTCGTCCCGCGGGGGAATGCACAGCCCCGTGACCCCGTCCACGACGGTGTCCTGCAACCCGCCCACCGCGGAAGCGACCACCGGCAACCCGCAGGCCATGGCTTCCAGCGGGACAATCCCGAAGGGCTCGTACCAGGGGGCGCACACCACCGCGGTGCACCCGCGCAGCAGCGCCGGCATCCGCGATTGGGGAAGCTGGCCGCAGAACACCACCGCGTCGTCGACCCCGAGGTCGGCAGCCAGGGCCCGCAGCCTGACGGCCTCGGGGTCCTGGCCTGAAGCGTCCCCTGCCGACCCGCCGACCACCAGGAGCTCCAGGTCCGTGATGCCCGCCTGGCGCAGCCGCCGCAGGGCGCGGATGGACAGGTCCACGCCTTTGCGGGGCACCAGCCGCCCGATGACCGCGATCCGGCGCCGCCCGGAGATCCTTTCGGCAGGGCCGTCCGGGCTGAAAAGGTTTAGGTCCACGCCGCACGGGATCACCGATATCCGCTGCGGATCCGCACCCAGGGCGGCTAGTTCCCGGGATTCGTCGAGGCAGGTGGCGATGATCCGGTCCACCCTGCGCGCCACCGAGGGTTCCAGCCAGGTGCGGGCGGGCGGGCTGGTGTCCGCATCGCCCTGGTGGCGGCGCTTGACGTTGCCCAGGGCATGGAACGTTTGGAGCACGGGCACCTTGCGGGCCGGCACGCCGGCCGCGCTAAGCGCCGCAAGCCCGGACATCCAGAAATGCCCGTGCACCACGTCCGGGGGACGGCGGAGCCAATCGGCGGCCACCGCCTCCGCCAGGGGGCCCACCCACGGCAGCAGTTCGTCCTTGGGCACGTGCCGGGCCGGGCCGGCGTCGATGTGGACCACTTCGAAGCCCGGGGCCACACGGACCACTTGCGGCAGGTCGGGGTCGTCGCGCCGGGTGTAGACCACCACCTCGTGGCCGCGGCCGGCGAGCGCCGAGGAGAGCGCCGCGACGTGCACGTTCTGGCCTCCCGCGTCGACCCCGCCGATGGTCGCCAGCGGGCTCGCATGTTCGGAGATCATGGCGATTTTCATGCGCGGTTTCCTTCCTTCGATGGTTCGCCCAGGCGGCGGGTGGCGACATCCCCCAGCAGGGTGTCCCAGTCGCTCAGGAAGCGGCCCAGTCCGTACCGTTCAAGCGCAGTGTGGCGGGCAGCCGCACCGCGGCGCCGGGCCTCCTCGGGGTCTTCCAGCAGGCGCGCCGCCTCCCGCACCAGCAGGTCCACGTTGGTGGACACCGCCCCGCACTCCGGCGTGAGGGCGTCTGCTGCTTCCGTGGTCCCGAGCACCACCACGGGCATGGCAAGGTGCATGGCCTCCAGCAGCGACAGGCCCAGCGACGTCCAGCGGGCCGGGTGCAGGTAGGCGCGGCACGAGGCCAGGGTCCGGTGCAGCTCGTCCGGGGGCAGGTCCCCGTGCACGGCCAGCCGCTCCGGTCCCAGCCCGGTGGCCCCGGGCAGGGCGGCGGTGCCCATGCCGAAGGCTTCCAGCGGACCGGCCGCGGCGAAGCGGGACAGCAGGTCGGTGCCGGTCACGCGCCAGCGCCGGACCGGTTCGTTGATCACCACCCCCAGGGAGGACCGCTCCCCGCCGTAGCGGGGGCCGGGGTCCCTGATTCCGTGTTCGATCACCTTCGTGGGCGCCCGCCCGGAGTCCCAGAACAGCTGATTGAAGTAGGTCACGTGCACCACGGGTATCCGCGACTGGTCCGCCAGGGGATGCAAAGAATCCGGAACCGCCGAGCGCGGGGTGTTGTGCTCCAGGTAGATGGCCGGCAGGTCCTGCCCGGGCCGGCGGCCGGTCAGTTGCGCGCAGAGGTCCAGTTCCTGGGGACGCTGGAGGACGACGACGTCGATGTCCTCATCGCGCAGTCCGTCCGGATCGACCTCGCGGGCGGACTCCGGCCACCCCCGGCCTCCGCGGCCCAGTCCCCACGGACCCCCTTCCGGGGTTGCCGGCAGCAGGTACTCGTGGGTGCCCTGCACGAACGATTCCATCCATCCGCCGTGGACGTGCCATATCAGGATCCTCATGGTGCGGTCCTTTCCAGGGGGGCCTGCTGGCCTGGCGAGCCGTTCCCGGCCAGCAGGCGGTCTACTGCGGCCACCACCTGCTGCGGGGTAACGGAGGAGAGACAGGGGTGCCCGGGGACCGGACAATCGCGGGCCCGGGTGCCCCTGCAGGCGGCGTCCTGGTCCCCCAGCAGTTCAACGGGAACACCGTAGGGGGCCCACCGCTCCGCCGGGACAACGGGGGAGAACAGGCTGACAACCGGCGTTCCCACCGCTGCCGCCAAATGGGCGGGGCCCGTGTTTCCGGTGACCACCACGCCGGCGCCCGCGAGCACCCCGGAGAGCGTGCCCAAGTCGGTTTGGCCGCCCAAGTCCACGGCCCGGTCCCCGGCGACGGCCGCGGTCAATGCCTTTTCGGAGGGTCCACCGGTGACCACCACGCGGTGCCCCGCCGCAGCCAGCCGTTGGACCAGGTCCGCGTGGTGTCCGGGCGGCCAGGCCCGGGCCGGGACGCTGGCCCCCGGGTGGACGACGACGTAGGGCCCGTACCCGACCAGTTCGGTGGCCGGCGGGGGTGGCAGCACGGCCAGAGTGCCCGGATCGTTCCCGGGCAGCGCGTGCCCGGCCGCCCGGGCGATGGCCAGGGCCCGGTGCGGCTCCGGCTGGTCCTCGGGGAAATCCTCGCCGGGCTTGAGCCGGACATCCAGCAGGGAACCGGCATAGTCGACCGAAGCGCCGGTGATCCGGGAGATCCCGGCCAACCGCAGGAGCAGGGCCAGCGGCAGGGGGGACTGGTGGAAGGAGGTCAGCACCACGCACTCGGTGAAGTTGCCCCCGCGCAGGAACCCCATGAGGGGGGCCAGCGCGGGGGAGGAGACCTCCGGCGCCGGCGCGGCGATCCAGGGGCATTCCCAGACGAAGACCTCGCTCACCCCGGGCAGGATCCTGGCCGCGGGCGCCCCCTGCGGGCCGCAGAGCATCACGACCTCGCATGTGCGCGCGATCGCCCTTACTGCGGGCCCGGCGAGCAGTACGTCGCCGGCCGAATCGAGGCGGACGACGAGGGCGCGGCCTACCATGGGGCGCCCCACAGCATCTCCGGCAACTGCTCCAGCGAGGCGGCGACCCACTCGCTGGAGGCCACCTCTTCCGGCCGGGTTACCGGCGTCGGAACCAAAATCCCCGCGGCTCCGGCCGCCGCAGCGGCTCCCATGTCGGCACCGATGTCGCCAACGACCAGGCTGTCGGCGGGGTCGACGCCCAACGCCAGGCAGGCATCGAGCACCAGCCCGGGCTGCGGCTTGCGGCAGCGGCACCTGTCCCCGACGACGTGGGGGCAGTACATGAAAACGTCGAAGGGGCCGAGGAGGCTGTCGAGCCGTGCACTGACCGCGGCCAGTTCCGCCGGGGTGATCAGGCCCCGCCCCACCCCCGACTGGTTGGACACGACGCCGCACCGGACGCCCCTGCGGCGCAGGCCATCCAGGAGCCGGGCCGCACCGGGCATCGGCTGGACCAGTTCCGGATCGCGGTTGTACGGGACGTCCACGACGAGCGTTCCGTCGCGGTCGAACAACACGGCTTGCGGAAGCGTTCGTCGCATTCCCATGCTTCACTACTACCCCTCTTCGCCGGTTCTAATCACCCCTGTACCAGGGCTTGTGCCGGGGCCTGTGCGGGGGATTGCGGACCGCGCCGGGGGACGGCACGATGGGGCACCATGGAGGAAAACCGTTCCGGGGCGCCCTCCGGGCCCGCCGTCCTGGCCCTGCGGGCCCTGAAACTGGGGGACCTGCTGGTCGCGGTCCCCGCACTGCGCGCCCTGCGCCGGGCCTTCCCGGAGCATCGGATCTGCTACGCCGCGCAGGCATGGCTGGCCCCCGTCGTGGAGCTGGTGGGAGGGATCGAACTGCTTGACACCCATGGGCTGGATGTCCCGGTCCCGCCGGTCCCCGGCAGGGTGGAGGTGGCGGTCAACCTGCACGGGAACGGGGTCGAAAGCAGGCGGCGCCTGGAGGCGCTCGGGGCACCGCGGCGGATCGGACACCACGCCCCGGGATGGGATGGACCCCGCTGGCGGGACGGCCTGC
Source organism: Zafaria cholistanensis (assembly GCF_008580665.1). Taxonomy (GTDB): domain Bacteria; phylum Actinomycetota; class Actinomycetes; order Actinomycetales; family Micrococcaceae; genus Zafaria; species Zafaria cholistanensis. The sequence goes on from NZ_BKDJ01000007.1 coordinate 60,980, forward strand.
ACGAGCGGGAGCGCTGGGCGCGCCTGCTGGAATGGCACGGCATCCCGGCAGACCCGGCCGACCTGCACCTGTTGCCACCCGCGGTTTCCTCTCCGGCTCCCGGGGCCGTGGTGGTGCATGCCGGAGCCGCCTACGGCAGCCGCCTCTGGCCGGTGGAGCGCTTCGGCGCGGTGGCCCGCACGCTGGCCGCCGCCGGCCACCGCGTGGTGTTCAGCGGCAGCGCGGCCGAGCGGCAGCGCGCGCTGCAGGTGGCCGCGGCGGCAGGGCTGCCCGAGGAGAGCGTGCTGGCAGGGCGGATTGGCCTGGACCGGTTCGCCGCGCTGGTGGCCTCCGCGACCGCCGTGGTCAGCGCCGATACCGGCGCGGCGCACCTGGCCTCGGCCTACACCCGGCCCTCCGTGGTGATATTCGGGCCGGCTCCCGTGCACCAATGGGGCCCGCCTCCCGGACCGCACGTGGTGCTGACCGACGAGTCTTTACGGCAGGGGGACACGTTCTCACCCACCCCTGACCCGGCGCTGATGGCGGTTGGGGTGCCGGACGTGCTGGCCGGGCTGGAACGGCTGGGCGTCCTATAGGGAGGACCTGCCCAACGTTCCCGCCTGCTCCCACGCGAGCATCTCACGCAGCTTCGCCAGGACGCGCACCAGCAGCCGGGAGACCTGCACCTGGCTCATCCCCAACTGGTCACCGATGGCCTGCTGGCTCTCGTTGTGGAAGTAGCGCATCCGCAGGACCCGCCGCTCCAGTGGACTGAGCCGGTCCAGTGCCGCGTCCAGGTCGATCATGTCCTCCGGGGCCAGTCCGTCCTCCGGCACGCGGAGCGTCTCCGCCCAGGGAATGCCGTTGCGTGCCTCGTCGATGGAGAGGGGAACCAGGTAGCTGCCGCAGACCACCGCTTCGCTGACGGCCTCGGGGGCAGTTTCCAGATGCCGGGCCAAATCCCCTATGGAGGGCTCGCGGCCAAGCTGCTGGGTGAGCCCCGTGTAGTCGGACACAATGCGCCCATGCAGTTCCTGGATGGCCCGCGGAGGCCTGATGACCCATGCTCCGTCCCGGAAGGACCGCTTCAGTTCCCCAAGGATGGTGGGGGCGGCATAGCCGACGAACGGGACTCCCCGGCGCGGATCGAAACTGCGGGCAGCCTTGACCAGCCCCACCCGTGCGATCTGAAGAAGGTCCTCCGGGTCGCGCCCCGGGCCGGAGAACCGGCGCGCCAGCGAGTTTGCCAGGCCCAGGTACTCCAGCACCAGATTCTCCGCGTTCGTTCCGGATTCGAGGACCTCTCCGTCGTGCGTTTGGTGCCGGGCAGCCGCCTGCGCGAGTTTCGGGGAAGTAGGCATGATCGTGGCTCCTTGCAGAAGGCCGGACCGGCCGGTGGTTGCTCCCTGCCGGGCGGCGGGGCGCCCCACCCGGAGCCCGCCGCGGCCGTGCACCGGCGAGCCGCGGGGGGTGGGGCCGTGCCGTGGTGCCGGGAGGGCCCGGCGCCACGGCTTCAGGGACGCTCCTTCATCCCCCGGCATGGAGGGCGCAGCGCTGCATGTGCCTTTCCGCCTCCATGCCGTGGCCCAGGATGTGCCATTCACAGTGAACGCACTGGGGGCCACTGTGAATGGCACATTCCGGAGCCGTTGAAGGTGTGGCTTTCGGCAGCTCCGGGAGGCCGTGAAGGCCTTCCCATGGCCGCTGCCGCAGGATGCGCAGGCAGCCATTGGAGGCCCCTTCTTTCCGAAAGGCGCCGAGGGGCTGTCAGCCCACCGGACCCGTGGGATCGATGCGTCCCCTCCACGCGCCGGTCTCGGAGCCGCGCTCCTCGATGAATTCCCGGAAGCGGTTCAGGTCCCGCTTGACCTGCGCCGAGTCGAAGCCCAAGGCGGCGCCGGCCTTCTCCACGAAGGTCTCGTCGTCCCAGGTGAAGTCCACCGTCACCCGGGTCCGGCCCGCCGTCGCCCCGGTGGCGTAGGGGTCCGTGGAGCCCGCCGACTGGGTCTGCAGGTCAGCGTCCAACCCGATCGGCGAACCGGCCATATCGTCCCCGGGCATCCCCGCCCGCGGCAGGCCGGGATCGACGCCGGGCGTCTCCTCGGCGACGCCCGGCGGCGGCGCGGTGTCGGCCCCGGAGGTCTCGGGAGCCAGGGGCTCGAACCGGACGATGCCCTCGATGGCCTTGTTGTCGATGCTTCTCCAGTGGATCAGCTGGTCCGGGACCTGTTCGATGATGCGGGTGTCGAATTCCCGCTCCACTCCGCCAACCTTGGTGACCCAGTGGTTGATGTCCGGCTCCCGCTGGACCACGCTTTCCACGCCGGTCATGAACTCCGGGAACGATTCGAACTGGGTCCACTGGTTGTAGGCGGTCCGGACGGGAACGTCGACTTCGATGCTTTCCTGTACGCGTGCCATGGTGGTCTCTCCTGGCCGTAGGCGGACTATTTGTGCATACTTCCCCGGGATTCCCCGCCGCCGGAGCGGTTGGGGCCCGTGGGCGCGGGCGTGGCGTTCGATGCCCCACACCCTTCCTGCGCAGTCCCGGACCTCCCCGAGGATGTCCGGCACCCCCTGATCGAAAACCGTTCCCGCTGGTCCGGAACCACCCAAACGGGAGATTCGGCCAAGGCAACGGCAAGGGGTGGGATGGCCGCCGGGACCGGCCGTCGGCGGCTGGCCCCTACCGGCTATCCGGTTCCGGGATGCGCCTCCACCGTAGGCGTGCGCCTGCTGTGATTGTCAAGGGTCGTGGGGCCGCCCTGACCGGCGAATATAGGAGGACCTCACCGCAAATGGGGCCAAAACCGGCACTAATTGGTTCCCTGGGATCGGGCGTACCGTGGATTGGAGTGCTGCCCGGCCCGGGCAGCCCCTAAACAGGGGAGAACGCCATGACCGCTACGGCCAGTGTCAGCGACTGCACTGTCACCAACTGTTCCTTCAACGACCATTCGCACTGCGGAGCCGCAGGCATCACGATCGGCGGGGGCGAGGACCATGCCTCCTGCGCTACCTTCATCGATACCGGGACCCACGGCGGGCTGCCGAAAGTCCTTGCCACCGTGGGGGCCTGCCAGCGCAGCGAATGCGTCCACAACAACGACCTCATGTGTGGCGCGCCGGAGGTCCACGTGGGCCCGGGAGCGGACAACGCGGACTGCCTTACCTACAAGCACGGCGGCGGAGAGACCGGCGGGCAGGCCGCGGGGATGGCTGGCGGAGGCAACAGCGAGCTGGCCGGCGCGCACGTTCCCGAGGAAACCGGCGGGCTGGCTGGCGGGCCGGTGGGCGAACCAACGGACTGACCAGCCAGCAGGCTCCCGGACCGGTCACCTGCCTGGCCGGCCGGACCGTTCCGTCATCGGTGGGACGCCGTGCACGGAGAGCAGGCCGCCTGCGGCCTGCTAACACGCCGGCTGCGGGGCGTTTCGGCGAAGGGGCGGGTGGCCGCCGCCTTCGCCGAAACCCCGGGAGGCCTAGAGCTCGAAACCGCCGAACCCGTCGAAGAGCCCGCCAGCCTCCTCCGCCATGCCGGTGCCCTCGCCCAGCAGGTCGCCGCCGGCGCCCATCAGGTCCTCCCCGGCCCCGGCCAGGCTTTCACCTACTCCGGAGAATCCTTCCAGGAGGGGGCCGGCGATCGCGGTGCCAATGAATGCCCCGGCGACACCTGCGAGCAGCCCACCGGCCATGCCCGCCGCCAGGCCGCCCGCGGCTCCGGCTCCCACGGCGCGCCCGGTCCCGGAAGACCGGGACAGCAGGTTCGGCATGAACCCCGGCCGGCTGACCTCCGCGCGGGTGGCGGCGCGCGCGAGGTCGAACGGTTCGGCGCTGCGCGGACGTTCCGCCGGCGGCAACCCCTCGGAGAGCTCCTGTTGGAGGAGTGCGCGCTGCTGCGGGGTCAACCGGGCGAACGCCTCGGCATGGGCCCGCTCCATGTCCTGCGGAGGGGCCGTCTGCAGCATGTAGCGGTACTTCGCGATGGCTGCGCGGTCCTCCGCAGAGGCCTGCGGGCTCCCCGGGGCAGCCGGCGGCTGACCGGGCCCCCGGTGTTGGCCCGGCTGCTGCCCGGGGTAGTGGGAAGCGCTGCCGTAGGGCGGATTGTCATGCTGCGTATTCCCGTAGGGGGCACCACCCTGCTGCGGAGCGCCGTACTGGCTGTTTCCATAGTGTCCCTGCCCACCCGTATGGGTGGGCTTCTGCTGGCTCATCTGGTGACGCAGGTATTCGCCCGCCATCTTTTGGCCCTTTTGGATCAACTTGTCGAACATGCCCACGGTGTGCTCCTTGCGTTGGATTCCGGTTCCTCCCACCGTACAACCGCCGGGTGCGGGGTTGAGTTCCCCGCACCCGGCGATACGGACTGGCAGACTGGTGCCATGGACACCCAAATCGTTGTGACGGTCATTGCGGGAGTGCTGTTGGCGGTCGCCGCCCTGGGCACCGTGTTCCCCGTGCTGCCCGGAAGCCTCCTTACGGTCGGCACCTTGCTGGCATGGTCCTGGATCTTGGGAAGCACCGCATCGTGGACGATGGGCGTGATCGGCATCGCAGTGGCCCTCGTCGGGTGGACGGCCTCCACCGTGCTGACCGGGCGCAATCTGAAGCAGCAGCAGATCCCCAAGGGCTCAACGCTCGTGGCGCTGCTGGCCGCGATCGTCGGGATGTTCGTGATCCCGGTGGTGGGCCTGTTCGTCGGCTTTGGAGTGGGATTGTTGGGGTCCGAATTCGCACGGCGGCGAAACTTCCCGGAGGCACTGCGGGCCAGCGGTTCGGCCCTGAAGGCCGCGGGCACCGGCATCCTTGTCGAGTTCGGCTGCGCCGCGATGGCCGCCTCCCTGTGGGTGGTCGGCGTCGTGTGGCACTTCGGCACCCGCTAGCTGAGTACAGCCAGCGCCCATCGGCCGCCTGCCCAACCGGCCCGGGCGGCTACTCCTCGAGCAGGCCCGTGGTGCGGTACGGGATGACCTCACGCAGGAACATGGAGGTGGAAGTGCGCTTGATGCCAGGGCAGAGGCGGATGACTTCGCTGACCCGGTAGAGGTCGTCCGGGTCCTTCGCCGCAACGCGGATCAGCAGGTCGGTGTCCCCGGCCGGAGCAACGCAGTCAAGTACCTCGGGAATCTCCCGCAGCGCCGCGATGGCCTCATTAAGCAGGGACTGGTCCACCTCGGCGCTGACGGCGGCGGAGACCCCGCGGCCCAGGGCGGCCGGGCTGACGCGGATGCTGTTGGGCCGCAGGGCCCCGGAGGCGGCAAGCTTCTCCAGCCGGGCCTGGACGGTGCCGCGGGCAAGCCCCAGGATTTGGGCCAGCATCATGACTGGGATTCTCGGATCCGGGTCCATGGCCAGCAGGATCCGCTTATCCGTCTCGTCGAGCTGGTGGATCTCGGGGGTCATGGGAAGGCTCCTGAAAGTAGCTGGCACGGCCCGCCAAGGTCCGCTGCGGGCGGCCGGGACGGGAGGGGTGAACGCGCCCCAAACGCTTCCCCCAACGGAACAAGACTAGTCAAAATGCCCAACCGAACCCAACCGTGTTGCGCGGTATGTGCGGGGCGGGATGCGGCTCCGGCGCAGGCTTTTCCACAGTCCGGGGGAGGGAGTGGAAAGCGGTGGGGCGGCGCGCTACTTTCGTTGCATGAGATTCATGCGTCTGGAAGACGTGGCCGAGGAGCTGAATGTAAACATGCCCCAGGTCCGTTCGCTGGTGCGCAGCGGGGAACTTCCGGCAATCCAGATCGGCGGGCGCGGCGTGTGGCGCGTCGAGCGCACGGAACTGGAGGCCTACATCCAACGCCAATATGCGGCCGCCCGGGAGAACGCCAGCCAGCACGAAACGCTGTAGGCGCGCCGTTTTGGCCGGAATGCGCCGGAGGCGTTATCCTTACAGGGTTGCAATTCCGCATGGAACTGCGGCGCGGGGCTTTAGCTCAGTTGGTAGAGCGTTTCGTTCGCAATGAAAAGGTCAGGGGTTCGATTCCCCTAAGCTCCACAGTTTGCAGGGATTTTAGGCCGGGCTCCGGCCCGAAAAGCACACTTTCGACACGCCTTGCCCGTTTTGCCCCATCTGGGCACTGCCCGCTGAGTACCATGCGGCCAGAATAACGGGCTCCAGGCCGGGCAGCGCTGAGATGCTGGCGCGCTGGCCCTAGCCTATGACCGACTTCGCGCAATACGGCTTGTGCCCGCAACATGGGTGGCTTCACTCCGGGCGTCGCTTAGATGCATGGCGAGCAACCCGGAGGATCTGGCCGGTCAGAAATCGGTGTCCCGGGCCAAGATCGAAGAAGCGATCGGGGTAGCCTTTGGCTGACCCCATTAACGCCGCATGCATCCGGCGCCCGGGAGACGCTTAAGCGGACGGACCTCAATCTCGCGGTGAGGATTCTCTCCTGCCGCCGGGCACTTGCAGTTGACCGGCGGCGCTCCAGAGAGCGGTCCACCGTGCTGCGGATGATGCCCAGTAGCTTGCCGATCTTCAAGCTCATGAGGTGGGTGTCGCATCTGCCGCCTATAAAATTGATTCTCGTATATGCGGCGACAATCGACGTCCCCACACCGCGGAATTCCGCGGGACCGGGACGACGCTCATCGCCCCAGAAAATGTCGCGCTGGACGATCGGCTACTGGGACGGCCGGCGGGCCAGCTGGGTTGACGACGCCCTGCCAGGCTCCCGCGGCAAGCAGACTTCATCGCCCCGAGCATGAACCCGGGGCGGGGTGCGGACATGGACCTAGGCAAACGGTCCCCGCCGGCGTTACGAAGGTGTCCTCCAACCTACCTTCATGACACGGGGCGGTTTCAAAGGGTCCTTGCAAGACATAGCGGGACCGGGAGTGGAGCTCGTGAGAATCCCCAGTGTGAAGACCTCGACTCCGTTTGGAATCGGGGTCCTCGTTGGGTCACACCAGATTTTGGGCCTCCTGCGCCCTTTGGCCTGATTTTTAGGGTACGACGCCGGCTCGGCCTGGACTGCGTTCGTCGGGATAACCCAGGCAGGTACCGGCAAACTCGCAGCCGGTTTCGCGGACGGCGCTGTTGAGTCCGGGCGGGCGTGCGCTCGAATCCGGTGGAGCCGCGTACTTCTGCCCCTTCGCTGTTCCCTTTTCGTCCTTTCGGGACGTACGCAACCGGCGCGTTAACGGATAAGGGAGCAGTCCATGGACTGCTCCCTTATCCTGCGCCTGAAGGACGTTCGCTTCCTTCAGGGCACGTTTATTGGCGGCCGGGGCCGGGTTGCTACTTCTTCAGGGTGTAGTAGGCCATCAGCGGGCCGTAAGGGCTGTCGGCCTCGCGGATGACGGTTCCCACCGAGGGGTTCTGGGCGCCGATGATCTTGCCGTCGCCGATGTAGATGCCCACGTGGCCTCCGCCGTTCTGGTAGACCAGGTCACCCAGCTGGGGAGTGGAGGTTTGAACGAACTTGCCGCTGGTGCGGATTGCGGTCGTATTGTGGGGGAGGCTGATGCCGGCCTTGCCGTAGATGTACTGGACGAAGCCGGAGCAATCCCAGCCAGAGGGAGTGCTGCCGCCCCAAACGTAGGGCGAACCCTTGAAGCTCAACGCCATGCTGGCGATCCGGCTGCCGAGAGCGGTGCTGGCACTGACGGTGGGCGTGGCCGCCTTGGCCTTCGTGGCCGCGGGCTTGGCTGCCGTGGTGGCCTGCCCGGCGCGGGTGGCGCTGGTCATGGCGGCACCGCGCGCATCGTCGGTGGAAGTCGCGGCAACGGCGGCGACGACCGGCTCGGGAGCCGGCTTGGACTTCAGGGCGACCCGGTCGATCTCGAACTTCTTGACGGCGGCGGCGGGGACGGCCACCGCCTGGACCGCGACGCGCTCGGCGGCGAGGCCATCGGCCGGGAGGGCGGTCTCGCCGACGGCCGGGTTGGCCTGGGCGGGAACGCCCAGGGTGAGCACGAGGCCGGAAGCGGCGGCAACGACGGCGGCCTGACGGCCAACGGAGCCGGCGTTGGAGGCGACTGCCTTCGAGATCATCTCGAGCGGGCTGGTGTGGACGGGCGTCGCGCGGCGGCGACCCCGGGGCTTGTGCGTGGACACGATGATTGGACCTCTCCCAATGCCTGCGAGGTGAGCTGTCGGATTCGGGTGGGAGCCACCCGGCGCCTCGGACCGGATAGCTGGCTCAAGGCACTTAACCCCAAGGGTCCGCATGGACCCGAAATGTGGTTCCCCCGCCACTGCCCGGCGGCTTATGCAAAGGGACCCCGGGCGGTGGCAGTGTTCGGCAGTCCGCCCGGGCAGGCCCATCCGTACGGATGGATTGGCCTGACGTCGAACCTACAGGAAGTCAGCCCAAAAGTCACAATTGGATCACGGAACAGGGGCTATTTTGGTTACGAGCCCCGCCGCGTCTGGGGCTTAAAGGAGGGTTGGCCTCAGGAAACAACGAGCATGACCGAAGCGTTGTGACGTTACCGTTATGTTGGTTGAGGTTCGATGCCGGCTGGGAAACTGGCGGCCCCGTGCCGGGGAAGGGCGATCGGAGAAGCCGCCCCAGGCCTTCCATGGTGTACAGGAAAGCATTCAAAAGGACAGTATGACGACTATGCGAAAAAGGATGGCCGCTGGCCTGGCTGCCATGTTGTTAATGCTGGCCGCATGTTCAGGGGGGCATGATGGGGAAAACCCCACCCCGGCGGGAACAGCGCCGCCAGCGACGGATTCGCCCAGCCCATCCACCCGGTCCGCGGATCCTTCGGAGACACCGGATGCACAGGTCTTGCTCAGGGAGCATGCCGTTGCGGCCGCGCATCCGGCGGCCGTGGACGCGGGCATGGAGATCCTGGAGCAGGGCGGGAATGCAGCGGACGCGGCTGTTGCCACGGCCTTCGCCGTCGCCGTGGTCGAACCGTTCGCCTCAGGCATCGGCGGTGGTGGGTCGGCGGTCCTCGCGGAGGCCGGCGCCGAGCCGATCGCCTACGACTACCGGGAAGTCGTGGCGCAGAACGGCGTAATCCCGAAATCCGGGACAGGCATTCCTGGTTTCGTCGCGGGATTGGCGACCATCCACGAAGAACACGGCAAGCTCGAGTGGAAGGAACTGCTCGAACCCGCGATTGACCTGGCCGAAGACGGATTCCCCATCTCCGGCTTCCTGGCCCTGCGCATGAAAAGCGATGCCGGGCCCAAAGCGCTCGAGGACCTGCCTCAGTTCAAAGCATCCGCCGGGGTCCCGCTGCTCAGAGAGGGCGACCAACTGGTCCAGAAGCATCTGGCGGCAACCATGAAAACGTTGGCCGGGGAGGGCCCCGAAGCCTTCTACACCGGCAGCCTCGTGGACGAGCTCAGCACCGTCGAGGGCATCGACGCCGCTTCCCTGGCCGCCTATGAAACCGAAAAGCTCGCACCGGCCAGGGGCAGGTTCGGCGACTACGACGTCGTCTCCGCCGCCCCCGCCCTGCCGGGCGCAGCGTTGATCCAAATGCTCCAGGTCGCTGAAGCCCAGGGCATCGAAGACAACAATCCGGGATCGGCCAAGTACGTTGACCGTCTTACCAGGGCATGGTCCGTGGCCGACAGAAGCGTAAACCGCTACTTCGGCGACCCCCGGTTCGTCGACGTCCCGGTCGAGCGGCTCACCGACGCGAAGGCGAACGCAGACCTGGCCCGTAAGGCGCAGGCCGCCGGTATGGGCGCCAACGCACCGATGGCAGGGGCCCAGCCGATCGTGCCGGGGAACACCACGCACCTGACCGTGGTGGACTCGGAAGGATTCACCGTGTCGATGACCAACACGATCACCAACTTCTGGGGCGGCGGGAAGACCGGGAACGTGGGCGGATTCTTCCTGAACAACCAGCTCTCGCGCTTCGCGTCGCTGGACACCCCCAACAACCAGCCCGAACCGGGTCGTAAGTCCGTCAGCTGGGCCGCCCCCAGCCTGGTGCTCGACGACAAAGACCGGGTGGTGATGGGGCTCGGCAGCCCCGGCGGACACCAAATCCCCAACATTTTGGCCGGCGTGCTCGTGCCATGGGCCCTGCAGGATGCCTCCCTCCAAAAAGCGGTCGATGCCCCGCGGTACCACCTGCAGGACGGCGTCCTGGCGGTCGAACGCGACCCGTCCCCGGAACTGTCCCAACTCATCCAATCCCGCGGCTGGCAGCTGCAGCGCACCCGGCGCCAGGACGCAGTGTTCGGCTCCGTCCAGGCACTTCAGATCGATTACGACTCGGGCCGGATCACCGGGGCCAGGGACACCCGCCGTGAAGCAGACTTTGCGATCGCTGAGCCCCGGGGCGACTGAGCATGCAGCTCCTGCAGGAGCCCCCAGTGCGGGCCCGCGACGGCCGTCCAAAGGCTTGCCGTGCTCAAGGTAAGGCAGGCCCGCCGGCCGGGGCCGATGCGGGGCGGGGCCGATGCGGGGCGGCGTAAAATGGTCCGCAGATGTGCCCGGGCCCTGGCCGGTCTGCGGCCCCGGAAGTGAAAGCCACATGGGAAGGAGTTCGACCGTGATCCGTCGCCACAGCGGCACGCGCGGCCGGAACCCCTCCGCGGCGCAGGGGCTGGGCAGGGTCCTGCTCCTGCTGGGCCTGCTCCTGATGCACATCGTCGGCATGGACCACACCTCCGGGAGGCCTTCCGCGTCCCACGCCGACACTCATGTAACCGCCCACCAGCACACCGTCGCCGGCCCGGGGACAAGTGTCCATGCCGACCTGTCCCCCCTGGGGGCGGATGAGACCGGCGTCTGCTTCGATGACGGATGCGGCATGGAGATGTCGATGGCCGGCCTGTGTATTGTCGCGCTGCTCGGCGGCGGCATCCTCCTGCACCGGATCTCCCGCAGCCTCGTTTCCGTGCCGGGGCAGGGCCTTCCCGCCCCGCCGCTGTGGCGGCCGGTCCCCGCTATCCCCATACCTCCTTCGCTGGTTCACCTCTCGATCAGCCGCACGTAGGCACGCACCTCGGCCGTCCCCTCACCGGTCCGGCCTTGCCGTGTCTTGCCTTGCCGGGCCCGCCGCCCCTGTTGCCGGCCAGGCCATCAACGTGAACCATTCCCGTACCAGCGAAGGATCCGCCCCCATGAAACGCACGATTGTGCCCGTATCCCTGTTCGCCCTCGCCCTGGCCCTTGCCGGCTGCGCCTCCGGCCCGGAACCCGGCGCGAGCACCGAAGCCCCACACGGCCACTCCAGCATGGGCGTGGACCACGGTTCCGCATCCCCGTCTTCCGAGGCCGTCGTAGACCACAATGCGGCGGACGCGACGTTCGCCCGGATGATGATCCCGCACCACCAGCAGGCGGTTCAGATGAGCGAGACTATCCTCGCCAAGGATGGGATTGACGCCCCCGTCGTGGAGTTGGCCAACAAGATCAAGGCCGCCCAAGGGCCGGAGATCGGAACGATGACCGGCTGGCTTGAAGCCTGGGGGGAACCAGTGGAGTCCGGCTCCATGGACCACTCCATGGAAGGAATGATGAGCGATGCCGACATGGCCAAGCTCCGGCAGGCCGAAGGTGACGAAGCTGCCGCGCTCTTCCTGACCCAGATGATCGCCCACCATAAGGGCGCCGTGCAGATGGCGCAGACCGAAGTCGCCGAGGGGTCCAACCCCGAGGCCCTGGCCCTGGCCCAGAAAATCGTCCAGGACCAGGAGGCGGAGATCAAGACCATGGAAGAGATGCTGCCGGCCTACCAGTAAGCCTCCACGCCGCGCGGCGGACGCCTTTCGCACCAGCGCGGTGCCCCGACCTCCTGCTCGCCCAAGGAAACGTTCCATGCCCTCTACCCTGCCCCTCCCCGGCCTGCCCCGGCCCGGAGTCGAACCGCCTGAATCCGGTGGGACTTATCGCGTCCGCCGGGGAGGGCTTCTGGAGGTCCCAAGACGGCGGCACCAGCGGCAGCACCGAACGTTTGGAGATCCCATGACCGACCGAAACATCCGGTATTCCGCGCGCCGGGACCACAGGGCATGATGCGGATCATGGCACAGGCCCCACCGATCCCCGTCGCCCCGCAGGAACGGCCCCGCAGCAGCGGGCCCCGCGTGCAGGCCCTCGATGCGGCGCGTGCCGCTGCCATCGTGGGCATGATCGCCGTCAACGTCGGCCCGCGCAAGAGCGATGGCAGCGTCCTGGCGCTGGTCTACGGGCTTCCGGTGGGACGTGCCTCGCTGCTGTTCATGCTCCTGGCCGGCATCGGCATGTCCCTGCTTTCCCGCACCGCCCGGAAACCCGGCGGGAAACTGCCCTGGAAGATCGTGCTCTGGCGCGCCGTGCTCCTGCTGGGCGCCGGGCTCGCGCTGCAGATCATGCACCACCAGGTCAGCGTGATCCTGCCGACCTACGGCCTGCTCTTCCTGTTGAGCCTGCCCCTGCTCAAGGCCTCCACCCCTGCCCTGGCCTGGACTGCCGGCATCGTGTTCGCGGTGGGGCCGCCGATCTGGATCGCCACCCAGGTGGCCAGTGGGGAAACCTACCGGTTCATCGCCCCGACCCTGCTCGACACCCCGATCGACATCCTCCGGGGAACGGTCCTGTCCGGTTCCTACCCGGTCGTGGTGTGGGCCGCGCCATTCCTCGCCGGCCTGCTGCTGGGCCGGGCTGACCTCAGAAACAGGACTTTGCACCAACGCCTCGTCCTGTGGGGAGCGGTCGCCGGTGTGGGAGGCTACCTGCTCTCCCGCCTGCTCATCCTCGCCTTTGGGGAACCGGGCCGCAGGATGGGCTGGGACCATCTCGTCTCAGCCGTCGACCACTCACAGATGCCGCTGTGGCTGGTCTCCGGCGTGGGAAGCGCCCTGTTCGTGCTCGGACTCTTCCTGCTGGCCGAGGACGTCGTCGCCAGGCGCCTGGGCGCGCTGGCCGCCGCCGGGCGTTTGTCGCTGACGATCTACGTGGGCCACCTGGTCGTTCTGGCCGCCCTCGTGCGGCCCGAACCGCACTACCTCCACGAGGGGGTGTTCATCACCGCGTCCCTGTCAGTCGGGGCGGTCGTCTTTGCCCGCCTGTGGACCAAAAGGTTCAGTACCGGGCCCCTCGAGTACCTGTTGCGGATTCCGGAGCCGTTCCCTCGCGCCCCCCATACCAGGGCCGCTCCCTGACCGCTACGTCCGCGGCGGCAGCCAGGACGCTATCAGACCCGATTGATGAGCAGTTCGTCCATGGCGTCAAAGAAACCGCCGTAGCCGGCCCTGGTCTGCTCCAGTTCCTCGTCGGTGAAACCGCCGCTTGGCTGGGTGAGCGTCATCTCCGTACCCCCGTTGGCCTGCCTGAATTCGACCACCACGGGGGAGGGGTCCGCCGGGGCAGCGGGGTCGTCGTTCATGGTGAGCGCCAGGCGCCGGGGCGGGTCGACCTCGGTGTATTCGCCGGTCCAGTGGATCGAATTCCCATCCGGCAGCCGCATCTCCGCCGCCCACGCCCCGCCGGGACGCACATCCAGGGACACCGTCTCAAGCGGCACCTCCACCGCTTCGGTCCCGAACCATGTGGCAAAGAGTTCCGGCCTGGTCCAGGCCTCCCAGACCCGCTCGACGGGGGCCTGGAACGTCCGGGTGATGGTCAGGGCATCGGGCATGGTCTTGGATCCTTCCGGTGCGTGGGCGGCGTCATCTTGGACCCTATCCCGGAACCGGACCGTGGTGGAAGAACGCCAGACCCGATCCCGAATCAGGCCCGATCCCAAACCCGTGCCGGGGCCCTCTGCAGCCTGCCATGTCCTGCCTCTTCGGCGGACAACCCGTGACCCGCCGGGGGACCCGCCGGACCTTCCTGTGGCCCGGCAAAGACCGGCCCCCTGGCCGCCCGCGCGGGAGCCCTTCCTCACACCGGCAGGGCGCAACCGCGGGGCCAGCCGCCTTGCCGGATGCAGGGCCCCGTTGTTGACCTGCGGCTTCATGCAGGGCGGGGGGCCATACCGGACACCTGGCCCGCGCAGGCCCCGGCCCGGGAACAGCCCGGCCCAAGGGGGCCCGCCGCCGTCGTCTAGGCTTAAATAAGACCCAAACGCCAGGCCTGGACGCATCCCGGGTCCCCTGCCTCCCGGGAGTTCCGTGAAAAAACCGTTCCTGTCCGCCCTCGTTGCTGCCGCCTCCCTGCTGGTGGCCGGCTGCGGATCCGCCGCCGCCACGCTGGAACCCGCCACGATTGCGTCCGCAACGTCTGGGACGGCCACCCCCACGCCGTCTTCCGGGGAATTGGCCACCGAGGTCCTGGACACCCTCGCGGTCAAGGGCAAGGCTCCGGGCACCGGGTTTGACCGCAACAGGCAGTTCGGCAACGGCTGGAAAGACCCGGACGGCAACAAGTGCGACGCCCGCAACGACGCCCTGGCCCGCGACCTGACCGCCAAGACGTACAAGGACGGAAGCACCTGCCAGGTGGCCGCCGGACGGCTCGCCGACCCTTACACCGGCACCCCCGTCCGGTTCACGGTCGGAGCGGGTGCGGTGGACATCGACCACGTCGTGGCCCTGAAGAACGTCTGGGTCTCCGGGGGCCAGAAGCTCACCGCCGGGCAGCGCGTGGCCATCGCCAACGACCCGCTGAACCTGCTGGCCGTCGACTCCGGCACCAACCGCTCCAAGGGCGACCGCAACGCCGCCGAATGGCTTCCGCCCAACAAGGCCTACCGCTGCAACTACGTCGCCCGGCAGATTACGGTGAAGGACAAGTACGCGCTCGCCGTCACCCCCGCCGAAAAGTCAGCCATGGCCGCGGTCCTGGCCGGCTGCCCCGGGCAGCGCACGGTGGTGTCAACGGCAACGGGGGCCACCGGCACCGCTTCGAGGGGCACGACGGCGGATCCAGCACTGCCGCTGGTCAGCCCGGGCGCGTACTGTTCGCCTTCCGGCGCCGCGGGCATCGGCGCGGCCAACGGCCTGCGGTACACCTGCACCACCAGCTCCACCGACGACCGCAACCGCTGGCGCCAGTAGCCCCGGCAGCACCAGAGGAACACGCCATGAACACATCAGAGCCCGCTACCCCCGCCTCCGAACCGTCCGCCCCCGAACCGTCCGCATCCGAATCCTCCGCCGATGCGCCGGCAGGACGCGCTCACCCGGCCCCCGCCGTCGTCCGCTCCACCCGCCTGCAGGGGAAGGCCCTGCTGTTGGCCGTCCTGGCGCTGGCCCTGGGCGGGTTCGGCATCGGCACCACGGAGTTCTCCATCATGGGCCTGCTCCAGGAGGGGGCGGCGGACCTCGGCGTGTCCAACCCGGACATGGGCTACCTCATTTCCACCTACGCGCTGGGCGTGGTGGTGGGTGCACCCCTGCTGACGGCGCTCGGGGCGCGGATTCCGCACAAAACCATGGTCCTGTGGCTGACAGTGCTGTTCACGGCCGCGAACTTCTCCTCCGTGCTGGCCCCCACCTACGAATGGATGCTGGTCACCCGGTTCCTCTCCGGGCTGCCGCACGGGGCGTACTTCGGCCTCGCCGCCATCCTGGCCGGCACCCTGGTGCCCGCGGGAATGCGCGGACGGGCAATCGCGTGGGTGATCATGGGCCTGAACGTGGCCAACGTGGCCGGCGTCCCCGTGGTGACCTGGCTGGGGCAGCAGTTCGGCTGGCGCTGGATGTTCGCCGCCGTCGCGCTGACGGGGGCCCTAACCTGGGTGGGAATCAAGGTCTTCGTCCCGTTCAGCCCCGCGCACGCTGAAGCCAGTATCCGGCGCGAGCTCACCGCCCTGCGCCGCGGACAGGTCTGGCTGGCGATGGCGACCGGAATCGTGGGCTTCGGCGGCTTTTTCGCTGTCTACTCCTTCATCAGCCCGATCCTTACCGACGTGACCGGACTGCCGATCACCGCCGTGCCGCTGGTGCTGGCCGTCTACGGGCTGGGCATGGTGATCGGCGGCATGTTCGGCGGGCGGCTCGCGGACGTGTCCGTGGTCGGCACGATCGTCGGGGCGCTGGCAGGAATCACGGTGCTGCAGGTGGCGTTCGGGTTTCTGTCCCCGTTCGCGGTGCCCGCGGTGGCGCTGGTGTTCCTGCTGGGCGGGGCCGGTTCCGTCCTGGTGCCCTCCCTGCAGGCGCTGCTGATGGATTCGGCGCCGAAGGCACAGTCGCTGGCCGCATCCCTGAACCATTCGGCCCTGAACATCGCCAACGCGCTGGGCGCAGCGCTGGGCGCCGCCGTCATCAGCGCCGGCCTGGGCTACCAGGCGCCGGCGTTCCTCGGGGCCGGGCTTGCCGCGCTGGGGCTGGTCCTGGCGCTGATTACGGGGGCGCGGACCCGCCGGCGGGCGGCCGGGCAGGGGTAGGGGACCGGGCCCGGAGGGCCCGATTGGCGTTCCGCGCCGTTCATCGTGTAGAGTCTTAACTCGGTTCGGCGGACGGAAACGGACAGCCGGAACCACCTCCTCGGGGGTATGGCGCAGTTGGTAGCGCGTCTGCATGGCATGCAGAAGGTCAGGGGTTCGAATCCCCTTACCTCCACCGAAAGGGCCCGTTTTCCAGTCTCAGGACCGGAAAACGGGCCCTGTTGTTTTTCACGGCCTCCTCCGGGGCCAGCGGCACCGGAGGAGGCCGTTGTTGGGGGTGTCGTAGCATGGACGGGCTGCCCCCGCCCGTCCCCGACTCCGCAAAGGACACCCCGTGCCCAGCACCCCAGAAACCTCATCCTCCGGGACCGTCCGGAAGAAACGCCGCAGTCGCCGGTGGCGGCAGGCCCGCCGCCGGAGAATCCTGCGCATCGTCCTTCCCATTGCCGGGGTACTGGCCGTCCTGGGCGTTGGGGGCGCCCTGCTCGGCCAGTCAGTGCTGAAGGTCAAGGGGGACCTGGAAGCCGGCGTCAGCCTCATTCCGGAGCTGAAGGGGCAGCTCCTGGAAGGAGAGGGGGAGGCTGCCCAGTCCAGCCTGGCCCAGCTGCAGCAGCACACGTCAGCCGCGGCCCGCGAGAGCGACGGTCCGCTGTGGCGGGCGGCTGCAATGCTGCCGTGGGCAGGGGCAAACTTTTCCGCCGTCGCCGACGTCGCGGCCTCGGTGGACAACGTGGTGGCCAGCGCCTCCCCGCTGCTGACCGAGGTGGATATCGACAACCTGGGCGGCCTGGCCCCCCGGGATGGCCGGATGGACATGGAGGCCCTGCAGGAGATGGCCCCCGCCCTCAAGGGGCTTTCCCGGGCCGTGGATTCCGCCTATGTCCGGGTGGAGCGGATCGACGAGCGCAAGCTTCTTCCGCAGCTGACCGGACCCGTAGCCCAGGCGACGGAAATGTTTGGGGAGCTGCGGGGCCCGCTGGGCGCCGCGGCAACCTCCTCCGAGATCCTGCCCCCGATGCTGGGGGCCGAGGGCAAGCGCAACTACCTGCTCCTGATCCAGAACAGCGCCGAGGTGCGGGCGACCGGAGGCATTCCGGGCGCCCTGGCCGTCATCGAGGCCAACAACGGCGCCATTGAACTGAAGGAACAGGGCAGCGCCAGCGATCTGGGCGTGTTCCGGCCCGCCCTGGAGATGGACCCGGCGCAGGAGGCAATCTATTCGGTCCGGCTTGGTTCCTACATGCAGAACGTCAACCTGACGCCGGACTTCCCCACCACGGCGGTCCTGGCCAAGGCCATGTGGGAAAAGAGGCACCCTGCCGCGCAGATTGACGGGGTGGTCGCCGTGGACGTAGTGGTCCTCTCCCACCTGCTGGAGGCGACCGGCCCGGTGGACCTGTCCTCCGGGGCGCTGCCGACCGCGACAGGTTCCCTGCCGGTGAGGCTGACCGGCGAAAACGTGGTCAAGACGCTGCTTTCCAGCGTCTATGCGGAAATCCCCAGCCCCGCCGCCCAGGACGAGTACTTTGCCGCCGTCGCGGGCCGGGTTTTCGCCGCGCTTACCGAGGGCGGGGTGGATGGCCAGAAGGTGGTCGAGGCGCTGCAGCGGAGCACGGCCGAAAACAGGGTGCTTCTTTGGTCCGGGCAGCAGGGCGAGCAGGACCTCATCGGCCAAACGCCGCTCTCCGGCGCGGTCACCGGGCCCTCCGCCCTTGAGGGGATCGGTGTCTACTTCAACGACGGCACCGGAGCCAAGATGGACTACTACGTCAAGCGCACGGCCCAGGTGCAGCGCCGTTGCGACGCGGATGGAACGCCCCGCGATGCCGTTGAGGTGACGCTCACCAACACCGCTCCTCCCAACGCCGGGCAGGTCCTGCCCCGCTACGTCACCGGCGGTGGGGTCTTCGGCGTCAAGGAAGGAAACGTCCGGACCAATGTGGTCATCTACGGACCGGCTGAAGCGCTGGTCGACGAGGCCAAAGTCGACGGCAAGGCCGCCCGTTTCGGTTCGTATTTCCATGGCGGGCGTCCCGTGGCGGTGCTGACGGTCAACCTGGCCCCCGGGGCCTCGACGACCGTGACCGCCGGCTTCCTCAACTCCACCCGGGACGTTCCGCCCCTGCATATCACTCCGACGATCGATGAAGTGACAAAAGTTGTGAAGTCGTCTACAGTCGGTGATAGCTGCACGGCGCAGGACTAGTTCCTGCCCCAGGCGGCGAGGCGAATTGTTCGAATCGATCGTTTGTTGCTAGGTTCAATTCCAAGTACAAAACGGTTGGGGCGATCCCAAGCGCCAATACACCGATTGCAAATGTTGTTGACTACTGTGGGATCGACTCCGCACCACCGGATCCTGCGCAGCCTTGCACCTTAGACATGGGGGGACACCACATGAAGAAGACTATGGCCGCTGTTGTGCTGGCCGGTTCACTGACCTTCCTGGGCGCCGGCGCCGCAAACGCCGAGCCCGTCACCTACCCGGGCGACGGGGCACCGCTCACCGTTACCGATTCCACTGTGGAGCGGGGCGAGCCCGTGACCATCATGGGCAGCGGCTACGCGCCCAACGAAGACATCGAGATTACGGTCACCCGCGGCGATTCCGGCAGCACGGGCCAGTCCGTGACGGCCACGGTTGTCATGCAGCGGACGGACCTGGTCGTCCAGGCTGATGCCAACGGCGACTTTGTCGCACAGGTTGAGCTGGGTAACCGCGAAGGCACCTACCTCATCACCGCCACGGGCCTTGAGTCCGGCGTCTCCCACTCCGTCCAGGTCACCGTCGTCGCCGACGACGAGGACGAGGACGACTGGAACAACGACGACGAGGACTACGACAACGGCTCGGATGACGACGCAGCCGGCGGCGCAGGGAACGGTGCCGGCAACGGCAACGGCACCGGCAACGGCACCGGCACCACCGCTGCCGGCGGCCCCGCCTCCCTGGCCAACACCGGCCTGGACTCCGGCGCCCTCCTGCTGGGCGGCGGCGGCGTGCTGCTGCTCGGTGCCGGCGCCGCGGCCCTGATCGTCTCCCGCCGCCGGGTTGCCTAACCCTTCCACTGTGTAAACCTTCCACCGTGCGGACCGGCCCGGACCAGGGCCGGCTTCCACCGGACAGCCTCCACCGACCGGCCTGAACCGGACAATGGTGAAGGGCATGGTGCAGGACAACGCCTCAGGGCCACCCCGTACGGGGTGGCCCTGAGGCGTTTCCGCGGCGGGCCGGTGTCACGGGCCTTTGCGGCGCCGGTAGCCTGCCCGGCCCACCCACTCCGCCAAGGACTGCAGGAGGGCCGGGTCCTGGACGCTTCCTTCGGGCGGCAGCCAGAAGAAGGTGATGCGGTCCGGCCCGGCTGACCGGAAAATCCGCGGCACGCGGGCGGCCCGGCGGGGTTCCGTCACGGCAACCACGGCGGCCGGGCGGGTCCCGCACACGTCCAGGACCAGGGCGGCTCCGTGCATCCGGCCGAACACGACCGGACTGAGCAGCACCACCGCCTCGTAGAAGACGAGGTCGTTGGACGCCGCCGCGCGCACCGGCACCAGGTCCGACGTGTTCCCGTCGGCGCGCAGCCGCTCGGCCACCAGGGCCGCCCAGCGTGCGGTGGTGGGCGGGTGGTAGACGATCGCGGTGCTGACCATCGCGGACCTCCTCGGGCGAAGGCGGGACGGGCTCCGCCCCGGGCGAAGACTGCCGGCCCGGGCGCGGCCTGCCCCGTTAAGCGTAGGCCCCGGCCCGGCCGTGCCCCTCCACAGGGCCATTTCAGCACGGCCATTTCAGCACGGCCATTTCAGCCGGGCCATTTCAGCCGGGCCATTTCAGCCGGGCAGGTTCAGCAGGGCAAGGAGGACGGCAGGTACCGGGGGGAAGGGATGATGGCGCCGGCGTTGTCCGTTCCCCGGTAGGCGCGGCACAGCTTCAGCCCGCGCTGCCCCAGGCCGGCCTTGATCTGGCCGATCGCCTCCGGGCTGAACCCGTGCCACTGCATGTGCATCAGCACCGTGGAACCGGCGGAGGCCCTGTTGACGGCCCGGGAAACGGTCAGGGCCCTGCTCTTGACCCTCCAGTCCTCAGTGTCCACATTCCAGGTCCAAATATTCATCCCGACAGCCGCGTAGGCGCACTCCACGCTCCCGTCAATGGCGCCGTAGGGCGGGCGGCCATAGTTGCTGCGCACCCCGGTCCCCTTCAGCTGCGCGGCCGCTGCGGCGCAGCTCAACGGGCGCAGGTCCGGGTGGTCCACCGAGTGGTTGATGACCCACTGGCCCTTGGCTCGGGCCCGGGCTGCGATATTCACCCCGTGCCTGCTCCGGAACGAGGAGATGCAGGCTCCGGTAGGCGCGATGACCAGTCCGATGTTGTTCGCATGCGCGTATTTCAGTACCGCGTCGAACGCGGCCAGGGTCTTCGGGCAGTCGTCGAAGGTCAGGACCACGCGGGAGGACTTGTTGGGCCCCTTGTCCCGGAACGTCAGCCCGCGGGAAACATACCCCAGGGCGTTGGTGGTGGCCTTCGGGGACAGGGTCAGGTAGGAGCCGCTGACCCAGCCGGTGGACGTCCCAACGGCCACCTTCCGCCAACCGTTGGCTTTCTTGGCCACCAGCTTCACCCGTGTGCCCTTGGGCAGGGTGGTGATGGCCCTGTACGTCGTCCCGGCCCCGGTGCGCAGCTTCAGGTTGGCCGTGGTGATGCCGGTGGCCGGCGCGGCCGCCACCACCGCGACCGATGCATTTGGCTCAGTGGCGGCGGCTGCGGCGGGGGCGGCCAC
Organism: Zafaria cholistanensis; assembly: GCF_008580665.1. Lineage (GTDB taxonomy): Bacteria > Actinomycetota > Actinomycetes > Actinomycetales > Micrococcaceae > Zafaria > Zafaria cholistanensis. Next base: position 81,979 of record NZ_BKDJ01000007.1, read on the forward strand.
GGCTTGGGTGGCCAGCAGCAGCAGCACCGTCCCACGGGCCACGGCCGCAACGGGCCGGAAGGACAACAGGCGTTCTGACAGCATCGTGCGTCCCACAGCGTCCCCCTGCGCTTGGCCCCTCCGCCGGGATAGCCGGGGGAGTCAGACCAGAATGGGACCGGTGCCCCGCCCCGTCAAGGCCTGCCAAGCCCTGCCCCTATCCGGGGCTCGGGGCCCGCGGCCCCCACCAGCGCGGCGAGCGCCTCCAGCTGGGCGGACCGGCACTGCGGCTTCAGGTACATCATGTGGCCGGCCTCGTGGTGGAGGTGCGTGAAGCGGGCCCGCGCCTGCGGGCTCAGGTTCATGTGTGCCCACACGTATTCGGCCGCGTAGTGCGGGGTGGCGCCGTCGTGGTAGCCGTAGTCGACATGCACGCGCAGCTGCGGCAGGTCCACCAGCAGCCGTTCCAGGTCCTGCGTCACGTCCACCGGGGCGCCCTCGAACGTGCGGTAGCTCCATGGCTGCACGCGTCCGGTGAGGACCTCGTAGGGAAGGTCGGACGCGTAGCCCAGCTCGGCGCGCACATAGTGGTTGATGGCCGCGGAGTAGGGGCCGGCGATGGCGCGCAGCGACGGGTCGTCCCAGGTGTGGGACGCCTGCAGGCGCGGTGGCTGGCCGGCGAAGCGCCCGTCGATCCGGCCCACCATCAGGCCCTTGTCGCGGAGCAGTTCGGTGGCAAACTCCATGTACTCCCAGCGCAGGTTGGTGCGCCGGATGAAGGCCTCGGACAGGGTGGTCAGCTCGGCCAGGTGCTTCACGACGGCGTCGTACTTGCGCTTGGAGAGCCGGTTGCCCAGGTGCAGGGCCACCACGAAGTCCCCGGAGGCGTAGTCTTCGGCGTCGCGGACCACGTCCTCGAGCCGGCGGTTGCCGTGCCGGCCGTGGTAGTGCGCGATCGCCGCGTAGGTCGGCAGGTGCAGCGCATAGGGGGTGTCATTGCCCGGCCGGAAATCCAGCGTGGACAGGTTCAGCACCGGGCTGACCAGGCCCAGCCCGTTGACCGCCAGCCCGTGCGACTCAAACAGGCGCCGGGCCACAGCGACGGCCCGCAGCGTCCCGTAGCTCTCGCCGACCAGGTACTTGGGGGAGAGCCAGCGGTTGTTGCGGGTGACCCAGAGCCGGATGACCTCGGCCACGAGGTCCCGGTCTTCGATGAAGGCGTGGAACTCATCCACCGGCCCGCCGTGCACCACGCGGGAGAACCCGGTGTTGACCGGGTCAATCATTACCAAATCGGCGTGCTCCAGCAGCGACTCGGGGTTGTCCACGATCCCGTACGGGGCCGGGACCATGGAGCCGACGTCGCCCGAATCGACCAGCCGGGGCCCCAGGAGCCCCATGTGCAGCCAGACGCTGGCCGACCCCGGCCCTCCATTGAACGCGAACACCACCGGCCGGCGGTTCGGCTCCGGCGGCACCGCCTTCTTCTGCGCGCGGGAGCGGCCCTCGGCGCGGCCGGGGGCTCCGGCGTCGTCGGCGGTGTAGGCGACCAGGAAGATCTCCGCCTTGGGCAGGAATCCGTGGACGCGACCGTCGCGGGTTTCCTCCCGGCGCAGCACCAGCCGCCCGGTGGTGGTCGTGTAGCGAAGCCCGGAAGGGGCGGTGTGGCGGCGGACGGTGAAGTCGTCGGTCGCCTCGGGGGTGCCGGGGGATGGCGTCGGGAGGGCGCCATTGGGCGGGGTTGCGGGGGTGGCTGATTCGGGGACGGTCTGCTCGGACATGCACTAGAGGGTACCCGGGACGGCTGTGTGCCTGCTTCGGCCCCTTGCCCCGCAGGGCAAGGAGCCGCGGGGAGGACGGCAAAGACGGCGGCGGGCACCCCACCCCCCAAGGTGCCTGCCGCCGCCGGTCTGGTGCGCGCGGTGCGGCCGGTGGGCCCATCATTCCGCGCTGGCTGTTCTGCGCTGGTTGTCCGCGCTGGCTGTCCCGGCCTCCGGGTGGATCGTCCGATTCGGGCACCGTGCGGGTGCCGGCTCGATCCAGGGGGGTTCGATCCAGGGGGGCTCGATCCAAGAGGCCTGATCCGGCGGGATTCGGTCTGAGGGATTTTGCCCGAGGGGGTTGGGCCAAACTGGTGTGGTTCACGTGGGACTGGTGCGGCCCGGGACCGGCCAGGGTCGGGTGAAACCCCTAGGCCGCGTGGCTGATACCGACCCCAAGCCCCGCGCGAAGCCGGAAGACCTCGTAGGCGCCGGCGTGGAGCATGACCCGGTTCCCCGTGGCGTCGTCGCGGATCCAGGCGACCCCCAGCCGGGGAGACATTGCCTCAACGGGTCCGCGGTAGTGGACATCGTTGAAGCGGCGGACCTCTACGGCGTCGCCCAGGCACAGGGTACGCAGGTCGCTGATGCGGGAAGCCGTGAGGTTCATGGCCCATCCTCCAAAACGTTGGGGTGTCGATGTTGCTGGAATAACCTTCCCTAACCCGTGTTTCCTGGCGATTACGCCGGAGTTAGGCCCGTGTGAGAAGTTCCCGCCCGGCGTGAACGCTGCGGGTCGCCGGGCCCCGAACCGCCGAAGCTCCGCACTGCCGTGCGGGGTTCCCGGGGAACCGGGTTCCCCGTGGGCCGCGGGCCGGGACATACTGAAAGCCGGATCCGCCCTGCCGGCCGCACCGCCGGAACGCACTGCGGCGGCCGAGGAGGGGCCGCCCATGACCGTCCACCCGATTCGTCCGCAGGAATTGGCCGGGGACGCCGTCCAACTGGCCCGCCGCTGGGTGGCCGAGGCAGCCACCGTCCCCGTCGACGCCTCCGCCGCCCGGCTGGCGGGGGTCCTTCGGGACCCGAAGGGACTGGCGTTCACAGTCGGCTTCGTTGACGGCGTCGTGCGCCCCGAGGACCTCTCGGTCGCGGCCCGCAACCTGCGCGCTCTGGCCCCCGACGTCCCGGCGTTCCTGCCCTGGCCGCTCCGCCGGACCGTCGCCCTGGGAGGACTGCTCGCCCCGGTGCTGCCGGGGGTCGTGGTGCCCGTGGCCCGCCGCGTCCTGCGGCGGATGGTGGGGCACCTGGTGGTTGATGCCACCGATGCCCGGCTGGGCGCAGGGTTGGCCCGCGTGCGGCGCGAGGGCGTCCGCCTGAACGTGAACCTTCTGGGTGAGGCCATCCTGGGCGAGGCGGAGGCAGCCCGGCGGCTGGAAGGCACCCGCCGCCTGCTGGCCCGGGACGACGTCGACTACGTCTCCATCAAGGTCTCCTCCACCACCGCCCCGCACAGCCGGTGGGCCTTTGAGGAGGCGGTGGAAACGGTCGCAGACCGGCTGCTGCCGCTGTACCGGCTTGCCGCCGGGTCGGCGCGGCGCAAGTTCATCAACCTGGACATGGAGGAGTACAAGGACCTGGAGCTGACCATCGCGGTCTTCACCCGGTTGCTGGAGCGCCCGGAACTGCACCGGCTTAAGGCCGGCATTGCCCTGCAGGCCTACCTGCCCGACGCACTGTCGGTGATGGCCCGGCTGCAGGAGTGGGCGGCGGCCCGCACCGGCAACGGCGGCGCTCCGATTAAGGTCCGCGTGGTCAAGGGCGCCAACCTGCCGATGGAAACGGTCGACGCGGACCTGCACGGCTGGCCGCTGGCCACCTGGGGCAGCAAGCAGGAAACGGACACCTCCTACAAAGCGGTCCTGGACTACGCGCTGGAGCCGGACCGGACAGCCAACGTGCGCATCGGCGTGGCCGGACACAACCTCTTCGACATTGCCCTGGCCTGGCTGCTGGCCAAGGCCCGCGGCGTCACGGACGGGATCGAGTTCGAGATGCTCCTGGGCATGGCCACCGGTCAGGCCGAGGCGGTCCGGCGTGAAGTCGGCTCGCTGCTGCTGTACACCCCGGTGGTGCACCCGGGGGAGTTCGACGTCGCCATCGCCTACCTGATCCGCCGCCTCGAGGAGGGCGCCAGCCAGGAGAACTTCATGTCCGCCGTCTTCGAACTGGGTTCCGACCCGTCCCTCTTCGAGCGCGAAAAGGACCGTTTCCTCGCCTCCCTTGCCGCCCTCACCGACCGGGTGCCGGCTCCCCACCGCACCCAGGACCGTGACCGCGAACACCGCCGGTATGAGGACGCCGCCGCCGAGGCGGCCCGCCGCGCGGCCGGCACCGGGCCGGTCCAGGGGGGCGGCCAGGGGGGCGGCCGGGCAGTCGGCCAGCGGCCGGGAGAGGGGACCGGGACCGCACCGGCGGGGCCCGCCGGACGGACAGACTTTGTCAGCCCCGCCACGTACTTCGCCAACACCCCGGACACCGACCCCGACCTGCCGGGAAACCGGGCGTGGGGCCGGGCAATCCTGCGCCGGGTCCCCACCTCCACCCTGGGCCTGGCCTCGGCATCCTCCCGCGTCATCGGCACCGAGGCAGCCCTGGAGGCGGCGGTTTCCGCCGGCGTCGAACACGGCACGGCCTGGGGAGCGCTGCCGGCCACCACGCGCGCCGCCGTGCTCCACCTGGCCGGAGACCGGCTGGAGGCCCACCGTGCCGACCTGCTCGAGGTGATGGCTGCCGAATGCGGCAAGACGCTGGACCAGGGCGACCCCGAGGTCTCCGAGGCGATCGACTTCGCCCACCACTACGCCGAACTGGCCCGTGAGCTGGAGATGGTCGACGGCGCCCGGTTCATCCCCTCCAAGCTCACCGCCGTCGTCCCGCCGTGGAACTTCCCGGTGGCGATCCCCGCCGGATCCACGCTGGCCGCACTCGCCGCAGGGTCCGGCGTCCTGCTCAAACCCGCCACACCGGCCCGGCGCACCGGGGCCGTCCTGGCCGAGGCGCTTTGGGAAGCGTTTGAGGAGGCCGGCGTGGACCGAAGCGTGCTGCAGTACATCCAGCTCGGCGACCGGCGGCTGGGACGGCGGCTGATCGCCCACCCCGCGGTGGACCGCGTGATCCTCACCGGCGGGCACGAGACCGCCGAGCTGTTCCGTTCCTTCCGCCCGGACCTGCCCCTGCTGGGGGAAACCAGCGGCAAGAACGCGATCATCGTGACCCCGTCCGCGGACCTGGACCTGGCCGCCCGGGACGTGGCGACCTCCGCGTTCGGGCATGCGGGGCAGAAGTGCTCGGCTGCGTCCCTGGTGGTGCTGGTTGGATCCGCGGCCCGCTCGCGGCGCTTCCGCGACCAGCTGGTCGATGCCGTCCGTTCGCTGCACGTGGGCTACCCCTGGGACCCGCGCACCCGCATGGGCCCGGTCATCGAGCCGGCCCGGGGCAAGCTGCTGAGGGGGCTGACCGTCCTGGGCGAGGGCGAGCACTGGGTGCTGGAACCGCGCCCGCTGGATGCCTCGGGGAAGCTGTGGAGCCCGGGCATCCGGGCCGGCGTCCAGCCAGGATCTGAGTTCCACCGGATCGAGTACTTCGGCCCGGTGCTGGGCGTGATGGCGGCGGAGACGCTTGAGGAGGCGGTCGCCGTCGCCAACGGCACCGATTACGGCCTGACCAGCGGGCTGCACTCGCTGGACCGGGACGAGGTCGCGTACTGGCTGGAGCACATCCAGGCCGGCAACCTCTATGTGAACCGCGGCATCACCGGGGCGATCGTGCACCGCCAGCCGTTTGGCGGCTGGAAGAAATCGGCCGTGGGGCCGGGAGCCAAGGCCGGCGGCCCGAACTACCTGATCGGGCTGGGGGCCTGGGAGGATGCGCCTGCCCCCGGCGGGGCGCCCGGACGGGACAGTGCTTCCGGACAGGGCGGTACTTCCGGACAGGACAGTGCTTCCGGACAGGATGGGGCTTTGGAACAGGGCAGGGCTGTGGACCAGGACAGGCCGGCCGGGTCCGGACCGGCCGCGGCGCTGCACGCCGCCGCCCGCGCCTCCGTTGCCGGGCCCTCCCCGGCCCGCATCTCCCCGGCCCGCATCTCCACGACCCGCACCTCCGCGACCCGCACCTCCCCAACGCAGTCCGGCGGGGAAGCCCAACTGTCCTCCGCCGACGTCGCCTGGCTGGGGCAGGCCCTGGCCTCCGATGCGCTGGCCTGGAACCGCCTCTTCGGTCCCGCACGCGACGTGTCGGGGCTGCGGGCCGAACGCAACGTGCTGCGCTACCGGCCCGTTCCGGTCACTGTCCGCTTCCACTCCGCGACCTCCGGGCACGGCATCGCCGAGCTGGTGCGCGTGCTGGCCGCAGGCCTCACCGCCGGGAGCCTCCCCGTGGCGAGCACCGCCGTGGTGCTTCCGGAACCGGTCCGCCACGCACTCACCGCCGCCGGGGTGGCGGTGCACGTCGAGGACGACGCCGCGTGGCTGGACCGGGCCGCCGCCCTGGCCGCGCGCAACGGCCCGGAGCCGGGGCTGCGCCTGCGGCTGATCGGCGCGGACCCGGCAGCAACCGCCCGCGCGGTGGGGGGTTCGCCGGACGTCGCCATCCACGCCGGCGCAGTGGTCTCCTCCGGCCGGGTGGAACTGCTCCCGTTCCTGCGTGAACAGGCCGTCTCCATCACCGCGCACCGCTTCGGCACCCCCCACGGGCTCGCCGACGGGCTGCTGTAGCCGGGCAGGCTCCCTTGCCCCGGACCGCCGGATGCGATTGGCTCGGTAAATGGCTTCCCCGATCGAGGACTACGCACTTCTCTCGGACCAGCGGACCGCGGCCCTGGTCTCCATCACGGGCAGCATTGACTGGATGTGCCTGCCGCGGTTCGATTCGCCGTCGGCCTTCTCCGCGCTGCTGGGCACCGCCGACCACGGACGCTGGCTGCTGGCCCCGGCCGGCGCCGTCGACCACTTCGCCCCGGACGGCGCCAGCGTGGGCCGTCCCCGGGGGGCCGTGCCCTACGGGGCACCCGTGGTGGTGGAGCGCTCCTACGTCGAATCCACCTTTGTGCTGCGCACGCTGTGGCGCGCGGCCGGAGGGGAGGTGCTGGTCACCGACCTCATGCCCGTGGGGGACCGCCGCGCCTCGCTGGTGCGGCGGGTGGAGGGCCTGGCCGGGAGCGTGCCGATGCACATGGACCTGCGCATCCGGTTCGGGTACGGGGCCGTGCTGCCGTGGGTCCGCCGGTACGGGGAGGACCGCGGGCTGCGCTCGATCGTGGCGGTGGCCGGGCCCGACGCGGTCGTGCTCCACGGCGACCGGCTGCCGAGGGTCTCGGACCGGATACCCCAGCCGGCCAACCACCGGCACCTGGTGGACTTCACGGTGGACGCGGGCACGGTGGTGGACTTCGAGCTGTGCTGGTTCCCGTCCCACCGCGAAGTTCCGGAGATGCTCGACGTCGGCGCCGCCCTGCACCACACCACCACCTACTGGCAGAAGTGGGCCCGGGACATTCCCCGGCAGGAGTCCTACGACGCGATCGTGCGGCGGTCCCTGCTGGTGCTGTGCGCGCTTACGGACGAGGCCACCGGCGGGATCGTGGCCGCGCCCACCACCTCGCTGCCGGAGGAGTTCGGCGGGGAACGCAACTGGGACTACCGCTTCTGCTGGCTGCGCGACGCGGCCCTGACGCTGGAGGCGATGATGACCCACGGCTATGAGATGGAAGCCCAGCGGTGGCGCAACTGGCTGCTGCGGGCGGTGGCCGGGGACCCCGAGGACCTGCAGGTGATGTACGGCGTGTCCGGCGAACGCGAGCTTCCGGAACGGGAACTGCCCCACCTGCCCGGGTACCTGGGCTCGCTGCCGGTGCGGATCGGCAACGGCGCGGTGGGCCAGTACCAGGGGGACGTGGTCGGCGAGGTCCTGGTGGCCCTGGAGAAGCTGCGCAACATGGGCGGCATCGAGGACAACTTCTCCTGGCCGCTGCAGGCGGCCATGCTGGGCTACGTGGAACGCCACCTGGACCGGAAAGACCACGGAATCTGGGAGATGCGCGGGGACAAGCAGCACTTCACCCATTCGCGGGTGATGATGTGGGCCGCGTTCGACCGGGGCGTGCGGGCGGTGCGGGACCACGGGCTCGACGGCGACGCCGCCAGGTGGGCGCTGCTGCGCGACCGCCTGCGCGCGGAGATCCTCAAGCACGGCTTCAACCGGCAGGAGAACACCTTCACCCAGACCTATGCCGGCACCGAGGTGGACGCTTCCCTGCTGGTGCTGCCCCAGGTGGGGTTCGTGGCCTACGACGACCCGATGATGCTGGGCACCGTAGCGCGCCTGGAGCGCGACCTGCTCGACGGAAACGGCCTGCTGCTGCGCTACCGGACGCAGGACGGCATCGACGGGCTGCCGCCGGGGGAGCACCCCTTCCTGGCCTGCTCCTTTTGGCTGGCCGAGCAGTACGCCCGGTCCGGGCGGATCGGGGATGCGCGGGAACTGATGGACCGGCTGGTCGGCTACGCCAACGGGCTGGGGCTGATGGCCGAGGAGTACGACGCCCACACCGGAAGGATGGCCGGGAACTTCCCGCAGGCCTTCTCCCACCTGGCGCTCATCCGTGCGGCGGATGCCATTAACGGCCACGCCCAGGCCGCGCTGTAGCGGCCCGGGCGTTCCAGGCCGCTAGAGGCGCCGCTCCATCTCGGCGAATTCGGCGTGGACCTCGTCGCTGTGGCGGTGGGTGGCCACCGAGACCAGGACCGCGACAACGGTGCAGGCGATGAAGCCAGGGACGATCTCGAACATCGCATCCGAGAGGGCGGGCACGTTGCCCCAGATGCCCACCGTCACCGCACCGGCGACCATGCCGGCGAGCGAACCCATGGCGGTCATCCGCCTCCAGAACAGGGAGAGCAGGATGACCGGGCCGAAGGCGGCTCCGAAGCCGGCCCACGCGAATCCGACCAGATCCAGGATTGTGCCGCTGGGGTTCAGTGCCAGCAGGCCGGCGGCCAGGGCGACGACGAGCACGCCCATGCGGCCCAGCAGGACCTGCTTCTTCGGGGCCAGCTTCCGGCCGAAAATGTTGTACAGGTCCTCCACCAGGGCCGAGGAGCAGACGATCAGCTGCGAGGAGATGGTGGACATGATGGCGGCCAGCACGGCGGCGAGGACCAGCCCGGCGACGAACGGGTGGAACAGGGTCTGCGAAAGCACCAGGAACACCGTCTCGGGGTTATCCAGCGTCAGGCCGCGGCTCTGGATAAAGGCGATGCCGATGAGGCCCGTGAGGATGGCGCCCAGCGCCGTGGCGACCATCCAGGAGATGCCGATCCGGCGGCCGGCCCGGGCATCCGCCGGGGAACGCAGCGCCATGAAGCGAACGATGATGTGCGGCTGGCCGAAGTAGCCAAGCCCCCACGCTGCGGCGGAAACGACGCCCAGGGCGGTGCCGCCGAAAAGCAGCGACGTGCGGCGCAGTTCGGCCTCCGCACCGGCGGCGTTCGCCGCGGCGTCGGCCGCACCGATGCCCGCGGCCACCTCGCCCCAACCGCCCATGGAAACCAGCGCAATGAGCGGTACGGCGATCAGGGCGGCCAGCATGAGCAGGCCCTGCGCCACGTCGGTGAGCGTGGCGCCGAGGAACCCCCCGAAGAGGGTGTAGGCCAGCGTGATGCCGGCCACCAGAAGCATGCCCACGAGGTAGGGGGCACCGAACGTCGCCTCGAAAAAGACGCCGCCGGCGACGATGCCGGAGGAGACGTAGAAGGTGAAGAAGGCCAGGATGATCACTCCGGAGGCCACGCGCAGCAGGCGCGTCTTGTCCTTGAACCTGTTTTCGAGGAAGCTCGGCACGGTGATCGAGTTGTTGGAGACCTCGGTGTAGGAACGGAGCCGGGGGGCGACGAACCTCCAGTTCAGCCACGCGCCGATGGTCAGGCCAATGGCGATCCACGCCTCAACCAAACCGGCCGCGTAGATGGCACCGGGCAGCCCCAGCAGCAGCCAGCCGGACATGTCGGAAGCGCCGGCGGAGAGTGCGGCCACGCCGGGCTTGAGCGAGCGGCCGGCAAGCATGTAGTCGTCCAGGTCCTCGGTCTGCCGGAACGCGTAGTAGCCGATGGCGAGCATCGCGGCGAAATACAGTCCAATCGCCAGGAGTTGAAATCCTTGTTCAGTCATGGTGTTCCTTGAATCTTGGCGCGGTAAGCGCGGTTCTCGCAGGTCCTCGTCAGGGGGAGGGGCACCCCCCAACGCCGCGGGGGCGGCACGGGAACGCCTACGAGTATGGCAGTGAATCGGGCAGCAGGTGGCGGCCGTCACTGAGGCGTGATTTACCGCGACGGTTTGGCGGGGCGCTCCGGCGCCGGCGGACGGCCCGTGGAGAGTGCCGCCGCGCCCGCCGCCAGCGCCCGCCGGACGGCGGCAACGGCCGGATGGCCGGCGCTGGATTCCCGCATCGCGGTGAAGACCGTCCGGTGCGGCCTCCCGGAGAGGTCCACCTGGCGGATGCGCGCCTCCCGGGAGACCCAGACCAGGTCGGGGAGCAGGGCCACGGCATGGCCCGATTCGACCAGGCGCACATGGGCCTGGAGATCGGCGGTCTCGAAGCGCACGTCCGGCTCGAACCCGGCCGAACGGCAGGCCTGCTCCGCCCAGTGCCGCGACGCCGCCCCGCGCGGTTCCATGACCCAGGGAAGCCGGGCCACCTGCTCCAGCGAGACCGCCCTGCCGAACTGGGCCGGGGCACCGGCGGCGGGCAGGCACAGCCGGATGGCGTCGTGGATCAGCGGCTCCCGGTCCAGGCCCGGGTGGTGCGGGGCCGCGTGCCCCGGATACTGCTCGGCCACCACCAGGTCGAAGGTCCGCGCCCAGGTTTCCCGCAGGGCCGTCTCCGGCTCGTGCTGCACCATCTCCACCCGTATGCCGGGATGGCTGGAGCGCAGGGTGCGCAGCATGCCCGGGATCAGGGCCAGTGCCGCCGTCTGGAAGACGGCCAACCGCACCGTTCCGGCGACGGCCGGTTGGGTGGAGGCGAGCGCCGCCTCGGCGCGTTCCAGCGAGTCCAGCAGTTCCGCGGCGTGCGCCACCAGCACTTGTCCCTGCGGGGTGAACTGCAGCCGCCGCCCGCTCTTGCGCAGCAGTTCCACCCCGGCCTCCTGCTCCAACTGGGACAGCTGCTGGGAGACCGAGGAGGGGCTGTAGTTGAGGGCCGCCGCCACGGCGGCAACGGTGCCCCTGATGCTCAATTCGCGCAGCAGGCGCAGGCGGCGTATATCGAGCATCTTGGGCCTCCGAAAGGGTCGGTAAATCGTTCAGGATTTCCGAACATTATCCTCCGGATTTCCGTGCTTTTTCTAATGTAATTCGCGCCGCATACTGGGTTGGCACTCCGCACCACCATGCGGAACAGCCTCCCTTCCCCCTTCCCGCACGCCCCAAGGAGTCCACCACCGTGCACCTGACGCCCCCGATCCCTTCCGGCACCGCACCCCGGGAGTCCGCCCGTCCCCGGGTTTCCCGCCGCTCCGGCCCGGACCCGCACGGTGCCGGTCAGCACGCCGGGTGCCCCCAGCCCCGGCCCCAAGACCTCGCCGAAGACGCAGTGGCCCTGGTCCGCCGGTGGCTCACCGAGGCGGCCCAGGTTCCGGTGGATGCCTCGGCCGCGCAGCTCGCGGGCGTCCTGAAGGACCCCAACGGGCTGGACTTCACGGTCGGCTTCGTCGACGGCGTCGTGCGCCCCGAGGACCTCTCGGTCGCGGCCCGCAACCTGCGCGCGCTGGCGCCGAAGGTCCCCTCCTTCCTGCCCTGGTACATGCGTTCGGCCGTGGCGCTGGGCGGGGCGCTGGCGCCGGTGCTGCCGGGGGTCGTGGTGCCCGTGGCCCGCCGCGTCCTGCGCGAGATGGTCGGACACCTGATCGTGGATGCCACCGACGCCAAGCTGGGCCGCTCCATCGCGAAGATCCGCAGGGACGGCGTCCGCCTGAACGTGAACCTGCTGGGTGAGGCCATCCTGGGCGAGGCGGAGGCAGCCCGGCGGCTGGAGGGCACCCGCCGCCTGCTGGCCCGGGACGACGTCGACTACGTCTCCATTAAGGTCTCCTCCACCGTCGCCCCGCACAACCACTGGGCCTTCGACGAGGCCGTGGCCCACATCGAAGAGCAGCTCGCCCCGCTCTACCGCCTGGCCGCCTCCGCCACGCCCCGGCGCAAGTTCATCAACCTGGACATGGAGGAGTACAAGGACCTGGAGCTGACCATCGCGGTCTTCACCCGGATCCTGGACCGTCCCGAGTTCCGCGACCTCGAGGCGGGCATCGTCCTGCAGGCCTACCTGCCGGACGCGCTCTCGGCCATGATGCGGCTGCAGGAGTGGACGGCCGCCCGCGTCAAGGCCGGCGGCGCTCCCATCAAGGTCCGCGTGGTCAAGGGCGCCAACCTGCCGATGGAAACGGTCGACGCGGACCTGCACGGCTGGCCGCTGGCCACCTGGGGCAGCAAGCAGGAAACGGACACCTCCTACAAGGCGGTCCTGGACTACGCGCTGGAGCCGGACCGGACAGCCAACGTGCGCATCGGCGTGGCCGGACACAACCTCTTCGACATTGCCCTGGCCTGGCTGCTGGCCAAGGCCCGCGGCGTCACGGACGGGATCGAGTTCGAGATGCTCCTGGGCATGGCCACCGGTCAGGCCGAGGCGGTCCGGCGTGAAGTCGGCTCGCTGCTGCTGTACACCCCGGTGGTGCACCCGGGGGAGTTCGACGTCGCCATCGCCTACCTGATCCGCCGCCTCGAGGAGGGCGCCAGCCAGGAGAACTTCATGTCCGCCGTCTTCGAACTGGAGGCGAACGAAGCGCTCTTCGAGCGCGAAAAGCAGCGCTTCCTGGCCTCGCTGGACGCGCTGACTGCCGAGGTGCCGGGCCCGAACCGCACCCAGGACCGCTCCGCGTTCGACGCCGCGGCCGCCGAGGCGCGGATCGCGGACCTGGCCGCCGGCCGGGCGGAGTTCACCAACACCCCGGACACCGATCCGGACCTGCCGGCGAACCGCACTTGGGGCCGGGCGATCACCGGGCGCATGCGCGGCTCCGGCCTCGGTGCCGCGACCGTCCGCGAGAACACCCTCACCACCCCCGAGCAGCTGGAGCACGTCATGTCCGCCGCAGTGGCGGCGGCTGCCGGCTGGCAGGCGCTGGGAGCGGACCGCCGCGCCGAGATCCTCCACCGGGCCGGCGTCGTCATGGAGGCGCGCCGCGCCGAGTTGCTGGAGGTCATGGGCTCCGAGTGCGGCAAAACCCTGGACCAGGGCGATCCCGAGGTGTCCGAAGCCATCGACTTCGCCCACTACTACGCCGGTCTCGGCCAGGAGCTTGAGCGCGTCGACGGCGCCACCTACGTGCCCTCGAAGCTGACGGTGGTGACCCCGCCGTGGAACTTCCCGGTGGCGATTCCCGCCGGTTCCACCCTCTCGGCACTCGCCGCAGGTTCCGCCGTCGTCATCAAGCCGGCCCACCCGGCCGCGCGCAGCGGTGCGGTGATGGTGGAGGCCCTCTGGGAGGCGGGCGTCCCGCGCGACGTGCTCCAGTACGTCCAGCTCTCCGAGCGCGAGCTCGGCACGCAGTTAATCTCCCACCCGGCCGTGGACCGGCTGATCCTCACCGGCGGGTACGAGACCGCCGAGCTGTTCCGCTCCTTCCGCCCGGACCTGCCGCTGCTGGCCGAGACCTCCGGCAAGAACGCGATCATCGTGACCCCGTCCGCGGACCTGGACCTGGCCGCCCGGGACGTGGCGGCCTCCGCGTTCGGGCACGCCGGGCAGAAGTGCTCGGCCGCGTCCCTGGTGGTACTGGTTGGCTCCGTCGCCACCTCCCGGCGCTTCCGCGACCAGCTGGTCGATGCCGTCCGTTCGCTGCACGTGGGCTACCCCTGGGACCCGCGCACCCGCATGGGCCCGGTCATCGAGCCGGCCCGGGGCAAGCTGCTGCGGGGGCTGACCGTGCTGGGCGAGGGCGAGCACTGGGTGCTGGAACCGCGCCCGCTGGATGCCTCGGGGAAGCTGTGGAGCCCGGGCATCCGGGCCGGCGTCCAGCCAGGATCTGAGTTCCACCGGATCGAGTACTTCGGCCCCATCCTGGGCGTGATGACGGCCGCGACGCTGGAGGAAGCGGTGGGCATCGTCAACGACATCGACTATGGGCTCACCTCAGGACTGCACTCCCTGAACCCGGAGGAGCTGGGCTACTGGCTGGACAACGTGCAGGCCGGAAACCTGTACGTCAACCGCGGCATCACCGGGGCGATCGTGCGCCGCCAGCCGTTCGGCGGGTGGAAGAAGTCGGCGATCGGCGCCGGCACCAAGGCCGGCGGCCCGAACTACCTGATCGGGCTGGGGTCCTGGAAGGACGCCCCCGTTGACGCTGCGGACCGTGGTTCCGCGCCGTCACCGGCCACCGGCCTGGCCGCTCCGCTGCTGGAGGCGGCCCGCGCCGCGGGCCTGCCCGAGGCCGACGCCGCCTGGCTGGAGCAGGCGGTCGCGACTGACGCCGCCGCCTGGCGCGCAGAGTTCGGCACCGCGAAGGATGTCTCCGGGCTGGCCGCGGAGCGCAACGTGTTCCGCTACCGCCCGGTCCCGGTGACCGTGCGCTATGAGGCGGAAACTTCCGGCCACGGACCCGCCGAACTGCTGCGGGTGGCCGCGGCAGGCCTGCGCGCCTGGTCCGGCATCGAAACCTCCGGCGTCCAGGCATCCGGTGTCCAAACATCCGGTGTCCAAACATCCGGAGCCCACCTGACGGTGAGCAGCGCCGTCGAACTCCCCGCCCCGCTCATGGCCGCGCTGGCCAAGGCCGGGGTTCCCGTCCGGATCGAGGACGCGGACCAGTGGGCGCGGCGCGCCCGCGAACTCGCCGGGAAGACCGGCCCGGAGTCGGCCGCCCGGATTCGCCTGATCGGCGGCTCGGTGTCCGCCACCGCCGCCGCGACCGGGGGAAAGCCCGACGTCGCCATCTACGCCGGCGACGTGGTCTCCGCCGGCCGGGTGGAACTGCTGACGTTCCTCCACGAACAGGCCGTGTCCATCACGGCGCACCGTTTCGGAACGCCAAACCACCTCAGCGACGGGCTGGTCTGACACCCCACGGAACCGGCGGAGGCCCCTGGTGCGCCTCCGCCGGTTCCGTGTCCGGCAAAGGCCCGATTTCGCCCCGGTACAACCGTGCCGTACATCCGTCCCGCGCCCCCGCCCGGGCCCCGGTTTGGCTAGGCGTTCCTTGCTACCACGCAGGATGGCCGGCCGGTAGCGTGGGCGCATGGCAACTTTCAAGGAACTTCTCAGCGAGCAGATCGGCCACGAGTTTGCGGCCTCCCAGCAGTACATCGCAATCGCGGTGTGGTACGACAACCAGGACCTTCCGCAGTTGGCCCGCCACTTTTATGAGCAGGCCGTCGAGGAGCGGAACCACGCCATGATGCTGGTGCAGTACCAGTTGGACCGCGACCTGCCCACGTCCATCCCGGGGGTTTCCCAGCCCATCAACGACTTCGCCGACCACAAGGCGCCCATCGCACTGGCCCTGAACCAGGAGAAGCAGGTCACCTCCCAAATCGAGGCGCTCTTCGCCGCGGCCCGTGCCGAGGGCGACGCCCTGGGCGAGCAGTTCATGCTCTGGTTCCTGAAGGAGCAGGTCGAGGAGGTCGCGTCGATGAACACGCTGCTGACCATCGCCGAGCGCACCAACAACCTCTTCGACATCGAGAACTTCGTTGCCCGTGAAACCGTGGGCGACTCCGGCCAGGACGCCTCCGCCCCCACCGCGGCCGGCGGCGCACTCTAGCCGCACGCACACCAAAACGGCGGCGGAAGGAGAACCCCTTCCGCCGCCGTTTTGGTGTGCCTCCCGTGTATGACGCCGGGTTTCCGGAACGGATCGCCGGACAGCCGCCCACCCCGGGGAGGCCGGAGGACGGCCCTGGTTGGACGGCCCTGGTTGGACGGCATTGGCTGGACGGGTTTGGCTGGCTGGGCTGGCCGGACGGGCGGGCTTAGCGCCGGCGCCGCAGCGCGAACCCGGCCGACCAGGCCACCGCCAGTTCCAGCCCCGCGATCCCCAGCATCGCGCCTCCCTGGGCGCCTTCTTCGGGGAACCCGCCTCCCTGGACGTCTCCCTGGGCTCCGTCTCCCTGGGCGCCTTCTCCCTGGGTCCCGTCTCCCGGGATCAGGCTTCCCTGCAGGCCGGAGCCCAGCCCCGCCGCAGCCTGCACGGGCAGGTTCTGCCCCGCCGGAGCCGGCGCCGCTGGCACCGCCGCATGGTGTGTCCCGTGCCCGGTGGAGGTCCCGCCGGGGCCGAGGAACAGCGCAAGGTGCAGCACCATCATGGCCAGGGACATGGCCAGCAGCGAGGACAACCCGTGGACCGAGGGCCTGCGCCACGTCTTCACGGCGCAGGCGCCGCAGGCCAGGGACATGGCGGCGAACAGTGCCGTCAGCCAGGGGCCGTGGTGGTGCGTGGCGAGCAGCAGTCCGTGGGCCGCGAACGCGGCCGCGGCCAGCCCGGCGGCCGCCCGGGCCGGCACCGCGGGGGGCGCGGCGGGGGACGCCGGCCCGCACGGGACGGATGCCTTGGGGCGGTTGTGGCCGGCCGGGGCGGCCGTCCACAACGCGGTCTGGGCCACTGCCGCCCTACTGGTGGCAGTGCTTGCCGGGTGCCGGGGCCGGGACGTCCAGGACCGGGGAGCGGTCGAAGAAGCCCTCAGGACGCAGCTTGAACCCCACGTGGTCCACGGGCATGATCGGCCAGTCCTCGACGCGCGGGTAGTGCGTGAGTCCGAAGGTGTGCCACAGGACAATTTCCTGGCCGTCGATGTCCCGGTCCTGCGCGATGTAGGCGGGCAGGCCGGCGCCGCCCGGGTGCTGGTTGACGAAGTCCCCGGTGGGGTAGCGCTCATCCTCGCTGCGCCGGGTAACCCACAGGGCCTTCGTGGCGAAGGCGGCGCGCCGGGCCACGGAGGAGGAGGGGTCGGCCAGCAGGGTCGGGTGGCCCTGCGGGTGCAGCTTGTAGCCCACCGGCTCGCCCAGGCGGTTGCGCGACTGCTCGTTCTGCACAATCCAGGCGCGGCCGGAGGCCATGTCGGTGTCCCGCACGGCCTCGGATTCGCGGGCCAGCACGGTGCGCTTGCGGGTGAAGGCGTTGCCGCGGGGGTTTTCGGCCGAGACCGGGACGCGCACGGCCTCCTCCTCGACCACCCGGTTGGGTCCGCCGTCGAGGGCGAAGTCCAGGCGGGCGCCGAAGAGGTGCTGGTGGAACGGGGCACCGAGGCCGGGGGCCATCTCCGAGGAGTACGGGTAGTCCTTGGACGGCTGGGCGCTGGTGAACACGACGCCGGTGGCCTTGGCCTCGAACTCGATCGTGCCGTCCAGGTAGAGGTACCAGTAGAAGCCGTAGTCGTAGTTGCCGATGGTGGTGAAGAAGCTGATCACCAGGCGGCGGTTGCGGCGGGTGTAGTTCACCCCGCTCCAGAGGTCGGAGTGCTTGGCGAGGATGGAGAAGTCCTCCTCGTGCATGCAGATGCCATTGTGGATGGTGCGCGGGTTGCCGAAGGCATCGGAGATGACCGGGGAGATGTAGTGGATCTCGCCCAGGCAGTCACAGCCCAGTTCCAGCGAGTTGGCGTACTGGCCCACCAGGTACTCCCCGGTGTCGAAGTAGTTCTGCCAGTTGCGCACCGGCGACGGGTCCCCGTACGGGACCACCATCTCGGCGATGGAGGCGCGGTTGAGGATGCGGCGCACGCGCCCGCCGTCCTCGAAGCCGATGTTGTGCAGCACCAGGCCCTCGCGGACGTCGAAGCCCACGTCCAGGCTCCACTTCTCCCACTCGACGTGGTTGCCTCCGGCCACGGTAAAGGACGGGCCCTCGGGCTGGGTGATCTCGATGGGCTTCTGCGTGGTGCGCAGCGGGCCGGTCAGTTCCGGGTCGGTGAAGTTGCCGTGCTCGGCCGGAACGGGAACGGCGCCGAAGTCCAGGACCTGGTTGACCTTGCCGGAGGTGACGTCCACGTAGGCGACGAGCCCGTCAACCGGGTGTGCCCAGGCGGAGTCGGCCTCATGCTCCTGCACGAAGGCCAGCCCGCGCAGGATGCGCCGGCCCTCCTCCTCCGGGTAGTCGTAGACGCCGGCGGAGAGCGGGGCGACGCGCACCTTGTCCACGTCGAGGTTTCGCTTGGCCAGGGCGGCAAGCCACTCCGGGTGGGTGGAGAGGACCTGTTCGACGACCTCGAATTCCTCCTCCAGGACAGGCAGGTGGCCGTTCGCGGCGGGGTCCAGTTCGACGGCGGATTCGACCTCGGCGCGGGTGGCCGAGACCACGACGTCCTTCGGCGCCCCACCGGTGGTGTCCAGCAGGAAGATCCGGAACCGGCGGTCCACCGCCGGGGAATCCCCTTCGCAGCGGGGGTCAAGGAGCCCCAGGTAGGCGATGCGTGCCGTCTCCGGAAACAGGCCCGCCTTGGCCAGGAGGCCGCGCACGGCGGTGATCTCCTCCGCGGTCGGCAGCGAATAGGCCCCGGCGGGCGCCACGGTCAGCAGGCTGGCGGGGGTGGAGCCGGCATCCGGGGTGGAATGGCACGAGGTCATGGTGTCTCCAAGGTCAGGAACGGGCGAGGGAAGACGGATGCCGGGGACGGGAGCCCCGTGGTGCTGGGCGAACCGTTCCGGCGCCCGGGCGGGCGGGGCGGGAGAGGGGTAGTGGCGGTCCCGCGCCGGGGGCACGCGATGAGGCCGGGCGCGGGGCGGGGTGTGGCGGGTGCCACATTTATTTTCTCTGACTGTAGAGGTTAGCGAATCCTTCGGGGCAGGACAAGGGTTTTCTTTGAGGGGCTGATGGGGTATGTCGTGCGGGCCGAGGCGCGCGCTGCGCCGGGCGGTTGGGGATCCACGGGGCGCGGGCTGCCAAATGCTGGACGCCCAAAGCCAAGCCGTGCCGCGCGCGCCGGCCGCAAGCTGGAGGGGCCGTCTCCGGGCCCCCGGCCAGCCGGCCGCCGGACACTTCCGCCGGCAAGCACCCTGAAACAGGTTGGAAAACCTCCCGGTGTAGAAATTGCTTGCACGTTCCCCATGCACCCCTTCCGAAAGGATCCGCGAGATGGCAGCACAGAGTGCAGACCTCGTTCTTATCAACGGCGTGATCGACACCCTCGACCCGGAACTCGCGCGGACCGATGCCCTGGCGGTCTCCGCCGGCCGAATCGTTGCCCTCGGCGAAGAGGCCGCCGCGCTCGCCGCGGGGGCAGCCGAGGTGGTCGATCTGGAGGGGCGCTACGTGATGCCCGGGCTGTTGGACGTGCACAACCACCACATGCTCGCGGGGCAGATGGACCTGTTCGAGCTGGACGCGCCGCCGACGCTGGGGCTGGACGGCTTCCTGGAGGCGATTGCCGCCTATGCCTCCGGCCTGGGCCCGGAGGAGTGGGTGGTGGGTGGGAACTGGGGATCAGGCCTGCTGCCCGAACTGAACACTCCCGAGGCGCTGGCCCGGCTGGATGCGGCAACCGGGGGCCGTCCGGCACTGCTCAAGGACGACAGCAAGCACAACCGCTGGGCCAACTCGAAGGCCCTGGAGCTGGCGGGTATCGGCGGAGGCACCCCGGACCCCGAGGGCGGGCAGATCCTGCGGGATGCCTCCGGCCGGGCCACGGGGGTGCTGATCGAAGCCGGCGGGGTGCTGGTCGAGCGGGCCCTCGCACGGCTGCAGCCGGTGTCTATCGCGGACCTGGGCATAGCCGCGGCCCGCGGGATCGAAATCCTGCACTCCTACGGCATCACGGGATTCCAGGATGCGGCCGCCTCGCTGCAACTGATGCGGGCGCTGAAAAAGCTGGACGACGACGGAGGCCTGCAGGCCTGGGTAGTGACCAGCATGCAGGCCAACGACTTCATCTTTGGCACCACCCCGCTGGGGGAGGACATCATTGCCCATCGTGAAGAGCTCCGTTCCGCGCACCACCGGCCGGACTTCATAAAGATCTTCCTCGACGGGGTTCCGCCGGCCGGCACCGCCGCGTTCATCGAGCCCTACCTGCCCGCGGCCGGGTTCCCGGAGTGCCACTGCGGCACCACCACCATGGATCCGGCCGAACTCGAGGGGTGGCTGATGGGCACCGCCGAACGCGGGATCTCGGCGAAGATCCACTGCACCGGCGATGCCTCCGTGCGCCTGGTGCTGGACACCGTGGAGAAGGTCCGCGCGGCCGGCCATACGCAGGTTCGCTACCACATCGCCCACGGGCAGTTCGTGCACCCGGAGGACATCCCGCGCTTCGCCGACCTGGACGTGACCGCGGACATTTCCCCGTCGCTGTGGTTCCCCGGCGCCATTTCCGAGGCGATCGCCACGGTGCTGCCCGCGGAGCGGGCCGAAAAGATGCAGCCGAACAGGGCGCTGCTGGACGCCGGGGCCCGGGTGGCCGGCGGTTCGGACTGGCCGGTGAGCGTTTCCCCCAATCCGTGGGAGGGGGTCTACGGGCTGGTGACGCGGAAGGATCCCACCGGCCAGTTCCCGGGAACGCTCTGGCCGGGGCAGGCGATCACGCTCGAGGAGGCCATCCGGGTCTACACCACCGCCTGCGCGGAGGCCATGGGCATCGACGACGTCGCCGGTTCCCTCGTCCCCGGGAAGTCGGCGGACTTCGTGCTGCTCTCCGACGACCCCCACGCAATCGACATTGACCGGGTCCGGTTCATCACCGCCCGCCAGACCTGGTTTGCCGGGGAAAAGGTGTTCGACGCCGGGGCGGGAGCCGGGCAGGACGCGTTCGCCGCCTCCGCGCAGGCCTGACTGCCCCCAGCGTTCCTCCCTCCGTTAAGAAAGGCACCCCCATGGCCACCACCCTGGCTTCCCCCCGCGCCCGTGCCGGGACCGACCGCGGCACCTATACGTACATTGCCGTCTTCAGCGCCGTGCTCTACACCGTGCTGCTGGTCGCCCCGGTAATCGCCGGCAAGCTGGCCGCGCAGTTCAACCTGACCCCCGTGGAACTGGGCATGCTGTTTTCGCTGGAGCTCGGCGCCTTCAGCATGGCCACCGTGCCGGCCTACCTGTGGCTGACGCGCATGGACCTGCGCACCGCGACCTACCTGTTCACCGCGATCGTCATCGCCGGCAACCTTGCCTCGGGCTTTATTGACAGCTTTGCGCTGTTGGTCGTGGCCCGCGTCGTCACCTCGCTGGCCGCCGGGTCCATCACCGTCATCATCCTGTCGCTGAGCGGCAGGACCTCCAACCCCAGCCGGGCTTTCGGCATCTTCGTGGTCTTCCAACTGGCGATGGGCGCGGTGATCCTGGCCGTGTTCCCCGCGCTGTACGCCGGCGCGGACGTGGCGGCAATCTACTGGACTTTGGCCGGACTGGCCGCGCTGTGCCTGTTTGTGGTGCGCTGCATCGACGGCGATGCCCTGCGTGCGTCCCGCGGCGCCAGTGCGGCCCCTGCAGGCGCTCCAGCCAAGCTTCCGGTGGGCAGGTTCGTGTTGGGCATGGCGGCGGTGCTGTTGTTCTACGTTTCGCTCAGTGGCGTCTGGACCTTCATGGCCCAACTCTCCGCTGCCGCCGGGATCGAACTTTCCGCCTCCAGCCTGGTGCTCTCCGTGGCCACCGCCGCCGGCATCATGTCTGCCCTGGTCGCCACACTCTTGGGCGATACGCCGCGGCGGCGCCTGTTCCTGCTGGCCGGCTACCTCGGGATGGCCTGCAGCGTTGCGCTGTTCTTTGGAACGCCGGGACTGGTGCGGTTCGCCGTGGCGGCGGTCATCTTCAAGTTCGCCTGGACCTTCATCCTGCCCTACCTGCTCTCCAGCCTCTCCAGCCTGGGCAGCAGCAGGCACATCATGAACACCACCAACCTGATGATTGGCACCGGCTTCGCGGTGGGACCCGTTGTCTGCGGCAGCCTGATTCAGTCCAGCGGATCGTTCGGCGGGATGCTGGCGCTTTCGTTGGCGGGAGTGCTCGCCTCGCTGGCCTGCGTGATGGGTGCGCAGCGGAAGGCGTAGCCTTCACCGCGGGGGCGCCTAGGATTGCTGGAGGGCCGTCAGACGATGGCCAGGGAAGGAGCCATGCCCAAGATCGTCGACCACGAGCGCCGTCGGGAAGAGATCGTCGAGACCACGTGGCGGATCATCGCCCGGTACGGGCTGGACGCGGCGACGCTGCGCGACGTGGCCGCGGAGGCGGGCTTCGCCAACGGGGCGGTGAAACCGTATTTCCCCACCAAGGCCAGCCTGCTGCTTGCCACTTTCGCGCACGTTTTCAAGCGCACCAGCACGCGCATCAATCTGGTGACAGAGGGGAAGGGCGGCTTCGAAGCGCTGCGGGCCTTCTGCCTGGAGGTCCTGCCGCTGGACGAGGAGCGCATTGATGAGGCACGCGTGGTGATTGCCTTCTGGCCGCTGGCCCTGCAGCGTGGGGGACCGGCCGAACTGTACGATGCGGTGACCCTGGACTGGAGGCGGAAGATCCGTGCCTGGCTGCGGGAAGCCCGCGCGGCTGGAGCCGCGCCGGCCCGGCTGCCCGTGGATGCGGTGGCCGAGACCCTGCTGACCTTCCTGCAGGGGGCGCAGGTCGCCGCGGTGTTCGACCCCGACTTCAACACCCCGGACCAGCTTGAGGCGCAACTGGATGCGCATCTGGGGCTACTGGGCGCGCAGTAGCCGGTGGCGCCGGGGCGCCGGCGCCGGAGCCCGTTATTCAACGGGGGGAGAAAAAAGTGACGTTCATTCCGTTTTGCCGTAAAGTGGCATAACTGTGACACGCATCACCGGTAGTTCCGTCCCCTCCGGAGGCCCGCCCATGCCCACCGCTCCCTACCAGGTCCAGCACGCCGACTCCTTTGCCGCATGGCGGCGGCTGGTGTCCGACTCCTTCGTGCCGCTGGAGGCCACCGCGGTGTGCCCGGGGCCTTTCGCCGGGCGCTTGGGCGGACGCCAGCTCAACGAGGTCGCGATCATGGAGGTGGCCGCGGGCCCACACGCCGTGGAGCGCACGCCCGGGCTGATCGCCGGGTCCGCCACCCCCTACTACAAACTGAACCTGCAAGTCAGCGGGCACGCGCTGCTGGTCCAGGACGGCCGTGAAACCGTGATGCGTCCGGGGGACCTGGCCATCTACGACACCCGGCGTCCCTACACGCTGTCCTTCGACGGCGACTTCACCACCCTCGTGTTGATGTTCCCCCAGCAACTGACCGGGCTGCCGGCGGAGGACGTTGCGGAACTCACCGCCGTGCGCATGGATTCCGGACACCGCCTCGGCTCGGCCGTGGCGCCGTTCCTGAGCCAGATCGGAACCATGCTGCCCAGGCTGGACGGGCCGATCGGACACCGGCTGGCCATGAACGTCGTCGACCTCCTCTCCACCGTCCTCGCGGACGAGGTCTACTCCCGGGCCGGGCAGGCGGTCGGTTCCAACGCGCGCCTGCTGCGCCGGGTCCAGCATTTCATCGGGGCCCAACTCTCCAATCCCGGCCTGGACCCGGCGATGATCGCCGCAGCGCACTTCATGTCCGTGCGCAGCCTGCACAAGCTCTTCGCCGCCTCGGGGCTCACCGTGGCGGGCTGGGTGCGCGAACGCCGCCTCGAGCACTGCCGGCGGGACCTTGCCGATCCGCTGCACGCGGAGGTGCCCGTTGGCGCCATCGGCGCGCGCTGGGGGCTGCCGGACGCAGCCCACTTCAGCCGTGCCTTCCGCGCCGCCTACGGGATCTCCCCGGCGCAGTACCGCAGCGGGCTGGGCGTCCTCGCTTCCTGACCGCGGGTCGCCGCCGTCCCGGCTTCCCGGCCGGGCCGGACGGCGCCTTCCTCCGCGCCCGGTGAGGCGAACCCGTAAAGCAAACCCGGGAGGCAAACCCCTGCGGTTCAGGGAGGCGTGGCCCTCCCTAAGCGGGCGCAGGAAGGCAAGTGCCGGGCAGGGGATGACAAGCCCCGGGGGGTCCATTCCGGGGACAGTGGAGGCAAGTACCATCCAACCCCGCGTCCCATCCCCGGACGCCAGGCCCCAGGAGTTCCCATGAGCCTGAACCATCCCTCCCGGCAGCCCGCCGCCGGGCTGGGCCAGCGCCGTCTGGGCGTCCCGGCACTCGTCTTCATGATCATCGCCGCCTCCGCCCCCCTGACCGTGGTCGCCGGCGGCGTGACCAGCAACTTCGCCGTCACGGGCCTGCTGGGCATTCCGCTGTCCTTCGTGGTGCTGGGGGCCGTGCTGCTGCTCTTCTCGGCCGGCTACTCCGCCATGAGCCAGCACGTGCACAACGCCGGCGCCTTCTACGCCTACATCGCGCGCGGGCTGGGCAAGTCCGCAGGCGTCGGGGCCGCATGGGTGGCGCTGCTTTCCTACAACGCCATGCAGGTCGGCATCTACGGGCTGTTCGGCTTCGCCCTGTCCTCCTTCATTGGCGGTTTCAGCGGCCTCGAACTGCCCTGGTGGGCGTGCGCGCTGGCCGGCTGGGCCGTGGTCGCGGTGCTGGGCGTGAACAAGGTCGACCTCTCCGCCAAGGTCCTTGGCCTGCTGGTGGCCCTGGAGTTCCTGGTGGTCATCGTCTACGACGCCATCGCCTTCGGCGCTGCTCCGGAGGGAGTCGGCGGGCAGTCCCTCGCGCCGGACTCCCTGTTCACGGCCGGCGTGGGTGCGGCCCTGGCGTTCAGCATCGCCGCGTTCATGGGCTTCGAATCCGGCGCCATCTACAACGAGGAAGCCAAGGACCCGCGCACCACCGCCCGCCGGGCCACGCTCATCGCCATCGTCGTCATCGCCGCCTTCTATGCCTTCTCCGCCTGGGCAATGGCCGTGGGCGAGGGAGCCGGGCAGGTGGTGGCACGCTCGCGGGAGTTCGGTCCGGACCTGCTCTTCGTCTTCCTGTCAGAGCACACGCCCCAATGGTTTGTGGACCTGTCCGCCCTGCTGTTCATCACCAGCCTGCTGGCCTCGCTGGTGGCCTTCCACAACGTGGTGGCCAGGTACTTCTTCGCCCTGGGCCGCGAGGGCGTCCTGCCCGCAGTCCTGGCCCGGACCAACCCGCGCACCCAGGCCCCGGCAGCCGGCTCCCTGGCCCAGTCGGGCATCGCGCTGGTGGTGCTCGCCGTGTTCGCCGCCGCCGGAGCCGGACACGAATACGGGCCGCTGTTTCCCGTCCTGACCCTGTTCACCTGGCTGACCAACATGGGGGCCTTCGGGCTGGTCCTGCTGATGGCGCTCACCTCCATGGCCGTGGTGGGGTATTTCCGCCGCCACCGCCACGGGCACGGACCCTGGACACGGGCTGTTGCCCCCGCCCTGGCCGCCGCTGCCCTCACCGTCCTGCTCGGCATGATCGCGGTGAACTTCGACGTCCTGATCGGACTGGAGGAGCCCGGGGTCCTCGGGTGGCTGCTCCCCACTATCGTCGTGGCTGCCGGGGTCATCGGCACCGCCTGGGCCAGGTCAATTGCCCGGACCCGCCCCGAGGTCTACGCGGGCATCGGCCGGGGCGGGGAAGCGGACGCCGAACCCGAAGCGGAGCACGGCACCACCGACCAGGACAGCACTAGCGACCAGCACAGCACTACCGACCAGCAGAGCGTCAGCGACCAGGACGGTCCGGACCACACACTTGCCGGCCACGGCGCGGTGCCTGCCCCTGGCCCGGACCCCAGGGCCTGAACGCCTCCGATCTCCAGCCTTCCAGACCATCCGTCACCGATCCCCGGGCCAAGCCCCACCGAGCGCCCGGCGCACCAACCGTTTGGCCCACCAACACTATAAGGAGCGACCATGACCACTCAGTCAGATATCCAAGGCACCACTTTCGAGGACCTGCTGTCCGCGGTCGAGCCGGCCGTGGGGGGTCGGGAGATTAAGGATCCGGCCACCGGTGAGGTGGTGGGGCGGGCGCCTGAGCATACGGTGGCGGATTTGGAGGCTGCGATTGCCTCGGCCCGTGCCGCGCAGCCGGGCTGGGGGGCGCTGTCCCACGCCGAGCGCTCCGGGTTCCTGAACAAGGCCGCCGATGCCATCGAGGCCAACGCGGAGGCCCTGGCGGTGCTGCTCTCGCGGGAGCAGGGCAAGCCGCTGAACGGGCCGAACGCCCGCTTCGAGGTCGGCGCGTGCGCGGCGTGGCTGCGCGCGACCGCGGCTTTCGAGATTGAGCCCGAGGTCCTCTTCGATGACGAGGGCGGACGGGCCGAGCTGCACCACCGCCCGCTGGGCGTGGTGGGCGCGATCGGGCCGTGGAACTGGCCGATGATGATCGGTGTGTGGCAGCTGGCCCCGGCGTTGCGCATGGGCAACACCGTGGTCATGAAGCCTTCCGAGTACACCCCGCTGTCCGTGCTGGCCCTGGTCCACGTGCTCAACACGGTCCTGCCCGAGGGCATCCTGCACGCCGTGTCGGGGGGCCGGGACGTGGGCGAGGCCCTGGCCGGGCACCCGGAGGTGGACAAGGTCATGTTCACCGGTTCCACCGCCACGGGCAAGGCGATCATCCGTTCCTCCGCCGACACCGTCAAGCGCCTGACCCTGGAACTGGGCGGTAACGACGCCGGGATCGTGCTCCCGGACGCGGACCCCAAGGCTATCGCCGAGGGATTGTTCTGGGGTGCGTTCATCAACACCGGCCAGACCTGCGCGGCGCTGAAGCGGCTCTACGTGCACGAGGATATCTACGAAGAAACCGTCACCGCCCTGGCGGCGGTCGCGGCCGCCATGCCGATGGGTGTGGGGCTGGATGAGAACAACGTGCTCGGCCCCCTGCAGAACAGGTCCCAGTACCAGATCGTCGCGAACCTGGTCCAGGCCGCGAAGGAGTCCGGGGCCCGCATCGTCACCGGTGGCAACCCGGACGAGTCCCAGCCCGGGTTCTTCTACCCGGCCACCCTGGTCGCGGACGTCGACAACGAAAACCCGCTGGTCGCCGAGGAACAGTTCGGACCCGCCCTGCCCATCGTGAAGTACTCCACGATCGACGAGGCGGTGGAGATGGCCAACGCCCTCGAGGTCGGCCTGGGCGCCTCGGTCTGGTCCTCCGATAAGGAGAAGGCCCGCGAGGTGGCCGCCCGCATCGAGGCCGGCACCGTGTGGATCAACAAGCACGGCGCCGTGGACCCGCGCATGCCCTTCGGCGGAGCCAAGCAATCCGGCTACGGCCTGGAGTTCGGCGTCGAGGGCCTCAAGCACCTCGCCCAACCCCAAATCATCAACTACTGACCGGACCCTGACCGAGGCACCGGGCTCCGGCATCCCTGCCGGGGCCCGGTGCCTCGTCGTGGCCCAGTGCAGGCCCCTGCCGGACGGATGCCTGCGGTGCTAGCGTGGCGGAAAGCCATACCGGCGCCCGGAACCGACGAAGGCGAGGTCCCGATGGAACACCATGCCGCGCTCCCGCGGGCGGAGGGTGCCCTGCGCAGCTTCGGAGTCGAAGAGGAACTGCTGCTGGTGGGCCGCGGCAGCAACCTCCCGTTCGCGGCCGCCGAAACCGTCCTCGCCGCCCGGGACGAATCGGCCACCGCCATCCCGGGGGCGGCGTCGCTTTCGGCCGGACCGGAGCTGACCTTCGAGGTCAAACAGGAGCAGATCGAGGTCGTTTCCCCCCCGGTATTCCACTTTTCCGAGATTGCCGAGACCATCCGCCGCGGACGTCAACTCGCCGACCGCGCAGCGGCACGGGCCGGTGCCGCCGTCGCGGCCCTGGCCACCTTCCCCTTCGAGGTGGTCCCGCACATGGTTCCGGGCAAGCGGTTCGCCCGGATGGAAAAGCCCTTCGGGATCACTTTCCGCGAAACCCTGTATTGCGGCTTCCATGTCCACGTCGCGGTGGCGGACCTGGAAGAGGGAGTCGGGGTGCTGGACCGGATGAGGGTCTGGCTGCCCACGGTGCTGGCCCTGAGCGCAAACTCCCCGTTCTGGCAGGGCGCGGACACCGGCTTCGCCAGCTACCGTTACCAGGGCTGGGGCCGGTGGCCCACCACCGGCCCCAGCGCAATCTTTGGATCCGCGCACGCCTATCGGCTGCGTTCCGCCTCGCTCCTGGCCTCCGGGGTGCCTTTAGACACCAAGATGCTCTACTTCGACGCCCGCTTCGCCCCGCGGGTGCCCACGGTCGAGGTCCGGGTGGCGGACGTTTGCCTGGACCCCCAACACGCGGCAACGCTGGCCGCCGTCGTGCGTGCCCTGGTGGAAACCGCCGCGCGGCAATGGCGCGCCGGCATCTCCCCGGACCCCGCCACCTCCGACCTGCTGCGCGTGTGGATGTTCCAGGCCAGCCGGGCGGGGGTGTCGGGGGAACTGGTGAAGGTGGCCACCCGCCGTGCCGTTCCCGCCGCGGAAGCGGTGGCCGAACTGCTGCGGCACATCCGTCCGGTGCTGGAGGAAACCGGAGAGGAACGCGAGGTCTCCGCGGGCCTGGCCGCAATCCTTGCCCAGGGCACGGGCGCGGACGTGCAGCGCGCCGCCTTCGCGCAGCGGGGGCAACTCCTGGACGTGGTGGCGGAGGCCGTGCAGCGCACTCTGGCGTAGGGCCCGGCCGCTAGGCTTGTCCGGTGGCCCATATCGACGTGACCGACCTCCAATACTTCCTTTCCGACGGCACCCAACTGCTGGGCGGGGCCACCTTCAAGGTGGCCTCCGGTTCCAAGACCGCGCTGATCGGACCCAACGGCACCGGAAAGACCACCCTTTTCCGGATCATCTCCGGCGAACTGGCCCCGGACGAGGGCACGGTGAACAGGTCCGGGTCGATGGGCATCATGCGCCAGTTCGTTGGCCAGGTGCGCGACGGATCCACCGTGCGCGACCTGCTGGTCTCCACCGCCACGCCGGAACTGGCCAGGGCGGCCCGCGAGCTGGACGCGGCCGAGGCTGCGATGCTTGGATCCGAGGACGAAAAGATTCAGATGGCCTACGCCCAGGCGATCGTGGACTGGGGGGACGCCGGAGGCTACGAACTGGAGACCGTCTGGGACGAGGTCTGCATGGCCGCCCTGGGCGTTCCGTTCGACCAGGCCGCCCACCGCGCCGCCTCCACCCTCTCCGGCGGCGAGCAGAAGCGCCTGGTGCTGGAGGCGCTCTTCGCCGGCCCGGAGGAGCTGCTGCTGCTGGATGAACCGGACAACTACCTGGATGTCCCCGGCAAGCGCTGGCTGGAGGCCAAGCTGGCCGCGTCGCCGAAGACGGTGCTGTTCATCAGCCACGACCGCGAACTGCTCAACAACGCGGCGACCCGCATCGTCACCCTGGAACCGGGGCATTCCGGGGCGACCGCCTGGGTCCACGGGGGATCCTTCGCCTCCTATGTGGAGGCCCGCGTTGAGCGCAACGCCCGCTTCGAGGAACTGCGCAAACGCTGGGATGAGGAGCATGCCAAGCTCAAGGAACTGGTCACGATGTACAGGACCAAGGCCGCCTTCCGCTCCGACATGGCCAACCGGTACAACGCCGCGCAGACCCGGCTGGCCAAGTTCCTCGAGGCCGGGCCCCCGCAGGCCGTTCCGCTGGAACAGAACGTGCAGATGCGGCTCAAGGGCGGGCGGACCGCCAAGCGCGCCGTCGTGGTCGAAAACCTGGAGCTGACCGGGCTGATGAAGCCGTTCTCCACCGAGATCTGGTTCGGCGACCGCGTGGGCGTGCTCGGTTCCAACGGCTCGGGCAAGTCCCACTTCCTGCGCCTGCTGGCCGCCGGCGGGTCCGACCCGGACCGCGAGCACCTGCCCGTCTCCGCGCTCGCTGCGGCTCCCGCCGCCGGCAAGCCCGGAGCGGGGTCCTCGCCGCAGCCGCCTGGCGCGATCGCCCCGGTGGAGCACGCCGGCACCGCCAGGCTGGGCGCACGCATCCGCCCGGGCTTCTTCGCGCAGACCCACCACCGGGTGGACCTGCAGGGACGCACGCTGCTGGACATCCTGCACCGCGGCGACGAGCACCGCTCCGGGCTGGGGCGCGAGGCCGCTTCCGGAGCGCTGGACGGCTACGGGCTCGCCGGCCAGGCCGAGCAGCGGTACGAATCGCTCTCCGGCGGCCAGCAGGCCCGCTTCCAGATCCTGCTGCTGCAGCTTTCGGGAGCGACCCTGCTGCTGCTTGACGAGCCCACCGACAACCTGGACCTGCACTCGGGGGAGGCCCTGGAGCGCGCCATTGCCGCGTTCGAAGGCACCGTCCTGGCGGTCACGCACGACCGCTGGTTCGCCAAGTCCTTCGACCGGTTCCTGGTCTTCGGCTCCGGCGGGGCGGTCTACGAATCCACCGAGCCGGTGTGGGACGAGTCCCGCGTCGAGCGCAAGCGCTGACGGACCCGGTCAGACGGCGGAGAGTCCCGCCCGGGCGCACGCCACGTCCTGCTCGGGCGTCGCGCCGCTGACCCCCACCGCCCACGCCGTTTCGCCCTCGTGCACCACGCCCCCGGGCAGGGTGGTGGGCTCGAACGGCAGCTGTTCGCCGATGAGCCGGAAGAGCTCCGGGTAGGAGCCTTTCATCCCGTCCAGCGCTCCGCTGTCGCGGCGCAGCGCGGCGGCGGTGCGGGCTTTATCGCGCGCGACGCCCGGAGTGAACCAGTTGGCGCCGTCCGCACGCAGGGTGACCAGTTCGTGCCCGCGCGAATTGACGACGCAAACGCTCACGTTGATCCCGAGGTGCCGGGCATGGGCAAGGGCGGCCTCGGCGACAGTGCGGGCCGTTTCCAGAGAGGGTTCGGTCATGGGGGCATTCTGCCCCACGGGACGGGTCCGCGCACTAGCCCGTTCCGGGCCGTGGACCGTGGCGCGCGGCTTCGCCGGCGTACGGCGGGATACTGGTGCCCATGCCCGCCGTCCTTTCCCGCGCGCCCCGCGGCTTCCACGCCATCCTGGCCCACGCCTTCTTCATGCAGACCGCCTTGGCGATCGTGCGTCCCTCCGCCTCCTACCGGGCCCTGGAGATGGAGGTTGGGGTGGCGCTGCTGGGACTGGTGGTGGCGAGTTTCTCGCTGCTGCCGGTGTTCCTGGCGGTATGGGTGGGGCGCCGCCTTGACGCCGGGCACGAGGCCCCCGTGCTGCTGGCCGGCGCCGCGTGCATGCTGGCCGCGGGTGCGGGCCTGCTCTGGGCCACGCCCAACCTGCCGATGCTCCTGCTGTGGAACGCCGTGCTGGGACTGGGGCACCTGGGCGGCATCCTCGGCGAACAGGCCCAACTGGCGGCCTACGACCGGGCAAAGCTGGACCGCTCCTTTGGGCTGTACACCATGGTGGTGGCGGTGGGGCAGGCGCTCGCGCCGCTGTTCATGGGCGCCCTCGGCGGCGGCGCGGTACGCCCGGACACCACGCTGCTGCTGGGTACGTACCTGGCCGGGGCCGTAGCTGTCCTGGCCGCGGCCTTTGCCATGCTGCGCGGGCGCCCACGGACCCCGCGCGGAGTCCGGCCGCCGGCTGCCACCCTGCGCGCGGCCCTCGCCGTGCCACCACGCAAACGGCGGGTCCTGACCGGGGCCATCCTCTTCGGCATGATGGTGCTGTGCGCCATGGACCTGGTCCAGGTGTACCTGCCGGCGCTCGCGGTGGAGCGCGGAATTCCGGTCAGCGTGGTGGGCGCCCTGCTGTCCCTGCGGGCAGCGGCCACCGTGGTTTCCCGGTTCGGCCTGGACCGGCTGGTTTCCCGGTTCGGCCGGGGGCGGCTGCTGCTGGTTTCCTCCTGCGGGTCAGCGGTGCTGCTGGGCCTGCTCGCGGTGCCGATGCCGGCGGCCCTGCTGGGTGCACTGATGGTCGCGATCGGACTGGTGATGGGGGTGGGCCAGCCGCTGGGCATGACGCTGGTTAGCCTGTACGCCGAACCCGGCACCCGCGGCACCTGGATAGGACTGCGGATGACGGGCAACCGGCTGGGCCAGGCGGTCATTCCGGCCGCCGTGGGGTTCTTCGCCGGGGGGCTGGGTGCCGGGGGCGCGTTTCTGTGCATCGGCGCCGCGATGGGAGTTGCCGCGGCGTTCTCCTTCGGTGCCTTCCGCAGCCTGGAGTGAACGCGGCCGCCGGTCCGCCACACCGGCGCGGACGGCACGGGATGCAGACGCGCCGTCCCGGGGGATGGCACCATGGATGTGATGACCACTACAACACGGGCCGAGCGGACGGTCGCCGCCCTGAGCAAGGCGCTGTTTGACTTCCTGGCCGAACACGACCTCTCCGAGCTGAACGTTTCCGAGCTTTGCCGCCTCGCCGGGATCCACCGCACCACCTTCTATGGCCATTACCAGGGGATCGAGGAATTCGCCGCGGCGGTGTATGCGCAAACCCTTGACCGCCTGCTCGATGATACTTTCCCCGCGGGCCCGGCCATCGACACCCTCGAAGCGTTTTCCACCGTATGCCTGGAGGCGCAGATACGCGTCCAGCAACGGATCCTGGAGGAACGTCCCGTCTACCGCTCCCTCTTCACGGCCGGTGGCGCCGGCGCCTTCCGCCATGCCGTGGAGGAAAACGCCGTCCGCCGCACGCGGGTTGGCTTTGGCGTTCTCCGCCAGTTCGGCGTGCAGGAAGCCGATCCGGACGGCCCGGGCGTGGCCTTCGTCGCAGCCGGCTACGCGGCTTGGGTGGAGAAGTGGGCACTTTCCGAATCGGAGGACGCTGAGGGCTGGGCCCGTGACATGCTCCAGTACCTTCCGGTTTGGTGGCCGGCCCCCGGGACGCCGCAGGCCCTGCCGGGGGCGTAACCCCGGCAGGGCCTGCGGTGCTGCGGCGCGGGGGCCGGCCGCTACGGCTGCGCGTACTCGGCGAGGACCTTCCTGCCGATCTTGAATGCAGTGTTCGCCGCCGGGACCGCACAGTAGATCGCTGACTGGAGGAACACCTCCTTGATTTCCTCCGGGGTGAGCCCGTTGCGCAGCGCGGCGTGCACGTGCATCTCCAGTTCCTCCCAGAACCCGCCGGCGATCAGCGCGGTGAGCGTGATCATCGACCGTTCGCGCCGGGCCAGCCCGTCGCGGGTCCAAATAGTGCCCCACGCGTAGCGGGTGATCATTTCCTGGAACTCGTCGGTGAACTCCGTGGAGGTCTCGGTGGCGCGGTCCACGTGCTCGGAACCGAGTACCTCGCGGCGCACGGCCATGCCGGCGTCGTAGGGGTCTCCGGGAAGGCGGGCGGAATCAGTCATGGGTGGTCTCCAACAGGTCTGCGCCGAAAAAGTCCAGCAGCAGGCGGCTGGTCTCCTCCGGGGCTTCGGCGGGGGCAAGGTGGGCGGCCGAGGGCAGGGTGGCGGCCCGTCCGCGGGCTACGCCCGCGGCGATCGATCCGGCCTCGGCGGGCGGGCAGACGGCATCCTGGGCGCCGGCGAGCGCCAGCACCGGGTCGGTGACCGCCCCCAGGCGCTCGCGCAGGTCGAACCCGGCCAAGGCGCCGCAGGCATGGGCGTAGGAAAAGCGGTCCGCCTCCTGCAGGGTGTGCAGGAGGCCGGTGGCAACCGCCGGGTGCTTCTCGATGAAGCCCGGGGCGAACCAGCGCTGCGCCGATCCGGCGACCTGGGTGGGAGTGCCGGCGGCGGCCACCAGTTCGGCACGTTCGGCCCAGGCCTTGGGGGTCCCGATCTTCGCGGCCGAGCAGATGATGGCCAGGCCCGCGAACAGGCCCGGGTGGTCATGTCCCAGCTGCAGGCCGACGGCCCCGCCGATGGACACACCTGCGTAGTAGAGCGGCGCGGCCGGACCGGCACCGTCCGGGCCCTGCGGACCGTTGGCGCGCAGCTCTTCCACCAGGGCGGCAACGGCTGCGGCCAGTTCCGCCATCGAGAACGCCTCCGTGGACGGGGCCGAGGCGCCGTGCCCGGGCAGGTCCCAGGCGGCCAGCCGGAAATGGTCCGCCAGGTACGGCACCGCCGGGCCCCAGAGGGCCCGGGCTCCGCTGCCCAGGGAGGGGCCGAGTATGAGCGTGGGTTTGGTCCCGGCGGGGTCCTGCGCAAGCAGCGTGGCCGTGAGTTGCGGTTGCGTCATGATTCCTTCCACCCGGCGTGTTCGGCCAGGATGCGCTCGATGAAGTCCCGGTGCTGGCCCAGGTACCCGGCCGGGTCCAGCAGCTCCTCCAGCCCCCGGTCGGACAGGGCCTGCACGGGCACCGCGGCGCGCAGGGCAGGCCGCAGCGGGACCCCGGGGGCCTCGGGGGTGCCCAGGGATTCGCGGACCAGCCGCTGCACCGTTGCCTTGCCGCCGTCCACCAGCGGCGCCAGCCGGGAGGCGAGCCGTTCGGAAACCAGCAGGTCCCCGGTCAGCTCCATATTGCGCGCCATCGCCTCGGGATGCACTCCCAGGCCCTCGGCGAGCGCGGCCAGCTTGGCCGCAGCCCCGCCGGCCAGCCGCAGCAGTTCGCGCAGCGCCGCCCACTCGGTGTGCCAGGCCCCGTCGGGGCGTTCGTCCACGGCGGTGCCCGCGGCCAGGAACAGCTGGGCCGCGTGCTGCGGGGCGGCCAGCGCGGCATTGCGGATCAGCACGGAGAGCACCGGGTTGCGCTTTTGCGGCATCGCGGAGGAGCCGCCCTTGCCCTCCTCTTGGGGCTCGGAGACCTCGCCCAGTTCCGGGCGGGAGAGCAGCAGCACGTCGGCGGCCATCTTGCCCGAGGCGGCGGCGACGTCGGCCAGGGCAGCACCCAGTCCGGTGACGGGCAGCCGGTTGGTGTGCCACGGCGCGGCCGGTTGGGCCAGCCCCAGCCGCTCCGCCAGGGAGGCGGCCAGGGCGTCCGCGGTGGTGCCGCCGTCGGGCTCGAGGAAGTCGGTGAGGGAGGCCAGCGTGCCGACCGCCCCGCCCCACTGCAGCGGCAGGGCCGCCAGCGCGGCATCCAGCCGGCGCGCCGCCAGCACGACGCCGGAGAGCCAGTTCGCCGCGCGCAGCCCGAACGTGGTCGGCAACGCGTGCTGGGTCAGCGAGCGGGCCACGCAGAGCGTGTCCATGTGCTCGCGGGCCAGCCCCGCCAGCGCATCCGCCGCACGCAACAGGTCCGCCCGGACCAGCGCGCCGGCCCTGGCGGCCACCACCATCAGCGCGGTGTCCACGATGTCCTGGCTGGTGGCGCCGCGGTGCACCGTGGACGCTGCGGAGGCGCCGGCGCCGTTCTTTTTCAGCTCCCGGCGCAGGTCCGCCAGCAGCGGGATCAGCGGATTGCCGCCGTCCTGGCCCCGCGCGGCGAGCGAGGGGAGGTCGTACAGGGCCGCGTCGGCGACCTCGTCGACCGCATCCGCGTCCTCCGCGGGGGCCAGGCCGGCGTCCGCGAGCACCGCCACCCAGGCGGCCTCCACATCCAGCATCGCCTGGACCACCGGTCCGTCCGCCGTGGCGGCGGCCACCGGGGTTCCGGCCCAGGCGGGGGAGAGGATTCCGTAGTCGGGGTGGGTCATGGTGCTCCCGGGGCTAGGCGTTGCGGGGGTAGCTGAGGAAGACGGTTTCCTCCGGGCCCTGCAGGCTGATGTCGAAGCGCAGGTCCCCGTTGGCCTCACGGACCGCCACCAGCGTACTGCGGCGCTCCGGGGGCAGCGAGGAGAGCAGCGGGTCATTGGCCAGGGCCGCGGTGTCCTCCGGCAGGTAGATGCGGGTGAACAGGCGGTTCAGCAGCCCGCGCGCGAAGACGGTGAGCATGATGAACGGGGCCTTGCCCTCCTCAGTGGGGCCCGGGTTGACCGTGGTGAAGGAGTAGCGGCCCACGTTGTCCACCGCGGTGCGGCCCCAGCCGGTGAAGGTGTGCCCGTCGCGGATCAGCGACCCGGTCTCCTGCGCGATGCTGCCGTGCTCGTCCGCCTGCCAGATCTCCAGCAGGGAGTCCGGGATGGGGGCGCCGTGGCCGTCGCGGACCGTGCCGTGCAGGCGGATGGCGCCCGGGTGGGCGCGGTCCACGAGCTTCTCCCCGTCCGTGAACGGCAGGGCGTAGCCGTAGAAGGGGCCAATGGTCTGTCCAGGGGTCGGGGCCAGCTTCAGTTCGGGTGCCTGTGCCATTTAGTGCTCCTCCTCGGTTTCCATCAGGGTGCGGTTGCTGCCGGTCAGGACGATGTCCCAGTTGTAGCCGGTGGCCCACTCGTGGCTGGTCACGCTGTGGTCGTAGGTGGCCACGAGGCGGTCGCGGGCCGCCGGGTCGGTGATGGACTGGTAGATCGGGTCAAGCGGGAACAGCGGGTCGCCCGGGAAGTACATCTGGGTGATCATGCGCTGGGTGAAGTCTGTGCCGAACAGCGAGAAGTGGATGTGGGCCGGGCGCCAGGCGTTGTGGTGGTTTTTCCACGGGTACGGGGCCGGCTTGATGGTGGTGAAGCGGTATTCGCCGTTGGGCCCGGTGATGGCCCGGCCGACGCCGGTGAAGTTCGGGTCGATCGGAGCAGGGTGCTGGTCCCGCTTGTGCACGTAGCGCCCGGCCGCATTGGCCTGCCAGATCTCGATCAGCTGGCCGGACACCGGCCGGCCGTCGCCGTCCAGGACCCGGCCCTGGACCACAATGCGCTCGCCGATCGGCTCGCCGTTGTGCTGGATGGTCAGGTCCGACTCGAGGACGTGCACGTCGCGTTCGCCAAAGGCCGGGCTCCACAGCTCGATTGTCTCCGGGTCCGCGTGGTGCAGGCTCTTGGTGGGGTGGCGCAGCAGGGAGCTGCGGTATGGGGCGAAGTCGATGCGCGGCTGGGTCTCCTCCGGGGCACCGTCGGCGACGGACGCCCGGTAGGCGGCGTGGATGTCCGCAATCTCGCGGTTCACGGTCTCCTGGGAGTCCGCGGTGGCGGCGGGGTCCAGCACGTGGGTGTTTTCGAAGCTTTCGGCGGTTTCTTCGGTGCTCATGTCCACTCCTTTCGGGTAGGGGCTGCGGGTGGGTTGCTGTGGGGGCGGGGGGCTACTTGGTGGGCCAGCCGGTGTAGCCCTCGGCCAGGTACGCCTTGCCGTGCTCGGAGTTGACCACGGTGTTCAGCTCGCCCAGGGCGCGCTTGATCTCGAACGGGGTGGCGTCCTTGCGGGTGTGCAGCATGCTGGTCATCCAGTAGGAGAAGTTCTGGGCCTTCCAGATGCGCTCCAGGGCGTCGTCGGAGTAGGAGTCCAGCAGCGAGGAGTCCTGCTCGGCGTAGAACTTCTCGATGGCGGCGAAGAGGACGCGCACGTCGTTGAAGGCAAGGTTCAGGCCCTTGGCGCCGGTGGGCGGGACGGTGTGCCCGGCGTCGCCGACCAGGTACATGTTGCCGTAGCGCAGCGGCTCGCACACGTAGGAGCGGAACTTCAGCACCATCTGCTCGAAGATCGGCCCGCGCTTGAGCTGGAACCCGTCCGGGCCGTCCACGCGCTTCTGCAGCTCGTCCCAGATCTGCTCCTCGGTCCACGCGGAGGCGTCCTCGTCAGGGTCGCACTGGAAGTACATGCGCTGCACGTGCTCGTTGCGCTGGGAGATCAGCGCGAAGCCGTGCTCGGAGTTCGCGTAGATCAGTTCCGGGGCGCTCGGCGGGGCCTCGGTGAGGATGCCGAACCAGGCGAACGGGTACTCGATGAAGTTGTCCGTGCGCTCCTCTCCGGGGATGGACCACTTGCAGATGCCCTGCGATCCGTCGGCGCCGACCAGGATCTCGGTGTGGATTTCGAACCGTTCGCCGTTGGCGTCGGTGAAGCGGATCTTCGGCGTGGCGGTGGTCTGGTCCAGGACCTCGGTGTCGGACACGGAGTAGCGCACGTCGCCGCCGTCGCGCTCGCGGGCCGCGGCGAGGTCGACGAAGACCTCGTTCTGCGGGTAGAGCCATACGGACTCCCCAACCAAGGAGGGGAAGTCGATTCGGTGGCTCACGCCGTTGAAGCGCAGGTCGATCCCGTCGTGGCGGTGGCCCTCGGTGAGCACGCGGCCGTTGATGCCGGTCTCGGTGAGCATCCGGACCGAGCCGGCCTCGAGGATGCCCGCCCGGTGCGTGTTCCTGATGGTCTCGTGATCGCGCTTCTCGATGACGATGTTCTCCACGCCCGCCTTGGAGAGCAGGTGGGAGAGCATGAGGCCGGCGGGGCCGCCGCCGACGATGCCGACCTGGGTCTTGAGGATGGTGCGCTCGGCAGCCATGGGTCTCCTTCGGGGGTGCGGGGAATGGGCGTGCGGACGCGCCCCGGGGCATTCGCCCCCTGCCGTCCGGTTTTCTCGCTCCAGTGTGTGTGAGCTGCGCTACCCTTCGCCAAGCCCGTCTCATTCAATGAGAATAGTGGCGTGGCTCTCGGTCATTGCGGCACCGGCCGGGGGCGCCGGCCCGGACCGGCCTTCCCAAGTGGCGCGGGGGTCGCCGGGCAAATGTCTCACAATTGAGACACCCAACTGCTGGCAATGCCTATGAAGGTAGGTACTCTGGAGGCATTGCGTGACGCCAGTCACTCTTATCTGCCGCCGTTGCCGGAAGGAAGTTCATGTCATCGAATCGAGCTGTCGCCTACCAGGGCCCCGGGCGCGTGGAGGTCATCGACACTGAGTACCCCACGTTCGAACTGAAGGACGGGCCGGGGGTGAATCCGGCCAACGTGGGAAGGAAGGTCCCCCACGGAGTCATCGTGCGCACCGTCACCACCAATATCTGCGGATCGGACCAGCACATGGTGCGCGGCCGCACCACGGCCCCGCTGGGCCTGGTGCTGGGCCACGAGATCACCGGCGAGGTGGTTGAGGTGGGCCCCGACGTCGAGTTCATCCGGGTCGGGGACATCGTCTCGGTTCCCTTCAACATTTCCTGCGGCCGCTGCCGGATGTGCAAGGAAGGGAAGACTGGCATCTGCCTCAACGTCAATCCGGACCGGCCCGGCAGCGCGTACGGCTACGTCGACATGGGCGGGTGGGTCGGGGGCCAGGCCGAGTACGTCCTGGTCCCGTACGCCGACTGGAACCTGCTGAAGTTCCCCGACCGCGACCAGGCGCTTGAGAAGATCATGGACCTGACGATGCTCTCCGACATCCTGCCCACCGGATTCCACGGGGCAGTGACCGCCGGGGTCGGGGTCGGCTCCACGGTCTACGTGGCGGGCGCCGGACCCGTGGGACTGGCCGCGGCGGCCAGCGCGCAGCTGCTGGGTGCCGCCGTCGTCATCGTCGGGGACATGAACGAGGAACGCCTGGCCCAGGCCCGCTCCTTCGGCTGTGAAACCGTCAATGTGGGCGAGGGTGACCCCGCCGACCAGATCGAACAGCTCCTGGGCGTTCGGGAAGTCGATTGCGGCATCGATGCCGTGGGCTTCGAGGCGCGCGGCCACGGCCACGGCGAGGCTGCGGCCGAGGCCCCCGCCACGGTGCTGAACTCCCTGATGGACCTGACCGTGGCCGGTGGCGCAATCGGGATCCCCGGGCTCTACGTCACGGGGGATCCCGGCGCGGTGGATGCGGCCGCCCAGCGCGGCAGCCTCTCCCTGAGCCTGGGGACCGGCTGGGCCAAGTCGTTGTCCTTCACCACCGGGCAGTGCCCGGTAATGAAGTACAACCGCCAGCTGATGATGGCGATCCTGCATGACCGGATCCAGATCGCCAAGGCGGTCAACGCCACGGCCATCAGCCTGGACAAGGCTCCCGAAGCCTACGCCGCGTTCGACGCCGGAGCCGCCACGAAGTTCGTGCTGGACCCGAACGGCTACGTGAACGCCTGACGCTTCGGGCCGGGGCGTCCCGGCCCTAAGGGCCGTTGCGCGGGCGGGGCACCCCCGCCCGCGCAACGGCCCGCTGTGTAACCGGTAAAACCCGACCACAGCCTGCCGGCGGCTTCGCCGGCAGGCCGCTTCGCCGTGCCCCCGCGCGCCCGGCCTGCCCGGTCGAATCTCAGTCTCAAATTGAGACAAAAACGCTTCGGACCTCATGACTATGGTTTGTGTGGCAGCTCACACTTCAGCAAATGCGGGCGCCCAACCACCACGTACAGCGCCACATTGTGCAGAGCGGGAGTCATAGTGAAGTCCACCCTTGAGGTCCTCGGGACCACCGGCATAGAGACGATCCGGGTGCCCATGCGCGACGGCATCAGCCTTGCGGCAACCCTCTACCGGCCCGCCGGCGACGGGCATCCCGTCATCCTGGTGCGCACCCCCTACAGCGAACCCATGAGCCGGTCGCTTCCGGTCCTCCCCGCGCTCGCCGAGGGGTTTGCCGTGCTAATCCAGAACTGCCGCGGCACCGCCGGCTCCGAGGGGGAGCTGCGCGCCTTCGAAAATGAAAGCGCCGATGGCCTGGACACGCTGGCCTGGATCGTGGACCAGCCCTGGTGCGACGGCCGCGTCGCGATGTTCGGAGCCTCCTATCTGGGCATGTCGCAGCTCGCGGTCAGTGGCCACCGTCCTGCCGGGCTGCGGGCCATCGTGCCGATCGTGGCCACCCACAGCTACCGTGACGGACTGGTCTACCGCCAGGGCGCGCTGCAGCTGGGGCAGGGCCTGGGATGGCACATGCTGAAGGCGGCCCAGACCCTCGGCGACCGGCGCGCCCGGGGCGAGGACGTGGGCGCGCAGGGCGGGGCCTTCGCCGCTGTCGCCTCCAACCCGGACGCCGCCTACCGAACGCTGCCGCTGACCTCACTGACCGGGGTGTCCGACCTGGTGCCGAGCTGGACCACGTGGCTGGAGCAGGAAAACGAGCCGGCCTACTGGGACCGCATCGGCTATACGGCCCACCGCCGCGCCACGGCGGTTCCCGGCCTGCACGTGGGGGGCTGGTTCGACCTTTTCCTGGGCGGCACGATCGACAACTTCGTGGAGATCTCCACCCGGGCCGCCGACGAATCGGTGCGCCGCGCCCAGCACCTGATCATCGGTCCCTGGACCCACGCCGACCAGAGCGGGGCCGCGGGCGAGCTCTTCTTCGGAGCCGGCTCCGCGGCTGCCATCGGCCTGGAGGCACAGCAGCTGCGGTTCCTGCGCGAAAGCGTTGAGGGCCTCGACTCCTCCCTGCCACCCGTGCAGCTGTTCGTGATGGGGGCGAACGTGTGGCGCAGCGAGAACGAATGGCCCCTGGCCCGCACCGACTGGCAGCGCTGGTACCTGGCCCCCGACTCCGGACTGGGCACCGCGGAGCCGGCCGGGGATGCGGCCCCGCGCAGCTACCGCCACGATCCCCACGATCCGGTCCCGACCCTTGGCGGCGCCACGCTCATCGGCGGCGGGATCGACGGCGGCGCCGAGTACATGCCCGGCTCCCGCGACCAGCGCCGGCTGGACAAACGCCAGGACATCCTGCGCTTCAGCAGCGCCCCGCTGGAGGAGGACCTGGAGGTGACCGGGCCGGTGACCGTGACTCTGCATGCGGCCACCAGCGCCGCCGACACCGACTTCACCGCCAAACTCATCGACGTGTGGCCCGATGGCCGGGCCATGGGTGTCACCGATGGAATTGTCCGTGCCCGCTACCGCGCCGGGATGGACGACCCACAGCCGGTATCCCCCGGCGAAGTGGTCCGCTACGAGATCGACCTGGTGGCCACCAGCCAGCTTTTCCGCCGCGGACACCGCATCCGGGTCGACATCGCCAGCTCGAACTTCCCCTGCTACGACCGGAACTCCGGCAGCGGGAAACCCTCCGGAAGCGTCGAGGCGGAGGACCTGGTCCCGGCCAACCAAACCGTTTTCCTCGACCGCGACCGTCCCAGCTACATCACTCTCCCGGTCATTCCGACCAACTGACCACCCACCGAAGGAGCAATCTTCCGATGCAAGCCCAACGCCGTGTTCTTGCCCTGGCCGCCAGCGCCGCCCTGCTTCTGACCGGATGCGCCGGCAACGCCGTGTCCGCAGGCAACGAAGGAAGCGACGGTCCCAAGGAATTGGTGAGCGTCCCCGGCTTCGATGCCGCCACCAAGACCATCACCGTCGGCTCGATGGTTCCGACCTCGGGGATCTGGGCCCCGGCGGCCACCAACATTGTTGGGGCCGAAGCCTACTTCCACCGCGCCACGCAGCCGGGCGGCCCGTTGGAGGGGTTCACGGTCAAGGTGAAAAACGTGGACACCGAATACAACCCGTCCGTGGCCGTGCCGCTCTACAGCTCGCTCAAGAACGATGTCCTGATGTTCACCAACGTGCTGGGCACCGCCATCAACCAGGCGCTGCTGCCCCAGCTGAAGGCCGATGACATGCTCGTGGTCCCCGCCTCGTCCGACCAGAGGCTGGCCGACGAGCCGAACCTGCTCCCCTTCGGCGCGTTCTACGGCGTCTACCACTCGGCGGCGCTGGACTACATGGCCAACGAGGAAGGCAAGAAGGACGCGGTGTACTGCGTGCTTGCCGAGGACAGCGACTTCGGTGCGGAGGTGGTCGAATCCTTCGAATTCGCCACCGAGAAGTTGGGGCTGACCACCGGCGCCACGGTGCGCTACCCCGGAACGCTGCAGGACTTCACCCCCCAGATCTCCAAGCTCAAGAGCGCCGGCTGCGAAGTGGTCGACCTCGGCGGCGTCGGCGCCGTCGTGCAGAACGCCGCCGTGCGGGCCGTCCAGCTGGACTTCCAGGCGGACTGGATCGCCGGCCACACCGCCTACAACTCATCCCTGGCCACCGGTGCCGCGGCCGATTACATCAAGGAC
Source organism: Zafaria cholistanensis (assembly GCF_008580665.1). Classification (GTDB taxonomy): domain Bacteria; phylum Actinomycetota; class Actinomycetes; order Actinomycetales; family Micrococcaceae; genus Zafaria; species Zafaria cholistanensis. Next base: position 124,259 of record NZ_BKDJ01000007.1, read on the forward strand.
AACGTGCGCTTCGTGGTCACCGGCACCGAGTGGGGCGACGATTCCGCGATCGGGCAGGTCCAGATGGAGGAGGACATCGCGGCTGTGGACCCCCAGGCCAAGCCGATGGCCAACAGCTACCAGACCGGCTACCTTGCGGCGCTGACGACGACGGCGGTGCTTGAGCGGGCCATCGCCGACGGAGACCTGTCGCGCGAGCACCTGCTGGAGGTGGCGGCCTCGCTGGGAACCGTTGATGACCTGGGCCTGGCCGGCGGTGCCTTCAACTACGGAGCCAGCCCCGCGGAACGGCGTTCCGGCACCAGCATGTCCATCTTCACGGTGGACGATTCCTCCCCGACGGGGCTGAAGCTCAAGAAGTACGGCTACGAATCGGCGGTCGCCGCCGAGTACAACGAGTCCGCGACCGCCCAGTGACGCACCGCGCGAAGGAGGAGCCATCATGAGCGAAGCCAACACCGTGCCGCCACCACGCGCCGGCACCGAACTCCTGGCTGTCGAGCGGCTCTCGGTCAGTTACAGCGGCGGCTCCATCATCGCGCTCGAAGGAGTCGACCTGACCGTGCACGAGGGCGAAATCGTCGCCCTGCTCGGGGTCAACGGGGCCGGCAAGACCACCCTGCTGCGGGCCATCTCGGGACTTCTGGGCATGCACGGCGGAACCCTCAAGGGCGGGTCGATCAGCTATGGAGGCCGCGACATCACGGGTGCACCGTCCTGGAAGCGCGTCGGGGCCGGAATCTCGATTTCCTTGGAGGGCCGGCGCATTTTCGCCGACCTGAGCGTGGCGGACAACCTGCGCGCCGGGGGCTACACCCGCCCCCGGGCGCAGGCCGCCCGCACCATGAACGAGGTCTACGACCTCTTCCCGGTCCTCCGGAAGAAGCGAGAGCTGGCCGCCGGCCTCCTCTCCGGGGGAGAACAGCAGATGCTGGCCGTGGGCCGGGCGTTGATGCAGGGCCCGCGCCTGCTGCTGCTCGACGAGCCCTCGCTGGGGCTGGCGCCGCTGATCGTCGCCCAGATCATGCAGATGGTCACCCGGATCAACGAGCGCGGATGCAGCGTGCTGCTCATCGAACAGAACGTCTCGACGGCACTGCCCGTCGCCGACTACGCCTACGTGCTCGAAAGCCGGCGGGTGGCCCACCATGGACCGGCTGCCGAACTGATGGCCGACGGCCGGCTGCGCGAGCTGTACCTGGGTTCAGCGGGCGAACCGGCCACCGTACCCCGAGAGAAGGTCCTGCCATGATGCTCCGTGTCGAAGCGCTCACCCTGTCCTTCGGCGGCGTGCGCGCACTGAACGAGGTGGGCTTCGAGGTCGCCGAGGGTGAGTTCTTCGGGATTCTCGGCCCGAACGGGGCCGGGAAAACCTCCCTTTTCAACTGCCTCAGCGGGCTCGTGGCCCCCACCGGCTCCGTCACCGTGGAGGGGACCGAGCTGCTGGGCCGGCGCCCGCACGAGATCGCTGAGCTCGGGGTGGCCCGCACTTTCCAGAACCTCGGGCTTTTCGGGTCGATGAGCGTCACCGGGAACATCCTGGTCGGGGCGCACCGACAGATCAGCGGCGGTGCGCTGTCGGCCGCGCTGCGCTGGCCCCGCACGTTCCGTTCCGAGCGGCAGGCCCGGGAACGGGCGGACGAGCTGATCGACCTTTTGGGCCTGGGCGCCTACCGGGACGCGACCGTCGATACGCTGCCCTACGGTATCCGCAAGCGCGTGGAGATAGCCAAGGCGGTGGCGTCGGGTCCGAAGCTGCTGTTGCTGGACGAGCCGGTCGCCGGCATGAACCACGAGGAAACCGACCAGTTCGTCGAGTTCGTGCTCGAACTCAAGGCCCGGATGGGGCTCACGATCGTGATGATCGAACACGACGTGCCGATGGTCATGCGTATCTCCGACCGCATCCTCGCGCTGGACTTCGGCGAAGTCATCGGCGTGGGAACCCCGGAGGAGATCCGGCACAACGAACGCTTCATCTCCGCCTACCTCGGCACCCCGGCGGGCGCCGACGCCCCGGCGGAGCCCCAACTGCACGGAGGAAACCGGTGACCAACCTGATCCAACTCACCGTGTCCGGGCTGTCCTTGGGCATCCTCTATGCCCTGGTTGCCATCGGCTTCGCGGTACTGCTCAAGGCCACCGGCCACTTCAACATGTTCCCCGGAGCCCTGGTGCTGCTGGGCGCATACCTGACCTACCAGTTCCACGTGCTGTGGTCGCTGGACTTCGTGCTGGCCGTGGCGCTGGCGGCGATCCTGTGCGCCGCGCTCGGCCTGGCCGGGGAGCGGCTGCTCTTTTCCCGGCTTGGCGGAAAGGGGCACCGCTCGATCGAGCACCTCTCGGTGCTGCTGGTCAGCCTGGGGCTGATCTCCCTGGCCCAGGCCGCGGTCGTGAGCGTGTGGGGGCCGCTGACCCACCTGATCGAGGACCCCTGGGGACTGAGCATGATCCGGTTCGGCGGCGTTGCGATTGCCGTGCGGGACCTCTGGGCGCTCGGATTGAGCCTGATCCTGCTGGCCGTCTTCTACCTGGTCATCCAGCACACCCGGGTCGGCGTGGGCATGCGGGCGGTGGCGAGCGACCCCGAAGCGGCCCGCGCCCAAGGCGTGAACCCGCATGTCATCTCCGCTACGGCCTGGGCCATGTGCAGCGCGGCCTCCGTGCTGGCCGGAATGATGCTGGCCACGGAAATGGGCGGCGGACTCGTTCCCAACCTGGACCAGATCGCCTTCTCCGCGCTGCCGGCCCTGATCCTCGGCGGGCTGTCGTCGCTGCCCGGCTGCATCTACGGCGGCCTGGCGCTGGGCCTGGTGCAGACCTACGCCGCCGGCTACGCCCCCGAGAGCATGGGACAGGGATTTGCCTCCATGCTGCCGTGGGTCGTGATGATCCTGCTGCTCGTCGTCAAGCCCAGCGGCTTCGCCAAGACCCTCGAGACACGAAAGGCCTGAGCCCATGGCACTGACCGAAACCGCACCCCGGCTGCGGCCTGTCCGCACCGGGCAGCCGCCGGCACGACGCCGCGACGACTCCCGGCTGTGCCGCACGCGCACCCAACGCATCCTGCTTGCGGTGGCGTTCGTGGCCATCGTGGCCTTCCCGCTGAGCGTCGAGAGCGCGTTCCTGATCTCACTGACCGGCACCATTGGCATCTTCGCCCTCGCGGCGCTGGGCCTGAACATCCTCTCCGGCTATGCCGGCCAGATTTCGCTGGCCCAAAGCATCTTCGTGGGCATCGGCGCCTTCGCCGGCGTCGCCCTCGGGGGCCTCGCGGAGTTGCCGCTGCTGGTGTGGCTCCCGGGAACCTTCGTGGCCGGGGGACTGGCTGCCGCGCTGGTGGCCCCGCTGACGTTGCGGCTCAAGGGCGTTTTCCAGATTGTGCTCAGCCTGGCGCTGATCTTCGTGGGCCACTACGCCTTCATCAACCTGCCGGCACTGACCGGGGGCAATGGCGGCATCTCCGCCACCCCCAGCCTGTCCCTGGGGTTCATCGACTTCGGCGAGCTGACCGTGGCCGGCATGCGCTACAGCTACGAGCAGGGGCTTTTCATCCTCATCTGGCTGGTGCTGGCGGCCAGTATGATCGCCGTTGTGAACATGCACCGCACCCGGTTCGGCCGGGCACTGGTGGCGGTGCGCGAGGCCGAGACCGCCGCGGAGATCGCGGGGATCAATGCCGCCCGCGTCAAGGTACAGGCCTTTGTCCTGGCCGGCGCCTTTGCCGGGCTGGCCGGGGGCCTGCTGATGGCGCAGCTGCGCTATGTGCAGGCCGAGCAGTTTGGGATCAACATGGGCCTGGAGCTGCTGATCATCGTTGTGGTGGGCGGCCTCGGAACCACTTGGGGCCCGGTGGTCGGCGCCGCAGTCATCAGCTCGATCCCCGTGCTGGCCACCCAGTACGCCGAACACATCCCGTTCCTGCAGGCGGACTTCAGCCAGAGCGGGGAGATCGGCATCCCGGTGGGGCAGGTGGGCCTGCTGATCTACGGCCTGGCGCTTGTCCTGGTCATGGTTTTCGAACCCCGGGGCCTGTCCCACATTTTCGGCGCGGGGGGCCGGTCCCTGCTCCGCCTTGCGAGGCGGGCCCGCACCACGTCGGAGCCGGTCCTGGTTCCGCAGCCTCACGCACACCTTGGAGGGAAAGCATGACGCTCATGACGGCGGCCGTGGTCCGGGATCCGGACCGCGGATTCGAACTGGAGCAGGTGCGGCTGGATGCACCCCGCGCGGACGAGGTCCTGGTGCGGCTGGTGGCCACCGGGATCTGCCACACCGACCTGGGGGTGGCCCGGGGCACCAGCTCCCCCCGCGTGCTCGGCCATGAGGGTGCCGGGGTCGTCGAACGCGTCGGTTCCGCCGTGGACGGGGTGAAGCCCGGCGACAAGGTGATCCTCTCCTTCGCCTGCTGCGGCGAGTGCGACAAATGCCTGGGCGGGACTCCCGCGCACTGCCGCCACTTCATCCCGCTGAACATGGCCGGTGCCCGCCACGACGGGTCACTGACCCTCAACGGCGAGGCGGGGGAACCGATTGCCGGAAGCTTCTTTGGCCAGTCCTCGTTCGCCCAGTACGCCCTGACCAGCCCGCGCAACCTCGTGCCGGTCCCCCAAGACACCCCCGAAGAGCTGCTGCGGATCCTCGGCCCGCTGGGATGCGGCATCCAAACCGGAGCCGGGGCCGTCCTTAACAGCCTGCGCGTGCGGGCGGGCAGTTCAATGGTCATCACGGGAGCCGGCAGCGTGGGCCTGAGCGCGCTGCTGGCCGGCCTGGCAGCCGGGTGCACCACGGTCGCCGTGGCCGACCTGAACCCGGACCGCCTTGCGCTGGCCCGGGAGCTGGGGGCCACCGCCACCGTCAACGTCTCCGACGCCGACGCGCTGGACCAGCTCCGCGCGGCCACCGGAGGAGGTGCGGACTACGCGGTCGAGACCAGCGGCGCCGCCGCGGCCGTGCGCCTGGCCGTCGACGCCCTCGACGTGGGAGGCGTGGCCGGACTGGTGGGACTGGGGCGCCCCGGCGCCGAGATCGTGCTGGACCACGCCACCGTCGGCTTCGGCCGCTCGATCGTGGGCATCGTGGAGGGCGACTCCGTACCCCAGACACTGATTCCGGCCCTGCTGCGGCTGCATCTGGCCGGACGTTTCCCCTTTGACCGGTTGGTGACGCTCTACCCGTTCGACCAGTTCCAGCAGGCCGTCGAGGACAGCATTTCCGGGACCACGATCAAGGCGGTGGTGGTGCTGTGAGCGTGGGAGAAGCGATTCCGGTCCTGCCCGGCACCGAAGGCCTGTATTGCGGAGGCCAGTGGGCCGCCCCGCTCCAGGGCCGCGAGCGTGAACTGCGTGACCCGAGCACCGGGGCCGTGCTCGGCGTCGCCCCCCTGGCCGGCGCGGAGGACGTCCCCTCCCTGGTCGGGGCTGCCCAGCAGGCGGCAGCGGGCTGGGCCGGCTGCGGTCCGCAGCGGCGCGCGGAAGTCCTCGAGGCGATCGCCGAGCGCTGGGAAGCGCGCGGCGAGGAACTTGCCGAACTGGTCTCGCGCGAAATGGGCATGCCGATCACCGCCTCCCGGGGCCACAACGTCTATGGACCGGCGGCAGCCCTGCGCTACTACGCCGGCCTGGCCCGGGACCTGCGGACGGCGGAGAGCCGCGCGCCACTCTTCTTCGAGGGAAGCCTGGACCTGCGCCGGGTGCCGGTGGGCGTGGTGGCCGCAATCGTGCCCTGGAACTATCCGTGGATGCTGCTGGCCACGAAGCTGGGCCCCGCCCTGGCGGCCGGATGCCCGGTGATCGTTAAGCCGGCCGAGGAGAACGCGCTCAGCGCCCAGCTGCTGGCCCAGGTGTTCGACGAGGCCGGAGTGCCCCCGGGCGTCGTCAACGTGGCGGTCGGCGGTGCGGACTTCGCCGCGGCGCTGGTCGCCCACCCGGGAATCGCGAAGGTGGCGTTCACCGGTTCGACCGCCGTCGGCCGATCCATCGGCGCCGCTGTCGGGGGCCGCCTGGCGGCCTCCACGCTGGAACTGGGCGGCAAGTCGGCGGCCATCGTGCTCGACGACGCCGACCTCGAACGGACCCTTTCCCGCTTGCCGGCGCTGTCCTACATGAATACGGGACAGACCTGCTTCGCCCAGACCAGGGTGATCGCAACCCCGGGCATATACGAACAGATCGTGGAGGGCTATCGGGACTACGTCCAGGCCCAGCGGGTGGGCCCTGCCCTGGACGAATCGACCCTGCTGGGTCCGGTGGTCTCCGCGGCCGCCCGCGACCGCATCGAGGCGGTGGTCGCCGATGCGGTGTCGGCGGGGGCGCGCCTGATCCGCCCTGCGCTGCCGGCGGACCTGCCGCCCGGCGGGCACTACGTCGCACCGGCAGTGCTGGCCGATGTCGAGAACCACTGGCCCGTGGCGCGGGAGGAAATCTTTGGACCCGTGACCTGTTTGATCCGGGCCCGCGATGCCGAGGACGCGGTGCGCCTGGCCAACGAGAACGACTACGGCCTGGCCGGGACGGTGTGGACGCGCGACCTGGACAAGGCCCGGGACATCGCGGCCCGGGTGGAGGCAGGTTCCTTCGGCATCAACGGATACCTGCCCGACCTGGGCGCGCCATGGGGCGGGGTGAAGGCCAGCGGCACGGGACGCGAACACGGACCCGAAGCCATCGGCAACTTCCTGCGCACCGACACCGTTTACGTGTTCGACTCCTAACCTGCCCGGCCCGCCTCCGCCGGGGGCCCGCCGAAGCCGTTGGCCCGCCCGCACGCACCGTGCGGGCGGGCCAACGGCGTTTCCGGGAAGGGCGGGGGAGTGAAACCGGCGGTCTCAAAGTGAGACGGGAAGGCGGGGGGCGCAAGCCTAGTGTGATATCAAATACATCACCCGGTGATGTTGGCGACAGCCAGAAATTCCAATCACTGAAAGGGAAAACCATGCTGAACATCGGTATCAACCTGGGCTTCGGCAAGCTCGAAGAGGGCCTGAGCGATGAGGAGATGTACCACGGCGAACTCGACCTCGCCGTGCGCGCCGAGGGCCTGGGATACGACAGCGTGTGGGCTGTCGAACACCACTTCAGCGACTACTCCATGTGCCCGGACAACCTGCTGCTGCTGGCCCACGTCGCCGGCCGCACCGAGCAGATCAAGCTCGGCACCGGCGCCATCATCGTGCCTTGGAACGACCCGCTGCGGGTGGCCGAGAAGGCACTGATGCTCGACACCATTTCCCGGGGGCGCCTGCTGCTCGGTGTCGGGCGCGGGCTCTCCCGCAAGGAGTATGTGCCCTTCCGCATCCCCCTGGAGGAAACCCGCGAACGTTTTGACGAAGCCTCCGCGATGATCTTCGAGGCTGTCGAATCCGGCGTCATCGAAGGCGACGGACCGTTCTACCCGCAGCCGCGCACCGAGCTGCGCCCGGGCCCGCGCGGCTCCTTCATGGACCGCCGCTACTGCGTGGCCGGCTCGCCCGATTCCCTGGTCTCCGCGGTGAACCTCAAAGCCCGCCTGATGTCCTTCATCGTGCGTCCGGTGCCGGACCTGATGGGCAACTTCACCACCTACCGCGAAATGTACGAAAACCAGCACGGCGAGGTGGCCCCGGCGATCTGCCTGAACGTGAACATGTACTGCCACGAGGACGACGCGCTGGCCCAGGAACGCCATTTCGAGTACATCTCCCGGTTCTTCCACTCCAACGTCGACCACTACGAGATGGCCGGGGACCACTTCGCCACCACCAAGGGCTACGAGCGTTACGCCGACGGTGCCCAGCGCATCAAGGACGCCGGCCTCCAGGGTGCCGCGGACAAGTACGCCGAAACGGCACTGTGGGGCAACCCGGAGCGCATCCTGGGGCAAATCGAGGAAATCCGCGACACCCTCGGCGACTTCGAGCTCATTGTGGCCCCCTGCTTCGGCGGGATGCCCTACGACCAGGCCCGTGCCAGCCTGGAGCTCTTCTCCCGCGAGGTCATGCCCAAGGCCCGCAGCCTCAACGGCCAAAAGGTCAGCCTGGCCGTCTAGGCCCGGCAGGCGCCCGAACGGCCGTGCGGGCGGGACCGCGGCAACGCCCCGCCCGCACGGCCGTCATGGCCGCTGCCACCCGCTCCAACAGAGAGGAACATCCCGATGGACACGTTGAACCCCGCGGTGCCTGCCGGCATCGCGGAATGGGACGCGATCCGCGCCGCCAAGCTTGAGGTGCTGGCCCGCGACCCGCGGTCCATTCGGGAAAGCGACTATCCCCAAGTCCGTCCCGAGGTGGTGCGGTCCTGGAAACGCTCCATGCTCTCCGGGGTGGACCCGCACGCCACCGCGATTCCCCACGATCCCGGCTTCGTCGCCCAAAGCCGGCTGGCCCAAGCCGCACAGCCGATCATGAACCGGCTCGAAGACCAGATCTCCGACCTCAGTTCCTGGGGGTTCCTGACGGACCGTGCCTCCAGGCTGCTGACCGTTGTGGTGGGCGACTCTCCCCAGGCGGTGCGGCTGCGCCAGAAAGACCTCCGCCCCGGGTTGTGCTTCGCCGAGGACCTGATCGGCACCAACGGCATCGCCTGCGCCCAGGAGGAGCAACGCCCTTCCATCATCTCGGGCACCGAACACTTCCGTTTCGATTCCGAGATCCTCACCACGACCGGGGTCAACATCCGCGACCCCTACACCAAGCGCTTTGTCGGCACCCTGGGGGTGCACTGCCGCCGCGAGTACGGTTCCGCCGCGCTGCTCCAGCTCGTGGCGGAGATCGGACGCTCGATCGAAGCGCAGTTGCTGGCCAGCCGCGCCGATGAGGAGCGCGTGTTCTTTGACCACTACCTGCGCATGCAGCGGCGGTTTCGCGGCGCGATCGTGGGCATCACCAAGAACCATTGGGTCGCCAACTTCCAGGCCCAGGCGCTGCTGGGCGAGAACGACCACCACATCCTGCGCCGCCTGGCCGAGGAGGCGTGCCTGCGCGGGCAGGAACGCTCGACGCGCCGCCGCCTTGCCAACGGAACCGGTGCCACGATCACCATCACCCCACTGGAGCACTCGGCCGGACGGTTCGCAGCGGTGCTGACCCTCAGGCCCGAACAGGCGGCGGACGCCTCCAGCCTCTACGCCCTGCCGTTCAGCGAGGGCGGAGCGGTGCGGGAGGACTTCCGGGCGCAGGCACGGCGGGCGCTCGGCGGCGGCCAGGCGGTACTCTTCAGCGGCGAACGGGGCAGCGGCAAACGGCACATCGCCCATGACGTGCTCACCGAGCTGTGCGCGCCGGCAACGGTGGTGGAGGCCGACGCCGCCCAAGCGCACCTGGCCCCGGATGAATGGTTTGCCCGGTTGAGCCGCGCGCTGGGGGACCGGGGCGCCCCGGTGCTGCTGACGCACCTGGAGGAGATTCCGGCGGAGCTGGTGCCCCGCGTCGCGAACCTGGTCAATGCGGCGACCGGCCCCCTCGTTGGCACCACCAGCGAGCAGCACGGCGAGGACAGTCCCACGGTCTTTTTGCGCGAGTGCTTTCCCGCCGCGCTGGAGATTCCGCCCCTGCGGGACCGCGCCGATGAATTTTCGGCACTCTGCCGCGGCCTCCTGGCCGCGCTCGACGCGGCCGACGGCCAGCGCAGCAGCATCGCCCCCAAGGCGGTCGCCGCCCTGGTATCCAACGACTGGCCCGGCAACGTGCGGCAGCTGCGCCAGGTCCTGGCCACCTCACGCATCCGGGCCATGGGACGGGAGATTGGCCTCACCGACCTGCCTGCCCGCTACAGCAACGCGGCGGCCTCGCGCCCCCTGGGGGAAATGGAACGGGTCGAACGGCAAACGCTGATGGTGGCGCTGCGCGAATCCGGGGGCAACCGGGAGCTTGCGGCCGAAAAGCTGGGCATCTCCCGGGCCACGATCTACCGAAAGCTGAAGCGCTATGAGCTGCGCTAAGGGATACACCGAAGGAAGGGACACACAACAATGACACGGAGGGACGATCTCGCCGGCGCGACGGCGGTCGTGACGGGGGGAGCCTCGGGTATCGGGCGCGGCATCGCCTCCACGCTGGTGGCCCGCGGCATGAACGTCGTGGTCGCCGACATCGACCAGGCCGCCCTGGACCGGGCCGAGGACGAACTGGGCGTGCTGGGCGTGGCCACCGACGTCACCGACGCGGACAGCGTCGCTGCGCTCGCCGAGCGCACCATGGCCGAATTCGGTGCGGTGCATTTGGTGTGCAACAACGCCGGTGTAGGTCCGATGGCCCCGATGAACCAGCTGACCCTTGAGGACTGGCGGTGGATGTTGGAGGTGAACCTGTGGGGCGTGATCCATGGGGTGGATGCCTTCCTGCCGCTGCTGGAGCGCAACACCGACTGGGGACACATCGTCAATACCTCCTCGATGTCAGTGCTGGCCCCGCCCCCCAAGCTGGGCGCGTATGTCGCCTCCAAGGCAGCCGTAATGGGCCTGACCGAGGTGCTGGCCGCTGAACTCGCCGCGGCGGAATCGGTGGTTTCGGCCAGCGTGCTGATCCCCGGTCCGGTGCGCACCAACATCGCAGCGAGCCTGAGGCACCGGCCCGCCACTTCGAATGGGGCCCTGTTCGACGTGGACATCTCCGGAAACGGGAAGAACTTCCGGTTCCTGGACCCCGAACAGGTCGGCGAGCTTGTGGTCGACGCCATCGGCGACCGCCGCCTCTATATTCCCACCCACGGCGAGTGGCGCCTCCAGGCCGCCGAGCGCCACCACCGCATCCAATCCGATTTCCCCGCCCACGGCGACGCCATCGGCAGCACCACGGCCCAGGAGGCATCATGAGCACAAGCACTGCAGCCAGCACCACCGGCACCCCGGCGGCGGCATCCCTGCAGGAGACCGTGCAGGATCCCGTGCAGGAGCTCGCAGCCCGCGTACGGGCCGTCCACCGGCAGTATCCCACAGGCGTCACCGTGGTTACGGCCGCCGTGGACGGCGTCCCCTATGGACTGGCCGTCAACGCGTTCTCCTCCATCTCGCTGGACCCGCCGCTGGTGCTGGTATGCGTCAACGAATCCTCCCGTTCCTACCCTGCGGTGTTCGACAGCGACTACCTCGGGGTCAATATCCTGGCCGCCGACCAGCGGCCGGTGGCCGGCGCCTTTGCCGTGTCCGGCGGGGACAAGTTTGCGCAGCTGGACTGGACGCCCAGCGAGCGCGGGGTCCCGGTGCTCGACGGCGTCGCCGGCCACTTCGAACTCGAGGTCAAGTACAAGATTCCGGCATTCACCCACACGATCTTCATCGGCAGGGTGATCGACGCCCAATCCTCGGGCAAGGCGCCCCTGGTCTACCAGGGCGGCGGTTTTTTCGACGGCACACAGCTTGTCCCGGCCGGCTAGAACACCCTTGCAGCGAATCGACGAAGGAGCTCCCAGCATGCCCATCACCGCGTCCACAGAGCAGCTCGAGCAGGAGCAGCTCAACCACGACCTGCTCCTGCGGGCCCTGTCCCACCAGGGGCATGAGGCTGCCCTCAAGGCCCTGGACACCTACTACGCCCCCGGCTTCGTCCGCCACGGCGACAAGGCGGACTACAACCGCGACCAGTTGCGGGAGGGCCTCACCCGGCTCTATCGCGGCTTCCCCGATTTGGCGCGCACCCACAGCGACGTGATGGTGCAGGGGGACCGCGCCGCCTACCGGTGGGAGGCCCGCGGCACCCACTTGGGTGACTACCTGGGGGTCCGGGCCACCCGGCAGGCGGTTCTCGCCCGCGGCCTCGTCATGTGCAGGTTCGCGGACGGCAGGATCGTCGAGGAATGGGCCTCATGGAACAAGGCCAGCCTGCTGCACGACCTGGGCATCATTCCCCTGGGACGGGAGGAGGGGAAATGAGGGAATTTGCGGGCAAGATCGCCTTTATCACCGGTGGCGCGTCGGGGGCCGGCCTGGGACAGGCCCGGGTGTTCGGGCGTGCCGGATGCCGCATCGTCATTGCCGACATCCGCCGTTCCGCCATCGATGAGGCGCTGGAACTGCTGCGCTCCGAGGGGATCGAGGCGCACGGGATCGAACTCGACATCACGGACCGGACAGCCTACGCGGCCGCTGCGGACGAGGTCGAGGCGGTCTTCGGCTCGGCGCCGCAACTGCTCTTCAACACCGCGGGCGTGAACAGCTTCGGGCCTCTCACCGCAGCCACCTATGAGGATTTCGACTGGGTGATGGGCGTCAACCTCCAGGGCGTCATCAACGGCATCCAAACGTTCCTGCCCCGTATGATCGCCAGCGGGCGCGACGGGCACATCGTCAGTACCGCCTCCATGGCCGGCTTCGAGGGAAGCCCCACTGCGGCGATCTACTCGGCCAGCAAGGCGGCGGTGATCAACCTGATGGAAAGCTACGCGCTTTCCCTGCCGGCCCACGGCATCGGGGCGTCGGTGCTGTGCCCGGCCAGCATCAAATCCAACATCGCCTACGCCCAGCAGACCCGGCCGGCCCACCTGGCCGCGAATTCGGGCTTCCGGGCGGACCCGGAATTCATCGCGTTGCAGGACCAGCTCTACAGCGGCGGCATGGATCCGCTTGTGCTGGCCGAGCACGTCAAGCGCGGCATCGAGGAGGACGCGGTGTACATCCTGCCTTACCCGGAAACGCGGGACGGGATCGAGCGGCACTTCCGCACCATCCTGGATTCCTTTGCCGACCCCTCGGTCGATCCGGAAGGCGCCCGGGAACGCGCCCTGGCCTTTGAGCGGTACCGGGCCCAGGCGGCGGCCCTGGCCGGTTCGGGGGACTGAACCGGCCCGCCGGAGGCGGAAGGGGGCCGGGGCGACGACGTCGGAGGCTGCGGCGTCGTCGCCCTTCCGCGCCGGCGGACCGCCGGCGTTCGGGATGCGCGCACCACATCCAGCGCCTCGCGCACGCGCCGGGAGGGCCGGTGCCCGGCCGCCATAATGCCCACGATCGCGTTGCCGCGCACCGGGTCGGCCACGGGTCGGTACGCGACCTCGCGCCCATCGAACGTCGCCCCCGTGGCGGGGATGCTGTGGACCAGCGAACAGCCCAATCCGCGCGCGACCATGGAACGGGTGGTCTCCATGTTGCTGCTGCGCCATCGCACGTCCAGCCGCAAGCCCAGGTCCGCGATGATCGAGGTGAGCCGTTCGACCGTCGGGGGATGTCCAGGACGACCGCAGGCTCTGCGATGATGTCGCGCAGGTGGATCACGGGGCTGGAGGCCAGGCGGTGGGCGGCTGGCAGCATCACATGCAGGGCGATCTCCGCCAGCCGCAGGGCCTCAGGGTCCGGGTCCGCCTGGAGCTCGCAGGCGAGCGCCAGGTCCAACTGGCCGCGGCGTACGCCATCCTGGATTTCCGCCGGCGTGCCCTCCCGGAAGCTCAGGTCCACGTCCGGGAAGCGGAGCGTGAAATGTTCGGCCAGGCGGGCCGGCACGCCCCGGGCGTGGGCGGCGAAGTCGAGCCCGGCGGCGGTGGGAAAGGCCCGCTTGGACCGGCTGCGGATCAGCAGCTCCGTGTCCAGCGAGCGTTGGAGCTGGACCACGTCCGCTACACCCCGGGCCCCAAGGCCGGCTGCAACCCCGAGGTGATCCTGGAACTGGACCGGCAGCTGGCCGCGGCCTTCGACCAGGGGACAGGCCCCGGCACCCACCCGCCGACCGCGGAGTCCGGCGGACTTTTGCCCGTGCGGCATACCGGGCTGGGGCAGGGGCGCCGAACCGCGCGCAGGGAGCGCCGGCGCGGTGGGCCCGTGCCGCTCCGCGGACTAAGCCCCCGCGGACTCATCCCCTTCCGGGGGATCCGTCCGCGGAGTGGAGGCGAGCACCTCCGCTTCATACCGGATGAGGTCCTCCTTGGCATCCAGCATCTTCCGCAAGGCATTGTTGAGGACCCGGATTTCCTCAGGCTCCAGGCGGCGATGGAGGATGCGCTGGCGTTCCATGGCGACCGGCATCATCTGAGCGTGCATCTCGGCGCCGGCTTGGGTAAGGAAGAGGAGGCGGGAGCCCCGCTTCCCGTCCTTGCCGGTTATCAGGCGCCGCTCCATAAGGGTATTGATCGATATCGAGGCGATCGATTTGTTGATGCCCAGGACCTCGCAGAGCTCGCTTGCGGATGAGCCCGGATGGTTGCCCAGTGCGCTAATGATCCGCCATTCGTTGGTGCCGACTCCAAACAGGTGGTTGAAGACCCGGGAGCCGCCCCAGACGAGCATGTTGGATACGAGTCCGACGAGGGCGGGCGTGTAGGAGTCGCGGTCGATCCTGTCGGGAAGCCGGTCGGTCACACGCCCCTCGTCGTCGACGTGCTGCGGGGTCGAAGCAGTTGGATTGGACATCGCACCTAATTCGCTTGGGTGGGAATCGGTTGTTCTTTATCGGCCGGGGGGACGAGCGGTGCCCGGTCCCGAAACCACGATACGCGAGGGCCGGGGCCGGCGTCCGGCTCGTGTTCGGCCCCGTTGCCGCCCCGCCGGAGGGCTCTTTCCGAACAACCCTTGACGGGGTGTCCGAAATCTAGTTTATATGTAAATCAGTTTAGGTGTAACCCACATCACCCTGTCCTGTGTCGGGGGTTACAGGGGAAATGTCCAGGATCAAGGAGGGTCCATGCGGGGTTCAACGGAGTTAGACGGACGCATTGTGTTGGAAATTGATCCCTTCTCGCGGGAGGGCCTGCTGCATCCGGCCGAGGTGGACCGGACAGTGCGCGAGGCGGGCGACGTCGTGTGGCTGGAAAAACACGGGATCTGGGCTACCGGGCGCCATGCCGTGGTGGAGCAGGTCTTTCGCGACTACGCGACCTTCGAATCCTCCTCCGGGACCGGCCTGACAAACATCAAGAAGGAAGCCAACTGGCGCAAGCCCAGCGTCATCCTGGAGAACGACCCGCCGGACCACGCCAGGTACCGGCGGGTCATGGCATCGGTGCTCAGCCAGCGGGTGGTCCGCCGGCTGCGCGACGGATTCCGGGACACTGCAGTGGAAATCGTCGACCGGGCCCTGGCCCAGGGCTCGATCGACGGTGCCAAGCAGCTCGCCGAGGCTTTTCCCCTGGCCGTCCTGCCCGACGCGATTGGCTTCAGTCCCGAGGGGCGGGAGAACCTGCTGCCGTATTCGAACCTGAACTTCCAGGCCCAGGGGCCCCGGAACGAGTTCTACTGGGCGGCGGTGGAGGAATCGAAGTCGGCGGTTCCCTATGTGGATTGGCAGATCAGGCGTGAAGCGCTGGCCCCGGGCGGTCTGGGCCGGGACATCTACGCCTTTGCCGATTCCGGCGACATCAGCGAAGAGGACGCCGCGATGCTCGTGCGTACCTTCCTGTCTGCGGGTGTTGACACGACCATCTTTGGCATCCAGTTCGCGCTGAAGGCACTCGCGGAGAACCCCGGGGCATGGGCTGCGCTGAAGCAGGATCCGGGACTGGCCAAGGCCGTTTTTGAGGAGTCGCTGCGCTGTTACGCCCCCAGCCCTTACATCGGCCGAACCACCGCCTGCGAAACCCGGATCGGCGAAACGGCCATTGGAGCCGGCGAGAAGATCCTGCTGATGCTCTCCGCGGCAAACCACGATCCCCGTTTCTGGGACCGCCCGGAGGAGTTCGATATTTCGAGGGACACCTCGGGACACCTGGCCTTCGGAACCGGAGTCCACGGTTGCGTCGGACAGATGATGGCGCGAATGGAGGCGATCACCCTGCTGACGGTCCTGGCCGAGCGGGCGGACGTCCTGGAACTGGCCGGCGAGCCGGTCCCTTTCCTCTCGAACTGGCTGCGCGGGTTCGAGTCGCTGCCCCTGCGGATCGGGCGCAGCGTGGCTTGAGGCCCGCCCTGGAAACAGTTTTTGATACGCACGCACTTCAAGGAGACAACAGATGAAACGACTGCCCAAGTTGATGTTCGCCCTCGGCGCGGTGGCCCTGGCGGTGACCGCCTGCTCGCCTGCCACCGGCAGCGGGGACCAGGCTGGCGGCGCTGCCAGCGGCGGACTGCGGGAAGTGAATATCGGGGCCGTTCCGGTCGTTGACGTGGCAGCACTCTACGTGGGGGAGAAGCAGGGGTACTTCGAGGAGGAGGGCCTGAAGCTCAACATCGAGTTCGGCCAGGGCAGCGCGGCCATGATCCCGTCCCTGCTGAACGGACAGTTCGACATGCTCTACGGCGGCTCCGTGAACATGGTGCAGGCCGCCGGCCAGGGTCTTCCCATCCAGGCCGTCGCGGTGGGCGGGCGCTCGACGGGCGTCGAGGGGGAGGACCACGGCGGGGTGCTGGTGCTGCCGGAGAGCGGCATCGAAAACGCCGCCGGGCTGGAAGGCAAGAAAGTTGCGGTCAACGCACTGCGCGGCCTGCACGAGGTAAGCCTCTGGGCCTCCATCAGGAAGGCTGGCGGGGACCCGAAGAAGGTCACGTTCCTGGAAATGCCCTTGGCCGACATGGGCGCCGCACTCGAGTCGGGGCGGATCGATGCCGCGTCCACCTCGGAACCGTTCCTCGGCGTCATTGAAGGCGACGGCGCCAAGAACATTGCCAGCCTGTATGTCGATGCCGCCCCCAACTTCGTCGGGGCCACCTACTTCACCTCCACCAAGATGACGGAAACGGATCCCGAATTCGTCCAGGCCTTCGTGCGGGCCCTGGAAAAGTCGTTTGCCTATGCCGATGCCAATCCGGAGGCGGTCCGGGCCGAATTGGGAAACTTCACCAAGATCGATCCGGCCCTGATTGATTCCATGACCCTCACCAGCTTCAAGTGGGGGCTCACCACCGAAGACATCCGGGTAATCGCCGACCTGGCCGCCGCTGCCGAGTCCCTCGAAAACCCGGACGAGGCCACCGAGGCCGTAACCGCGTTCCTGAACAAGCAGTAGGCGTTCGGTGCGGACATGAAGAAGATCATCAACGCGGCAGAAGAAGTCATTGACGACTACATCGATGGGCTGGTCGCCGCCGGGCACGGCCTGAGCCGCCTGCGCCGTGAACCGGTAGTGCTGCGGGCTCCGGGGTTCCGGAAGGATCCGGGGAAAGTCGCAGTGATTTCGGGAGGCGGTTCCGGGCACGAGCCGGCCCACGCCGGCTATGTCGGCCCCGGAATGCTCGACGGCGCAGTGCTCGGCCCGGTCTTCACCTCGCCGTCGGCAGACCACGTGTATTCGGCCATCAAGGCCGTGGCGGCGGATGCCGGGGTCCTCCTGATCGTCAAGAACTACACCGGTGACAGGCTGAACTTTGGGATTGCCATGGAAATGGCCCGGGCGGATGGCATCGACATCGACATGGTGGTCGTGGCCGACGACGTCGCGCTCGGTGACGGGTCCCGGGCGGGCCGGCGCGGCCTGGCCGGAACGGTATTGGTCCACAAGCTGGCCGGGGCATTGGCGGAGCAGGGCGCCGGCCTGGCCGGGATCGTTGCGGCGCTCAGGGGCTTCCTGCCCGGGGTGGGCACCATGGGGGTCGCGCTGGGCCCGTGCCACTCGCCGGGACGGCAGGAGCCGAACTTCCTGCTGGGGCGGGATGAAATCGAGTGGGGCCTGGGCATCCACGGCGAGGCCGGCCGAAATCGGGGCCCCCTCCCCGGCTCCCGTGAGCTCGCCGCCGCTCTGGTGGAATCGATCGCCGTCGACCGGGGACTTGCGGAAGGGGCCGGGGTCGCCGTCCTCGTCAACGGCCTGGGCGGAACCCCCGACCTGGAGTTGCGCATCTTTGCCGGCAACGTCATCCAGGCCGTGCGTGCCCGGGGACTCTCACCCGAACTGCTCTGGACCGGGGCGTTCATGACGTCCCTGGAGATGCCGGGAGTCTCCGTCACGCTGGCCGCACTGGACGACGCGTCGCGGTCCCTGCTTCTGGAGCCGGCTGCTGTCCCGGGCTTCGGCGCACCGGGACACCCAAACGGCGTCCCGGACCATGGGGGAGACCTTCCGGAGGCCCCGCAGCACGAGGGAAGGGTGCGGAACGAGACCCCGGCCGCCGTGGCGGCCGCCCACGAATTCGTGGCGCTGCTCTGCCGGCGCCTGATCGAGGAGGAGGACCGCCTCACGGCGCTTGACCGTGCGGTGGGGGACGGGGACCTGGGGACAAACCTGGCCCGCGGTGCCCGGACCATCCTGTCCTGCGGGGAGGAACTGGCGGCAGGCAACAGCCTGCCTGGCTACTTCCGGGGTCTTTCGGAGGCGATCCGCAGGGTGGTGGGCGGGACCTCCGGTCCGCTCTACAGCCTGTTGGCCCTGGGGATGGCCGAAGGTATCGGCCGCAACCCGGAGGCGCCGCAGCCGGAGGATTGGGGCAGGGGCCTGGAAATCGGTACGGCCCTGATCCAGGAACTCGGCGGCGCCCAGGTCGGGGACCGCACCATGGTTGACGCGCTCGTTCCCGCCGTGGAGGCCCTGAACGGGGCCGCCGGGGACCCCGAAGCCGTGGCCGCGGCGGCACAAGCCGCACGCCACGGTGCGGAGGCCACCGGGACCATGGTTACCGGCCTGGGGCGGAGCAGCTACCTGGGCCGGCGGGCGCTGGGACACCCCGATCCGGGGGCCATCGCCATCGCCATCCTCTGCGAAACGGCTGCCACGTATCTTGCAGCGATGGCCGGCGCAGACGGACACCCCGGCGGCGGACGATGACGACGGCCCCGGTGCAGGCCAGGAAGCAGCCCGGGAAAGGTTCCCGCCGGGAACCGCTGCTGTGGGGGATGCTGGGCATCGGAACCCTGCTGGCGCTCTTCGAGATAATTCCCCGGTTCGGACTGATCAACTCCCGGTACGTTCCGCCGCTGTCCGATGTCCTGGCAGCGCTCGGCGGGCAGCTGACGGACGCAGGCTTTTGGACGGCCCTGGGTTCAACGATCCTGGGCTGGCTGCTCGGGCTGGCCATCGCGTCGGTTTTGGGCGTGGTGGGCGGCGTGGTCGTGGCCAGCATCCCCCTTGTGAACCGGATGCTCTCCTCGACCATCGAGTTCCTGCGTCCCATTCCGTCGGTGGCACTGGTGCCGATTGCCGCATTGCTCTTCGGCACCACCATGCAGGCGACCCTGTTGCTGGTGGTCTTCGCCAGCTTCTGGCAGGTCCTGGTCCAGGTCATGTACGGGGTGCGGGACATCGACCGGGTAGCGCTGGACACCGCGCGCACCTACCGGCTGGGGACGTTCTGGACGGTGCGCCGGGTCGTGTGGCCCAGCATCATGCCCTACGTCGTCATCGGCATCCGCCTGGCGGCGGCCGTCGCGCTCATCCTGGAGATCACCGGAGAACTCGTGATCGGGTCTCCGGGCATCGGAAAGCTCATTGTCATCGCTCAATCCTCAGTGGCCACCTCAACCATGTACGCGCTGGTCCTGGTGGCGGCCCTGCTCGGGGTGCTGGTCAACGTGGGTACCCGCCACATCGAGCACAGGGTCCTGTTCTGGCACGCATCGGTTCGCTCGGAGGGAGCGTGAAATGAAAACGGGCAAGCTATCCGCCTGGTTGTTCGTGACGCTGGCCGTTCCCGCGGTCATCCTGGCGCTGTGGACACTCCTGGCGGAACTGACGGAGAGCCTCTACTGGCCCTCGCCGCTGGCCATTGCCCGGGTCTTCCCAAAGGCCTGGCTCGATGGACGCATGACGGAGGACGTGTTGCCCAGCCTGGTCCGGCTCGCACTGGGCTATCTCTGCGCCCTGGCCATCGGGATCGCGGTTGGCCTCGTGGTCGGATCGGTGCGGCGGCTGCGCCTGGCCGTTGAACCGGTCTTCGAATTTTTCCGGGCCATCCCGCCGCCGGTCCTGGTGCCGATCATGATGCTGATCGCCGGCATCGGCGACGGCATGAAAATCAGCGTGATCGCCTTCGGGTGCGTGTGGCCGATCCTCATCAACACGGTGGAAGGTGTCCGCGGCATCGATGGGGTCCAGATTGACACGGCCCGGTCGTATTCGCTGCGGCGGAGACAGCGGCTTTTGAACGTAACCATTCCCTCCGCTGCCCCGAAGATCTTCGTCGGGGCCAGGCAGTCCCTGGCAATCGGCCTGATCATGATGGTCATCAGCGAGATGTTCGCGGCGAGCAACGGTCTTGGCTACAACATCGTCCAGTTCCAGCGGCTGTTCCAACTCAAGGAAATGTGGAGCGGGATCATCCTGCTCGGCATCATCGGCGTCGCGGCCAACGCCATTTTCAAGCTTGTTGAGAAGCGCTGCCTGCGCTGGTATCTCGGCATGCAGTCCCAGGAAAGGTAACCGAAAGATGCAACACGTCGAAAAACATCCGATCCTGTCGGTGGAATCGCTTCGCAAGGTCTATGGTGCCGGTGCCGGAGCGGTGGAAGCCATTGGAAATCTCGACTTCACTGTTGCCCGCAACGAACTGATCTGCATCGTGGGACCGTCGGGCGCAGGAAAAACCACCTTCCTCCGCTGCCTTTCGGGACTGCTTGCCCCCACGTCGGGGCAGGTCGTGCTGGAAGGGAAGAAGGTCGAGGGCCCGCCGGAAGGCATGGCCGTGGTGCTGCAGGAATACAGCCGCAGCCTGTACCCGTGGATGACCGTCTACGACAACGTCGAACTGCCGCTCAAGGCGAAGGGTCTCCCCGCGGGTGAACGCAGGACGGCCGTCACCGAGGCCCTTGGAGCCGTCGGGCTCTCTTCGTCCACGAAGGCGTACCCCTGGCAGTTGTCCGGCGGCATGCAGCAGCGCGTGGCTATCGCCAGGGCCATCGCCTACAGGCCAAAGATCCTGGTCATGGACGAACCCTTCGCTGCGGTCGATGCCCAGACCCGGGCGGAACTCGAAGACCTGGTGCGGGACCTCTGGCAGCGCCTGGGCGTGACTGTCCTTTTCGTCACCCATGACATTGACGAGTCCGTCTACCTGGGCCAGCGGGTGCTGGTCCTGTCCAGTGCTCCCACGTTCATCATGGAGGAAGTGCGGATCGGCCTGCCCGACGAGCGTGACCAGCTCTCCACCCGGGCCCTTCCGGAGTTCGCGCGGCTCCGGACGCAGGTGTACGAGCTGATCCAGCAGGCCAAGCTTGTCACCTACCGGACGGAGCGCCCCGTTGCCGGGGAGGCGGTGTCCCACAGTGTCTGATCCAACCATGCTCACCCTGCAGGTCGTAGCCAGAAACTTGGAGTCCGACGGGGTCATCTCACTGGTGCTGGCCGACCCGATGCGGGCGTCCCTTCCCGCCTGGACTCCGGGCGCCCACATCGACCTGCACATGGAAGTTCCCGGCCGGGGGGAAGTGGTGCGGCAGTACTCGCTGTGCGGCGATCCGTCCAGGGACACCGAGTACCGGATCGCCGTGCTGCGTGAGCCGGACGGCGGGGGCGGCAGCCGGCACATCCACGACGCCCTGTTTCCCGGCACCCTGACGCGGGTATCGAGCCCGCGAAACCTGTTCGAGCTCGGTCCCGGAGCTCCGCTGGTCTTCGTAGCCGGTGGAATCGGCATCACCCCGATCCTGCCCATGATCGCCCGGGCGCAGGAACAGGGGATCGACTGGCAACTGCACTACGCCGGACGGTCGATCGAGACGATGGCGTTCACGCGCGAACTGGAACCGCACGCGGGGCGCACCTTCCTGTATCCCGCCGATCAGGGCCGGCGGATGGAGGTACGCGAGATCGTGCGCAACGCGGGGCAGGCGGTGATATACGCCTGCGGGCCGGGCCGGCTCCTGGATGCCCTGCAGGAGGCCGCCGACCGGTACGGCCGGGACCTGCGGGCCGAGAGGTTCGTGAACGAAAACATCGTCAGCGCCGCGTCGGACGAGCCCTTCAGCGTCGAGCTCTCCGAGTCGGGGCTGACGCTGGAGGTCCTTCCCGGGGAATCGATCCTGGAAGTGGTCAGCGCGGCAGGGGTTCCCGTTCCGTCCTCGTGCCGCGGTGGAACCTGCGGTACCTGCGAGACGTTCGTTCTGGCGGGGCGGCCCGACCACCGCGATGCGATTCTCAGCGCCAAGGAGCGCGAGGAGTCGGAGGTCATGATGATCTGCGTATCCCGGAGCAAGGGCGGGCCGATCAAACTGGAACTGTAATTCCACGGCCGGCATCCCCGGCTGACCTCCAAACCGCCCGGGTGCGGCCGCCCTCTTGGGCTGCACGCGGGCGGTTTCCTGCAATCAAACCTAGGTCAGCCCTCTCCGCCCGGGAAGGCGGCCTTGGTGAGCAGGCGGCGCAGCTCGTCCCGCTCGGCGGGGGAGAGCGAACCGAGCGCGGCATCCTCCGCGCGGTGCGTCGCCTCGCGCGCCTGGCGGTACACGGCCACGCCCTCGCCGGTGGCGCGGATGATCTTGGAACGCCGGTCCTGCGGGTCCGGGGCGCGCAGCACCAGCCCGCGCTTCTCCAGCTGGTCCACCAGGGCCACGATCTGGCTGGGGTCCAGGCTGAGGAACCCGGCGAGTTCGCGCTGGGTGGGTGGCGTGGGCCCGCAGGCCAGGGACAGGACGGAGTAGGAGCGGACCTTCAGGTTTAGAGGGGCCAGCTCCCGGTTCGCCAAGAGGGAGCCAATCGAACGGGTCCGGGCCGTGAGGAACTCGATCTCTCCGGCCAGGTCGCTGGCCAGGAGCCGGCCATGCTCCTCGAGGACCGCAGTGTTCTTCTCATCGGGGGCCATGCCCCCTCCTTCCACGCATGTTGATGTGGAACTTAATCGTTGACTTTTTCAAGAATATAAGTTGCCATGTATTTAACGCCAGATTCGCACGAAACCGAACGCCGGGCAAGGCCGGGCAGAAGGAGCCACCCCATGTCACTCGCAGGAAAAGTCGCCATCGTCACCGGCAGTGGCCGCGGCCTCGGCCTGGCCTACGCGCAGGAACTCGCCCGCCAGGGTGCGGCCGTGGTCGTCAACGACGTCGACGCCACCGTCGCCGGGGAGGCCGTGGCCGCGATCACCGCAGCCGGCGGGCGGGCGACCGCCGTCGTCGCCCCGGTGGGCACCACCGAGGTCGCCCGGCAGCTGGTCCGCGCCGCCGTGGACACCTTCGGCGGCCTGGACATCCTGGTCACCAACGCCGGCGTGCTGCGGGACAAGTCCCTGCTGAAGATGACGGACGAGGACTTCGACACCGTCATCAACGTCCACCTGCGCGGCACCTTCACCTGCGTCCGCGAGGCCTTCGCCTACTTCAAGGAGAACGGGATCCCCGGGCGCATCATCGCCATCGGTTCCCCCACGGGACAGCGCGGCAACTTCGGCCAGACCAACTACGCCGCCGCGAAGGCCGGCATCGTGGCCATGGTCCGGACCTGGGCGCTGGAGATGAAGCGCGCCGGCGTGACCGCCAATGCCGTCATCCCGGTCGCCGCCACCGCCATGACCCGCACCGTGCCGTACTTCACCAAGGCCGTCGAGGCCGAAGACCGCGGCGAGCCCATGCCGGAGTTCTTCCGCAAGGAGCTCGGCTTCGGCACGGCCGGCGACGTCTCCGGGCTGGTCGCGTTCCTCGCCTCCGACGAGGCGGCCGGGATCACCGGCCAGGCCATCGGCGCCGGCGGGGACCGCCTGCAGCTGTGGAGCCACCCGGAGGCCATTGAGTCCGCATACCACGACGGCGGCTGGGACCACGCGGCGCTGCAGGCCGGCTTCCCGTTCTCGGGCAAGCTGCAGTCCGTGGGCGAGAGCCTCCCGGAGCTTCCCGCGGAGCTGCAGCCGGAACCCGTGGCGAAGTAGGCGGCCCGGCAATGTCCACCCGCTACGAACCCGCGCTGGACGTGGCCGCGCTGACGGCCATTGACATGCATGTCCACCTGGAGGTGGACAACTGCGGCCACCGTGCCATGCCCGACGACCTCTTCGACGCCTCGGCGAAGTATTTCAAGGCCGAGGAACGCACCCCGTCCATGGACCGCATCGCCGAGGTCTACCGCGAACGCTCCATGGCCGCCGTCGTCTTCACCGTGGACGCGCGCACGGCGCTGGGCCACCTGCCCAACTCCATCGAGGACCTGGTCGCCGGGGCCGCGCGCAACAATGACGTCCTGATCCCGTTCGGCAGCGTCGATCCGCGCACCGGCGGGGAGGCGATCGCCCAGGCCCGGCGGCAGGCGCTGGAGTTGGGCGTGCGCGGGTTCAAATTCCACCCGTCGCTGCAGGGCTTCGACCCCTCCGGGGAGGCCTTCTACCCGTTGTGGGAGGCGCTGGAGGAACTGGGCCTGCCCTGCGTGTTCCACACCGGCCAGAACGGCATGGGCGCCGGGCTGCCCGGCGGGCGCGGGATCAAGCTGCGCTACTCCAACCCGATGCTGCTCGACGACGTCGCCGCGGATTTCCCGGGCCTGACGGTCATCATGGCCCACCCTTCCGTGCCGTGGCAGGACGAGGCCAACTCCATCGCCACGCATAAGGCCAACGTGTTCATCGACCTGTCCGGATGGAGCCCGAAGTACTTCCCGGCCTCGCTGGTGAAGCTGGGCAACAACGTGCTCTCCTCCAAGCTGCTCTTCGGAACCGACTTCCCGCTGATCACTCCGGACAAGTGGCTTGAGGCCTTTGCCGGGCTGCCGTTGAAGGACGAGGTGCGCCCGCTCATCCTCAAGGGCAACGCCCTGCGCGTGCTGGGCCTGGAGGTCCCCGCGCTGGACGCTGCAGTCGAGGAAGCCAAGGCGGCCAAGGCGGCCGAGGCGGCCGAGGGGGCCCGGGCGTGAGCCGCGGCCGGGATGGTGACGTGGGCGACAACGCCATGGAAGGGTTCTACCCCTCGGACGTCTACGGGTTCGCGCAGCTGCTCACCGAGGCCGAACGCTCCGCACTGACCCGGCTGCGGGCCGTTTTGGATACGCACGTGCGCCCCCTCCTGGCCGAGTATTGGGAGCGGGGCGAGTTTCCCGAGCAGATCATCGCCCCGTTCGTGGACCTGGACCTGATGGATCCGGTGGAGGTCCGCGAGGCCGGGCAGGCGCCCAGCGGTCTGTACGGGGGGTTCCGGAACTTCGAGATCGGCCGCGTCGACACCTCCACCGTCACCTGGTACAACGCCCAGGCGGGGCTGTTCCGCACCACCGTGAACCTGGGAGGAAGCGCCGGGCAGGTCGCCGAGCTGGATCCGCGGATCCGTTCCTTCGATGTCACCGGGGTCTTCGCCCTCACCGAACCCGACCACGGCTCGGACATTGCCGGGGGGCTGGCCACCACCGCCACCTTCGAACCGGCCGCGGGCGAGGACGGGCAGGAAGGGGGCCACTGGACCATCGACGGGGCCAAGCGCTGGATCGGCGGGGCCTTCCTGGCCGACGTCCTGGCGGTCTTTGCCCGCGACACCGCCGACAACCAGGTCAAGTGCTTCCTGGTTCCGCGGGAGGCGGCCGGGGTGAAGCTGACCAAAATCGAGCGCAAAACCAGCCTGCGGATCATGCAGAACGCCGACATCGAACTGTCTGGCGTGCGGGTCCCCGAATCGGCGCGGCTGCAGAACATCAACTCGTTCGCCGACGTCGCCGGGTGCCTGCGCAACATGCGCTCGGACGTGGCCTGGATCGCCGCCGGTGGCGCGGCCGGGGCCTATGAGGCGGCGCTCAGGTACGTGCTGGAGCGCCGGCAGTTCGGCAAGCCGCTGGCGGCGTTCCAGCTCATCCAGGAGAAGCTGGCGCACATGCTCTCCAACGTCACCGCGGCCCTGGCCGTGGTGGTGCGCCTGACGCAGCAGCAGGAAGCCGGAATCTACCGGGACGAGAATTCGGCGATGGCCAAGATGTTCACCGCCCGCATGTACCGTGAGACCGCCGCCCTGGCGCGCGAGGTCTGCGGCGGTAACGGCATCCTGCTGGACCACGACGTGGCCCGGTTCCACGCCGACGCCGAGGCCGTCTACTCCTACGAGGGCACCCACGAGATCAACGCGCTGATCGTGGGGCGCTCCATCACCGGGCTCGGAGCCTTCCGCTAGCCCGGCACCCTCCGCCAGCCCGGCACTTCCCGCCAGCTGAGCACCTTCCGCCCGCCCGTGCCTTCCGGCCCGGCCACAACGTCCCACACACCACACCAAGAAAGAGGACCACCCCCATGAGCAACACCGTCGTCACCTTCGAAGAGCTTCCCGGTCTGGCCGGCAAGGACCTCGGCTATACCGACTACCTCGAGATCACGCAGGAACAGATCAACACCTTTGCCGACGCCACGAATGACCACCAGTGGATCCACACCGACCCCGAGCGCGCCAAGGACGGCCCCTTCGGCGCCCCAATCGCCCACGGCTTCCTGAGCCTGTCGCTGATCATCCCGCTGTGGAGCGAACTGTTCGACGTCGAGGGCGTCAAGACCAAGGTCAACTACGGGCTGGACCGCGTCCGCTTCACCAACCCCGTGAAGGTCGGCTCCAAGATCCGGATGCGCTCCACCATCGCCGAGGTCACCGAGGTCAAGGGCGGCGTGCAGATCAAGACCAGCAACACCATCGAGATCGAGGGGGAGGAACGCCCGGCCGTCGTGGCCGAGTTCCTGGCCCGCTTCTACGCCTAGGCACCAGGGTGCGGGGCGCGGGGCCCCGCACCCTTCCCGCAGCCCCACCCCAAACCATTGACGAGCAGCAGGAAAGGCAAGCGAAGAATGCGCAACGCAGGATTGGGATCCTGGATCCACAAGCGCCGCGTCAAGTCGGCGGGCAAGACCGCCGTCATCCACGGCGACTCTGAACTGACCTACGACGTCCTTGCGGAGCGGATTGACCGCTTGTCCAATGCCCTGGCCGAACGCGGCGTCGGCAGGGGCACCCGCGTGGCCTACCTGGGCAATAACCACCCCGCCTACCTGGAGACGCTGTTCGCATGCGGGCTCCTCGGGGCCCTGTTCGTGCCCCTGAACACGCGCCTGGCCCCGCGCGAGATCCAGTACGCGCTCAACGACTCCGGGAGCACCGTGCTGGTGGGTTCCGGGCTGCTGGAGCCGCTCGCCGAGAGCGGCAGCCGCGGCACCGGCGTCGTGCGCCGCCTGGTGGTGCACGACGGCGGCGGGATGGACTCGCCCGCCGAATCCTACGAGGCCGCGCTCGCGTCCGCGCCGGCGGAGCACCGGGACATCGACGTCACGCTCGAGGACCCGGCGATCATCCTGTACACCTCCGGCACCACCGGCAACCCCAAGGGTGCGCTGCTCACCCACGGCAACATGACCTGGAACTCCATCAACGTGCTGGTCGACTACGACATCGCCAGCGACGAGGTGGCGCTGCTGATCGCGCCGATGTTCCACGTAGCGTCCCTGGGCATGGGTGCCCTGCCGACCCTGCTCAAGGGCGGCAAGCTGGTGCTGCAGGACCGCTTCGAACCCTCCGCGGTCCTGGCCGCGATCGAGCACCACCGGGTTACCAGCCTCTCGGGGGTCCCCACCACGTACCAGATGCTCGCGGAGCACCCGTCCTGGATGTCCACCGACATCTCCTCCCTGCGCAAGCTCACCTGCGGCGGCTCCGCCGTTCCCGCTCGCGTCATGGACGCCTACGAGGAGCGCGGGCTGGCCTTCTCCGGCGGCTACGGCATGACCGAAACCGCTCCCGGGGCCACCTCCCTGCAGCAGGACCGCTCCCGCGAGAAGGCCGGGTCCGCCGGCCTGCCGCACTTCTTCACCGACATCCGCATCGTGGATGCGGCGGGCGAGCCGCAGCCGGCGGGTGCGGTGGGGGAAATCCAGATCTCCGGGCCCAACGTGATCCCCGCCTACTGGCAGCGGCCCGAGGCCACGGAGCAGTCCTTCGCCGACGGCTCGTGGTTCCGTTCCGGGGACATGGGGTACGTCGATGACGAGGGGTTCCTCTACATCTCCGACCGGCTCAAGGACATGATCATCTCCGGCGGGGAGAACATCTACCCGGCGGAGGTGGAGCAGGCCATCATGGAGCTCGACTCCGTCTCCGCGGTGGCCGTCATCGGCATCCCCGACGAAAAGTGGGGCGAGGTGCCGCGGGCGATCGTGGTTCCCGCCCAGGGCGGCGGCCTCGACGGGAACATCCTCATCGAACACCTCTCCACGCGGTTGGCCAAGTACAAGATCCCCAAGACCGTGGTCTTCGTCGAGGACCTTCCACGCACCGCCAGCGGCAAGATCCGCAAGGCCGACCTGCGCAAGACGCACGGCGCCTAGGCCGTGCGCCGGCGGCGTTCCCTGCCGGCCGGCGCGCGGTCTTCCAAATGGCCGGCTTTGGGGAGACCATGCGAGGACACCGCTGGAACGACCTGTTGGAGGAGTCATGGAAGAGCTGTCGGCGCACATGCGGTCCAAGCGGCCGCGGACGGTCTTGGCCGGTCCCTACGGACATCCCTTCCATGCCGTGATGGTCACGGTTCCCATCGGTGCCTGGGTCTCGAGCTTCGTCTTCGACGTGGCGGCGCTTCTGTCCGATGATCCCGGCGTTTTTGGCCGCGGAGCCCTCTGGCTGATCGGGATCGGCATCATCGGGGCGCTGGGTGCGGCAGTGCTGGGACTGCACGACCTTTCGCTCCTGCAGCGCGGCACGAAGGCGCGCCGCACGGGGCTGGTCCACATGGCGCTCAACCTCGTCGCCGTCGCCCTGTTTGCCGTGGGATTCTTCGTGCGCCTGGATGCGGTCCGGGACCAGGAGTTCAGCGTCTTCGCGTTCATCCTGAGCATCGTGGCTCTCGGCCTGATCGGCGCTTCCGGGTGGCTGGGCGGCAAACTCGCCTACCACTACGGCGTCCGGGTGGCCGACGAGGAAACGCAGCGCGAAGGGTTCCGCTAGCCGCGGACGGCAGTTGCGGTCCGGGGCTTTACCGGTGCCTCCTGCGCCATCCCCCCGTCACGGCATTGCTGGGGGGATCGGGCGCGAAGAGTGTCCCGTCGTGGGGTTCGACGCGGCCCTTGCGCAGAGCCAGGGCGTTCATGGTGGGGACAATGAAGCGGTCGTACAGTCCGGCCATGTGCGCATGGACGGGGATGAGGCTTCCCTGGACCTTGCCCACCACGGCGACCCGCTGGGGACGTTCCACCAGGCGCACGATCGTCCGTGCGACGCGGACGGGCGAAACCACCGGCGGCAGCGGATGCACCCGCCGGCCGGTGTGGTTCGCGGCGTGCTGGTAGATCGGGGTATCGGCCGTGGCCGGCAGGACCAGGCAAAGGTTGATCTCTTTGGCGTCGGCCAGTTCCTGGCGTACCGCCTCCGCAAAGCCGAGCAGCGCGTGCTTGCTGGCTATGTAGGCGGAGACATACGGGGAGGAGACCTTGGAGTAGACCGATCCGACCAGTACCAGCGTCCCGGCGCCCCGTGCCCTGAAATGGGGCAGGACGGCCCGCACGCCGTAGGTCTGGCCCATCAGGTTGGTCTCGATGATCTGCCGGAACACCTCCGCCGGGGTGTGCTCGAAGGCCCCGTATCCGAAGACGGAGGCGTTCCCCACCCACACGTCGATGCCCCCGAACTCCGCGATGGCGGCCCTGACCAGCGCCTGCACCTGCTCTTCGTCGGTGACGTCGGTGGGGACGGCCAGCGCCTCGGCGCCCAGGCGGCGGCACTCCGCCACCGCCTCGTCCAGGCTCGACGCGCTGCGCGCCGCCAGGACAAGGCGGGCGCCCTGCCGGGCGAATGCGTGGGCCGTTACCCGCCCGATGCCGCTGGAGGCCCCCGTGATGACGACGACGCCGGACGGAGGAGGGCCGGCCTTCCTGAGGTTTCTCATGGCCCTGTGTTCCCGGGACAGGTTGGGGATCCGGCACGGTTGGTCAAGGGGATCGCCTCCGGCGCTGCGATGGATGCCTGTGGGCGTTCAGCATAGGTCCCCGCGCCTCCGAAGCATAGCTTCGGGCCTTTGCCGCTGGCCCTGGGACCCCCGCTTCCGACGCTGATTCCGCGCGCCTCCAGCCGACTGTGCCTCCAGCGGATCCTCCGCCGGCAGGGGCCGGCCTAGTCGGGGGGAATTTCGCCGAGCCCGCGGGAGATGCCGCGTGCCGCGGTGCGCAGGGCCATGACTGCGGGGCGCAGCAGGTTCGATCCGCGCGGGACCACCACGGCCAGGACCGCCAGCGCGTGCCCGCGCCGGTCCAGCACCGGCACCGAGACGCCGGTGGTGTCAGTGTCGATGAATCCCTCCAGGGACGCGTACCCGGTCCGCCGGATGTGCGCCAGCTCGCGGCGCAGGTCCGGGTGGGCCGAACGCATCCTCTCCCCGTGCCGTTCCAGGTACCCCTCCAGGGCCGGGGCGGGGGAAAAGGCCAGCAGGGCCAGTCCCATCGAGGTCAGGTGGACCGGCATGCGCCCGGCCACATACGCCTGGTTGGCCACGGATCCGGGCCGGGACAGTCGCTCAAGCACCAGCACCTCGTCGTCGTGCAGCACGGCCAGTTGGGTGTTCTGCCGCACCACCTGGTTGACGTCCTCCATGAACGGCATCGCCACCCGCCTGAGGTCCAGCGTGGACGAGGCCCGGTTGGCCAGTTCCCACAGCCGCAGGCCCAGCCGGACCTCGCCGCCCTCGCGCGCCAGCAGCCCGTGCCGGAGCAGCTCCTCCACCAGCCGGTAGGCGCTGGCCCGGGGCACGTCGGCGCGCCGGGCCAGCGCGCTGACCGTGAGCGAGGGCGTGCCTGCGTCGAACGCATCCAGGATCCTCACCAGCCGGTCCAGCACGGAGTCGCCGGAGGGGGAATTGGCCACGGCTACCCCACGGAGGCCGCGACCGCGGCAACAGTGGCGGGGTCCAGTTCCGCGAGGGTGGCCGGGGACCAGTGCGGGTCGCGGTCCTTGTCGATCACCTGGGCGCGGATACCCTCGGCCAGGTCCGGGTGCCCCAGCAGGAACTCGGCGATGCGGTGCTCACGCTCGAACGCGGCGCGCAGGTCGTCTTCGGCGCGGGCGGCACGGATGGCGCGCAGCGCGGTTTCGACCGCAAGCGGTGAGTTGGCCCGGATCGCCGCGGCCGCCTCGGCCGCGCCGGGGTAGGGGGAGGCCTCCAGTGCGGCCAGGATCTCCGCGGCCGTTCCGTGGGCGTACGCGGCGTCGATCCAGCCCCGCGCGGCCGCGGCGGGGGCGGACGACGCCGGGGCGGGGGTGCCGTGGAGGATCTCCAGCCCGGTGGCGATCTCTTCCCCGGAAAGCCCGGCGAAGTCCGGCAGCGTGGCCAGGATCTCCTCCAGCGCTTCCGGGGCGGCGCAGAAGTCCGCGAAGCCGGCATGGATGGCATCCCCGGCGCCCATGCTGGCGGCGGTCAGCCCGAAGTGCTCGCCGAGCCTCCCCGGGGCGCGGCCGAGCAGGTGGGTGCCGCCGACGTCGGGGGAGTAGCCGATGCGGGTCTCCGGCATCCCGACCTGCGACCGCGGGGTCACGATGCGCACCGCCGCGTGCCCGGCCAGGCCGACTCCGCCACCCATGCACAGCCCGTCCATGAAGGCCACAACGGGCTTGGGGTAGGTGGCAATGGCCAGGTCCAGGGCGAACTCGTCGGCGAGGAAGTCCAGGAAGTCCTGGGGCCGGCCCGCGGTAATCGACGCGTGGAAGCCGCGGATGTCCCCGCCGGCGCAGAAGCCGCGCTCGCCGGCCCCCCGCAGCACCACGATTTGCACCGTGCGGTCCTCGCGCCACCCGGCCAGGGTGGCGGCGATGGCCTTGACCATGCCGCGGGTGAGCGCGTTGATCTTTTCCGGCCTGTTCAGCGTGATGATGCCGAGCCCGTCCCCGGTCCCGGTGATGACATGCTCGTCCATGCGCGTCCCTGGTGTCCTTCCGTGGTCCTGCCTGCCTGCCTGCCCCGTTCGGCGCGCCGGGCCTTTCGCGCCGGCGTGCTGGCTATGACGCTACCGGATTCGGCCCGATGGGGCCGGGCGGGGCGGCGCTGCCGCAGCGGACCCAGCGGACGGGGGCCTTGCCCGCGGGCCCTCCACTCCTTTAGAGTTCATTAGGCGCACAAGAGTTCACAATGTGAACATCCGATGACGAAGGCAGGAACCCCAATGCAGCAGGCCTATCTGTACGACGCCGTTCGCACCCCCTTCGGGAAGATTGGCGGGGCCCTCGCGGGACACCGCCCGGACGACCTCGCAGCCCTGGTCGTCAAGGCCATGGTCGAGCGGGCCCCGGGCCTGGACCCGGAGGCCATCGACGAGGTCGTCTTCGGCAACGCCAACGGCGCCGGCGAGGAAAACCGCAACGTCGCCCGCATGGCCACGCTGCTGGCCGGCCTGCCGACTTCCATCCCCGGCACCACCGTCAACCGCCTCTGCGGCTCCTCGCTGGACGCCGCGATCGCCGCCTCCCGCCAAATTGAGGTGGGCGAGGCCGACCTCATGCTTGTCGGCGGCGTGGAGTCGATGTCCCGCGCCCCCTGGGTCCTGCCCAAGACCGAGCGCCCTTTCCCGATGAGCAACCTGGAGCTCGCCAACACCACGCTGGGCTGGCGCCTGGTGAACCCCCAGATGCCCGCCGGGTGGACCGTCTCCCTTGGTGAGGCCACCGAGCAGCTGCGCGAAAAGCACAACATTTCCCGCGAGGCCCAGGACCAGTTCTCCGCCCGCTCCCACCAGCTCGCCGCCAAGGCATGGGACGAGGGCAAGTACGGCACCCTGGTCGTCCCCGTGCCCCCGAACACCAAAAAGGGCGTCGAGTTCACCCGCGACGAAACCGTCCGCCCCGACTCCACCGCCGAGACCCTGGCCGGCCTGCGCACCGTCTTCCGCACCGGCGGGAACGCCACCGTCACCGCCGGCAACGCCTCCCCGATGAACGATGGCGCCTCCGCCGCCTGGCTGGGCTCCGAGAAGGCCGCCCGCCTGCTGGGCGTCGAGCCGATCGCGCGGATCGCCGGCCGCGCCACCGCCGCCAACGAGCCCCAGTTCTTTGGCGAGGCTCCCGTGGAGGCCGCCAACCTCGCGCTCAAGCGCGCCGGGATCGGCTGGGAGGACGTTGCCGCCGTCGAACTGAACGAAGCCTTCGCCGCGCAGGCCATCGCCTGCCTGAACCAGTGGGGGATCGAGCAGGACATCGTCAACGCCTGGGGCGGGGCCATCGCGATCGGCCACCCGCTCGGCGCCTCCGGCCTGCGCGTGCTCGGCACGCTGGCCCGCCGGCTCCAGGACTCCGGCGAGCGCTGGGGCGTCGCGGCCCTCTGCATCGGCGTCGGCCAGGGCATCGCCGTCGTGCTCGAGAACACCGACGCCCGCTAAAGACCACCACAGGAAGAAGGAAGACCCATGGCACCACGCTTTGCGGCCTCCGCCGCGGACGCCGTCTCCGGCATCCGCGACGGGGCCACCGTGCTCATCGGCGGCTTCGGCAACGCCGGCCAGCCGATGGAACTGATCGACGCGCTGATGGATTGCGGCGCCACCGACCTGACGGTCGTGAACAACAACGCGGGCCAGGCCGATGCCGGGCTGGCGCTGCTCATCAAGGAACGCCGCGTGAAGAAGATCATCTGTTCCTTCCCGCGCCAGTCCGACTCCTGGCACTTCGATGAGGCCTACCGGGCCGGGGAGATCGAGCTGGAACTGGTCCCGCAGGGCAACCTGGCCGAACGCCTGCGCGCCGCCGGAGCCGGCATCGGGGGGTTCTTCACCCCCACCGGCTACGGCACCCTGCTGGCCGAGGGCAAGGAAACCCGGGTCATCGACGGCAAGGGCTATGTCCTGGAGTCCCCGATCCACGCCGACTTCGCCCTGGTCAAGGCGCTGCGCGCGGACCGCACCGGAAACCTGGTCTACCGCAAGACCGCCCGGAACTTCGGCCCGATCATGGCCGCCGCCGCCAAGCACGCCATCGTGCAGGTCTCCGAAGTCGTGGAAACCGGGGGCATTGACCCGGAGGCCGTGGTGACCCCGGGCATCTACGTGGACACCGTCGTCGAAATCGGAGGAACCAACCGATGAGCACCACCTACACCTCCACCCACACTTCCACCGACGCGCCGCTGGGCAAGGACGAGCTGGCGCAACTGGTCGCCGCGGACATCACCCGGGGCTCCTTCGTGAACCTGGGCATCGGCCAGCCGACGCTGGTCTCCAACTACCTCAGCCCGGACCAGGACGTCACCCTGCACACCGAGAACGGCATGTTGGGCATGGGCCCGCAGGCCACCGGGGAGCAGGTCGACGAGGACCTGATCAACGCCGGCAAGATCCCGGTCACCGAGCTGCCGGGGGCCTCCTACTTCCACCACGCGGACTCCTTCGCGATGATGCGCGGCGGCCACCTGGACGTGTGCGTGCTCGGCGCGTTCCAGGTCTCGCAGTCCGGGGACCTCGCCAACTGGCACACCGGTGCCCCCGGTGCCATCCCGGCCGTGGGCGGGGCGATGGACCTGGCCATCGGAGCCAAGGAGACCTGGGTGATGATGGGCCTGTTCACCAAGCAGGGCGAGTCCAAGCTGGTCGAGGCGCTCACCTACCCGGTCACCGGCCTGGGCTGCGTCTCCCGCGTGTACACCGAGTCCGCGGTGTTCCTGATCCGTCCCGAGGGGGTCACCGTCCGCTCCACGCACGGCATCACCTTCGAAGAGCTTGCCGGACGCCTCCCGGTGGAGCTCACGCGCGCCTAGCCGCCGCCGTGCCCGCCGGATCCGGCGGGCACGGCCGCTAGGATGGTCCGGTTGCCCGGCACCCGTGCCCGGCCCCGTCCCGTCCGGCCCCGCGTGGCCACCCGCGAAAGGAACCCATGGTGTACGACGCCGGAGACCCCGACGGCGCGGAGGAGTCTTCCGCGGGCGGTCCGCCGGGCACGCAGTATGTGCAGTCCCTGGCGCGCGGGCTGGATGTGATCCGCGCGTTCGACGCCGAACACCCCGCCATGACCCTCACCGACGTCGCCCGCCGCACCGGCCTCTCCCGCGCCACGGCCCGCCGTTTCCTGCACACCCTGGCCGACCTCGGCTATGTGCGCTTCGACGGCAAGCTCTTCGAGCTCACCGCCCAGGTGCTGCAGCTGGGCTACTCCTACCTGTCCAGCCATACCCTGCCGCAGTTGATCGAACCGGTCCTGGAGGAACTCTCCGCGGAACTGAACGAGTCCTGTTCGGCCTCCATCCTGGACGGTGCCGACGTCGTCTACATCGCCCGCGTCCACACCCGCCGCATCATGCGCGTGGGGATCGCCGTGGGCACCCGCTTTCCGGCCTACGCCACCTCGATGGGGCGGGTGCTGCTGGCCCATCTGGACCCGCAGGAGCTGGACAGGGCACTGGCCGCGCGCCCCCTGGTACCGCTGACCCCCAACACCATCGTCTCGGAGGAATCCCTCCGCAGGGAGCTGGC
Source organism: Zafaria cholistanensis (assembly GCF_008580665.1). Lineage (GTDB taxonomy): Bacteria > Actinomycetota > Actinomycetes > Actinomycetales > Micrococcaceae > Zafaria > Zafaria cholistanensis. The sequence goes on from NZ_BKDJ01000007.1 coordinate 159,380, forward strand.
CGCCGTGCGCGAGCGCGGCTGGTGCTTCGTGGACCAGGAACTGGAAACCGGGCTGCGCTCGATCGCCGTTCCGGTCTTCGGCGCGGACGGAACCGTGCAGGCCGCACTGAACGCCTCCACCAGCACCCCCGCTCCCTCCCCGGGCACGCCGGAGGAGCCGCTGGCCACGGCCCTGGAGATGCTGCCCAAGCTCAGCGCCGCCGCGGACCGGATCTCCGCCGCCCTGCGCGCCCGCCGCTGAGCAGCCGCTGAGCAGGCGTCCTCCCTGCCCCGCAGGTTTCACAGGAACGGCCGCTTACGGCCGGCGGCCGGCAACCGAGAGGGCAGGGCGGTGCCGGACCCAATGGAGATGGACCCAATGGAGGTGGACGCAACGCCGGGCGGCTCCGTTGGCGCCGTCCCCGGTCCCTTCCGGGATAGGCTCGGCCCACCGTCAGATCCCGGGACAGCCCGGCGAAAGGTACTTCCGCATGCGTATTTCCGTCCGTACGGCCGTCGCGGCACTGGCTGCCGCGCTCCTTCTGCCTGCCCTGGCCGTTGCCGCCCCCGTGGCCTCCGCCCCGGTGGCGGCGGCCTCCACCGCCGGAGACAACACGGCCTACCTGGCGGCGGCGGAGAAGACGCTTGGCGGGGCGGACGCCCCGGCCAGCACGACGGCGGACGGCGTTTCCTGGCGCTCCTACCGCCACGGCCTGGTCTTCTGGTCGAACACCCGCAAGGCCCTCACCGTCAAGACGAAGATCGCCCGGGCCTGGGCGGACACCGGATGGGAAAACGGGCCCCTGGGCTATCCGGCGGGGGAGGAGTACAGGAGCGGCAGCGACCTGCGGCAGAAATTCGACGGCGGCATTATCGGCGTGCGTTCCGACGGCACCGCCTACCGCCTCGACCACGACGCGGTGCCCGCTTCCTTCACCGTCGCCGGAGCAGGATGGGGCCACGGCGTGGGCCTGAGCCAGTACGGGGCCCGGGCCATGGCGGTCAACGGGTACACGGCCCGGGGGATCATTGAGCACTACTACACCGGAGCGGAAGTCTCCGCCTGGTCCGCCTACGCCGCCAGCGACATCCGCGTCCAGCTGCTCCAGTCCGCCACCGCCTCGGCCACCGTCTCCGGGGGATCGCTCCGCCTGAGCGACGGCGCCCGGACCGTGACCGCCTCCGCCGGGGCCAAGGTCTCCTTCTCCGTCTCCGGGGGCAAGGCCCGGTATACGGTCACGAAGGTCACCTCAGCCACGGGAGGGCTCCAGGACGAGGTCAAGGACGGAACACTGACCGCCACCGCCGCCGGCGCGGTCGGCCTCACCTGGCAGGGGACCCGCGCCTGGGCCTCCACGGCCAAGGCGGTCGTCTCGGTGCCCAAGGCCAGCGGGGGCACCGGCACCGTCGGCTACCGCCACGGCCGGCTCGAGGCCAAGGTGGTCGGCGGCATGGTCAACCTGGTCAACATCCTGCGCCTGAATGACGAATACCTCTATGGCCTGGCCGAGGTGCCCTCCTCCTGGCCGCTGGAGACCCGCAAGGTCCAGGCGATCGCCGGGCGCACCTACGCGCTGCGCAAGATGGGAACCGTGCGCTCCTCCTGCGACTGCAACGTGGTGGACGAGGTCGGGGACCAAAAATTCACCGGCTGGAACAAGGAATCCGAGGGAACCAACGCCTACTACGGCAACCGCTGGAAGGAGGCGGTGGACGCCACCGTGACCCGCAACGCCGCCGGCACCCCCACGAAGGCCCAGGTTGTCACCTACAAGGGAGCGCTGGCCCAGACCTACTACTCCTCCTCCAACGGCGGCCACTCGCGTTCCTCCGCCGACGTGTGGGGAGGATCCGTGCCCTACCTGGTTGGCAAGGCCGACAAGTGGTCCCTGCACGCGGACGCGGGCAACCCGAACGCCTCCTGGAGCACCTCCATCACTCAGGCCCAGGCCGCCAAAGTGTTCGGCCTCGACGACGTCGCCAGGATTACCTACGCCCAAAACCCCGACACCACCATCAAGACGGCGACGGCCACTTCCTCGAACGGGACCACCTCGACTGTCAGCGGCACCGCGTTCCGCTTCACGGCGGTCTGGGCGGGAGGGAATTACCCCAAGTCTCCGTGGATCAAGAAGGTCACGGCCAGCAGCGCCCCCGCGGTAAGCCAAGGCATCTCGGCCCGCTCCCACTGCTCCGTCACTGTCGCGGCGGGCCGGAGCATCCAGGATGCGGTCAACAGGCAGCCGCAGGGAGCGGTGGTCTGCCTGGGCAGCGGCCGCTTCAACACCGGCAACGTGGTGCTCAAGGCCCGGCAGACCCTGGTCGGCGCCGGTTCCTCCGCCACGCACCTGGACGGCAGCGTGTCCGTGACGACCACCAAGTCCGGCAGGCTGTACAGGATCAAGAGCACGTGGGTGCCGACCTCCGACTCCGGCTCCGCGGCCTGCAAGTCCGGCTACAAGTGCAACACCGCGCAGATGCTCTTCCGCAACGGGGCCCACCTGGTGCCGGTCTCCTCCAAATCGAAGGTCCAGTCCGGCACGTACTGGGTGGACCACAAGTACCGCACTGTCTGGACGGGGCAGGCTTCCAGTTCCAAGGTCTCCTACGCCCTCGGGGCCCGCAGCTACGCCGTCAAGGCCGGCACATGGTCCCGGGTGGGCCGGCTGAACGTGGTGGCCTACGCGAACGGCACGGACACCGGGGCGCTCATCCTCTCCGGAGCCCACAGCCAGGTCTTCAGCGCCCGCGTGGCGGTCAACCACGGGGCCGGCATCCGCATCACCGGTGCCTCCGCCTCGGTCACCGGCACCACCGTCAAGCTCAACGGCCAGGCCGGCATCGCGGTGGCCCGGACCCGGGACGTGGTGGTCTCCACGTCCATCCTGACCTCCAACGGTTGGGCCGGATACGCCCCCGGCCGCTACACCGGAGGCCTCGCGGCCTACCGGGCCACGGTCACGCTGAGCGGCTCCACGCTCAGCCACAACACCGGCGCGGGCAGCAGCGGGATCCGCTCCACCGGGTCCTCGACGGTTACGAAGTCCTCCGTCACCACCCGGGGCAACAAGTAGTCGCACCCTCCATGGCGGGCACGGCGGCCACGCCGGGCTAGCGCGTCCGGCCGCCCTCCAGGATCCCGGCGAGGCGTTCAAGCAGCAGGTCCACCTGCGGGTTCGGCGCACCCTCGGGCCGCAGGGCAAGGATCCCGCGCACCGGGCGGATTTCGGGCACGTTCACGATGACGGCCTCCGGAGGCGGCTGCCGCAGGGCCAGGTCGGGGATCAGTGCCGCGCCCAGCCCGGCCCGGACCAGCCCCAGCGAGGCGTTGAAGTCGTCGCAGTAGGCGGCCACGTGCGGATGCATCCCGCAGGAGGCGAAGAGGCGGGCAATTACGGTGGCGTCCGGCGAGCCGGGGTGGTGCATGATCCAGGGCATGCCGGCCAGTTGTTCGGCGCTGACTTCCGAGCCGTCGGCCAGGCCCCAGGTCCGCGGCAGGACCACCCGGAACGGGTCCTCCCCCAGCCAGCGGCGCTCCAGGTGCCCGGGCCAGGCCAGGCCCGCGGCGCCGACCTGGAACACGACCGCCAGGTCCAGTTCGCCCCCGGCCCGCAGCCCCGGCACCGTTTGGGAAGGTTCGCCCACGCTCAGCCGCAGGGACAGGCCCAACTGGTCCCATCCGGGGGAGGCGAACAGCCGGGGCAGGGCGAAGGCCGCCAGGGAAGGGAAGACCCCCAGCCTGACCTCGTGCACCGGGCGGCCGGCGGGGCCGGCGGCGGTCGCGGCGAGCAGGGCGTCGAGGTCGGTCAGGACCCGGCGCGCATGGCGGACCATGGTGGTGGCGGCTTCGGTGGGGACGATGCTGCGCGCGGAGCGGGTGAACAGCACGGCCCCGGTGTCCCGTTCCAGTGCGGCCATCTGCTGGGACACCGCGGAGGCGGTGTAGCCCAACCGCGCTGCGGCCGCGGCGAAGGAACCCTGCCGCATAACCTCCAACAGCGTGCGCAGGTGCACGGGGTTGACCATCGCCGCTCCTGTCCGGTGCCCTCCGCGGCGTGATGCCGCCGGGCCAGCTTAGCCTCCCCGGCCGGCCGGGTCCCCGGCCCCGCAGGGTTCCGCGCCGCCCCTGTTACGGAGGCGGCGTCCATGGTTGGCTTAGCGGGAGCATGCCGACTCCCGAAGGACCACCGTGTTCGAAGTCCCCAGCATAGTTTTCGCCGCAGCCGGCGCGGCCGTCTTCGCGGCGGCAGTGCTGCCCCGCCTGCTGAGCCGTGCGCCGGTGTCGATGCCCATGGTCTTCCTGGGCGCCGGGGCGCTGGTCTTCGCCCTCCTGGGGAACCTCCCCGATCCGAACCCCGTCCGGTACGGGGAATTTACGACGCACCTTACCGAGGTGTGCGTCATCATCTCGCTCATGGGCGCAGGGCTTGCCCTGGACCGGCCCCTCGGGTGGCGGGGCTGGGCGACGACGTGGCGGATGCTCGCCGTGGCCATGCCGCTGTGCATCGCCATGCTGGCGCTGCTGGGATTGTGGGTGCTGGGCCTGGGCGTGGCCGCGGCCCTGCTGGTCGGGGCGGCCCTGGCCCCCACAGACCCCGTGCTGGCGTCCGAGGTGCAGGTGGGGGAGCCTGCGGACGAGGAAGAGGGAACGGACCGGGAGGACGAGATCCGGTTTGGCCTCACTTCCGAGGCCGGCCTGAACGACGGATTCGCCTTTCCGTTCGTCTACCTTGCCATCTCCATCAGCCTGGTCGGGGTCTCCCCGGCGGCCTGGTTCCCTGAATGGTTCGCCGTGGATGTCCTCTGGAGGATCGGCGCCGGCGTGCTCACCGGGCTGGGCACCGGCCGGCTGCTGGCCGTGGTGTTCTTCTCCCGCCGCCTCAAGGGGATCCGGCTGGCCGAGCACTCTGAGGGTTTCGTGGCCCTCGCCGCGACGTTCCTGGCCTACGGGGTCACGGAAATGATCGAGGGCTACGGCTTCGTGGCGGTGTTCGTCTGCGCGCTGGCCATCCGCGCGGCGGAACGCACCCACGGCTACCACCGGGTTCTGCACAGCTACGTCGAGCAGCTGGAGCGGCTGATGACCGTCGTCATCCTGGTGCTGCTGGGCGGGGCCATCTCCCGCGGCCTGCTGCAGGGCATCGGGTGGGGCGAGGTGGCGGTCGCACTGGCCTTTCTCCTGGTGGTCCGGCCCCTCGCCGGCTGGATCGCCCTGGCACGCGGCAGGACCGGGCCCCGGGAGCGGGTCGCCATCGCCTTCTTCGGTATCCGCGGCATCGGCTCGCTCTACTACCTCGCCTACGCGTTGGGGAAAGGCTCCTTTGGGGAGCAGACCGACGAACTGTGGGCCCTGGTGGGCCTGGTCGTGGCCATGTCCATCGTGCTGCACGGGGCCACCACCGGACCGGTCATGGACCACCTGGACACGCAGCGGCGCCGGATCGCGGAAAAGAGGTTTGGCGACGGGGACCAGGCGCCCAAGACCCCGGTTTAGGGCGGCCAGGCCAAGTGCCTGTCGGGGCCGGGGACAGCCCCGGCCCCGACAGGCACGGGGCCGGCTACTCGCCGATTTCCTCGGGGCTCATGGGAGGCTCGTCGTCGGTAGCGTCCCAGGGCTCGGGAACCTCTTCGTCGTCCAGTTCCTCGGGGGTTGAGAGGTCGTCGTCGAGGAGGTACTTGTGCTTGTGCAGCGGATCGATCTCATCCATCGTCTCCGGCGAGTCCGAGGATCCAACCGGCGGAAGCCCGTCCCGGCCGTCGTCGGGTTCCCCATCCAGGTCGTCGGCCGGCTCCTCGTCGAAGACGGTCTCGTCGTAGTAGTCGCTCATCCAGACTCCTCCTTGATGTGCCGGCGGTGCCGCCGGGGATGGTCACGGGCACGGGGCAGCGCCCAACCCCGGGCGGGCCAGGGACGCCGCTTCCGTGGTTGCCACCCCTAGCCTATGGCCGCCCGGGCATCGGCGAAAGGACCCCTTTCCGGCGGCGGTGCCGCGGAAAGGGATCCTTCGGGTGGGATCCGCCTCGGGTACGCGGGTGTGGAGGCCCGCGGGGTTCGCCCGCCTACCGGACGGCGCCTGCGAGGCCCAGGGCGTGCGCGGTCAGTTCGATCGAGTGCAGCCGCTCCTGGGCCTCGGGGAGGGCATGCATGGTGATCAGTTCGTCGGCGCCGGCGTGTGCAACGAACCCCTCGAGGTAATCGCGCACTGCGTCGGGCGAGCCGACTGCCGTGTAGGTGAGCATGCGCAGCACCTGCTCGGCGGAGCCCGAATCGATGATGGCATCGACCTCGTCGTCGGTGAACTCGCGGGTCTGCCCGCGCAGCACGAACCGGCGCACCCGCTCGCGGCGCACGCGCTCCATGCCGGAATGGGCCTCCGCATTGCTGTCTGCCGCCACCACGCCGACACCGGCCAATACGTAGGGTTCGGCCAACTGCTCCGAGGGGCGGAATTCCCTGCGGTAGAGGGCGACCGCCTGCTGCAGCGCCTCCGGGGCGAAGTGGGAAGCGAACGCATAGGGCAGGCCCAACTGGGCGGCCAGGCGTGCCCCGAACAGGCTTGAGCCGAGCATGTACAGGGGAACGCCGGTGCCCTTGCCCGGGTAGGCGTCCACGCCGGGGATGCGGCTCTCCCCGGCGAGGAAGGCCTGCAGCTCCAGCACGTCGTGCGGGAACGCATCCGCTGCCGCCGGGTCGCGGCGCAGCGCCCGGAACGTGGCCATGTCGCTGCCCGGGGCCCGTCCCAGCCCAAGGTCGATGCGGCCCGGGAAGAGGGTCTCCAAGGTGCCGAACTGTTCGGCGATCACCAGCGGGGAGTGGTTGGGCAGCATGATGCCTCCGGCCCCCAACCGGATGGTGGAGGTGTGGTTGGCCACGTGGGCGATCAGCACCGCGGTGGCGCTGGAGGCGATGCCGGGCATGTTGTGGTGTTCGGCGTACCAGACGCGGCGGTACCCGGCAGCCTCGGCGGCCTGTGCCAGGGCGACGCTTTCGGAAAAGGTTTGGGCGGCGCTGCCGCCGTAGGGGATCGGGGCAAGGTCGAGTATCGACAAAGGAAGGCTCACACCCCTCCCAACCCGGACGCCGGACGGATCATTCCCCGGCCCGTTCCCCGGCGGTGCCGCAACGGGCCCCGGAAACCCGGGCAACGGGTCCCCGGGAGGGTGCGCATGGAAGGCTCCACGCTCCCTTGCACGCAAAAAACCCCTGCACGCAAAAGAACGGCGGCAACACCCGTGGGTGTTGCCGCCGTTCTTTAGGAACTGGTGGTTCCGCGCTGGTTACAGCGGGCGGATGTCCGTGGCCTGCAGGCCCTTCTGGCCCTGGGAGACCTCGAACTCGACGCGCTGGCCCTCTTCGAGAGCGCGGAAGCCCTTGGACTGGATCGCGGAGTAGTGCGCGAAAACGTCATCGGAGTTGTCGTCCGGAGCAATGAAGCCGAAGCCCTTTTCGGCGTTGAACCACTTAACGGTACCGGTTGCCATGATGTGTGTCCTTTCGAGACTGTCCTGGATGGACGTAGGGGAGTGGCCGCCGGAATGGGCAACCACATGCAGCTACGTGATTCACCGCTGGTCAAAAAGGAACACGCCCCGGGAGCCCGGGACTTGGTACCGAATTACTGCGAGAAAACAACGACTACAGCCACTAACACTACGGCACTCCGGGACCGGTTACTACCCCACCGGCGGTGAAAGTTCGGAAGTTTGCCTAACTGTGTCCGGAACTTCACCTTGCATGCCGGGTGGGGGCGGCCCGCAGGACGGCCCACGGGCCCGGGTTGATGCGGCGCGGGCGGGCACCGCGCAGGAGCGGATGTACCTGATGCAGGGCCTCCGTTCGGTCACCCGCATCGTCTCGGTGCCTTAAGCATCGGACGGATGTGACCTTGCTCCCGCCCCGCGGGCAGCCGGTGTGGGGAGCCTGGGGAGTATTCACTCTTGGGGAAGCTGCAGCGTCGCGGCCCCCACCAGGACCCGCCCTGCCTCAACCCGGACGGGGTGGACAGGCAGGCGCGGGCGGTCCGGGGCCAGGCACTCCCCGGTGTCCAGCCGGTACCCCTCCTTGCGCCCGGCGCCGGTGAGGGTATGTACCAGCCCCTCGGAGGTCAGCCGGGTGCCCATGATGCCCGCCGCCATCACCGGCGCTCCGGTCGAGGGACAAGCGGGCGAGGTTGCGTGGACCGTCCCGTCGGGGAAGCGGAAGATGGCGACCTGCCGGCCGTCCAGCCAAAGGCTCTGGCCCCAGCCGATGGGCAGGTCGTCAATCCAACAGGCGGGCAGCCAGTCGGCCGCGACGCCGGAAGTCATTCCAAGGGCCACGTCCGTGTCCTTTCCGTAGGCCTGCGCGGAGCCGAAGGCCGGCTCCGCTGCGGCGCATGGCGGCGCCGCGGGTGGCCCCAGCCTAGGCGGCCGGCGTTACGGCAACCCCAAGCACAGGTTTCCGGCCCGTAAAACCATGGCGTTGCAGGGTTTCCGGGCGGAAGGAGGCGTGGTGGGCGCCGAAAATGGCGCCCCGTACCGCTGTCCTGCCCGTACCGCTAGGGGCCCGGATGCCTCCGCAGCGTGCGGAAGGCCACGATGGCGGCCGCCAGGGTGAGGGCCACCGCCACCGCGGACGTGATGGCCACGCCCGAATCGAAGGAGTGGGCAGCGGAAGCGAGCAAAGCCCGGGCGGCGCCGGCCTGGTCCGGGGGCAACTGCGCGGCGACCTCCACGGCTCCGCCGAGGGTTTGCCGCGCCGCCTCGGCCTGCCCGGGGTCCAGTCCGGCGGGAAGGTGCAGCCCCCGGGCGTAGGAGGCGTTGAGGATGCTGCCCAGAACGGCCGTTCCCAGGACGGCCCCGACCTCGTAGGCCGTCTCCGATACGGCTGCGGCGGCACCTGCCTTGGCCGCAGGGGCGGCGGCAAGGGCGAGGTCGTTGGAGACGGTCTCGGCGAGGCCGACGCCGGCCCCCAGTACGGCGAACGCCGCCATGATGGCCGCCAGTGATCCCTCGCGGCCCCAAACCAGCACCACGGTGTAGGCCGTGGCGCTCAAGGCGAGTCCCGCCAGTACCACCGCGGCGGGACCGAAGCGGCGCACCGCCGGAACGGAGGCGAAGCCGCCCAGGACCGTCAGGGCCAGCCCCGGGAGCATCAGCGCGCCCGCCTCGACCGGGGACTTGCCGGCGACCAGTTGCAGGTGCTGGGACAGGAAGTAGATGAAGCCCACCAGGGCGAAGACGCCGAAGAGGTTCACCAGCAGGGCCCCGCTGAACACTGGGTTCCGGAGCAGGCGCATGTCCAGCATTGGGTGGTCCCGGCGCAGTTGGCGGCGTACGAAGAGTGCGCCCAGCCCCAGCCCCAGCGCCAGCGAGGCCGCCCCGGCGAGCCGCCCGTCCGCCGTCGTCATGGCCTTGATGCCATAGACCAGCGGCAGCAGGGTGCCGATGGACAGCAGGATGCTGCCCGGGTCCACCGGACCCGGGTGCGGGTCGCGCGACTCGGGGACGAAGGCCGGACCGAGCACCAGCAGGGGGATGAGTACCGGCACGGCCAGCAGGAACACCGCGCCCCACCAGAAGTGTTCAAGGAGGACCCCGCCGACGATCGGCCCCAGGGCGGCGCCGCCGGAGAAAGCTGCCGCCCAGATTGCTATTGCGGTGCGCCGCTCGGCGGTGTCGGTGAAGATGTTGCGGATCAGCGACAGCGTGGCCGGCATGAGCATCGACCCGAAGACGCCCAGCAGGGCCCGCGCCCCGATCAGGGCGGCGGCGGAGGGGGCGAAGGCGGCGGCTGCGGAGATGGCGGCGAAGCCGGTGGCGCCGATGAGGAGGAGCCGCCGGCGGCCGATCCGGTCGCCCAGGCTGCCCATGGGGACCAGCAGGCCGGCCAGTACCAGGGGATAGATGTCGATGATCCAGAGCAACTGTGTCCCGGTGGGTCCCAGCGCGGCCGAGAGGGCCGGGACAGCAAAGCTGAGCACGGTGTTGTCCACCGAGACGAGCAGGACCGGCAGGAGCAGGACGGCAAGGGCCGCCCAGCGGCGGGCGGCGGGCTGGGTGTGGGTCTGCAGTGGCGGCTGGACAAGCGGGGCAGGCATGGTCTGGTCCTGGGGTGGGTGGGGTTGGGGTGGGTTCAGTTCGGGGCTTCCCCATAAATGTACCGTCTGGACTGTTTAGTTATCAATGCGGTGGCAGGGCCCGGTTGCCCGTGCCGGGACAGGACTAGTTGCCCGTACCAGGACAGGGCCATGCGTGGAGCGGGACGATAAAGTCTTAGTCATGTCCCGCCCTCCGCACGCCAAAGAGAAGATCCTTGCCGCCTACTGCGCGCTGCTTTGCGAGGACGGGGAGCGGGCCGCGACGATGGACGCGACCGCCGCGCGGGCCGGCGTGTCCAAGGGCGGGCTGTTGTACCACTTCAAGAGCAAGGAGGCACTCGCCGAGGCCGTGATCGTCCGGTTCGGCGAGGTGGCCGCCCGGGACGTTGCGGAGATGGCCGCGGCGCCGGAGGGTCCCTCCCGGTACTACGTCCAAACCTCCTGCCAGACGGACACGGAGCTGGACGACTACTTCCGGGCGGTGCTGCGTCTGGCCCAAGGGAACAACCCGGCAGCCGTGCAGGCACTGGAGTCGCTGCACCGGACATGGCTGGACCTGATCCGGACGGAGGTGGCGAACCCCCATGCGGCGGAGGCGATCATGCTCATTGGGGAGGGGCTGTATTACCAGACCACGCTGCCGGGATCATGGTCCAGGGGCACGTTCGAGGAGTCACTGCCCCAACTGCTGCTTCAGGTGGACCGCCTGAAAGCCGCGAACTAGCCGGGGGGCTGAACAGGGCACGGCCTGGTGCGGCCGGCGCGCTATGCCAGCGCGGCGGCGACCTTCTCCAGCGTATTCAGGTTGCGTGTGGTTGTCAGGGGCTTGTACTTCGCCTGGGCGAGCCGCTTGGCCAGGTTGGTGTCCAGCGAACTGCCCTTCGGGACCTCCCAATACAGCACGTCCCCGGCGGCCTGCCAGCGCTCGGTGGGTGAAGGCTCCAAGGCGCCCACCAAGTCCGTCACGGTTTCCGCTTCCGTGGCGAGGACCGCGTACGCGTGCAGGCCGGGGGAACTTCCGAACGGGTAGCGGGCGACGATTGCGTGCACCTGCGGGGCCGTCTTTACGATCACCCACGCCTCGTAGCCGAACCGCTCCCGCAGGGCGGACTCGACCCGCTCCTTCACGCTCCCAGCCCCGGTGTCCGCCTCCAGCACCACGTTTCCCGAAGCCAGCAGCGTCCGCACTCCCGCAAAGCCGGCGGCGGCGAGCGCCTGCTGCAGGTCTTTCATGGCGATCCGCACCCCGCCGACGTTGATCCCGCGCAGAAACACCGCGAACAGTTCACCCATGTCCACCATTCTGCCGCCCTTGCCGCCCTCCGGCGTCGCGGTCCGGAAATAACGCGCTTCCGTGTCCGGTCAGTCCGGGACAGGGCCAGTTCCCTGGGCAGGATCAAGTTCCCTGGACAGCGTCGGCCGGGCGCGCCCAGGCCAAAGTAGACCGGACCGATGTGCATCCGTTCCTCGAAGGGCATGCGGTGTACCCCGGCAGCCGCCGCAATACACCCTCCGGATGCGGGTTCGCTCTGCCCGGCCGGTCCAACAGGATCGACCAGGCGCATTAAGGGTTGGGGTTTCCGCGGCTACGGCTACGGCTACGGCGCCGGGTCCGCCGGCCACGCAGGCAGTACGGCACGGCGGCTGCGGGCCCACGTATGCCGCCTTGCCTGCCCGCGTCGGCGTGCCATGACATGAGCCACTGAGGGATGGTTCCCTACCCGGATACGCCCCGTGTTTGGGTGCGCTTGTCCCGAACAAGGAATTTTAACTGTTCCCGCCTGAGGTCGAAAAGCCCTGTTGCCTCGATCAGGTCGCTCAGCTTCCGATAGCCGTAGTTGCGCGGATCCAGCGACGCCTGGTTGTTTATCTGCTGCCCGACCCCCGCGAGGTGCGCCCAGCCGTCATCTCCGCTGGCAGCGTCGACAGCATTGCGCAGCAGGAGCACCAAGCGGGTATCGCCACTCAATTTCTTGGAACCGCGATCTTTTTCCAGCGGGTTGCCAGGGCTTGCGGAGGACTGCCCCAGTCCCTCGACATAAGTGAACAGCGAACAGGCATTGACGAACGGCTCGGGAGTTTTTCTCTCGCCAAAGCCGTAGACCTTCAAGCCATTCGCCAGTATTCGCATGACCAGTGGCGTGAAGTCAGCATCGCTCGAAACAAGAGCGAACGCATCCACCGACCCCGCACTCAACAGATCCATGGCGTCAATCACCATGGCCATGTCGGCGGCATTTTTGCCGGTGCTGTAGGCAAATTGCTGCATGGGGCGTATTGCATGCGGATGGAGAGCAGCTTCCCATTGCTGCAGGCGGGGGCTTTTCCAATCGCCGTAGGCCCGCCGTACGTTGGCGACACCATGGCGGGCCACTTCGGCGAGGACAACATCAATCTTGGACGCCGGCGCGTTGTCGGCATCGATAAGTAAGGCAATCCGCTTCTCGTCAGGATTCACCTGTTGAGCATGCAGGCACCCATCTCCTCCGTCAATTTGCCCGGAGGGCGTAGTGGGGACTTGCGGCCCTGGGCGTCAGGGCGCTGAAAACCGTGGACGGTTGGAACTCAAGCAAGACGCCGGTGCAGCGCTTTTAGGTCCTGGCGGGTGCGGACGGGTTGCGGGGGTCGGGTGCTACGCTTCCCCGGTCATCGTGAGGCGGGGCGGAAGGGGCGTGCATGAGGAGCTACGGCGTGGAAGAGGAGTTCCTGCTGGTCGATTCCGTCACCCTTGAACCGGCACCGGTGGGGGAAGCGGCCGTGAACGCGGGCAGGCGGACCACCGACGCCGGCCACGAGGCCACCCTGGAACTGCAGCAGGAGCAGATGGAGGTCGTGTGCCCCCCGCGCACGACGCTGGCCGGCCAGCTCGAAGCCATCCAGGAGGGCAGGGCCCTGGCCCGCGAGGTGGCGGCCCGGGCCGGTGCCGCGGCGGTGGCCCTTCCCGTCTTCCCGTGCCCGGCCATGCCGCAGACGGTGCCCGCCACCCGCCCCCTGCTTATCCGCGAGCGTTTCGGGGTGACCGCCAGGGAACAGGTGACCTGCGGTTTCCATGTGCATGTGGCGATCGGGTCGCGGGAAGAAGGCGTCGCGGTCCTTGACCGGATCCGTATCTGGCTGCCTGTCCTGCTCGCGCTGAGCAGCAACTCCCCCTACTGGAACGGCACCGGAACAGGCTACGAGAGCTACCGGTACCAGCTCTGGAGCCGGTGGCCCACCACCGGTCCCAGCGAGGTCTTTGGCTCGGTGGCGGCGTACGACGAGCACTGCCGCCAGTTGGTGGCCTCCGCGGTGCCGGTGGATGAGCGCATGCTATACTTGGATGCCCGGCTGAGCAGCCACGTGCCCACCGTCGAGGTCCGCGTTGCCGACGTCTGCCTCGATGCCAGGCACGCCGCTGTCCTCGCGACCCTCGTGAGGGCCCTGGTCGAAACCGCCGCCCGTGACTGGCGCGGTGGCACCGCACCCGCTGCCGTCGGCGCCAACGTGCTGCGGGCCTGGACCTGGGGCGCCAGCCGCTCCGGCGTCGACGGGCACCTCGTGGATCCGTTGCGCGGCGTGCCCGCGCCTGCCGGGGACGTGGTCGCCCGGTTCCTGGACGTCCTCCGGCCCGTGCTGGGGGAGTACGGCGAGGAACGGCCCGTGGAGGCAGTGGTTGGGGATATCCTGCGCACCGGGACCGGTGCCCGTTTGCAGCACGAGGCCTACCGGCAGGACGGCCCCGTGCATGTCCTTCGCGCCGCCGTGGACGCCACGCACCGCCAGTACCCCGCCCCCTAGCTGTCCTTCCCCTGTGGGGGCGGCTCGAACGGAGTGAGCGTATGTTTACGCCTGGCTGCTCACGTCCAGGGTTTCCGGCACCCCGGGCTTCGCCTCAGGCCCGTTCCAGCAGCACCATGGCCTCGTAGTGTCCGCTCTGCGGGAACATGTCCAACACCCGGGCCCGCCGGGGCGTGAGGGAAGGCATCGCGGCGAGGTCCTTCGCCAGGGTTTCGGCGTTGCAGCTCGAGTAGAGCACATGGCGCACCGGAGAGGACTCCAGCCAGCCGCACAGGTCAGGGCCGATCCCGCGCCGCGGGGGGTTGACGATGACCAGTTCGGGCACCTCGGGGGAGCCCAGCGCGAAGGCCGTGGCGTCGCCCGCTTCGAAGCTCATGCCGTCGATCCCGGCCTCGCGGGCGCTCATCCGCGCGCTGGCGATCGCTTCGCGGCTGGTCTCGATGCCCGTGACCTCGCGGCCCGGCCCGGCGCAATGCAGGGCGAAGCCGCCGACGCCGCAGTACAGGTCCCAGACGGACGCCGGAGCCAGCTCACGGACCCAGTCCCGTCCCTGCCGGTACAGCTCCGCCGCGATTTCGGTGTTGGTCTGGAAGAAGCTCTGCGGGCGCAGGTGCAGGTCCACATCGTTGACGCGCATCCGCAGCGTCGACTGGCGGGTGAGCAGGATTTCCGTCTGGCCCTCCACCGTTGCCTTGTGCTCGGGGTGCAGGTTCACGGACACGACCTTCAGCTGCGGCAGGGCCTGCAGCAGCGCGGGCAGGTTCTTGCGGATCCGCCCCACCAGCGCCTTGGAGCGCAGTACCAGACGAACCATGAGCTCCCCGTCCGGGGACTCCGTGACAATCAGGTACTTCAGCTCGCCCCTGCGCCGCGGAACGTCGTAGGGGGTCAGGTTGGCCCGGCTGATGAACTCGCCCAGGACGGGGAAACTGGCCAGCAGCCCCGGGGAGCACAGGCCGCAGCGGCGCAGGTCCACGCCCTGGCCTTCGGTGTCCAGGATGCCGATGGTGGGTTCCTGGGCGGTGCCGCCAACCACCATTTTGGCTTTGTTGCGGAAGCCGGCCCCCGGGCTGGGGACGGGCGGCAGCCACTCCAGGCCGGGGTGGCCGGACAGCAGGGAACGGCAGTGGCGCTCTTTGGCGGCCAACTGCTCGGCATAGGGGACGGCGAGGTGCGTGCAGGAAAGGCAGAGGCCGGCGTCGAAGTAGGAGCACTCCATGGGACAAACATTCTACTCGCTGCCGGAGCGCCGTCCGGGCCGGCCCCGCCCCGGATCCCGGGTGCACAGTCCCTACCCTCTGCCCCTCTGGGCCATGGCCTGCTGCGGCGCGGTGCCCGGTACCCGCTTTGGGGGCCGGGGCCTGCCCCCACCCGCCACAGGCCTGCCCGTTAGAGGCGGTCGAACCGCTCAAGCACCAGCTCGACGAGCTCGGCGGGGACCTCCTCGCCGGGCACCAGCAGGGGCGCCGTCACGACGTCCGCACCGCACCCGGCGACCCGGGAGGCAAAAAACCCGGGGGCCAGCAGGTACGTGGCCACCACGGTCCGGGACGGGCGCCGGCCCCGCCAGGCGCGGCTGAGCGAGTGGCGCAGCGCTTCGCCCACGGTGCGCAGCACGGGCCGGGCCTCGGCAGTTTCCCCCGCGACGGCCTCGGCAAGCGTGGGTGAGGCGGCCGAGACGTAGGCCGCCTCGACCCCGGTGCCCAGCCGCTCGGAGAGCATCCGGGCCATGGCCTGGCAGTCCCGCACTCCGGCGGGATCGGTGGACCCGGCGCAGGCCAGCACCACCCGGTCTCCACTGCGTATCCCGGGACCGTGGAGCCCCGCTTCGCGCAGCCTGCGCTCGAGGACCGCGGCCAGCCGCGGGTCCGGGCCCAGCGGCCGGCCCACGGTGGTGCCCGGGCGCTGCGCGGCGGCCCCGGCGAGGTCGTGCCGGGTGTGGTAGCCGGCCGAAAGCAGCAGCGGCACGATCCGGGCCTCCGGTTCCACCTCCGCCAGGACGGCGTCAACGGCGGGGGACTGGACGTCCACGAAGGCCGGGACGACCGCGAGCTCCGGACGGGCCGCGGCAACGGCCGCCACCAGCCCGGCGATCGCAGCCTGCCCCGCCGGGCTTGAGGTGCCGTGCGACGCGGCCACCAGGACCGACGCCGTCGTTCCCGGCTCCCAGCCGCCCCAGGCTCCGTGCGCGGCGGGCAGGGCTCCGTGCGCGGCGGGCAGGGCTCCGTGCGCGGCGGGCAGGACGCTGTCCGGAGCGGACAGGGACCCCTGGCGCGGGCCGGCAAGCAGGGCGGTCATCGCGGCACCCCCACCCAGAGGCGTTCGCCCCGGACCTGGACCGGGAAGACCCTCAGGGACAGGGAATCGTCCCCCAGGCAGCGGCCGTCATCAAGCCGGAAGACCTGCTTGTGCAGCGGGCTGGCCACGGTATGCACCGCGCCCTCGGCGGTGGTGCGGCTGCCCATGATGCCGCGGGCCATGACGTGGGCTCCGGTAGCCGGGCAGCGCTGCTCCGCGGCGTAGAAGGAGCCGTCGGGGAAGCGGTACAGGGCCACCTGCAGGCCGTCGAGCCAGGCGGCCTCGCCCCAGCCGGGTTCCAGGTCCTCGGGCCGGCACACGTCGTGCCAGCGCAGCTCGGAGGCATCGGTCTCGGATCGTTCCGCAACGAGGATGGTCATGGGGTGTCCTTTCATGTGGCGGCCGGCCGCTTTTGGGGGCGGGCCGCATCGGGATGGTTCGAGCCTAGGGACAGGTTGTTACGGGGCACGCGGGGCGGCGTTTCGGCTCCGTAAATCCGGCCTCACCCGGCCGCAGGGCCACAGTGAGCGGCCCGCGGACCCGGGCCCCTTTATCCCCGCCGCGGCGTTTTCCGTGCCCCCGGGCGGGTTTTGGGGCCGGTGTTTCGGGCATGTTTCAGCCCTCTCACCGGGATTCCGCGGATTCCAGAAATCAACGTTGCCCAGCCGAAACACCGGGGACACCCGGGGGCAAAAGCACTTTCCTACCGTTGGAGTCAGGAACACCGGCGCACCATCCGCCACACCACCAGCCACACCGGAGGACACCATGAGCGCAGCAACCGACAGCACGGCCACCAGCAGCCCGGCACCGGCCGGCGTGCGCCGGATCGTGGTCGTCGGCGGCGGACCCGCCGCCCACCGTTTTACCGAGGCGATGGCCGCCCGCGGACTGGAGGGCATGCACGTCACCGTGCTGACCGAGGAGACGCACGTCCCCTACGACCGCGTGGCCCTGTCCAAGGCGCTGACGCAGATGGACGTGGACCTGACGCTGGGGGACCCGGCGCTGTGGCAGGACCCGGCGGTGGAACTGGTCACCGGCGCCCGCGCCGTCGACCTGGACCTTTCGGTCCGGGAAGTGCTCACCGCCGACGGACGCCGCTTCGGCTACGACGAGCTGGTCCTGGCCACCGGGTCCAATGCCGCCACGCTGCCGATCCCGGGCAACGAGCACACGCATGTCTACCGCTACCTTGAGGACGTGTGGGGCATCAACTCCGAGGTGGCCCGGCTGACCGAAAAGCTCGGCCGCACCATCAACGCCGTCACCATCGGCGGCGGCCTGTTGGGACTGGAGGCCGCCGCGGGGGTCCAGGCCCTCGGCGCCCGGCCCGTGGTCATCGACGGCGGCAAGTGGCTCATGGGCACGCAGCTGGACGAGGGCGCCGGGCAGGCCATGGGCCGCCTCATCGCCGGGAAGGGGCTGGAAGTCCACGGCGGCGTCTTCCCGTCGGCCGTCCTCACCGGGCAGGTGGAGGGGGAAACCGTCGTCACCGGCGTCGAAATGGCCGACGGGCGGGTCATCCCGGCGGACCTGGTGATCGTCTCGATCGGCGTGCGCCCCCGCGACGAGCTGGCGCGCACCCTCAACGGCCGGGCCAAGGCGGCCGCCGCCGAGGCCGCCGGGGTGCCCGTGGAGGAGCTCGACGACGCGGACTACACGCCGGTCTTCCGCATGGGCGTGCGCGGGGGCATCGTGATCGACGAAAGCTGCGCCACCGACGTCGAACACGTCTGGGCCGTGGGGGAAGTCGCCAACTTCGCCGGCATGTGCGTGGGCCTGGTGGCCCCGGCCAACACCATGGCCGAAATTGTCGCCGACCGCCTGCACGGCGGGGACGCCACGTTTGCGGGCTTCGACACGGCCACCAAACTCAAGCTCTCCGGGGTGGATGTCGCCAGCTTCGGCGACGCGTTCGCCAAGACGGAGGGAGCACTGGAAGTCGTCTACGCGGACCCGGCCCGCGGCGTCTACCAGAAGGTCGTGGTCACCGACGATGCCAAGACCCTGCTCGGCGGCATCTTCGTGGGCGATGCCGCCCCCTACACCTCGCTGCGCCCGCTGCTGGGCCGGGAACTGCCGGCCGAGCCGGGAGCCTACCTGTCCGCCGCCGGCGGCGGGGAGGCCCCGGAGACCGAACTGCCGGACGACGCCGTGCTGTGCTCCTGCAACAACGTGACCGCCGGCAGGATCCGCGACGCCGTGGGCGGCTGCGGCACCTGCGATGGCCAGAACCCGGTGCAGGAGCTGGCCGGGCTGAAGACCTGCACCCGCGCCGGCACCCAGTGCGGGTCCTGCGTGCCGATGCTCAAGAAACTGCTGGAGCAGGAACTCACCAAGAGCGGCATCGAGGTCTCCAAGGCCATGTGCGAGCACTTCGACTTCTCCCGCGCGGAGCTCTTCGAGGCCGTGCGGCTGGCCGGACTGGCTTCCTACGAGGCGGTAATGGAGCGCTTCGGCCGCGGCCTGGGCTGCGACATCTGCAAGCCGGCGATCGCCTCCATCCTTGCCTCCCAGCACTCCGCCTACCCGCTCGACGCCGGACTGGGCACCTTGCAGGACACCAACGACCGCGCGCTGGCCAACATGCAGAAGGACGGCACCTACTCGGTGGTCCCGCGCATCCCGGGCGGGGAAATCACCCCGGAGAAGCTGGGCGTGATCGCCCGCGTCGCGCAGAAGTACGGCCTCTACACCAAGATCACCGGTGCCCTGCGCATTGACATGTTCGGCGCCCGGCTGGAGCAGCTGCCGGATATCTGGAAGGAGCTGGTCGAGGCCGGCTTCGAGTCCGGGCAGGCTTACGGCAAGGCGCTGCGCAACGTCAAGAGCTGCGTGGGATCCACCTGGTGCCGCTACGGCGTGCAGGACTCGGTGGCCATGGCCATCCAGATGGAGCTGCGCTACCGCGGCCTGCGCGCCCCCCACAAGTTCAAGATGGGCGTCTCCGGCTGCGCCCGCGAATGTGCCGAGGCCCGCGGCAAGGACGTGGGCGTCATCGCCACCGCCGACGGCTGGAACCTGTACGTCGGCGGCAACGGCGGCGCAAATCCCGCCCATGCCAAGCTGCTGGCCCAGGACCTGGACGACACCACCCTGATCAAGTACGTGGACCGCTACCTGATGTACTATATCCGCACCGCGGACCGGCTCCAGCGCACCGCCCACTGGATGGACGACCTCGACGGCGGGATCGACCACGTACGCTCGGTCGTCGTGGAGGACTCCCTCGGCCTGGGGGAGGAGCTCGAGGCTGCGATGGCCCGCCATGTCGAGAACTACCAGGACGAATGGGCCGCCACCCTCAACGACCCCGAGCGCCTGCGCCGCTTCCGCTCCTTCGTCAACGCGCCGGACCAGAAGGACGAATCGCTCGCCTACATCGAGGAACGCGGCATGCGCCGTCCCGCCGGCCCGGTCCCGCTCGGTGCCGCCATCCCCGTCGGCGCCCCCGCCACCGCCCTGGTTGAGGAGTAAGCCATGAACACCACCCCCGCCAGCCCATTCACCCCGCTGCACGGAACGGCCGACCTGCGCGGCCACACCGTCATCATCACCGGGGCCGAACGCCCCGCGCGGCGGGCCACAGCCCGCTACCGCGCCCAGGGCGCGGAGGTCGTCGCCGTCGCCACCCCCTCGGGGCTGGGGCAGGTCTCCGCGGTCCTGGGCCGGGCCAGCCTGCTGGTTGCCGTCGAGGACGGCCACCCGGGCTGGAGGATCCTGCCGGCGCTGTGCCGCGAGCGCCGCCTGCTGCTGGTGCGCGAGGAGGCCGCGCACGACGGCGGACACGTGACCCTCGTCGGCGGCGGCCCCGGCTCGGCCGACCTGGTCACCGCGCGCGGGCTGGCCGCGCTGGCCCGCGCCGACGTCGTCTTCTACGACCGGCTGGGACCGCACGGCACCGTGGCGGCCCTGGCGCCCGGCGCCGAACTGGTCGACGTCGGCAAGCTGCCAGGGCACCACAAGGTGCCGCAACAGCAGATTGAGGCCCTGGTGGTGGAGGCCGCCCTGGCCGGCAAGTCGGTGGTGCGGCTCAAGGGCGGGGACCCGTTCGTCTTTGGCCGCGGGGGTGAGGAGGTTGCCGCCTGCACGGCCGCCGGCATCCCGGTGACCGTGGTCCCGGGCATCACCAGCGCCGTTTCCGTGCCCGGTTCCTCCGGCATCCCGGTGACCCACCGCGGGGTGAGCCGCATGTTCACCGTGGCCAGCGGCCACGATCCGTTCTCCGAGGCCGAATTGAAGCACCTTGCCGGACTGGGCGGCACCATCGTGGTCCTCATGGGCATCGCCACGCTGCCGCAGACCGTGGCCGGGCTGCTGCGCCACGGGCTGGCCCCGGCCACTCCGGCGGCCATCGTGGAACGCGGCTTCACCGATTCCCAGCGCAGCACCACCGCCCGGCTGGACGCCCTGGTCCCCGCGGCCGCCGCCGCAGGGTGCACCTCCCCGGCGGTGATCGTGATCGGCGAGGTGGTGGCCCTGGGCCACGAGGCGGTCCTTTCCGGCGGGCTGGCGGACCTGGCCGGCCTCCCCGGCACCACGGCGGTGGCCCGGTGACCGGGGAAACGCCCTGCCCCGAGCCCGCGGGGCTGCCCCTGGCGGGATTCCGGATCGGCGTGACCAGCGACCGCCGGTCCGCCGACCTCATCGACGCCCTGGCCCGGCGGGGAGCTGGCATCCTGCACGCGCCGGTCCTGAAGATTGCCCCGGTGGCCGAGGACGCCGAACTGGTGGCCGAAACCCAAGCCATCATCCAGGCCCGGCCCGACCTGCTGCTGGTGACCACCGCCTACGGGTTCCGGCGCTGGATCGAGGCAGCGGACGCCCACGGCCTGGGCGAGGAACTGACCGCGGTCCTGGAGGCGTGCCGGATCCTGGTGCGCGGACCGAAGGCCCGCGGCGCCGTCCGCGCGGCCGGATTCGACGACGAGGGCATCAGCGCGGACGAACGCACCGCGTCCATGGTGGACCGGGCCCTCGCCGACGGCGTGGACGGGCTGACCGTCGCCGTCCAGTTGCACGGGTACGGGGACCTGGAGTCCCTGGACCGGCTGCGCGCCTCCGGGGCGCGGGTCCTGCCGGTGTCCCCCTACCGCTGGGTAGCCCCGGAAGGCAGCGCCGAACGCGTCGAACGCCTCATTGAGGCCGCCTGCTCGGGGGGCCTGGACGTGGTCACCTTCACGTCGGCTCCGGCAGTGGACGCACTGTGGAGCGCAGCCCACCAACTCGGCAGGTACGTGCCGCTGCTTGAGGCTTTCCAGACCTCCCTGATCGCGGCCACCGTGGGACCCGTGACGGCCCAGCCGCTGCTTGACGCGGGGATCGAGCCGCTGGTCCCGGACCGGTTCCGGATGGGAGCAATGATCCGCCAGATCGTCGAGCGCCTCTCCGGGGAGGGGACCCGGCGCTTCGCCACGGCCTTGGGGGAGTGCACGGTGCGCGGCAGCATCGTGGAGCTGAACGGCCGCGAGGCCGAACTCAGCGGCTCCCAGCTGGCACTGTTCCGGGCGTTGGTCGCAGCCCAGGGAACCGTGCTGCCGCGCACCGAGATGGCGGCGCTGCTGCCCGAAGCCTCCGGGGACCATGCCCTGGACATGGCGGTCAGCCGGCTGCGCCAGGCGCTGCCCGCGCCCGGGCTGGTGGCCACGGTCATCAAGCGGGGGTACCGGCTGAACGTCTGAGCCAGGTCTACGGGCGGCTACTTGGCCAGTTCGGCGGCGCAGGCGTCCCGCATCCGCTGCACGGCTTCCGCCGGGGGCTGGTCCCCGGCGGCGACGATCTCCTTGAGGGGGACGGCGATCTCCGCCGGGATGCCGGCCTGTTCCGCGGCCGCTCCCAAACCGGTCAGGACAGCGCGGTCGGGCCCGGAAACCTCCCCGTCCTCCACCGGCGCGCAGGCCGCCCTGATGGCCTGGGTCCGGGCGGCATCCCCGGCCTGGGAGGCGGCGCTGCTGGCGGCCCCCTTGGCGCCGGAGGCCGCGCTCTCCGCAGCCCCGCCAAGTTGGGAGGCGGCGCTGCTGGCAGCGGTGTCGGCACCGGACCCGCACCCGGCGACAAGGGCCAGGGCGGCGGCCATGGACAGGACCAGGGGCAGGGAACGTGCGGCTCGCATGCTTCAAGGCTACTCAGGAATCGCCGCGAGGACAGGGCGGATTAGCCTCCTGCCCGAATGCCCCGGGCCAGGCCCGGCGGACAGTGCACCGCCCCACGGTGCGGGCGGCTTGGGGAGCTGGTGCGGGAAGCTGCCGTGTGCGGGCTACTGGGCCAGCGCGGAGTCGCAGGCGTTGCCCAAGGCCGTGACGGCCCCGGCAGGGGCCTTGTCCCCGGCTTCGGCGATCTCCCGGAGCGGGGCGGTGATCTCCGCCGGCACGCCGTTCTCGCCGGCGGCCAGCACCCACCCGCTCAGGGCCTGGACGTCCGCGGCGGAAACTGTCCCGTCCTTCACCGGAGCGCAGATTGCCTTGACGGCCTCCATACGGGCGGTCTGGGCGACGTCGGAGGCCACCTGCGAAGCCGCGTCGCCGGCCGCCTGCCGGGCGGAATCGGCGACTTCGGCGCATCCCACGGACAGGGCAGCGACGGCGAGGGCGGACAGGGACAGGCTAAGGACACGGGCACAGCGCATCCAATAAGGGTACCGGCGAATTGTCGGCGGAATACGGCACACTGGATCGGGTGAGCCAGAAGAGCACCACCGGCCCGGACCGGGTCCACGCGTCCATCATCGAAACCCTTGCCGCCGAGCTCGGTGTCCAGCAGTGGCAGGTGAGGGCCGCCGTCGACCTGCTCGACGGCGGGGCCACCGTCCCGTTTGTCGCCCGCTACCGCAAGGAGGCCACCGGCACGCTCGATGACGCCCAACTGCGCGACCTCGAAGAGCGGCTGCGCTACCTGCGCGAACTGGAGGACCGCCGCGCCGCCGTCCTGAAGGCGATCGAGGAGCAGGGGCAGCTGACCGGCCCGCTGCGGGACGCCGTGGTGCAGGCCAGGACCAAGGCCGAACTCGAGGACCTCTACCTCCCCTACAAATCCAAGCGCCGCACCCGCGCGCAGATCGCCCGCGAGGCCGGACTGGAACCGCTCGCCGAGGCGCTGCTGGCCAACCCGTCGTTGGACCCCGAGGCCGCCGCAGCCGGCTACCTGGGGGACGGGGTCGCCACGGCCGCGGACGCGCTCGCCGGCGCCCGCGCGATCCTCATCGAGCGCGCCGGACAGGACGCCGCGCTGGTGTCCGACCTGCGCGAACGGCTCTGGACGCGCGGGCGCATCCGGTCCCTGGCCACCGGAGCGGTGCCCGCGGAGGCGGGCCCCGGGGGCACCGGCAAGTCCGGGGACGCCTCGCGGTTCTCCGACTACGCGGACTTCGTGCAGCCGCTGAATTCCCTGCCCAGCCACCGCCTGCTGGCCCTGCTGCGCGGCGAGCGCGAAGGCGAACTGTCCCTGGAAGTGGCCGAGGCCGACCCGCGAGACCCGGACGCGGTGGACACCGCCCGTGCCGGGTACGAGGCCGCCGTCGCCAGGTCCCTGGGCATCACCGCCCCGCTGGAAGCCCAGGCCGGGAAGTGGCTGTCCCAGACGGTGCGCCTGGCCTGGCGCGGGCGCCTGCTGGCGCGCCTGGAGGCGGACCTGCGCTCGCGCGCGTTCGACGCGGCGGAAGAGGAGGCCGTGCGCGTGTTCGCCGCGAACCTGCGCGACGTGCTGCTCGCGGCACCCGCGGGCAACCGCGCCGTGCTGGGCCTGGATCCGGGCCTGCGCACGGGCGTCAAGGCCGCCGTCGTCGACGGAACCGGGAAGGTCGTGGACACCGCCACCATCCATCCGCACGCCCCCGCGAAGAAGTGGGAAGAATCCCTGGCGGTGCTGGAATCCCTTGCGGTGCGGCACGGGATCGACCTGGTGGCGATCGGCAACGGCACCGCCAGCCGCGAGACGGACCGGCTGGCCGGGGAGTTGCTGGCCCGGCTGGGACGGAACCCGGCGTTTGGGGGCACTGCCGCCAAAGTGGTGGTCTCCGAGGCGGGTGCTTCCGTCTACTCGGCCTCCGCGCTGGCCAGCGCGGAACTGCCCGACCTGGACGTGTCCCTGCGCGGGGCGGTGTCGATTGCCCGGCGCCTGCAGGACCCGCTGGCGGAACTGGTGAAGATCGAGCCCAAGTCGATCGGCGTTGGCCAGTACCAGCACGATCTCACCCCCGCGAAGCTGGAACGCTCGCTGGATGCGGTGGTGGAGGACTGCGTGAACGCCGTCGGGGTGGACGTGAACACCGCCTCGCCGGCGTTGCTGGCCCGGGTCGCCGGGGTGGGGCCACTGCTCAGCCGCAACATCGTCGATCACCGCGACGCCCACGGGGCCTTTGCCACCCGCCGGGACCTGCTCAAGGTCCCGCGGCTGGGCGCCAAGGCGTACGAGCAGTGCGCCGGCTTCCTGCGCATCACCGGCGGGCCCGAACCCCTGGACGCCTCGGCCGTCCACCCGGAGGCCTACGGGCTGGCCCGCAGGATCCTTGCCGCGGCGGGGGAGAGCCCCGGGGCCATTGCGGCCTTGGACCCCGCGGCCTTCGTGGACGAGCGGTTCGGGCTGCCCACCGTGCGCGACGTCATGGCCGAGCTGGTTCGCCCGGGCCGGGACCCGCGCCCGGAATTCGTCACCGCGGCCCTGAAGGAGGGCGTGGAGAAGATTTCCGACCTGGTGCCCGGCATGGTGCTTGAGGGCACGGTGTCCAACGTTGCCGCCTTCGGGGCGTTCGTGGACATCGGAGTGCACCAGGACGGCCTGGTGCACGTGTCCGCGATGAGTGCGAAGTTCGTCTCCGACCCCCGGGAAGTGGTCCGCTCCGGGCAGGTGGTCAAGGTCAAGGTCCTGGAGGTGGACCCGGCACGCAAGCGCATATCGCTGACCCTGCGTTTGGACGACGAACCCGGAAAGAACGAGACCCGGAAGAAAGAGTCCAGGCAGAAAGAGTTGGGGCAGCCTGCCCGGCAGGAGGGCCCCCGTTCCGGTTCCCGCCACGGCGGGGCCCGCCCGGCCCGTACGCAGCCGGACGCCCGCCGGCCGCGCCCCGCCGGTGGCATGGGGGCGGACCGGGAGCCGGACACGGCGCTGGCCCAGGCGCTGCGCAACGCAGGCTTGGGCGGTGCGGGCTAGGAGCAGGGCAGGTTAGGGCAGGACAGGGAAACCAGCGCGGCCTCCCGGCGGCTTCCTGCTGGCGGAAGACCGCCGGGAAGCCGCCGGGAGGCCGGCGGAAGGGACGCTTCCGGGAATGGAAGCGGGGCAAGGGATGCGGTTACATCCTTTGCCGGCGGTCGGCATGGGCGAGCAGGGCGAGGGTGAACTCCGCCGCTGTCATCTCCGGCAGCGGGCCGTCGACCGGCAGGCTGCGGATCAGGTCGAACCGCCCGTCAGCGTCGGGCGCATCCTGCGTCCCGGCCAGTTTGCGCAGCCGGTCCGAGTCCATCGTGCCGCCGGCCGCCAGGGCCGCGGCGAGGTCATCCAGGTCCGCGAGGACCTGCTGCCTGCCGGTGGGGGAGCGCAGGACCCACTGGTCGCCGAAGGCGGAGATGGCTGCCCGGTTCCCGGCAGCCTGCTGCAGCAGCCGGGCAACCTCCCCCTTGATGCCCTTGATGTTCACGTACGCAGTCAGGCGCGATACTGTCCTGCCGCCGGGGCATCCTGCACACATGGGTAACCGTCCTGTTCGTGCCCGGTCAGGGCATGACGTCGCCGCTGTTGGGGCCGAGGGTCTGGCCAGTGTACAAGTCTCCGCCGGGGGAGGAGGCCAGCAGCAGCGCCGTCGGGGCGACCTCGTGCGGGTGCCCGAAACGGCCCACGG
>NZ_BKDJ01000008.1 GCF_008580665.1 Zafaria cholistanensis
GCCACGGCCTGGCCATCCTCGGTACGGAACAGCGCCAGCGGACGGTTCGCGATCCGGCGGGCCATCGGCTTGCGCGTCACCTCATGGTCCCACGCCGCAACGTACCAGGCATTGAGCGGGTGGCCGAGGATCCGGGCCGTCGTCGTTCCACGTACTTCAACTTGCGTCATGATCAATGCTTCCTTCTTGCCCGGCCCGGGCCGGTCGTTAAGCCGTCGCTGCAGTGGAGGAATCCGCCGCGGCGAGCAGCTTTTCCTGGGGATGGGTAGCCAGCGCCTCGACCGTAATGGTCTGCCACTGAAAGGTGGGGAGGTTGGACAGAACGTCGTGAAGCTCCGTCACGTCCCCGGCCTCATACCAGCCGACGGCGGTACGGGTGCCCGGAACCCGCCACAGCCGTCGCAGGATGCCCCGGTCGCGCAGTTGCTGGGCATACTCCCGCTCCGCGGATTTGATGCGGGCTTCCTCTTCTGCCGCCATCGGGGGCATGTTGTTCTGTTGCCGGACCAGGAATTCCATCGTTCCTCCTTCTAGACGGCCACGCGCAGGGCGTGGTCGTGGGACTGCAGCAGGTGCCGCGCCAGCAGCCCTGCATTCGTAACCATCACTTCGTGGTCCGCGTCCAGCTCGGCGACATCCCAGCCGGCCGCCTCCGCCCGCCGGGCGAAGCGGGTGAAAGGGGTCGCCCATCCGGAACACAGCAGGTACTGGCCGGCGGAAGGCAGGTCCGACAGGCCGAACTCCACCGCATCAAGGTAGGTTTTGGCGGGATGGGCCGTCAGCCGGGGCGCCAGTTCCGCTATGACCTGCTGGTCGGTGACCCCCAGGTTTTCCAGCGGCCGCGGATCGATGACGAGCCCTCCGTTGTGGCGTGCCGACTCCAGGTAGTGCGCCGCGGCCCGTTCCGGCAGCAGGTCGATGCCGACCTCTCCCGGCTGCGGCAGAAAGCCGTCGACGATCACCAGCCGCTTGATCCTGTCCGGCACCAGAGCGGCGGCTCCGGTCGCCACCAGGCCCGCGTAGCTGTGGCCAACCAGGATCACTTCCCGCAGGTCCTCCGACTCGATGGCGGCCACGACATCTGTCACGTGGGTGCGCAGGCCGGTCTCCGGGGTGAGCAGGTGCGCCCTGTCGCCCAACCCCGTGAGGGTCGGAGTCAGGACGGTGGCACCTGCGGCTTCCAGCAGCCGCTGGACCGGACGCCAGCACCATGCTCCATGCCAGGCGCCGTGGACCAGGACGTAGGTCCCTCCGCCGGCTGTCTCCGGGCTGGTGGTCTCCGGCATTCTTAGCTCCTCTCGATTGCGGCTTGTCCCTCTCGGCCAAGCCCGGATCAGCGGATGGGACCGCCGTCTTTGGCCGGGTCATCAAACTGCCCATCAGGAGGCCGCCGGTGCCGGCGGCCCGCGCGGCGCGGAAGGGCTTAGCCTGCCCATTGCAGGAAGCCGGCTGAAGTGGCCCCAACCTATCGACAGGCAAAAGTGATTGTCAACACTTTTGGATTCATTGATGTTTCCCAAATTATGGACAAAGGGTTGACATCATCTCCGGATGTGCGAACGATCTAGGCGTAGCCTTTGTCACACCGAGGGGTCTTGAATGTCGAAGAAAAGAATGCTCGTCGTCGGCGCCCACAGTGCCGATTTTGTATGGCGGTCGGCCGGTGTCCTGGCGGCTCACACGCGTGCCGGGGGCGAGGCCCTCGTAGTGGCCCTGTCCTACGGCGAGCGCGGCGAATCCGGGGAACTCTGGAAGGAACCGGGGCAGACCGAGGAAAACGTCAAACGCATCCGCCACGGAGAAGCATCCCGCGCGGCGGCCATTCTGGGCGCCGAGTTCGAGGCGTTCGATTTGGGCGACTATCCGCTGGACATGGGATCTGACGCCATCGGCCGCCTGGCCGAACTGATGCGCGATTTTCAGCCCCACATCACGCTCACCCACCCGGCGAAGGACCCGTACAACCCCGACCACCCCGTCGCCCACGCGGCCGTAGCCCGCGCCCGGCTGCTGACCGCAGGCGCCGGCGTCGAGAGCGGCTTCCGGACTGCTCCCCCGTCAGAGTTCCTGGCCTTCGAGCCGCACCAGCCCGAACTCTGCGAATTCACGCCCACGGTCTTCGTCGATATCACGGACGTCTTTGAGCTCAAGAAGCTGGCCATGAAGGAGATGAAGGCCCAGCAGTACCTGCAGGAGTACTACTCCCAGCGGGCCGAACACCGCGGCAACCATGCCCGCAAGGTCACCGGGAACAAACAGATCCGGCAGGCCGAAGCCTTCCAGCGACTGCTGCCCAACGTCGTGGACAAACTTTAGGAAGGGCCGGCGTAATGAGCGAACAGGACCGGCACATCCGGGATCTGGCGGGCACGCTGCCGGTGGCCAACATCGGGGACGCGATGGAGCGGCTGAATGTCGTGGACTCCGGCATCCGCCCCATGTGGCCGGGAGCGCGCCTGGTCGGCAGGGCGTTCACCGTCATGACCGCCGGCGGAGACAACAAGGCCATCCATGAGGCCCTGGACCACGCGGGCCCGGGCGATGTCCTCGTCATCAACGGGCAGGGAGCCACCCACCGCGCCCTCATCGGCGAACTGATCGCGGGGCGCGCCGCCGCCCAAGGGGTGGTCGGCTTCGTCATTGACGGCGCCATCCGCGATGTCCGCGACCTGGAGGAGATGCGCTTTCCCGTCTTCGCCCGTGCCGTGACGCCCGCCGGCCCATACCGTAACGGCCCCGGCTACCACCAGAAACCCGTGGCGCTCGGCGGCGTCGTGGTCAATCCGGGCGACCTGGTTGTCGCGGACGACGACGGCGTCGCCGTCGTCCCCCGGGACGCGGAAGCGGACGTCCTCGCCCGGGCCGTTGCCAAGCATGAGCAGGAACTGGCGCAGCGGGACGGCGTCCCCGCCCCCAGTGGCATCTAAGCGGGACTAAGCCCCTGCGGACGGGCACACTCCGCCCTCCAATCCGTTTTCGAAAATGTAGACAATTGTGTTGCCGATCACTCGACGTTCGACTAGGTTGTAACCAACGTCACAGAGCCCGCGCCCGGGATCGGGCGGTCGCGCTCCGCGGCCTGTTTTCCGCACCACGTCCTCCACTTAGCCAGACATGCCCAAGATGGTCCGGCCCAGCCGACGAAGAGGGGAATCATGAGCGCAAGGAACCTTCAGGAAGTCCTGGACGCTTCCGGCAACACCGTCGACCTGCTGCGCAACTCGCAGGTGGGCGCCTACGTCTACCCGGTGGTCGCCTCGGAGTTCACCAACTGGCGCAGCGAGGTCCGCGCCTGGCGGGACACGGCGGTGCTGTTCGACCAGTCGCACCACATGGACAACCTGTTCATCAAGGGTCCGGATGCGCTGCGGCTGATCTCGGACACCGCCATCAACAGCGTGGCCCAGTTCCCGGTGAACAGGGCCAAGCAGTACGTGCCCACCACCCCGTCGGGCCACGTGATCGGCGATGGCATCCTTTTCCACGAGGCCGAGGACGAGTTCGTCTACGTGGGCCGCTCGCCGGCCGCCAACTGGCTGCTTTTCCACGGCGAAACCGGGGGGTATGACGTGGAGGTGGCCGTGGACCGCCGCTCCCCCTCGCGCCCGATGGGCAAGCCGGTGTCCCGCAGGTACTGGCGGCTGCAGATCCAGGGTCCGAACGCTTGGCCAATCATCGAAAAGCTCAACGGCGGGCCGGTGGAGCAGCTGAAGTTCTTCAGCATGGACTACCTGACCGTGGCCGGCGAGCGAGTGCGCACGCTGCGCCACGGCATGGCCGGGGCCCCGGGACTGGAGCTGTGGGGCCCGTACGGATCCTACGACAAGGTCCGGGACGCGATCCTGGAGGCCGGGCAGGAATTCGGCATGCTCGCCGTCGGAGCCCGCGCCTATTCCTCGAATACGCTCGAATCCGGATGGATCCCGTCTCCGCTGCCGGCGGTCTATTCCGGGGAGGAACTGCGCTCCTACCGTGAATGGCTGGGGGCGGACAGCTACGAGGCCACCAATGCCGTGGCCGGCAGCTTCGTCTCGGACCGCATCGAGGACTACTACCTGACCCCATGGGAGCTTGGTTACGGGTCGTTCGTGAAGTTTGACCACGACTTCATCGGCCGCGAGGCGCTGGAGAAGATCGATCCGGCCACCCAGCGCCGCAAGGTCACGCTGGCCTGGAACGCCGAGGACATGACCAGGATCTTCGCGTCCCTGTTCGATCCCGGGTCCGAGGGCTACAAGTACTTCGACCTGCCCAATGCCAACTACGGCTCCTCCAACTACGACTCGATCCTCGACGACGCCGGGAACACCGTGGGCGTCTCCCTGTTCACCGGCTACAGCGCCAACGAAAAGCGTGCGCTGTCCCTGGCCACCGTTGACCCGAATATCGAACTCGGCACGGAGGTGCGCGTGGTGTGGGGCGAACCGGACGGCGGCACGCGCAAGACCACGGTGGAGCCGCACCGGCAACTCGAGGTCCGCGCCGTCGTCAGCCCCGCCCCCTACTCGGTGACGGCCCGCAAGGAATACCGCGCCGGTTGGCGGACCGCGCAGGCGATCTAGCTTTGGCTTTGCTGCCGCACCGTTCCTGCGGCGCGGCAGCAAAGCCCTACCAAAATGCAGTAAACGGATGAACACATGGAAAGGCATTTGGCGATGACAGAGACGACGGAAACAACGGCCCGCGTGGCCACGGGACTGTTCATCGGGGGTGAGGCCCGGGAGACGCGGGAGACTCTGGCGATTGCCGACCCGGGCAAGCCCGGAGTGGTGGTCGGCCACGCCGCCGCCGCCACCACCCAGGACGTGGAGGACGCGGTCGCGGCGGCTAAGGCTGCGTTCCCGGCGTGGGCCGCGCTGTCGACCCAGGAGCGGGCCGGCCTGCTGGCCGCGGCCATCGAGGGAATCGCGGAGCTGCGCGACGAGGACGCCGCGATCCTGTCGCAGGAGAACGGCAAGGTCCGCATGGAGGCCTGGATCGATGCCCTGGTCTTCGAGATCCGCTGGAACCTGGCGCTGTCCCTGGCCGAGGAAATGGACAAGGCCAAGGTCCTGGAACCGGTTCCGGGGATCCCGGTGACCACCACTGTGGCCTACCAGCCGCTGGGCGTGGTCTCGGTAATCGTGCCGTTCAACTGGCCGGTGGCGATCCTGGGCGCGTCCCTGCCGTACGCGCTGCTGGCCGGCAACACCGCGATCGTCAAGCCGCCGCCATCGGCGCCGCTGGCCACCGCCCGCATCGTGCAGCGGGTGGCCGAAAAGCTGCCTCCGGGAGTGCTCAACCTCGTCACGGGCACCGATGACCAAATGGGCGCGCTGATCCAGAACCCGGACATCGCCAAGGTCTGCTTCACCGGCAGCGTCCCGGGCGGCAAGCGCATCATGCAGATGGCCTCGGCCTCCCTGACCCGCGTTACCCTCGAGCTGGGCGGCAACGACGCGGCCATCTTCCTGGCCGACGCGGTCCTGGACGAGACCCACCTGGACCGGATCTTCGGGGCGGTCTTCGACACCACCGGGCAGATCTGCATGAACGCCAAGCGCATCTACGTGCACCGCTCGCGCCTGGAGGAACTGACCGCCGGATTGGCCGCCCGCCTGGAGCGCACGGTCATCGGCTACGGCCTGGACGCGGAGACCACCATGGGCCCGCTGCACTCCCCGGCGCAGAAGGCGTTCGTCCAGGAGCTGATCAACGAGGCCAAGGACGCCGGCGCCGAGGTGCGCGAGTACGGCACGCTGCCCTCGGACCCGGAGCTGGCTGGCGGGAACTTCCTGCGCCCGGCCCTGGTCATCGACCCGGACCCGAACCTGCGGGTGGTCACTGAGGAACAGTTCGGCCCGGTCATCCCGCTCATCCCCTTCGACACCGAGGAGGAGGCCATCGCCGCCGCCAATGACAGCTGGGGCGGGCTCGGCGGCTCAGTCTGGACTGCGGACCGGGAAGCGGCCGACAGGATCGGCGCACAGCTGGCCTGCGGCTACGTCTGGGTCAACGACCACGGCGCGAACCGCCTGGACCTGCGCGCCCCCTTCGGCGGCATGAAGCACTCCGGTATGGGCCGCGAGCAGGGCATCGAAGGCATCCGTGCCTTCCAGGACACCCGCTCCATTGCCCACCTCGATGAAGCCGCCCTCGCGGCTGGCGCCCACTAGGGGCATTCATCCACTGAGCACGACGGCGGGTGGCGTGGGGCGAATGCCTGCGCCACCCGCCGTCGTGCCACCGGGCCGAATCCGTCCACTGCGCGGCGCCGGGCAGGCCACGCGACATATGTCCCAAGGGCAGACCGGCCAACCATATGAACAACCATGGTCGCTGACAATCTAGGGTCCTCAGTAGTGATGCAGCCCACAGTCCGCCCCGCGGGGCGCCGGACCAGCCGCCTCACCGACCCGGAACGGGTTACCCATCGGCCCTAGAGAAAGCCATCATCATGAATGTTGAAACCGTGCGGTCCCTGAACGCCGACAGCCTCGAAGCCGCCATCCGGCAGGCGGGAAATCCCGTGGAGCTGCTGCGCAACTCCACGTTCCGCCCCCACACCTTCCCGGTAGCAGCCGAATTCACTAACTGGCGCTCCGAGCAGGCGGCCTGGCGTGATTCCTGTGCCCTGCTTGACCAGTCCCACCACATGACGGACCTGTTCATCACCGGTCCGGACGCCCTGAGGCTGCTGGCCGACTTCGGGGTCAACAGCTTTGCCAAGTTCGCCCCGGGCCAGGCGAAGCAGTACGTGGCGGTCAATCAGGACGGCTTCTTCATCGGAGACGCCATTCTCTTCTACCTCGACGACGGGAGCTTTGACCTGGTCGGCCACCACACGGTGCTCAACTGGGTGCAGTTCCAGCTGGAAACCGGCAATTACGACGCCCGCATCGAGCGCGACGACAATTCCTTCGTGCGCGGTCCGGGCCGTCCGCCGAAGCTGTACCGCTATGAGCTGCAGGGACCCACGGCTGCGCCCCTCGTCGAAAAGCTCACCGGCCAGCCCCTGCCGAACACCAAGTTCTTCAGCATGACCGAATTCGCCATCGCCGGGCACCGGGTCCGCGCGCTGCGGCACGGGATGGCCGGCCAGCCCGGGTTCGAACTGTTCGGTCCGTGGGCTGAGGGGCAGGAGGTCCTGGACGCGATCCTGGCGGCGGGCGAAGAGTTCGGGCTGGTCCGGGCAGGGGCCAAGGCCTACTCCACGGCCAACCTCGAATCGGGCTGGATCCCGTCACCGGTCCCGGCCATTTTCGGCGAAGCCGAGAAGGCATACCGGGAGTGGCTGGGCGCCGGGTCGCTGGGTTCCCTGGGCGGCAGCATGGATTCGCCCGACATCACCGACTACTACGTCACCCCCTACGACATCGGCTACGGCATGGTGGTGAAGTTTGACCACGACTTCCTCGGCCGCGCGGCGCTGGAGGAGATCGCCGGGGTACCCCGCCGGAAGAAGGTCACCCTGGTCTGGAACACCGACGACGTCGCCAGCGCCATCCGCTCGCTGTACGAACCGGGCACTCCGGCCAAGTTCATCGACATGCCCAAGGCACGCTACGCCCTGTTCCAGATGGACAAGGTGCTGCACAAAGGCCGATGGGCCGGCATCTCGATGGATGCCGGCTACATCTCCAACGAGCACGTGATGGTGTCCCTGGCCACCGTGGACCTTGAGGCCAGCGAGCCCGGCACCGAGGTGACAGTGCTGTGGGGCGAAAACCCGAACTCGGCCAAGCCTGCAGTGGAGGCCCACCGGCAGGTGGAGATCCGCGCCACCGTGGCCCCGGTTCCGTTTGTCCAAGCTGTCCGCGATTCCTACCGCACAGCGTGACGGCCCCAATGCCGGGCCCCAGTATTGGGAGTACTCACTTGGAACGATCTAAAACCGCCCCTTCCCCTCAAAGCCGGCAGGTACTGGCCGGCCTGGTCAGGAACATCGGCTACGAAGTCATGCCGTTCAAGGGCACGGAGGAGAAGGTACTGAAAAATGTGCCCGCCTCCGTCCCCCTGACAGTGACCGCCACCGGGGGCAAGGGCATTGAAGTGACCGTTGACCTGGCCACCCGGCTGCGTGCCCGCGGCTATTCGGTGGCCCCGCACCTGCCGGCCCGCCTGTTCAGGGACGAAGCCGAACTCTCCGGCGTCGTCGACCAGCTGCGCGAAGCCGACGTCCGGCGGGTGTTCATCATCGCCGGAGACGCTCCGCAGCCGGCCGGACAGTTCCCGGATGCCCTCTCCCTGCTCAAGTCCATGGACGCCATGGGGCACCACTTCGAGGAAGTCGGCATCGGAGGCTACCCCGAGGGCCACGCCTCCTTCCCGGCTGCGGCGATCGAACAGGCGCTCGAAGACAAGGCCCCACTTGCGACCCGGATCCTGACCCAAATCTGCTTCGACGCCAAAACCACCACCGCTTGGGCGGCAGGGATCAAGCAGCGCGGCGTCGACCTGCCCGTTTTCGTGGGCATGCCCGGACCGGTGAGCCGCCAGAAGCTGGTGCGGGTCTCCGCAGGACTCGGCCTGGGGCAGTCCGCCCGATTCCTGCAAAAGCAGCAGAACATGCTGTGGCGGTTCTTCCTGCCCGGCGGCTACCGCCCCGACCGGCTCATCCGCGGCCTGGCCGCCGCGGTGCCGAAGGCGGACACCAACATCCGCGGCTTCCACATCTTCACCTTCAACGACCTGGCCGAGACGGAGGCCTGGCGGCGCCGCTTGGTGCAGTCGGTTGCGGAACAGGTGCAGTCGGTCGCGGAACAGGAGGAACGGTGAGCATGGCCGTCGCCACGGAAAGGCCGCCGCAGCCGCTTCCGGAATCCCTGGCAGCCATCCCCGCCACCGACTCCGGAGACGGGGACATCGGCCGGCTGATCGTCCAGGGAACCGACCAGCGCGGCATCGTCGCCAGCATCTCGGCGCTGCTGGCCGACGCCGGGGCCAATATCATCTCGCTCGACCAGCACTCCAGCGATCCCGAAGGCGGCCAGTTCTTCCAGCGGACCGTGTTCAGCCTTCCCCACCTGCCGGCCCGGCTGGAGGATCTGCGGGGGAAACTGGACGCCCGGCTCGCCGGTGAACTGGGACTGTCCTGGCAACTCGTGGAGGCCCGGCAGCATAAACGGGTGGCGGTCTTCGTTTCCACGTCGGACCACTGCCTGCTGGACCTGCTCTGGCGGCAGCGGCGCGGCGAGCTGCCAATGGACATCGTCATGGTCGTCTCCAACCACCCCGACCTCGCCAAGGACGTCCGCCCGTTCGGCATTCCGTACTTCCACGTCCCCGTGTCCGGAAACAAGAAGGAGGCCGAAGCCCGCCACCTCGAACTGCTGGACGGCAACGTGGACCTGGTGGTGCTGGCGCGCTACATGCAGATCATCTCCGAGGACTTCCTCGATGCGGTCGGGGTGCCGGTCATCAACATCCACCACTCCTTCCTGCCCGCGTTCATCGGAGCCGGCCCCTACCAGAAGGCTAAGGACCGGGGCGTAAAGCTGATCGGCGCCACCGCCCACTATGTCACCCGGGACCTGGACGAGGGCCCGATCATCGAACAGGACGTCATCCGCGTCTCGCATCGGGACTCGGCGCAGGACCTGGCCCGCAGCGGCGCGGACGTCGAACGCCGGGTGCTGTCACGGGCCGTCGCCGCCCATTGCGAAGACCGGATCCTCAGGCAGGGCAATACGACCGTTGTTTTCTAGCCGAACAGGACATTTGTCCCGGACGGAGGGCGGCATCCGACGGATGCCGCCCTCCGGAAGGGTTCCTAGAGTCAGAATGTGAGCTGTGCCATACCGCCGCAGGGCGGGACGGACCTCACCCCACCAGGGCAGCAGGCCATGCTGCAAGAAATGGAGTACCGATGCCATCGTCGACGCCGGAGGTGCCGGGGACGTACGTCTTCGACGTTGCCCAGAGCAACCGGGGATATGCCCTGAACCGCCTGTGCGGTTCATTGAAGGACGCGGCCAACCGCGAGCGCTTCAGCGCGGATGAGGCCGCCTACTGCGATGCCTACGGCCTGTCCCCGGAGCAGCGGGAGGCCATTCTCCAGCGCGATTGGACGCGCATGCTGGATCTGGGCGGATCCATCTTTTACGTCTTCAAGCTGGCCGTATTGGACAAGAAGTCCATGCAGGACCTTGGGGGAATATTTACCGGCATGACGACCGAGGAATTCGTCAAGGCCCTGAATGCAGGAGGACGCAGTTTTGGCTGAATTGATCTGGGGTCTTGCGACCTCCCACGTGCCGTCCATCGGCGCCGCCATGGACAACGGCAAGACAGAGGACCCGTACTGGAAGCCGCTGTTCGACGGCTATGCGCCGGCCCGGGAGTGGATGGCCAAGCACACCCCCGACGTGGCGATCATCGTCTACAACGACCACGCCAATGCCATCGAACTCAATATGACACCGATGTTCGCCATCGGGACGGCGGACGCGTACAAGGTCGCCGATGAAGGCTGGGGCAGCCGCAACGTTCCGCCGGTAGCGGGAGCCCCCGAGCTGTCCGAGCACATCCTGGTCAGCCTGGTGGATGAGGGCTTCGACATGACGGTTTGCCAGGAACTGGAAGTAGACCACGGCCTCACCGTTCCGTTGTCGGTCTACTGCCCGGATCCGGGCGATGCCTGGCCGTGTGCGGTCGTGCCGATCCTGGTCAACGTGATCCAGTACCCCCAGCCCACGGCCGCGCGGTGCCTGGCCCTGGGCGAAGCGTTGGGACGGGCCATCCGATCGTTCCCCAAAGACCTGAAGGTTGCCGTTTTCGGGACCGGGGGCATGTCGCACCAGCTGGCCGGTGCCCGCGCCGGCCTGATCAACGAGAAGTTCGACAGGATGTTCCTGGAAACCATCGAGACCGACCCGGCGGCCTTGGCCGCCCTGTCCCGGGAGGACTACATCCGGGAAGCCGGGTCCGAGGGCATCGAACTCATCATGTGGCTGGTCATGCGCGGGGCCTTGGGACCGGGGATCCGCCGGGTCCACGAGACCTACCACGTGCCGGCGTCGAACACCGCCGCCGCCTTGGCCCTGTTCGAGAACCTGCCCGGCGGGGCCGGCCAGCCCTCCGGCGCCTCCCCGCGCTAGGGGCTGCCCGCCCCAAATGGAAGGACCCCACTGATGGAACCTGCCGGACACGCCGTCACCACAGCCGCGGCGCCCGCGGCCCCGGCTGTCCCCGGGCGGCTGGCCGGCACCGCGGCGGTGGTGACGGGTGCCGCCGGCGGGCTGGGCCGCGCCATTGCCGAGCGCCTTGCGGCCGAAGGCAGCGCAGTCGCCGTGCTGGACATCAAGGCGCCGTGGTGGTCCGGGCCGGACTCCCCGGAGGGGATCGGAGCCTGGCACTGCGACGTGACCAACACGGAGGAGATCCGCGACGTCGTGGACCAGGTCGCGCAGGCCCACGGCGGAATCGACATCCTGGTCAACGCTGCCGGCCTGCTGAGCGGGCGGGCGAGCCTGCTCGAAACCACGCCCGAAGACCTGCAGCGCTACTTCTCCGTCAATGCCGCCGGCGCGCTGTCCATGGTGCAGGCCTGCCATCCGTACCTGAAAGCCAGCCGGCACCGCGGCCGGATCATCAACGTGGCCTCCAGGACGTTCTTTACCGGCAGCCCGGGCCAGCTGGCCTACGTAGCCAGCAAGGGCGCACTGATCGGCATGACCCGGGTCATGGCCCGCGAACTGGGGCCGGACCGCATTACCGCCAATGCGGTGATGCCCGCCCAAGTCGCCACCCCGGGGACCCTCGCCCACTCCTCCGACGACGCCTTTGCCGCCACTATGGCGCAGCAGGCGATCCAGGAATTCGTCACCCCGGAGCATTTTGCGGGCCTGGTCGCCTACCTGGCCTCGCCGGACGGTGCCTTGGTGACCGGCCAGTCCCTGGTGTGCGACGGCGGCGGGCTCCTGCACTGACCTCGCCCGCCTGCGGGAAGCTTGAACCGCGTAATGTCTAAGGGAACGCCGGATCTGCCCGGGCGTGCATGTGCCGGCCGGAAGGAGTGACGATGAGTGCAGCGGGCTCTCCGGAGGCCGAGTGGTGGGAAGTGGCCCCGGTGGGGCTGGCGCGCGTCGACACCACCGGGCGGGTCACGCGAATCAACCGGGCGGGGGCAGCCCTGCTTGATCTCGCGGGTGACGCCCTGGCTACCCTGGACGGACTGTTCGAGATAGACGAGGCGCCTCAGGGCGCCGCCGGAATCGAAGCGGAACGGTTGGCCTCTTGGGCGATGGCCCCGTCCGAACCCCGCGAATTGGCCTACCGCGTGCACGGCTACCGCCACGGCTACATAGTCTCCTTCCGGGACGTGACCATGCGCCGCCAGCAGGAACGCCGGGCCGCCGCCGTGGCCCGCACGGCGGCCCGGGTGGCATCGGAACGTTCCCTGGCCACCACCCTGAATGCCATGGCCAGCGAAGTGCTGCGGGCCAATGGCCTGGCAGGGGTCCAGATCCTGGCCACCGGGCAGCCCGACGGGCCGTTGCACGTGATGGGTTCGGCAGGGTTTTCCTCCTCCGACAGTTTCTTTGCCCTGCTGATGGAGTGCCAGCGGAGGGGGGCCGACCTGAGGATGCTCGATGCCCTGCGCACCGGAACGCCCGTCGTGATCCACCACCGCTACGGGGCCGTGATGGCGGACCCGGCGTGGGAGCCGCTCCACGAGCTTCTCCGCTCGCCCCGCTGGGACGCATTTGCCTCGGTCCCGATCCTGGTGCGGGAACGGGCAGCAGGCATACTCAACGTGTTCTTCGCTCCGGAGCAGAAAGTCGACCACGGGACGATAGAATTTTTGGCCACCATGGCCGACCAGGCAGCCCTGGCCATCGACTACGCCGACCTGCTGGAACGCGAACGCTACGTGGCCCGCCGGGCCGAACGGCAGCGGCTCGCGCGGGACCTGCATGACTCGGTGGTCCAGCAGGTCTTTTCGATCGGCATGCAGACGCAGGCGCTCAAAGTGCTCGCCGAACGCGCTCCGGAGCCGCAGGCGGAATCACTTGCCGCCGTCGCGGCCGAGCTTGAGGAGATCACGCAGTCGACACTGCAGGACCTGCGCAGCTTGGTAAACCAGCTCCAGCCGTCACCGGTTGCAGACAAGGGCCTCCGTGCGGCCCTGCAGACCCTGGTGGAGAACACCCGGCGCCGGACCGGAATCGACGTCGCGCTCGCCGTGGCGGATGCCGTGGATGAAGTGCACGCCCCGCTTCTCGAGGATGTCTATTTCATCGTCGCCGAAGCGGTGCACAATGCCGTGAAGCACTCTGGAGCCGGCTCGATCCGGGTCGAGATCGGTGGCGGGGGCGCCTCCGCCCTGGAGGTCTCGGTCCGCGATGACGGCCATGGCCGCCTGCCGGAGCTGCCGGACGCGGCCCCGGGGAGGTCTCGCGGACACGGGCTGGCTTCAATGCGCGAGCGCGCCGGGCAATGGGGCGGGCAGCTGTCGGTCGACTTGGGGAGGGGCGGCGGCACCACTGTCCGCGCCCGTTTCCCGCTGCCCCAAAACCGCTTGGACAAGGAGGAACGATGACCCAGCCGGCGCCGACCCTGAAGGTGCTGATTGTCGATGACCACGCGGTGGTCCGTCGGGGCATCAAGGCGTATTTCGAGGTCTTGGAGGACATCGAAGCCGTGGACGAAGCCAGCGACGGGCAAGAGGCGCTGGAGAAGCTGGCGGCGATGTCCGCCTACGGAAAGCTGCCGGACATCGTCCTCCTCGACCTGATGATGCCCCGGCTGGACGGCATCTCCGCAACGGCGGAAATCACCAGCCGATACCCTGATGTCAAGGTGGTGGTGCTGACCAGCTTTGGGGAAACCGAGCGCCTGCACACGGTCCTTGAGCATGGAGCCTCCGGTTACCTGCTCAAGGATGCCGGCCCGACGGAGGTCGCCAGCGCCATCCGGGCCGCCGCGCGCGACGAGGTCTTCATCGACACCGCGGTGGCCAAGCACCTGACCCGGACCAGGCTGTCCCCACCCACGGGCATCGCCTCCCTCACCAGCCGTGAACGCACAGTGCTTGCACTGGTGGGCCAAGGCAGGTCCAACCAGGAGATCGCCACCGAGCTGCGGATCAGCGAACGCACCGCGCGCACCCACGTGAGCAACGTGCTGGGAAAGCTCAGCCTCCGTTCCCGCACCCAGGCCGCCCTGGTCGCCGTCCGCGAGGGACTGCTCCCCCCGGGCGGCTGACCGGCGGCCCCGGTCCGAAGCCGCGCCCGGCCGGTCCTGCGCGTTGTGCGGGGGATGGGACCGGGCCAGCTGGGTGTCCCGACTACCGGTCGCGCCGGTCGTCTGGTGCGGAATCCTGATTAGCCGTGTCCCTTTCGGCGGCGCCCGGCTTCCTGCCGCGCTGTTCATACCACCGGATGGCCTGGTAGCGCATGCGTTGGGCAAGGGTGGCCTTTTCCGATGCCCGGTCCTTCGGGTTGAGGGGGTCCTCCCCCAGCACCGGGTCGGGCCCGGCTTGGTAGCGGTCGCTCCACACCTGCACCACGGTCCAGCCGACGGCCGTGTAGGGCACCGCGAGGATGGCCCCGAAAACGCCCCCGACGATGGCACCGACGGTTAGGGCCAGCAGCACGACCAGGGCGTTGAGACTGAGCGTGCGGCCCATGACGATGGGCTGCAGCAGGTCCCCCTCAAGCTGGTTGACCACCACCACGATGCCGACCACGATCAGGGCCTGGAGGGGACCGTTGGCCACCAGCGCCACCAAGGCCGCCAGCAGGCCGGTGACGGTGGCGCCGACAATGGGGATGAAGGCGCCAATGAAGACCACCACCGCCAGGGGCAGCACCAAGGGGACCCCGACGACCGCCAGGCCGATCCCGATGAGCACCGCGTCGGCCAGGGCAATGACGGCCGTCCCCCGAACGTATCCGCCGAGGACCTCCACGGCACGGTCCCCGGACTCAGCGAGTTTGGCTCGGCGTTCGCCACGGAACCAGCGCAGCGCGAAGTTCCACATGCGGGTCCCGTCCTTGAGGAAGAAAAACAGGATCACCAACATCAGCGCTACCCCGGTCAGGAACTCCGTAGCCGCGCCCAGGCCGATGATGGCATTGCCTGCGAGATTCTGCGCGAAGCTTCCGCTGACGACGAATTCCGTGATGCGGCGGGCGGCGGCGTCTACCGCCTCGCCGCCAACGGGCAGGGGGCCGGATTCGACCCACCGCTGCAGCTCGTTCCAGCGGTCTACAGCGGAAGTGGCCAGGGAATCCCACTCGTTGCCGATGGCCACCACCACCCCGGCCACCATCCCCCCGACCAGGACCAGCGCTCCCAAGAAGACGACGGCGATGGCCCAAGGCCGGCTCCACCCCCTGGCCGCCAGCCACCTCACCAAGGGCGAGACGGCCGAGGCGAGGATCAGTGCCACAAGAACCGCGATGACGACGACCTTGACCTGCAGGAGCAGCCACACCGACCCGGCCGCACCCAGGGCGATGAGGATGCCCTGGGCCATGCGGGAACCGGCCCGTCCAAAGGCGTCGGCCCACGGGCCGACGGCGGGCGCGACAGAGCGGGCAACCCGTTCAAGTTGCCCGGCGACGCCCGTTCCCTCGTGCGCCGGCTCCTTGACAGGGCCTGCCTCCGAGGCCTGGGGATGGCGTGGGGAGGGGGGCGAACTATTCAAGGGATGGCTCCTGGCAACGGCGGTCAAGGGGGCTGGTTCCGCGTCAAGTTCCCAGCTTCCCCGTGGCCGGAAATCGTGGAAGATTCGGCGAGGCAGTGGGAAAGTGCCGCTCGTCCGCGGCTAGGGTAACCCTTCGGCAAGGCCGGGAACAAAGTACCCTGCCCCCGCGGATGCGCGGTTCCCGGTCCAAAAGATGGCCGCGGGGAGGCGCTCCTGCCGGGTCTCGACGCCGGAACCGGCCCGCTGCCGTCAAGGGCCAGGCTTTCCGCCCTCGCGGGAGTGCTGGACGGCGAACGCGCAGCCCGATGTGGTGTGGGGGCCTGTCATTGGTCACAATGTGCAGCTTGCAGTGGGTCCCCTGCCGTCAACACCCTCGGAGAGTGACTGCGCATGGGCACACGCCTGCGGCAAGCCTCGCCCAAGGCCTCCCGGACAAGTCCACTCGCCAAGTCCAAGTCCTTCCAGCGGCCGTCCACGTCCACTTTCACCAGCCACATCTGGCCGTTCCTGATCCGCCTGCCGCCACCTTGGATGCGCCTCACGCGTCCTGCGGAATTTCGGCCTGCACCAGCCCGCTGAACGCCTGCCGGCATTCGACCAGGGACCATGGGCGCGCCATTTCCTCCCAGCCCTGCGGACGGGCTGGGGCAACTCCGGCTTCGCCCGGGACCCGGGCCGAGGATTGGCCCGGCAGGATAGTTCGCTGTTTCATCGGGTCTGCCGGCCCTGCGCCCCTGAGCCGCTGTGCCACGCCCTTAACCGCTGTGCCACGCCCTTAACCGCGGTGCCGCCTTGGCCGCTGTGCCAGTGTCCGGCATTGAAACGCCGGCTCCGGAGTGCTAGCCGAAGGCGAGGATTCCCGCGTAGGCCAGGAAAAAGACGATGGCCAGCAGCGTGCCTCCCAAGATTACTGACAGCCACAGCCATGGCACCCACGCCTTCGGGCCGCCCTCCTCGTGCCCTTGGGTCATGCTGGTTTGCCCCTCGGCCGGCGGCGTTTCACCCGGAGGCACACCACCGCCAGGCTCCAAACCGGTAATCTTCTGCTCCAGCGGATCAGGATTCTGGTTGGTCATTGTCGGCTCCTGCCATAGGCGGAATCTTCCAGGGCAGTTCCTGCCGGGCCCCACATTCAGAGTAGGGGGGCGCTCAATCGGCTGTCTACGTTCGCCGCCGGCCACGGCCAGGGCCGCCGAGAGCAGGACCGCCGGGATGATGCGGGCCGAGCCGGCCGTGATGGTCCAGCCGAAAGCGCCCAGCGTGCGCGGGTGGGTGGCCGGGCCGGTCGTGGTGGCGGCCCCAGTACCGGGCCGATGATCAGCGAGATCACCGGATCGACCTTGGACCTGGAGATGAGCACGATGATGGCTATCACCGTGTGGAGGGCAATCGTGGCCTGCTCCTTCCGGACGGGGAAGCGATGAGGCAACGGGCCCCGAATGCTGGCCGGCGGTCCCGCTAACCTGCTTCAAGGCCAGGCGATACCGGCCCGATGGGCGGTGTCGAGGCTCCGCATTGGTTCATGGAAAACCTTCGCGCGGCACCGGCCTTCCGGGCGTCTCCAAAACCAGGAATCACCGGAACCAGGAATTACACCAACCACAGCCGGCACCACGGCCCGGCGGGGCCACCGCGCGCCGCTTGGCCGCTGCCTTCCGCGAGTGATTCGACGGGCTCCTGTCAGGAGAGCGGGCCGGGCCCGGAATGCTCCCACGTGCCCCACAGGGATTTCGCAGAATGGCTCCCTAGTGTTGAAGACACCTGAAAAGGTGCGAGTGATGAAGAAGGCCCCAGCTTCCCCCCGAGCTGGGGCCTTCGCTCGTCTAGAGCCTTCGCTCGTCTAGAGCCTTCGCTCGTCTAGGGCCTCCGCTCGTCTGGGGCCTTCACTCCTCCGGGCCCGCGCCACCCGGGCCACCGACCGCCGGCACGTAAAAAGCCCGC
Organism: Zafaria cholistanensis; assembly: GCF_008580665.1. Lineage (GTDB taxonomy): Bacteria > Actinomycetota > Actinomycetes > Actinomycetales > Micrococcaceae > Zafaria > Zafaria cholistanensis. The sequence goes on from NZ_BKDJ01000008.1 coordinate 17,576, forward strand.
TAGGGCGGATCAAAGCGCACCGATGCGCGGAGGGCATCGAACCATAGCTGTTGACTCTTGGACGCGCATCGCAAAGTGTGAGTAAGGTTCCGGGTGACTGTGGTACCCGGCACAGAGGGTGGTGCCGCAGTTCACCTGCTCTCCCTATCACGAAGGATCCCCGTATGCGGCCTGCAGACGTCAACGGCTTGGACGTTGCCTCAGCCACCAAGAAGTTTTTCTCCCGGGTTCTGCCCATCATGCTGGTCATGCTGGTGTGCAACCAGCTGAACCGGTCCAACATCGGCTACGCGCAGGAGCACCTGCAGGCCGACGTCGGAATCGGCGCCGCCGCCTATGGCTTCGGCGCGGGCCTGTTCTTCATCGCCTACGCAATCTTCGAGCTCCCCAGCAACATCATGATGGAGAAGTACGGGGCCAAGGTGTGGCTGGCCAGGATCATGGTGAGTTGGGGCTTCATCGCCTTCCTGATGTCCTTCGTGCAAAACGAGACCATGTTCTACGTCCTGCGGTTCCTCCTGGGCGCGGCCGAAGCCGGCTTCTTCCCGGCCGTCATCTTCTACTTCTCCCGCTGGGTTCCGGCCGGGCAGCGCGGACGCGCCACGGCGGTGTTCATCGCCGGCTCTTCCGTCGCCGCCGCGATCTCCGGGCCGATCGCCGGCGTCCTGCTGACCCTGGACGACACCCTGGGCCTTCGCGGATGGCAGTGGCTGTTCGGCGTCGAGGGCATCCTCTCCATGGTCGTGGGCGTCATCGTCTTCTTCCTGCTCGATGCGAAGATCGCTGACGCGCGTTGGCTCTCGGAAGCGGAAAAGACCGCGCTCAGCGCCGCCATCGACGCCGAAGACGCGGCCCACACGGTCAAGGACGGCGGCAAGGTGAACCGCTGGAAGATGCTCCTGAACCCGCAGATCCTGGTGCTGTGCCTGATCTACTTCTCCATCCAGCTCTCGATCTACGCCAACACCTTCTGGCTCCCGAGCATTGTCCGCCAGATTCCGGGCACCACCGACCTCTCGGTCGGCTTCCTCTCCTCCATCCCGTGGGTCTGCGCGGTCATCGCCATGTACTTCGCGGGCAAGCTGCAGGACAAGGCCCGCTCCAAGCGCCCGCTCCTGGTCATCGCCCTGCTGGTCGCCGCGGGAGGCACCTACGCCGCCGCCGTCGCCTCCCCCGTGCTGGCACTCGTATTCCTGGCCATTGCCGCCATGGGCTTCAAGAGCGCCTCCCCGCTGTTCTGGACCATCCCGCAATCCGGTTTGCACCCGATGGTCCTGGCGCCGGCCATCGCCATCATCAACTCTCTGGGCAACCTGGGCGGCTTCGTGGCCCCGTTCGGCTTCGGCATCATCAAGGAACAGACCGGCAGCGTGATCCCGGGCCTGTTCGGCCTGGCCGCGGTCTCGGTCCTGGCCGCCGTGCTGGTGTACTTCCTGCGCGAACGCCAGCGTTCGACGCCGGAGGCCTCACCGGTGGCCCGGCTTCGCGAGAGCCACGCCTGAGTCCGCCCCCTCCAGAATGGGCACACCCCCATGGCCAACCGGCCGGCACCCGCAACCTAGACCCGCGGGTGCCGGCCGGTTTCCCTTCCCGGGGCTAGACGGCGAGCGCCCAACCGGAATCAGCGTGGACGGCCGCATCACTGGTGGCAAGGTGCAGCCTGCAGTCGGTCCGGCGCGCGCCGGCGCATTCGGGCAGGTACTGCCCGTCGGCGCACGCCCGCAGTTCATGGAGGACCTCCGGCTGGGCGGTGGCGGCGGTCAGGTCCACCGTGATGTCGAAACCGGGGGCGAGCAGATTGGCCCGGTGCGCCAGGGAATACAGTGCCTGGACGTTGCGGACATCCACCCTGCCCCGCACCGCGATCCTTGCGGAAGCACCTTCCAGGTCAACGCCAACCTTCACGTCAAGCTTGCCGTTCACGCCGCCTGGCCTTCCCCGCTGAGGCGCGGCAGGACAGCCACCCTGTCGGTGGAGCGCCGCTGCGCCCTGGCGGTGCGGCCGTAGGCGCGCTTGCGCACACGCGTCACGTACTTCCCCAAATGCTGGTGCTGCTCGCTCGGGACGAGCCGCAGGAACCGCGGGTGGGCAAGGATCTGGCGCCGGGCCTCATGGCAGAGCGGCAGGACCGCCAGCCGCCTGCGCGCAGCCTCGCCCAGGGCCTCCCGGATCAGGCGGCCCGCCAAATCCAGGCCCTTCCAGCGGCGGTCCACGTCCACCTCCAGCAGCCACATCTGCCCGTCCCTGATCCGGTATTCAAGGGATCCCACGATCGCTCCGTCGACGTAGGCGATGAACTTGGAGGCTTCGAAGTCATTGCGGATGGCCTGCATGCGTTTCTCCTCATCATTGCGCCCTACCCCCAAAGGGGCCGGCTGAACCAAGGGTTGCCGCGCTCTCCCGAGGGGGAGGCGGCAGCGGCGTACCTTTCTAAAACCTGCGTCCAGAATCCTTTAGTGCGATGTAAGCTCTCGTGGGTTAAACAAATCATGTCAAATTGATTGACGCAAGTCCGGGAAAGAAAAATAGGGCCTGAGCAGGCAGTTCCCCCAGTGGGACGGGCGCTGCGCCCGGGGAAGACCACGAATGCGGGGAAGCCCGGAATCGGCCGGACGCAAAGACGCCGCTGCCCTCTATGGCCCCGGGCCGGCGGCGGGCGTAGAGTCTGAGATGCCCTGGCAACATCGACTGGCGAATGGACGACAGAAGGAGTTCATCATGGGCCTGAGCAATATCATCAGGAATGCCGCTGAACGGTTCACGGGCAGGACCACCGGCACCACCAGTGGCCGCACGGGAACCGGCGGGCTGGGTACTTCCCGCGGAACCGGGACCGGCAGGCTTGGCGGCGGAGGCATCGGCGGAACAATCCGCAACCTCCTCAGGAGGCGGTAAGCCCACTGCCGCGCCGCGGCTTTGAACCCTGCGCCGCGGGTTTATAGCGGTTTTTGATAGCGGAGCGGTTTTTGATAGCGGTTCGTACCTTTATACCGGCGACCCCGGGAACCGGTTGATCGGGCGCCGTCCGGTACCTTTCCGCAAGGAGGACGATGGCGGCACGTGGGTGCCGCCATCGTCCTCCTTGCGTGGGGGCCGGGCGGTTGGGATTGGGCGGTTGGGGTTGGGCGTCAGCGCAGGCCGAGCCGCATCAGGACCCGGGGGAACCCGTTCAGTACCGAACCGGTGGCGGCCGCTTCGGTGAAGCCGGCACGCTCAAAGAGGCTCCGCGTGCCCACGTACGCCATGGTGGGATCGACCTTCCGGCCCCGGTTGTCGACCGGATATCCCTCGATGGCGGGAGCCCCGTAGCGGCGCGCGAACTCGACTGCGCCTTCCAGCAAGTGGTGCGAGAGACCCTGGCCGCGGTGCCCCGGCCGTACCCGGAGGCACCACACTGACCAGACGGCGGCCTCGTCCACCTTCGGGATCTTCCGGTTGCGCGCGAAGCTCGTGTCGGCGCGCGGGTGCACGGCCGCCCAGCCCACCACCTCGCCGCCGTCGTAGGCAAGCACCCCGGGCGGCGGGTCCTCCCGGCACAATTGCCGGGCACGCTCCCCGCGGTCCGGTCCCCGCAGGGCGGTGTTCTCCTTCGGGGAAAGGCGGTAGCTCAGGCACCAGCACACGTTCGCATCGGGACGCTTGGGCCCCAGAATCGCCCTCAGGTCCTCAAAGTCGGTAGCGGCACGCACCTCGAGCGCCATGGCCCCACACTGGCATCAACAGCCCGCCCCTGCAATGGATTCTCTCCACAACCCGGTCCGGATGCCCGGGCCACCGCCGGTCAGGAAGCGCCCGCGGCCCCAGGTTCAGGGCCGGGTGCAACTAGTTCGCGAAAGTGTCCAGCAGCTGGCCGCCGCCGGTCCACAGCGCCACGGAGTCGCCGGTGTTGTTCAGGACGTTCGCGGTGCCGTTGTTGTAGTAGGCGTCGGCGCTGTTGGTGCCCGGGCCGGTGTAGACGCGCAGTTCCGCGCCGGGCTTCAGCACGTACCCCTCTCCGATCAGCAGGATGTTGTTCGCGGCATCGCGGAGGACGTACCCGGAAACATCCACGGAGCGGTTGGAGGTGTTGGCAACCACCACGTGCTCGCCGGTTTCGGCCTGCAGGTCCTCGCCCGGCACATCATTGACGCTGGCGGTGATCTCCAGGCCGCGGGAGGCCGGGAAGGGCTTCTGCCCCTCAAGGTAGCGCTCGGTCTGGATCGGGAAGTCGCCGGTCACCCGCTCGACGCCGAGGGCAATCGAATCCTCGAGGGCCTCCATGGAGTTGACGGTGTAGACGCCCAGGCCCAATCCGGCGTCCTTCACGCGCTGGGCGCCGGCCTCGTCCAGGTTGCGGTAGCTGGTGCCAAAGGCATCGGCGAAGCCGGCGAAGCGCTCAAGCGTGGCGGCGTCCGGAACCGTACCCGAGAGCTGCTGCAGCGGGATTTCCGGGGCCAGTTCGGCGAAGCGTACGTTGGAGGCCTCGTCGAAGCCCAGGACCTCGATCTTGTCCGCGTCGACGAGCTTCTTCCACTTCCTGTCATGGGCCAGCTTGTCGGCGACGACCTGCTCGATGCCCGGCGAGTTGGCCGGGGCCTTGATCTCGATGAACACACCGGTGCGCGCGCTCGCGACGGCTGCGGCGTCGTCAAAATGCGGGATCCGCTCCCCCGCGAACTTCGCGGAGAAGTAGGAGCCGGCGTCGAGCTGCTGGAGCTCGTCCCAGGTGAAGGAGGTGATGGGATCGTCCTCGCGGCCCGGGAAGACTTCCTCGACGTTCGTGGTTCGGGCCGGGGTGTTGTCGTGGAACAGGAACGGCACGCCGTCGGCGGAGAGCTGGACGTCGATCTCGAAGAAGTCCGCGCCCGAGGCGCGGCCGTCCTTGAAGGCTGCGACGGTGTTTTCCGGGGCAGTGCCGGCTGCGCCCCGGTGGCCGATGACCACGGGGTCGCCCGCTGCGGCGGCAGAAGCAGCGGAGGCAGGAGCAGCGGAGACGGGGGCCGCCCCGAAGAAGGTGAGTCCGACGGCGGCGGCTGCCGCGGATCCGGTGAGTGCCTTGGCAATACGTGCTGACATTTGAGAATGAGTCCTTTGCATCTGCATCGAAATGTTCCGGCCTGGTTCCCCCAATCGAGGCTGGCGGCGTCGAACGTCCTGCCCGCCAACTGCGGCTTAATCAGGCGTGAATGCTCGTGGCACGGGCGGAAGCGGAAGCCCGGGGGGCAAGGCACGGTGTGGTGCGAAGCCCATGCTCCGGGGCGGCCCGGCGGATTGGGCAACGGGTGGAGCCTGATGCGGCGCCGGAGTTTAGGATCACGATCTGCGGGACCACCGGCGCACGGAACTGCTCCCCAGAAGTTGGACTGAGGAATTCAGGCCCGACAACTGGGGAGCAGAGTCAATGAACGCAAACAATTCGGTGCCCGAAGCTCAGCGCGCCCAAGGGTGGTGTTGCCCGGCTTCGGGCACGGGCATGACGCTTTCGGCGACGAGTTCATCGAGCGCGGCAGCAGCATCGGCCAAGCCCTGCCTGAGCCTGGCGTCCAACACCGGCGAGGGTGAATTCCGGGATGAGCTTTTGGTTGCGTCGCTGAACCGCTCAACCGCGTCCGCCACTACCGGCTGCCGCCCTGTTCAACAGCGGGTAGCCGACCCCGCCGGCCATGGTGAGGGCCCCGCCGTATTCGGCGCTCGCACCTACGGGCCGGGCAGCCTCACGTGGTGCCGGCGGGGTTCCAAGTGCCAGGCTGCGGCAATCAGCCGCCGTCGCCGTCGGAGTCCCACATCACGGGCCCGGGCGGCGCAGGCTCCGCCACTCCTATATAGGTACAGCCCTGCCCGCTTCCGCCCGCGCGCAGCATGGGAAGGCCCTTCTCGAATTCGGGCACACCAGGCACCTCGGCGGCAAAGGACTCCACTGGCACGCCGGGCTCCCCCGCACTGCTTTCCCTTGGCAGGATCCACGACGCCGGATCGAGGCCCGCCTGCTGCGCGCGGTCCACGTGGATGGGTATTGCCTGCCTGCCGCCGCTCTCGAGCGATTCCACGCCCGCCTCCTGACCGTATGTGGTGTCAGTGTAAGTAGGGCACCCGGGCCGCGAAAGCTCCTGCTCTGTGGGATGGCTCCATCGGAGCCGGGCGCCCTGAAGGAGACCGGTCAGCCACGGCCCGCTCCCAAGGGGTTTCGAGGACCCATCCTCCTGAAGGCCTCCCCGGAGCGGGTAAGCGGCGTGAAAACCGGCTCATGTTCATCGCGTTGGGGATGGCAGGCCCCTGCCTGCGGCGAAGCCTTGGGCGGGTTGCGCGAAATCTACAGGCCCAACCTCGTTAATGGCCTGATGCAGCCCTTGGTAACCAACCTGCCCCGGCAGGGCAGCTAGTCGTGGGTGCCGGGGGCGGGGTCGAGCAGGTCCCCGGTCATGATCAGCCGCCGCGCGCCCACGCCGTCCTCGCGGACCCAGGCGGCATCGAGATGCGGGGCCACCTCCTCCACCTTTCCGGCGATCCGGAGACCTGCAGGATCGGCGGCCACTACGTGCTCGCCCTCGTACAACCGGCGTTCTTTGTTCATGGTCATCCCTCCCTGGAATCCACTCGTGCCCTGGCTCCTTGATTGTCTCCGTCGGCGATGAAGACCGGGTTAAATGTCGGCTAAGAATGCCCTTTCACGCCATCGGATCAGTCCTGGCGGTGCACCAAGGCCCCGGCACACCGCCGTGTCAGCCGCGCGTCACGGTGGCGGTACCGGTTTCCGTGCTCGCGCTGACGGCCAGTGTCGCGTGTGGACGCTGCGCTGGGGGCCGTTTCCCTCATGCTCATCGCAGGTGTGCCGGCAGTCCATCCACTCTGGGGAACCGGCTCCGCCGTCGGCAGCGGAGCGGCGGTTCGCCAGCTATCTGAGCCAGCTATCTGAACCCCGAGGATTGGGTGGAGGTACGGGAGCACAGGCCGCGAACCGGCGGAACAGGGGCTGTCGCGCGGCCCGGCAGGTCAGGAGAGGCTGTCCCTGAGCAGGGTCAGGAACTTCGCCACGGTGGCACGCTCATCGGACGTGAGGGATTCGGTGGCGGCGAGCTCGCGCTGGTGTATGTCCTCGAGGGTGGGCACCGCTTCCTCCTCGCTCCGCTGGGTGGGGCGGATGGCCACCGATCGCCGGTCCTCGGGGTGGGAGACCCGCTCGGCGTAGCCATCGCGGCAGAGCCGGTCCACCAGTCCGCTGACCGAAGGGTTGCTGATCTCCAACGCCTGAGCCAAGTCGCGCTGCCTGACGTGGCGGCCGGCTTGGGTTTCCCGCAGCAGGTAGCGCAGGGCGGCCAGGTCTGTTTCTCCCATGCCCATCGAGTCGCGGGTTTTCGAACGCATGCGGCTTTCGGCCCTGCGGTACGCGCGGAGCAGGTTAAGCACGTCGATGGCGTCCGGGAGCGAGCCGGGGTGCCAATCTCCGCTTTTGCTGGCCCTGACGCTCAGGTCTTCGTAGGGCACTAAGTCCTCCCTCCTCCGCCGCGGGTGCCGGGGTGGCATGTCCGGCTTGTGCGACAACTGTCGATACATATAGGGTTCCTAACAGTTAGGAACGAAAACCAATTTTACCGCAGCGCCGGCCCCTTCCGCATACCCGCACGCGGGGCCGCCAACGCCCAGGAAGCAGGGGACCGTGAACGTGACACCCGGCAACGAGCAGCGCGAACACCACAGAATCGCCCCGACGCTGTCTTGGAAGTCGAAGAGCAAAGCCCTCGCCGAGGCGGCATCCGCCGCGGCTCTTCACCTGCCCGGCGTTCTGGGCGCGGCCTTCACCATCAGTGGTCCTCCGGCTGAGCTGATCCTGCATGTGGACTGCAGGCTGCGGGCGAATCAGGACCCGGCCGCGACCATGAAACTGATCGCCGATTCGGTCGTGGAGGACCTGGAGCGTGCGATCGGCATCCAATTCCTGGAACGCCACCTGGACTTCCGCATCGCCGAGTCTTTCCCTCATGAGGCACCTGCGGCCAGCGCCCTGCCCAAAGAACGCATCACCCAAGGGGGCCCGCAGCTTTCCGTAGCGTCGTAGCACGTACCGCAGAGCCGCCATCCGGACGGGCTCTCCTCTCAGGGGCTCGGACACAGGCGCCCGTCGGCGGCTCCCTCTATCAAAGGAGAAACAGCATGATCGGATTCATCGTCGCAGGACTCGTTATCGGCGCCTTGGCGCGCCTGATCAAGCCGGGCAGGCAAAATCTCGGCCTGCTGGCCACCCTGGCGCTCGGACTGGCAGGTTCCGTCCTCGGCGGCATTGTGGCCAACCTGCTGGGCACCGGGGACATCTTCGAACTCAACGTGCTGGGCTTCATCGTGGCCGTCATTGCCGCCGTCCTGCTGATCGGTCTCGCCGAGTCCGTTGCGGGACGCCGCAGTCCTGACCGGCGCTGACTGAGCCTTTTACAACACGGCCTTTCCCAACACGCCTTTCCCGGCGCGCCCTTTTTGCGCGCCCGCCTGGTTCCGCCGCGGCGGACCGGGCGGGGGCCCGCGCCGCGGCGTATTTCACGTCCTTTAGCTCCACCCCCAGGAGAGACCACTTTGCGCATGACGTATGACCAAAACACCGGTACCGGGTACATCAGGATTTCTTCGAAGCTGGAGGCGATTGCCGACTCGTGGCCGCTCGACGGGCACGTGGACGGGATCGGCGTCGTCCTGGACCTCGACAGCCAGCGCCGGGTGCTGGGGATCGAACTTTTGGGGATGCCCGGCCACGGACCGAAGGACATGGTGGCCGCCATCGCCTCCGGAGCCATTGCCGAAGCCTCCGCCACCGAAGGATTCGAACTGCCCGCCCTGGGAAGCAACCCGGACATCATTGTCCAGCCGTCCCACCGGACCACATTGGTTGAAGCGAACTGACTTGCCTACACCGTAGGTTCCCAAGCACACCGAACCCCGGACCGCCTTAGAGGCACGGGGCCAACGTTGAGGAGAAATACATGCAGGTAATCCGCAATGACTTCGAATCTTCCAGGTTCGTCGCCTACGTTGACGGCAAGGTGGCCGGATCCTTGCAGTACCGGATCCAGGATGGGCAGATGCTGCTGCTCGACGTCGAGGCCGACTCCGCCTACCGGAGGCTGCAGCTGCCCAGCAGGCTCATCCGCGAGGCCCTGATTGATGCGGGGCGTCGGCGACTGTCCGTTCTGCCGTTCTGCCACGAGGCCAGAACCCAAGTCCTGTCCCACCCGGTGTTCTTCCAGCTGGTACCCAGCGACCACCGCCAGCGCCTGCACGAATCCGTGCGTGCCCGCAAGCGCACCCGCCGCGGGGAAAGTGCGCCAAAGAAACGCCAGCTGGTGTCGGCGCTCCCCGAGAAGGGAGGGGCCGCATGAGCGGCAAGCTGGACGTGAAGGTCGCCCTCAACCTGGAGGGTGAATCCGCGGTGATCATCGTGCGCGGAAGCGTGGACGCCGGAAACGTGCAGGCCCTGTACTCCCTGGCGCGCCGGGCCAATTCCATGGGCCCGGGATTCGGGATCACCGTGGACCTGAGCGCCGCCACGGTGGAACAGGAGGTCCTCGATGCCTTGCAGGCCTACGCCTCCCTGCGCCGCCTGCCCAAGTACATCGATCCCGAACAGGCTGAGTGCATCCTGCGCATCGTGCCCGGCGAACCGGCCAACCACACCCGGCAGGACATGACCCTGGCCGTGTAAACGACAACCCGACCTACCCGCCGGATCCCCGGCGGGGCACCACCTGCCAGCCCGGAAACGGGCAAACACCAACGGAAGGAAACGAAAAATGCCAACAGGCACCGTCAAATGGTTCAATGCCGAAAAGGGCTTCGGTTTCATCTCCAACGACGACGGCTCCAGCGACGTCTTTGCCCACTACTCGGCCATCAACGGCCACGGGTTCAAAACCCTTGAAGAGGGGCAGCAGGTCGAGTTCGACGTGGTGGCGGGCCAGAAGGGCCCCCAGGCGAACAACATCACCGCCCGCTGACGGGACAAGCGGGCCTCATCCGGCCGCGCCGGTGCCGGCGATTGCCCTTGGGTCGTCACGTCCCAAGGGCAACCGCCGGCCAAATCTGCCGCATGCTCCGGAGCTAGGACGCACTGGTGTTTCTCAGTCAGGGGGCCTTCGAACTCCGCGAATGCCTCCTGACCGAGAGCAGCAGGGTGGTGAGCGGCGCTTCCTCACCCGTGAGTACGAGGCCCTCCTTCACGAATTCCACCCATACCCCCTTGCCGAAGAGCCCCTGCAGCACGGAGCACAGGTCATCCAAGTTCCTGGCCAGCCGGCCTGTTGAGTGCACCCCACGGTGTCCCTGTCCCGGGTAAACTGTGCCAACTCCCCCAACTGCGAGTGCTCTACATCCTTCAAGGCCTTGCCCGCAAACACCTGGTCCAAGGCCTGACCCTCCATTGGGCACTGCTTGTTCTGGTCCGGCGTGCTCAAGCGCGCGTATCTATTCCGCTGACCTGCCACCCAAATCGCCCAGCCTCTGGATTCTGGTGCTGGGTGGCGACGATCGGTGTCGCAAGCCACTAATGAGACCGGTACTGGCGGACGACCTTACGACATCACCATTAAGTGGATTGTCTTGCAACATGAGGGATGCAAGACGGTTTTGTCGAGACAGTAGGCGGTTGTCACCGGGGACGCCGCCGTTGCGCCTCGTGGCAGGATGGGCGGATGGATCCCAGCGGCATCAGCCATCTGCAGCATCTGATCGTGAACGACCGCATCGACGAGGCTGTGGACTACGCCTCCAAACTCAGCGCGGACTACATTGGGTCCCTGCTCGACTTCGACAGGGCCGAGGAGGCTCCCGAACAGCACGACCGGTTCATCCGCCGCCTGGTTGCATCCGTTGAGGGCGAGTTCTCCGCTTACAGGACAGCCGATCTGGTGACCCACCTGGCCGGACTCTACGTCACGGCGCTCTCCTATCTGCCCAATGCCTTCTTCGCCGACCGCGACCTGAGCTTGGCCGCCAACGGAGCCGTGGCCAACCGACTGCAGAAGGACCTAGAAAGGATGGACCTGCTCGTTGGGTGTCCGGACCGGGTGCTGCCGGCCGCGACCCAGACCCGCTTCGACTCCTATGCGGCACAGCTGGCCGGCATGGACTTCTCCATCCGCGACGACGAGAGCCAGCCGCACGAAGCAGTGGTCCTGAAGGCTTTCCAGCGCATCGGTGAGGACACGGATGCCTGGCTCGCCCGGTACCGGGAAAACGCCATGCAGCCCAAGGACCCGGCAGGGCAAGCGAGCGATGGCTGAGGACCCGCAGGTACACCAATATCTCTCGGCGCTCCTGAGCGAAACGGAGCGGCTTCTCTCGACCCTGCTCGAAGGGGTCAAGGGGACGGCAAGCATGCGAGACCACCACGTCTACGCGGACATCGAAGGGAGCAGGCTGGGCGTCTTCACGCTTGTCCTCGGAAGCGAAGCCCCCGAAATCGTCTACGCCAGGCGCTACATCAAACTCGACCTCATTGGCGAAGGAATGGATGCCCAGATCGAATACGCCCAGCAGTCCCTGGACAGCATCGTGGAGTTCCTCTTGAGCGACAGGACACCGGCAGAGCGCAAGAGCCGCATCTTCAAACGCCCCTACCTCTCCATCCCGATGGCCGCCGCCGACGAATGGAAAATGAAGAAGTTCCACTGACAGCCCTGCCCCCAATGCGAAGCGCCTGGAGAACCCACAGCTTTCTGAGACACCCGACCGCGCCCTTCCGCCCTACGCTTCAGGGCCGCAGGAGATACTGACTTCATGGCGGTAGATCAGCACAGGGTTCTCGGGGTGAGGTGGGTGGAAGAGGAGGCGTATGTCGACCTCTTGGTTGACGGGAAGTCTGTCCTTGAACTGATCCCGGATGTTGCTGACAGGATCACGCCCCTTGCCAAGCGGTGGCTTCGCGAACCGGTGCTCGAGCGTGCCGCGGCCTTTCTGGGACAGAGGGAAAATGCCTCTCCCCTGGGACCCGACCAGATCGAACTGGCCGTATGCCCCCAATGCGGAGACCTCGGATGCGGTGGCGTCATCGCGCGCCTGACCGTGACTGACACCGAAGTCGTCTGGGAGGACGTCCAGTGGACGTTGGACCGGGAAAATGAGTTCGACGAACTGCCCGCCCCGGAGCCCCTGGCCCAGGCGTTCCCCGCGCGCATCGTGTTCGACAGGAAGCAGTACGAAGCGGCCCTGAGCTCCGCCCTGGAGATGCTTGCTACCGGACCGTGGTGTGTTCCTCCTCCATCAGAATCTTGGAATCGGCGCCTTCGGAGATTACTCGGCTTCGCCCGGCAATGACAGCCGGTCTTTACGGTGCTTGGTTTTCGCGCGGCCAGTCGATGACCTGCAAGCCCCTCAGGCCGGGGTGTGGATCATCAACGGCGGACACCTCAATCGCGTTCAACCGGCCATCGTCATGCCACAGCAGAACCTGAACCAGATCCGAAGCCACGGCGGAGTCCACCTCGAAGAGCAGCGGACGCTCGAGGCCCTCCGGAAGCAGGGGCACATCCCCTGCCATCTCCATGTCGAAGCACACGCCGCAGAACTCCCAGTTCATGGTCCGGCTGGCCGCGAACTGCGCCTCAAGGATCGGGGCGAGGTCGCCTGCGTGGGCGATGAGCTGGCCGAAAAGGCGAAGCTGCTCCGGTGGCGGTGCGTTCATGCCTCCACCCTAAAATGCCTGCCTCGGGAGAATGACGGCAGGCCTTGAGATCGACCCGCCGGAACCGGACACCGGACAGGGTGGTCCGTCCCTCATATGGAAATCGTGCGAGACGAAGACGGAAACTGAACCAACGGCCGGTACGTGCCTGCGACGGCTGCAAACCGACCACAATGCCATCATCGCCAGTCCCCGGAGGGGCAGCGCCCACGCGCCTACTTGTCCCACACACTGGTGAACCTGTTCCGCAGCCGGTCCAGCCACGAGGCCGCTTCCGGTGTCTCCCGGCGCCATCCCGGGCGATTGATGAACCGCTCCACATCCGCCAGCGCAGCCTCATACTCGGCACGGTCAAAGACCCCCACCTGCGGCATGAGCGATTCGGGATCGTCGGGGCCGGGTTCGTCGTCGTCTTCGTCGTCATCTTCGTCGTCCCCGGCCCAGTGAGGCTGCCGCCATATGACCGTGTTAGCGTCCATGGCCACGTAGACCGCAAGGTTCCCGCAGTCCAGGTCGCCACACGCCCGGCAGACCGCGATCTCCAGCTCCCCCTCCAGAAGCCTTTCGTCGCGGTCGTCGGACACCCCGCGATACTCGGCCAGCCACCCGCGAGCCGAGCTATGCACGAAGCGGCGGGCGAACGGAGAAACACCGCACTGTTTTTGCGGGTCAACGATGTCGATGACCGCGCGCCCATCGATCACCAGATCCACGGCCTGGTCGGAGGGGTTCCAGCGCGCCGCGATCGAAGCCGTGGGGATACGCCGGGTGTTCATTCCGCCAGTGTGCCACAGCCCAACCAGGCTTGTTCACCGCCTAAAGCGCCACGTCTTTCGGCGGTGAAGCGGGCGGAAGGATCTACCCTACGGCTAGGGAATCACCCAGTGGTTCCGGCCGAGGCGCCATTCCAGGCCGTCCACCTCGATCACCAGAACCGGCACCGTGCCCCGGCGGAACAGCCGCCGTTTCTGTTCGATACGGCCCTCTCCTTGGAGGCAGGCGCGCATGACCAGGCAGAGCCGTCGCAACTCCTCTGCCTCCTCCTGCTCCACGTCGTCGTAGTCGAAGAGGAGGGTGGTCTGGACGTTCAGCTCGGGGATGAAGGCGTCCGCCCACTCGTAGCTGACACGGATGAGGGCCGTACGACCCGGGTCGAGCCGAGCGCTCACGCGGACTCGGGGTAGCTGAGGATCCTCGCTGGAGGGCGCGTCCTCCACGATGAAGTTCCCGTCGAACACCTCAGCGACGACCCGGTGGAGCATGGCTTTGATGTCGATGGTCACGACAACAGTCTCCCAGCCGCTTCCAGTCCTGGAATGAAGACCAGCGGCGAAACGATCAAAAAGGGCACTTAGGTCAGCAGTCGACGATGTTCCCAAGCCAAAAGTGTGTCTTGCAACGGACGGGATGCAAGACACTCCGACGAGACACTTTCGAGCCCTTGAAAATTCAACGGTCGTACTGTCTTGTCACTATGTCTTGCAACCCAAAGGTAAGATTCGTGTCGTGAAGATGGGTTACAAGACACTTTTAGAGGACCAATGGGGAAACTGATCGGCTACGCGCATGTTTCGACGAAGGCGCAGGACGCTGACCGGCAGATCAAGGACCTGATTGCTGCCGGAGTCCGCCGGGATGACCTTTACGTCGACCACGGAGTCAGCGGGGCCCGCGCCTCCCGGCCGGCCTTCGACCGGGCCCTCGATGCACTGCACGAAGGCGACACCCTGGTGATCACCACCCTGGACCGGCTGGGACGCTCCACTGTGAACATGCTCTCCCTCGCCGAACAGCTCCGGAGCAAGGGCATCAACCTGCGCGTGCTCAACCTGGGTGGCGGGAACGTGGACACGGCCACCCCTATGGGGTCGATGGTCTTCACCGTCATGGCCGCCTTGGCCCAGATGGAATTGGAGATCAAGCGGGAACGCGTCACCGACTCCGTAACCAAGCGCCGTGCCGCCGGCGGCGACCTTGGCGGACGCCGACCCGCCTTCACCGACAGCCAGATCGAAAATGCCCGCCGGCTCATCGACGCCGGCCAACCCGCCACCCACGTCGCCCGGGACTTGGGCATGTCCCGCGCCACCCTCTACCGCCGCATCGCCGACCTCGACGTTAAACAATGGATGAAAATCCAGAAGGGGTGACCCTGCGGGGAAACGACTGACCTAAAGGCGTGGAGGGGCATTGCGTGGCAGTGATTACGAGACGTTGGAGATTCCCTTTGATCTGGTTTGCTCTGTAAACCCGCGAAGAGGTTCCGCTTCGGTTTAATGCGTAATCCGTGGGCATCAAGCGCTATTGTCGATTCGAATCATCTCGAAGGGGGACAAAATTGCCGTATGCCGTCGTATTCGTTGTCGTGGTGCTGGTGCTGGCACTCTTGATCAAGTACTGGTACATCGTCCTGGCGATTGCTTTAGTTGCTTTAGCGTGCGTGAAACTGCCCCCAATGATTCGGAATATCCGTAAAGAGCGCTACTTCGCGAGCGAAGAGTTCTTGAAGCACAAGGCTGAAATCGCTTCGATTGTCGCTGAGCACAATGAGGTCGCTGACTACACTTCCGAGATTCGCAGTCGTGGAACGTTCCAGCTTGGCAGCTCGTCCACCGGTGCCCACGCCCATCTGGCGTCGTATGAAAACACGAGTAATCACAACTATCGCCGCGACCGCAACGTAGCGAACTACCAGGCACCGAATGTGCATAACTGCTCGCTTCAAGTTGTCCGCAACGCTAAGGCCGAGCCCATCAAGTACCTGATGAAATACTTCGATATCAAGGCTGGCGAGTCAAACCTCAGCGACGTGGAAAATCTCGGCGAGGACATCGCCCGCCTTGAAAATGCCGTCGACAACCTTCACCAGCGCGAGGCGAGTATCACCACCTCATTCGCCCCGCCCGAGTTCATTTTGCAGTACTACCGAGAAGAATTCATGAAGCACGTCGGCGTCGAACTCTCGCCAATCATCGTTCCGTACCCTGTGTATGCCTTCGAGTATGTCAGCGCTGGTGGAAACAGCTCGCAGCGAACGACTGTCACGCTGAACACCGAGACGATTGACGCGCTTGTCGAGACGCTTTCGCAGAAGATCCGATTCTACAAAAGTGTTGCTGGACAGCGCGCCCTGATGACTGCCAGGCTCCGCCACTTCATCAAGACGCGAGACAACCACACCTGCCGGTATTGCTCGGTATCGATCGAGGCAGAGCCTCATCTCCTTCTTGAAGTGGACCACATCGTTCCGGTCTCCAAGGGCGGGCTGTCAACGCCGGAGAATCTGCAGACCCTCTGCTGGAGATGCAACCGGGCCAAATCAAACAAGATCGTGCCCGCCTCATAGGAGTGAGGGTAGGTAGTGCCCTCAGTAGACGACCAGCTCCGGCTAGGTGAAGTGGGAAAACACTTGCCCGAGCCGCAACCCTGGCAGGGGTTACGACTCGGGGTGCTGGCGTCCTCTTGTAGTGGCACAGTCCCTCAACTGTTTCGCTATCCGCTCGCTCTGGCCCCGGGTTTTACCTTCGAAGGACAGGGACACGTGAGCCTCGTGCAGGTCATCCTGGCCCCCGTCGACAATTACGTCGACGTCCGCAGATACCGCTTCCTGATTCGAGACACTCCAAGTGCCCGCTGATTCTCCTACAGTGTCTCGATACCAGGCGTAGGATGCCGCTGCGTCCAGCAGTGTGTCTCTGGTCGTGGAAAGTTTGGACACATCTTTGGGCGTGGGTTTAAATGCTGAGCTCATGAGAGTTCCATCACCCTTGAGGAAATTGGGATGTACCTGACGGTGCAGCAGTTCACCATCTCCCAGCAACGAGGTGGCCTCAGCCGTCATGCTTGTCCCCCAAATCACCAACAAATACAAAATGCCTAGCTAGGTCTTGGTCGAAATCAACCGTGTTGTCACTATCATCTTCAGGTTTTGTCCCGATAGTCGCGGTATACATCTGACCGTCAGCCTCAATTTCGAGGACGTAATCAATCCCTTGGCTTGTCCACTCAGCCCTGATGCCACCATCTGCTAACGCCGCGATGGAGGCGTTCTTAATCGCTAAGGCAGGCAGGAGCCTCTCCGCCCGTGCGATAGATGTATCTAGGGGAGGAACACTCCCCGGCCCCAGCCATCCGTGCTTAAGACTTTGAATGAGCTGAAGCTTATCGCTCAGGGATTCCATGCCTTGCGTATTGATCGGATCGACGGCCTCAACAGCACTAAACCGCTGCAGTTGACCGTCCATAGAAACACGCGAGGTCCCGTAAACATTTACGAGAGGGCCGCTCGTGCCGTCGGGGCTAACGAACTGGACGAGGTTTGAAGGGTCGAGGTCCCCAAGTTCGCAGGCGATAATTTCGCCGTCGGGACTTCTGAGACCGAACGTCCCTCGTTCGCTATCCCATCGGACTATTCGTCCAATAGCAGATCCAGGCATAGAGTAATCCAGCGCCTCGGAAAGCTCTACAAAGCGATCATTCAACCTAGGGGTAATTTCGACCCGGGCATTGGTATCAAGAGGGCTGCCGAACCTAAGACGCTCACCTGGACGCAAGGTTTTTCCAAGTTTTCGGAGCTTTGAAATGGCTGCCGTAGGAAACGTTGGTGGTACTTCGGCCCCCGCCGCAATCGCGGCGATTGCCTCGGTTAAGAGATCGCGAGCTCTTTCAAACACACCCTCAACGCCAGGAAGGCTGGCTGTGCCTGCTCGAGCAAAGGATGGCAACAGCTCAAGTCCGGCGATGGTGCTGCCCTCCCGCACGTCAGTGAGTCGGAGATTGAACTCTTCCTCAAACCCGCGCGGTACACGCTCTCGTTCTGGGTGGCTCCTGAGGTAAACATCCCGTGACACTGCAAACAGCAAATCTCGATATGCAGCGACTTCCCCCAACGATTCGACAGGAAATCCTTTTTTGTCGAATCGACCACCGAGAAGGCCAAAAAAGGCGAACTCTTCATCGCTCATGTCGGAAATGCTAACATGTCTGATCCTCACTGCATTGACTAGCGTGACGAGTGCCGACACGACCTCGCGCACGTCCAGCCTCCCCTATTCATGGGGTGGGACTGCTGGGCCCGTCGATCCGGAGGTCGAAGCAGAAGCCTGGCCAGAACGCGGCGGCAACATGTAAGCGCGCCGTATCAGCATGTAGGGGTCAGCCAACTCTGAGTCCTTGGAGACTCTTTCCTGCAGAGCGATCAACAGAGCTTCGGCGTGGTATTCCGCAAGGTAGGCAACGAGGTCCGGGATGCGCTGGCCGTAGGGCTGGTTGAACCACAACTCTAGGTTCTCAGGCCGGTTATCGTCGCGCAGCCCGTTCTTGTGATGAACGGTTTCTCCCTTTATGAGCTTGCGTCCGAGGATGCCCTCCATCACCACACGGTGCTCCATCACGATCCCACTGTCGGTCTTGATGGTGACATACCCGTCCCGGTGGGGCTGTCTGGAGCCGATGGCCCGCAGCGCAGAGTTCTCTCCGCGGCGGGGCGGGTCCCCGACTTCATCCAAAAGTCCCTTGCTACGGGCCCAGGCGTAGCAAGATTCACAGAGGCCGCGGGTGAGCCCTGTGCGCATACGTCGCGAAGTCTGGAAGGTTTTCTTCGGCGGCTTGTTGCATCGCTTGCAATTGGTTTCACTCATGCCACTGGCTTAGCCCATGGTTGCGGCAAAATGCAGGAGGCGCTGCCGCCCGTGCAAAGTGGCTTTTGGCCGTCGGGCAATCCCTTGAGCCCGGTCGGGCGACGCTGCCAGCCGGACCGGTACCTCCAGCGGGCCTACGGAGACGATCAACAGCCTCCTCTAACACCTCCGATGTGGGATTCTGAAGCCTCACCAACTACATCGCCGGATCACTCCTGGAAACTAGAGGGTTCAGGTCCCGGCTACACCCTCTGTGCAATAACACTTCAGTTCGCTCGGGATGTGGCTGGTCGTGATCTGGTTTCCGACGAGGTGGGGAGGTGATCGGGCGCCTTTCCTGCTTGGAAAGGCAGCGGACGTCCAGTCACCGTCCTTCGACGCAGAGAGCTACAAGGGCCGCAACGTGGTCAAGAGATGCTTCAACAGCCTTAACCACCGGCGCGGTATCTCCCAGCGCACCAACAAATCAGCACGCAGCTACATGGCCACGATCCAGCTCGCCGCGGCCCTGAGCTGGCTCGGATCGAGCCTTAGCAACGCACCCGAGGGTCGTGGGATCGCCTAGTGGCGCCACAGTTGAACGGATGCGCGAATTCAGGAAGAGAGTGCACGCCATCCGCGTCGACCATGCAAGCAAACCCCTCAGCCCCCTAGACAAGATCCGCCTACGGGCCTCTGAACGTCCAGGCGGACCGCCACCGCACGAGCCTAGCGAGGCCCACAGGGCCTTGGACGAAATGGCAAGATTCGTGGCCGGCCAGTACTTGAAGGGCGCGTCACCAGTCGTCACGGACGACTTC
Organism: Zafaria cholistanensis; assembly: GCF_008580665.1. GTDB lineage: Bacteria > Actinomycetota > Actinomycetes > Actinomycetales > Micrococcaceae > Zafaria > Zafaria cholistanensis. The sequence continues at coordinate 36,655 of NZ_BKDJ01000008.1, forward strand.
CTGTGGGCGGTGCCTCCGCCGGGACCAGCTGAGAACGACGAACAGGATCTGGTGTGGCTTTCGAAGTTCATGGGCCTCGCCGCTCTCCTCACCCGTTGCGACGAGGTGCAGAAGGTTCTTGACGAAAGCCCATGGCAAGCAGTTCAGTCGGTGTAGTACCTACCCGATGGCCGTGAACCGCTGGCGACGACGCGCTCGGTGGACCGCCGATCCGCTTCGGAGACGCAACGGCCTTCGGCATGCTGGCACACGGCCTTGCCAAGGCATGGACTCGATAAAAAGCGCTTTCTTCGTCGTGCCCTGCTCCGGCAACAAAGCGAAACCTTCTCGAAGGCCAAGTAGAGGTCTGCGGCGCCAGCGAGTGGGTGCGTCAAGTATTTTTGCACCCGGTATACCGGTCATACTCGGCTCCGCGTAGGGGTGCTCGCCCAGTCCTCTGTCTTGCCATGCTGCCCGGTTTGGACGAATCAGCTGCCCATCCGGTCATGAAGGCCACAGGTAGCTTTTGCCTCCGGCCAGACCGCCGGACGCTTCAGATCCAGGAGACACCAGCACTACAGGGTGAACGACTAATCCTCGCCGGCAAATAGGATGGAGCGGATCCATTATTTTCTGTGGGAGCCTGACGCAACGCCGTTGCCGCCGGGTTGCCCATGCTGCGCCACAGGAGCTGAACGATTGAAAAACCCGAGGGGGCGGCTCGAGCTCACCTGGATGGGTAAGGACATGTCCCTTATTCCGTCCGAGCAGGGAAAGTACGACTATGAGTGGGTCGATCCCTCGGACCCGCGCGCGGCGGAGGTCAAGACGGTTGAGATCGTCGACAGCGTTGGTGACCGGTGGGAAGAAAACCTCCTGATCGCAGGCGACTCGGGCGATGCGCTGCGTGCTCTTTCTGCTATTCCCGAATGGGCTGATCAGTACCGCGGGAAAGTGAAGCTGGCCTATATCGATCCGCCGTTCAACACGGAACAGGCCTTCGAGCATTACGCCGACCAGCTTGAGCACTCGGTGTGGTTGACGATGATGCGAGACCGAATCCGGAACATCAAGCCGCTGTTGAGTGCAGACGCGTCGATCTGGGTTCATCTGGACGACGCCGAGGTTCACCGCATGCGGGTTCTGCTCGATGAGGAGTTCGGACCGGACAATTTCATCGCCACGATTGCCTGGCAAAAGGTCTACGCGCCGAAGAACTCGGCCAAGCACCTTTCAGTCGACCAGGACTATGTGCTGGTGTATGCCGTCAACGCTGAGCAGTGGCGCCCCAATGAGCTGGTCCGAAGCGCTTCGATGGATGCCGCCTACAAGAACCCGGACAACGATCCGCGCGGGCCGTGGAAGCCCGGTGATCTTCTAGCCAACAAGCCCTACAGCCTCGGCAGGTATCAGATCATCACGCCCAGCGGCCGCGTCATTGATGGCCCGCCTCCTGGACGGTATTGGCGCATCTCCCATGACAAGCTACGCGAGCTGGATGCGGACAACCGGATCTACTGGGGCGCCGATGGAAGCAATGTTCCGGCGCTGAAGCGCTTCCTGAGTGAGGTACGGGGCGCTGTCCCCCGCACGATGTGGTTCCACACGGACGTGGGCCATAACCAGACCGGGAAGAACGAGATACAGGCCCTGTTTCCCGGCGAGGTTCCGTTCTCTACGCCGAAGCCGGAACGGCTGCTCGAACGCGTGTTGAGCATCGCATCGAACCCCGGTGACATCGTGCTCGATTGCTTTGCCGGGTCCGGAACGACGCCCGCCGTCGCCCACAAGATGGGACGCCGCTGGGTGGCCGTCGAACTGCTGGAATCGACGGTTAAGGACTTCATCGTGCCGCGGCTGGCCAAGGTCGTGAACGGGTTGGATGCCGGCGGAATCAGCATGAAGAAAGAGCGAGTCGCCGTCGACGAGCTGCCAGAGGGGATCACTCCCGAGGAGGCTCGGCAGTTCACCACCCTGCTGGGGAAAGTCTCCAAGTCCGTCACCGGGTTGGACGACAAGACCCTCTCGGCCCTGCGGACTGCCACCAGAACCAAGGACCAGACCACGGTGCAGTGGACGGGCGGGGGCGGCTTCACGATCGCTCGCATGGGTCTTTCCCTGTACGAGGTGGATGATCAGGACGACGCCGTATACCTGTCCGAAGCAGCGGTGAACGGGGTCTTCGCCCGGGCCGTAGCCGGGCAACTAGGGTTCCGGTTCGAAACTGGGGACCAAGTTTTCTGCGGGCGCAAGGGCCGCATACGCCTTGCCGTCATCGACGGCATCGCCGACGAGAACGTCGTCCGCACCGTAGCCAGCAGCCTTGCGGACGAGGAGAAAGCGGTAGTGGTGGCCAAGGGCGTAGTGAACGGCATGGCTGAGTTGATGCGGACGCTCTCCCCCGGATCCCGCATCCGCAAAGCCCCTGATGACCTGTTTGCGAAGGGAACGATCAAGTGATCCCGAATATCCGGTTCGACCGGGACCTGCTCGAAGACGTTGCGGCCCGCTTCGACCTGCGCCTGCCAAACCGCACCGGTTTGGCCGCAACCGTCAAGCGCCTAGCCCAGGCCGGCGGAGACTATGTGGAGGTCGTCAACGACCTGGCCACCGGCGTGGGCAAGACCTACCTGATGGCCGCACTGGTCGACTATCTGGCAACCCAGGGGATCCGCAACATCCTCGTTGTCACTCCGGGCTCGACCATTCAAAAGAAGACGCTGGCAAACTTCCAGGCGGATTCTCCCAAGTTTGTCTCCGGTGCCGACCACCAGCCCGTGGTAATCACCCCGGAAAACTTCCGCGCCACGGCCATGGGGACCGCGTTACACGACCAGCGGCAACTGAAGCTGTTCGTCTTCAACGTCCAGCAACTCACCCGACCGCAGGCCTCCACCTCACGACAGACGCATCAGGTGGATGAGAACCTCGGCGGTGCGTTGTACAACCAACTACGGGAACAAGACGACCTGGTGGTCATCGCAGATGAGCACCACGTCTACCACGACAAGGCCGCCGTCTTCTCGGCAGCCATCCGCGACCTCTCACCGCTGGCGTTGGTCGGCCTGACCGCCACCCCGGCAAAGACGGACGAAGACAAAGTCATCTTCCAGTACACCCTCGCCGAGGCCATTGCGGACGGACTGGTGAAGATCCCGGTGCTGGTGTACCGGCCGGACGGGATGAAAGACGAACGCACCCGCCTGGCCGACGCCTGTCACCTGCTGCGCCGCAAAGACGATGCCTACCAGCTCTACCGCTCTCACAATCCGGACGCATCCGCGGTCCGGCCAGTGTTGTTCGTCGTGTGCCAGGACATCGGACACGCATCCGAAGTCGGCCAGGTCCTGGCCGGGCCCGGATTCATCGGCGACGCCGGCGCGGTCCTAGAAATCACTTCCCAGTCGTCCGACGAGGCGCTGGCCGCCCTGGATGCCGTGGAAGACCTGGGCTCCCCTATCCGCGCCATTGTCTCGGTGAACATGCTGCGCGAAGGCTGGGACGTGAAGAACATCGCGGTCATTGCCGCGCTGCGCAAGCTCGATTCGGAAATGCTCACCGAGCAGGTCCTCGGCCGCGGACTTCGCCTGCCCTTCGGTACCCGTACGGCCATTCCGGAAGTCGATCAGGTCGATCTGGTCGCGCACGACTCGTATCAAAAGCTGCTGGCCAAGAAGGACGTACTGAATTCACGCCTGCAGCCAAAACCTCGCGAAGAACTGGAAAAGACTCTTCCCTTCGACCTCAGCAAGCCCGCCGAAGAGCAGCCGGCCGCCGTGCCCGAACAACTTCCCGGCTACGGAGACAACGCCCAGGGCCTGCTCTTCCCTGTCCCATCTGCTGCCTTGGAGACCGACGTTCCGAATACGGGGACCCCAGATGCCGTAGACTCCCTGTCCACCCCCAACAGCGGCCTGACATCGGCGGATCTTGAAAAGAAGCTGACGGCGAAGGATCCGGAATGGAAAGGCCGGGTGGAAGGGGCACCGACGTTGTCGTTCCCCCTGGAAGAATCCAAGCTCGTCCAGGTTCGCTTTACGCTCTCCTCGGTACCTGATGCCGACGCGTACAGCCTCGGCCGCCGCTACTCCCGCGAGATCCCCCTCTTCATGCGTCGCGTTGCACTGGAGGCCGAACGCACCGGTGAGGACATCGACATCACTGCCGCCCCACAGCAGCAGGTCGAGACCCTGCAGAAGATGGCACCAATCGATACGGTGCGCGAAGAACTCATTGCCGCGGTCATGGCTCAACCCGAGGTCGAAGCCACCAAACAGCAAAAGGGCGCAGCTCGACGCATTGTGGATGCGTTCCTCGAAGGGGCCGGAGCCACCAGCGAGGACGAGACGGCATTATGGTCGGAAAACCGCAAGAAAATGGCAATCGGAGGCCTCCGCGACCTCATACGCACCGCCGTCGGCAACCGCACGACCGAACGCCAAACCACGCTGGTACCGGTGAAACTGCCTCTGGAACCGGTCCTCGTGGATCCGGCATACCCCGGCGCCTACGAAGGCCGATTCGAACGCCGGGCCCAGTACAGAGGGTGGCGCAGAAACATTTTGCCCATTGCGGCGTTCGATGCGAAAACCACCGAGTGGGAAATCGCGCACATCGTCGACAACGACGACTCCATTGACTGGTGGTTGCGCCTCGAAAGCCAAGGACCAGCATGGATCCCGACCGAAACAGCCGGCCGCTACTTCCCGGACTTCATCATCATCGACAAAGACGGCACCCGCTGGGTCGTGGAAGGCAAATCCGACAAGGAGGCCAACGATCCGAAGGTCCAGCACAAGAAACAGTGCGCCGAACAATGGGCACGAGCGGTCCGCGATGAGGACGACGACCGATTCGGCCGATGGCGGTACATGTTCGTCACCGAAACCGACCTGAAGCACGCCTCCGGCTCCTGGAGCGGACTGCTGGCGGTCACCAACCCCGAATAGCCGGAACAGTCCCGCCCCTATATAGGGGCTTGGTGATTGATGTGCGTGCTCAAAACAATCCGGATTGAGCAGATTGCTTAGGGAAAGGAACGGTCTTCTCGGCCGGGTGCTGCTCATCCAGGGCCAGCTTTTCGCGTATTTGGCGAGCCCACCGCGCGTCCGAGACGCGCGAAGTGCCGGGAGGCCGTCCTCTTGCAGGATTCTGAGGTGTTTGCTGGGTCTCTGGGCCCGGTCGGTGGGCAGGTTGCTTGCGGGGGTGAAGGTATGGCGATGGGTCCGGCAGGTCCGCTTTGCGCAGCAGCGGTGCGCTGATCAGTGACCAGTGCTCCGCATAGATGCAGGAAATGAAGAACTGCCCTGCGAGGGCTTCGCAGGACGGGCACACGAACGCACTGTATTTCTCGCCCTTAGTCTTGCTTCGCCGCAGTTCGATGCGGGCTTTGCCGATGTCGGCCCCGGTCTCGCGGATCCATTGGTCCACGAGCCGGTGGACCTCCGGGTGGTTCTCGTAGCGTGTGATACCCACTTTGGACTTGACCTGCACTGCCGGCGCGGAATCGTACTGCTGGCGGGGGTTGGAGCGCATCGCGTCCCATAGGAGCATCGGCTGTTCGCACCGCCAACAGCCAGTCAAGGTAGTCCAGAGGAATGGACCGGCCTCGGTGTGGAGGGTGTGGGCCCCAAACCCTTTTTCCGGGGCGGCGCTGGATAGGTTCATCACCTCGATGCGTCGCTCGTTATCGGCAATTATCGCGGCCTGCGCCTGCCGGGCCATCTCCTCCCTGCGTTCGGCGTCCTGACGCGCCTGTTCGGCGGCGTCGAGTCGCTTCTGCTGCCGGGCGGGGGGAGCCGACCGACCAGACGGGACCGTGGGTGAGAATCCGGTAGATGAAAGCGCCCAGAGTTGTGGAAGATTCCACGATGTCTTGCCGGATTTTCAGTTCCATGAGGGAGGCGGGATCCGCAAGCATCGGCGAGTTCTTCCCAAACCCGGCATGGACGATGGGCAGCCGGATCGGGTTGTACTCGAGATCGCGCGGCACCAGCCAGACGGGGAAGATACCGCTGTCGAAGTAGCGCTGGCTGGGCCGGTTATATTCGCCGGGCGTTTGGGAAGAGAGCTGGACCTCGAAAGCCACCCGGTGCCGACCGTCATCGGATTCAGCCAGGACATCAACGATTCATTCACGCGAAGGGGCCTGATACTCAACGAGGGCGTGCCAGCCCGGCACGGTGTCGATGCGCCCTGCGACCGCGGCCTTTAGCGCACAGTGTTGTTCGGTCTCGCCCCGGTGTTCGGCCGTGCATCCCGCCAAGCTGACATGGGAGAAGAACCTGGTTTCCCCGCGGGCCTTGGCCACCGCCCTGATACCGCACCCGGGCATGACCAAACGCCTGTGCTCCTCCGATTCCTGAAGCCGGACCCAGGACTGCATGCTGTGCCTGGTTGCATCGACCCGTTCCCCATCCAGATACCCCACCAACAGCCCTCAAAGCTGCCCTCACAAGCAGATTCAAACATGTACCTGGGCCCGCTTCCAGCATGAACCCGCCCAACCTGAGCCACCCATCGGCAGGGGCATCACGACCCGGCCTGCGTTTCAGCCGGTGGAGCGGAAAGGATTTCCGCACCGGTATCAGTGGCCCGATGAATGCATGCGCCAGTGGTCCCTGAAGTTACCCAGGAACTGATCCTCCACGCCGGAACCCACATAGCCTGTGTGCCGGGCTGCCCCAGCGGAGCGGCGACTGTCCCCGGCGATGCCGGAGGCGGCATGGTGGCGGCCGTCCTGTTCCTGCCGTCCGTGCGGCTCCCGCCGGGCAGGGTTGAGGTCACCGTAGTGGGAGGCGTTGTTTAGTTGGGCCATCCAGCCCGGGAAGCGGGGCTCGAGGAACTCCAGACTCTCTCCGTCGAAGCCCCTGCGGGCGAGGTACCGGAGCTGGGTCTGCAGCATCTTCCAGTAGAAGCGCCGTTCCTGCCTGTCCAGGTGCCGGTGGCGGCACAGCAGCTCGGCCAGGCACAGGGCCAGCTCCTGCCGCAAGGCGCAGGTCGGTCCATAGGCGAGGACGCCGGCATGGACCTCCGACATCGCGGAGCAAACCCGTTGAACGAGCACATCCTGCGGCCCGGCCGGCAGGGCGGCAGACGTTTTCGTGGCCGCACGCCGGTTCCCTGCCACATTCTCGGAAGACGGGTTGCGATGTCCACGCCGGTGACCAGCCTTCCCGTCATATCGGACCGGGGCGTGGGTTTTCTGGGGCATCTTTAATTCCTTTCGGTTCAGGTGAATGCTCACCAAGGGACTCTTCCGACCCTCGGGTCCGCTTAAACAAAAAAGCCACGGCCCAAGGGTCCGTGGCGCATGGATGGCACAACAACAGCCCGGCGCATTCGCCGAACTGTACGGGCCTATATAAACCCCAACGTCCGGGACACAATCAACTTTCTCGTCCGGAATGCGGACGCATTAAGGCGCGACCGGTCTTCGCGGACACGGTCTCACCCGGGCCCGCGAAGACAAAAACCAGGGCCGGAGGACTGTGGTGCATGGATGGCACACGAGCAGCTCGGTGTCTCTGCCGGGATGCACAGAACTCCATATACGGAACCTACGGGACGGAATCAACCTCTCAGGGGCCTATATACGGAAATAACGGGGACAAAATCAATTTCCTTGACCAAAGGTGGCTGCTTCGCGGTGCGGCCGGCATCCGCGGAAACGGACGTTCCTGGTGGTAGCGTCATCGCTGTGGCAGGCCCGTTTTTGGGAGAACGTGCCGCTGCTCCGTTGGGCACCCGGCCCTTTGGGGAAAAGGCGGATGAAGGGCAGCACTGATGGGAGTTCCTGGCAAGGCCGTTGTGTCCAAGGCCGACTATGCCAGCTACATCAACAGCCCGGCGTGGAAGGCCACCCGCAACAGATACTGGGCCTCGAAGCTTCCGACGGAGTGCTACGTCTGCCAGGCTGCGCGCCACCCGGGAATGCATCTGCACCACCGAACCTACAAAAACCTCGGCGCTGAACGCCTCATGGACCTAGTGCCCGTCTGCCAGCCCTGCCACGACGAGATCCACCAACTGCATCGCAGCGATCCCGCGTGGAAGCACAAAGGCCTGTGGGCCGCGACAAAACGCGTCCGCAAGCTCAGGTCATCAGGCAAGAAGAACCGCCCGTAGCGAGCGGAACGGATTCACCTCCGGACAGTCCATCGCTTCCCTCGCTTCCCCCGAGAAAGTCCAGACCGCACGCTCGAACAGCGAGAACCAGCTACCGATGCGTCTGGGCCAGTGGTCGGAACCGCACGACAGTATCCGCTGCATCGCCTTCACATTCGCGCCGGTGCTGACCGCAAAACTCGCTGCACGATGGCGCAGATCATTCGGAGTGATCCTGGGCAGGCCGGCCCGCTCGATCGCGCCGGCAAACCAGCTGTAGCTGTCTTCATGCACGCGCGGTCCGCAAGTACCCGCCATCGGGGCCCGGGAAGATTTAAGGTATCCCGCCCCTTGCCCTCGCAGGCCTGCGCCAACAACTCGGACAGGAACCGCGGGAACGACACGACGCCCCGGCGATGGTTCTTCGGGGTGGCGCCCACCACCGTGCCGCCGAGGTCCACGGCGTTCTCCTCGATCCGCAGACGCCGACGCAGCGCGTCCAAATCGCTGACTCGGAGCCCGGTCGCCTCGCCCCAGCGCAGGCCGCAGTAAGCGAGCACCAGGACAAGCGTGGCAACGGAACCCGCATGCTGGTGAATAGCATCCGGGTGAGGCCGTTCACCGACCGTGGATGGGCCCTCGAACCGCTCTACGGCAACGACTGATCCCCACCCCCGGGCCAGGACAGCCGCCGGCCCCGGGGGTGGGGTACCTTCTTCGCCGTCCGAGGGTATAGCCGCCGGGCCAGGAAAGTCCCACTCACGCAAGTTAAAGCGTTTTGATCAGGGGGTTCTGATAAGGGAAAAGTACCCTGCCCGCCGCCAGGGAGCCAGCGCCCGCCCGCCACCTCCACGCCCGAGAAGCAGATCGGCCCCTGCACGTTTCGTGCGGGAGCCGATCCTGTTCCTAGCTCACACGCTCCCAGAGTCCGGGCGTGGACACCTGGCCGTTGTCCGTGCGGATGCCGGCCATCAGGGCCCCGCTCGGCCGACCGTCCTTGTTGTGCGTGAGGTGCCGCGGCAAGCCGCAGGCAACCGCAAACTCAGTGATGTCGAGGTTGGGGTCCTCGTGCATGAGCACCTGAGCCGTCACCCACATGACGTTCATCTTGATGATGTCCGCCTCGTGGGGCTCGAGCTGCTTGCCCGTACCCCGGCCGTCAATCGTGCGATCGTGGCCGGCCCGATCCGCCCGGTAGGGCGCATCCGACCAATCATGGTTCGCAATCTCGCGAGCGTGTTCCTGAGCGATACGGCTCAACATAGAGCTACCTCCGATAGGTGATGGAACGTCCCTCCCCGACGGAGGGAACGCCAGCCATCCTAGGAGCCATCCCGCCTTAGCCTCAGCAGCCACGCCGATGCAATTACCTGCCGGCTGCCAATGCCGGGGGTCTCCGGGGACCGTTCGCAGCCACGTCTGCCGAAGCACTGACGCCTCAGTCTCAGGACTAAGGGCGCCGTCTCTCCCCCCAAGGATTATCGGGATACTCGACCGCGTAGTTGCGCAGCTGTTGCGCTCGCTTCACGCTTCGCTTTCCGTGCGCTGTCTTATGGCCGCTGACGGCATGTCCTCGGACCCATTTCACGTGCTTCTTGTCACCGTTGAGGGCCAGCCCAAGCGATCGAGAATCGTAGGAAACCCGGCAGCTGGCCCCTGCATCAAGACGTTTGGGCAGAACGACATCCCCTGGCCCAGGATCGAACCTCACGAACGAACTACCGTCCGAAAGCTCCAACTCCAACGCCGTAATCTCCGTACTAGCAGACCGGCTCCTGTTGGTCACCGTCACCACCGTTCGTTCAATCCCCTCCTGGGGCAACGGCGGATCAAGTATCGGTATCGCTGCCGACAGGGAAACCTCCAACCGCACGCGGTCGCTGAAGCGGAACCACAAGGTGAGTCCGACGGACAACAGGGAAATAACGAAGGCCGCCAAAGGGAGCAAAGATTCCCACCAGGCAGAAACCAGCTCAACCTGGATGGGTTCTGTCATGAGCATTCAGCGAGCCTAAGGCACGTGAAGGTCTACCCAACGACGTGTACCCACTTTTGCCCACGCTTGCCCGTATTCCCCCTAATCTAACCGCATGACAATTCCCGAGATATCGGGTCTTTTTCCCCACCACCTGAGGTGTCTGGGAGATTTCAATTCCCTCAGTCACTGGGGCAAAGGGAAGCAGAAGCATTGGCGGGGCGAGCATGCGCGAGTGGCCTCGGGTCGACGGGTCCGCCTTTTTGACGCACCAAGTGCTCCGCACTTAGAGCGACGAGCTGAGCCGGGCACCGAAAACGGATAGGCACGTTCCTGGGCTGCCATCGGCCACGTTGACTGGCCCATGTACCAGCACCGTATGTACGGACGCAGCTGCCGGACGGGCGGACGGTCCACGGGAAGGCCGACGCCTGGCAGGGAAGCCTGCTTCCGGTCCGGTGGCCCGAGGGCCAAGACCTGCCCATGCTCTGGATGACCGCGGACCTCGTCCGACGCATCCCACGCAACGAGTCGTCCTGGCACGAACCCCACGACGACATCACGTGGTACCTCGAACACGGCGAAGCCTGAACATCCCCTCCAGCCTGCAGGCAGTCCCCGCCGGCTCGAGACCGGTTACCACTCGGCACCTACGCGGCCGGGATGACGGCCAGAGCTCTCCGCGGGGCACCTGGGGGCGGTTTTGAGGTTTCCCCTCTTACAAAGGGCCCTCCCCCACCTACCGCCGGTAATTGCCCTCTTGGCTGCAATGAATCTTGCAGTGGTCACCAATCCTGAGGCTGATAACGGTGCTGACGACATCTATTTCCCCGCAATCCCCCCGGGATCTGTCGGGCGCCGCGCCGTCGGCCAGGATCTTGTCACGTCGACCCGCCTTCAACGACAGACAAGATCACGAACGCCCGCTAATGACTCGGAACCCGAGGCTTGGGCCCCTCTCACTGCATCGGGTCAATCACTGCCGCGGGCATCTCGATACCGTTGTCGCGGGCACATCACCCAGCGCCGCGCCACTGGCCAAGACCTTGGAGGAGGCCAAACCCATAGGGCTGGGGAACACCCTTGTGCTGTCTGGAAACGTCGATCCCTAGACTCACGGGTCCCTTCCCTTCATCTTGCGCCCCGGATCGTTTTGGAACGAGCTTTCCCGGGCGAATGATGTGGCCGTCTTCTTGGGATGACGTGTGGTAACGCAGGCTGAAGGATTGGGGTTCGCGCCCTTGGGAATGGGATGATTTCGGCTGTGACTCCAGCAATCGCGTACCAAGGTGAACCGGGCTCGAATTCACACATTGCTTGCACGGAGGTCTTCCCTGCGTGGGATGCGATTCCCTGCGCCAGCTTCGAGGACGCTTTTGCGGAAGTCACCACGGGACGTGCCCAACGCGCCATGATTCCCATTGACAACTCGATCGCCGGACGTGTTGCGGACATCCACGCGCTGCTTCCGGAAACTCGGTTGAGGATCGTCGGGGAGCACTTTCTGCGTATCCGTTTCGACCTGCTAGCCGTTCCCGGTACTACCTTGGAACAGGTTCGGGAAGTGCACAGCCACATCCACGCACTGGGCCAGTGCCGCGCATTCATCCGCCAGCACGGGCTGGTGCCGGTCATCGCTGGCGACACAGCCGGGTCCGCGCGCGAGGTCGCGGAGTGGAACGACCCGGCCAAGGCATCCCTTGCTCCTCCCTTGGCTGCGCCCATGTACGGATTGGACGTCTTGGCCACGGAGGTTGAGGACGATCCAACCAACACCACCCGTTTTGTGCTGCTTGCCGACGACCAGTCGCTTTCGTCACGCGAGCATCTGTCGCCGAACGTGATTACGAGCTTTGTCTTCCAGGTAAGGAATGTCCCCGCGTCCCTCTACAAGGCGCTGGGCGGCTTCGCCACCAACGGCGTCAATATGATCCGGCTCGAGAGCTACATGGTAGGCGGGCAGTTCGCGGCCACGAAGTTTATGGTCGATGTCGAAGGCCACCCGGAGGACGCCCCGCTCATGCGGGCTTTTGACGAACTGGGATTCTTCGCCACAGATGTCCGGATACTCGGCGTCTACGCCGCCCATCCGTTCAGGTCGCGTGGCGCTCAGGATCCGGTTCGTTAGAGGCCGGGCACGGGGCCCGGCCTCTAACGAAGGATGTCCCGGCAACCTGCGGGCAGCTGGCCCCGGCGCGGGGTGCCGCACGGCGCCTATTGGCATGTCGGGAAACCGCGCGGGCTCCTCACCGTCGCCGGCGTCGATCGGGAATGCACCCTTTATGTCCTTGCGGAACCTCATACCCACCGGGTCGGAAGCGTTGCGGCACCAAGAGACAGAGGCCTCGTGGTGTCAGTAGCTGGCGGGTGCCGCGGAACTGGTGTGGCGTTCGCCGATGTATGTGGCGACGAGGGCTTCGGTGCCGCGGGCGATGAGGGCTACGTCTGCGCCGACGTTGACGAAGTCAGCGCCCGCGGCAATGTACTGGCGGGCTTGAGCCTCCACGAAAGCGTTGACGCCGATGATCTTGCCGGCGCGCTTGACGGCAGCGATGGTTCGCACGACCGAGGCCACGACCTCGGGGTGATCCTGTTGGCCCAGCAGGCCCATGGTCGCGGCGAGGTCCGAGGGACCGATGAACACGCCGTCGATCCCGTCGGTCCCGGCGATCTCCGCAGCGTTTTCGACGGCCTCGGCGGACTCGATCTGCACGAGCAGGGAGACCAGTGCGTTAGCGCGAGCAAGGTAGTCCGGAACGCGGTTCCAGCGGGCGGAGCGCACCAGGACGCCGCCGACGCCGCGCACGCCCGCAGGGGCATAACGGGTCGCGGCGACCGCTTGGCGGGCCTCCTCGGCGGTGTTGACCATCGGCACGATCAGGGACTGCGCCCCCAGGTCCAGCACCTGTTTGATGATGACGGGGTCGTTGGTGGGGACGCGGACCACAGGCACCACCGGATAGCTGGCGATGGCACGGAGTTGGGCGAGGATGGCCGCGAGGTTCACCGGCCCGTGTTCGGCATCGATGAGCAGGTAGTCCAGCCCGGCTCCGGCGCAGATCTCGGCGATACCCGCGTCTCCGGAATCCAGAAACATCCCGGCGATGGTTCGTCCATTTAGGGTGAAGAGGTCCTTGAAGGACGGGGCGGGTTCTAGGCGCAGCGGCATGCGATGGTTCCGTTCTTTCCGTTGTCAGCTAATACGGGGTCAGGGATGTTGGCTGATGATGCCTTCTACCCTGCGGGTGAGGTTCCAGGGGTTGTCTTCCCGCAGCGGTTCCGGAAGCAGGCCGTTGGGGATGTTCTGGTAGGCGACCGGGCGAAGGAAGCGCTCGATCGCCAGCGTGCCGACGGAGGTGGTGCGCGAATCCGAGGTGGCAGGGAAGGGCCCGCCGTGCACGATGGCGTTGCCGACGTCCACGCCGGTGGGCCAGCCGTTGGCGATGATGCGCCCGACCTTGCGTTCGAGCACGGGAATCAGCGGGGCGGCCACCGGGTGGTCCTCCTCGGTCAGGAGAAGGGTCGCTGTGAGCTGGCCTTCCATGCTCTGGGCGGCTGCCACCAGTTCCGCAGCCGAGTGGTAGCGGACCACTAGGGACGCCGCGCCGAAGATTTCTTCCTGGAGGACGGTGTTGCTCATGAAAGTGGGAACGTCGGTGCCGAACACCATGGGAGCGGGCGCGTTTTCGGTGGAACCCTCAACCCCGCGGGCCACGACCTCCACTCCGTCTTGGCCCTCGAGAGCGTCAATTCCCTCGCGGCAGGAACGGGCGATGCCCGGAGTCAACATCGTTGCGCCGTGGGCCTGGGCCAGAAGGTGCCTGACGGCGACGACGAACGCGTCGCCGTCTTTGCCGACGGGAACGAAAAGCAGGCCTGGATTTGTGCACAGCTGCCCCGAAGAACCTGTCAGTGAGGTGACGTAGGCTCCGGCGAGTTCCCCGGCTTCGCTGCGCAGGGCGGATTCAAAAAGAAACACGGGGTTGATGGAGCTCATTTCGGCGTAGACCGGGATGGGCTCGGGGCGGGCCGCCGCGGTGGCCATGAGGGACGTGCCCGCGCTGCGGGAGCCGGTGAAGCCCACGGCCTTGATCGCAGGATCCTTGGCCAGGGCCTGGCCGATGCTGGCGCCGGGCCCGTAGATCAGGGAGAATACGCCCGGGTGCAGGCCCAGGTCGCGCGCAGCCTCGGCAATGGCGCGGCCGACGATCTCGCTGGTGCCCGGGTGGGCGTTGTGGGCCTTGAAGACCACCGGGCAACCGGCAGCCAGGGCGGAGGCGGTGTCGCCGCCGGCAGTGGAGAAGGCCAGCGGGAAGTTGCTGGCGCCGAACACCGCCACGGGCCCGAGGGGGATCTTGCGCTGGCGGATGTCCGGGCGCGGTACGGGCTGGCGGGCGGGCAGGGCCGGGTCGATGCGCACGCCGCGGTAATCGCCCTGGCGCACGACGGCAGCGAACAGGCGAAGCTGGCCGGTGGTGCGGGCCAGTTCTCCGGTCAGGCGGGCCTCCGGAAGGCCCGTCTCAAGTGCGGCACGGGAGATAAGGTCCTGGCCGGCCGCCTCGACGTTCGCCGCCGCCTGTTCCAGGAACGCCGCGTGTGCTTCGGGTTCGAGCTCCTTGAAGGATTCGAACGCTTCCTCGGCCGCGGCGGTCGCGGCGGCAAGCTGGGCCTCTGTGATCAGCGAGTAGGCCGGCGAGAGCTCCCCGCCGGTGGCTGGGTTGATGCCATGGGTCGTACCGGCCTCCCCCGGCGTCTGCTGACCGGCGATGATCGAATGTCCGGCGAGGTTGGCGATCTGGGTGGTGACGGGCATGGCGCTCCTTGGCTGTCTGAAGGCGTGCTGATCGGGTGTGGGGCGGGCGGGTTCCCCTTATTGCGTGCCTGCGGCCGGAGACGGTCCTTACGGGCCGGTGGCAGGCTTGGGCAGGAGGACGTCTCCTGCCGCGCGGCGGCAGGAGACGTCCTGCCATGTCCGGCCTCCGGGGGGCGTCAGCCGGCCTTGATGATTTCGTGCATGGTGCGGACCGGCAGCAGCTTCTCCATGTCGTAGGTGACCCCGATGCCCGGGCCGGTCGGCACGGCCATCATGCCGTCGGCGGTGATCGTGTCGACGTGGTCGCTATAGTCGGTGTAGATCAGCGGAGACGGGTCAAGCAGCGCGGGCGAGACGTTGGCGATCTCATACATGGTGGTCTGCTGTTGCGCGGCGATGAGGTGACGGTGCACCGGGCCGGGTGCGTGCATCTCGGTCGTGACGCCAAGCGACTCGCCGAAGTGGATCGTCTTCAGTGCGCCGGTGATGCCCAGGTCGTAGTGGATGTCGACGCGGAGCAGGTCGGTGCCGCCGTTGAGGAGGAAATCGGCCTTCGCCTCAGGGCCGGCGACGTGCTCGGTCTGCAGGATCGGGATGTTCAGGGCCTCGCGCAGCTTCTTGTGCTGGAAGATGCCCAGTCCGGTGGGGCGCAGCGGGTCCTCGTACCAGCGGAAACCGGCCTCCTCGCAGGCCTTGCCCACGAAGATGGCATCACTCAGGGAGTTGAACACGCAGGCCGGATCGAGCATCAGCTCAACCCTCTCGCCGAGGGTTTCGCGCATGTGGCGAACGTTTTCGGCTTCCTCCCACTTGTTGCCGGCGTGCCAGGAGTGCATCTTGAACCCGGTGAAGCCCTTGTCCTTGAGCGAGAGGAAGAAATCGCTCACGGCTTCCTTAGTGGGCAGGTTGTCCAGCCGGTCCCCGTTGTGACATGAGGCGTAGGCGGGCACCTCCGTGCGGTGGCCCCCCAGCATCTGGGTCAGCGAAGTGCCCTGGATCTTTCCCGCCAGGTCCCACAGCGCGGTGTCCACATAGGACAGCCCGTAGGAATGCGCCGGACGGCTCGCGCGCCGGGTGGTCTGGAAGATGAGTTCGCGCTCGTGCCACTGGTGGCCCACCGCGACCTTGGCCGCAGCGATCGCCTGCGGAACGGCGGCGGAGACGCACTGGAAGGCGTATTCACCGACGGCGCCGTCCTCGGTAAAGATCTGGACCATGAGCACCGGCTTGGCCGAGCCGGGGCCGGGCGTGTAGGTGAAGGAACCGCCGTAGGTGTCGTCCGTGTAGTTGTGGGCGAAGTTCTCCACCACCACGTCGAACGTGCTGATCTCGATTCTGTCAATGATGCTCATGGATTCCTGGTCCTATCGTGTGGGGTTGTTGCGGTTGGTTCCGGAGGGCGTGGCGGATGCCGCTCAGCCCAGGGCCGAGGCGGACGCAAGGTCGACGTTCCACGAGGCCAGCATGCGGCTGACCCGCTCGCGGTCGGCGGGTTCGAGGGTGCTGATGGGAGCGCGGACGGCCCGGTCGCACAGACCGATCTGGTGCAGGGCCTCCTTGACCGCGGAAACGTTGAGCGCGTTGTTGTCGCGGGCCCGCAGGTCCTCGAAGTCACGGATGTCCTGCCACTGTTCCAGCGCACCGGAGAAGTCGCCGCGCTTGAGCGCCTGGAGGTAGTTGAGCGACACTTCCGGAACGACGTTGGCCAGACCCGAGGTGAATCCCTCTGCTGTCGCGGCGAACTGCGAGGCCGCGTAGGACTCGGCGAGTCCGGCAATCCAGACCAATCCGGGGATGTTGGCGTCCGAACGGATTGAGGCGAAGTCGACCGGGTCCGGCAGCGCGTACTTGATTCCCACGAAGTTGGGCGCCGCGGACGCGAGGCTCCGTAGCGCGTCCGCCGTGATGCTGCGGCTCTTGAGGTAGGGAACGACGCCAAGCTCCGGTACCGCGGCGGCGATCGCCCGGTGGTACTCAATCCATCCGTCGGCCGTGATGTACGGCTGCACGGGATGGTGGATCATAACCGCGTCGGCGCCGGCGTCCCGAGCTTCCAGCGCGGCCTCGATCGCCGAAGGCAACGGGCCGCCCACGCCGGCGAGCAGGATCGCATCGCCTGCGGCTTCCTTCACCACCCGCAGGCAGGTCGAGCGCTCGGCGGCACTGAGCGAGTAGTACTCGCCGGTGTTGCCGTTGGGGGTCACCACGGAGATTCCCGCCTCGACCATGCGGCAGGTGATCGCCGCAAGGGCCGCCTCGTCCACCCGGTCGTCGGCAGTGAACGGCGTTACTGTGATCGCAACCACTCCGGCGAGTTGCCGTCTCAATGCTTCGAACATCATCCAGCTCTCTTTCTGTCCACCCTGGCGAGGTGCAAACCGATTGTGTTGGGTCGGTCACGTTATGTCATACATCGTATCTTATATGCCAAGTGCTGAAAAGCCTCTGACTCACAAAGTGCGCTTCGAGGGTTTTCGCCAGGCATGCCGAAGCGTGGATCAAGGGCAGGCTACTGGTTGCTCAAGCCCCAAGGCCGAGCAGGAGGCGGGCGAAACCTGTGTTGGACGCGCACAATTTTCAGGCGCTCACAATCCGATGGCCCGACGGCGGCAGGGACACCGCACCCGGAGAGGCGCGGGAAGGCGGTACGGGAATCGGGAGAGCCAGGGATACGAGGCGGCGGGGACCCTAGTCCGCGGTGGTCGGAAGGTGGGCGATGCTCCGGGTCAGGAAGTCGCGAAGGTGCTCCTCCAGCAGGTGGGCAGCCTTGTCCCCGTCCCCCGCAAGGGCTGCATCGAGGATTTCGTGGTGCTCTGCCCATTCGACGCCCCAGGTTGGGGCGGCCTCCCAGCCGGCCACGCTGACCAGGGCGGAACGATCCCGCAGGTTGCCGATGATGTCCACCAGCAGATCGTTGTCGCAGTTCGCATACAGGGCGGCATGGAAGTCTCGATTAAGCAGGCTCAGCCGGGCCCGATCGTCGGCTTCCCCGGCGCGGCGGGCATCGTCGAGCAGGATGGCCGCCCGGTTAAGGCCGGCTTGGTTGCCCCGGAGGGTGGATCGGCGCACCGCCTCGGGTTCCAGCAGGATCCGGACGTCGTACACGCTTTCGATGAAGTCACGGTCGACTTCCCGAACGGAGGCACCCTTGTAGGGTACAAAGGTGACCAGACCGGAGGAGGAGAGGATCTTCAACGCCTCCCTCACGGGCGTCTTGGAGACCCCGAGCCACCGAGCCAACTCCGTTTCCACGAGAGCTTGGCCCGGGGCGAACTGGCGGGTCAGTATCGCGTTTCGAATCTCGGCGAGCACCAGATCGATCCGCGAGCTCGGCAGAGTGATCGGGCTGCCGGCGCTGGCGTCAAACTTCACTGTTCCGGGCCCCTTTCTGCACCGCGCCCAAAGCCCCGGGCGATGCCCTTAGTATAGCCCGAACGCGTCCGTGCATATGTGATATACGAAGCGCATTCCCCGTCAGGTCCGCGGGTTTTACGTCATCTGCTGATATTCCCTTGGCGGTGTGTCATATATGAGATACGATATTTACGTGATGCGCGCCACGTAATGGTCGAGACCGTTCGATTTACGGCTTCCAGCACGCTTATCAGTACCGCGAGTTGAGTCCTACCGCTCGCGCACAGCGAGAGAGCGCCGTTCGGAGCTCACCATCCGGATTGCCCGCGTTGAGGCGGGTACCGACGAAGGAGATCAGAGTGAAGAAAATCCAAACTATTGGGGCCGGTTCGCGTCGCGGCCTCGCAGCAGCGGCCGGGGTCGCCGCGCTTTTGGCCCTTACGGGATGCGGCGGCGTCCAGGGAGGCGACAAGGCCGAAGACCCAAGCAAGTACCCCAGCCGGGCGATCGAACTCACCGTCCCCTACGACCCGGGCGGAAGCACGGACTTGATTGCCCGCGCTCTGGCGCAGGGCCTGGACGAACCGCTCGGCGAGCCGGTCGTGGTGGCCAACAAGCCCGGTGGAGGCGGAGTCCTGGGCGCCCGCGAGGTGCTGGGCACTTCCGGCAACGGCTACTCGATCGTGACACTGTCGCAGTCGCAATTCTCGATCTCGCCGCTCGTGGAATCCGACAGCAACCTGCTCGACCTGGAGGAAATGCGGGTGCTCGCGGGCCTGACCACCGAGGAGTACGCCCTGGTGGTTCCTGCGGACTCGCCCTATGCGTCCCTGCAGGACCTGCTGACCGCCGACAAGGTGAGCTTCAGCCACTCCGGTGTCGGAACGGGAACGCACTACGCCCTTGAGGTCCTTTTCAAGGATGCCGAGGTGCAGGCAAACGGGGTGCCGTTCGACGGAAGCAATCCGTCCCTCACGGCGCTTCTGGGCGGCCAGGTCGACGTATCGGCCGGCAACATCGCCGAGGTGATGCCCCAGATCAAGGCCGGGAAGATCAAGCCACTGGCTACCTTCTCCGCCGAGCGCAGCGAGTTCCTGCCGGACGTGCCGACCGCGACGGAGGCCGGGTATGACATCGTCCTGGACCAGCGCAGGTTCATTGCGGCGCCAGCCGGACTCTCGGACGAGGTCGCCGACAAGCTCCAGACCGCGATCGGCGAGGCCGAGAGCCAGCAGGCCTACAAGGACTTCCTGGAGAAGAACTACATCGCCTACTGGGGCGCCGACCCTGAGGCAACGAAGCAGCAACTGAAGGAGGCAACGGAAGCGATCGCGACCAAGACCCAGGAGCTCGGGATCGACTTCGGACAGAACGGCTGAGGTTATTGAGCGGGGCTTTCCCACCGGCGCCGGGGCCATTGGGGGCCGAGGACCTGGCGACGCCAGAGGTCGCATCGGCCCGAATCCAGGACGGCAAACACATGGAAGGACAGAGAATGGGCGTCCCCACACGGCGGAGCCAGGACACCGCCACCCAGAGCGAGGAGGTGGGCGTGGTGGAGGCCGACGTCGACGATGAGGCTGTGACACCGGCCGGAGCCTGGTCCCACCTCGTCGCCGGTGGCGTGCCGCTCGCCTTCGGCGTGGTCATGATGCTGGGATCGATCAATCTCGGTCTGGGAAGCCCCACCTCCCCTCAACCGGGACTGTGGCCCTTCGCGCTTAGTGTCCTGCTCATCGCGCTCTCGATCGGCCTGTTGGTGGGGCGCGGCAGGTTCGGCCCCTGTGAGTCCTTCGGCAGCGGAACCCTGACGGTGATTGCCGGTGTGGGCAGCATTGCCGCCTTCACCATCCTGCTGCCGCTGATCGGCTTCGAGATCCCGGCCATCGTCCTGGCCGCCTTCTGGCTCAAGATCCTCGGCCAGGAGAGCTGGCGGGTGGTTGCCATGGTCCCAATCCTCTGCACGGCAGCCTTCCACCTGCTGTTCGTCGAGGGTCTCGGCGTGGCCATCCCGCATCTGTTCTCGTTCTAGGAGTGACCATGGATATCTTCAACGGCATCGCCTCCGGGTTTGAAGTCGTCTTCCAGCCAAACAACCTGCTGTACTGCCTAATCGGCGTCGTGATCGGCATGCTTATCGGCGTACTGCCCGGGCTGGGCACCGTGGCCACCATCTCGGTGCTGCTGCCCATCACCTTCGGCCTTCCGCCGGAGACTGCCATCATCATGATCGCCGGCATCTTCTACGGAGCGCAGTACGGCGGGACCATTACCTCCGTGTTGCTGCGTCTGCCAGGCGAGGCAAGCGCGGTCGTTACCACCTTCGACGGCTACCAGATGGCCCGCCGCGGCCGAGCAGGCGCGGCCCTGGGCATCGCAGCCATCGGATCCTTCATCGGCGGCACGCTGGCGATCGTCGGTCTCAGCCTTCTGGCACCGGTGGTCGCCGCCTTCGCCCTGGACTTCGGGCCCCCCGAATACGCCGTCCTCGCCCTAGCAGGCATCCTGCTCGTCTCCTCCTTCGGCAGCGGCTCCGCATGGAAATGCATCGTGTCCGCCACGATCGGGCTGTTAATGGCCTCGGTCGGACGGGACCTGTTCACCGGCGTCGACCGCTTCACCCTGGACAGCCCCCAACTGGCCGACGGAATCGATTTCGCCGCCCTGGTCATGGGACTGTTCGGTCTCGGAGAGGTCCTCTACGACCTCGAACGCCGCATCAAGGGCAACAGCGCCCCAACACCCAAGGTCAAGAACGCCTGGATCACGGGAACGGACTGGGTCCAGTCGCGCATGGCCATCGCCCGCGGCACTCTCATCGGATTCATCCTCGGAGTGTTGCCCGGCGGCGGCGCGACACTGTCCTCGATGGTCTCCTATGCCGCCGAGAAGCGCGCGGCAAAGGATCCGAGCCGGTTCGGCAAGGGCGCCATCGAGGGCGTCGCCGGCCCGGAATCGGCCAACAACGCGGCAGCGACCTCGTCCTTCATCCCGCTGCTTACCCTCGGCATCCCGGCCAATGCGACCATGGCCATCATCTACGGAGCCCTGCTGCTTCAGGGCATCGCCCCGGGGCCCCAGCTGATCAGCGAGCACCCCGACGTGTTCTGGGGCGTCATCGACTCCATGTGGATCGGCAATATCCTGCTGCTGATCATGTCGATCCCCCTGGTACGCCTGTTCATCAAAATCCTGCAGGTCCGCGCCTCAATCATGGCGCCGATCACCGTCATGATCATCCTTATCGGCGCCTACTCGGTCCGGAACAGCATCTTCGACCTCTGGATCGTCATCGCTTTCGGCCTCCTCGGATTCCTGATGAAGAAGTTCGGTTTCGAACCGGGCCCCCTGGTCCTGGCCTTCGTTCTGGGCAACCTGCTCGAGACCTCGTTCCGCCAGTCGCTGCAGCTGCTCGACGGCAGCCTGTTCGGCTTCTTCGCCCGTCCGATCTCGGGCACACTGCTGGTCCTCATGATTGCCGTCCCTTTCCTGGTCATGGCCGTGCGCCTGTTCCTGCGCAAACGTGTCGCCCAGACCGACCTCCAGAAGGAGTATGAGAACGCATGACCGTCATGTTGGGATTCGTCCCCTCCCCCGAAGGACGTGCCGCAGCCAGATTCGCCATCGAGGAGGCGGTGCGCCGTCGAACGACACTCACCGTCGTGAACGCCTCTCGTGGGCAGGCACCGGCCGAAGCCACGATGGCCAGCCACGAGGAACTCAAGGTCCTGCAGCAGATGGCCAAGAACGCAGGAATCCCCGTCACGACTCTCCAGCCGGCACATGGCGGCTCCCCAGCGGAGCAGCTCCTGTCGGCGGTGGAATCCCACAGCGCGGAAGTCCTGGTCATCGGCCTACGCAGGAGGTCTCAGGTTGGCAAGCTCATTCTCGGGAGCACCGCGCTCACGCTGCTCTCCCACGCCCCGTGCCCCGTCAGTGCGATCAAGGCCGACAAAGGCTACGCCCCAGGGGTTTAGGAAAGCGGTGGCGGCTACGGAACTCCCTCTGGTGGCGCCGAGCAGAACTCACTGACACGCAGGAAGTCCGGCCGTTTGGAACGGCCGGACTTCCTGCGTGCACCGGGACGGCCCAGGGCGGTTCTGGTGTCGCGCCAATGCACCGAGGGTTGCGGGCCTGTCGCGGTTGGATCGCCCGCGAGCCTCATGGAGAGGCCCGAAAAGCGCCTCCGTGCCGGCGATAAACAAGGTTGCATCGCGTGCGGCCTCGTTTGCCACCCGCCGGCAGGTCGAACGCTCGGCGGCACTAAGCGAGTGGGACTCCCGTGTTGCCGGTGGGTTGCTACGGAGACTCCGAGCCGTGTCTTGAGCCCCGTAAATCAGATGCGGTCGGCGGAGCGCCGCTGGAGGGTGGAGAGGGCCTGAAGCGATTGCGTCCTAAAGCTGGTATGAGTTTCGTATATTAGATATGATTGGCAGGGTCAGACGCTTGGCGGACCGCCACCGGCAGGGATGCCTTGAGGCCGGCGGACCCAATAGCATCGAGGGGACGTTATATGCGTTCCCTCACCGCGGAGAACTGACAAGGAGCACCAAGGATCGCCCACATTCACGCCTAAGGAAATTTCATGAACACTAGCCCGGTCGATACCCTCCCCCGTTACTCAATAGATTCCTTGTCGGGCTTTTCCACGCGGCTCCTGGAGCACGCGGGCGTGGATACGGACAAGGCCGTCACCATGACGGCTCGAATGATCGACGGTGACCTGCTTGGGCATCGCACCCATGGCTTGGCGTTTCTCGGCACCTACCTCGAGCGTTTGGCAGGAGGCCACATCAGCGGCTCGGGCCAAATCGAAGTCATCCACGATGAACCCGGCGCAGCGGCCTGGCGCGCGCATCGCCTCCCGGGTGCTTGGGCCATGGAACAGGCCACGTCACTGGCCTTGGAGCGCATCCGCACGCAAGCCGTCTTCACGATAACCATCGCCAACTGTTCTCACATCGGCTGCCTGCAGAGCTATCTCCTGCCCTTCACCGAGCAGGGGCTCCTTGTGCTCCTCATGGCCACCAACCCCGGCGTGGCCTCGGTGGCGGCACCGGGCGGCACGCGGGGGGTCATCACGACTAACCCCATTGCGATGGGAATCCCCACGCGTGGAAACCCCATTCTGATAGACCAGAGCACCTCCGTGGGCAGCAACGCGCTGTTCGAAAGCTACGCGGCGCGGGGCGAACGGCTACCGGGCCCTTGGGTTCTTGACGCTGACGGCGAACCCACCGATGATGCATCGGTCCTCAACGGCACCCCCGCAGGAACAATCCAACCGTTGGGACAAACGGACTTCGGCTACAAGGGGTTCGGGTTCGGGCTGATGTGCGAAGCCTTGGCCCTCGCGCTGCCCGGATACGGCAGGCGCTCTCAGCCGAATCGGTTCGGACAAGGCGTCTTCCTGCAGGTCATCGACCCGAAGCGCTTCTCCGGTTCGGACGACTTCCTCGACGAGGTGGATTACCTGGTCTCGGCGGTCCACTCCGATCCCGGCGCCCCGGGCAAAAAAACCCGGCTCCCTGGTGAGCGCGCTCTTGCCACCCGTGCTAGCCAGCTGCAGCACGGAGTCAGCCTCCATCCCGAGGTCCTGTCTCGGCTCGAACCTTGGTCCGAGCGCGCCAACGTGCCCCTGCCCCGCCCCCTCCAAGAGGACTGAGCAGGCCCGCCGGCTTGACGCCGGGAGCACGGTCACAGGTCAGGTCCGGGGTGTCGGGTTCGGCGGCCGTGGGCGGGGTCTGGCGTGACAGCGCCTGGGACTTGATGCGCTCCAAGGAGGCGTTCCCCAGAGTGCGGATCGTTTCGTGCCGCGCCGGTGGGCGCGCGGCCGGGGCATCGTCGCGCTTCTTGAGGACTTGCGCCGTGTAGCGCCGCCTGGAGACGCCCTTCCGCGGGGAAGGGTGTTGATGAAGGGCCTGCCCGCTCCCCAATTGCGCCGGGGCTCGTCCGGCTCGGCGACGGGGTCGAAGCGCGGGCAACCGCCCAGGTCGCGGACCCGCGCCCAGTCCTTCTGCCCGTGGCGTCCCCGTCATCCTTGTTCTGGGGCCCACAGCGGGCAAAGGTGATCCGACGGGCCTGGCAACAGGCCGCCAGCTGCTCGTTGGCGACCTCCGACCCATCGTCCCAATCGATCCCAGAGTCGGGAACGGGAACACGGCGGTGACGTACTCAAGGGCGTCGAAGGATCATTGGGCGGCCCCGTTCCGCAGCGACCGCCCCACCGTCCACGCCGTGGCGATGCCGCCGAGGATTAGGGTGAAGCAGAACGCGCCGGAGCCGCCGCCGTCGCGCCCAACCAGGCCGATCTCCGTTCATCCCGAAGGGCGTCGTCCCGCCTAAAGCCCCATCTGCCGGGGACACCAGTTCGCTGTCCGGACGGCGGTGCGCTCTGATCTAAGGCGTAAATTGCTTCAGGGCGCGGTCCATAAATTCCTGCAGATGATTCCGCAGCAGATCCGCGGCGCTTCCCGCATCACCGTTGAGCGCGGCCTCAAGGATCGCCCGATGCTCAGCCCACTCGGTCTCCCAGGTAGGCGAGGCGGTCCAGCCAACCACACTAATCAGAGCCGCGCGATCCCGCAGGTTTTCAAGGATGTCGATCAGCATCTGATTTCCGCACCCCGCATACATGCTTGCGTGGAATTGGCGGTTCAAGAGGCTGAGCCGTCCCTGGTCTCCGGCCGCGGCAGCATCTCGGGCTTCGTCCAGAGCGGTGGCGGCGCCTTGGAACAAGCCCGGATCTCCGTCGCTGACTGCCCGCCTTACGGCTTCGGGTTCGAGCAGAAGGCGCACCTCGGCCACGGAGCGAATGAACGGCGGATCGACCGTAGTAACGGACGCTCCCTTGAAAGGCGTGAATGTCACCAGTCCTGACTGGGAAAGGATCTTCAAGGCTTCACGGACGGGAGTCTTGGACACCCCCATCGCCTTCGCAAATTCCGCCTCGACCAAGGGCTGCCCGGGAGCCAGCTTGCGGGTGAGGATGCCCTCCCGGATCTCGCTCAGAACGAGTTCGATACGCGAGGGGGGCAGATCAAGGGTTCGGGTCAAGCCCACGCTGTTGGCAGACATTGGGACGCCTTTCTGGGAACTCAATAGTCCCTACCATCATAGTCGTTGACGTATGCCAAATACGAGATCTAAGATACGAGATATGACGGAGGCGTGACCTAAGACACATGCTCGCTGCGCCAGCCTTCTTCATCGACTTCTGACCCGCCCCGACCGCATGCCTCAGCGTTTGATCGCGGCCTTGTCCTGCAGTCCAAGAATCGGAAACCTTCCGCGGCTTGGAACCCATCCCACACCCGGAGTCAATGATGACCTATCACAAATCACAGCAGCACTTGGGCCTGAACGGCCTGGCCAAACGTCGTGGTTCAGCGGTCGTGCTTGGAGCAGCCGCTGCAGTAGCCGTACTCAGCGGCTGCTCCGTGGCCAACTCCGGCGCTGCAGCCGGCCCCGCCAACGCCGCCCCGGACACGGTGCGGATCGTCCTTCCCGAAGAACCGCCCACCCTCGACCCCTGCATGAATTCGCAGTCCTCCACCGGACGCGTCACCCGTGCAAACATCACCGAAGGCCTGACGTTTCGGGACCCTTCCACCAGCGAAGTCGAACCCATGCTTGCCACCGATTGGGAGCAGACAGGCAAGACCACGTGGACCTTCAACCTGCGCGAGGGCGTTCAGTTCCAGGACGGCTCCCCGTTCGACGCCAAGGCCGTTGCCTCATCCATCGAGCGGGTCCTCAAGCCTGCTCTCAGCTGCGATGTCGCCGCGCAGTTCTTCGGGGAAATCAGCCTCACTCCCACGGTGGTGGACGACCACACGATCGAGATCGAGACGAGTTCCCCCGATCCCATCCTGCCGCTCCGGATTTCGTACATCGGCATCGTGCCGGCCTCCACAGATCCCGAAGAGCGGGTGAGGGAAGTTGTGGGCACGGGCCCATACAAGGTGGGAACCTGGGATGCGGGAACCCGACTGACCCTGGAGCGTTTCGATGGCTATTGGGGGGACAAGCCTGACTTCGCCTCCGTGGAGTATTCCTGGCGAACAGAAGCAGACATCCGATCAGCGATGGTCGAGACCGGAGAAGCAGACGTTGCGACGACCCTGACACCGCAGGAAAAGGACAAAAAGAACGCGGTCGTCTTCGAAACGAACGAGACCGCCTATCTGCGACTGGACCCCACAAAAGCACCGATGGACGACATGCGTGTTCGCCAAGCGATCGACTACGCGCTGGACCGCGATGGCCTGCTTGCATCGGTGTTCGGCGGCGTCGGCACAACGGCATCCCAAATCGTCCCGGACAGCGTCATCGGCCACAATTCCAACATCGCTCCCACGTCCTACGACATGGCCAAAGCGCAGGAGCTGGTGCGCGCAGCCAAGGCCGACGGTGTCCCGGTGGAGAACGAGATCACCCTCATCGGTCGCAACAACATCTATCCCAACGCAACGCAGGCCATGGAAGTTGTCCAGGCGGCGCTGACCGAGGCGGGGCTGAACGTGAAGATCGAGATGCTGGACGTGAACGCCTGGCTCGAATACGCACTGAGGCCGTTCCCAGAGGGAGCCGGCCCGACCATTCTGCAGGGACAGCACGGAAACCAGGCGGGCGATGCATCGTTCACGATGGTCAACAACTACGGATCAAAGGGTGGCCAGAGCACCTACGGCACTGCGGAAC
Source organism: Zafaria cholistanensis (assembly GCF_008580665.1). Lineage (GTDB taxonomy): Bacteria > Actinomycetota > Actinomycetes > Actinomycetales > Micrococcaceae > Zafaria > Zafaria cholistanensis. The sequence continues at coordinate 63,585 of NZ_BKDJ01000008.1, forward strand.
TGGATTCGCTGATCAAGGAGGCCGAGAGTGCATCCGGCGAGGAACGCCAGGCAGCCTTCGAAAAGGCTTTGGCGTATCAGCACGACCAGATCGTTCGCGATGCCGTACTGGTCCGGGTCGGCGGGGTGATCGCGGTATCCGACCGGGTCGCCTACGAGCCCGATTCCGCGACCTATGACGAGATGCGTGTGGCCGACATGAAACCCAAGGGATAACGCCTTGGGGACTCTAGGCTCGGAGCGCCTGGCGTGGCAGGCCTTGAGTCCGCCACCGCCAAAGCGCATTTGCAGGGCCGGCAGCCAGCCATCAGAGAGTAGGTAAGAGAACAATGCTGACCTATCTACGCAAGCGAATCGTTTCCAGCGCCTTGCCGCTGGTGGTGGTGATTGTGGGCGTGTTCGCGCTGGCCAGGCTCACCGGAAACCCGGCCAGCCTGTACCTGCCGCTGAACGCCACGGACCAGATGCGCGCGGATTTCGCCGCCCGCAACGGCCTGGACCAGCCGCTGCTGGCCCAGATGGCCGATTACTTCGGGGGCGTGCTCCAGCTGGACTTCGGCACTTCCCTCCGGACGGGAGAGTCCGCAGCAGCCATGGCGCTGCGGGCTTTCCCGGCCACTCTCCAGCTCGCCGCCACCACCATGGTGCTGGCCATCGTGCTGGCGGTGATCGTCGGCAGCTGGGCGGCCCTGAAGCCGAACGGCGTCGCGGACCGGATCTCCAGCTTCATCTCGATGGCCGCCGCCTCCATCCCGGACTTCTGGCTTGCGATCGTGGGCATCTGGGTCTTCGCCATCACCCTCGGCTGGGTCCCCACGTCCGGCGTCGCCGGTGCGGCCGCCTGGGTGCTGCCCATCGGAACGCTGGTGATGAGGCCTTTCGGCGCCCTGGTCCAGGTGGTGCGCGGGGCCATGGTGTCCGCCCTGGCCGAGCCGTACATCAAGCTCGCGCGCAGCAAGGGGGCCTCCCAGTCCCGGGTGGTCACCCGCCACGCGCTGCGCAATGCCGCGGCGCCGGCGCTCACCGTCGCCGGTGACCTGACCGTGGGTTTGGTCAACGGGGCCGTGGTGGTGGAAACCATCTTTGGCTGGCCCGGCATCGGCAAGCTGATGATCGACTCGATCCTCCAGCGCGATTTCGCCGTCCTGCAGGCCTGCGTGCTGCTGACAGCCTTAGCCATTTTTGTCCTGAACATCGTCATCGACCTGTTGTACGCGCTGCTCGATCCGCGCGTCCGCCCGGCATCGGCCGCATCCCGGCGCGCCAAGGCCCGCCAGGCCGCCGTGCCTGTCCAAAGCGCCCCTGCGTGAGCGGGGCCGCCAAGGTCCGCTGGCCCACCAAGGACCGCCGTGCCCGCCGTGCCCGCCCAGAGCATCCCTGAATAAGTAGGGTCGCAAGCTCCCGCCGTGGCGACGAAGCCGACACGGCGGGAGCGCCCCGATCCCTAGGAGGAACCCATGAGCCAGACCACCCAAGACCTCCCCGGTACCGGCCCGGCCCCAGCCGGCCCCGCCCTGCCCGACGCGAACCGCAAGGCCCTGCGGGAAACCAAGTCGACCACCCCCAGCCTGTTCCGGCTGCTGCTGCGGGACAAGTTCGCCTGCTCCGGTGCCGTGGTACTGCTGGCCGTCCTGCTCACCGCCATCTTCGGACCGGCACTGATGGGCGACCTGGCCACCAAGCAGAACCTGCTCTTCGCAAACAAAGCTCCTTTCAATCCGGCCAACGGCTGGGAATACTTCCTCGGCTCGGACTCGCTGGGCCGCTCCGTATTGGCCCGCCTGGTGGTGGCCACCCGGACCACCCTCATGGTGGCCGTCCCCGCGGTCGCGGTGGCGATGATCATCGGCTCGCTCTGGGGTGTCTGGGCCGGCTATCACCGGGGCTGGCGGGAGAACGTCTCGATGCGCCTCGCGGACATCATCATGAGCTTCCCCTCGCTCCTGCTCGCCGTCGTCGTCCTGTACGTGTTCAGCCCGTCCGTGGCGAACATCGTGGCGATCCTGGCCCTGACCCGCATCCCCATCTACCTGCGCACCGCCCGTGCCGAGTCGGCCGAACTGCAGAGCCGCACCTTCGTCGACGCCGCCCGGACCTTCGGCGCGCGCCCCAACGCCATCATTGGCCGCCACGTCATCCCGGTGGTCATTCCCACCATCCTGACGCTGGCCACCCTGGAGTTCTGCTACGTCATGCTGGCCGAGTCCTCGCTGAGCTTCCTCGGCATCGGCATCCAGCCGCCGGACGTCAGCTGGGGCCTCCTGGTTTCCCAGGGGCGCCAGTACCTGCAGACCGCCTGGTGGCTGTCCATCTTCCCGGGCCTGGCCATCGTCATCACGGCCATCTCGGCGAACCTGCTGGCCGCCTGGCTGCGCATCGCCACCGACCCGTCCCAGCGCTGGCGCCTGGCGGTGCCCGGCCGCAAAAAGCTCATCACCCGCATCCCGGCCAAGGAGTCCAAGTGACCATGACGGCAACCAACGAAGGGACCCGGCGCCCCGGCGAGCCGAACCGCGTCGTCCTGCGCGTAGCGGGCCTGGACGTCGACATCCGCACCCCCTCGGGGGAAATTCGAGCAGTCAGCGGCACGGGCTTCGTCGCCCGCGCCGGCCAGACCCTGGCCCTGCTCGGGGAGTCCGGCTGCGGCAAGTCCATGACGGCCAAGGCCATTGCCGGCCTGCTGGACCCGGTGGCCCATGTCTCCGGGGGCACGGTGGAGCTGGACGGCAAGGACCTGAACCGGATGTCCGCCAAGGAACGCCGCAAGGTGGCCGGCGCCGAACTGGGCATCGTCTTCCAGGACGCGCTGACAGTCCTGAACCCCGTCTACCCGGTGGGCGTCCAGCTCGGCGAGGCCTTCCGCATCCACCGCGGGCTCTCCGCCAAGGCCGCCCGCAAGGAGGCCATCGCGCTGATGAAGCGCGTGGGCATCCCCGAGCCCGAATCCCGCGTGGACGCGTTCCCGCACCAGTTCTCCGGCGGCATGCGCCAGCGCATCCTGATCGCCATGGCGGTGGCGCTCAGCCCCAAGCTGCTGATCGCTGACGAACCCACCACCGCCCTGGACGTCACGGTTCAGGCACAGATCATGGACCTGCTCCGCCGCCTCCGCCAAGAGGAGAACATGGCGGTGGTCCTCATTACCCACGACCTCGCCGTGGTCGCCGAGGAGGCCGACGACGTATCCGTGATGTATGCCGGCACCGTCGCCGAGCAGGGGCCGGTGGAGCAGGTCTTCGCCACTCCCCGGCACCCCTACACCAAGGGCCTGCTCGAATCGGTGCCGGTGGACGCAGAACGCGGAAGCAACCTTTCCTCGATCCCGGGAAGCCCGCCGGAGCTGAAGAACATTCCCGCCGGCTGCGTCTACCAGGACCGTTGCCCGCTGGCGCGGGAACTGTGCCGCCAGGAGCGCCCGGTGCTGCGCGAAGTGGCGCCCGGCCAGCAGGCCGCCTGCCACTTCTCCGAACTCCTGGCCACCGACGAAACCCTTGAGGAGATCAAGTCATGACCGCTCTGCTGGATCGTTCCCACTCCGGCGCCGACGTCGCCCTCGAGGTCCACGACGTCACCAAGACCTTCCAGGTGGCGCGCAGCGCCTCCGGCAACAACCGGCTGCGGGCCCTGGACGGAATCAACCTCACGGTCGGCCGCGGCGAGACCCTGGGGCTCGTCGGCGAGTCCGGCTGCGGCAAGTCCACCCTGGCGCGCACGCTGATGCTGCTGGAGAAGCCGGATTCCGGAACCGTGGCCTTTGAGGGGCAGGACCCGTTCGGCCTCAAGGGCAAGGAGCTGCTCGCCTGGCGGCGGCGCGTCCAAATGGTCTTCCAGGATCCCTTCGCCTCGCTGAACGCCCGCATGACGGCCGGGGAGATCATCTCCGAGCCGTGGGCCACCCACCGCAGCCTCTACAAGACCGGACGCGAGCGCGAGGCCCGGCTGCACGAGCTCCTGCAGCTGGTGGGCCTGCGTCCCTCTGACGCGAAGAAGTCCCCGCAGGAGTTCTCCGGCGGCCAGCGCCAGCGCATCGGCATCGCCCGCGCACTTGCCCTGAACCCGGAACTGATCATCCTCGACGAACCCGTATCCGCGCTGGACCTGTCCGTGCAGGCCCAGGTACTGAACCTGCTCAACGACCTGCAGCAGAAGCTGGGCGTAAGCTACATCTTCATCTCCCACGACCTGTCGGTGGTCCGCCACGTGACGGACCGCGTCGCGGTGATGTACCTGGGCCGGATCATTGAGACGGGCACCACCGAGGACGTCTTCGAACGTCCCCTGCACCCGTACACGGCGGCGCTGATGTCCGCCTCCCCCAAGCTGGATGCCGCGTCCCGCCCCGCCGAGCGGATCGTCCTGCAGGGTGAGCTGCCTTCGCCGCTGGATCCGCCCTCCGGCTGCCGGTTCCGCACCCGCTGCTGGAAGGCCCAGGACGTCTGCGCTACCCAGGCTCCCCCACGGCGCACCGCCTCCGAAGCGGGCCGGGTCGCCCTGCCCGTGCCGACCCTGCGCGGAGCCGCACCGGCGGCGCACGCCGCCGAGTGCCACTTCCCGCTCGAGGATCCGCAGGACGCCGGCCTGCGGGCCACCGCGGCCGGGACGTGAGCCCGGCCGACTACGCCGTCCTGGGCGCCACGATGTTCGTGGCGTCCGGGCTGCAGGGCTCCATCGGCTTCGGTGCCGGCCTCGTGGCCGCGCCGGTCATAGCGCTGGTGGAGCCCTCTCTGCTGCCCGCCCTGGTGGTCATGCTGGCGTGCGTCCTGACGCTGCTGGTCGCGATCCGCGACAGAGCGGCGCTGGACGTCAGGGGCGCCAGCTGGGCCCTGGCCGGGCGGGCTCCCGGCAGCATGCTGGGCGCCTGGCTGGTAGTGGCGGTGTCGGCGACCACTCTCTCCTGGATCGTGGCCATTGCGGTGCTCACTGGAATCGGATCGGCCTTCCTCGGATGGCGCCCGGCCCGGACTCCCGCCACCCTGGCCATCGCCGGCGTCCTCTCCGGCATCATGGGTACCGCCACGTCCGTGGGCGGAGCCCCGATGGCCATCATCTGGCAGGGCCTTCCCCCGGCGCGCATCCGGGCCACGATGAGCGCGTTCTTCCTGGTCGGATCGCTCATGTCCGTGGGTCTGTTGGCCTTCGCCGGCCTCGTGACGCCCGCGGTGGTGCAGGCCTTCCTGCTGCTGGTCCCGGTGGTGCTGGCTGGCTTTTTCGCATCCCGCTGGCTCAACCGCTTCCTCGACGCGGATCGGCTGCGCCTGGCGGGCCTGTTCGCCGCGGCGGCCGGCGCCGTCGTGCTGGCCGTGCGGCTGATCCTCGGCGGCTGAGCACGGCCGTGCCCAAGGCCTGTCGGGACTGTGAGATTAATGAGGGGTTTGGCCTGCCGCACGGTTAGCTACTTCTTCCTCCGAACACCATCGGAAGGCATTCAGGGCCGGCCTCCACCTCATGGCCCATCGTGCTCGACTGCGACCCGCTTACCGCTTGGTACATCGCCGCGGAGCTGCCGGGGCCATAGGGCCAATGTCCGAAACCCGCGTCCCACCTGCCCCGGCGCGCTCCTAAAGGCGGCTATTCCAGGGCCGGGAGTATGTTCCCTGCCAGCGGCGTTCATAGAGGTGGCCCGTCAGTGAACGCATAGACGGAAGCGGGTCTTTTTGATGGAATTTTGCGCCTTCCAATGGTGTGCGGCCAACGTGGCCGCGCCTAGTGGCAATGGTTGTGGATCGCACTGTAGCGCCGGGACGACCGGCGACCCAAACCGTGGAAACATGCATTAGCTGCAGGAACACCACGGCGGTTTGCGCAGATATGCGGTCGTTGGAGGTATCGATGACGACTCTTCGCCCGACAACCGTCCTCCGAACAGCTCAAATACGCATTCGGCCTCGCCCGGGAGTATCCACACCTAATACAACTCCGGTGGGTTTAACGCCGATAACGGCGCATATGACAGGTGCTCCCCGGTGGACATGCCGCCGGGGAGCGTTGGGGTGAAGTGCTACCCCAGTCAGGCCCCCGTTGGTGCGAGGACGATGTCGAAGCGGGTGCGGGCCCATCCGGTGCCCTCCAGGTCGCGCCCGTCGGGGGTGGGAGTTCCGGCCGGCTGGGGGACGAAGTCCTTGATGAGGGAGTCCTTGACGCCGAACACGGAGTCACCGATCTCCAGCTGCGGGTCGCCGGTAACAAAGATGTGGGTGACCAGGGTGCGCAGGCCCGGCGCGGTGACCATGAAGTGCAGGTGGGAGGCCCGGACCGGGGACCGGCCGACCTTCTCGAGCATCATGCCGACGGGTCCGTCGTGCGGGATCGGGTACGGGGTGGGGGTCAGCCCCCAGAAGCTGTAGTTCCCGTCCTTGTCGGAGTAGAGGTGGGCCCGTCCGGCGATGCGCCCGTCGGTGTATTGGGCGTCGTAGAACCCGTCGTCGTCGGCTTCCCAGACCTCGATCCGCGCGTTCGGGACCGGGTTGCCGTCGGTGTCGGTGACGGTGCCCTCAACCCAGCAGGGCTGGCCGGAGGCGCTGCCGGCGATGTCCCCGCCGAGGGGGATCTCCGGGGCGTCCTCGGCGAAGAACGGCCCGAACACAGTGGCCTCGGTCGCGTTCCCGACCGCTTCGTTGTTCACGGCCACGGTCATCATGGAGGCTCCGAGCACGTCCGAGAGCAGGATGAACTCCTGGCGCTTGTCATCGGTGATATGCCCGGCCGCGGTGAGGAACGCAATCGCTGCGTCCCACTCGGCCTCGGTCAGGCGGACCTCGCGGATAAAGGTGTGCAGGTGCCGGGTCAGGGCCTGCATGAGGTCCTTCAGACGGGGGTCCTCGCACTTTTCGAAGGACGCCAGCACGGTGTCGGTGAGGGTTTCCTCGATCGTGCGCTGCTGCGGGCTGACGCCGTTGATGGTGGTTCCGGGAGCGTGGGAGGTGGCGTCGGCGCTCATCGGGTGGCTCCTTCCAGGGCCTGCTCGGACAGGGTCACGGGGTCCGCACCGGTGAGCGCGGCCTGAAGCAGGGCGGTCAGGTTCGCCTCGGTGACGGGGCGGGGGTTGCTGGCCGGAATTGCGGGCAGGGCCACCTGAACGGCCTCGGCGATCCCGTCGGCGGTGAACCCGTAGTCGGCCAGGGCCTTCGGCGCGTCCAGCCTCGCGCGCAGTCCCTGCAGCCCCTCCAGCGCGGTGGGCGCGCCGAACGCCGCGGCCATCCTCGCCTCGGGCTCCGGGACGAAGGGTGCGTTGAACGCGAGCACGTAGGGCAGCACGGTGGCGTGGGTTTGGGCGTGGGGCAGGTTGAACGTCCCGCCGAGCACGTGGCAGATCTTGTGGTGCATCCCGGACCCGGCGGAGGCGAAGGCGACCGCGGCCAGGTACGCCCCGTAGAGGGCCTGTTCCCGGCCCTCCAACCCGGACGGGTCCGCGACGATGGCCGGCAGCCCCGCAGCCAGGGCACGGATTCCCTCGGCGGCCAGCGCGCTGTTGATCGGATCCGCCCGCGGACCCCAAAGGGAGTCCACGCAGTGCGCCATCCCGTTCAGGCCCGAGGCCACCGACATGTCCACCGGCAGGGACAGGGTCAGCGACGCGTCGTAAATCACCGTCACCGGCAGGACCCTGTCGTCGACCCCGGTGGTCTTGCGGGCGGCCTCGGTCAGGCCCCACACGTTGGTCGCCTCCGACCCCGCGTAGGTGGTCGGCACCGCGATAATCGGGATCCCCGTGGTCATCGCCACCGCCTTCGCCAAACCCGTGGTCGAGCCCCCGCCCACGCACACGATCAAGTCGATCCCCGCCTCGATCGCGGCGGTACGGGCGCGATCGGCGACCTCGACCGGCACGTGCATGATGACCTCGTGGTGCCACAAAGCCACCTCAATGTCCGCCGCCACCTTTCGGGCCATCGGAAGTTCGAACTCCGAGGCAATCACCATCACCCGCGAAGCACCCAACCGGGCCACCTCCGCGGCCAGATACTCCGCGGCCTTCCCGGAACCGAACAGGACCCGCTGGCCCAACGTCACATGTTCAAACGTCAGCATCAGAGCACCGCCCCGTCCAGTTCCCGCGCCGGATCGTAGGAATAGATCCAGGAGGCTTTCGTCAGCGCATCGCCGTCCGCCAGTTGCGCATCGCGAGCCTGCTGCTCGGGCCCATCCGGCAGGTGGTTGATGTCCTTGCGGGCGTGGCTCATTTCCTGGAGCCGAGTGGTGCGTTCGATGCGCAGGGACTCGTACGTCTTCAGGGCCAGTTCCGGCTCGTCAGCGTGCTTGGTAAGGCATCCTGCGAAGACCGCGGCGTCCTCGATGGCTTGTGCCGCACCCTGCGCGAAGAAGGGGAACATCGGATGCGCGGCGTCGCCGAGGAGGGTAATGCGTCCATGAGTCCACCGGTCGAGCGGCTTGCGGTCCAGAAGTGCCCAACGTCCGGGACGGTCGGCAGCCTTGATGAGCTCTTCGAGACGGGGGTCCCAGCCCTTGAACTCGACGAGGAGTTCCTCGAGTTCAGCCGTGGCGCTCCAGGATTCGCGGGTGAACTCCCCCGCCGGGGCGAAGGCGACGACATTGACATACTCGCCTCCCGAGATGGGGTAGTGCACGAGGTGGTGGTCCGGTCCGATCCAAAGGGTCTGCGCGGGACGACGTGCGAAGTCGGGTGCCTTGTCCGCGGGGACGAGAGCGCGGAACGCGCACATGCCGGAGTACTCCGCCGGCGTCGGGGCGGCCACGATGCCGCGGACCAGGGAGTGCACGCCGTCGGCTCCGAGCAGGACGTCGGCGTGGTGGGTCGTTCCGTCGCCGAGAGTCAGGCGTACCCCATCCGCGTCCTGTTCGACGGAGTCGACGTGGCTGCCCAAACGCAGCGCCTCGTCGGGCACGGCGGATCGGATCGCGGAGAGAAGATCGGCTCGGTGCAGCACGTAGGTGTCTTCGCCGTAAAGTTCGGCGCAACGGCTGGCCAGGTCCTCGACGGACAGCACGGTGCCGTCGGACCAGCGACGGAATTCCCAACCGGCTTCAAGCCGGACGGCCCGGGTCTGGAGTTGGTCCATGACGCCGAGGCGGCGGAGCAGCCTGACGGCGTTGGGAGCCACGACCAAACCGGCACCGACCTCTCCGAGGGCGGGAGCCTGCTCGAAGACGGTGACGCGGTGGCCGGACCGGCCGAGGAAGGCCGCGGCCGCCAAGCCGCCGATGCCGCCGCCCACCACTGCAACGTGCAGTGGTGGGGAGGGAATGGTTGAGGTGTCCATGGCTTACCTTTCGGACGGAGGATGGAAGGGATCTCCCGGCGTTTGCATCATTCTTGACTGGCCGATGCGAGGGCCGGGAGCTAGTGTTTACTCAATGAACATTGGATTCTGCTGGAGGGGAGAACCCTGAGGCGCCGCCCGGAAGATCCGCGGAGCGTCATTGCCAAGGCATCGGACGTTCTTGGCTGCTTCGCACCCGGACGGGCGGAGCTGGCTCTCGCCGAGGTAACGCGCCGGTCCGGACTTGCACACGCGACGGCGCGCAGGATCGCGGGGGAACTGGTCGATGCCGGGCTCCTGGAACGCACGGAACGTGGAACGTTTGTCGTAGGGATCCGGCTCTGGGAAGTCGGGTCCCTGGCTCCACGGACACTGCCACTGCGCGAGGTGGCCATGCCGTTCATGAGCGTGTTGAACGAGTCCCTGCGCCAGCATGTACAGCTGGCGGTACTCGAGGGCGATGAGGCGGTGGTGGTCGAGCGGCTCTCGGCCAAGCATGCGGTTGGGGTTGTTTCACGGGTTGGCGGGCGTCTGCCCCTGCACGCTTCGGGGGTCGGGAAGGTCCTCTTGGCGCACGCGGGCCAGCAGGAGATCGACCGGGTTCTCGCCAAGCCGCTGGCGAAGCTGACGCCGGCGTCGATCACGGATCCGTACGCCTTGGCCCGGGAACTCGCCGACGTGCGCACGCAGGGCTTCGCAATGGTCCGCGAGGAGACGAGCGCGGGAGCGGACTCGGTGGCTGCCGCGGTGACTGCCCCGACGGGCGAGGTGATCGCCGCGCTGTCCGTGGTCGTGCCCAGCAGGACGGTGTCCCTGTCCAGCCTGGCGCCCGCCGTGGTGGCGGCGGCTAAAGGCGTCTCCGGCGCGATGCGCAAGATGGGCTAGGCAACCCTGCCCCAGCCCCTGCCGGTTTCCTTGGCAGGGGCTGGGGCAAGGAGACCCGAATGGCCGCACCCGGATGCCGGGCATCCATGCGGATGCCGCCGAACCGGCCAAGACGCACCCCGCAGGAGTCCCAGCGCCGGCCCGGCCGGCTCAGGCGCATCCTGCGGCGCCCGAGCCGGCGTTCGGATCGTCACTGCAGCCCGACATGGTCTCGCCGCATCGGCTCCTATCCGGTGGGCTCTCACGCGTCCCAGCGTCCACCACCTGATGGGTTGCCGCCCACCGCTGCGGACGAACACCGGGACGTGGCCGCTATTGCTGCCACGTCCCGGACACAGCCGAAACCTCATGCACTCGCTGACTTCTCGGCGTCAACCTTTTCATCTCCGCCAAGTGGCGGAACCGCTGGCGTTGCCAGCAGCGGGCGTTTCTTCACGAGGCTGAGCAAGACTGCGGCAATGATTGATGGGATGACGAACGCGTAAAAGTTCCAGGTGTTCCCGACGGCGCCGGCGGCAACCAGAGACATGACGATCCCGCCGTAGGTCGGGCCGACGATGGCGCCAAGACGGCCGACACCAAGGGCCCAACCCAGACCCGTGGGACGCAGGTGGGCGGGGTAGAAGCCGGCGACAAATGCATTGACCAAAGTCTGGGTATTGGACCCGAAACCGGCAACGGCGATGAGGAAGTACAGGAAGAAGCCGTCCGGCTTTGTGGCCAGGAGCAGGACAGCGGCCGCAGCCATGAGGAACGAAACGACGATGACTCGCTGCTCGCCCAGCTTATCCGCCAGTCCGCCTGCCACGATCACCCCGACAACCGCGCCGATGTTGAAGACGAGGAGGAAAGTGAGCGCGGAACCGAGGGAGTATCCGCTGGAACGCATGATCTGCGGCAGCCAGGTGTTCAGCCCGTAAACCATCAACAAACCGCAGAAGGACACCAGCCAGAACAGAAGGGTCGGCGTGGCCAGACGGTTCTTGAACAGTGCGGCGGGGTTGGCCTTCTCTTGGGATGCCGGCGATTCGGCGAAGGGAATGCCATAGCGGGCAGCGGTTTCCCGAGCTTGTTGTTCCCGGCCCGAATGCTTGAGGAAGGCGATGGATTCCGGGAGGAAACGCAGCATGAAGGGCAGGACGAGTACCAAGGGGGCGGCACCGAGGGCGAAGAGGACACGGAAGTCGGCGACAGGAAGGACCACAAGACCGACGACGGCGGCCAGAATGCCGCCGACGGAGAAGCCGGAAAACATCAGTGCGTTGTTCAGCTGGCGCCTGGCCGGATTGGAGAACTCGACGGTGAGTGCGATCGCGACAGGCATGAGAGCCCCCAGGCCGAGTCCGGCAACCAAGCGGCAGAGGCCGAAAACGAACAGCGTCGGCGCGATTGCCGCCAAGGGCATGGCCAAGGAAAAGACGATGAGGCTGGTAATGAGGAGCTTGCGAGGCCCATAGCGCCCGCTGAGCGTGCCGGAGGCCAATGCGCCGAAGAACATGCCAACCAGACCCAGCGAGCCGACTTGGCCGACGAGGACTGGATTGAGGTTCCACGCCTTGTACTCCAGCAACTCGGGGACGGCGACCCCAAAGACGATCAGATCATAGCCATCAAAGACGACTGCGAGCCAACAAAGGACAACCACCCAAAGCGGGTGAACGCGACGTGGCGACAAAAGGTTGGAGGTGGACAAGGAGCAACCCCTTCGATCATGTGGACAGTTTGGACTCGTCTTCATGATCAAGTGATGCGCAACACATGAGGGCAGTTTGTTCATTGAGCGAACACATTTGAATCCGGAATAGTTGCCGAAGAAGCTTGGATCCGTCGAATCCGCCCCTGGTCTGGGGTCTCACCCGTTGAGGCCCGGAACGGCCCGGCCGCCCCCGCCCGTCGCGCCTGGAGTCGCGGCCGGTACGGGCGGCAGACGGGAGCGTGCCTAGTGGTCGCCGATGCGGCCCAGCATGGCCAGGGTCTCTTCGATGGCCGCGTCGGATGCCTTCAGGGCTTGGGCGGCCTGGGTGTCGAGCGCCTCCAGGATTCCGGCCAGCTCGTCCAGGGAGGCGCGCTGGTAGTCCTCTGCGACCTCCCGGTCGGGGTCGCGCCCCGCAGTGAATTCAGGGAGGGGTGCGCGGGAGGCGTCCTGGCGGTGGGCGAGGATGGCCGAGACGGTGCGGGCCGAGACGGGTTCCCAGTCGGTGAGCCAGCCGTGCTTGTCGATGCCCGGCAGCAGCACCGTTCCCGGGGGAAGACCCCGGTGCCCGGAGGCTTCCCGGCAGGCGTGGGTGCCTGTCGTTCGGTGTCCGGCCAGCAGGGAGCGCACCGAGGCCCTGCCCCGCTCCTCCCAGAGCACCAGGACTGTCAGCCATCGGGTAAGGGCGCAGGCCGGGCACCCGGCCGGCTCCGGCGTGCGTTCGACGGGGATGCCGCAGATGGCCCAGGCCCCGTCCGGGCCCTGGGTGATGTCGGCGACTCCCACCTGGCGGGCCGTTTCGCGGGTGAGGCGGCAGGTCCCGGCCAGGACGGCCAGGTACGCGTCGCGGCGCCCGGCCAGCCCGGCCGGCCATCCGGCGGTGGGGCAGCGGGCCAAGGTTTGGGTGAGGTCCAGCCAGCCTTCCCCCTCCCGCCAGGGCAAGGCGGGGGTGGGGTCGGGCAGGGCGAGGGGGTGTCCGGTGTGGCGGTGGACGCGGCGGATGATTTGCAGGCGTTTGGCCCGGGTGGCCGGGGCGGCCGGCACCTCGGCGACAAACGCGGCGATCGTATCCGCGGTGGCGGGCAGGGCGGAGAGGCCTGCGGCCTCGCACCAGTCCCGGAACAGCACCCACGCCGGGTTCGCGGTCGCGCCCCTGCCCTTCGGCTCCCTGTTCACGGGTTCCCTGTTCACGGCGTCCACGGTTAGAGGCCGATGGCCGTGACGGCGTTGCCGACCAGGGGCGCGTATTCGCGGTCGTAGACGGCCAGGACCGTATCGCTCCTGTGTCCGGTCTGGCGGCGGATCGCGCGGGAGTCGGCCCCGGCGCGGAAGGCCTGGGTGACGAACCCGGCCCGCAGGGAGTGTCCCCCGTAGCGGGTGGGGTCCAGGCCGGCGGCGGCCGCGCGGCGCTTGAGCATTTCGTTGACCGCATGCCCGCTCATCCGCGCGTCCTTGACGGCTCCTCCTCCGGCCAGGGAGCGGAACAAAGGCGCCTCGGAGTCGGTGCGGGCCCTCTCCCGCCGGCACACGTGCGTCTCCTGCGCGTTCATGTCGCGGACGGCGCGCATGAGCGCGACCCGGCCCCCGGCCCCGTCGACGGCGGTGAGCAGGTCCATCCACCGGTAGAGGGCGCACGGGGCGCAGGTGAGCGGATCGTGCCCGAACGGCAGGGCCTTGACCAGGCCCGCTCCTTCCTGGTCGGTCTTGGACCGGCGCACCCGCAGGTGCACGCCGTCGTGCCGGGACGGGATCACGTCCGAGAGGTTCAGGGCAGCCAGTTCGGAGCGGCGGAACGCGCCGGCGAACCCGGCCAGCAGCACGGCCGCGTCCCGGGTGGCGGCCACCGCGCCCGGCCACGTCGTATCGGCTAGGGCGCGCAGGAGGATTTTCAGGTCATCGGTGAGCAGCGGATCCACCCGCCGCGGCCCCTGCGTGCGCTCCCGCCGGATCGCGAGCAGGGCCCTCGCCACCTGGCCGCCCGCCCCCGGGGCCGGGACCCCGGCGCTCACGTGGGCGGCATTGATCGCCGCGGCCCTCCGCGTCAGGGTGGACACCGCGTACGCCCACCCCCCGTCGGGCCGGACCGTCGCGGCGGCCTCACTGAGGTACGCGATCACTGTCTCGGCCGACGCCGGCAGGGGCGGGTAGCCTTTCGCGGCGCACCAGGCGGCGAAGGAGCGCCAGTCCGACGCGTACGCGCGCTTCGTGGCCGGTGAGATGGAACTCTCCAGGGTGCGCCGTACCCGCTCCGCGTCCGCGTGCGCGAGCACGGTCCCCGCGACGTCAATGGGTGCGGCGGGGGCAAGGATCTCGGTCACGCAGGCTCCGTTGTCTCTTCAGGGGGCGGTTTTGGTCATTCCAGCCTTAAATGGGGTCACCCCCACCCTACCGCCGGTAATCCCCCTTACCGGCGGTACAGGTCCGAGACCTTATAAGGGAGAACGACCGGCGAGACCACGCGCGTCACTGGTTGGTGCGGCAGCTGGGCCGGCCCGGACAGGCAGGCTTCTTGTCCTTCGCACCTGTTTGATGGCTACCGGCGTGTCCCACACGGCAGCGGCCTTACCCGCAGACAAACCCCGGAGGCCTCCAGCCCATGGCACGCCTCTATGAGCCATCCCTTAAGGCCGGTCACGGCGCTTACGTTGCTGGCCGAAGGCACAGGTTCGAATCCTTTAGTTTCCCGGAGCCCGATTCCGGTCTGGTTCCGACACCTCTTGGACGCAGCAAACGGATCGGCTGTGGGCCCTCCCGCGGAAAGCTGGCAATTCTTGTATTACGAGCAAGACCCTCGGGCATGCGGAGGCGCCGACGTCGGCCGGCGCGAGCGATGAGTCGCCCGCAGGCATTTTCGGGACCGCTCATGGGCAGTTTTTCATGACCGCTAACAGGCTCCGTATCTGAATTCCCTGTACGGGCCGGAGTCCGGGATGGGGCGTTCCTGGATGTTCGGCGGTGCCATCCAGCTCAGCGCCCCGGACCGGTCGCGCGCGGTGTCACGGTGACCAGTTTGGCGAGGTCGGTGCCCGGCGCGGCGAGCCGGTCCACGGTTTCGAAGACGAACCGTTGCATGGCCGCCGCGGCGGCCGAGGGTCCGACGTCGGTGCGGCGGGCCAGGTTGACGGTTCGGGTCAGCTGGGGGCGCACCAGGCGGGTGCTGCGCAGCGCGGGGCGGTCAATGACCACCATCGCCGGAACCACGGCCACTCCCAGCCCCCGCTCCACGAACCGGAGCACGGCGTCCATCTCGGCGCCCTCGACGGCGATCGTCGGGGTAAGTCCGCTCGCGGAGAAGGCTGCGTCGGTGGCTCCGCGCAGGTCGTAGCTGCGGTTGAAGGCGACTTGGGGGATCTGCGCCAGCTCCGCCAAGGTGAGCTCGGCCGGGGTGAGCTCGGCCGGGGTCGGGCTTTCGCCCCGCTGCTGGTGCGCCGGTCCCGGCAGCGGGGCACCTGCCGCAGAGACTACCACCAGTTCCTCGGACAGCAGGGGGATCAGTTCGGTGCCGGGCACGGATGGGTTTGCCCCGCGGGTGACCACCAGGGCCAAATCCAGTGCGTTCTCGTTCAGCGCGTCCACCAGGGAACGTGAACCGCCCTCGGTGATGTGCAGGTCCACGCCGGGGTGCGCGGCCCGAAAAGCGGCCAGCACGTCTGCGACCAGTGAGACGCACAGGGTCGGCGGAGCGCCGAGGCGGACGTGCCCGCGGCGCAGCCCGGCCAGTTCGTCCATCTGCTCGCGTGCTGACCGCGCGTCACCAAGCATCCGGCGGGCGATGGGCAAAAGCACCTCGCCCGCGTCGGTCAGCGCCACTCCGGCCGGCCCGCGGCGAAACAGCTTGGCGCCCAGGTCGGCCTCCAGGGCGGCGATCTGCCGGCTCAGGGACGGCTGGGCGAGGAAGAGCTCCTCGGCGGCGCGGGTGAAGTGGCCTATCCGGGCCACAGCCTCGAAGGAGGACAATTGCTCCAGTTTCATCATAGCCTCCGCGCATCGAGATCAGTCACATAATGCATTGGACTCATCATACGGGCCTTCCTAGCATTGAATACATGACCACACAGCACGCACCTGAACGCCTGATGTCCACCTCCGTCCTCGTTATCGGTACCGGCGGCGCGGGCCTGCGCGCCTCGATCGAACTGGCCCAGCGCGGGGTCCAGGTGCTGGCGGTGGGCAAGCGGCGCAAGCACGATGCCCACACCACCCTGGCGGCCGGAGGCATCAACGCTGCCCTGGCCACCATGGATCCCGAGGACAGCTGGCAGCAGCACGCCGCCGACACCCTGCGCGAGTCCTACTTCCTGGCCGACCCGGCCATCGTCGAAACCGTGGCGCGCAACGCGGCCGAAGGGATCGAGGACCTGGAAAAGTGGGGGATGCCCTTCGCCCGGGAGGCGGACGGGCGGATTTCCCAGCGCTTTTTCGGAGCCCACAAGTACCGCCGCACCGCCTACGCCGGCGACTACACGGGCCTGGAAATCCAGCGCACACTGATGCGCCGCGCGGCCGAGCTGAACGTGCAGATCATCGACAGCATCTACATCACCCGCCTGCTGGTGGCCGGGGGCACGGTTTTCGGAGCCTACGGGTTCGACATCGTGGACGGCACGCCCGTCCAAATCCATGCCGACGCGGTCATCCTGGCCGCCGGCGGGCACACCCGCATCTGGCGCCACACCTCCTCCCGGCGGGACGAGAACACCGGCGACTCCTTCCGCCTGGCCGCCCTGGCCGGCGCCCGGATCCGGGACGCCGAGCTGGTCCAGTTCCACCCCTCGGGACTGCTGGAGCCCGACGACGCCGCCGGCACCCTGGTCTCGGAGGCCGCGCGCGGGGAGGGCGGAATCCTCACCAACGCCCTGGGTGAGCGGTACATGGAGCGCTACGACCCCGAGCGCATGGAACTCTCCACCCGCGACCGGGTGGCCCTGGCCGGATTCACCGAGATCGCCGCGGGTCGCGGAACCGAGAAGGGCGGGGTGTACCTGGATGTCTCCCACCTGCCCCGGGAGGTCATCCTCCAGAAACTGCCGCGCGTCTACCGCACCCTGATCGACCTGCAGATGCTGGACATCACCACCACGAAAATGGAGATCGCCCCGACCGCGCACTACTCCATGGGCGGAGTGTGGGTGGCGCCGGAGGACCACGGCACGGGCGTGGAGGGACTGTACGCGATCGGCGAGGCCTCCTCGGGCCTGCACGGGGCCAACCGCCTGGGCGGGAACTCGCTGATCGAGCTGCTCGTCTACGGGCGCATCACCGGCACGCACGCCGCAGAATACGTGGCCTCCCGCACCAAGGTCCTCCGGGACCCCTCCGCCGTCGGGCTGGCCCGCGCCGAAATGCAGTCCCTGCTGCAGGAGCGCGGAACCGAATCGGCCCGGCGACTGCAGCGCGAAGTGCGCAACCTGATGACCGAACACGCCGGCGTCGTGCGCACCGAACAGGGACTCCAGGAGGGCCTGCGCAAGCTGGATGCCCTCGAAGAGCGCGCCCAGCACGTCACTGCCCATCCCGACATCGCCGGGTTCGACGACCTGGCCCACGCCTACGACCTGCTGGGCTCACTCCTCGCGGCCCGCGCCACGCTCGAGTGCGCCCTGGAGCGGCGCGAGACGCGGGGCTGCCACAACCGTTCGGACTTCCCCGACATGGACCCCTCACTGCAGGGCAACTTCACCTGGTCCCCGGCCGGGGGAGTCAGCTTCGAGGCCCTGCCCCCGGCGCCGGACTCGTTCCGGTCCCTGGCCGAGGCCAACGCCGACGACTCGGTAGCCGGCAAGCTGGTCGAGTAGAGCCCGCGGGCCGGTCCCGGGGCCAAACCGGACCAGCAACCACGGCCGTCTGGGGGTTTTCCCACCCCGGACACAGGAACCTCGCAGGCTGGCTCGGTAACTTTGGAAATACCTCAGAACGGTGCGAGTGATGAGTGATTGCAGGCCCCAGCCTTCCCCCCCAAGGCTGGGGCCTCACTCGTTCAAGAACACCAGACAAGCCGGCCGCCCCGCCGGGGCGCAGCCGGAGTCGTGGCCCGTGCGGCCGGTGATGGTGCGGCTACCGGTTGCCGATCCTGCCCAGCATGGCCAGGGTTTCCTCGAAGGCCGGCAGCAGCACCGTTTTCGTGGGAAGACCCGCGTGCCCGGAGGCTTCCCGACAGGCGTTGGGGCCACCAGATCATATTGGGTTTACGGTCCCTGGGATTGCTCTATCAGACCTGTGCTGGAGTTCCGAGGCCTTTCCGGCTCATGACGCCCCAGTCCTTGCTGCCCCGGGCATAACGCCAGAGTCCGCGCAGCCGCCAGATGACTGTGAGCTGACGGTAGCCAACACCCTCCACGACACTCCAAAACAGCAGCAGAAGCAGGTCTGGCCAACGCTGGTACCGTCGGTACGTCAATTCCTCCAGCGCGATGACCGCCACGTTCAACAGCACGCCCCAGCCGTAGGCCACCGCCAGGAACAACGCGCCGAACGTCACATCGACCGCTCCGAGCATCAATCCGAGCGGCACCGCAATCAGCCCCAGCGCCTCGACAACGGGACCCAGCAGTTCCACCCCCAGATAGTAGGGATAGACCACCAGGCCCAAGGCCCGGTACCGCGGATTGAAGAGTACGCCCCGGTGCCGGCACAGCACGTCGGTCAGGCCCCGGTGCCATCGGTCCCGCTGCCGTCCGAGCACACGCCAGGACTCCGGGACCTCGGTCCACGCCACCGGGTCGGGAACGAAGTCCACCCGGCTGGGGGTTCCGCGGTCTTGGCCCTGGCGCCGCAGGTCGGCAATGAGCTCCATGTCCTCACCGACCGTGTCGTGGACGTAGCCACCCACCTCGAGCACGGATTCCCGGCGAAACAGACCGAAGGCCCCCGAAATGATCAGGTTCCCGCCGAGGTTATTCCAGCCCAGCCTTCCGAACAGGAACGAGCGGAGGTATTCCACGGTTTGGCAGCCTGCCAGCAGCCCCGGGGAAACCCGTGCGTCCAGGACGCGCCCGTGGGCCACCTTCGAACCATTGGCAACGCGAATGGTGCCGCCGGCGGCCACTACGTTCTCGTCGGTCAAGAACGGCCGGACAATCCGCAGCAACGCGTCCGGTTCGATGAGCGTGTCGGCGTCGATGGCGCAGACAAGCTCGCCGGTTGCGCAGTTGAGGCCCGCGTTGAGGGCATCGGCTTTCCCGCCGTTCTCTTTGTCCACCACCAGCAGCTGGGGATGAATCCGTGAGCGGTAGAGGCCGCGGATGGGTTGGGACGGCACTTGGTTGCGGAAGATCGGGTGGATTGGGTACAGGTTGAAGGTGCGGATCAGTACGTCAAGGGTCGAGTCACCGGAGCCGTCGTTGATGAGCACTACTTCCAGCGCCGGGTACTGGAGCATCAGCAGCGCGTGGACGCTTTCGGCTACGTTGGCTTCTTCGTTGTACGCGGGCGCGAGGGCACTGATCGTCGGGGTCACGGCGGATCCGAGCAGACCGACCCGGTCCTCTTCCCATACCCGCTGCCGGTGACGGCGCATGGCTGCCGTGGCGCTGCACAGAAGGGCGGTTTGGCAGCCGTTGACCACAATGAAATAGGCGAATACTGCCCAGGCGAAACCCGTTAGGACCAGGGGGACGACCTCGAAGATCATCATTCTTCCTGTCTTTTCATGGCAAACGCTGCCGGTGTGGGCCTGCCGCGCCCTGGCCCGGCCCGGTCCAGCACCTGCTGGGCCATGTCCCGTGCGAACCGGTCCGGGCTGTGGAGTGCCCGCTGAAGGTACAGCTGACCCGGGCCGCCGAGCCGGTCGAGTGCCAGGCCGGCTGCGCGGCGGACTTCCCAGGCAGGATCGCCCAGCCTGTCGGCGAGCAGGGGGGAGCTGGGCCAGTGCCCCAGAGCGCCCAGCCCGGCCGCGGCTGCGGTCCGCACCGCGGCCGCGGGGTCGGCCAGGAACCCTTCAAGCCCCTCGACGCCGTCCGTCCCCCCGCCGGAGGCAAGCACCTGCGCGACGGCGGCCCGAACCGCAGGATCACTGTGGTTCCGGTGCTCCAGCGCCGGTCCGGCCAGCGCGGAGTCGCGCACGCGGGACGCGACGAGGAGCGCTGTGGCCAGCGCGGCCGGGACCGCTTCGGACAAGTGTCCGATGATGGCGGGAACGGCGTGGCGGCCCATCCTGATCAGGGCATCCTGGGCGGTCAGCCGGCAGGCGAGAGCCTCGTCACCGAGCATCTGGACCAGTCGGGTGGTGACCTGCGGGCTCGGATGGTTGACCGCCCAGACGGCCGCGGCGCTGCGCACTTCCGGGCGCGGGTCCTCGAGCAAAAGGGGTACGGTGGTGTGGCCGGCGCCCAGGATGACCAGCAGCCGGACGCCCTTGAGCCGGCGGGGCCACCGCGGGCTGGTGCACCAGCGGACGGAGCGCTCCGTAAGTGCCACGTACGCGGGCAGCTGTGCAAGTCGTGCCCGCCCCGCATCGTCGACACTGCGCGTTGCGGCGGCCACCGCTTCGATCGCCTTGTCCAGCGGAAGCCTTGGAAGGGGCGGAGGGTCCGGGGAGCCGGCCAGGACCCGTGCCAAGATATCCATGCTGACCCGCATGTCGGGCCGCAGTCGCGCGGCACGCACCTGCCGGAGGGCTGCATGGCCGAAAATGAAGCCCAGCCCGGCGCCGAGGATGCCGATTTCGGCGAGCAAAACACTGATAAGCACGTCGTACAGCACCAGGTCAGTCTCCCAGGGCCCGGCGCACGCGCTGCATTAGCACGGGCATGCTGAAGGGTTTGGCCACGTGGTCGAACGCGCCCAGTTCCAAGGCATTGAGGATTTCCGTCTCGCTGGAGTGGGCGGTCAGCATGATCACCCGGGTGGACGCGAGGTTGTCCGTGAGCGCCATCTGCCGCAGCACGCCGAACCCGTTAAGGGCGGGCAGACCGACGTCGAGCAGGACCACGCGCGGCCGCAGCGCGGGCGGGCTGCCCGCCAGCTCGTCCGCTGCGGCCTGCCCGTCGGTGAAGTGCCGGAACCGGTAACCGCGCGTGGTCAAGGCATGCCGGAGGAGCTCTGCGAGCAGCGGATCATCCTCGACGACTACGACTTGAACATCGTCTTCAGCGGCGACAGTTCCGGCTGTCCGCGTGGCAGGGTGGTCAACGGCAAGCGGATCCCCGTCCCGGGCAACGGGCGCGTGGCCGCGGAGCGCCCGCGTGCGTTTCAGCCGGTTCCGTACCCGCGCGGCCAGGTCGGCGCCGTCGAAGGGACTGGCCACGACGTCGTCCGCGCCGGCGTCGAAGAGAGCGGCCGTGGCGGCCGCATTGTCGTATGCAGTCAAGAGGAGCACAGGCAGGCTGGCCCATCGGGCGTCGCTGCGCAGCACTTGGCATAGTTCCGCTCCCCCAACCCCGGGCAAACTGGATTCAAGGATCAGCAGGTCCGGTTGCGTCTCCTCCATCGCCTCCCACAGCCGCGCCGGTTCCGTCAGCCCCACCACGGCCAAGCCGGCGTTCTGCAGCGCGGCGTGCACCGAGGACAGGCTCGCCGGCAGGTGGTCGAGGACCAGCACTGTGCTTTCGGGCGCCTTGGGGGGTGCAAGCAGGTTTTGCACCGCGGTGAAGAGCTCACCGGGGGACGCCTCGGCGCTGAGGAATCCGCGGGCGCCCGCGCGCGCCGCCGAAACCCGGTCGCAGGGTGCGTTCGACGGCGTCAGGGCCAGCGAGGGAACGGGAGGATCCAGCGCGGCGAGGGCCGCTAGGAGGACAAGGCTGCCGTCACCCTCACCAAGGTCGACGAGCGCGGCGGCGGGCGGTGGTCCCTCCTGCGGAAGCCAGCCGTTCTCACTGATGACCAGAGTTTGGAAACCGCGGTCGATCGCGGCCGCGGCCAATTGTTTTCGGCGCCCTTGGCCGGCCACCGCGATGGCCACGAGCGGCCCGGAGGGTGCCTCCTGCCGTGGGGGGCCACCCGCAAGCGGGCTGCCCTGGGTGGCCGGGACCGGCGTCAAGGGGCGGTCCGGTGCAGGTTCCGCAGGGGGTGAGGGGTCCCGGCTGAGGTCGCCCCGGAGGGCCACCACTTCGTCGGCCGCGACGAGGGTCCGGTCAAGCGGAATGGGGTCCGTTCCGGCCAGGATCCCTTCAAGCTTGCGCGCCGCCTCGGAGGCCCGCCCGAAGCCGAAGGTGCCGGCGGCGCCGGCCAGCTTGTGGGCCTCACGTTCGGCGGCGACGCGATTCTCCGGGGAAAGCCGCCCCTCAATCGCGGCCGCTACCGCGTCCTCGAGCACGGCTACGCGACCCATGACTTCATCGCGGTTGCTGTTCCAGATGGCCCGGATCGCCGCCGTCGGATCAAGCCCGGGGGCCGTCTGGACGGCGCCGTTCACGGCTGCCAGTCCAGCATGCCCGCAATCTGGTCACAGAGCGCCATGGGGTCAAAAGGTTTCGGGAGCATGCCGGCCACTCCCATCGATGCGAACCGGCTACGGTCGGCTGCCTGTGTCTTGGCCGTCAGGAGGATGACCGGCACGTCGCGCGTTTCCGGCTGCTCCTGCAGCCGGGCGAAGGTTGCCGGCCCGTCGAGCCCGGGCATCATGACGTCCAGCACGATCGCATCCGGCGGGCTGGTGCGCGCCTTCTCGAGGCCCTCCAGCCCGGAGGCGGCCGTTTCGACGTCGTATCCGCCCACCATTTCCAGGACGGTGCGGGCCACTTCCCGAATGCCTGAGTCGTCATCAACCAGCAAGATGCGCCGGGGGTTATCCATGGGTCTTTACCTTTGCGTTTTGGGTCAGATGGCCGAGCAGGTCCACCACGTGTCGTTCAAACTCCTCCGGGTTGACCCGTCCTTTGGTGAAGAACCCGGTCTTCCCCAGACGGAGCCGCTTTCGGTCGTCCTCGCTCAGGTCGCGGGCACTGTAAACGGCCAACGGCACGCTTTCCAGCCGTGCGTCCCGGCGCAACTGCGCCACGACAGCGAAACCGTCCTGGTCCGGCAGCTGAAGGTCAAGCACCACCAGGTCCGGGACGATGTGGGCACACAACGCCAGGGCCTGCCGGGCGGTGGGTGAGTGATGCACCTCGATGCCGAGCTGCCGGAATCCCTCCGTCAGGACGGCGGCCAAGCCCGCGTCATCCTCGACGAGCAGCAACTGAGGGCCCGTGTCCCGCTTGCCGATGGCCTCGCCGATGGCGGCCAACAGCCCCCCTGTTTCCAGGGGCTCGCCCACACAAGTAAGGACGTCAGATTCGGCCCGGATGCTGTCACCCTCGAAGCTCAGGAAGACCACCGGAAGGTTCCGGGTCTCGGAGTGGTCGCGCAAGCCGGCGATCGCCTCCCAGTTGGCCACCGTCGGGGTCCTTTGTTCGAGCAGGATCAGTGAAGGACGGTGCTGGAGTGACGCGTCGAGGAGGACCGAGCTGGTGGTGACCTCGATGGGCTCATAACCATGCGGCAACAGCATCTCCACGATGCGGGCACGTACTGAGGCGTCCTCGCTGCAAACGACGATCTTTGGCCCGCCAGGCGCCTCGATGCTCGCCTCCAGGCCCTCGGCGCAGGCGGCCGGAAGCGTCATGGTCAGGCACGCCCCGCCGCCAGGGCTGCTTTCGGCCCATATCCGGCCGCCGTGCTGTTCCGCGATGGTGCGGCAAATGGCCAGGCCCAGGCCCGTTCCGCCCTTCTCTCGGGCATCAGAGCCATCCACCTGCTGGAAACGGTCGAAGATCCGTTCCAGGTCTGAAACCGGGATGCCGCGGCCCTGGTCGCGGACTTGAATGGTCAGCCCGCCTGCATCCGAACGGACCACCAAGCGGACCTCCGCACCAGCGGGGGAAAACTTGACCGCGTTGCTGAGCAGGTTGGTCATGGTTTGTTCGATTCGATCCGGGTCGACCCAGTGCACGGCTGGCCGGGCGTCGAGCGTCAGGCGTACCCCGGCAGCGTCAGCCATGGACCGCATGACCTCCAGGGACCGCCCCGCCAGGGCGGCGACATCGCATGCCTGCAACTCCAGGGCCACCTTGCCCGAATTGAGCCGCTCAATATCCAGGATGTCATTGATCAGCCGGACCAAACGGTCCGTGTTATGGGCGGCAATGTCCACCATCTGCTTTCCGCGGGGATTCAATTCGCCCAAGAGGCCGGCCCGCAGCAGGCCCAATGCCCCGTGGATGGAGGTCAGGGGAGTCCGCAGTTCGTGGCCCACCACCGAGACGAACTCGTCCTTGACCCGCTCGGCGGCGTGCCGTTCGCTGATATCGCGGATGGTGCAACTGAAGACGCGCTTCGCGCCGTCGTCCGTGGTCCAGGCGGTTACTTCAGCGGGAAATTCATGGCCTGAACGGTGCAGCATCGGCTGTTCAAAATGCTCTGCGGGATTCCCTGCTTCGTCGGATCCATGGGGCAGCCCGAGCAGCCGCTCAAGGGATTCCCGCTCCGCTGGCCTCATGACCAGCGAGGCCAGCGGCTGGCCCATCGCCTCAGCCCGGGTCCATCCAAACGTCCTTTCGGCCTGGACATTCCATTCGGTGACCAGTCCTTCCGCACTGAACTGCACATAGGCCTCGCCCGCGGACTCCAGGATCCGCCGGGCCCGTTCCTGACTCCGCTGCACCGCTGCAAGGGCGGCATGATGCTCCGTGATGTCCAGCAGGGAACCTATGACGACGCGCGGGGTGCCGGGTTCATCGACGACCTCGCCCCGGCTATGGACGACCATTGGAGTACCGTCGGCGCGGCTGGAACGGCACACAAGATCAAGGGCGCCCTCTCCCTCGGCTACCCGTGCGCATATCTCCGTGACGCGTTCCTGATCATCCGGATGCAAAGTCATCAGCCAGGTGTCCAGGGACTCCTCCCCGCTGCCGGGCTCCATACCGTACAGCCGGTAGAGCCCGCGCGACCATTTGACGGAACCTGTCTCGGGATTCCATTCCCAACTGCCCAGCCGGGCCACAGTCTCGGCGGTGGAAAGGCGGTTCTCGCTCAGCCGCAGGCTGCGCTCCTGCTCAAGCTGTGGCCGCAGGTCCCGCATTATTTCCGTGACGTAGTAGCCCTGGGGGAAGTCCTCGTCGTGGTGCAGCTGAGACGCGACCTCCACGGGAATCGATTCTCCGGCGCGGGACAGCAAGGTGCGCTCACCCCGCCACCGCCCGTCCCTAACAAGAGCCGGCATGTCCTCCTCCTGGATCCGCGCCAGCTCTTCGGGCGAGAACATGTCCTCGATGCTGTAGGCCCCGACGTTCTCGTCGGCGGCGATGCCAAGCAGGTTGCGCCCGCTGGCGTTCATCCACTGCACCTGCCCATCGGACCTGCCCACCACAACCAAATTGACACTGGCCTCCACGACGGAGAGCAGCCGGTTGCGTTCCGTCTGTGCACGGCGGTGCTCAGCGTCCCGGGCGCGGCGTTCCCGCAGGTCGTGAACGGTGATGACGGTGCCCCGGTATATCCCCGTCGCTGTGACCGGACGGGAGATGAACTCGATGGGCAGCGGCTCCTGGTCGACGCTCCCAAGGGACATGTAACCATCGGCGGGTGCGGCGCGGCCGACGGAGGCACACAACGCGCACTCGTCCAGGTCACCCCGTTCCAGGTTCCCCGCAGCCACCTCCCCTATCGGCGGGCGGTGGCCCAGCGCGTGGTGGTGGTCCCGGCCCACCAGGGCCTCCGCCCGGTCTGCGCCGAGCAGTTCGCACAGTGTGCGGTTGACGAAGGTGATCCGGCCCGTCTCATCGACGCCGTACATGCCATCCCCCGCCGCGTCGAGCACGCGCTGGAAGTTTTCGCCTGCTGTTTCGGCAGGTCGCCAGAAGACCAGACTGGCCCTGGTCGCCAAGCGATTAAATCCGATCCGGTCCAACGCCCTGTGGAAACGCGAAAACGAGTTGAGTGTGCGCATCATCAGATGATTATGTCGGACATCTCCCCAGCGAAAGCGAACACGGCTTTGAAAGTAGCGCGCCCCTTAACATGGTGCAACGGCCCCGGTCAGGGGCGCCTTGCTCCGGAACGTGAGGCAGCGATCGCACAGTTCCTGGCAAGACCGGCCAAAGTCTTCTCCCGGGGGTTTCCGTGCGATCGACAAGCACCCCATGCTGCCGGCCCTGCCCGCTTCCTGTCAGAGCAGCCCGCCCAAGCCTCCCTGGACCCGATGTGATCGATGCTGACCACGTTCATCAACGCGCTAACGGGTGCTTCAGGCCGACGCCGTTCGCGGCGCCTATGACGAACGGGACCGCGCACACTCAAACCATATGGCACTAGGTGCGCCGGCTTAACGCCCCTCATGCGCCTGCAGGAACGAATACACCTCGGTCTCGTCCACCCCCGGGAACGCACCGGACGGCATCGCCGCCAGCAGGTGCGTATTCGCTCGCGCCGCCGGCCAGGCCTGGCCGGCCCACACCTCGGACAGGGCCGCCGGCGGGCGCCGGCAGCACGACTCCTCCGGGCACCTGGACTTGGAACGTTCGGTGGTGTCCCGCCCCCGGAACCACTTCACATGCTGGAACGGCACCCCGATGGAGAGCGAATACGTTCCGGAGGAGTGCCGTTCGGTGCGCGCGGTGCACCAGTACGTCCCGGTCACCGTGTCCGTGTACTGCTCGTAGGAGCGGAACTTATCCGGCACCTCGAACACCGCCCGGGACGTCCAGTACCGGCACACCGACTGCCCCACGATGGCCCCGGTGTGGTCGGCCGGGAAATTCACGCCGTCGTTCTCATAGGCCTTGTGGATGATCCCGGACTCGTGGACCTTCTGGAAGTGGCAGGTCAGGCCCAAGTGCTCAGTGGCCAGATTGGTGAAGCGGTGGGCGGCGGATTCGTAGGAGACCGCGAAGGCGTCCCGCAGGTCATCCACGGCGAGTTCCTTGGCGGCCTTGCGCTGGCGCAGGAACTCCACGGTGGCCTGCTCCGGCATCAGCAGCGCCCCGGCGAAGTAGTTGGTGTAGACGCGCTGGCGCAGGAAATCGGAATAGTCCACCGGCGTCTGGTGCCCCAACACGTAGTGTCCCAGCGCCTGCAGCAGCACCGTCCGCGGGTCCGAATCACTGGAGCGGCCCTGCGAAAGGTAAATCCTGCGGTTCTTCAAATCCGTCAGCGAGCGCGTCGAATGCGGCAGGTCTCCCACAAAGCGCACCGCGAACCCCAGGTGATCGGCCAGGTCCGCGGCCACGTTGTGGGACAGCGGTCCGGAGGAGTGCCCGACGGCGGCAAGCAGCTCCTGCGCCTGGCGTTCGATCTCCCCGTAGTAGTTGTTCCTGTCCCGCATCTCCACGCGCAGTTCGGTGTTGGCCCGGCGGGCCTCCTCCGGGGTGGCAGCCTGCTCGTCAAGGCGGCGCTCCAGCTCATGCTGCAGCCCCACCAGCGCCTCCAGCACATCCAGGGGCAACCGCGAGCTGACGCGGACTTTCGGCAATCCGAGGGACCCGTAGAGGGGCCCGCGCTGGGCGCGCTCCAAGGCAATCTCCAGGGCCGCGCGGCGGCTGGGCGGCTCGGTGCCGAGCAGCTCGTCCACGCCCACGCCCAGCGCCGAGGCGAGCGCGGTGAGCATCCCCAGCCGGGGCTCGCGCTTGCCGTTTTCGATCAAAGACAACTGCGAAGGGGCGGAGCCGACCAGCTCCCCCAGCGCGTCCAGGGTCAGCCCCTTGGCCTTGCGCAGGTGGCGCACGCGGCGGCCGAGGGCGATCACGTCCGTGCCGGCGTCGTTCGCGGCATCCGGGGCGCCGGCGGCGCCACCGACGCTCCGGGAGGCGGGCTTCGGGGAACGGTTCCACGTGGATTGGGTCACTTCTTGAGGATACGCGAAGAACTGCATTTCTTTCCAGAGAAAACCCCTAGAGGCCCTCGAAGATCCGCGGAAAAGTAGTTGGCACAGGAAAGAAAACGGGAACCGGCAACGTCGCCGGCACACCGAACCCCCTCCAAGGAGACCGCAATGACTGAGAACCAGAACACCCCCGCTTCCAGCGAAGAGGCCCTGGAGCTCGAGTGGAACGCCAACCCCCGCTGGGACGGTATCACTCGGGACTACTCGGCCGCGGACGTTGTCCGTCTCCGTGGACGTGTCCAGGAGGAGCACACCCTCGCCCGCCGCGGCGCGGAGAAGCTGTGGAACCAGCTCACCACCGAGGCCCCCAACGGCGGCTACACCAACGCCCTCGGCGCCCTGACCGGCAACCAGGCCGTGCAGCAGGTCAAGGCCGGCCTGCGCGCCATCTACCTCTCCGGCTGGCAGGTTGCCGCCGACGCCAACCTCTCCGGCCACACCTACCCGGACCAGTCCCTCTACCCGGCCAACTCGGTCCCGCAGGTGGTCCGCCGCATCAACAACGCCCTGCTGCGCGCCGACCAGATCGAGCACTCCGAGGGCATCCAGTCCGTCGAGGACTGGCTGGTGCCGATCGTCGCCGACGCCGAGGCCGGCTTCGGCGGCCCGCTCAACGCCTACGAGCTGATGAAGTCCATGATCGCCGCCGGCGCCGCGGGCGTGCACTGGGAAGACCAGCTCGCCTCGGAGAAGAAGTGCGGCCACCTGGGCGGCAAGGTCCTGATCCCCACCCAGCAGCACATCCGCACGCTGAACGCCGCCCGCCTGGCCGCGGACGTGGCCAACGTCCCGTCCGTCATCATCGCCCGCACCGACGCCGAGGCCGCCACCCTGATCACCTCCGACGTCGACGAGCGGGACCAGGAATTCATCACCGGCGAGCGCACCGCGGAGGGCTTCTACAAGGTCCGCAACGGGATCGAGCCCTGCATCGCCCGCGCCAAGGCCTACGCCCCGTATTCGGACCTGATCTGGATGGAGACCGGCACCCCGGACCTGGAGCTGGCGCGCAAGTTCGCCGAGGCCGTCAAGTCCGAGTTCCCGGACCAGATGCTCTCCTACAACTGCTCGCCGTCCTTCAACTGGAAGAAGCACCTGGACGACTCCACCATCGCCAAGTTCCAGCGCGAGCTCGGCGCCATGGGCTTCACCTTCCAGTTCATCACCCTGGCCGGCTTCCACGCCCTGAACCACTCGATGTTCGACCTCGCCTCCGGCTACGCCGAGCGCGGCATGAGCGCCTATGTGGAACTCCAGGAGCGCGAGTTCGCCGCCGAGTCCAGCGGCTACACCGCCACCAAGCACCAGCGCGAAGTCGGCACCGGCTACTTCGACGCCATCTCCACGGCGCTCAACCCGAACGCCTCCACCCTCGCCCTGGTGGGATCCACCGAAGAGGGCCAGTTCCACTAATACCCCACCCCGTTTGATGGCGGCGCGGTCTCCACGCAGCACCGGACCACCGCGCCGCCGTCGCACACCAGAACTTTTCCAGGCAGGAGCCAGAACCATGAACGATCCGATCACCCTCAACGGAGTTACCCTCACCGCGGTGCCGGTTTGCCGGCAGGAGGAAGTCCTCACGCCCCAGGCCCTGGTTTTCCTGGCCACGCTGCACCGCGCCTTTGAGGACCGCCGCCAGGAGCTGCTCCGGGCGCGCAAGGTCCGCCGGAACCAGATTGCCCGCGGCGCGGACCCGCGCTTCCTGCCCGGAACCCGGCACATCCGCGAGGACGCCACCTGGTCCGTCCCCTCCCCGGCCCCGGGCCTGGAAGACCGCCGCGTGGAGATCACCGGACCGGTGGACCGGAAGATGACCATCAACGCGCTGAACTCCGGCGCGAAGGTCTGGCTCGCCGACTTCGAGGACTCCTCCACCCCCACCTGGTCCAACGTGGTCAACGGGCAGCTGAACCTGCGTGACGTTCTGGACCGCAGGATCGACTTCACCTCCCCGGAGGGCAAGAAGTACCGGCTCTCCGGCGAGCGCCTGACCGACCTGCCCACCATCGTGGTGCGCCCGCGCGGCTGGCACCTGCCGGAGAAGAACCTGCTGGTGGGCGGGGAGCCGGTGGCCGGGGCCCTGGTGGACTTCGGGCTGTACTTCTTCCACAACGCCCAGCGCCTGATCGCCCAGGGCCGCGGCCCGTACTTCTACCTGCCCAAGACGGAGAACCACCTGGAGGCGCGCCTCTGGAATGACGTCTTCGTCCTGGCCCAGGACCTGCTGGGCATTCCGCAGGGCACCATCCGCGCCACCGTGCTGATCGAGACGATCACCGCCGCGTTCGAATTGGAGGAGATCCTCTACGAACTGCGCGACCACGCCGCGGGCCTGAACGCCGGCCGCTGGGACTACATCTTCTCGGTGATCAAGAACTTCCGGAACCGGGGCCCGCGCTTCGTGCTCCCGGACCGCAACATGGTCACCATGACCGCCCCGTTCATGCGCTCCTACACCGAGCAGCTGGTCCGGGCCTGCCACCGGCGCGGGGCGATGGCGATTGGCGGGATGGCCGCGTTCGTGCCCAACCGCCGCGACCCGGAGGCTAACGCGGTCGCGTTCGAGAAGGTCCGCGCGGACAAGACCCGCGAGGCCAACGACGGCTTCGACGGTTCCTGGGTGGCGCACCCGGACCTGGTTCCGGTGGCCCGGGAGGTCTTCGACTCGGTGCTGGGCGAGCGTCCCAACCAGCGGGACCGCCAGCGCGAGGACGTGATCCCGGATGACCGCGAGCTGCTGAACATCGCCGGCACCCAGGGACTCATCACCGAGGCGGGGCTGCGCAACAACATCGAGGTGGGCCTGCGCTACATCGAGTCCTGGCTGCGCGGCAACGGCGCGGTGGCCATCCACAACCTGATGGAGGACGCCGCCACCGCGGAGATCTCCCGTTCCCAGATTTGGCAGTGGATCCACCAGCACGCCGTCACCGACGAGGGCGAGATCATCACCCGCCACTGGGTCGAGGAGCTCCTGGAGCAGGAGTTCTCGAAGCTGGAGCGCTTCGAGGACGACCGCTTCGAGGACGCCCGCGAGATCTTCGCCGAGTGCGCGCTCGCCGAAGAGTTCCCGGCGTTCCTGACCCTGCCGGCGTACTCGCGCTTCCTCTGCGAGGAATCGCCGCTGAAGGTCATGACCACCGTGTAGGGCCGGGTTGCATTGCGGCCGCGTTCTTGCCGGCGCGGCCGCCGGAACGACGGCGGGTTTCCTGGCAATGGCGCCAGGAGACCCGCCGTTTGGCGTGCGGGAACGGGTGGGTGCCAGCCGGCAGGGCGTGCAGACCATAATGGGAGCCGTGCGCCCGGTGGCCCGTGCCGGCGCGGGGAACGGAATCGAGGAACCAGGTGACCGGGGACAGCCGCCCGCCCGCACGGCTCTGGAGCCGGGACTTCATTCTGGCTTTCGGCGCCAACGCCTTCTCCATGATGGTGTTCTACCTGCTGCTGACCTCCATGGCCCTCTACGCCGCCGAGCGCTTCCAGGCCTCGGACAGCGCCGCGGGACTGGCCTCCAGCGCCTACATCATCGGCTCCATCCTGGCCCGGCTGTTTGCGGGGCGGTTGCTGGACGTCGTGGGACGCAAGCGGATGCTGATGGTTTCACTGGCCGCCTTCGTGGTGTTCTCGCTCCTGTACATCCCCGCCGAAACGCTCCCGGGGCTGATCGGACTGCGCTTCCTGCACGGCGTGGCGTTCGGGGCCGGGAACACGGCCCTGGGCGCCTCGGTCCAGGCCATCATTCCCCCCGCCCGGCGCAGCGAAGGCACCGGCTACTACGGCCTTTCCGCCACGCTGGCCACCGCGACCGGCCCGTTCCTGGCCGTCTCCCTCTCCAGCAGCGGCAACTACACCGCCATCTTCTACGCCAGTGCCGCCTTTTCCGTGGCGTCCTTTGTGATCGCGCTGATGCTGCGCATGCCCCGGCGGCCCCAACGGACCCGGCCCGCCGCGGGCCAGCCGGGATTGCGGCAGGGCGGGCTGCGGCAGGGCGGGCTGCGGCAGGGCAGGTTCCTGGCCTCGCTGGTGGAGCGGACCGTGCTGCCGGTGACGATGGTCATCCTGCTCACCGGAGTGGGGTATTCGGGCGTCGTCGCGTTCCTGGCCTCCTACGCGGACTCCCGCGGGGTGGCGAACGCGGCCAGCGGGTTCTTCCTGACCTATGCGGTGGCGGTGGCGTTTTCCCGGCTGTTCATGGGACGGCTCCAGGACCGGCACGGGGACAACGCCGTGATCTATCCGGCACTGGCCGCCTTCGCGGCGGGCGTGGGAATGCTGGCGTTCCCGCCCTCCCCGGCGACGATCGCCGCGGCTGCCCTCCTGGCCGGCTTCGGCTACAGCACCCTGATGTCCGGCCTGCAGGCGATCGCCGTCTCCAAGGTGCCGTCCACGCACATTGGCACTGCGGTTTCCACCTTCTACCTGGTGCTCGACGTCGGCGTTGGCCTGGGGCCGGTGGCGTTGGGCCTCCTGGTTCCGGCCGCCGGCTTCCAGGGCATGTATGCGGCCTGTTCCGCGCTCGCCGTCGCGGCTATCGGCGTCTACCATCTGGTCCACGGGCGCCATCAGGGGCCGCCGCTCCGGCAGGAGGGACGCCCCACCCCTTGAGGCGGGGCGGGGGCTTCGCCTAGCGTTGGTGCCCCGACGAACGGAGACCCGCCATGGGCACGAATGTGGACCCCCCGGACCCCGCCGACAGCGACGCCCTTGCCGATGGCAGGATCGACGCGGAGGATGCCCGCCGCGTCGGCCCGCCGGACGACGATGCCTTGCTCGACAGCGAACGTCCCGTGATCCCCGACGACGATCCGGAGGACGGGCCCGAGCCGGAGGAGGCCCCGGACCCCCCGGACATTTAGCTCTCCCGCTCCCGCGCCCCACGCCATGCCCGGGGCGCGGGAGCGGTTGCGCCGGAGGGTTCTGCGGGTGTTTGGCCAGCGCTGTTCCGCCAGCGTTATTCAGTGGGGGGCCGGTCCGTCGAAGGTGATGGCAATGAGGATTTTTGCGGCGGGCACTGCCGGCAGGGTCTCGCTGGGGCTGGTGGCGGTGGGCCTGGTGGGCCTGCCCGTGGCCTT
This sequence comes from Zafaria cholistanensis, assembly GCF_008580665.1. Classification (GTDB taxonomy): domain Bacteria; phylum Actinomycetota; class Actinomycetes; order Actinomycetales; family Micrococcaceae; genus Zafaria; species Zafaria cholistanensis. The sequence continues at coordinate 96,275 of NZ_BKDJ01000008.1, forward strand.
CCTGGTCCCCGGGGACCCCTACCGGCTGGTGGCCTGCAACACCGCCGTGGTGGTGCTCCTCACCGGCGCCGGCATCGGTATCCTGGCCGACCACCACAACCGGGGCGAGGCGCTGACGATCGCCCCCTCCACGCCGGCCGGGTACCTGACCCTGGGACTGTTCGTGGCGGCCGTCATCCTGCTCGGGACCCACTTTGCAGTGGCCGGGCTGGGGGTGGGGCTCCTGGCGATCGCCGCCGGCCTGTTCACGGTCACCGCCCGCCATGACCGCTCCGCCCTGGTCCTGGCCGGAACACTGCTGCCGGCCGCGCTCGTGTCCTCTTTCCTCCTCGGCGAAGTCGCCCAGGCGGTGGGCTCCTAGGCATCCCGTGGGGCAAAGGTTCCCGGGCCGCGGGAATACCGCCCCCGGAGACCCGGTTGCACCCAGGGTGAATACTCCCCGACTGAGCGTCGACATCTGGTCCGACATCGCCTGCCCCTGGTGCTTCATCGGCAAGCGCCGCTTCGAGAAGGCGCTGGACGCCCTCCCGTTCAAGGACCAGGTGGACATCACCTGGCATGCCTACCAGCTGGACCCTTCCCTGCCCGAGCACTACGAGGGGTCCGAGGAGGAGTACCTGGCGCAGGTCAAGGGCCTGGCCCCGGAGCAGGTGCGCCAGATGCTCGCCCACGTCACCGAACAGGCCGCCGGGGAGGGGCTTTCCTACGACTTTGCCTCGCTGCGCCCGGCCAACTCCTTCACCGCCCTGCGCCTGCTGGCGCTGGCCAAGGAGCACGGCTTGGGCAACGGGGTGAAGGAGGCGCTGCTCTCCGCGCACTTCGAACGCGGCCTGGACACCGGGAACCGGGAGGTGCTGCGCACCCTCGGCGAGGAGGCCGGGCTGCCGGCCGCCGACGTCGTGCGGGTCCTGGAATCCGACGCCTATGCGGAGGAGGTGCGCGCCGACATCGCCCAGGCCCGCGCCCTGGGGATCACCGGGGTGCCGTTCTTCGTGCTGGAGAACAAGTACGGAGTCTCCGGCGCCCAGCCCCCGGAACTGTTCGAGCAGGCGCTGACGCAGGTGTGGGATGAGATCCGCGGATCCGGCCTGACCCTGATCGGCGCCCACGGCGGCAAGGGACACAGCGGCGGGGGACACAGCGGCGAGGGACACAGCACCCATGGAGACGGGCAGGCCTGCGGCCCCGACGGCTGCGCCTAGCGGCCGGCTGCCCTGGGCCCGGCGGCCGGCTGCCCTGCCCCTCGCGTCACCCCTCGTCGCGGGGGCAGCTGAGCCGGCCCTCCTCCGTGGAGACCCTTTCCGCATCCACCAGCCCCACGTACTTGCGGCCCACCACCAGGTCCACGGCCGCCGCCCCCATCCGGGCGTCGGCCACGTACTCCGTCCCCTTGATGTGGCGCTGGACGGTCAGCGCGGCCGTTCTCCCGTCGGTTCCGGAGACCACGGCCGCGACGATGCTGGTGTTGCTGAGCGTCCGGTTGCCCACCTCCCCGACCTGGAAGCCGCGCTGCCGCAGATCCTCCGCCACCTTCCTGGCCAGGCCGGGAATGCGGGTGCCGTTGTAGACATTGACGACGGCGGTGCCCGGCTCGGCGTAGGCCAGGATGTCGCGGGGACAGCCGGACACCGCGGCGGAGGCGGCCGGGGTCGGGGTGTACTCCCAGGCCGGAATCACCATCTGCCGGGTCAGGAGCAGGTATGCGCCTGCGACGGAAACGGCCAGCAGCAGGACCAAAAACACCAGCACCGCCGCATGGAACGCGTGCCGCAGGGTGCGCCGCCGCCGGGAAGCCGGATCCAGGGCGCCGGGGAAGCTGTAGGCCAGATCCTCCTCCGTGACGATGCGGTGGCCATGCCATTCGAGCGGATCCTGCCGTCCTGCCTCTTTTGCGTCCACCCGTGCTCCTTGGCTAGTCGTCCAGCACCAGGACCCGGGCGTGCATGACGGATCGCTGGTGCAGCGCGGTGCGGACTGCCCGGTGCAGCCCGTCCTCCAGGTACTTTGTGCCGCGCCACTGGACCACGTGCGGGAACAGGTCCCCGAAGAACGTCGAGTCCTCGGCGAGCAGCGCCTCCAGGTCCAGCGTCCGCTTGGTGGTCACCAGTTCGTCGAGCCGGACCTGGCGCGGAGGGACCTTGGCCCAGTCGCGTGGAGACACGCAGCTGTGCTCCGGATACGGGCGCGAGTCGCCAACCGCTTTGAAGATCACGGCACCAGCTTAGGTACTCCCCCCAATACTTGGAATGACCAGCTTTCTTCCCACTTCCGCGGGGACCTCCTCTCCCCCCGCGCCCGCGCGGCCGCACCCAAGGCGGATGGCGGAGACTGCGCCCCCGCACGGCCCCAAAGTCAAGGGCTGAGTCACACTGCGACACAGCGCTGAACCGTCCGTAACATTCACTACCCCCGCGCGTAACAGGATTGCTACCTTGCTGGCATGAACACAGTCCGCACCTCCGTTCCCGTTCTGGACATGTCCGGGGCCCGCCTGGCCGACGGCACGTTCAACCCCGCGTTCATCGACGCGCTGCGCGACGCCACCCACAACGTCGGCTTCTTCCAGATCACCGGCTACGGTGCCGCGCCGGGGCAGCCGGAGGCCCTGCTGGACACGATCGCGCGCTTCTTCAAGCTGCCGCTGGAGGAACGCCTCAAGCTGGACAACCGCAACTCCCCCCAGTTCCGCGGCTACACGCGCCTGGGCACCGAGATCACGCAGGGCCGCGCCGACTCCCGCGAGCAGATCGACTACGGCCCCGAGCGCGAGCCGCTGGAGAACGTCCCGGCGGACCGCCCCTACCTGAACCTCCAGGGCCCCAACCAGTGGCCCGAGTCCTTCCCGGAACTGGAGCGGGCCGCGATGGACTGGGCCGCGCTGATGTCGAGGATCGGCGCGGAACTGCTCTCCGCCATCGCCGTCTCGCTGGAACTGCCGGCCGACTACTTCGATGAGCCCTTCGCCGGCACCCCGGCCTGGATGGGCAAGCTGGTGCACTACGTGGGCGGCGGGCTGGTCCCGGAGGCCGGTGACCAGGGCGTGGGCTCCCACGCGGACTACGGGTTCGTCACCCTGCTGCTGCAGGACCAGGTCGGCGGCCTCGAGGTCAAGCCCTACGGCCAGGACGAATGGATCGACGTGCCGCCGATTCCGGGCGCACTGGTGGTCAACCTCGGCGAGATGCTGGAGGTGGCGACCAACGGCTACCTGCAGGCAACCATCCACCGCGTCACCGCGCCCCCGGCCGGCGTGGACCGCTACTCCGTGCCGTTCTTCTGGTCCCCGCGCCTGGACGCGACGATCGACGTCGTACCGCTGCCGGAGCACCTCGCCGCTGACGCCCGCGGCGTCTCCGATGATCCGGACAACCCGATGCTCTCCTCCTATGGCGCCAACGTCCTGAAGGGCTGGCTGCGTGCCCACCCGCAGACCGCGGCGATCCACTACCCGAAGCTGGTGAAGTAACCACCCCGGCCTTGCGGCCGCGCGGATGGGGAGCGGGGGTATTCGGCTCAGAACACCCCCGCTCCCCCCATTTAAGCGGCCCCTGCCGGAACTCCTGCCGGCCGAGGATGCCGCTGTGGCGGGAGTTCCGGACAGCGGTACGGTTGGGTAATGCCCGGTAGGGCGTTTCGCGAAGAGGTTTGGCGAAGATGTGTCAGGGTGGGGTTGTGACCGGATGACGGAGTTGGGCTAGCAAAAGGGAGCCGTGCTGTGGCAGGTGTGGACGAAGAAGCGATGCCGGAAGCCCTCGGGGAAGATTCGGCCGAAGGCGCCCAGCACGGCGGGGTCCAGTCCGTGGACCGGGCAATCACCGTGCTGGAGATCCTCTCGCGCGAAGGCCATGCAGGAGTCAGCGAAGTTGCCTCCGAAATGGGCATCCACAAATCCACCGCCTCCCGGCTTCTGGGAGCGCTGGTGGCCCGGGAAATCGTCCAGCAGAACCGCGAACGCGGCAAGTACCAGCTCGGCTTCGGCATCCTGCGCCTGGCCGCGTCCATTCCCGGACGGCTGAGCCTGGTCCAGGAGACCGGACCGGTCCTGCAGGACTTGGCCGCGGAATACAGGGAAACCGCGAACCTGGCCGTGTTGCGGGCCAACTACGCGGTCAACGTGGACCAGGCCATGGGACCGGCCACCCTGGCCACCCAGGACTGGGTGGGAAGCCTGACCCCGCTGCACGCCACCGCCAGCGGAAAGGTCCTCCTGGCCGCGCTGCCGGCCGAGGAACGCCAGCGGATCCTGGGGGAGACCGGGCTTCCGGCCTTCACCGCCCAGACCCTCACCTCGCGGCCGCGCCTGGAAAAGGAACTGCTCGAGGTCGCCCGGACCGGGCTGGCCTTCACCGAGGAGGAGTACGAGATCGGACTCAACGCCGCGGCCGTGCCCGTGCGGGACCACCTGGGCAAGGTCATCGCCAGCGTCAGCGTCTCCGGCCCGTCCTTCCGGTTCCGGCCCAAGGAACAGCCCGGCCTGCTCGAATCCCTCAAGCAGGCCGGGCTGGAAATCAGCCGCAGGATGGGCTACCCCACCACCACCTGAGCCCGCTGCACCAACCAAGCCGTGGCTAGCTGCCCTGCGGGGAGTCGTGCCGGATAAAGCGGACCGTCATCGCCTTGTACCCCGGGGTGTTGGACTCGCGGGCCACCAGCTCCCGGTGCACCAGAACGTTCGCCTCCGGGAAGTACGCGGCCGCGCACCCGCGGGCGGTCGGATAGGAGACCAGGCGGAACTTGTCCGCACGGCGCTCCGCACCGTTGAAGGTGCTGATCACGTCCACCAGCTCGCGGTCGGCGAAGCCCAGCTGTTGCAGGTCCTCCGGGTTGACCAGTATGACGCGGCGGCCATTGGAGATGCCGCGGTAGCGGTCGTCCAGGCCGTAGAAGGTCGTGTTGTACTGGTCGTGGCTGCGCATGGTCTGCAGGATCAGATGCCCCTCCGGTGCCTGCAGGTACTCGAGGGGGCTGACCGAGAACCGCGCCTTGGCGATGTCCGTGGCGAACGACCGGGTGTCCCGCGGCGGGTTCGGCAGCACGAATCCGTTCTTCTGCCGGATCCGCTCATTGAAGTTCTCGAACCCCGGCAGCACGCGGGAGATGTGGTCGCGGATGACGTCGTAGTCCTCGGCCATCGCCCGCCAGTCCACGGGGTGGTCCTCCCCAAAGGTGGCCTGGGCCATCCGGGCGATGATGACCGGTTCGGACAAAAGGTGCTCGCTGACCGGTTCCAGGCGCCCCTGGGTGGAATGGACGACCGACATCGAGTCCTCGACGGAGAGGAACTGTGCCCCCGAGGGGTGCTTGTCGTCTTTGTCCGTGCGGCCCAGGGTGGGCAGGATCAGGGATGTCCTCCCGTGCACCACGTGCGAGCGGTTGGGCTTGGTGGAGACGTGCACGGTCAGTCCGGCACGCTTCATCCCGGCTTCGAGCACCTCAGTGTCTGAGCAGGCCAGGGCAAAGTTGCCGCCCATGGAGACAAAGACGTCCACCTCGTCCTTCTCGAACGCCTCCAGGGTCTCCGTGGCGTCCACCCCGTGCGCCCGCGGACTGGTGATGCCGAATTCGGCGTCAATGGCCTCCAGCAGCCATTCCGCCGGCTTCTCCCAGATGCCCATGGTGCGGTCGCCCTGGACGTTGGAGTGGCCCCGGACCGGGCAGGCACCGGCGCCGGGCTTGCCGAAGTTCCCCTGCAGCAGGAGCAGGTTGATGATTTCCCGCAGGGTGTTCACGGAATGCGGCTGCTGGGTCACGCCCAGCGCCCAGCAGAAGATGGTGGCCTTGGACTTCGCCAGCAGCCCGGCAACCCGGGTGATGTCCAGCCGGGAAAGCCCGGTGGCCTTCTCCGTCTCCTCCCAGTCGATGCTGCTGCGGGCCTGGCGGTACTCCTCGAATCCGCTGGTCTTGTCCTTGATGAACTCCGCGTCCACCACGGACCCGGGACGCCGCTGCTCCTCCTCCAGCAGGAGGTGCCCCAGCGCCTGCATCAGGGCAAGGTCGCCTCCCACCTTGATCTGCAGGAATTCGTCGGCGATCTGGGCCCCGCCGCGCGCCAGGTTGCGGGGATCCTGCGGATCCTTGAACTTGAGCAGGCCGGCCTCGGGCAGCGGGTTCACTGCGACCACCTTGCCGCCGTTCTCCCTGCACTCGGCGAGGGCGGAAAGCATGCGCGGGTGGTTCGTCCCCGGGTTTTGCCCCACGACGAAGATCAGCTCCGCGTGGTGCATGTCTTCCAGCGAGACGGTGCCCTTCCCGATGCCGATGGTCGGGTTGAGCGCCGAGCCCGAGGACTCGTGGCACATGTTCGAGCAGTCAGGCAGGTTGTTGGTGCCGATCGAGCGGGCGAAGAGCTGGTACATGAACGCGGCCTCGTTGGCGGTGCGTCCCGACGTGTAGAAGATGCAGCGGTCCGGGGTGGTGGCACGGATGTGTTCACCAATGAGCTCGAAGGCATCGGTCCACGAGATTGGCGAGTAGTGCGTCTCCCCTTCGCGGATCACGACGGGCTCAGTGATCCGGCCCTGGTTACCCAGCCAGTATTCCGTCTTCCCGGCGAGCTCCTCGATCGGGTGCGCGGCCCAAAACTCGGGGGTCACGGTGCGCAGGGTGTTCTCTTCCGCGATGGCCTTGGCGCCGTTCTCGCAGAACTCTGCCGGCTTCCGGGCCCCGGTGATCGACTCCGGCCACGCGCACCCGGGACAGTCGAATCCTCCACGCTGGTTCACCCGCAGCATCGAGCGAACGGTCCGGGCGACCCCTCCCTGCGAAAAGCCCCTGTCGAGCGAAACCATGACGGCCTTCACACCCGCAGCCGCGGTTTTGGGCCCATGCACTTCAAGGTCGTTTTCGTCGATGTCTTTGACGGGAGCGTTCCGTCTGCCAAGTTCCATATTGGCCCTCCTGATACATGTGGGCTGGTGAAAGGTAAGGCGCCCGGGCGCTGCCCTGGGCGGGGAGCCTGGCGGTCCGGCGGCACGGCCGCACCCGGGTCCGCCAGGGGTGGGCCCTAGCGAACCAGGGATTCCTTGGGGTCCGCCTGTCCGGCGAGGCTCCCGGTTCCGGACAGCGCCCCGGCCGATGCCACTTCGACGACGGAGCGGAGGACTTTGCCGTCGTGCATTTTGTGGAAGGCGTCTTCGATGTCGTTCAGGGTGATGCGTTCGGTGACGAAGGCGTCCAGGTCCAGGCGTCCGAGTTTGTACTGGTCCACGAGCATGGGGAAGTCACGGGAGGGCAGGCAGTCGCCGTACCAGGAGGATTTGAGGGATCCGCCGCGGCCGAAGATCTCCAGCAGGGGCAGTTCGAGTTTCATGTCGGGGGTGGGGACCCCGACGAGGACGACGCGTCCGGCCAGGTCGCGGGCGTGGAAGGCCTGGGTGTAGGTTTCGGGGCGTCCGACGGCGTCGATGACGACGTCGGCGCCGAATCCTCCGGTGAGGTTGCGGATGGCCTCTATGGGGTCGGTCTCGGAGGAGTTGATGCCGTGGGTGGCGCCGAGTTTTTGGGCGAGGGCGACCTTGGCGGGGTCGATGTCCACGGCGATGATGGTGGTTGCTCCGGCGAGTTGGGCCCCGGCGATGGCGGCGATGCCGACGCCGCCGCAGCCGATGACGGCGACGGATTCGCCGCGGGTGACTTCGCCGGTGTTGATGGCCGCGCCGATGCCGGCCATGACTCCGCAGCCGAGCAGGCCTACGGCGGCGGGGTCGACGTCTTCGTCGACCTTGGTGCACTGGCCGGCGGCGACGAGGGTTTTTTCGGCGAATGCTCCGATGCCCAGGGCCGGGGAGAGGGGGGTGCCGTCTTCGAGGGTCATTTTTTGGGTGGCGTTGGCGGTGTTGAAGCAGTACTGGGGTTTGCCCTTGGCGCAGGAGCGGCAGGAGCCGCACACGGCGCGCCAGTTGAGGATGACGCGGTCTCCGATGGTGATGCCGGTGACGTTTTCGCCGATTTCGGTCACGATGCCGGTGGCTTCGTGGCCGAGCAGGTAGGGGAAGTCGTCCCCGATGCCGCCGAGTTTGTAGTGCAGGTCGGTGTGGCAGACTCCGCAGGTGAGGATGTCGACCACGGCCTCTCCGGGTCCGGGATCGGGGATGATGATGGTTTCGATCTCGACGGGGGCGTTCTTGGCCTTGACGACGACGGCCTTCACCTTATGTGCCATGGATGCTGCTCCTTGTCAGGGAAATGGTGTGGGTTGCGGGAAGGGCTGGACGGGGCCGTCGAAGATCGGTCCGGGTGGAAGATTCGGAGCCTCGTCCGAATCCTCGTGAAGCCGTTGGCGTGCCTTAATCAGGGGTGCCCGAACCAGTGGTGCCTGAATGGGTGGTACAGGGCTCACTTGTCCGCAGTCCATTAGTGCATTGATCCCGGTTGTGCATTGATCAACTTAACTCATTATGAGCAACAGTGATTCACTTCACAGGAGGCTGTCAACTTTGGGTTACCAATGTCACACTCCTCCCCCAATTCCCCGTCACCCGCCCCTCCCCGCCACCGGCCCGGCAGCTGCCCGGCGAGCGGTCGAGGGTTGACACCGCAAAGCGACGTGGGTCACTCTGTTGCACATACCGAGACTTGTTGCGTCCCGTGCGTCACTGCGGAATCGGTTTCGGCGGGATCCTTTGGCAGGCCCCGGCACGGCGGCGGAGTCCCGTGAGCACCCCGAGCATCCCTACGGGCGCTCCCGGCCATTTGCTGACCGCGCCGGCACCCGGGAAGGATCCGTTCTGGCTGGAAGGAACGCCTGCACCATGGCACATGAGTCCACTGCCGCCACACGGAAAGACGCTGTGGAGGCAAAGGCGGGCGCGCGCGTGGAAAACCTGGCCACCTCCGGCACCTTCAGCCTTGACGGCGGCACCTTCCCTGCCGCCACTCATCCCATCCGGGTAGCAATTGTTGGCGTTGGCAGCCGTGCCACGCCGCTGGTCCAGGGCGTCGGGTACTACAAGAAGGCCGGCCTGGACCGTGGCATGGGCGGCCCCACCCTCTCGGCCTCCTCCTGCTTCATGAAATCCCCCCGGAGCAGTACAGTGACGGCCTCGACAGTGACGGTCTCGACAGTGACGGCCTCGACAGTGAGGACCGCGCTGAAAAGGCCGACGCCTTCACCCGCGGCGACGGCAAACCGCAGGAGGCCCGTGCCGGGCCGTCCGCCGGATACACCCTGCCGGCCTGCACCCGGGGGCCGGCGCCGTACCCAGCCCTGTTCCGCCCAGCTACCTCAAAGGACCAGCCCATGATCGGTTCGGAAACTATCAGCGACTACCTGAAACGCCTGGCCGCCCGGGAGCCGACACCCGGCGGGGGAGCCGCCGGGGCCCTGCATGCGGCCCAAGGCGCAGCCCTGCTCGCCATGGCTTCCCGCTACACCACGGGAGAAAAGTACGCCGAACACGAGCACCGGGCCCGGCAGATCGCCTCCCGGGCGGAGGAGATCATCTCCGCCTCCCTGCAGACGGCGGACGACGACGAGTCAGCTTTTGGGGCGGTGATCGCGGCTTACGGGCGTCCCGCCGGTACGGAGGCCGAACGCACCGCACGCTCTGAAGCCATCCAGGAGGCAGTGCTTGAGGCCGGCGCGCCGCCACAGGCCCTCATCCTTCTGGCCACGGAAATCGTGGAACTGAGCAACGACCTGGTCAATTTCAGCAATCCGAACGTCATCAGCGATGTCGCCGCGGCTGCCGAGGCTGCACGGGCAGCGATCGCGACGGCGCTGGTAACGCTCCATATCAACATCAGCTCCCTCAAGGAGGCCGAGGCGCAGGAAGGCCTCCGGGCCGCGGCCGACCGCGCGGAGGACGCCCTCGAACTGGCCCAGGCCGTGACGCGGCGGGTACGGGAAAAGGTGGCGGCATGAAGGCGCTTGCCCTGGCCGGGCCGCCCGTGGCCCGGCAATTGCGCGAAACCACCGGCGCCAATGTGCGCGAACTCCATGGCAGGGGCATTACGCCGCGGCTCGCCGTCGTGCTGGCAACCGACAACGAAGCCACCCTCTGGTACGTCCGCTCCATTGCCCGGGCCGCCGAGAAGGCCGGGGTGGAGTGTGAGGTCCTCGACCTGGGGGCCACCGCGCAGGCCGGGGAGATCGCTGCGGTCCTGCGTGGGCTCAGCACCGATGACAACACCCACGGGATCATCCTGCAGACGCCCCTGCCGCCGGGGGTTTCAGCCGACGGGCTCGCCGCCGAGATCAGCGTCGACAAGGACATCGACGGCGCCAATCCGTTGAGCCTGGGCCGCCTGACCGCCGGACTGCCCGCCTTCGCGCCGGCGACCGCCCGCGCGGTGGTGGAGGTCCTCGACCACTACGGGTTCCCCCTGGCGGGCAAGTCCGTTGCCGTCGTGGGCCGGTCCACAGTGGTCGGCAAGCCCCTGCTGCAGCTGCTTCTCCACCGGGACGCCGCCGTGACCGTCTGCCATTCCCGCTCACAGCCGCTGGGCCGCTATACGCGCGACGCCGACGTCGTCGTCGCCGCGGCCGGCAGGGCGGGGCTGCTCACCGGCAGCGATATCCGCCCCGGGGCGGTGGTGGTCGATGTGGGAACCAACGTGCAGGAGGACGGACAGCTGGTGGGCGACGCCGACCCGGCGTCGGTGGGCGAGGTCGCCGCGGCATTGAGCCCCGTCCCTGGCGGCGTCGGCACCGTGACCACGGCACTCCTGGTCCTTCACACGACGGAGGCGGCCCTGGCCCGGGCCCGCCAGCCATCCCTTGCCGCCTCCTCCCCCGGCGGTGCCGGCGGCCATGCCTAGCGCGGCGGGCCGGCACGGCCGCGAACCGGATCCGGCCACGCCCGCGGAAGCCGCCGCCGGGGCGGGCGGGCGCGGGGGCAACCGGTGAGCATCGCGCTGGGCATGCCGCGGCTCCCCGACCGGAGCGGGCCGGCCGCGCCCCCGCCCGCTCCGGCCGGGGAGGCCCGGCTGCTGGACCGCTTCGGGCGCGTCGCGAGCGATCTGCGGATCTCCCTGATCGACAAGTGCAACCTCCGCTGCACCTATTGCATGCCCGCCGACGGGCTGGCCTGGCTGCCGCGCAACCGCCTGCTCACCCTTGAGGAGGTCCTGCGCCTGGTCCGGATCGGGGTCCGCGACCTGGGCGTGCGGGAAGTGCGCCTCACCGGCGGAGAACCCCTGGTCCGGGCGGACCTGGTGGAGATTGTCGCCGGACTGCGCGCCGAACACCCGCACCTGCCGGTCTCGATGACCACCAACGGCGTCGGCCTGGAGGCCAAGGCGCGGGCCCTGGCGGAGGCGGGCCTGACCCGGCTGAACGTCTCGCTGGACACCCTGCATGCGGGCACCTTCGAAAAGCTCACCCGCCGCGCGCATCTGAACCGGGTCCTGGCCGGCATCGAGGCCGCGGACGCGGCGGGGCTGCGCCCGCTGAAGATCAATGCCGTGCTGATGCGCGGCGTCAACGAGGACCAGGCCCCGGACCTGCTCGCCTGGGCGCTGGAGCGCGGGTACGAACTGCGCTTCATCGAACAGATGCCCCTGGACGCCGACCATGGGTGGCGCCGGGAGGACATGGTGACCGCAGCCGACACGCGCTCCCTGCTGCAGCGCACCCACCTGCTCACGCCGGACCCGCGCGCACGGGAAGGGGCCCCCGCCGAGCGTTTCCTGGTCTCCCGCCCCGCCGAGCCGGACCGGATCCTGGGCACCGTCGGGATCATTGCCTCCGTCACGGAACCCTTCTGCGCGGACTGCCGCCGCACCCGCATCACCGCCGAGGGGCGCGTCATGAGCTGCCTCTTCTCCCACGAGGAAACCGACCTGTCCGCGCTGCTGCGCTCGGGAGCCGCCGACGCCGAGGTGGCCCGGCGGTGGCGGGCGGCCATGTGGGTCAAGCCGCGCGCCCACGGCATGGACCATGCGGGCCTGGGCGCGGAGGACTTCGTCCAGCCAGACCGTTCCATGAGCGCCATCGGAGGCTAGGGGACGGCCGGGCGCATCGCCAGCGCCAGCGTCTCGGGCCCGCCCTTCCGGTTCCGGCCCAAGGAACAGCCCGGCCTGCCCAAATTCCTCAAGCAGGCCGGGCTGGAAATCGCCCGGAGGAAGGGCTACCCCACCACCACCTGGGCCCGCTGCTCCAGTGGAGCCGTGGCCGGGGCAAGGCCCAGCAGGTCCTCTCCGGAAGGCTGCACGTCGCCGACCCTGGAGCTCACCCAGTCGTGGAAGGCGCCGATGTGGTGCTCGCTGGGCACCAGCACGCCGCCCTTGGAGTAAACCTTGGAGGCCATTCCCGGCTGGCAGCGCTCGCAGGCATCGAAGTCCTGCATGTTCACGCGGTGGAACAGTTCCACCGAGGCGGTGACGTCCTTGCCGGACTCGACCACGCTGGGCAGGTAGAGCCAGTCGCACTCGACGATGGTGTGGTCGGCGGCCAGCGGGAACATCCGGTGGATGATCACGTGGTCGGGCACCAGGTTCACGAAAACGGTCGGCTTGATGGTGATCGCGTAGTAGCGCCGGTCCTGGTCCTCGCTCACGCCGGGAATCAGGTCCAGGCCCTCCGAGCCGTCCACCGTGAAGCCCTTGATGTCCTCGCCGAACTCCGCGCCGTGGCCCACGAAGTACTGCGCGGCCAGGCCGTCGGCGAACTCGGGCAGGACCTCGGTCAGTTCCGGGTGGATGGTGGCGCAGTGGTAGCACTCCATGAAGTTCTCGATGATGAGCTTCCAGTTCGCCTTGACGTCATACTTGATGCGCCGGCCGACCAACAGGTTGGCCACGCCATAGCCGTCGATGGCCTCCAGGTCGCCGAGCCGCTCCTCGATGGCCCCCATCACGTCTTCCTCGAAGGACGGCGGGTTCTCGGCCAGGCAGACCCACACGTAGCCCAGGTACTCGCGGATGTGGACCTTCGCCAGGCCGTACTCGTGCCGGTCGATATCCGGCATCTTGGTCAGGTTGGGCGCAGCGACGAGCTTGCCCTCGAAGTCGTAGGTCCAGGCGTGGTAGGGGCACTGGAAGGAACGCTCAACCTGTCCGGACTCCTCCATGCACAGCTTCACGCCGCGGTGCCGGCAGATGTTGTAGAACGCGCGGATCTCGCCCTTGCGGGTCCGGCTGATCAGGACGCTCTCGCGGCCGATCTGGACCGTCTTCCACGCACCGGCCTTGTCCAGGTCGGCGGTCCGGATGGCGCAGAACCACATCTGCTCGAAGATGCGTTCCTGTTCGGCGCGGAAGATTGCGGCGTCGGTGTAGGTGTGCCCGGGCAGGGTCGAGATGAGGCTGGGGGAGGTTACTTCAACGGCCATCGTTTCTCCTTGAGTGTGCGGTGAGGGTCAGGCGGGGAGGGTCAGGCGGGGACGGAAGAAGTGGGGGCGGACGCGGCGGCCTGCGCGAGGGCGCGGCGCCACTTGACGAACAGCCGGGGCTGGTTCATACCCAGCACGGCCACGGGCTCCGAGGCCCGGTAATAGACGGCCAGGAGGTCGTGGGCCTGGGCGGAGCCGGCTTCGATCTCCACCCGGTCAGCTTCCCCGGCGTTGCCGGCGAACTGCAGTTTCACGCCATGCTGGTCGGACCAGAAGTAGTGCGGCTTGGGCTTCGCGGCGGACGGGGCAGCGCCCAGGAGCGCCTCCACCGCGATTTCCGCCTGCTCCGTGGCCGAGGTCCAGTGCTCCACGCGCCGGTGTGTTTCCGCGCGCTCGTCGAACCATGCGGCGCAGTCCCCGGCGGCGACGATGCCCGGCAGGTTTGTCCGGCCCGCCGCGTCGCACAGGACGCCGTTCTTGACGTCGAGGCCGGAGAAGGACAGCCATGCCGTGTTCGGCACGGCACCGATGCCCACCAGAACGAGGTCCGCGGCCAGCCGCTGCCCGTTGGTGAGGTTCAGGCCGGTGACCCTTCCACCGGCGCTCTCGACGCTGTCGATGGTGGTGTCCCGGAGCAGGGCCACGCCACGGCTTACCTGCAGCCCCGCCACCACTTCGCCCATTTCCGCGCCGAGGGCGGCGCTGAACGGAACCGGTTCGGCGTTCACGAGGGTCACCTCCAACCCTAAGGACGAGGCGGTGGAGGCGACTTCGGCTCCGATGAAACCGGCCCCGATGATCACCAGCCGGCGGCCGGGAAGCAGTTCGGCCGCCAGCTGCCGGCTGTCGTCCAGGGTCCGCAGGGTGTGGACGTTGGTGAACCCCTCCAGGCTGGGAAGCCGGCGTGCGGAGGCGCCGGTGGCGATCACGATGCCGTCCGCGGCAATGATCGTCCCGTCCTCGAGCATGATGGCCTTGGCCTCGCCGTCCAGGCCGAGGGCCCGGTGCCCGAGCAGCCACTCGGCCTGGAGGTCCTCGTTTCCGGCCTCCAGTGCGAGGTCCCCGGCCGTCATCCTGCCCAGCAGGAAATCCTTGGACAGCGGAGGCCGGTCATACGGGCGCTCCGCCTCGTCCCCGACGATCACGAGCCTGCCCGCAAAGCCTTTGGCGCGCGCAGCGCGTGCTGCCGACAAGCCGGCCAAGGATGCCCCGACGATGGCTAGGGTTTCCATTCACCCTCCTCATTCTTAGTGCGAGCACTTTTTATTACGCACGTTTTTATTGCGTCTTGTGCAACAGGTCTCACTATCCGCAACGACTTCCCCAGTGTGATCAACGCCATAGTGAGTGTCAAGGATGGTCCGGCCAATCTGACGCCGGGATTTCTTCGATCCTCCGGTCCGCACGCACGCCAGCCTTTCCCCGACCGGGTGCCGGAGGGCCCTGAGCAGGGGCTCTGAGCAGGAAGGGGCCGCGCGACCGGTCGCGGGCGCCTATCATGCTGGAGGATCGTTCACGGATCCCCGAATCGGACGGGAAGGCCAACATCTTGGGAGAAACCGGGCTTACCCGGGCGGAATTCGCGTACCGGGAGCTTCGCCAGCGCATCATCGACATGCGGCTGCCCCCGGGCGAGCCCCTGGACGAGGAGTCGCTCATGGCCAGCCTTGAGCTCGGCCGCACCCCGCTGCGGGAAGCGGTCAAGCGCCTTGAAACCGACCGCCTGCTCGTCGTGTACCCGCGCCGGGGCACCTTCGTCGCGGAGGTCAATATCCGGGACCTCGGGGAGATTTCCGACGCCCGGCGGGTCCTTGAGGCCTTCGCCGCGCGCAGGGCGGCCGAACGCGCTACCGGGGAGGATCGCGGCAAGCTGCGGTCCTGCCTGGAGGCCTTAAAGCAGGCGCCCGACGGCACCAACCAGACCTCGATCGACCTGGACGCGCAGATCCACCGCACCATTTATGCCACCATGCGCAACAGCTATGTCGAAGCGACGCTGATCCAGTACTTTGCCCTGTCCCAGCGCATGTGGAACTTTGTGCTGGCGGGACTGGCGCCCATCTCGGGGAACGTCCAGGAGCACGTGGCCCTCCTGGAGGCAATCATCGACGGTGACCCCGACAAGGCGGCACGCCTGGCCGAGGAGCACGTCAGCCACTTCGAGCAGCTGGTCCAGCGCTCCCTGTAGGGCGCCCGGGACACGGAAAGGGCCCGGAACCATGCGGTTCCGGGCCCCGGCCGGTGTCAGGCGCGGATCTTCTTCATCTCGGGATCGACCAGCGGCTCGGCCGTGACGGTTGCGTCAACCATCCGGTCGAAGTACCTGATCTGCACCCTGGTCCCTTCGGTGGCGGAGGCCGGCAGCCACGCGTAGGCCACGGGCTTGTGCACCGTGTAGCCGTAGGCGGCGCTGGTGACGTAGCCGGAGGGCTTGCCGTCGATGAAGACCGGCTCCTTGCCGAGCACCACGGAGACGCCGTCGTCGACGGTCAGGCAGCGCAGCCGCTTGCCGTCTTCCGCGTCCCGGCGCCGTTCCACGGCCTCCTTGCCGACGTAGTCCTCCTTGTTGCCGCGGACCGCGAAGCCAAGCCCGGCCGCGAAGGGATCGTGCTCCGTATCCATGTCCGTGCCCCAGGACCGGTAGCCCTTCTCCAGGCGGAGGCTGTTGAAGGCGCCGCGCCCGGCGGCGATGACGCCCAGCTCCCGGCCCGCTTCCCACAGCGCGTCCCACAGCTTCAGCCCGTCGGCCGCATCGGCATAGATCTCCCAGCCCAGCTCACCGACATAGGACAGGCGCATGACGCGCACGTTGATGCCGGCGATGGTGGTGCTGGCCGCGCGGAAGTACTTCAGCCCGTCATTGGAGAGGTCCTGCGGGGTCAGCGGCTGGACCAGGTCGCGGGCCCGCGGGCCCCAGACGCCGATGCAGCAGGTGTCGTCCGTGGTGTCCTCCACGCGGACCCACTGGTCCGGATGAGCCTCGGTGTACTCGGCGGCGCGGCGGACCAGGTAGTCGAAGTCGATGCCGCCGTTGGCTCCGATCTGGAAGAGGTCCTCCCCGATCCGGGCAATGGTCAGGTCGCTGCGGATGCCGCCGGCGTCGTCGAGCAGCAGGGTGTAGGTCACGGAGCCAACGCTCTTGTCCAGCTGTCCCGTGCTCAGGTGCTGGAGCAGGGCCAGCGCGCCGGGTCCGGAGACTTCCAGCCGCTTCAGCGGGGTCATGTCGTACATGGCCACGTTGGTGCGGGTGGCGTAGGCCTCCGCCGCGGAGATGGGCGAATCGAACTTCGCGGCCCACGGGTCGCGGGCCGGCGGCTGCCAGTCCTGCGGCAGGGACTGCAGCAGCGGCTCATTGGCCGTGTACCAGTGCGGGCGCTCCCAGGCGGCGGATTCCAGGAAGAAGGCGCCCAGCTCCACCTGGCGCTCGTGGAAGGGGGCAAGGCGCAGGTTCCGCGGCGAGAGCTTGGGCTCCAGGGGGTGGCGGATGTCGTAGATCTCGACGAAGTTCTGCTGCGAGGTCTCCAGGACGTAGTCGCGCTCCAGCTGGACCTTCTCGAAGCGGGCGATGTCCAGTTCGCGGAGGTCGGTTTCCGACCGGCCGTCGACCAGGAGCTGCGCGACCGCCTTGGCCACGCCGGCCGAATGGGTCACCCAGACGGCCTCGGCGATGAAGAAGCCCTTGAGGTCCTTCGACTCGCCCACCAGTGACCCGCCGTCCGGGGTGAAGGAGAAGATGCCGTTGAAGGCGTCGCTGATGCCGGCCTCGTTCAGCGAGGGCAGCAGCTGCTTGCAGGCCTTCCAGGGCTGCTCGAAGTCCTCCGCGGTGAAGTCCAGGCGGGACGGCATGGCCTCTTCGGTGATGCGGTTGCCCCCGGGGAGCTCGTCGTAGCCGACCGGGATGGGACGGTGGGCGTAGGAGCCGATGCCCAGGCGGCTGCCGTGCTGGCGGAAGTACAGGTCCTCGTTCTGGTGGCGCAGGATCGGAAGCGCGGCGTTGTTTCCGGTGCCGACGGCGGTTTCCGGGTGCCCGGCCAGCTCCGGGATCGAGGTGGTGGTGACGTACTGGTGCGCCAGGGGAACCAGTGGAACCTCCATCCCCATGAGGTCGCCGATTTGGGGCCCCCAGAAGCCGGCCGCGGAGATCACCACGTCCGCCGGGAAGAAGGTGTCGCCGCTGCGGACGCCGGTGACGCGGCCTGCGGCCCGTTCCACCCCGGTCACCGGGGTGTTGCCCAGGAAACGGGCCCCGCGGGCCTCGGAGCGTTCGCGCAGCAGCTCGACCGCAAGGAGCGAGGAGGCCAGTCCGTCGGTGGGCAGGTACAGCGCACCCAGGACCAGGTCCTCGTCGATCAGCGGGTGGAGGGCCTTCGCCTCGGCCGCGTCGATCACGCGGGCTTCCAGCCCCCACGCCGTGGCGAAGTTGCAGCGGCGGTGCAGTTCGGCCAGGCGCTCCGGCGAGGTGGCCACCTCCAGGCCCCCGACCTGGTTGAAGGCACGTGCTCCGCCGCGCGTCAGGGAGGCGAGCTTCTGGCCGGTGTAGGCGGCCAGCTCCGTCATCGTCCGGGACGAGTTGGTCTGGAAGACCAGGCCCGGCGCGTGCGAGGTCGAGCCACCCGTCAGGGGGATCGGTCCCTTGTCCAGGACGGTGATGTCGGTCCAGCCCCGTTCGGTGAGCTCGTCGGCCAGGTTCGCCCCGACGATCCCGGCCCCGATGATGACAACGCGAGGAGACTTCATGAAAGTGCCTTTCGATTTGCCCCTGCGCAGGGGCGTGGTTCAGTGGTGGTGGGGTCGGGGCTAGTGGAAGACGACGGTTCGGTGGCCGCTGAGCATGACGCGGTTCTCCGCGTGCCAGCGGACCGCTCGGGCGAGGGCCAGCGCCTCGGTATCCCTGCCTACGGTGGCCAGTTCCTCCGGGGTCATCCGGTGGTCCACCCGCACGACCTCCTGCTCGATGATCGGGCCCTCGTCCAGGTCGGCGGTGACGTAGTGGGCTGTGGCCCCGACGTGCTTGACGCCGCGTGCGTGGGCCTGGTGGTACGGGCGCGCGCCCTTGAACCCGGGCAGGAAGGAGTGGTGGATGTTGATGGCGCGCCCGGAGAGCCGGTTGCAGAGGTCGTCGGAGAGCACCTGCATGTAGCGGGCGAGCACCACCAGGTCGGCCTCGAACTGCTCCACCACGTCCAGCAGCCGCTGCTCGGCCGCGGGCTTGGACGCCGCGTCGACGGGGATGTGGACGAAGGGGAGCCCGGCCGCCTCGGCCATCGGGCGCAGGTCCTCGTGGTTGGATACCACGGCGACCAGGTCGGCCGGCAGGCTTCCGGTCTGCCACCGGAAAATCAGGTCGTGGAGGCAGTGCCCGAACTTGGACACCATGATCAGCACCCGCGGCCTGGTGGCGTCGCTGAACGTGTAGGTCATGCCGAATTCCCGGGCGGTGTCCTCGAAGCGGCGCGTGAGGGTCTCGGCGTCGGCATCCTGTGCAGTGAAGGCCGTCCGCATGAACAGGGTGTTCTCCACCCGGTCATCGAACTGCTGGTGCTCGGTAATGTCCGCGCCCAGTTCCGCCAGGAAGCGGGACACCGCGTGGACGATGCCGGGCCGCTGGGGGCAGGACAGCGTCAGGACGCCGACGTGCGGGTTTGGGCTCGCGGCGCGGGCTTCGGTGGAGACCCGCGGTTCCAAAGTGGCTTGGGTGGTCATTGGTGCTCCTTCAGGTGGTCCGCTTCAGGGAGAGGCTGGATGTGAAGCTGGGGTTTGGGCTGCGGTCGAAACCGGAGGTGAAGCGTGGGAGTGGGGGGCGGGCGCGTAGCCCCTGGCGGCGGGGCCGGCCCTTCCCGTTTCCGGGGGGCGCCTCCCGGACCGGTGTGATACGGATCTCTCTGATCATACAACTGATATATGAGGGAATGCTAGTGGTGATTTCCCCCTTCCTGCCCCCGGGCCCGGCTCCCGGGCCCGGGGCAGGAACTAGCTGGTCGAGCGGCGTTCTGCTTCGCCCTCCCCTGCCGGGGACGGGCAGGGCCGCCGCCCGCAGGACTCGCCGCACTCATGCCGGGTCACCAGGTCGAACAGTCCGCCGTTGTGCTGGTCGACCCCGGACCTGATGGCCCGCTCGACGACGGAATCCGCCAGGCGCTTGCGCAGGGCCAGCGGGTCCCGGCGCAGGTCTTTGACCAGCGCAACGCACATCAGGAGCATGACCAGGACGAAGGGCAGGGCCGAAACAATCGTGACCCGCTGCAGCCCGGCCAAAGCATCGGCCGGCTTGTCCCCGCCCGCGAGGAGCATCACGGCCGCCACGGCCCCGGTGAGTGCGCCCCAGAAGATCACGACGCCGCGGCGCGGCTCCTCGGCGCCGTTGGAGCTGAGCGAACCCATGACAAGGGACGCCGAGTCCGCTCCGGTCACGAAGAAGATGGCGACGAGGACCATGGCCAGGACGGACACGGCCGCGGCGGCCACCTGCGCCAGCGGCAGCTGGTGCAGGAGGTCGAACAGCGCGCTGTCGAAGGAGATCGTCGGCACGCCGTCGACCATCGTGGCGATTCCGTCGGACGGGTCCTCTGAAGTGGTGCTGGCGGACTGGATGTGGATGGCCGCGCCCCCAAAGATGCCGAACCAGATCAGGCTGACGATGCTGGGCACCAACAGGACGCCGGTCACGAACTGGCGGATCGTCCGCCCCCGGCTGATGCGGGCGATGAACATGCCGACGAACGGGGTCCAGGAGACCCACCAGGCCCAGTAGAAGATGGTCCAGCCCGACATCCAGTCGCGCAGGGCTCCGTCCCCCACAGCCTCCGTCCGGGAAGACATTTCCGGCAGGTTCGCCGCGTAATCCCCCACCGCCGACGGAATGAGGTTGAGGATGAACAGCGACGGGCCCGCCACGAAGACGATCAGGGCAAGCAGCACGGCCAGGACCATGTTGATGTTGGCCAGCCACTGAATGCCGCGCCGGATCCCGGAGACCGCGGAGGCGATGAAGCAGAAGGTCAGGATGGCGACGATCCCCACCAGGATCGGGGTGGCAAGCTGCCCCCCGATCCACCCGTTGGAAGCCAGGCCGCTGCCGATCTGCAGCGCCCCGAGCCCCAGGGAGGCTGCCGTTCCGAAGAGCGTGGCGAAGATGGCGAGCATGTTGATGAACCGCCCGGCTGCGCCATCCACCGACTTGGCCCCAAAAAGGGAGGTGAAGGCCGCGGAGATCAGCTGCCGCCGGCCCAGGCGGAAGGTTCCGTAGGCCATGGCCAGCCCAACCACCGCGTACATGGCCCACGGGTGGAGGGTCCAGTGGAACAGCGAGGTCGCCATGGCCGCCTGGATGGCCTCGGGGGTCTGGCCCTCCACGGTGCCGGGCGGGGGTGAGATGTAGTGGTACAGCGGCTCGGCGACGCCGTAGAACATCAGGCCGATGCCCATGCCGGCCGCGAACATCATGGAGATCCATGAGATGGTCCGGAACTCGGGCTTCTCACCGTCCTTGCCCAGCGGGATATTGCCGAAGCGCCCCAGCGCCAGCCACAGGACGTAGACAACAAACAGCGAAGCCAGCGCAATGAACAGCCAGCCTGTGTCCTTCATCACCCAGTCCAGGGCCGCCTGGGACACGGCGGCGAGACTCTCCCGGCCGGCGAAGCCCCACACGACGAAGGCCAGGGCCAGCGCGCCCGCCACGCCGAAGACGGTCTTGTCCAGCCGGGGGCGCTCGCGGAGAACGCGGTGCGCCACGGCCTGTTCCGTGGCGCTCTGGCGCAGCGTCTCCAGGATTTCGAGGTCCTCGTCTACGGGATGTTCCTCCACTGCGTGCCCCGGCTCCGGCCGCTCTTCAATAACCTCGGCAAGGGGGGCATCACTGAGGGGGGCGCCCCCGGCAGCCACCAGAACCTCTTCCGTCCCCGGGCCCTGCGTTTCCTTATACATGGCCACCGACCGTCAGTCCAGGCGGCAGGTTCGGGGCTTCCTGCGACTCGATGACCATGATGTCCCCGTCAATCACGGCGACCTCGTGGACACGGACCGGCAGCTTGGCCGGGGGCGAGTCCACCGCTCCGGTGCGCAGATCGAATTTAGAGGCGTGGAGCGGGCATTCGACCTCGCACCCCTCGACCCATCCATCCGCGAGGGAGGCGTCCTGGTGTGTACAGGTGTCGTCGATAGCGAAAAGTTCACCTTCTTCGGTGTGGAACACGGCGATGGGTGGGGAGGTATCGAGACGGATCGCGTCTCCCCGCGCTAGGTCGTTGAGTGGGCATGCCCTGTGCATCAGAACCCCTTTCACGCCGCCGCCCTTGAAGCGGGATGACGCTTGTTTTGAATGGATCAACAGGAAGCGAGTTAAGCAACAGTGACGGACCTCACAGGGACCTGTCAAGGGGATCAGGGACCACGTCACACCCCGCCGGAGACGGCCCATGTCAGGCGGGGGAGGACGGTTTTGCCGCCACACAGCCCCGGGCCCGGGCCGGGGCTGGGAGAATGGACGAATGCTTTCGACTCCGCCTTTTGCCCTGCTTCTCGACGTCGACGGGCCCATCGCGAGCCCCATTACCCGCACGGTCCGCCCGCGGGTCATTTCACTGCTGAAGGAGCTGGGCGCCTCCGGAATCCCCGTGGTCTTCAACACCGGCCGGTCCGACGACTTCATTGCCCGGCAGGTCATGGAACCCATGCTTGCCACCGGGCTGCCGGAGGGGATGACGGTGCACGCCATCTGCGAAAAGGGCGCCACCTGGTTCTCCTTCACGGCGGCGGGCCCCGGGAGGGTGCACGTGGACCACTCACTGGCCGTTCCCGGCCCCTACGCGGACGACATCCGCGCCCTGGTGGCCGCGGACTACGCCGACCACATGTTCTTCGACGAGACGAAGCGGGCAATGGTCTCCGTGGAGCAGCGCCTCGACGTGGCCAACGCCGACTACCTTGCCGAACAGGAACATTTCGACGCCGACGCGCTTGCCGCGATGGCCCGGCACGGACTCAGCGCGGTGCGGCTGGACCACCATGCCGCGACGCAGGACTACGGGGGCCAGGACGAGGCGGTCGGCTACATTGTGGACCCCACCATCATTTCCACCGACATCGAATCTGTCCGGCTCGGCAAGGACCTCGGCGCCGACCGGGCCTGCGAACTGCTCGCCCGCGACGGGATCGTGCCGCGTTCGTGGTTCACGGTCGGGGATTCGCGCACCGACTACGCCATGGCGGACTGGCTGCACGACCGGGGCCACCAGGTCAGCCACGTGGACGTGCGCCCGGCCGACGGCGTTCCGGCCAAGCCGTACCCCATCCTGACCGGGGCCGACCTGAACCTGTCCGCGGACGCCATCCACGACGACGCCGGGGAGGCCTTCCTGGCGCACTGGATGGGTTCCCTGGGCTCCTAGCTGGTTCCCTGGGTTCCCTGATTTCCCGGGCTCCTGGACGGCGACCCCGCGCTTCCTGTCGGGGGCGGCGGGTACAAAGGGGAACAGGAAAGGCGCGGGCGCACCAACGCCCCGGGACGGCGTGGAAGACGGCAGTGGGCTACTACAACGATCTGGCGTTCCACCTGCGGCGGCGGCACCTCAGCGACGCCGAGGTGGCCAGGATCCTGAATACCGTACGCCGGAAGGCCGCCCGGGCGAAGGTCCCGCCCCTCGACGCCGTTGGACCGGCCGGCGCATACGCGCGGACGTTCCCGCGGGCATCCGGGAGGCGGACGTTCCCGCGGGTGGCTGCGTGCCTGTACGTGGCGGGCGCACTGTTCGCCCTGTTCGTGGGGTTCGGCCCCGAAGTTCCCGCCGTGCGCGGAGTAGACCCCGCGCTGCTGGTACGGGAACTGGGCCGCTTCCCCATGCTGCGCCTGGGGCTGCCGTACCTGTTCCTGGTCGCGGCGGCCCACGTGGTGTACCTGTGCCGGCTGCCGGCGGGGTTCCGGAAGAAACCCGGGTCCACTGCGCCCTCGTCACCCCGTTCGGCGTCACCCCGTTCGGCCGCACCCCGCTCGGCCGCACCCCGTTCGGCTGCACCCCGCACGGCGTCCCGCCCGTCACCCCGCTCGGCGTCCCGCCCTGTCAGGGCCGGTAGCCCTCCACGGTCCCGTCGCGGGTGACGTACTTGACCACCAGGGAACAGTCCTTGCCGCCCAGCCCCTCTTCGTCCAACCGGCGGAACTGCTCGCGGGCCACGTGCGCGGCCGGGGTATGGAGCCCCGCGGCGCCGGCGGCCTCCAGTGCGATCCTGATGTCTTTCAGGGCCAGGTCCGCACGGAAAGTGGCGTCAAAGTTGCGGTTGGCCGCAGCCGAATCCACCACGCCGGGCACCGGGTACCAGGTCTTTTGGGGCCAGGACGCGCCGGAGGAAACGGATGCGATCTCGTAGAACACTTTGGGATCCAACCCCAGCTCCCGCGCCAGCTGCGACCCCTCGGCCACCCCTAAGAGACTCACGAAGAGCATCAGGTTGTTGCAGAGCTTGGCGGCGATTCCCGCCGTCGGACCTCCCGCCGGAATAATCCGCCCGGCCATGGGCCCGATGAAGCGTTCGGCGTCGGCGACGGCTTCGGGTTCGCCGCCGAGCATGAACGTGAGGGTCCCGGCTGCCGCCCCGGCAATCCCCCCGGAGACCGGCGAATCCACGAACCGGAACCCGCGCCGGGCGGATTCCTCGTGGCAGCGGCGCGAGGAGGAGATATCGGAGGTGGAGGTGTCCAGCAGCAGGGTGCCCGGGGCGGCGTTGGCCCACACCCCGTCCGGGGCCCCGTACACCTCCAGCACGTGCGCTCCGGTGGGCAGGCTCGTAAAGACGGCATCCGCACCGGCCGCCGCGGCGGCCAGCGACCCGACCACCTCCACTCCCCCGCGCGCGGCCTCGGCGCAGGCCGCGGCGCTCGGGTCGTAGCCGCGCACCGTGTGCCCAGCCTTGACCAGGTTCGCTGTCATCGGCGCTCCCATGTGCCCCAGCCCAATCCAGCCGTACGTCGCCATCAGGATCTCCCCTGTCCTCGCCTGTCCCCGCCTGCCTGTCCCCGCCTGCCTGTCCGGGATAGGACACACGCTAGGACGAACCCGCGCCGGGCAACAGGGCGCGGGGACAACCGGGCGTTGGGACCCGAACCACGACGGGCGATGGCGGTGAGGCGGTGGTATGGGCCTGCGCGCAGGACCATGGCACCGGACGGCGGGCGCCGGACGACAGGGGGCGCGAACGGCCGCGGCGGTTTCCTCCGAAAGGGGCTCGGTGCGCAGGGCGAACCGCCCAAGGAGCGAGCCCGCCGTCCCGCCCGACCAGGAACTTCTCGAAGTTCCAAAAAATGTCCCCGCCGGCCCCGCCCGGCAGGAGTTTAAGGGCAAAAGAATGCGGCCCGCACCGTTGCCGGTGCGGGCCGCATTCCATCTGGCGGAGGATGGGGGATTTGAACCCCCGAGGGCTGTTAACCCAACACGCGTTCCAGGCGTGCGCCATAGGCCGCTAGGCGAATCCTCCAGATACGCTTCAAAGCGCGAGTAATAGCCTAGCGGAGTTTTGGGAAAGTTCCCAATCGGGGCCCGGGGCCCCCGCGGCCGGTCCCCCGGCACGCGGAGAACGCTGCTTGGGAAGTGCGCCCCATCGGCGGCGGATGGGGCGCACTTCCCCAGCCGCGTTGCAGCGAGGGCGGCCGGGGCGTGCACGGATGCCCCGGAAGATCGGGTATAGTTTTCGACGGCCCCTCATGTGGTGTCATCCTGTTGAACTCCCCCAGGACCGGAAGGTAGCAAGGGTAGACGGGCTCTGGCAGGTACATGGGGGGTCTTTACTTTTCCCGCCATTCCGCGAGGAGGCAGCAGATGGGCGCAGGCCGGTTCGCACCGAGCCCTTCCGGGGAACTGCACCTGGGGAACCTGCGCACCGCAATCCTTGCCTGGCTCTTCGCCCGCTCCACCGGCCGCAGCTTCCTGCTGCGTATCGAGGACCTGGACCGTGCCCGCGCCGGATCCGAGGAGGCCCAGGTCCGCGACCTCGCCGCACTGGGCCTGGACTGGGACGGGCCCATCGAGCGCCAATCCGGGCGCCTGGACGTATTCGCCGCCGCCGTGGAGGACCTGCGCACCCGCGGCCTGCTCTATGAGTGCTACTGCACCCGCCGGGACATCGCCGAGTCCCCTTCCGCCCCGCACGCCGCACCCGGTGCCTACCCCGGAACCTGCCGCGAGCTCACCGAGGCGGAGCGGGCCGCCCGCCGCGCCTTCCGGCCGGCCGCGCTGCGGCTGCGGACCGGCGTCGGGCAGTACACCGTGACGGACACGCTGCACGGGCAGTACACGGGTATCGTGGACGACTTCGTGGTGGTGCGCAATGACGGCGTACCCGCGTACAACCTGGCGGTGGTGGTCGATGACCACCTGCAGGGCGTGGACCAGGTGGTCCGCGGCGACGACCTGCTCAGTTCCGCCCCGCGCCAGGCATACCTGGCCACGCTGCTCGGGGCCGCCGTGCCCGAGTACGCGCACGTGCCGCTGGTGCTCAACCGCGAGGGCAGGCGCCTGGCCAAGCGCGACGGCGCGGTGACCCTTGCCGCCCTGGCGGAGGCGGGCGTGGGACCGGAGAAGGTTCGGGCCGCGATCATGGCCTCGCTGGGGCTGCCCGGCGGCCCGCCGCGGGAGGCGCTGGAGGCGTTCGACCCCGCCCGGCTGCCGCGCGAACCGTGGATCCTTCCACCCCTCACAACTGACCTCTAGAAATGCGGGGGGTGCCTCGCGAAAGGTAGGCTCATAGGGTGAGTACAGCCCTTTACCGTCGCTACCGTCCGGACACTTTCGCGGACGTGATCGGGCAGGAGCATGTCACCGTGCCGCTCATGGCGGCGCTGCAGAAGAACCGCGTCAGCCACGCCTACCTGTTCTCCGGACCGCGCGGCTGCGGCAAGACCACCTCCGCCCGCATCCTGGCCCGCTGCCTGAACTGCGAGCAGGGCCCAACGCCCACCCCGTGCGGCACCTGCCCCTCCTGCGTTGAGCTGGGCCGCGGCGGCCCCGGCTCGCTGGACGTCATCGAGATCGACGCGGCCTCCCACGGCGGCGTGGACGACGCCCGCGACCTGCGCGAACGCGCCACCTTCGCCCCGGTGCGCGACCGCTACAAGATCTTCATCATCGACGAGGCCCACATGGTGACCTCGGCCGGCTTCAATGCGCTCCTGAAAATCGTCGAAGAGCCGCCGGAGCACATCAAGTTCATTTTCGCGACGACGGAGCCGGACAAGGTCATCGGCACCATCCGCTCGCGCACCCACCACTACCCGTTCCGGCTGGTTCCGCCGGAACCGCTGATGGCGTACCTGGAGCAGTTGTGCCAGGCGGAGGGCGTTCCGGTGGCCCCCGGAGTGCTCTCGCTGGTGATCCGCGCCGGCGGCGGCTCGGTGCGCGACTCGCTGTCGGTGCTGGACCAGCTGATTGCCGGCGCAGGGCCGGAGGGACTGGACTACGAGCTCGCCGTCTCGCTGCTGGGCTACACGCACGCGTCCCTGTTGGACGACGTGGTGGACGCGATGGCCGCCCAGGACGCCGCGACCGTGTTCGGGGCGGTGGACCGCATCATCCAAACCGGGCACGACCCGCGCCGCTTCGTCGAGGACCTGCTGGAGCGGTTCCGGGACCTGATCATCGTCAAGGCCATGCCGGACACCGCGGGGCAGGTCATCCGCGGTTTGCCCGAGGACCAGCTGAACCGGATGCGCACGCAGGCGGCGCTGTTGGGCCAGTCGGAACTGAGCCGCTCGGCGGACATCACCAACCAGGCCCTGACAGAGATGACCGGAGCCACTTCGCCGCGCCTGCACCTTGAGCTGCTGTGCGCGCGGCTGCTGCTGCCGGCCTCCGACCCCACCGAGCGCGGCATCAATGCCCGCGTGGACCGCCTGGAGCGGCGGATGGCCTACGCCGGCGAAGTCCCGGCCGGCACCGTCCTTCCCGCGTACGACGGCGGCGGCCCGACGGCGGCGGAACCCGCCGGCGGCTTCGGCTCCCCGCGCGAGCAGGGCGCGGCCCAGGTCCGCGAAGCGCTGCGGGCGGCCCGCCGCACGCAGGAACCCGGCGACGCGGAACCTGCGGGGGCCCCGGCCACCGGCTCCCCGCAGCATGGCGGGCCGGCCCCTGTAGTGGAAGCACCGCTTTCCGCGGGTCCTGCTTCCACGGCGCCCGGCTCCGTTGGGTCTGACTCTGCAGCGTCCGGCTCCGATGCCCCAGCGTCCGAGCCGGCCGAGGAGGTCGGGGCACCTGTTGCCCCCGCGCCGTCGGCGGCGCGGCCCTCTGCCGCGCAGGAGGCGGCGGGCGCCGCAGCCCCCCACGGCGAGGCTCCCGTGTGGGGCGATCCCGAAGGGTGGAACGAACCCGTGGAACCGGTTGCCGGAGAAACGGCCGCGCCGGCTCCCGTTGCAGAGGCACCCGCCAGGGTGTCCCCCGCCGCGGCTGCCGCCCCCACCCCGGCGGCCCCTGCCGTCTCCCCGGACTGGGGCGGGTCCTGGGGCGCCATGCCGGAGCCGGAAAAACCAAAGGTGCCGGCCGCTGCCCCGGCACCCGCACCGGCTGCGGCACCCGCGCCGTCCAATCCCGCCCCGTCCAATCCCGCCCCTGTACAGGCGCGGGCGGACGGTGCTGCGGCGGCGCGGCAGCACCAGGCTGGCCAGTCCGCACCCCCACCGGCCCAGGCAGGCCAGCCGGGCCAGCCTGTGGCAGCGCCTGCGCAGGCGGCGGCAGGTGGCAGCGTGGAGATGTTCCGGCGCGCCTGGCCGGAGATCATGAACGAACTCCAGTCGGTGAAGAAGTTCCTGTGGATGACGGTTCAGCCCAATGCCTCGGTCACCGGGTACGACGGCCGCAGCCTCACTGTCTCCTTTGCGCACCAGGGCGCGATGACCGCGTTCACCCGCAGCCAGGACAACGTCAACCTGCTTGCCCAGTGCATCCACAAGGTACTGGGGGTCCAGTGCCAGATCGTCGTGACAGCCGGAGGGTCCGCTCCGGCGGGTGGTTCGGGCCCAAAAGCTGAACGCCGGCCCGGGCCGGCAGATACTCCGTCCGTAGCGCCCCGCCCGGCCGAGCCTGCCGCCGCTGCTGCGCCCGCTCCGGCCCGCACCGGGGAAGTCCCCGCCGCGCCCGGTGCAGCCCGCACGGGGGAAGTCCCCGCCGCGCCCGCACCCGCGGCCCCCGCACCCGCGGGTGCGCACGCACCTGCCACGGCTGCCCCAGCGAACCATTGGCCGAGCCACCCGCCCGCAGTGCCTGCATCCTCCGGGGAGCGCCCGGTTGCCCCCGCTCCCGGCCGAGACCGACCAGCAGCGCCCGCCCCGGCGGAGGCACGGCCGGCCGCGCCCGCACCCTCCGGGGAGCGCCCGGTTGCCCCTGCTCCCGGGCAGGCGCCCGCCGCTCCGGCCCCAATGGCTTCGGTTTCGATCGCTCCGGCCTCCCACCGTGCTGCCCCGGCGGCTCCCGTTGCTCCGGCGGCTCCGGTTGCCCCGGCGGTCCCGGCGGTCCCGGCCCGTGGCCGCTTCGCTTCCCCCGCGGCTTCGCCGGACGACGACGGCGATCCCGGCTACGGCCCGGAACCTGACTTCGGCCCGGAACCTTTCGACGACGGCGCCTACGACTGGAGTGCGGACAGCGTTCCGGTCCCGGACTGGGAACTCCCTCCCGCCGCGCCCACGGGGTCCCCGGCCCGTCCGAACTCCCCCACCCGCCCGGGTCCGTCCGCGCCTCCCTCAGGGGTGGGCTCACCCGCGGCCGGTTCAGGGACGGCACCCTACGCGGGAGGACAGGGCACAAAGGAAGGGCCCGGCGCAGCGGGAAGACACGGCGCAGCGGGAGGACACGGCGCAGCGGAAGAACATGGCCCAGCGGAAGAACACAGCGCAGCGGGACGGCCGGCGCCGTTGTCCGCCAAGGTCCACGGCGGGGAGGCCGCAGCCGCTCCTGCCCCCGGCGCCTCCGCCACGGCACCCACCTGGGGGAACGCCGCGGTGAAGGCTCCCGCGACGGCCCCCGCCACAGTCCCAACCCAGCCCCAGCCCCAGCCCCAGCCCCAAGCGGGGCGCCCGGGGCAGCGGATCAGCCGCTACCAGCAGCTGATGAACCAGGCCGGCGGACAGCCAGGCGGATCCCAGAGTGCCGCCGCGCGGCCCGGGGCTCCCGGCCACCGCGCCGCCGCCCCGGGCTGGGGAAGCATGCCCGCCGCAGGCAGCCCGGCGGGCGCGAACGCCGTAGACTCGAAGTACGTTGAGGACATCCCCAGCGACGACGACATCGCCATCGAGGAATCCGGCCTGGTCGGACGCCCCGCGATCGAACGGCTCCTGAACGGGCGGCTCATCGAGGAGCGCGACCACGAGGGCAACGTCGTCGGCAAACCTGCCTACTAGCCGGCCCGCCGGCACGGTGGGCGACCGAAGATGTCCCGTTTCAAGCAGGGTGAGGTTTTGTGTACGAGGGTGCAGTCCAGGAACTGATCGACGAGCTCGGCCGGCTGCCCGGCGTGGGGCCCAAGTCCGCGCAGCGCATCGCGTTCCACATCCTTGAGGCGGACCCCGAGGACATGAAGCGCCTGTCCGACGCGATCCGTGCGGTCAAGGAGCGCGTGAAGTTCTGCTCGATCTGCTTCAACGTCTCCGAGCAGGAGACGTGCGCGATCTGCCGCGACCCGCGCCGGGACGAGACCGTGCTGTGCGTGGTCGAGGAGTCCAAGGACGTCATGGCCGTTGAGCGCACCCGGTCCTTCCGGGGCCGGTACCATGTGCTGGGGGGCTCCATCAATCCGATCGCCGGCATCGGCCCCGACCAGCTGCACATCCGCGAGCTGCTCAACCGCCTCTCCGACGACCGGATCGAGGAGATTATCATCGCCACCGACCCGAACCTGGAAGGCGAGGCGACGGCCACCTACCTCGCCCGGATGCTCAAGACCATCGGCATCAAGGTCACCCGCCTGGCGTCGGGACTGCCGGTGGGCGGGGACCTGGAGTACGCCGACGAGGTCACCCTGGGCCGGGCCTTCGAGGGCCGGCGCAGCCTGATCGGCTAGGGCGGCCGCAGACCGGAGGCGCCCCCGCGCCGCAAAACACCGGAGTGCGGGCACGTCCAGTCCGGACGGGCCGGGCGGGTCCGGCGAATGTGACCGCGTGGAGTCACGAATGGCCGGGGTGCCGAAACATGCTCGTTACACTGGAACGGCGTGCGGGCACCCGCCGGCACGCCATCGACCCTTTCCAACCAGCCCCGTGGAGTGTGCGTAGGCATGAGCCTCATTGTCCAGAAGTTCGGCGGTTCATCCGTGTCCGATGCCGAAGGCATCAAGCGCGTCGCCCGCCGGATTATTGACACCAAGGCCGCCGGCAACGACGTCGTCGTCGTGGTCTCCGCCATGGGCGACACCACCGACGAACTGCTGGATTTGGCCGCCCAGCTGACCAGCGACGCCCCGGCGCGCGAGATGGACATGCTCCTCTCCGCCGGCGAGCGCATCTCGATGGCCCTGCTGGCCATGGCCATCGACGGCCTGGGCGAGAAGGCGGTGTCTTTCACCGGCAGCCAGGCCGGCATGATCACCGACGCGATCCACGGCAAGGCCCGCATTATCGACGTGTCCCCCCAGCGGGTGCGCCGCGCGATCGACCGCGGCTACGTGGCGATCGTGGCCGGGTTCCAGGGCATGGCCAAGGAATCCAACGACGTCACCACGATGGGCCGCGGCGGCTCCGACACCACCGCGGTGGCCCTGGCGGCAGCCCTGAGCGCCGACAGCTGCGAGATCTACACCGACGTCGACGGCGTCTACACCGCGGACCCGCGCGTGGTGCCTTCGGCCCAGAAGATTGACAAGATCTCCAGCGAGGAGATGCTGGAACTAGCAGCCTCCGGCGCCAAGATCCTGCACCTGCGCTGCGTGGAGTACGCACGCCGCTTCGGCGTTCCGCTTCACGTACGTTCCTCGTTCAGCACGAACGAGGGAACCTGGGTCCTGCCCAGCCCCGACGACCAGATCAAGATTCAAGAGGGGGAGCCCTTGGAACAGCCCATCATCTCCGGTGTCGCCCACGACCGCTCCGAGGCCAAGGTCACGGTCATCGGCGTGCCCGACATCCCCGGCAAGGCCGCGCAGATCTTCGGCGTGATTGCCGGCGCGCACGCCAACATCGACATGATCGTGCAGAACGTGTCCACCGCCGCCTCCGGCAAGACCGACATCTCCTTCACCCTGCCGATCGTCGAAGGCAAGGACGCCCTGGAGGCGCTGCGTGCGGCTCAGGCGGAGATCGGCTTCGAAGGCATCGAGTACGACGACGAGATCGGCAAGCTCTCGCTGATCGGCGCGGGCATGCGCTCCAACCCGGGCGTGTCCTTCACCTTCTTCGAGGCCCTGCACAAGGCCGGCGTGAACGTGGACATGATCTCCACCTCCGAGATCCGCATCTCGGTGGTCACCCACGCCGACAGGCTCAACGACGCCGTGCGCGCCGTCCACGCCGCGTTCGACCTGGACGGCGAGACCGAGGCCACCGTCTACGGCGGCACCGGCCGCTAGGGACTCCCCGCCAGGGGACCCGGCCAGGGGACCAGCCAGAAGACCCGGCCCTTTCGGAAAACACCCGCCCGACCCCGGGCAGGTGTTCCCGGGAGGGCCGGGTTTTTGCGCGCGGGATAATGGAGGGGTGAGCATGCCCGCGACCGCCTCTTCCCGCCGAGCTTCCCCGTCCCCCGCCCCCGAAGCCGTCCCGGCCCCCGCCCCCGCCCCCGAAACCTCCCCTGCCGTCCCTTCCGTCCTGCCGCAGGACGAGTGGCTCCGGCGCGCCGAGGCCCACCGGGTGCGCGTGGAGCGCTTCGCCGCGCCGTTCATCCAGCGGCGCATGGCCGGTAAGAAGCACCCCATCGAGGACTTCCTCTTCACGTACTACACGCACAAGCCCGGTCAGCTGCAGCGCTGGCACCCGGGGGCCGGCGTCGTGCTGGAAGGTCCCGCCGCGGCCGGGCGGCTCGCCTGGAAGTTCTACGTCCCGGCGGGGCCCGGCGGCGGCGCGGTGCTGGACGCGGCGGCATTCGCCGCCGCGCGGGCGGAGGCGGTCCGGTTTGCCCGAATCATTTTGGCCGGCACGGCCGCGCGCCCGGGGCAGTTCTCCTGCTTCGGGCTGCACGAGTGGGCCATGGCCTACCGCAGCGCGGAAAACGGGATCCGCCACGAGTACCTGCCGCTGCGCCTGGGCGCTGCGGGCACGGACCAGGTGGTGGAGGAGCATAGGATCCGCTGCACCCACTTTGACGCGTTCCGCTTCTACGCCCCGCAGGCCGCGCCGCTGAATGAGCTGCAGCCCACCCGCGAGACGCAGCGGGAGCTGGAGCAGCCCGGCTGCCTGCACGCGAACATGGACCTGTACAAATGGGCCTACAAGCTCACCCCGGCGGTGCCCAGCGGGCTGTTGATGGACTGCTTCGAGCTGGCTTGGGAGATCCGCACCATGGACATGCGCGCTTCCCCGTACGACCTGGCCGATTGGGGACACACGCCCATCCGCATCGAGACCGCCGAGGGCAAGGCGGAGTATGTGCGGGCGCAGAAGCACTTCGCTGCGCGGGCGGACGTGCTGCGGGGCCGGCTGCTGGGGGTCGCCGAGGCCCTGGCGGGCCCTGCTAGCGCACGGCCCCGTACCGGTGCTCCGGACGCCCGCGCAGCCCGTAGCGCAGGCCCAGCCTGATCTGGCCCGCCTGCGCCAGCTGGGACAGGTACCGCTGCGCCGTGGCCCGGGAGATGCCCACCGCCTCGGCGACCTCCACGACGCTGAGCTCGTCCCCCGCCGCGGAGACCGCCGCCAGGACCGCCTGCTCGGTCGCGGCTCCCGAGGAGGGGGCGGCCTCTTCGCCGGCCAGCAGCACCCGGCGGGCGCGGTCGATGGCGGTCTGGTCCAGCACGTCGGCTGCGAGCAGGCGCCGGTAGCGGGCGTAGGCGCGCAACCGGTCGGCCAACATCCGCTCCTCGAACGGCTTGACCAGGTAGGCGAGCGCCCCGCGGCGCAGGGCCGTGCGCACGGCTGGTCCCTCCACCGCCGCGGAGAGCACGAAGGCGTCCACGTCGAGCTCGCGCATCAGGTCCAGTCCCGAGCCATGGGGAAGGTACACGTCCAGCAGCAGCAGGTCGGGCCGGGTCTCGGCCACCACGCGCGGAACCGTGCGGACATCGTGCACCGGCGGCAGCGCCACGAAGCCCGGCACGGCGTCCACGTAGGCGGCATGGAGCCCGGCGACGCGGAAGTCATCGTCGACCACCAGGACCTTCAGATCGTTGCCCTCGCTCACCGCGCCGCCCCCGTTCCGTTCCCGTTTCCGTTTTCAGTGTTTGCCTTCCCTGCCACGCGCAGCATGCCGGGCAGCCTGGCGCAGAACACCGCCCCGGCGGGTTCCCCGTCACTTTCCCGGCCGGTTCCGGGGATCCCCGGCCCGCCGGGGTCGGCCAGCCACACGTCGCCGCCCCGTTCCCGGGCCAGCCGCCGCGCGAGCGCGAGCCCCAGGCCGTGGCCGTGCTCGGCGGAGGGGCCGCCGGCGCGCGTGGTGGTGCCCGGCGCGAAGACGTCCAGGCCGGGCCTGACTCCGGCTCCGGAGTCGGCGACCGCCAGGTGGAGCGTATCGCCATCGCCGAGCAGGTCCACCTCCACCCAGCAGCCGGTCCCGGTGTCCCCCGCCTCGAGCGCGGCGCGGACGGCGTTGTCCACCAGGTTGCCCAGGATCGCGGTGGCGTCCTGGGGGTCGACCACCGCGTCCCACAGCGCCGTCCGTTCCCCCACCCGCAGGTCCACCCCCTGCTCGCGGGCCTGCACGCCCTTGGCGCCGAGGAAGGCCCGCAGGAAGGTGTCCCGCACGGCCCCGATGTTGGCCACCGGCTCCCGCACCGGTCCGGAGTCGAGCACCTCCCGGACATAGCCCCGGGCCTGCTCGAGCTCGCCGTTGGCCAGCAGCCCGGAGATGGCATGCAGCCGGTTCGCGAATTCGTGCCGCTGGGCGCGCAGGGCCGCGGCCATGGTCTCCACGGCGTCCAGCCGGCTGCCCAGCGTCTCCACGGCCGTGGTGTCCCGCAGCAGCACCACCCCGCCCAGGTCCGTGCCCTCGCGCCGGACGGGAACGACGTCGGCCACCACTGAGGACTCGCCCAGCGCCAGGCGCATCCGCGGCGAGGCTTCGCCGGTGGCCAGCGTGCGGGCAATGGCATCCACCAGGTCCGGGGGCAGGCCGGCGCCGTCGAAGCGGCGCCCGACGACGTCGTCCTCCGTCCGCCGCTGGGCCAGGCCCAGCAGGAGCCGGGCGGCCTTGTTCCGGACCGTGATCAGCCCGTCCGGGCCGACGCCGATGACGCCGTCCTCGACCCCGTAGAGCACGGCGGCCTGGTCGCGGGCCAGCGCGGCCATCTCCTCCGGCTCCAGCCCCAGGGTGAGCCGGCGCAGCCTGCGCTTGAGGTAGAGGGCGACCAGCACCCCCAGCGCCAGGGACACGGTGCCGGCCACCAGGACCGAGGAGAGCGCCTGGCGCACGTCGCCGGCGACGGCGGAGACGGGCACGCCCGCACTGACCTCCCCCACCACGCGCGTGGAGCCGGGGGCGTAGACGGGGACCTTGGCGCGGACGGATTCGCCCAGCGTGCCGCGTTCGCGGGCCACGGCCTCCACGCCCTGGAGCCCCACGGGATCGGTGCTGACGCGCTGCCCGATGAGCTCGGGGTTGGGGTGGGCCAGCCGCAGGCCGCGGTCCTCCGTGACGATGACGAACAGGGCCCCGGTGCGCTGGCGGACCGCCTCCAGCCCGGCCTGCAGGGGACCTGCCCGCAGGGCCTGGACATCGAGCGCCTCGAAGGCCGACTGTTCAGCGACCAGGGCCCGCACCTCGGGATCGGCGGCCACCGTGCGGGCGATGCCCAGGGCGTTCTGCGCGGCCTGGTCGTGGACCCGCTCGGCGGTGAGCCAAAGGACGGCTCCCAGGCACAGCGCCAGGGTGCCGATGACGGCCGTCAGCACCAGACCGGTGATCCGGCCCGAAAACGTTCCGCGCCGAACCCGTTGCCCCTGCATCCCCCCAGCCTAGACGCCTTCGGAACATCCTGCGAGCACAATGCGCATAAAGCGGGCAACGGGTACTTTGCGGCGAAGCGATCACAACCGTCCCGTGTGTCGCCGGTCACCGTACCGTCTAACGGAAAGCGGTGCAGATCACCCCGCTCCCCCACACGCACCGGGACGCTCCCCGCCCCGCCTCACCGTTGAGGAGAAACCATGCTGGTCCTACTGGGATTCGCGATGATCGCCACCTTCATGGCGCTCATCATGACCAAACGGCTCACGCCCCTGCTTGCCCTGATCATCGTCCCCACCGTCTTCGGCCTCTTCGCCGGGGCCGGGCTGGGGATCGGCGACATGGTGATGGAGTCCGTGAAGGCCATGTCTTCCACGGCCGCCCTGCTCATGTTCGCGATTATCTACTTCGGCCTGATGATCGACGTGGGCCTGTTCGACAAGCTGGTCGCCGGCATCCTGAAGCTGGTGGGCAACGACCCGGCGAAGGTCGTCGTCGGCACCGCGATCCTCACGGCCCTGATCTCCCTGGACGGGGACGGGTCCACCACCTTCATCGTCGTCACCGCCGCGCTGCTGCCGATCTACCAGCGGCTGGGCCTGAGCCCCGTTGTCCTCACCTGCGTCGCGGGCCTGACCAACGGCACCCTGAACATCGTCCCGTGGGGCGGCCCGACGGCGCGCGCCGCCTCGGCCCTGGGCGTGGACGCCTCCGACGTGTTCCTGCCGATGCTTCCCTCCCTGGCCGTGGGGATCGCCCTGTGCCTGGCCTTCGCCTGGTCGATGGGCGTGAGCGAACGCCGCCGCCTGCGCCGCGATGACCCCTTCCGCTGGGCTCCCGGCGGAGATGTGGCCCTGGCCGCCGGCCTCGCCGGCGGGGACTCCTCCGGCGGACGCGGGAAGGGCTCCGGCCCCCGCGGCGGAGCGCCGGCCACCCCGGCCCCTGCGGGCAGCATCGGGGAACGGGCCCGCCAGGTCGCGGTGCTCGAGGAACTGCGCAGCGACGTGGAGGAGGCCCCGTCCCTGGCCGACAGCGCGCTGGACCCCAACCGCCCGACGCTGCGCCCCAAGCTGTTCTGGTTCAACCTGGCGCTCACCGTGGCCATCATGGCCACCCTGGTCATCGACGTGGTGCCGCTGCCGTACCTGTTCATGGCCGGCTCGGCCATCGCCCTGCTCGTGAACTTCCCGAAGATCAGCGACCAGGCGAAGATGGTCACCGCCCACTCCTCGGAGATCATTGCCGTCGTGTCGATGGTCATGGCCGCCGCGGTCCTGACCGGCGTCCTGTCCGGCACCGGAATGGTGGAGGCCATGTCCGCCTGGCTGGTCTCCGTGATCCCCGCCTCGATGGGCCCGTTCCTGGCCGTCATCACCGGGCTGATCAGCATCCCGGCCACGTTCTTCATGAGCAACGACGCCTTCTACTTCGGCATCCTGCCCGTGCTGACCGAAACCGGCGCGCACTACGGCATCCCGGCCGTGGACATGGCCCGCGCCTCGATCACCGGCCAGCCGGTGCACATGCAGTCTCCGCTGGTGCCGGCCATCCTCCTGCTGGTCTCCCTGTCCCGCGTGGACCTGGGTGAGCACCATAAGAAGGTGCTGTGGCGGGCCGTGGCCGTCTCCGTGGCGATGCTGGTCGTCGGCGTCCTGGTGGGAGCCATCGGCATCGGCTGACCCCGGCCGGCAAAGGACTGGGGGCGGGACCGTGCACGGCGCGGTCCCGCCCCCAGTCCTTTGCCGGTCCCCGCTTCACTCCGTGTCATGTCCCAAAGGCCGGAGAAGGTGCCATGAAAGAATTGGGGCGGACAAAGGGGAACGCTCCATGGAATTTCTGATCCTGCTGGTGAGCCTGCTGTTCGGCACGGTTCTCGTGGTCGGGCTGGGCGAGCGGATCAGGCTGCCCTACCCGGTGCTGATGCTGATCTTCTCCGCACTGCTGGGACTGCTTCCCTTCATTCCGGACGTACACATCGGCCCCGAGCTGATCCTTCCGCTCTTCCTGCCGCCCCTGCTGTTCGCCGCGGCCCAGCGCAGCTCGTGGTCCGTGTTCCGCCTGCGCTGGCGCTCTCTGGTACTGCTGGCCGTCCTGCTGGTCGTGGCCACCACCGCCGCCGTGGCCGGCCTGACCTGGCTGCTGGTGCCGGGTATCGGACTCTCCGCCGCGATCGCCCTCGGCGCCATCGCCGCACCCCCGGACCCGGTCGCCGTGGAGGCCATCGCGGGCAAGGTCAACATGCGCCGCCGCCTGGTGACCGTCCTGCAGACCGAGGGCCTGTTCAACGACGCCATGGCGATCGTCATCTTCCAGGCCGCGGTCGCCGCGGCCGTCAGCGGCGGGGAGGTGGGCTGGACACTGATCCCGAAGTTCCTGCTGGGTGCGGCCGGCGCCGTCGTGCTCGGCCTGGCCATGGCCTGGCTGATCGGCACGCTCAACCGCTTCGTGCCGAACCTGGTGGCCCGTTCGGCCGCCACCCTGGTGGCTCCCTACGCCGTCTACCTCCTGGCCGAGGAGGTGCACTTCTCCGGCGTCGTGGCGGTGGTGGTCACCGCCCTGGAACTGGGCCGCCGCGCCCGTCCGCAGGACTCGGAGGAGCGCCTGACCCGCACCGCGTTCTGGGACGTCGTCGAGCTGCTGACCACCGGAGTCGCCTTCGGGCTGGTGGGCATCGAGATGCGCCATGTGTTCCAGGACGAAGGACCCAACCTCATCACCTTCGTGCCCGCCGTCGCCGCCATCTGTGCCGCGGTGGTGCTGGTCCGCTTCCTCTGGATGTACGGGATCTACCGCTTCGGCGGGGCCGAGAAGCGCATCAACACCCCCGGCTCGCCCAAGGAGGTGCTGGTGCTGACGTGGTGCGGCATGCGCGGCCTGGCCACGCTGGCGCTGGCGCTGGCACTTCCCCACCAGACCGACGCCGGGGAGCCGTTCCCGGGCCGCAACTTCATCCTTGCCACCGCCTGCGCGGTCCTGCTGGTCACCCTGGTGCTTCCGGGCCTGACCCTCCCGGCGCTGATGAAGGCGCTCAGGATGCCCCGCGACGACGCCGCCGAGGAGCGCCGCGAGCGCGACCTCGCCCGCCGCGCCGAGCGGGTGGCGCTGGAGGCCGTGAGGCGTTCGCAGGCCGCGGCCCAGCTGCCGCCGGAACGCCGGGCCACCCTGGCCAAGCGCATGTCCTCCCTGCACACCATCCTGGAGCACGACTTCGAGGAGGATGGGGAAAACGCGGACAAGATGCACAGCCTCCGCCAGATCCTGGAGGTCATGGACGAGGTCCAGCGCGAGGCCCTCGACGCCGCCCGCAAGGAGATGCTCCTGGCCCGCAAGCAGCCCGGCGCCGATCCCGAGCTCGTGGACCGGGTGCTGCGCCGCCTGGACCTGCGCACCGTCACCCTTGACCGGAGGGGACACTAGCCCGGAGAGGACACCAGCTCGGAGGGGACACCAGCCCCGCGGGCACCAGCCCGGAAGACGCCGCCGAACCGGGCCGGGCAGTTCGCCCTAGAGTTCCCCGTCCAGGTAGTACCAGCGGCCGTCCTCGCGCACGAAGCGCGAAGTTTCGCGCTGGACCCCGCTCTCGCCGTCGTGCCGGTAGTGCGCCGCGAACTCGACCATCCCGCGCTCGTCGAACGGGCCGCCGCCCTGGGTGCGCAGGATGTCCAGCCGCCGCCATACGGTGTCCGTGTCCAGGACCAGCTCCACCGGCCGGGTGGAGGGGTGCCAGGTGGCCAGCAGGTAATCGACGGCCCCGGCGGCGAACGCGCTGTAGCGCGAGCGCATCAGGACCTGCGCGGTGCCCGGCCACGCCCCGGAGGCGTAGCCGGAGTGAAACCGGCCACAGCAGGCGCCATAGGTTTCGCCGGACAGGCAGGGGCAGCGGTCCTCGGAGTCCATGTGACCAGCCTACGCGGCGGAACGGGGCCCGCGGGGGCCCGGCCCCGCCGGACCCCCGCCGGACAGGCACCCATGCATAACCCGGTAGAATGGTGGGGCAAGCTCGCGGAGCGTCATCGACTGCCATGGCGTGAGACGGCACCTCCGCAGGCGTCAAACCCAACCCTCGCGCACAGGAGAACCCGGATGCCCCGGATCGTTGTTGATGTCATGCCCAAGCCCGAAATTCTTGACCCGCAGGGCAAGGCCATCGTGGGCGCACTCCCCCGCCTCGGCTTCGACGCCTTCGCCGGCGTCCGCCAGGGCAAGCGCTTCGAACTGACCGTCGAAGGCGAAATCACCGAGGCCGTCCTGGAGCAGGCCCGCAACGCCGCCGAGACGCTGCTGTCCAACCCGGTGATCGAGGACGTCGTCAACGTCGAGGTCGTCGCGGACTAATGAGCAGCGAATTCCCCCTGATCGGCGACTTCTCGCCCGCCCCGGGCGCCGCGCTCTCGGGCGCGCGCATCGGCGTCGTGACCTTTCCGGGCACGCTCGACGACCGCGACGCCGCGCGCGCGGTCCGCCTCGCCGGCGCCGAGCCGGTGGCCCTGTGGCACGCCGACGAGTCCCTGCAGGACGTCGACGCCGTCATCCTCCCGGGCGGTTTCTCCTACGGCGACTACCTGCGCGCCGGCGCGATCGCCCGGTTCGCCCCGATGATGTCCAAGATCATTGACGCCGCGAACTCCGACGCCAAGCTCCCGGTCCTGGGCATCTGCAACGGCTTCCAGATCCTCACCGAGTCGCACCTGCTGCCGGGCTCCATGATCAAGAACGACCACCTGAAGTTCATCTGCCGCGACCAGGTGCTGCGCGTGGAGAACAACGCCACCGCGTGGACCAGCCAGTACGCGACCGGCCAGGAGATCTCGATCGTCCTGAAGAACCAGGACGGCCAGTACATCGCCGACGAGAAGACCCTCGACGCGCTCGAGGCCGAGGGCCGCGTGGCGTTCCGCTACGTGGGCTGGAACCCGAACGGGTCCCGCCGCGACATCGCCGGCATCTCCAACGAGGCCGGCAACGTCGTGGGCCTCATGCCGCACCCCGAGCACGCGGTGGAGGCCGGCTACGGCCCCGACCACACCGGAACCGACGGACTGGGAATCTTCACCTCCGTCCTCACCACCCTTGTTGGAGGCACCAAGTGACCGCCGAGGCACACAAGTTCAACATCGACACGGTCGAGCACGCCGCCACCACCCCGGACACCGAGCTGCCCTGGGCCGAACTGGGCCTGAAGCAGAACGAGTTCGAGGAGATCGTCAAGCTCCTGGGCCGCCGCCCGACCGCCGCGGAACTGGCCATGTACTCGGTCATGTGGTCCGAGCACTGCTCCTACAAGTCCTCCAAGAACCACCTGCGCCAGTTCGGCGAGAAGGTGACCGAGGAGATGAAGAAGGACATGCTGGTGGGCATCGGCGAGAACGCCGGCGTCACCAACCTGGGCGACGGCTGGGCCGTCACCTTCAAGATCGAGTCCCACAACTCGCCGTCGTTCGTGGAGCCCTACCAGGGCGCCGCGACCGGCATCGGCGGGATCGTCCGCGACATCATCTCCATGGGTGCCCGCCCGGTCGCCGTGATGGACCCCCTGCGCTTCGGAGCGATCGACCACCCGGACACCGCCCGCGTGATGCACGGAGCGGTTGCCGGCATCGGCGGCTACGGCAACTCGCTGGGCCTGCCGAACATCGGCGGCGAAATGGTCTTCGACTCGGTCTACCAGGGCAACCCGCTGGTGAACGCCCTCGCCGTGGGCGTCATGCGCCACGAGGACATCCGCCTGGCCAACGCCTCCGGCAAGGGCAACAAGGTTGTCCTGTTCGGCGCCCGGACCGGCGGCGACGGCATCGGCGGCGCCTCCGTGCTGGCGTCGGAGTCCTTCGACGACTCCAAGCCGTCCAAGCGCCCGGCCGTCCAGGTGGGCGACCCCTTCGCGGAGAAGGTGCTCATCGAGTGCTGCCTGGAGCTGTTCAAGGGCTCGCTCGTCGAGGGCATCCAGGACCTCGGCGCCGCGGGCATCTCCTGCGCCACCTCCGAGCTGGCCTCCAACGGCGACGGCGGCATGCAGGTGGAGCTGACCTCCGTGCTGCTGCGTGACCCGACCCTGACCCCGGGCGAAATCCTGATGTCCGAGTCCCAGGAACGCATGATGGCCGTGGTCTCCCCGGAGAACGTCGCGGCCTTCGAAGCGGTCATGGAGAAGTGGGCCGTGGAGTACTCCTGGCTTGGCGAGGTCACCGACACCGGCCGCCTGATCATCACGTGGAACGGGGAGACCATCGTCGACGTGGACCCGCGCACGGTCGCGCATGAGGGCCCGGTCTACGACCGCCCGTATGCGCGCCCCGAGTGGCAGGACGCGCTGCAGGCCGACACGTTCAGGGCATCCGAGGCCGGAGCCGGCCTGCCGGCCACCGGCGGGGAGCTCAAGGCCGCCGTACTGGAGCTGATGGCGTCCCCGAACATGTGCGACAAGTCCTGGATCACCAACCAGTACGACCGCTACGTCGGCGGCAACACGGCCCTGTCCGCCCCGGACGACGCCGGCGTGATCCGCGTCGATGAGGAGACCGGCCTGGGCGTGGCGCTGTCCACGGACGCCAACGGCCGCTACTCCTTCCTGGACCCGTACACCGGCGCCCAGCTGGCACTGGCCGAGGCCTACCGCAACGTCGCCACCGCCGGCGCCGTGCCGATGGCCGTCTCCGACTGCCTGAACTTCGGCTCCCCCGAGGACCCGGACGTGATGTGGCAGCTGGCCGAGTCCATCCGCGGCCTCTCCGACGCCTGCATGGAGCTTGGCGTCCCGGTCACCGGCGGCAACGTCTCCCTCTACAACCAGACCGGCTCCACGCCGATCCACCCCTCCCCCGTGGTGGCGGTGCTCGGCAAGCTTGACGACGTCGCCCGCCGCACGCCCTCGGGCTGGCGCAACGACGCCGACGGCCAGGCCATCTACCTGCTCGGCACCACCCGTGACGAGCTGGACGGCTCGGAGTTCGCGAACATCCGCGGGCACCTTGGCGGCCTGCCGCCGAAGCTGGACCTGGCGGCGGAGAAGACCCTGGGCGCGATCCTGATCAACGCCAGCCGCGACGGCATGATCGACGCCGCGCACGACCTCTCCGAGGGCGGCCTGGCCGCGGCGCTGTCCGAGATGGCGCTGCGCTACGGGGTCGGCGCGCGCGTGGCGCTGGACGACCTGTGCGAGCGCGACGGCGTGGACGCCTTCACGGCGCTGTTCTCCGAGTCCCAGGGCCGAGCCCTGGTCGCGGTGCCGCGCTCCGAGGAGGTCCGCTTCAACGACATGGCCACGGCCCGCCAGTACCCGGTGGTCCGCCTGGGCGTGGTCGACACGGAGACCTCCGCCCTGGAGGTGCAGGGCCTCTTCCACCTGGACCTCGGCGAGCTGCGCGAGGCCCACGAGGCCACGCTGCCGAAGTACTTCTAGCACCGCCTGGCGCGTGTTCCCCGCAACGCGCGCCGGCACGACGGCGGGGCCGCTTCCCGCGCGATGCACGTCGCGCGGAAGGCGGCCCCGCCGCCGCTGTTTCCGCCGGGGTGCCCTTCCCTTCCGGAATGTGAGGCTACGGGACATCCTTCGCGGGCAGGACACCCAGCCGGGCCAGCCGCCGGCGGGCGGCCTGCTCGCTGGGGCCGACCTTCCCCAGGGCGGCTCCCACCGCGGCGAGGGCGGCCCTTCCGGCGAGCCGGGTGGGCAGCGGGAATGGCCCCAGCCGGGTGCGCTCCAGCCCCAGCAGTTCCCGGTAGCGGTCCGGCAGGGTGTCCGCGACGGCGGCGAACAGCACCTTGTACCCCGGCAGCAGCATCGGATCCAGCGGCGGCTCCCTCAGGAACCGCACTACTTCCACCACGCGCGCTCCGCCGCAGAGGAGGCCGGCATCGTCGTATTCCTGGAGCCGGGCGCGCAGGGCCGCTTCGGTCCGGGGCGGGTCCACCACGCCCATCAGCTCCCCGGCCACCGCCCATTCGGACACGTACGCGTCCGCGCCCTGGGGGACGGGGCCGCGGAAGATCTCGTAGGAGCGCAGGAAGGCATCCATGAAGGCCAGGTGGACCCACTCGGACAGGGCGGGGTCGCTGGCGGAGTAGGGACGCTCCGCGCCGGCGGCATCGGTGTAGGTTCCGGTCACGGAACGGTGGCGGCGCCGGACATAATCGCAGGCGGCCCGCGCGGCGGCCGTGTCCCCGTAGGTGACGGTGAAGATCCAGCGGATGGTGCCGGCCAGCCGGGCCAGCGGGTCCGCGCGGTAGCTGGAGTGTTCGGCCACCCCGGCCAGCGCCCCGGGATGCAGGGCCTGGACCAGCAGGGCCCGGATGCCGGCGGCGATCGGGGTCATGCCTCCGTGGACCGTCCAGACGGCGGAGTCCGGAGCAAAATAGCCGGCGTCGCCGCCGTTCTCCAGGGCCTGCTCCCAGGCGGGAACGCCCTCCGCCTGGCCGGCGAAGGTAAGGCGCAGGCGGGTCCGCAGCGGGGCAAGCAAATCCATGGGTTAAGCGTAGGTCCTGCAACGATTCGGCGACGGGCCCTTGCGTCCGGCAGGCCCGTGGCTAGTGTGTCCCCATGGTGGCACTTTCCAGAGGTTCCCTGAGGGTGACGGCCGCGGCCGGGGCCCTGGCTGCGGCGCTGCTTTTGTCCTCCTGCTCCGTGCAGCAGTTTTTCCCCAAGGCGTTCCCGTCCGAGGCCCCGCCTCCCGAGCCACCGCCGGTTCGGGCTAGCCCGGCCGCGGAAAGCGAATGGAAGACCGTCATCACCCAGGCCGGAGACATGTCCTTCCGCATCCGCTCCGACTGGACGATGGAGGTGGTGCCCTCCGAACCGGGATTCTCCGCCACCGGCATCCCGGCCCATGAGGTGCGCAACGCCGCGGGCCGGCTGATCGCGACGCTGCAGCAGAATCCCGGCGACGGCCTGCCGGAGGCGCTGCCCGGGGCCACGATCCAGCGCATCGACTCCGTGCCTGCCCGGAAGGTGCCGCTGCTGGTGGATTCGGACAACGCCAAGGTGGTCTTCGACCTCACCACGCATCCGAACGCCAAGAGCCACCCCATCTACGGCCTGACCGCCGGCGGCAAGGGCCTGCACGGAAAC
The DNA here is from genome assembly GCF_008580665.1 of Zafaria cholistanensis. Taxonomy (GTDB): domain Bacteria; phylum Actinomycetota; class Actinomycetes; order Actinomycetales; family Micrococcaceae; genus Zafaria; species Zafaria cholistanensis. Next base: position 140,662 of record NZ_BKDJ01000008.1, read on the forward strand.
AAGGGCTATCCGCTGCTGGCCGGGCCGCTGCTCTTCCAGGGCGAACTGGCGCTGGACAGGTCCATCCGCAGCGCCGCGCATCCGGAGGAGGCGCTGGAGGCGGCCAAGGAGTACGTGTACACGCAGGAGTATGCGGACCTGGTGGCGATGTTCCTGTCGCTGGAGTACCACCCGAAGGAAGCCAAGGGCACCTCGTGCGAGGGCGCCAGCTTCACTTTCACCACCGTGAACATCGACTGCGACACCGTGCTGCAGGTATACCAGCTGGCCCGCTGGAACCGGGCGTGGGAGTCCCGCAAGGGCGCCACGGTCCGTGTCGCCGGGGACTACAAGTGCACCCTGGACATCCTGGGGGCGGCGGACCTGGGCCCCGGAGTGGACGGGACCTGCCGGTACAGCGGGGGGTACGGCAGCTTCAGCGTGTCCTGGAAGAAGTAGGGATCAGTCCCCGATCTGCAGCTCGCCCATCCGGTCCCATCCTTCGCCCTCCACGGAGCGGCTGACGATTTGCGGGGTTTCGGCCAGCGCCGGGCGCATCGCCTCCAGCCCTGCCGCGAAATGCTCGCTGTTCACGTGGGCCTCGGCGGCGCCGTCCCGGAAAGCCTCGACCAGCACGAACTCGGCCGGGTCCTCGACGCTGCGCGACCACTCGAACCAGAGGTTGCCCTCCTCGGCGCGGGTGGCCTCGGTGAAGGGGCGCACCAGCTCCAGGAAGGTGTCGGTGTACTCGGGCTTGGTGCGCATCTTGGCGACGATAAAGATCATGCCTTCATCCTACCCATCGGCCCCCGCGCGCAGCGCCTCCTCGGCGGCGGCCACCCCCTCCTCGCACCGGCGGACCTGCTCTGCGGTGCCGACCCTGCGGGCCTCGCTCAGGGCCGCGCGGAAGGCGGCGAGCGCGTCCGCGTGCTCCCCGGCGTCGTACAGGCCCCACCCCAGGCTGGCGTGCAGCGCCACGGCCCACCGCTGGGTCCGCGGGTCCGGGGAGGCGAGCGCGGCGGCCAGTCCGCGGCGCGTCCACTCTCCGGCCCGCACGGGATCGGCGATGGCGAGCATGTGCAGGGCATCCACGGCCAGGAAGTCCAGCCGCGCCCCGGCGGCCAGGCCCGCGGCGCGGGCCAGCTGCACGACGGCGGCGGCCGGCCTCCCGGCCGCGTTCAGCACCCGTCCATGTTCGAGGGCGGCGCGCACCCGGAGTTCGGTGCGCTCGTCCTGCGTGAAATCAGGCAGGGTCAGGGCGTCCTCGATGTCCTCGAGCAGCCCCAGGGCTTCGTCGTAGCGCCCCTGCAGGCCCAGCGCCCGGGCCACCTGTGTGAGCAGCACGGCCCGGTCGGCGCCGGTCGAGGCCGCCGATTCGTCCCGGAACCGGCGCTCGCTGGCGGCGGGGTCCGCGAAGTCCCAGAGTTCGTCGAGGTCTTCCTGGTTCATTGGGGACTCCTTTCGGCGGGGCCGGAGCCGGGGCCGGAGGAGGCCGCAGCCGCGGGGCCTCCCGCCAGTCCGGTCCAGCGCAGCGCTTCGCGGTCGGTGCGCGGCAGCGACGCCACCACGAGGTCGTAGGAGTCCTCCACGAGGTCGCGCAGCGTGCGCTCGTCAAGGCCTCCGGAGCAGTCCACGGTGTTCCAGTGCTTCTTGCTCATGTGGTAGCCCGGGGTGATCTCCGGGTGGGCGGCGCGCAGCTGTTCGGCCAGGACCGGATCGCACTTGAGGTTGATGCGGGTCCTCCCGTCCCGTTCCGGCCACAGCAGGGCAAACATTTTGGCGGTGCGGCCTGCCCGGGCGCGCACCTTGTACACGGCGCTGTCCGGGCCGAAGGGGAAGTCCTCGAAGGCCCCGGGCTGCTCCATGCAGCAATCGCGCACCTGTTGGTAGTCCACTTGCAAATCCTATGCTGTAGGGATGGCGGGACCACAGCACGGCACATCGGACAGCCCCTCGAAGGACGGCTCCTCAAAGGACGGCGCCAAGCGGGCGGCACGCAAGGCCGCGGATGCTGCCGAACGCACCGCAGGCCATCCGTGGTTCGAACGCGGGGCCCGGGCCGGGTACGCCGCCAACGGCATTCTGCACGGGGTGCTCGGCACCCTCGTTTTCCAGCTGGCGCTGGGTGAGAAGGCTTCCGCGGACCAGACCGGTGCCCTGGAGGAAATTTCCCGGCAGCCCTTCGGTGCGGTACTGCTGTGGGCCTGCTTCGCCGGCTGCCTCCTGCTGGGAATGTGGCACTTGGCCTCCGCCGTCTTCGACAAGGGGGGCCTCCGGGCCGCGAAGCGGCGCAAGCCGGCCTCGAAGTCCGCCCTGCGGCAGTGGAAGCCGATCGCCAGGAACCTGGTCTTAGGCGTCACGTTCCTTGCCGTGAGCGGGCTCTTCGCGCGCTTTGCCGCCGGCGGCAGTTCGAGCAGTTCCAAGGACACCCGCCGGTTCAGCGCCGACCTGATGTCCACGCCCGGCGGCAGCGTCCTCCTGCTGCTCCTGGGCGCCACCATCCTGGGCGTGGGGGCGTTCTTCGCCTACAAAGGAATCGTCCGCAAGTTCCGGGACGACGTGGCCATGCCCTCCAATCCCCAGGCACGGCGGGCCGTGCAGGTGCTCGGCGTGGCGGGGTACATCGCCAAGGGCGCGGCGCTGGGGCTGCTGGGCCTGCTGTTCATCGTCGCAACCCTCCAGCACGACCCGCAGGAGTCCACCGGACTGGACGGAGCCCTGAAGTCCCTGCGCGACCAGCCGTACGGCACCGCACTGCTGGCCGCAATCGGCGCGGGCCTGCTGTGCTACGGCGGCTACCTGGCGTTGCGCTCCCGCTACGCCAGGATGGACTGAGCTGCAGGATGGACTGAGCTGCAGGATGGACTGAGCGCCGGCCCGGACGGGTCGCGCGGCCGGGCCGCTCCTCCCGGGGGTTCTAGGTCCCGGCCTCCATCACCGGGCAGGTGTTCATCACCACGTCCAGTCCGGCGGCCTTGGCACGGGCGGCGGCGGCCTCGTCGACCACGCCCAGTTGCAGCCAGACGGCGCGCGCGCCGATCTCGATCGCCTGGTCCACCACCGCACCGACCTTGGTGGAGTTCACGAAGCAGTCCACGACGTCCACCGGTCCCGGGATCTCGGCCAGCTTCCGGTAGCCGGCCCTGCCGTGGACCTCATCCCCCTTCAGCGAAACCGGGACAATCTCCATGCCAAGCCGGTCCATCAGGAACCGGGAAACGCCCAGCGCGGCCCGGCGCGGGTTGTTGGACAGTCCGACCACGGCCCACCGCCCCGGGGTGGACAGCAGGCGCCGGACGACGGCGGGATCATTGGTATGGCGCGGGGGCCCGGCCGGGGCCGGGGGCGTCGGTTCCGTGGACATGCCCCCACGGTAGCTGCCCCGGCCCCGGCGCCCCAGTGCGGGCCCGCGGTTTGTTTTCCCCCATCGGCGCCGCGGGTGCCGCCCCGGCTACCGGCAGAACGTGGTCAGGCGTTCCACTTGGCGGTGTCAGCGATCGGATCGCGGTCCCACGGGGTGGGCAGCACGCCGCCGAGGTAACCGGCAAACCAGGCCTTGACCTCCTCGGACTGGTAGGCCGCCCGGAGCGCCTTGCCCTTCTCCGTCTCGGCGAAGCCCGGCTTCGCGGCCACGAGGCAGATGTACGGCAGGGCGTCGGCATCCTCCTCGAACAGCAGCGCGTCCTCCGGGGTCATGTCCAGCTCCGCGCCCAGACGCACGAAGAGGAAGCCCGCGTCCACGTCCGGCAGGGTCTTGGACAGCGACTGCTGGTCCACCTCGACGAAGCTGAAGTTCTTCGGGTTCTCCAGGATGTCCTTTTGGGAGACGTGGATGACGCTCTTGCCCTCGGTGATCTTCAGTTCGCCGGCCTTGGCCAGCAGCGCCAGGGCGCGGCCGTTGTTGGCGGGGTCCACCGGCAGGGCAATCTTCGCGCCCTGGGGCAGGTCCCCGACGCTCTTGTGCCTGGTGGAGTAGATGCCGCCCGGGGATCCGTACATGTAGAACGCCGGGTCCAGGTCCAGGTTGTTGTCGGCGCTGAACTGCTGCAGGTAGGCGCCGTGCTGGAAGTAGTTGGCGTCGAACTCGCCGTTGGCGACCGCGATGTTCGGCTGCACGATGTCGGTGACGTACTTGGCGTCGACCGTCCAGCCCTGGCCCTCGAGGATCTTCTGGGCGATCTTGGTCGGCTCCTGGTAGGGGGCGGACTCCGTGACGATCAGCTTGATGGTCTTGTCCCCGGCCGCCCCGGCCGCCCCGGCGCCGCCGGTCAGTCCGCAGCCGGTGAGCGTGCCGAGGCCGGCGAGGGCGCCCAGGCCCAGGGCCCCGGCGAGGAAGGAACGGCGTTCCATGGTGTGTCTCCTTGGTTGGTGAATTGGCTTGGTTGGTGAATTGGCTTCATGGGTGAAGCGGAATGTGGTGAAGCGGGATCCTGTGGGGCGGGAACCGTCCCCCGGGGCTCAGGCCTGCCGGGCCTCTCCGATGGCGTTCAGCCCCACCGGAACGGTCCCGTTGACCAGGTGGTCCCCCAGCTGCCGGGCCTTGAAGGCCGCCGGGTTGTGGGTGGCGACCGTCTGGGCGTTGCGCCAATGCCGGTCCAGGCCCTTGGCGGTGGACACCGAGGACGCCCCGGTGGCCTCGAACAGCTGCTGCGCCGCCCCCAGGGCCAGCTCGGGCACGACGACCTGGGCGTTGTCCACAGCAACGTTCGCGCGGACGAAGTCCCGTTCTTCCAGCGCCGCATCGATTTCCCGGGCGGCGGCAACGACGGCGGCCTCCGCTGCGAACGCCTTGGCCCCAATCCTGCCGACAACCTGCAGGATCAGCGGGTCCTCGCGGAACAGCGCCCCCGAGCCGGTGTTGAAGGTCCGGGTGCGGCTGCGCACGATCGAGGCGGCCTCGTCGCGGGAGGCCCGGGCGATGCCGGCGAGCACGGAGAGCAGCACCAGCTGGAAGACCGCGCTTTGGTGCGTGGCCTCCAGCCGGCGCGGAAACACATCGCCCGCCTCCACCCGGGCGCCGCGGAAACGCGTGGTTCCGGTGCCGGTAAGCTTCTGCCCGAACCCGTCCCAGTCGTCCAGGATCTCCACGCCCGGCTGGTTGGTGCGCACGATCGCGAAGTGGCGGTCCTCCCCCGAGTCAAGGCCCGCCGTGACCATGGTCCATTCCGCAAAGATCGTGCCGGTGGAGTAGAACTTTTCGCCCTCGATCCGGTACCCGCCGTCGTCGCGGATCAGCCGCGTCGCCACGGAACCCAGCGCGTTTCCCCCCTTTTCCGTGGAGGCGTTGCCGACGGTTTCCCCGGCCGCGGCCCGCCCGTACCAGCGCTCCCGGACCCCCGCAGCCTCCCAGCGCAGTGCCTCCACGAACCCGATGTGGGAACGGTAGAGATGGGCCACGTTGGGATCGGCGGCGGCCAGGTCCACCAGCAGGCGCACCATGGTCTCAAGGGACGCGCCGAAGCCGCCGTGGCTCACGGGCACGCGCAGGGCCCCGAAGCGCTCGGCGTTCAGCCAGCGGACCGGCTCGAACGGCAGTTCGCGGTCCAGGTCCCGGCGCAGCGCCCCCTCGGCGATGCGCTCGAAGACCGGGCCGAAGCGCGCGGCCAGTTCCGCATAGCCGGCTGCCGCGGCGCTGCCGGCCACGGGGGTGTGGATGACGGTCATGGCGATCCTTAGCGGTAGACGGAAGGGACGGGCTCGGCGGCGGGCCGGTTGGTGGCGGCGGCCGAGTGGGCGCTGAAAGCGCCGCGGAAGCGGGCGGCCGGGTGGGTCGGTTCCAGCAGGGGACCGCGGCCGAGCACCTTCTCGCGCAGCGTGCCCGGGGCGTACTCGGTTTGGGCGAGACCGCGGCGGCGCAACTCCGGGAGCACGCCCTCGATAAAGTCCGTGTAGGAGCCCGGGAGGATCTGGTTGATGATGTTGATGCCGTCCACCCCGGCGTCCTGCCAGCGCTCCAGCGTGTCCGCGATCTGCTCCGGGGTTCCGGCGATCTGCTGGCTCTTGGCGCGGTAGCGGGCCAGGTCTCCAATGGTGGGGTTGCCCCCGGGCACGGAGTCGCGCACCGCGTCCAGCACGCCCCGCCCGCCCTCGGTGTGGATGTCGCCGAGCGGGGTGTCCAGCGGCAGGCCGCCCAGGTCGATCCCGAAGCCGCCGCCGATGTGCGCGACGATCGCGTCCAGGTCCAGGTACTCGTCGTACTCGGCCTCCTTGCGGGCGACCTCCGCCTCGGTGGAGCCGACTACAAAGGACAGCCCCGCGAAGACGGCGACGTCGTGTTCTCCACGGCCGGCCTCCACGGCGAGCCGGCGGACGGCGGCGACGTTCTTGGCCACGTGCTCCGGGTTGGGAGCGAAGAGGAAGGTGGCCTCGGCGTTGGCGGCGGCGAAGGCGCGCCCGCGCGGGGAGGAGCCTGCCTGGAAGAGGAACGGGGTGCGCTGCGGGCTGGGGGCCACCAGATGCGGCCCGTCGATCGAGTAGCGCGCGCCGCGGTGGTTGATCTTGTTGACCCGGGCCGGGTCGGCATGGATGCCGCGGATCTTGTCCTGCAGCAGCGCGCCCTCTTCCCAGGAGCCCTCCCACAGCTTGTAGGTGGCTTCGACGTACTCGTCCGCCCAGTCATAGCGGTCGTCGTGGGCGGCCAGCCCGTTGCCGCCGAAGTTGCGGTGCGCGTTCTCCAGCACGGAGGTGACGATGTTCCAGGCCACCCGCCCGCCGGTGAGGTGGTCCAGGGTGGACAGCTGACGGGCCAGCTGGAAGGGGTCGGACTGGACGACGGAGCTGGTGACCGCAATGCCGATGTCCCGGGTCGCCCCGGCCAGCGCGGAGGCCAGGACCAGCGGGTCGTTGGCCGGCACCTGCAGGCCGCGGCGCACGTGGGAAGCCCATCCGCCGTCGTGGTCGCCGTAGAGCCCCACCACGTCGGCGAAGAACATGGCGTCGAACTTCGCGTCCTCGAGCTGGCGGGCCAGGTCCGTCCACAGCGCAAGCTCGTTGAAGCGGTGCTGCTGGGCCTCGGGATGGCGCCACTGCCCGCCGAGGATGTGGCTGGTGGTGTTCATCAGGAACGCGCTGAGCAGCAGTCGCGGACGGCGGGGGGACCCGTTGGTGGGCATGGTGCTCCTAGGACAGGGGGTGCGGAAGGTGGTGCGGGGGCGGAGGACGCGGCCGGAGGTCCCGGCCCCGGGGCGCTAGCGGCGCTTGTCGAAGCGGCGGGCCAGCCGGGTGCCGCCGATCTGGACAGACTGGACCAGCACGATCATCAGGATGATCGCCAGGAACATCACGCCGGTCTCGTAGCGGTAGTACCCGTAGCGGATGGCGAAGTCGCCAATGCCTCCGCCGCCCACCAGGCCGGCCATGGCCGAATAGCTGATGAAGCTGACGGTCATGATGGTGATGGATCCGATGAGCGCGGGCTTGGCCTCGACCAGCAGAACGTCGCGGACGATCTGCCCGCGGGTGGCGCCCATCGCCCGGGCGGCCTCGACGACGCCGCCGCCAAGCTGGGTGAGGTTCTGCTCGACGAACCGCGCGAAGTACGGGATGGCGTTGATGGTCAGCGGCACGATCACGGCAGCGGTGCCGATGGTGGTGCCCACGATGAAGCGGGTGATCGGGATGATCGCGATCAGCAGGATCAGGAACGGGAACGAGCGCATGGTGTTCACCAGCGCGTCCACCACCCTGTGCAGCTTCGGGCGCGGCTTCAGGCCCACCGGGGACATGGAGTAGAGCCAGATGCCCAGCGGGGTGCCGGCCAGCACGGCCAGCGGGATGGCGACCAGCAGCATGGCGAAGGTCTGCCCGAGCGCCACGGCGATCTCCGGCAGCAGCTCGGCAACGCGGTTCAGGTCGAAGGCGGTGGCGCCATTGGCGGGGAGGGCGCCCGCGACGGACACGTTAGACAAGGGTGGCCTCCTTCTGCTGGACGCGCGGGCGGCGTTCGAGGGTGATGTCGTCGCTGATCAGGTAGCGGCCGATCTGGGTAGCCGGGCTGAAGCCCGGACGGCTCAGGTCGGCGAGGTCGAACTGCTCCACGAGGGCACCGTCCTCCATCACCGCCACGTTGTCCGCGACGGCCTTGATGACGTTCATCTCGTGCGTGACGATCACCGTGGTGATACCCAGCTGGGCGTTGATGTCGGAGAGGTATTGGAGCACCGAGGCGGTGGTGCGCGGGTCGACGGCGGAAGTCGGCTCGTCGCAGAGCAGCACCTTCGGCTCGGTCGCCAGCGCGCGGGCGATCGCCACGCGCTGTTTCTGCCCGCCGGAGAGCCGGCCCGGGTAGGACGAGGCCTTGTCGGCGAGGTCGACGATGTCCAGGGCCTCCTGCGCCCGGCGGCGGCGGTCCTTCTTGCCCACCCCGGCGAACTTCAGGCTCAGCTCCACGTTCTGCAGGGCAGTGCGGTTGTTCAGCAGGTTGAAGTGCTGGAAGATCATCCCGATCTGGTGGCGCTCGCGGCGCAGGTCCTCGTCGCCGAGCGCGGTGAGGTCGGTGCCGTCCACGACGACGCTGCCGGAGGTCGGGCGTTCCAGCAGGTTGATGTTGCGCAGCAGCGTGGACTTGCCGGCACCGGAGAATCCGATGATGCCCTGGATGGATCCGCGCGGAATCTCCAGGGACACGGCGTCCACGGCCGTGAAGGTTTGTCCCGCGGTCGTGAAGACCGTCGAGACGTCCCGGATGCTGATCATGTGGCCTCCTCAGGTCGTCCCGAGGAAGAGGCTGCCGTGCCGGCCGTCCGAACAGGGCGCACCGCGGGGCGGTGGTTCGGACCGGAAGGCTCGTCGGCGAGGGCTTCTCCATCGGTCCTGGCATTAGCACCGTCCCCAAAGGGCGGTTGCTGCGGCGTCAGTGAGCCAGGTCTCTCAGCCGCTCTGGATGGTGTTGCAGGTGGGTGGTGTTCATTGCGTCGGCCCTGCGGCCTCCATGGCCCATGGAACCGCATTTCCTTCGATCCATCAAACCCGTGGAGCGGGGAGGTGAAACTAACTGTCTTAAACCGACACAAAGCTGCCGCTTTATTCGACCCCCAACCAGCCCGGTTCCGATCGCCGACCGGCTCTGAGCCGTTCCGGCGGCTCCCGCACCTCGCTTCGCTCGACGCGGGACCCTCGCCGCCTACCGTTCCGGCGGCTCCCGCACCTCGCTTCGCTCGACGCGGGACCCTCGCCGCCTACACTGGGATTCCATGCGGGAGCTGTTGGAAGCGGTCGGCCCGGCCCTGGAGATGGTCGGATGGGCCGCCGGCGTGCCCGCGATCGGCCTGCTGGTGACGGCATGGGTCCTGCGCCGGCACTATCGCCGCTGGCGCCCTTCCCCCGCGGAGGTCCGCATCCTGGAGGGCCAGCCGTGCGCCGTATGGACAGCGCCGGACGGGACCGTAGTCTCCGGCCTGCTCAGCGCAGACGCGGCGCCGCCAGGGAGCACGGTCACCATCTACCACCAGGACCCCGGGTGGCACGTCTGGCTCACCCACGAGCCTCCGGACCGCTCGCGCCCCATCCGCACCGCGGGCTGGGTGCTGCTCTTCGTGGCGGTACTGGCCAACATCGTGGGCCTGGCCGCCGCACTCCTGCCCTAGCGCCTCCCGCCGCGCGGCCACGGCCTGAGGCGCGGGCCCCCGGAAACGTACGACGGCGGCCGGCGCCTTCCGCGGGGAAGGTGCCGGCCGCCGTCGTACGGAGCGTGCCGCTACCGCCCGGAGAGGGCCGGGTGCAGGCGGAAGGCCGCCCCGCGGTGGGTTTCGGGAAGCTTGTCGCCCTTGCCGAACAGCTTGTGGCGCAGCGTGCCCTCGACGTACTCGGTCGGGTAGGCCCCGAGCTTCTGCAGTTCGGGGACCACGAACTCGACGATGTCCTCGAAGGTGCCCGGGGTGATCGCGTAGGCCAGGTTGAAGCCGTCGACGTCGGTCTCATCGACCCATTCGACGAGCTGGCGGGCCACTTCTTCGCCCGAGCCGACCGTGATCGGGCCGAACCCGCCGACGCCGACCCACTCGGCCAGCTGGCGCACCGTCCACGGCTTGCCTTCCTCGCCGGAAGCCTTCTGGAAGGTGGCCACGGAAGACTGGATGGCGTTGGACTTCACGTCGCCGATGGGCTCGTCCGGGTTGAAGGTGGACAGGTCCACCCCCATCCAGCCCGAGATCAGCGCCAGCGCACCCTGGATGTCGGCGTAGGACTTGTACTCCTCGAACTTGGCCTGCGCGGTGGCGGTGTCGGCCCCGGTCACGATGGTCTGCATGGTGTAGATGCGGATGTCGTAGCGGCCGCGGCCGGCGGCTTCCGCGGCATCGCGGATCCTGGCCACCGTTTCCTTCAGCAGTTCCTTGGTGGGGCAGGTGACGAAGACCGCCTCGGCGTTCGCGGCGGCGAACCTCATCCCGCGCGGGGAGGCGCCGGCCTGGAAAACCACCGGGGTGCGCTGCGGGCTCGGCTCCGTGATGGCGATGCCCGGGACCTTGAAGTACTTGCCCTCGTGGTTGATCTCGTGGACCTTGGACGGGTCCGTGAAGACGCCGGCCTCCGCGTCGCGGACCACGGCGCCGTCCTCCCACGAGCCCTCGAGGAGCTTGTAGACGACCTCCATGTACTCGTCCGCGTGGTTGTAGCGCTCGTCGTGCTCCAACTGGTCCTCCTGGCCCATGTTGCGCGCGGCCGAGGGCAGGTAGCCGGTGACGACGTTCCAGCCGACGCGGCCGTTGGTCAGGTGGTCCAGCGTGGCCAGGCGGCGGGAGAAGGGGTAGGGATGCTCGTAGGCGGTGCCCGCGGTGACGCCGAAGCCGAGGTGTTCAGTAACAGCCGCCATGGCGGAGACCAGCATGAACGGGTCATTGACCGGGACCTGCGCGGCGGTGCGCAGCGGCACCTCGTTGGTGCCGCCGAAGACGTCGTAGGTGCCCAGCACGTCGGCGATGAAAAGGCCGTCGAAGAGGCCCTTCTCCAGCACCTTGGCCAGGTGCGTCCAGTAGCCGATGGTGTTGTAGTCGGCGGACCTGTCCTGCGGATGGCGCCACAGGCCCGGGGACTGGTGGCCCACGCAGTTCATGTCAAAAGCGTTGAAGCGGAGCTGGCGGCGCTGCGGGGCGCCGGACCGGTTGTTCCCTGTCACGGTGGTTCCTTCCGAAGGTGGCGGGCAATTCGTGGATCCTGCACCGTCACGCACCTGGGGCCGGGTGGGGCGCAGGCTGGCGCGTGCGCCCGGGTGGCTCCCGGGCCTGAGGCGAATCGGGGATTCTCCATCGGTTCTGGCATTAGCACCGGCCCCGAAGGGTGGTTGCTGCGGCGTCGACAAGCCAGGTCTCTCGGCCGCTCTGGATGGGCGCCGGCGAAAAACGGAACCGGCGGTACCTCAATGGAACCGTACTTCCTTCGATGCCTCAACCCGGAACCGACTCATGGCGAAACAATTCCCGGGGGACCGCGCGTGCCGGCGTCCGTTCCTTCGGCTGCCCGCCCCCCAGCCTGCGGCCCCCAACCCCCGGCGGCCGCACTAGGCCGGGGCCGCGTCCCCAACGGCGTCGAGCCTGCGGGGGGCCACCCCGTTGACCTCGTAGTCCCCCACGATCCGGGCCTTGTACATGGCCGGGTTGTGGGTGGCGACCGTGCGGGCGTTGCGCCAGTGCCGGTCCAGGTTGCATCCGCGGGCGGTCGAGGACGCACCCAGTCCGTCGAAGAGCTTGCCCGCCGCCTCCAACACAATCGGCTGCACCGCGGCCTGCGCGCGGTTGGCCGCCAGTTCGCACACCGCGTACCGCTCGGCGGGGGTCAGCCCGGGGGCGGAGAGTGCCGATTCAAGCTCCGCCACCGCGGCCAGGACCACGGCATCGACGGTGAATGCCGCCGCGGAGATCTCCCCCACCACCTGCAGGACCTGGGGATCGTTGCGCACGGGCACCCCGGTGCCGGTGCTGAAGGCGCGGGTGCGCTGCTGGACCTCGTTGCGGGTGTCGGCCAGCACGGCTCGGGAAATTCCGGCCTGCACCGCCAGCAGGACCAGCTGGAACACCGCCGATTCCGGATGCGCCCCCAGCTGGGAGGGAGTGAGCAGGGTATCGACCGGCACGTCGCGGAAGGTGGTGGAGCCGGTGCCGGTCAGCTGCTGCCCGAAGCCGTCCCAGTCGTCGAAGATCCGCACCCCCGAATGCTGGGTGGGGACGACGGCGATGTGGCGGCCGGCCACGCCGGGCCGTTCGGCGGTCACCGCCACCCAGTCGGCGAAAATCGTCCCCGTGCAGTAGTACTTGTCGCCCGAAACCAGCCAGGCGCCGTCGTGCCCGCGGAGCACCGAGTTCAACCTGCCCAGCGCGTTGCCGCCCCGCTCCGTGTAGGCGTTGCCGACCAGCTGCCCGGAGACAAAGCGTTCGGTCCAGCGGCGGCGCGTCCCGCCGTCCTCCAGCAGCAGCACGGACTCGACGAAGCCCACGTGGGAACGCAGCAGGTGGGCCACCTGCGAGTCCGCTTCGGCCAGCTCGATCAGCAGCCGGAAGGTGTCGATGAGCGAAGCCCCGTAGCCGCCGTCCGCCACGGGCACGCGCACGGCGCCGAAGCGGACCTGGTTCAGCCAGCCCACCGGCTCGTACGGCAGGATCCGGCCGGCGTCGCGCTCCCGCGCACCCTCGGCAATGCGCGCAAACACGGGACGGAAGACCTCGGCGAGACCGTCGTAGCCGCCGTCGGCCGGCACCCCGGGCGTGAGCTTGATCAGGTGGCGGGGCGGGGGCGGGGCTTGGTGGTCCTCAAGGCCGGCCGCGGCGCCACCGGCGGGGACCGCTTCAGTTGGGACCCCGCCAACACGGGGGGAAACTGACGGCAAGGCCACGGGAATCACACTCCATCGGTCCTGGCGTGAGCACCTTCCTCCCGGATCCCGGGAAGGGGTTGCTGCGGCGTCATGGAGCCAGATCTCTCGGCCGCTCTGGATGGTTACGCCCCCATTGTTGCCCCATGGCCCCGCGTCACGCCAAGCCGCGCCGCGTCATACCGCGTCACGTGAACGTCGAATTATCTTTGGCACGTGGGCATTACGCTGGATTTTTCGGCCAAAATTACCGCCCGGACCCCGGGCAGGGGCCAGAAAATTTCATTCCAGGGCTCGGCGGGCTCCGCCGGCCACGCCCCGGAAGCTCCGCACCCGACGCTTCTGGCGGGTGGACCGGGAGCGGTCGAACCGTTCGAACATTTCCGGCCCCCGGATGCGCCGGAAGCCCCGCTCTACGGAAACGCGGGGCCCCGGCTGAAGATCCGGCACGGAAAACGCCACCCACGGTACAAAAGTTCATTCCTTCCGCCCTCCGGGGGCCTTCCACCAAATATCCGACATCGAATGTCATATTCTTGGGAGGCCTGCTTGGGTTACCCCTAGGCTGGACCGAAACCGTGACCATCCCGAGCGGCTGAGAGATCTGGCTCCCCGACGCCGCAGCAACCCGCCTCCGGAAGGCAAGGTGCTACCGCCAGATCCGATGGAGAAGACCATGACTGCAACGTTCGCCCCGGCTGCCCCCCATCCGGCGGGCTCGGCCACGGCCGGTCCCCGCTCCGCCCTGGGCGTGAGCTTCCGCGGGCTGGGCCGGTCCTTCGGTGAAGGCACCGCCCGCCGCACCGTCCTGCGCGACATCGACTTCGACGTGGTCCCCGGCGAGCTCGTCGCCATCCTCGGTCCCAGCGGCTGCGGCAAATCCACCCTGCTGCGGGCCGTTGCCGGCCTCGATGCCCCCAGCGCGGGCGAGGTCCTGATTGACGGCACCGCAGTGGAGGGCATCGACGGCCGCTGCGCCGTCGCGTTCCAGGAACCGCGCCTCATGCCGTGGCAGAGCGTCCGCAGGAACGTGGCCCTGGGCCTGCCCCACGGGACCGGCAAGGCCGAAGGCGACGCCCGCGTCGACGAACTGATCGACCTCGTTGAACTCGGTGCGCACGCCAGCCACCGCCCGCGCGAAATCTCCGGCGGCATGGCGCAGCGCGCCTCGCTGGCCCGGGCGCTGGCCCGCCGCCCCGGCGTGCTGCTGCTCGACGAGCCCTTCGGCGCCCTGGACGCGCTGACCCGGCTCAAGATGCAGGACCTCCTGCTGGAGGTGCGCCGCGTCGCCCCGGCCACGGTGCTGCTGGTGACGCACGACGTCGACGAGGCCCTGCAGCTGGCCGACCGCATCCTGGTCCTGGGCCGCACGCCCGACCGCGAAGGTGCCACGATCTCCGAGGTCCTCACCGTCCCGGGCGAGCGCCCGCGCGACCGCGCCTCCGCCGAACTGGCCCGCATGCGTTCCGCGCTGCTGGAAAGCCTCGGCGTCGATTCGCACCGGCACTAGCGCCACCCCCGAAAAACCACCCACCCGGCACCGCCGTGCAACGGCGCCCCCCGTCGCGCCCGTCCGTGTCCGGCCCACCACCCGTCAGCCCTACCCGCCCCGCACCCACCAGAAGGAACCGCTCCCCATGACCACGCGTCCGCTTTCCCCCGTGTCCCGCCGCGCCTTCCTGGGCTTCGGCGCCGTCGGCGCCGCCGCCCTCCTCACCGCCTGCGCGGGCGAGTCGGCCCCAACCGGCGGCGCGGCTTCCGGCGCGGCGAAGACCCTGAACATCGACTTCGCCACCTACAACCCGCTGAGCCTGGTCATCAAGAAGAAGGGCTGGCTTGAGGCCACCCTCAAGGACCAGGGCATCGCGGTGAACTGGGTCCAGTCCGCCGGTTCCAACAAGGCCAACGAGGCGCTGCGCGCAGGCGCCATCGAGGTCGGCTCCACCGCCGGTTCCGCCGCGTTGCTTGCCCGTTCCAACGGCTCCCCGATCAAGACCATCGGCATCTTCTCGCAGCCGGAGTGGGCGGCGCTGGTGGTGGCCAAGGACTCCCCGATCACGTCCGTCGCGGACCTCAAGGGCAAGCAGGTCGCCGCCACGAAGGGCACCGACCCGTACTTCTTCCTGGTGCAGGCCCTGGAAGAGGCCGGGCTGTCCATCAACGACGTCACCGTGCAGAACCTGCAGCACGCCGACGGCCGCGCCGCCCTGGAAAACGGCTCCGTGGACGCGTGGGCGGGACTGGACCCGATCATGGCCGGTGCCGAGCAGAACGGGGCCACCCTGCTCTACCGCAACCTGGACTTCAACACCTACGGTTTCCTGAACGCGACCGAGGACTTCGTCGCCAACTCCCCGGAACTGGCGCAGACCGTGGTGGACGCCTACGAGAAGGCCCGCGCCTGGGCCGCGGACAACGCCGAGGAGACGGCGGCGATCCTGGCCGAGGTTGCGGGCCTGGACCAGGGGGTCGCCGACAAGGTCATCCTGGAACGCTCCAACCTCGACGTCAGCGGCATCCCGGGCGCGGCCCAGGAATCCGTCCTGAAGGTGGTCGGCCCGATCTTCGTGGAAACCGGTGACGTCACTGACCAGGCCAAGATCGACGTGGCCGTGGGCACCATCATCGAGGACAGCTTCGCCCAGAAGGCCGACCCGAGCACCATCAAGGACGCGTAATGGCACTCCCCGGCGCACACACCACCACCAAGGCCGAGGGATCCGCCGCCTCCCGCGGCGGCGCCACGGCCGCTGCCCGGCGGGCCTCCCGCCAGGAACTGGCCCGGCGCATCGGGCTGGGAGCCGTCGTCCCCGTGGCCCTGGTGGCCCTGTGGCAGGCGGCCAGCACGCTCGGCTGGGTCTCCGCCGTCGCCCTGCCCGCCCCGGCGTCCGTGGTGGAGGCCGCGGGGGAGCTGGCCGGGCGCGGCGAGCTGGGCAGGCACATCGGCATTTCGGTGCAGCGCGTGCTGATCGGCTTCGGCATCGGCGCCGCCCTGGGCCTGGCCCTGGGCTCGCTGGTGGGCCTGTCCAAGTGGGCGGATGCGCTGCTTGGACCGACCATCGGGGCGTTCCGTGCCGTGCCGTCGCTGGCGTGGGTGCCGCTGCTGATCCTGTGGATGAAGATCGGCGAGGACTCGAAGGTCACGCTGATCGCCATCGGCGCGTTCTTCCCGATCTTCACCACCGTCTACCTGGCCCTGCGCCACGTGGACAAGAACCTGGTCGAGGCCGCCCGCGCGTTCGGCCTCAAGGGGCTGAAGCTGCTCACCACGGTGCAGCTGCCCGCCGTCGTTCCGGCGGTCTTCTCCGGCCTGCGCCTGGCCCTGGCCCAGTCCTGGCTGTTCCTGGTCGCCGCCGAGCTCATTGCCTCCTCGATGGGGCTGGGCTTCCTGCTGACGGATTCGCAGAACAACGGGCGCACGGACCGCCTGCTGCTGGCCATCATCCTGCTGGCGGTGATCGGAAAGATCACCGATGCCCTGTTGGGTGTCGTCGAACGCAAGGCCGTTACCCGCTGGGCGTAGGCCGGGTAACCCACCCCCGGCCTCCTGCGGTGAAACGCAGGCCCCAATTGTTGCGTTTTCGGGCGCCCCGGTTTGCCGGCGGCGCACCGGATGTCCTTTAGTGGGAATGAAACCATCCCGAGCGGCCGAGAGATCTGGCTCCATGACGCCGCAGCAACCACGCAGGCCGCGGCCGCGCAGGTGCTTCAGCCAGGACCGATGGAGCTGAGCATGACAACCGTTGAGACTTCCGCCCGCACCGAGGCCGCCGAAAAGGCCTGGACCGAGGCCGAGCGCATCGCGTTCTGGGAGGATGCGGCCCGCCGCCTGGAGTGGGCCGAGCCGTGGCACACCGCGCATTCCTCCACGCCGGTGGACCCCGCCGCCCGGCGCGGTCCCGAGATTCGCTGGTTCGACGGCGGCAAGCTCAATGCGGCCGTGAACTGTGCCGACCGCCATGTGGCCGCCGGCCGCGGGGACAAGGTGGCCCTGCACTTCGAGGGCGAGCCGGGCGACCGCCGCACCGTGACCTACCGCGAACTCCAGGAGCTGGTCTCCCAGGCCGCCAACGCGCTGCTGGCGCTGGGCATCACCAAGGGCGACCGCGTCGTCATCTACCTGCCCGTGCTGGTGGAAACCATCGTGATCACGCTGGCCTGCGCCCGCATCGGCGCGGTCCACTCGCTGGTGTTCGGCGGCTTCTCCGCCGAGGCGCTGCGCTTCCGCGTCGAGGACACCGGCGCCAAGCTGCTGGTCACCACTGACGGCCAGTTCCGCCGCGGCCAGGCCGTGCCGGTCAAGGCCCAGGCCGACGAGGCCGTCTCCGGCAGCAACGCGATTGAGCACGTGCTGGTCCTCAACCGCACCGGGCACACCGACATCAACTGGGTCGAGGGACGCGACGTGTGGTGGCACGACGTCGTCGACACCCAGCCGCGCACCCACGAGGCCGAGGCGTTCGACGCCGAGACCCCCCTGTTCATCATGTACACCTCCGGCACCACCGGCCAGCCCAAGGGCCTGGTCCACACCACCGGCGGCTACCTCACCCAGGCGTCCTGGAGCCACGAGTTTCTCTTCTCCCACCCGGATCCGGCCCAGCGCGACGCCGACGTGCACTGGTGCACCGCTGACCTGGCCTGGGTCACCGCGCACACCTATGAGATCTACGGGCCGCTCTCCAACGGCGTCACCCAGGTCATCTACGAGGGCGTCCCCAACGCCCCGCACCCGGGCCGCCACTTCGAGATCATCCAGCGCTACGGGGTGACCGCCTACTACACGGCCCCCACGCTGGTGCGGTCGCTGATGGGCTGGTTCCCGGAGGGCATCCCGGCCGGGTACGACCTCTCCTCGATCCGCCTGTGCGGCACCGTGGGCGAGGCCGTGAACCCTGAGGCGTGGAAGTGGCTGCGGACCCAAGTGGGCCGCGACACCCCGAACGGCGTGCCCATGGTCGACACCTGGTGGCAGTCGGAGACCGGCGCGACCGTCCTCTCCCCCCGCCCCACCGATTCCCGATTCAAGGGCGGCAGTGCCTCCCGGCCCCTGCCCGGCCTCGCCGTGGACATCGTGGACGACGCCGGCAGGACCGTTCCGGCCGACACGCAGGGCAACATCGTGGTCACCAGGACGGGCCCGTCGATGGCCCGCACCGTCTGGGGGAACCCGGAGCGCTACTTCACCTCCTACTGGGAGAAGTACGCCGCGCAGGGCTGGTTCCTGGCCGGTGACGGCGCCCGTTTCGACGCCGACGGCGACATCTGGATCCTGGGGCGCACCGACGACGTCATCAACATCTCCGGACACCGGCTGTCCACGATCGAGATCGAATCCGCGCTGGTCTCCCACCCCGCCGTCGTCGAGGCCGGGGTGTGCCCGACGGTGGATGCCAAGACCGGCCATGCCGCGACCGCGTTCGTGGTGCCGCTGGACAAGTCGCTGATTTCCGGAGCCTCCGTGGAGGCCGTTGCGGCCGCGGCTGCCGACCTGCGCGGGCACGTCTCGAAGCAGATCGGCCCGATCGCCAAGCCGCGCGAGATCATCTTCGTCCCGGACGTGCCCAAGACGCGCTCCGGCAAGATCATGCGCCGCCTGCTGACCCAACTGTTCGAGGGCACCACGCTGGGAGACACCACCAGCCTGCAGAACGAACCCTGCATCGCCGAGATCAAGGGCATCTGCGAGGCACGCTAAAGGAAGGCGCGCCTGGCCGGATTCCCTGCCGGGCAGGCACGCGCCGCCGGCGGACTAGGCCTTCGGGACGAAGGCGAGGACCCGGGCAGGGCTTCCGGTGCCGCCCACGATCGGCAGCGGGGCCACGGCGAGCATCGCCCCGGTGGCGGGCAGCCTGGCCAGGTTCTGCAGGGAGGTGATGCCGTACTTGTCCGCCCCCAGCAGGAAGTGGTGCACCGGGAACGGGGGGTCCAACCGGACCGCGTTGCCGGCGTCGATGCCCACAGTTTCGGCGCCGAATCCGGCGATCCCCGTCTCGGAGAGCCATTTGGCGGCCTCGGCGGTGACGCCGGGAGTGTGGGATCCGCCGGCGTCGGCGTTGAGGAACCGTTCGCGGTCCTGGGCGTACGCGTCCCAGCCGGTGCGGTACAGGACCCAGCCGCCCTCCGGCAGCGGGCCGTGCGCGGCCTCCCACGCCTGGAGGTGGTGCACGTCCAGCAGGAAGTCGGGGTCCGCTGCGGCCTCGGCGGTGAAGTCCAGCACGACGGCGGGCCCGACCAGGCGGGATGGGGGGATGTCGGCGACGTCGTGGCCGTCGCGGCCGGTGATCCAGTGGATGGGGGCATCCAGGTGGGTGCCGATGTGTTCGCCGGTGTGGATGTTGGCGTGCTTCCAGAAGGGACCGGGCCCGTTGTACTCGCTGACCGTTTCGAGGCTGAAGTCGATCAGGTTCGCGAACGGCTCCGGCAGGCGCAGGGTCGGGGTGGCGCTGCTGAGGCGGTTGGTCAGGTCCACGATCTCGACGTCCCCGCCGGTCAGCGCGGCAAGGAAGCCGGCGACGGGGCCGGTTGCGGGCGCTGCGGCGGCAGAAGTCATCTCATCCAACTTTCGGTCAAGGCGCGTGTCAAAGGGGCGTGCCAGAGGGGCGTGGGTCCGCCACGGCGTGGCGCATGCCACCTGTCTACCATCGGGAGTGGAAGGCGTTCCAGAGGCCCCGCCCGTTTACGGGTTTTTGCATAGGGCCGTCACATCCACGGCATAGCATTTATCCGGGGATGCGGGCCACGGACCAGCCGGCGGCTTCCGGCCCGGACACCAGCCCGGACACCAGGGAGCGGCCCCGCAGCTGGACGCCGGACCCATCGACACGAGGAGACTTCCATGACAGCCGCCACCGCCCGCGCCGGAACCGCCGGCCCCTCCGCGGAGGGCCCGGCCACGCCGGTGGAGAACGTCGCCGAGGCCGTGGGGCGCACCCTGGCCCGCCTGGGCGCCGGGCACGCCTTCGGTGTGGTGGGCAGCGGCAACTTCACGGTCACCAATGCGCTGCGCCGCCACGGCGTCCCGTTCACTGCGGCCCGTCACGAGGGCGGGGCCGCCACCATGGCCGACGCCTACGGGCGCATGTCCGGCAGGGTCGGCATCGTCACCACCCACCAGGGCTGCGGCCTGACCAACGCCGTCACCGGCATCGGCGAGGCCGCCAAGAGCCGCACCCCCATGATCGTGCTGACCGCCGACACCGCGGCCTCGGCCATCCGCTCCAATTTCAGGATCGACCAGGACGGCCTCGCGCGCAGCGTGGGTGCCGTCGCCGAGCGCGTCCACTCGCCCCAGAGCGCCGTCGCGGACACCGTCCGCGCCTTCCGCACCGCCGTCAACGAGCGCCGCACGGTGGTGCTGTCCCTGCCCATCGACATCCAGGCCGCCCCCGCCCCCGCGGACGCGCCCGCCGCCGGGCCGCTCCCAGTGCCGCAGCCGGTCCGGCCGAACGACGCCGCCGTCGCGCAGCTGGCCGGCCTGATCCGCGCCGCCCGGCGCCCGGTCTTCGTGGCCGGCCGCGGGGCCCGGAGCGCCGGCCCGGAAATTGCCGCCCTGGCCGAGGCGGGCGGGGCGCTGCTGGCCACCTCCGCCGTCGCCAACGGCCTGTTCGCCCGGGACCCCTTCAGCCTGGGCATTTCGGGCGGGTTCTCCTCTCCCTTCACGGCGGAGACCATCGCCCGGGCGGACCTGGTCGTCGGCTGGGGCTGCGCGCTGAACATGTGGACCATGCGGCATGGCTCGCTGATCGGACCGGGCGCCAAGGTGGTCCAGGTGGACGTGGAGGATTCCGGGCTGGGCGCGCACCGGCCCATCGACCTGGGCGTGCTCGGGGACTGCGCGCAGGCCGCCACCGCGGTGCTGGAGCGGCTGCGGGCGGACGGCCATGCCGCCGGTCAGCCCACCGCGGGATGGCGAACGCCCGAAATGGCGGCCCGGATTGCTGCCCGCTCCCGCTGGAACGACGTGCCGACCGGGGACATCTCCACGGAGGAGGCCATCGATCCGCGCGTGCTCAGCCGGGAACTGGACAGGCTGCTGCCGGCCGAGAGGATCGTGTCCATCGATTCGGGCAACTTCATGGGCTACCCGAGCGCCTACCTGTCCGTGCCGGACGAGTTTGGGTTCTGCTTCACCCAAGCGTTCCAGTCGATTGGCCTGGGGCTGTACACGGCCATCGGCGCGGCCACCGCGCGCCCGGACCGGCTGCCGGTGCTCGGCACCGGCGACGGCGGGTTCCTGATGTCCATCTCCGAACTTGAGACTGCCGTCCGCGGGCGGATCCCGCTGGTGGCCATCGTGTACAACGACTCCGCGTACGGCGCCGAGGTGCACCACTTCGACGTCGGGGACCAGGACCTTGAGGTGGTGAGGTTCCCGCTGGTGGACATCGCCTCGATCGCCCGCGGCTACGGGGCCGCGGGCGTGACGGTCAGGACCGTGGCGGACCTGGCCGGGGTGGCCGAATGGCTGGAGGGCCCGCGCGCGGCACCGCTGGTGATCGACGCGCGCATCGCCTCCGACGGCGGTGCATGGTGGCTGGCGGAGGCGTTCAAGGGCCACTAGGGAGTGTTGTCCCGGGGCCGGCTTCGAGCCGGTTGAGCGACGCGGCAGGATGCCCCGAGCCGTTGGTGAGGTGGCGGACACAGGGCAAGCCTCTGCCCTCCGCCGGCCTCAGGCGACCGGAACGGCCGGTTCCTGAGCGGCGCCCCCTGGACGCGACGAAGGCCCCAACCCGATCCAAGGCTGGGACCCTCGCGTCAAGCGGCATGCGCCATTGTCAGGCCCTCAAACGCCGGCACCGGCCTACCAGCGGGTAGTGCCGTCCGGATCCGTCGGGGGCAAGGTTCCGCCCTCGCTTGAACCGGCGCCGGTGATGCCGGCGTTCGGGTCAACTTCCTCCACCACCACGGGCTCGACCACCGGCGTCACCGGCGTCACCGGCGTGGCCGTCTCGGACGAAATGACGGGTTCCTCTTCCTCGTCGGACTTTTTGCCTCCCGTGGCGGCCGCGACACCCGCGGCCGCGGCCGCGGCGACGCCCAAGCCGGCGGCAACCGCCGTCCCGGAGACCCCGGCCTTTCCACTGTCGCCGCGCGACGCCTCGGCCGCCTCAACTCCGGGCGTGCCACCGGCACCTTCATTGATCGTTCCGCGCCAAGCCCCGGACGCGTAGCCCTCGGATTCGATGAACTCCTTGAACCGGGCCAGGTCGCTTTCAGCCTGCCTTTCGATGACGTTGAGCTTGTCGCCGATTTGCTCCACGAGGCCTTCGGGTTCGTATTCCAGCGTCAGGCGCACTGACGTTTGGCCGCCTCCAACGTCTTCGAACGTGACGGCACCGGCGTTGGTGGCACCCTCGGTTGCCGCCCAAGCGACCTTCTGGTCCGGGACCTGCTCCAGGATCCTCGCTTCCCACCGGCGGCGGACCCCGCCGATCTCCGCGACCCACTCCAGCCGGTCATCGCCGAGCTGCGTCACCTGCTTGACCCCGCCCATGAAGTGAGGAAACTCTTCGAACTGAGTCCATTGGTTGTAGGCCGTGCTGACCGGCACGTTCACCATGATCTGCTTTTCGATCCTCGTGCTCACAGTGTCTCCTTCGGCTAGAACTTCGACTAGAACAGGGAAAGACGGAAGATCAACCGCCCGTGGAACCATCACGTTACCGCGCGTCCCAACCCGTGGCCAGAGCTGCATCGGCGCCCTCGCGCGGCTCATAAAGCCCGGCAAGCAGAACCTTGGCCTGCTCGCCACCCTCCCGCTCCGGTTGGCACCCAAGACGGCCGGTCGGCGGGATGGCTCCGTCTACTGCCCGGGCAGGGACGCACGCACCGGGGCCACCCAAGCCCGCGCATCCCAGTCCAGTTCAAGGACCTGGCCGTTCTCCACGTGCGGATGGTTGCCGCCAAGCACCGCGTCCAGCGTCAGGCGGATGAGCGTGCCGTGGGCGACCACCACGATCCGCCGGCCGGGGTACTCGGACACCAGGCGTCCGATGGCGCCGACTCCGCGCGCCGCCACGGAGGCCTCCGGTTCGCCCGTGGCCAGCAGGGCCTCGACCTGGGGCCGGGACAGGCCCTGCACAATATGCCCTTCGGCGGCTCCGTAGCTGCGCTCCACCAGGTCGGGCAGCCGGTGGGTGGCCTCCAGCCCGATCAGCGCACCGATGATGTCCGCGCTCTCCGCGGCGCGCTGCAGCGTCGAGGAGACCAGCAGGTCCCACCGTCCGCGCCCCAACGCCACGCCGGCCTGGCGCGCCTGGCTCCGGCCGGCGTCGTTCAGCGGGATATCCCTGCTGCCCTGCAGCCGCCCCTGGGCGTTCCAGTCCGTTTCCCCGTGCCTGACCAAGGCGATCCGTGCCTGCATGTGCCCCAGTGTATGAGCCGCGGGCCCTGATCCGCGCGAAGCGGGGGGCGGGAACCGCCGCCGGATCTTCGAGCGGATCCCGCCCCAGCGCAACGGGGGTCAACATTCTTTGATCGGGGGGCCGCTTTTTGGGAGGATGGTTCGGTCCATCCCGAGTGGCTGAGAAATCTGGCTCCCTGATGCCACAGCAACCTTCCGGACTCCGCCGGAAAGGTACTGCCGCCGGATAGGTGCTGCCGCCGGAAACGATGGGGAAGGCGCAGGCTTTTCGCCGGCCGTGGTGGCGCCGGGTTCCCCGGTGCCGCGGGCCGCCGCCGTCCGCCCCGGCGGCACCCGATCCGCCATCGACCTATCTCCCCGCCACCAACCTCGAAGGAGCCCCCGCCTCATGGCAGAACACCAGTTCGGCTTCCGCACGCGCGCCCTCCACGCCGGGGGCACCCCCGACGCCGAACACGGCGCCCGCGCGGTCCCGATCTACCAGACCTCGTCGTTCGTGTTCAAGGACTCGGACGACGCCGCCAACCTGTTCGCCCTGCAGAAGTACGGCAACATCTACTCGCGTATCGGCAACCCCACCGTGGCGGCTTTCGAGGAGCGCATCGCCTCGCTGGAGGGCGGCATCGGTGCCGTCGCCACCGCCTCGGGCATGGCCGCGGAGTTCCTCGTGTTCGCCGCGCTCGCCGGGGCCGGGGACCACATCGTCGCCTCCTCCAAGCTGTATGGAGGCACCATCACGCAGCTGGACGTGACGCTGCGCCGCTTTGGCGTGGACACCACCTTCGTCGACTCCACGGACCCGGCCGATTACAGGGCTGCCATCCGCGAGAACACCAAGGCCGTGTACACCGAGATCGTGGCCAACCCCTCCGGCGACGTCGCCGACCTCAAGGGCCTGGCCGCCGTCGCGCACGAGGCCGGCGTTCCGCTGGTCGTGGACTCCACGCTGACCCCGCCGTACCTGATCCGCCCGATCGAGCATGGGGCGGACATCGTCATCCACTCCGCCACCAAGTTCCTCGGCGGCCATGGAACTACCCTGGGCGGCGTCGTCGTCGAGGCCGGCACCTTCAACTGGGGCAACGGCAAGTTCCCGCAAATGACCGAGCCGGTGCCCAGCTACGGCAACGTCTCCTGGTGGGGCAACTTCGGGGAGTACGGCTTCCTGACCAAGCTGCGCTCGGAGCAGCTGCGCGACATCGGCCCGTCCCTGCCGGCACAGTCCGCGTTCCAGCTGCTGATGGGCGTCGAGACCCTGCCCCAGCGCATGGACGCCCACCTGCATAACGCCCAGAAGGTGGCCGAGTGGCTGGCCCGGGACGAACGCGTCAGCTACGTGAACTTCGCCGGCCTGCCGACCCACCCGCACCATGAGCGTGCCAAGGAACTGCTCCCCCTGGGCGTGGGCTCCGTGTTCAGCTTTGGCGTCAAGGGCGGCCGCGCCGCCGGCGCCAAGTTCATCGAGGCGCTGCAGCTGGCCAGCCACCTGGCCAACATCGGCGATGCCCGGACGCTGGTCCTGCACCCGGCATCCACCACGCACCAGCAGCTCACGGCCGACCAGCTGGTCGCCGGCGGTGTTCCGGAGGACCTCATCCGTCTCTCGGTGGGCCTGGAGGACCTTGAGGACATCCTGTGGGACCTGGACCAGGCGCTCACCGCCTCCCAGCAGGCCGGCGCCGAGCACGGGCCCAGCCGCGACCACGAGGACCACGTCTTCAGCCCTGCCGAATTCGCCGCTCCGACCTACGACGGCGAGGCCTGCACCATCCCCGCAGCCCGCGCCAGGGTGACGGAGCCGGGCACCCGGGTGGTCGAGTCCGTCGAGGAAGCCATCGCCGCCGAGGAAGGGGCCTCCAAGTGACCGCCGCCGCCAAGCGCACCTGGGTGGGCCCGTCCGCCCCGGAGCGCCTCGAAATCCTGCGCAACACCACCTCGATCGCCATTGTGGGCGCCTCGGACAAGCCGTCCCGCGCGTCCTACTTCGTGGCGACCTACCTGCTCTCCTCCACGAAGTTCAGGGTCTACTTCGTGAACCCCGTGGTGGACACCATCCTGGGCCAGCCGGTCTACAAGTCCCTGGCGGACCTGCCGGAAGTGCCGGACCTGGTCGAGGTCTTCCGCAAGCACGACGACCTGCCGGGCGTCCTGGACGAAGCGATCGCGGTGGGGGCCAAGACCATCTGGCTGCAACTGGGCTCCTGGCACGAGGGCGTCGCCGAGAAGGGCGAGGCCGCGGGCCTGAACGTGGTCATGGACCGCTGCGTGAAGATCGAGCACGCACGCTTCCACGGCGGTCTGCACCTGGCCGGCTTCAACACTGGTGTGATCAGCTCCAAGCGCCAGCTCCACTAAGGGGATGAGCCTGGCGGCACGCCGCCGCCACAAGCACCGCGGGAGGCGGGCCGGACACCGGCCCGCCTCCCCCCGTCGTATGCGCCCCTCGGGCCGGGGCCCCTTTCCCGCCGCCACAAGATATCCCCAAGGTCGGGTGTAAAGGCTGTGGCCAGCCGGACCACTCGACTAAGGGGGAAAAGACCATGCCACTGCCATCTGCACGCGGGCCCAAACATTCCGCTGACCCACCCGGGGAGAGGGGGAGAGGAACCTCCGCGGGACGGAAGCTCACCGCCGGGCTGACGGCCCTGATCCTGGGCGCCGGAGTCCTGCCCGGCGCGCTGGCGCCGGCGGCGCTGGCCGCCGCACCGGTGGGCCAGGGGCTCACCCTCAACGCCGGGGACATGCGTTTCATCCTCAAGCAAATCAAGATCGCCGAAAACCACGCCACCAAGGAGGACGCGGCCGGCAGGCCGGTTCCCGGCCAGCCGCTGCTGGGCAGCGGCCCCAACCAGGTGCCCAACGCTTTGGCCCCGTACGGGCTGCGCACCGTGGACGGTTCGGAGAACAACCTGCTGCCGGAGCAGGGGAACTATGGGGCGGCGAGCCTGCCCTTCCCGCGCTTGGCCCCGCCCCAGTGGCGCGCGGCAACAAGCGGCAGCGGAAACTACGGTGCCGTCAACACCAACGTCACAGACGCCGACCCGAGGTTCGTCAGCAACGTGATCGTGGACCAGACCTCGGCCAACCCGGCCGCCGTCGCAGCCGCGGGCAAGGCGCACCGCACGGTCAATGACGAGCCCACGGCGGTGCCCTGCGCCGCGGGCCAGGACCCGGCCACCGACAACTGCGTGCCGGAGGGCGAGACGCTGGACATCCCGAACGTCACCACCGACTTCGGCCTGTCCCCGCCCTACAACGGCTTCTTCGCCCTCTTCGGCCAGTTCTTCGACCACGGAGTCGACTCCACCAGGAAGACCAACAACTTCGTCATGATGCCGCTGGCGGCAGACGATCCGCTGGTGGTGGAGGGCAAGGTCCCGGCCAACCAGCGCTTCATGGTGCTGAACCGGGCCGAGAACCAGCCCGGCCCCGACGGGCAGCTGGGCACCGCGGACGACGTCGCCGACGGCACCAACACCAACTCGCCCTGGGTTGACCAGAGCCAGACCTACTCCTCGCACCCCTCCCACCACGTCTTCCTGCGCGAGTACGACGCCAACACGGACGGCAAGCCGGTCTCCACCGGCAAGATGGCCGAGGGTACGCCCAACGGCGTCAAGGGCGGCATGGCCACCTGGAAGGACCTCAAGGAGCAGGCCCGGCTCCGGCTGGGACTGCTGCTGTCGGACACGGACGTGACGAACGTCCCGATGCTGGCCACCGACCAGTACGGCCGGTTCCTGCGCGGCCCCAACGGGCTGCCGCAGTATGTGACCACGGACAACCAGCTGGTCGAGGGCAACCTGGAAACCCCGGTGGCGCCTCCGGCCAACGTGCAGCGCATCTCCATCGCGTTCCTGGACGACATCTCCCACCACGCCGCGCCGTTCAACGCGCGGTCCGGTGCCGCGCTGGCACCCGATGAGGACACCGCCATCACCCCCGCCACGGCCCAGCAGCCGGCCGGGACCTACGACGACGAAATGCTCAACGCCCACTTCGTCGCCGGTGACGGTCGGGTCAACGAGAACATCGGCCTGACCGCCGTCCACCAGGTCTTCCACTCGGAGCACAACCGCCTGGTGGACTACATGGAGGACCTGCTGACCCACCTGAACCTGGACCTGAACGAGTGGAAGCTTCCCAACGGCGAATGGAACGGCGAGCGCCTGTTCCAGGCCGCCCGGTTCGTCACGGAGATGGAGTACCAGCACATCGTCTTCGAGGACTTTGCCCGGAAGATCTCCCCCGGGATCAATCCCTTCAACGTGTTCACGCAGTCCGACACTGGCATCAACCCGGCCATCAAGGCCGAGTTCGCCCACGCCACCTACCGCTTCGGGCACTCCATGCTCACGGACATGGTGGACCGGAAGACCAACACCGGCGCCGACATCAGCCTGCCGCTGCTGGAGGCCTTCCTGAACCCGCCGGCCTACTACGCCAACGGCGACAGCCCGCTGACCCCGGAGGCAGCCGCCGGCGCCATCGCCATGGGCATGACGGACCAGGTCGGCGCCGAGCTGGACGAGTTCGTCACCGACACGCTGCGCAACAACGTGCTCGGGCTGCCGCTGGACCTGGCGTCGCTGAACATCGCCCGCGGCCGCGACACCGGCGTGCCGTCACTGAACAACTTCCGCAAGGACCTGTACGCGAAAACGAACGAGTCCTCGCTGAAGCCGTACTCCAGCTGGGTGGACTTCGGCCAGGCGCTCAAGCACCCGGACTCCGTGGTGAACTTCATGGCCGCCTACGGCAAGCACCCCACCATCACCTCCGCCACCACCATTAAGGACAAGCGGGCCGCGGCGCAGTTGATCTTCGACATGGACGTCAACAACCCGGCCACCCCCGCGGACGCCTACGCCTTTGCCAACAGCGCCCCGGACACGGAGTGGGCCACGGTGGGCGGGAACTCCGCCACCGGCCTCGATGACGTGGACCTGTGGGTGGGTGGCCTGGCCGAGTCGCAGAACCTCTTCGGCGGCCTGCTGGGCAACACCTTCAACTACATCTTCGAGCGCCAGATGACGGACCTGCAGGACGGGGACCGGCTGTACTACCTCTCGCGCACCTCGGGCCTGAACCTGCGCACGCAGCTCGAAGGCAACTCGATGGCCGAGCTGGTCATGCGCAACACCGACGCCAGGGCGCTGAAGGCGGATGTCTTCGGCACCGCGGACTGCGAGTTCGAGATGGGCAACATCCAGTCGGCCGGCGGCAACAACGTCCTGGACGATCCGGCATCGGCCTGCGATGAGTCCAAGCTGCTGCTGCGCATGGCGGACGGCACCATCCGGTACCGCGTCTCCAACACGGTGGACCGCCCGGGGCTGAACGCCCAGGCCACCTACAACGGCACCGCGGGTACCGACCGGATCTGGGGCGGCGTCGACAACGACACCTTCTGGGGCAACGAGGGACCCGACGTCATCGAGGGCAACGACGGCGCGGATGTCGCGCTCGGCGGCGACGGCGATGACCGGATCACCGACTCCCACGGCGACGACGTGCTCAAGGGAGGTCCGGGCAACGACGCCATCGACGCCGGAGCCGGACTGGACATCATCATGGCCGGTCCCGGTGACGACTTCACCAACGGTGGCCTGAACGGCAACGAGACCTTCGCCGACGAAGGCAACGACCTGGTCATGGCCGGCGACGGCCCCGACGCCGTCTTCGGCGGCGGCGGCGACGACTGGCAGGAGGGCGGCAACTCCAACGATCTGCTCCAGGGCGACAGCGGGGCGCCGTTCTTCGACGACCTGAACGACCCCGGCCACGACGTGCTGATCGGTGACAGTGGCGAGGACGACTACGACGCCGAAGGCGGCGACGACGTGATGGTCGCCGGCCCCGGCATCGAGCGCAACCACGGCGTCTACGGCTTCGACTGGGTGACCCACGCCCGGTCCACCGAGGCGGGCAACTCCGACATGCGCATGCTGGTCGTGGACGGCCCCAACGCCCTGCGGGACAGGTTCCTGCTGGTCGAAGGCCTCTCCGGCTGGGACAAGGACGACGTCCTGCGCGGCGAGGACTCGGCCCCGTCCGAGCCGGACGCGGACGAGGTGGGCGTACCCGGCCTGACCAATGTGCTCAACGCCGAAGGCATCAGGCGCATCAGCGGCCTGGCCGATCTGCTGCCCGCGGGCGCCACGGAGTTCGGCGCCGGCGACATCATCATCGGCGGTTCCGGATCCGACCAGATCTGGGGCAACGGCGCCGATGACATCATCGACGGCGACAAGTGGCTCAACGTGCGGCTGAGCGTCCGCACGAACCCGGCCGATCCCGCCACCGAAACCCGCAGCGCCACTTCCCTGAAGGAGATCCAGGCGGACATCCAGGCGGGGACGATCAACCCGGGCAACGTGGTGATCGTCCGCGAAATCCTCCACACGGCGGCGGACGCGGACATCGACACCGCCAACTTCTCCGGCGCCCGCAGCGAGTACACCATCACCACCGTTGATGGCGTCACCACCGTGACCCACGGTGACGGCACCGAAGGCGACGGCATCGACAGGCTCACCAACATCGAGCGGCTGAGGTTCGCGGACCAGACCGTCGAGGTGGCGGCACTGGATGTCCAGGCTCCCGAGGTCACCGACCGCGCACCGCAGGCCAACGCCACCGGGATTGCTACCGGGGCCAATATCACGGCCGCGTTCAACGAGCCGGTCACCGGAGTGGACGGGGCCACCATGACCCTTACCCCGTCCGCCGGCGGCGATGCGGTGGAGGCCACCGTGGGCTACGATGCGGCAACGCGCACCGCCACGCTGAACCCGAATGACAACCTGGCTGCCGGAACCCAGTACACGGTGCGGCTCACCGGGGGCATCCGGGACGAGGGCGGCAACGCGCTGGCCGCTACGGAGTGGACGTTCACCACCGTGGACGGCCCGACCATCACCGGCCGCACTCCGGCACCTGATGCCACCAACATCGCGGCCAACGGCAACATCTCGGTGGTCTTCAGCGAACCGGTCAACGGCATCAACGGCACCAATGTACGGCTGACCACCCCGGCCGGTACCGCAGTGACCGCGGTGGTCAGCTACAACGCCACCACCCGGACCGCCACGCTCAACCCCAGCGGCAACCTGGCGGTGAACACCGTATACACGGTGCGGCTCAGCAACGGCGTCACGGACGCCTCCGGCACCCCGCTGACCGCCACCACCTGGAGCTTCACCACCGAGGCCGGCCCGACCATCACGGACCGCACCCCGGCATCGAACGCCACCAACATCGCCGTCAGCGACAACATCACGGTGGTCTTCAGCGAACCCGTTCGCGGCGTCAACGGCACCACCGTGCTGCTGGCCACCCCCTCCGGTGCCACAGTCGCGGCAACGGTCACCTACAACCCGGCCACGCGCACGGCGACGTTGAACCCCCGCGCCAACCTGGCCGCGAACACCCGGTACACCGTCCGGCTCCGCAACGGCATCACCGATGCCAACGGCAACCGGCTGACCGCCACCACCTGGTCCTTCCGGACCGAGGCCGGCCCGACCATCACCCGCCGCAGCCCGGCGCCGAACGCCACCGGCGTCAGCCGCACGACAAACGTTTCGGTGGTCTTCAGCGGACCGGTCCGCAACGTCAACGGCACCACCGTGCGGCTGACCACCCCGGCCGGCACCACGGTAAGGGCGGTGGTCAGCTACAACGCCACCACCCGGACCGCCACGCTGAACCCCAGCGTCACGCTGGCCGCGAACACCGCGTACACGGTGCGGCTCAGCAACGGCATCACCGATGCCAACGGCAACCGGCTGACCGCCACCACCTGGTCCTTCCGGACCGGGAGGTGACGGCCGGACAACCGCGCTGACCACGCAGGAAAGGGACGGGTCCCGGAGCAATCCGGGGCCCGTCCCTTTGCCGTGGTCGGCGAAAGGAATGCCGTTGCCGAAAAGGGCGCCGTGGCCGCCGTCGCCCCGGGTCAGCGCCGCCTGAAGGCCTGCAGTGCCGGCACCTGCCCGGGATGCCGGCGGGACTAGACGCCCAGCCGG
Organism: Zafaria cholistanensis; assembly: GCF_008580665.1. Lineage (GTDB taxonomy): Bacteria > Actinomycetota > Actinomycetes > Actinomycetales > Micrococcaceae > Zafaria > Zafaria cholistanensis. The sequence goes on from NZ_BKDJ01000008.1 coordinate 171,839, forward strand.
CGGTTGGCCAGCACCGGGAGGAATTCGCGGACCTCATCGATCCGGCGCCGCGTCACCTCGCGGGTCAGCAGGGCCTCCGTTTCGTCGCCAAGGGCACCGACTGCCAAACCCATGGGGTCCAGGATCTCCGAGTGGCCGATCGTGTGGTCCGAACTGGTGCCGGCGGCGGCCACCCACACCGTGTTTTCCAGGGCGCGGGCCTTGAGCAGGGTGTTCCAGTGCTCCACCTTGTGGTCTCCGGCGAACCAGGCCGCGGCCACCACCAGCACGTCGGCTCCGTCCACGGCCAGCCGCCTGGCCAGTTCCGGGAAGCGGAGGTCGTAGCAGGCCATGACCCCAATGTTCAGGCCACCGATGCGGAACAGCGCGGAAACGTCCGGGTTCCCGGGCTTGATGTGCTCCGATTCCCTGTAGGAAAACGCGTCGTAGAGGTGGATCTTGCGGTAGGTCCCGGCGATCCGCCCGTCGGCGTCCACCACCACCAGGGTGTTGTAAGGACGGGCTTCCCCGCTGCTCTCGTACCCCCCGGCCACGAGGGCCAGCCCGTGCTCCGCGGCAATGAAGGAGAGCTGCTGGGCAAACATGCTCCAGCCCTGGTCCGCGGCGGCAGCCAGGTCGTCTCCGGCCAGCCCGATGGTGAACATCGTCTCCTCCGGCAGCACCAGCAGTCCGGCCCCCTCCTGGCGGGCGCGCGCGGCCAGGCGGCGCACGGTGTCCAGGTTTTCGGTCACGGACCCGCTCGGGGAGAACTGGCCGACGCTGATCTTCATGGTTCCGGACCTCCGGCATCGCAGGGCAGGTGTCCTCCCAGTCTACGGTCCAGCCTATGGTCCCGCCCGGGCGGAATCCCCGGTGACGTGCCCCGTCGGCGGGCGTAGCCTTGGGTCCGTGAATACCGATGTGGATGTGGTGGTGGTCGGCGCCGGGCCGACGGGGCTGATGGCAGCCAACTGGCTGGCCCGGTTCGGGGTGGAGGCGGTGGTGATCGACCGCAAGTCCGGTCCAACCCGCGAGTCCCGCGCGCTGGCCGTCCAGTCCCGCTCCATGGAGATCTATTCCCAACTCGGCGTGGGCGCGGAGGTCCTCGCCCGGTCCCAGCAGGCCACCGTGATGCGGCCCGCCATCGGGAGCCATCTCCTGGACCGGGTGCAGCTGGGCGGGATGGGGCACGGGCTGACCCCTTTTCCGGGCCTCTATGTACTGGAACAAAGCGCCAATGAGGAGATCCTCGCCGCCAACCTGGACCGGCTCGGCGGGCAGGTGCTGTGGAACCACGCCTTCGTGGGCCTGCGCCAGCAGCCGCATCCCGGCGGGCCCGGGCAGGGGCACGGGCATGGAGCCGGCGGAGCGGGCGCGGATCCGGGGGTCGGCGTCGTCGTGGAGGTGGAAGGGCCGGACGGGATACGGCACGAGCTGACCGCACGCTACGTGATCGCCGCGGACGGTGCCGGCTCCCCCGTGCGCACCCACTTGGGCATCGGCTTCCAGGGCGCGACGAACGACCAGACGTTCTTCGTGATCGACGGGTACGGCGTCGAGGGCCTTGAGCCCGGGATCAGCATCCGGATCAGCAGCGAAAACTTCATGCTCGCCTTTCCCATGGGCGCCGGCGACGACGAAAGCCGCTACCGGCTGGTGGGCATCATTCATCCGCCTGCACGGCAGTCCGCCCCTGACCAACCGGGTGGGGGGCAGCCGGGCGGCTGGAAGCGGGGCAGCGGGCGGCCGGACGGCGGGGATCGGGACGCGTCCGGGGCGGACGGCGCGGCCCCGGAGGCCGCGCCTCCGAAGGAGGGCGCCACGGGGGACGAGCAGCTTGCGCGCACCATGCTGCTCAACGACTTTGGGGTCCGGTACGCCGGCTCCAGCTGGTTCTCCACCTACCGGGTCCACCACCGGGTTGCGGCCACCTTCCGCGCCGGAAACGTGTTCCTGGCCGGGGACGCCGCGCACGTGCACTCCCCCGTCGGGGGCCAGGGCATGAACACCGGGCTGCAGGATGCGCACAACCTGGCCTGCAAGCTGGCCGACGTCATCCAGGGGCGGATGCCGCCGGAGTACCTGGACCGGTACGAGGCCGAACGCCGCCCGGTGGCGCTGCGCCTGGTGGCCACGACGGACCGGCTGTTCGCCCTGGTGTCCTCGACGACGCCGGCGGCGCGGTTCGTGCGCACCCGGGTGTTACCGGTGGTGTGGCCGGCGCTGTTCCGGCTGCTGCCGCACTCCCCGATGCGCGGGCGCTTCGCCGGGTACCTGGGGCAATTCCGCATCCACTACTGGCTGGGCGAGGGGCAGCGGCAGCGGGCCCAGCGGCGCCACGGCTCCCGACGCACCACCCGGCGCGGGCGGGTGCTGGGGCGGCGCCTGCCGTGGACCGGGGCCCCGGCGCTGGAGGGCGGCAACGCCGCGGACAACTTTGCGCCGCTGGCCCGGGCCGTGTGGCAGGTCCACGCCTACGGGTCAGCCGGGTCGGCCAGGGCGCGCAGGCTGGCCGCCGAGCACCGGATGCCGATGTTCCGCTTCCCCGCCGCACCCGCGCGCAACCTGCCCGACGGCACGGTGGTGGTGGTGCGCCCCGACGGGTTTGTGGCCCAGCTGTCCGGTCCCTGGGAACGCTTCGAGCCGGACCAGACCCACAGGTAAGCCAGACCCACAGGTAAGCCGGACCCACAGGTAAGCCGGACCCACAGGCAGGCCAGACCCCACTGAAAGGCGGCCCCCCCTGCACGGCAACAAAGCCGGCGCTGGGGCCCGCCTGCGGGCTAGTCCTTGATCAGGTCGTAGCGCACGATCGTCTGGTCGCGGTCCGGGCCGACGCCGATGGCGGAGAAGCGGGTGCCGGACATCGCCTCCAAAGCCAGCACGTAGTTGCGCGCGTTCTCCGGCAGGTCCTCGAGGGTCGTGGCGCCGGTGATGTCCTCGGTCCAGCCGTCGAAGTACTCGAAGATCGGCTTCGCGTGGTGGAACTCGGTCTGCGTCATGGGCATCTCGTCATGGCGCACGCCGTCGACGTCGTACGCCACGCAGACCGGGATCCTCTCGATGCCGGTGAGCACATCCAGCTTGGTGACGAAGTAGTCAGTGAAGCCGTTTACCCGCGAGGAGTAGCGGGCCAGCACGGCGTCGTACCAGCCGCAGCGGCGCGGGCGGCCGGTGTTCACGCCGAACTCGCCGCCGGTCTTCTGCAGGTATTCGCCCATCTCATCGAAAAGCTCCGTCGGGAACGGCCCGGCACCCACGCGGGTGGTGTAGGCCTTGATGATGCCGATGGAGCGGGTGATGCGGGTGGGGCCGATGCCCGAGCCCACGGAGGAGCCGCCCGCCGTGGGGTTGGACGAGGTCACGAACGGGTAGGTGCCGTGGTCGACGTCGAGCAGGGTGGCCTGGCCGCCCTCCATGAGGACCACCTTGTCCGCGTCCAGGGCGTTGTTCAGCTCCAGGGTGGCGTCGATGACCAGAGGGCGCAGGCGCTCGGCGAAGGCGAGGAAGTACTGGACGGTCTCCTCGACCTGCACCTCGCGGCGGTTGAAGACCTTGACCAGCAGCTGGTTCTTCTGGCGCAGCGAACCTTCGACCTTCTGGCGCAGGATGGACTCGTCGAAGATGTCCTGGACGCGGATGCCCAGGCGCCCCACCTTGTCCATGTAGGCCGGACCGATGCCGCGCCCGGTGGTGCCGATGGCGCGCTTGCCCAGGAAACGTTCGGAGACCTTGTCCATGGTCTGGTGGTAGGGGGCCACCAGGTGGGCGTTGGCGGATACGCGCAGCCGCGAGGTGTCCGCGCCGCGGGCCTCCAGCCCGTCGATCTCGGCGAAGAGGGCTTCAAGATTCACCACGCAGCCGTTGCCGATGATCGGAGTCGCGTTCGGGCTCAGGATGCCCGCGGGAAGGAGCTTGAGCTCATACTTCTCGCCGCCGACCACGACGGTGTGCCCGGCGTTGTTGCCGCCGTTGGGCTTGACCACGTAGTCGACGCGGCCGCCGAGCAGGTCGGTGGCCTTTCCTTTGCCTTCGTCGCCCCACTGGGCTCCGACGATCACGATTGCTGGCATGGGATTCCTCCCCCTTGCAGGTTCAGCGTGGCCGGCTTGCGCCGGGTTCCGGCGGTGCCGGACACGAAAATGCCCCTTCTTCCTCCTCGGGGCCCTCGGCGCATTCAGCGTCCTGTTGGGGCCCACGCGTAAGAGGAAAGGGGGCTCTTACGCCCCGAGTTTACCGGAACGGCCGCTCACGGCGCGAACGGGGCCCCGAGCGGCCCCATTTGCGGCGCAATAGTAGGCTGGCGGGCATGGCGCTGACTCGGGAGCAGGTGGTGGACGCGGCCGTCGGCGTCCTGGCCGGCTTCGGCCTCGCCGACCTCTCCATGCGCCGCCTCGCACGCGAACTGGACGTCCAGGTCGGGGCCCTCTACTGGCATGTGAAGAACAAGCAGGAACTGCTGGTCGACGTCGCCGCGCGCCTGCTGGGCGGCATCGAGCACCTGCCGGACGCGGCGGCGACCCCGCGTGAGGCCGTTACCTCGCTGGCCACGGCGATCCGGGCCGCCCTGGCGCCCGTGCCGGACAGCGCCGAGGTGGTTCAGCTGGCCCAGACCATGCAGCCCGCGGCGCTGGAGCCGCTGACCTGGCTGCGGGAGCTGCTCGAGGAGGCAGGCGTCGCCCCGCAGCGCTCCGCTTGGGCCCGGCACCTGCTCCTGAACCACATCCTCGGCTCAGTGGCGGCGCAGCAGGACCGCTCCAGGCTGGAGGCCGTGGGCGGGACCGGCGGCCCGGACTTGGGCACGGACGCGTTCGCCTGGGGAGTGGAGACGATCCTGGACGGCCTGGGAATCTAGCTTCCCGGGCAAGTCCTCCGGCCGCGCCTCCAACTCTCCGGCCGGCGCTCTTGACCCGGCCCCGCGGCGGGTGGATCATCCCAAATACGGGCAACCGAAAACACGGACGCCCGCACTGGATTGCACCTCGTCGCACTGAATCGCACCCCTACGCACCCCGACGCACCGAACTCGCACCAACACCTCTTTGTACCAGCACAACTTTGTACCGGCACAACACCGTCCGAACACGGTGTTCCGCGGGAACCAGCGCCGCTTTCCCGCGACCGCACACCCCAAAAAACTCCATTCGCACCCAGGGGGCCGTAATGAAACGCTGGCTCATCTCCGTGGCGGCGGCAGCCGCCGTCACAGCGGGAAGCATCCTCGCCGCGGGACCCGCCGCGGCCGCACCCAGTTCCCCGCCCGTCCACCAGGCTGTGGCCCCCGTGGTCAAGGATTTCTGCAGCGTGCCGGTCCCGAAGAAAAAGGTGCCCTCCAGGCCCTTCAACAACCTCGATTGGTTGCGCTTCGGGAACTTCCTGACCGTCGTGCCGGCCAAGGAGAGCGATCTCTGCCCGATCCTCGCCTGAGCCTTCCCCCACGTCCCTTGCTTCTGCAACCCGCCGCGCCACAACCGGACTCTCAGGGCGCCTTCTCGGCGAAGCGCTTGAAGTAGGACAGCTGGCCGGCATCGGCCTCGATAATGGCGGAGCGGATGTCGGAGGCGATACCGGACAGGGAGGGCGCCACCCCGACCCGGACCGTAAACGTGAGGCGGGTGTCGTCGCCGTCTTCTTTGAGGTCGAAGCGGTATTCGGTGTGGACGTCCCCGCGGCCGCTGGAGAGGGTCAGGCTGCGCTCGGGCTCGAACCCGGTGACGGTCAGCCTGCGGTCGTGCCCCTCCGAGTGGTATTCGAGGGTGGTCCCCACCCCCACCGGCCCTTCGGCATGCATCTCCGAGATCCCGGGAACCCACGCCGGGAAGGCCGCCCAGTCGGTGAGCAGGGCCCAGGTCCTGGCAGGGGGCAGGTAGACGAGCTCGGTGGTCGTGAACACGGTATCGGCAGGCATACGGGCATCATGCACCCCGACGGGCCCCGGCAAAAGACCGGGCAGGCACACGGCGGGGCAAGCACAAGGCGGGGCAAGCACAAGGCGGGGCAAGCACAAGGCCGGGCCTTCCGGGAGCGGTACGCCCAAGGTGGGGCGGGCTTCCCGGAAGGCCAGGCCGGTGCGGTGCTACTCCCCGGCCTCGATCGCGGATGCGGCGGCGGGGTCCGAGTCGTTGAGGAACTGGCCGATGCGTTCCACTTCCTCCGTCTCGCCGATGGCGGCGGCGGCCCGCCGCAGCGCGTAGAGCGCGCGCAGGAAGCCCCGGTTGGGCTCGTGGCGCCAGGGCACCGGGCCCTGGCCGCGCCAGCCGGACTTGCGCAGCGAGTCCAGGCCGCGGTGGTACCCCACGCGGGCGTAGGCATAGGACTCCACGGTGCGGCCGCCGTCGTAGGCCTCGTCGGCGAGGAGCGCCCACGCCAGCGACGACGCCGGGAAGTCGGCCACGACGTCGGCCGGCTTGTCGCCGGCGGCCAGCCGGGCGGTGACCTCCGGCTCCTCCGGCAGCAGGGTTTCGGGAATGCCGAGCAGGTTCCGGCCCAGATCCGTCACGGCGCGCCTACTTCAGGGACTTGCCGGCGGAGCCGAGCTGCTGCGCGGCCTCCACGACGCGGGCGGCCATGGACGCCTCGGCGGAGGCGCCCCACACGCGCGGGTCGTAGAGCTTCTTGTTGCCGACCTCGCCGTCGACCTTCAGGACGCCGTCGTAGTTGCGGAACATGTGGTCCACGACGGGGCGGGTGAACGCGTACTGGGTGTCGGTGTCGATGTTCATCTTGATGACGCCGTAGGAGACCGCGTCCGCGATCTCCTGCTCGGTGGAGCCGGAGCCGCCGTGGAAGACCAGGTCGAACGGGTTCTCCTTGCCGATCTTGGCACCGACCTGGGCCTGGATGTCCTTGAGGATCTCCGGGCGGAGCTTGACGTTGCCCGGCTTGTAGACGCCGTGGACGTTGCCGAAGGTCAGCGCGGTAATGTAGCGGCCCCGTTCCCCGGCACCCAGGGCGTCGATGGTGGCCAGCGCGTCTCCGACGGTGCTGTAGAGCTTCTCGTTGATGGCGTTCTCCACGCCATCCTCCTCGCCGCCCACGGCGCCAATCTCCACCTCCAGGATCTGCTTGGCTGCTGCGGTGCGCGGCAGCAGGTCGGCTGCGATGCGCAGGTTCTCCTCGAGGGTCTCGGCGGAGCCGTCCCACATGTGGGAGTTGAAGAAGGGGTCGCGCCTGGCGGAGACCTCGGCCTCGGAGGCGGCCAGCAGCGGCAGGACGAAGCTGTCCAGCTTGTCCTTGGGGCAGTGGTCCGTGTGGAGGGCGATGTTCACGCCGTAGGACTTGGCGACCTCGCGGGCAAACGCGGCGAAGGCCAGCGAACCGACCACCATGTCCTTGACGGAGGCTCCGGACCAGTAGGCGGCGCCGCCGGTGGAGACCTGGATGATGCCGTCGGACTCGGCCTCGGCGAAACCGCGGATCGCGGCATTCAGCGTCTGCGACGAGGTCACGTTCACCGCCGGGAAGGCGTAGCCGCCGCTCTTGGCGGCATCGATCATGGCGTTGTACTTGTCCGGGGTTGCGATGGGCACGCTGACTCCTTTGTTGGGGTCGATCGGGTGGGACCTCGTGGTTCGGATCCCATCCTAGCGACCCACCGTGACGCGCAGCATAACCGGACTGTGCGCGGCGGTATCCGGATATGCGGCGCGGGCCGCCGGTGCGGGAGGGCGTCCCGGAACGGGCGAGGTCACGGCCGGTCCGGAGCGGAATTGGGTACGATGGGTTCCAGCGTGAGGGAGTATCCCCCGCGTCGCAGGCCGTCAGCACGTGGGGCACCATTGCCCCACCGGCCTCGGCGGACGGCAGCCACGGCAGCCGGCGGAGAGACTCGCGGCAACCCGCTATACCCTCGAAAGGAACAACGTGACGGTTCCCGGTTGGGTCTGGTTGGTGACGGTCGTCGTCATCCTGGGCCTCCTCGCATTCGACTACTTCTTCCACATCCGCAAGGCGCATGTGCCCACGCTGCCCGAAGCCGCCAAGTGGTCGGCCATCTACGTGGGCTTCGCCATCGTCTTCGGCGTCCTGGTCTGGATATTCGGCGGCGCGCAGATGGGCGGCGAGTACTTCGCCGGCTACATCACTGAAAAGGCGCTCAGCGTCGACAACCTCTTCGTGTTCCTGGTGATCATCGCCAGCTTCCGCGTCCCGCGCGAGGACCAGCAGAAGGTGCTGCTGTTCGGCATCGTGTTCGCGCTCATCGCGCGCACGCTCTTCATCCTTCTGGGCGCCGCGCTGATCAACTCGTTCTCCTGGATCTTCTACCTCTTCGGCATCATCCTGCTGCTCACCGCGGGCAACCTGCTCCGTCCGGAGGGCGAAGGGGACGAGGAAGAGGCGAACAACTTCATCGTCCGCCTGGCCAAGAAGGTCCTGCCCACCACCGAGCACTTCGACGGGGACAAGCTCTCCACCATGGTGGACGGCAAGCGGGTCCTCACCCCGATGCTGCTGGTCATGGTGGCCATCGGCGGCACGGACATCCTGTTCGCGCTGGACTCCATTCCGGCGATCTACGGCCTGACCCAGAACGTGTTCATCGTGTTCACCGCGACCGCGTTCTCGCTGATGGGCCTGCGCCAGCTGTACTTCCTGCTGGACGGCCTGCTGGACCGCCTTATCTACCTCTCCTACGGCCTGGCCGCGATCCTGGGCTTCATCGGCGTGAAGCTGTTCCTGCACGCCCTGCATGAGAACACCCTGCCGTTCATCAACGGCGGCGAGCACGTCGACGTCATCGAGATCACCACCGGGCTCTCCCTGACCGTGATCATCGGCGTCCTGGTGGTCACCGTCATCGCCTCGCTGATGAGCAAGGCGGGCAAGGCCCAGAACGCCATCAACAACGCACGCCGCCACGCCGAGAGCTACCTGGACCTGACCTACACCTCGGACCCCGGCGAGCGCGAGCGCATCTACCAGCTGCTGCTGAACGAGGAGCAGCACATCCTCACCATGGACCGGAAGTACCGGGAGAAGGCCAAGGACGTGGACAAGATCCGCGAGAAGGTCGCCGCGGCCCACGAGGCCCACAAGAGCTACCTGTCCCAGTAGCCGGCCCCGGCCGGCGGTGGAGGCCGCACCCGGCTGTGCAAACACCAGGGGCGGGACCGGCAGCTGCCGGTCCCGCCCCTGGTGTTTCTCTGTACCCGCTTCGGGTTCTATTTGCCTGTTTCAGGATGCCTGTTCCGGCAGGCCGGACAGGGGATGTCAGTGACGGTGGGCCGCTCCTGCCCCGACCGTGGGACCCTGGGCCCCGGCGTCGTCCGCCCCAGCGTCACCGGCCTGCGTGGCATCCGCCGGCGCGGCGGTCCGGGAGGTGCCCCCCAGGAACCAGACGGCGGCGGCGGCAACCAGGAGGACGGCTCCGACGCCGAGGTACAGCTGAACCGGGGTCCAGGATGCGTCCAGCAGGGCGCCCGTAGCCAGCGGGGCGATGATGGCTCCCAGCCGCCCCACGCCGAGGGCCCAGCCGACGCCGGTGCTGCGGATGGGTGCCTCGTAGGAGGCTGGCGAGATGGTGTAGAGGCCCGCGATGCATCCGTTGATCAGCATGCCCACCACGACTCCGGCGGCGAAGGCGACCGCCATGAACGACGCGGTGGAAATGAACACCACCATCGCCACGGCGGACAGGACCGTGAACCACAACAGCACGGCCCGGGCGTTCCACTTGGTGGAGAGGGCACCGAACAGCAGCGAACCGAAGGTTCCGCCGAGGGTCAGCATGAGGCCGCCGACCACGCCCTGGCTCTCGGTCATGCCGGCGGCGACCAGAAGCTTGGGAGTCCAGCTGTTGGCGAAGTAGAAGCCGAACATGGTGGTGAAGAACGCGGCCCAGACAAGCACCGTGACGCGGCGGTGGCGCGCCGAGAACAGGGTGGCAATCTGGTTCCGCACGGCGGTCCGGGAACCTGCCGCGGCTGCGGTCCCCGCGGGCAGTTCAGCGGACACAGGCTGGCCGATCCGCCGGCTGATGCGGTTGAGGCGCTCAAGGGCGCCTGCGGGGCGCCGGGAGACCAGGAAGTCCACCGATTCCGGAAGCAGGGCCACCAGCAGGAGGCACACGGCCGCGGTGATGGCCCCGCCGAAGAGGAAGACGGAACGCCACCCGAAGCTCGCCTGCAGGCCGACGGCCGCCATGCCTCCGAGGGTGGCCCCGAGGCCGTAGCCCGCGGTGTAGATGGCCACGGACATGCCCCGCCAGCGCTTGGAGGAGTATTCGCTGGCGATCACGTTGGTGCAGGCCAGGATGCCGCCCACGCCCAGGCCGGTGAGGAAGCGCCACCCGCCGAGCTCGGCCGCCGAGTGGGCGGTCGCGGACAGGAGCATGCCCGCGGCGGCCAGGCCGCTGGACAGGATCGTCATGGGCCGGCGCCCGATCGCGTCGGCGAAGGGCGCCAGCAGCAGCGAGCCGGCCGCCATGCCCAAGAGCCCTGAGCTGAGCAGCATGCCCAGCTGCGCCCCGCTGAGGGCGAAATCGGCGGACACCCGGTTGGCCGTGAAGGCCATGGCCAGGACGTCGAAACCATCCAGCGCATTGAGCAGTGTGCAGAGGCCAATGATCAGCCACTGGTAAGGGGACATCGGTGACGCGTCAATGCGTTCCCTGATGGTCATGGTAAATCCTTGCGGTTGGAGCTTTAGCTGATATCGATGGTGATGGAGGCGCCGTGGGAGGGGCAGTTTTCCCCGCCCGCGACGCGGGAGACGCAGACGCACATGCGGTCGGCGGTGTTGCGCTGGCGTTCGCTGTAGAAGACGTCGCGGTGGTCGATCCCGCCCTCGACGGCCAGGACCTTGACTTGGCAGAGGCCGCATTCGCCCTTGCGGCAGTCGAACATCATGTCCGCGCCGGCATCCTCGAGGGCTTCCAGCATGGAGCGCCCCTTGCCGACCGTTGCCTCGATGCCCAGCCGGGGGATCCGGACCGTGAACTCCTCGGGGTCGAACCAGCCACTGTTGCCGAAGGTCTCGTAGCGCAGGTTCGGCAGGTCCAGTTCCCGCTCCGTCCACGCACGGCGGACGACGTCCATGAGGCGGATCGGCCCGCACATGTAGAACTCGGTGCCGGGCTCCACGGAGCCGACCAGGCCCGCGACATCGAGGATGCCCTGCTCGTCGTCCACGTGCACCTGCAGCCGGTCCCCATGCAGGTCGGCCAGGTCGGCCAGGTAGGCCATGGATTCCCGGTTGCGGCCCGCGTACACCAGCCGGTAGTCCGCCTTCACCTGCCGGAGCACCTTGGCCATGTGCAGGATGGCGGTGATGCCAATACCCCCCGCGAGCAGCACGTAGCGCGGGGCGCCAATGCGCAGCGGGAAGTTCTGCAGCGGCTGCGTGATCTCCAGGACGTCGCCGGCCTCAAGGGTGTGCATGTACACGGATCCGCCGCGGGAGGCCGGCGCCCGGAAGACGCTGATGGCCAGGCGGCGCCCGCCATCGATCGATTCGACGACCGAGTAGGACCGGCGGTCCGGCCGGCCGTCAATGGTGACGAGCAGGTCGATGTGGGACCCCGGCTCGGCCGGCTTGGGGTGCTCGGTCTCCAGGACGATCCGGCGGATGTCCTGGGCGACCTCGACGGACTCGACGACGGTGGCCTGCTGCCAGACTTCGGTGTTGCTTGCTGCCATGGTGGTTTTCCCTTCTGCCCTTGTCCGCGCTAGGCCCGGCCCGCCGGCACGGCGGTCCGTTCGTCCGGGACGGTTGCGACCGGCTGGGACCGGCCCTCGGCCTCGAGCATGCGCTCCAGGATGCGGCGCACCCACATGCCGCCGGCGTCGATGTTCAGGCTGTAGAACTCGTGGTCCGGGTTCGCGTCGATGGCCTCCTGCTGGGCCTTGAGCATGGCCTCGTCCTCGCTGAACACCCCATGCACCCCGTTGCGCAGCTGGGTGGTGATCAGCTGGCTTTCCAGGCGGTAGTTGCGCATGAACGCCCAGAAGTAGTGGCTGGTGCGGTCCGTCTCCGGGGTGATCGTGTTCATCACGTAGCCGTTGACGCCCTGGCTGCGGTCGCCCTCGAACGCGCCGGTACCGGCCTTGGCCACGCCCACGTCGATCCGGATGGTGCCCGGGGCCTCAAAGTGGATGATCTGCCAGCGGTCGACCTTGCCCTCGAAGCCGGGGAACTTGTCCCGCATGTTCTTGAGCCAGAACGGCGGGGCGTCGATGTTGAACATCCACCGGGTGACGGTCACGGTGTTCCCGTCATGGGTGGTCTCGAATTCCGACTCGCTCAGCTCTTCCTGCCCGATCGAGGAAGAATGCACGAACTCCTCATGG
>NZ_BKDJ01000009.1:0-111359 GCF_008580665.1 Zafaria cholistanensis
GACAGGTCACCGGCAACACCATCGCCGGAACCTACCAAGCCTCCCAGGCCGTCCTCGATGCCCTCGCCGCCCAGGGCATCGACTACAACGAAGTCGTCGCCCTGCTGGAAGAAGAAGGCCTGGCCAAGTTCGAGGCCTCCTGGGGCGAGCTGCTCGAGGATGTTGCGCTGGCCCTCAACTCCGCCAAGATCGGGGGCCAGGCATGACCTCCCTCGGATTCGAAGCCACGGGCGCGGCGCTGGACGCCATCGAGGCGCACGTGCCGCAACTGGTCGCGGACAGGGTCGCCTCCCGGCTGGCCGCCAAGGACGCCACCCTGTGGGGTCCCGACGCCGTGGCCGAGGCCTCCATCCGGCTGGGCTGGACCGACCCCACGCGGGCTTCGCGGGCCCTGGTGGGGCCGATCCTGGCCCTGCGCGACGAGCTGCGCGCCGAAGGCGTGGACCGCGTCGTGCTCGCGGGCATGGGCGGCTCTTCGCTGGCGCCGGAGGTGATCGCCGCGACGGCCGACGTCGAGCTGGTGGTGCTGGACAGCACCGACCCGGAGATGGTCGGCAACGCGCTTGGGGACCGGCTCTCTTCCTCGGTCCTGGTGGTCTCCTCCAAGTCCGGCTCCACGGTGGAGACCGACTCCCAGCGCCGGGTCTTCGAGCAGGCCTTCAGCGACGCCGGCGTGGATCCGGCGACCCGCATCGTGGTGGTCACCGACCCCGGGTCCCCCATGGAGGAACAGGCCCGGGCCGCCGGCTACCGCGCCGTGTTCACCGGCGACCCCCAGGTCGGCGGACGCTTCTCCGCGCTCACCGCGTTTGGCCTGGTTCCCTCCGGCCTGGCCGGGGTCGACATCGAGGAACTCCTCGACGACGCCGAGGAGACTGCCGAGTTCCTGTCCGAGGACGACGAGGACAACATCGCGCTGTGCCTCGGGGCCGCGCTGGCCGGAACCCGGCCGCTGCGCGACAAGCTGGTCTTCGTCGACGAGGGCTCCGGGATCGTCGGTTTTGCCGACTGGGCCGAGCAGCTCATCGCCGAGTCCACGGGCAAGCTGGGCACCGGCATACTGCCGGTGGTCGTCGAACCGGGCGATCCGGAAACGCTCTGGGACGCGGACGACACGCTGCTGGTCCGTCTGGTCGGCGAGGCCGCCGGGGAGGACGACGACGCCACCGCCGTGGGGCCGCTGAACCAGCTTGCGGTCTCCGGCTCCCTGGGCGGCCAGCTGCTGCTGTGGGAATGGGCGACCGCCGTGGCCGGACGGCTGCTGGGCATCAACCCCTTCGACCAGCCGGACGTGGAGGCCGCCAAGACCGCCGCGCGCGGCCTGCTCGATTCCACTCCGGAACCGGTTCCGGCCACTTTGGTCGACGGCGACGTGGAGCTGCGCGCCACCAAGGGCCTGCTCGAAGGCGTCTCCACCCTCGACGGCGCCCTTGAGGCACTGCTGGCGGCACTCCCGAAGAACGGCTACCTGAGCGTCCAGGCGTACCTTGACCGCCTGGGCTATGCCCCCCTGCAGGGGATCCGCCCCGAACTGGCCGCAGCCTCCGGGCGCCCCGTGACGTTCGGCTGGGGCCCGCGTTTCCTCCACTCCACAGGCCAGTACCACAAGGGCGGGCCGGCCATCGGCGCCTACCTGCAGATCACGGGGGACACGGCTGCGGACCTGAGCATCCCGGGCCGCCCGTTCACCTTCGGCGAGCTGATCGCGGCCCAGGCCGCGGGTGACGCGCAGGTCCTGGCCGGCCTCAGTCGGCCGGTCCTGCGCCTGCACCTGGTGGACCGCGAGGCCGGTCTGCGCCAGCTGCGCGAAGCCGTCCGCCGGCTGGGGTCCCCGCCCGCGCGCGGGATCGGCTAGGGTCTAACACCGGCACAGCATTTCCGCGCACGGCCTTTCCCGGCACGGCGCGGCACAACGAAAGCAGCACAACCACCCCATGCCCAACACCACGTCAAGCAACCCGTTGCGTGACCGGAGGGACCGGCGGCTGAACCGCATTGCCGGCCCCTCCGCGCTGGTCTTCTTCGGAGTCACCGGCGACCTGGCCCGCAAAAAGCTCATTCCGGCGGTCTACGACCTCGCCAACCGGGGACTCCTGCCCCCCGGCTTTGCCGTGGTGGGTTTCGGCCGCCGCGGATGGTCCCACGAGGACTTCACGGCGCAGGCCCGGGAATGGGTGCGCTCCAGCGCGCGCACCCCGTTCAACGAGACCGTGTGGGAGCAGCTCTCCGGAGGCTTCCGCTTTGTGTCCGGCGGCTTCGGGGACGACGACTCGTTCGTCCAGCTCCGCGAGACCCTGGAGGAGCTCAAGGACACGCGCGGCACGCGCGGCAACCACGTCTTCTACCTGTCCATCCCCCCGAACTCCTTTGAGCAGGTCTGCGAGCAGCTCTCCCGCCACGGCCTGGCCCGCGACGAATCGGAGCACCCGGGGTGGAGCCGGGTGGTCATCGAAAAGCCCTTCGGCCACGACCTTGCCTCGGCCCGCGAGCTGAACGCGATCGTCGAGTCCGTCTTCCCCGCCGACTCCGTCTTCCGCATCGATCACTACCTGGGCAAGGAGACGGTGCAGAACCTGCTGGCGCTGCGCTTCGCCAACCAGCTGTTCGAGCCGATCTGGAACGCCAACCACGTCGACCACGTGCAGATCACCATGGCCGAGGACATCGGGATCGGCGGCCGGGCCGGCTACTACGACGGGGTGGGCGCCGCCCGCGACGTCATCCAGAACCACCTGCTCCAGCTGCTCGCGCTCACGGCCATGGAGGAGCCCATCTCCTTCGACGCGGACCAGTTGCGCGCGGAGAAGGAAAAGGTCCTTGCCGCGGTGCGCCTGCCCGAGGACCTGTCCCGGCGTTCGGCCCGCGGCCAGTACACGGGCGGATGGCAGGGCGGCGAGAAGGTCACCGGATTCCTCGAGGAGGAGGGCTTCAACCCGGCCTCCACCACCGAAACCTACGCGGCCATCCGGCTGGACATCAACACCCGCCGCTGGGCCGGGGTCCCGTTCTACCTGCGGGCCGGCAAGCGGCTCGGGCGGCGGGTAACGGAAATCGCCATCGTCTTCAAGAAGGCGCCGAACCTGCTCTTCCGCGACGTCTCTGATCCCGATTTCGGCCAAAACGCCGTCGTGATCCGGGTGCAGCCGGACGAGGGCGCCACCATCCGGTTCGGCTCCAAGGTCCCGGGCACCCAAATGGAGGTCCGGGACGTGACCATGGACTTCGGCTACGGCCACTCCTTCACCGAGTCCAGCCCGGAGGCCTACGAGCGTCTCATCCTCGACGTGCTGCTGGGCGAACCCCCGCTCTTCCCGCGCCACCAGGAGGTGGAGCTGTCCTGGAAGATCGTGGACCCGTTCGAGAAGTACTGGGCCTCGCTGCCGGACCAGCCCGAGCCCTACGCCCCCGGCAGCTGGGGCCCGGCCTCGGCCGATGAACTGCTCGCCCGCGACGGAAGGACGTGGCGGCGGCCATGATCGTCGAACTCAAAGAAACCACTACCTCCAAGGTGGCCAAGAAGCTCGTTGAGCTGCGCGAAAGCGGCGGGGTGGTGGCGCTCAGCCGCGTGCTGACCCTGGTGGTCATCAGCCGCGCCGGCTTCGAGGAGGACGCGATTGCGGCCGCCAACCTGGCCAGCCGCGAACACCCCTGCCGCGTGATCGTGGTCATCGAGGGGCGCAGGAACGCCAAGACCCGCCTGGACGCGCAGATCCGCGTGGGGGGCGACGCCGGCGCCTCCGAGGTGGTGCTGCTGCACGGGTACGGGGCCCTGTCCGTGGCGGACGAGTCCCTGGTCGCCGCACTGCTGCTGCCGGACGCGCCCATCGTGGTCTGGTGGCCCCACGGCGTTCCCGACAACCCGGCCGGCACCCCGCTGGGACGGATCGCGCACCGCCGCATCACGGACAGCGCCAGCGAAAAAGACCCCCGCGCGGCCCTGTTCCGGATCGCGCGCAGCGTCACGGCCGGCGATACCGACCTGGCCTGGACACGGCTCACCCTCTGGCGCTCCCAACTGGCATCCGTCTACGACCAGTTGGATCCCGCGCAGGTCAAGGCCGTGACGGTGAAGGGAGCCAGCGACTCCCCCAGCACCGTCCTGCTCGCGGCCTGGCTGACGCTGTGCCTGCAGCTGCCGGTGACCATCGCCTCCACCCCGGCGGGCACGGGCGTGCGCAGCGTCCGCTTCAGCAGCCTGGACGGCGACATCGAACTCTCCCGCCCCCACGGCGACGTGGCCGAGCTCTACCAGCCCGGCCATCCGGTCCAGCGCATCTCCCTGCCCCCGCGCGAACTGCCCGAATGCCTGGCCGAGGAGCTGCGCCGGCTGGATCCCGACGAAGTCTTCGGCGAGGTCGTCCGCGCCGGGCTTCCCCGCACCAACCTGAGGAGCGTGCGTGCCAGTGAGCGCTGACCGGACCCCCGTTTCCCCTCCCCGCGGCCCGGGTGCCCGCGTGGTCGTCCATCCGGACGCAGCCACCCTGGCGGCCGCGGCCGCGGCACGCCTGGTGGTTGCGCTGCAGGACGCGCAGGCCGAGCGGGGAGAAGCCACCCTGGTGCTGACCGGGGGCAGCGTTGGCATCGAAACGCTGAAGGCGCTGGCCGGCTCTCCGGCCCTGGCCGCGGTGGACTGGTCCCGGGTCAACCTCTGGTGGGGGGACGAACGCTTCGTCGAAGCCTCCAGCGGGGACCGCAACGCCGTCCAGGCCGAGGTGCTGCTGTCCGTGCTGGACCGGCTGGGCCTGGACCGCGGCCGGGTCCACCCGATGGGGTCCTCCGACGCCTTCGCCACGCCGGAGGAGGCCGCGGCCGACTACGCGCGCCAGCTCGCGGCCGAGGCCGCGGAGGGCGCGGACCCGGCCCTGCCCGTGCCGGTCATCGACGTGCTGCTGCTGGGCATGGGCCCGGACTCCCACATCGCCTCGCTGTTCCCGGACCATGCCGGGGCAAGGGTGCGGGAGGGAAGCGTCACCGCCATCCACGGCTCCCCCAAGCCGCCGCCGCTGCGCGTGTCGCTGACCTTTGGTGCGATCAACACCGCCCGCCAGGTCTGGTTCCTGGTGGCCGGGCAGGACAAGGCGCCGGCGGTCGCCGTCGCCGTGACCGGGGAGGCTCCGCGTGAGCGGGTGCCCGCCGCCGGGGCTTCCGGCACCCGGGCCACCCTGTGGATGCTCGACGCCGCCGCGGCCTCGCTGATCTAGCCCCATACGCCAGGCTAGCCCCATACGCCAGGAGGGCGGATTCCCGCAAGGGAATCCGCCCTCCTGGCGTATGGGGCCGTGCCGCTAGGCGTCCGTGGAGAACCGCATGATCAGGCCCAGTGCCACGATCACGGCGCCCCAGACCAGGCCCAGGACAATGGTGATCCGGTTGAGGTTCCGCTCGGCCACGCCGGAGGATCCCAGGCTGGTGGTCATGCCGCCGCCAAACATGTCGGACATGCCGCCGCCCCGGCCCTTGTGCAGCAGGATCAACAGGGTCAGCAGCAGGCTGGTGATACCCAGCAGGACCTGCAGGACGATCTTCAGTGCTTCCACTTCGGCCTTTCGCTCGAAGCCGTGCCGGGAGGCACGGTCTACTCGGTCACCAGGTGGTGCTCGAACCTGACAATGCTAGCAAACTCGGCCGCGTCGAGGCTGGCACCGCCGACCAGCAGGCCGTCCACGTCGCGCTCGCGCAGGATGGACGCGGCGTTGGCGGACTTCACCGAGCCGCCGTACAGCAGGCGCACCCCGGCGGCAGTCCCGGCGCCGTACAGCTTCTCCAATTCGGCGCGGATCGCCGCGCACATTTCCTGCGCGTCGGCCGGACCGGCCACCTCGCCGGTGCCGATCGCCCAGACCGGCTCGTAGGCGATGACCAGCTGGGCCGCCTGGTCCGCGGACACGCCCTCCAGGCCGGCGCGCACCTGCTCCAGGGTGTGGGCCACGTGGGTGCCGGCGGTGCGGACCTCCAGCCCCTCGCCCACGCACAGCACCGGCACCAGGCCGTGCCGGTAGGCGGCGGCAACCTTGGCGCTGATCAGGGCGTCGTTTTCGCCGTGGAGGGTGCGCCGTTCGCTGTGGCCGACCAGCACGTAGCGGCAGCCCAGCCTGGCCAGGAACTGCCCGGAAATGTCGCCGGTGTAGGCGCCCGAGTCGTGCTGGGACAGGTCCTGGCCGCCGTAGGCGACCGGCAGGTCGTCCCCGGCCACCAGGGTCTGGACGCCGCGCAGGTCCGTGAAGGGCGGGAACACCGCCACCTCGACCCGCTCGAAGTTGTGCTTGGCGTCCTCGAGGGTCCACACCAGCTTCTGCAGCAGGGTGATGCCCTGGACATGGTCCATGTTCATCTTCCAGTTGCCGGCGATCAGCGGGGTGCGGTCGAAGTTTCCGTTCGTGGAGGTGGTCATGCGGCCCTTCTAGCGGTCGAGTGCGGTGAGACCGGGCAGTTCCTTGCCCTCGAGGTACTCGAGGGAGGCACCGCCACCGGTGGAAATGTGGCCGAAGTCGTCGTCGTGGAACCCCAGGGTCCGCACGGCGGCGGCGGAGTCGCCGCCGCCCACGACGCTGAACGCCTCGGAGTCGGCCAGGCCCTGCGCCACGGCGCGGGTGCCGCCGGCGAAGGCCTCGATCTCGAACACGCCCATGGGACCGTTCCAGAACACGGTGTTGGCCGAACGGATGTAGCTGGCGAAGTTCTCGCCAGACTCCGGGCCGATGTCCAGACCCAGCCCGGAGGCACCGAAGGTGCCGTCCTCGAGCTTGTCGGCGGGCAGGACCTCGTATTCGGCGTCCGCGCCAAACTTGGACGCCACGACGATGTCGGTCGGCAGGATGATGTCGCAGCCGACCTCCTTGGCGCGGGTCAGGTAGCCGCGCACGGTGTCCAGCTGGTCCTCTTCGAGCAGGCTCGCGCCGACGGCGTGCCCCTGCGCCTTGAGGAAGGTGAACGCCATGCCGCCGCCGATGAGCAGGTGGTCGGCGCGGCCGAGCAGGTTGTCGATCACGGCGAGCTTGTCAGAGACTTTCGAACCGCCCAGCACGACGACGTAGGGCCGCTTGGGCGCCTCGGTGAGGGTCTTGAGGACTTCCACCTCTGTGCGCACGAGGTCGCCCTGGTAGGAGGGCAGCAGCGCGGCAATGTCGAATACCGAGGCGTGCTTGCGGTGCACGGCACCGAAGGCGTCGTCCACGTAGGCGCCGTTGGCTCCGGTCAGCGCCGCCAGCTCGGCCGCGAAGGCGGCGCGCTCGGCATCGTCCTTGCTGGTCTCGCGGGCATCGAAGCGCACGTTTTCCAGCACCAGCACCTCGCCGTCGCCCAGCCGGGCGGCTGCGGCGCGGGCGTCCGGCCCGGTCACGTCCTGGGCAATGGCGACGGGGAACCCGGCCAGCTCGCGCAGCCGCTCGGCTGCGGGCTTGATGGAGTACTTGGGGTCCGGGGATCCCTTCGGACGGCCCAGGTGGGCCATCACGACGACGCGGGCGCCGGCGTCGGCCAGCTTGGCGATCACGGGAAGGGACGCGCGGACGCGGCCGTCATCGGTGACGGTGGACCCGTCGAGCGGCACGTTCAGGTCGCTACGGACCAGGACGTGCCGCCCGCGGACACCAACGGCGAGCAGTTCGTCGAGAGTGTGAGAAGTCATGGGTCTAAACCTAGCCGATAAGCATCGGCCTAACCGAGCCGCGACCCGACATAGTCGGTCAGGTCCACCAGCCGGGAGGAATACCCCCACTCGTTGTCGTACCAGGCGAGCACCTTCACCGTGCGTCCGATCACCCGGGTCAATGGCGCATCGAAGACCGCCGACGCGGGGTCGCCGGCGATGTCGGAGGACACCAGGGGGTCGGTGCTGTAGGTCAGCAGGCCCTTCAGCCCGCCCTTCAGCCCGCTCTCGGCGGCTTCCCGGAACACCGCGTTGACCTCCTCGACGGTGACGTCCCGGGAGACCTGGACCGTAAGGTCGGTCGCCGATCCCGTCGGGACCGGCACGCGCATCGCGCAGCCATCGAGCTTGCCCTTGAGCTCGGGGATCACGAGGCCAATGGCGCTGGCCGCGCCGGTGGAAGTGGGGACCATGTTCAGGGCCGCGGCGCGGGCGCGCCGCGGATCCTTCTTGTGCGGTCCGTCGTGCAGGTTCTGGTCCGCTGTGTAGGCATGGATGGTGGTCATGAGGCCGTTGACGATGCCGAACGCCTCATTGAGCACCATCGCGACCGGGGCCAGGCAGTTGGTGGTGCAGGAGGCGTTGGAGATGATGTGGTGGTTCTCGGGGTCGTACCGGTCCTGGTTGACGCCCAAGACCACGGTGAGGTCGTCGCCCTTGGCCGGGGCGGAGATAATGACCTTCCGCGCACCCGCCTCCAGGTGCTTGCGGGCGTCCTCCGCATTGGTGAAGCGTCCGGTTGACTCGATCACGACGTCGACGCCGAGTTCTCCCCACGGCAGCCGCGCGGGGTCTGTTTCGGCCAGGACTTTGATGCGGCGGCCCCCCACGTCCAGGAAGTCGCCGTCCACCCGCACGTCCTCCGCCAGGCGGCCCAGGATGGAGTCGTATTTCACGAGGGGGGCCAGAGTTTCGATCGAGCCGAGGTCGTTGACCGCGACGATCTCCACGTCCGCCCCTTGAGCCAGCACGGCCCGCAGGTAGTTGCGTCCGATGCGTCCAAATCCGTTGATGCCAACACGGGTAGTCACGAGCTGTTCTCCTTGCCGACGGGTGCCACTTCCGTGGGCCCCCGCTGCGAAAGCCCCGAAAGCGACGTGTGCAAAAAGGGGTGGGACACTCCGTAGTGCCGCCGGCCCGAGGGCCGGCCGCCGCCGCGGGTTCCAGCACCCGGCCGGGTACGGGAACCCGCGGCGATCGTTGCCGCCATCCTACGTCATGGGGCGCAGGCTGTGACGGCTTCCGCGGGGGCTACTTGCCGGGGACGACCAGGACCTGGGCGCCGGCGCGGGCCGCCTCGAAGCGGGCGGACACGTCGGCCCAGTTCACGATGTTCCAGAACGCCTTGACGTAGTCGGCCTTCACGTTGACGTAGTCCAGGTAGAAGGCGTGCTCCCACATGTCCAGCATCAGCAGCGGGGTGGTCGCGACCGGAACGTTGCCCTGCTGGTCGTAGAGCTGCTCGATGACCAGGTTGCCGCCGATGCCCTCCAGCGCCAGCACGGCCCAGCCGGAGCCCTGCAGGCTCATGGCCGCGGCGGTGTAGTGGGCGCGGAACGCGTCGAAGGAACCGAACTGGTCATCGATGGCCGCGGCCAGCTCGCCCTCGGGCTTGTCGCCACCTTCCGGGGAAAGGTTGTTCCAGAAGATCGAGTGGTTGGTGTGGCCGCCCAGGTGGAAGGCAAGGTCCTTGGAAAGCTTCGGGATGTTGCCGAACTCGCCCTTGGCGCGGGCCTCGGCCAGCTGCTCCAGGGCAGTGTTCGCGCCGGCGACGTAGGTCGCGTGGTGCTTGCTGTGGTGCAGCTCCATGATGCGCGCGGAGATGTTCGGCTCCAGAGCGGCGTAGTCGTACGGCAGCTCCGGGAGGGTGTACTGGGACATGCTTCCTCCAATAGTTGTGCACCCCGGTACCGGGGCGATCGGTGGGTAATGCATCCCGCGCCGCCAGGGCACGGAAAACTGGTGCCGCTCAGCCGTCCAGCATGTCGGCGGTGACGCTGGCCTCGGTTCCCGGGATCCCCAGGTCCGCGGCTTTCTTGTCGGCCATCGCCAGCAGGCGCCGGATGCGCCCGGCGATGGCGTCCTTGGTCATGGGCGGATCGGCCAGGCGCCCCAACTCATCCAGGCTGGCCTGCTTGTGGGCCACGCGCAGCTCCCCGGCGTACTTGAGGTGCTCGGGAACCTCGTCGGCGAGGATCTCCAGGGCGCGCTCCACGCGGGCCCCGGCGGCGACGGCGGCCTGGGCCGAACGGCGCAGGTTGGCGTCGTCAAAGTTGGCCAGGCGGTTGGCGGTGGCCCGGACCTCCTTGCGCATGCGCCGCTCCTCCCACACCATGAGCGCGTCGTGCGCGCCCATCCGGGTGAGCAGGGCGGCGATGCTGTCCCCGTCGCGGATGACCACGCGGTCCACGCCGCGCACCTCGCGGGCCTTGGCCACCAGTCCCAGCCGGCGCGCCGCCCCGACCAGGGCAAGGGCCGCCTCGGGACCGGGGCAGGTCACCTCAAGGGCCGCGGAGCGTCCCGGTTCGGTGAGTGATCCGTGGGCCAGGAAGGCCCCGCGCCAGACGGCCTCGGCGTCGGCCGCCGACCCGTTGACGATCACCGACGGCAGCCCGCGCACGGGCCGGCCCCGGCCGTCAAGCAGGCCGGTCTGGCGGGCCAGCGACTCGCCGTCGCGCACTACGCGCACCACGTAGCGGTTGCCGCGGCGCAGGCCTCCTCCCGAGACGACGATGATCTCCGAGGTGTGCCCGTAGACCTCGGCGATCGCCTGGCGCAGCCGGCGGGCGGTGGATGCGAGGTCCACCTCGGCCTCGATGACGATGCGGCCGGAGATGATGTGCAGCCCGCCGGCGAAGCGCAGGATGGCGGAGACCTCCGCCTTGCGCTCGGAGGATTTCTTCACGTCCAGCCGGGAAAGTTCGTCCTTGACCGATGCGGTCAGTGCCATGGGCTTCCGCTTCCTAACTGCTTGGCAAATCTTTGTCGAACGAGGTGAACACGTCGTGGTAGGCGGCGGCGAGCCGCAGGGGATCGTGGGTCGCGCGACCGGGACCGCTGCCTACTTTACCGAAAAAGCACCGCGCCCCCAGCCGTGCGGCGGCCTGCCGGAACGTTTCTTCGTCATCGACCGACGACGGGTCCGCCAGCACCGCATCAAGCCGAAGCTCCGGCGCGTAGCGCGCAATCACGTCGAGGTGGTCGGCGGCGTTCATGCCGGTCGTTTCCTTGGTTTCGGTGGCCAGGTTCATGGTGAGCAGCCGGCGGGCCTCCGTGTCCTGGAGCGCCTGGCGCATCTCGGGGAGCAGCAGGTGCGGCAGGACGGAGGTGTACCAGGAGCCCGGACCAAGGACCACCCAGTCGGCCAGCTCGATCGCGGAGAGCGCCTCGGCGCAGGCGGGAGCGTCGGCTGGCTCCAGCCGCACGTTGCTGACGATGCCGTTCTGGCCGGCGGTGGCCAGCTTCGCCTGCCCGACGATGTGCCGGCGCACCAGCTGTCCGCCCTCCCCCGGGCCGAGCACGTCCCCGGAGATCGTCAGCGGAACCGTACTCATCGGCAGGACCGTCCCGCGGGCCCCCAGCAGGGCGCCGGCCCAGCGAAGCCCCGCCACCGGGTCGCCCAAAAGCTCCCACAGGGTCGCGATCAGCAGGTTTCCCAGCGCATGGTTCTCCAGCGAGCCCGGGCTGCCGGACTTGGAGGTGAAGCGGTGCTGCATGACATCGCGCCAGGTGCGTCCCCAGTCGGTGTCGTCGCAGAGAGCGGCCAGCGCCATCCTCAGGTCCCCCGGGGGCAGCACGTCGAGTTCCTCGCGCAGGAGCCCGGAGGAGCCGCCGTCGTCGGCCACCGTCACGATCGCGGTGATCTCCGTGGTCAGGCGGCGCAGCGCCGAGAGCGAGGCGGACAGGCCGTGCCCGCCGCCCAGGGCGGCCACGCGCACCGTGCCGTTGCCCTCCCGCGGTGCCGGCCGCGGAACCAGCGGGAGCTGGCTGGTGTAGAAGGACATGGCCGCCTACTCCCGGCCAAGGTCGCGGTGGGAGACCTGCACCGTGACGTTAGGCAACTGGCGCAGCCGGCGGGCAAGCTCCTCGCTGACTGCCACCGAGCGGTGCTTGCCTCCGGTGCAGCCCACCGCCAGGGTCGCATAGTGCTTGTTCTCGCGGCGATACCCGTCGAAGACCGGTTCCAGGGCCCGTAGGTAGGTGGAGACGAATTCCTCGACCCCCTCCGCCGCGAGCACGAAGTCCCGGACATCGGCCTCCAGGCCGGTGTGCCGGCGAAGTTCCGGAACCCAGTGGGGGTTGGGGATGAAGCGCATGTCCGCCACGTAGTTGGCGTCCGCGGGCAACCCGTACTTGAAGCCGAAGCTCATCACGTTCAGGCGCAGCACCACGGTTCCGGTCTCGGAAAACAGCTCGGTAATGGCCGTGGCCAGGGCATGGACGTTCATCGGGGTGGTGTCCAGGACGATATCGGCAGCCTCGCGCAACTCGCGCAGCACCTCGCGTTCGGCGGCGATCCCGTCGAGGATCCGCCCGGGGCCCTGCAGCGGGTGCGGGCGGCGGCCCATCTCGAACCGGCGCACCAGCAGGTCGTCGCTGGCATCCAGGAACAGCACCCGGTAGTTCACTCCCGCAGCGCTCAGGAGCGCCAGGTTTTCCCTGACCTGCGGGAACAGCGCCTTGCTGCGCACGTCCATCACGACCGCGAGCTTCGGGATCGCCCCGTGCATGCGGGCCACCAGTTCCGTCAGCGTGCCCAGCATCTGCGGCGGCAGGTTCTCCACGACGTACCAGCCATGGTCCTCAAGGGCGTGCGCGGCGGTGGTGCGTCCGGCACCGGACATGCCAGTGATGATCAGGAGTTCGGATTCGACGGCGGTGACCTCGGACTGCTCGGTGGACATGGCCCCAGCCTATCCCGGGCACGCTCGCCCCAGCGCCTTTTTGCCCCGTGCCGGAGGCTGGATGCGGACCGCCGCGTAAAGTCTGTTCCGGCCCGAAGCCCGGGACCGGCGACGAGAAATTGAGGAGAAACCGCACCATGAAGGCCGTACTGCAGCGTGCCCGCACCGCTTCCGTCAGCGTCGACGGGGAAACCGTTGGCGCCCTTGACCGGCCCGGCCTGCTGGTGCTGTTGGGGGTTACGCACACCGACGGTCCCACCGAGGCTGCCCGGCTGGCCGAAAAGGTGTGGCGGCTGCGCATGCTGGAGGACGAGCAGTCCTGCGAATCGGCCTCCGCTCCCCTGCTGGTGGTCAGCCAGTTCACGCTCTACGGCGAGGTGCGCAAGGGCCGGCGCCCGTCCTGGACCGCAGCCTCCGGCCGGGACCACTCCGAGCCGCTCTATGAGGAGTTCATCTCCTGCCTGCGCTCGCTCGGCGCCGAGGTATCCACCGGCCTCTTTGGCGCCATGATGGAGGTTTCCCTCGTGAACTCCGGGCCGTTCACCCTGATTGTCGACACCGCCGACCTGCCCGGCTGAGTGCCGCACCCGCCGGCCCGTGCCGCAGGGCCCGGCCCTTTTGTCGTGGATTTTCTGTGGTGGTTCGGTGTGTCCGGAACTCTTTTACGGAGAGTAACGACTAAGTCAGAAACCGATCTAGATTACAAATACAAACCCGTTTTCACGATCCGGCACGCGCCGGGGCCCCGCCTCTGCGCACCGCAGCGGCGGCAACAGACAAGGACTTTGTGCCACCAGCAGCAGCAGCGGCCTCCCCCGCCCGCCTGACCTCGGGCGGGCCATCCCCGCGGGTCCGCGGCCTGCCCGCGCCAGGACGACAGGACCCCACGCGGGGGCTCAGCCCCCACCTCGCGCACTACGCTCCCGCCACCCGTCTCCCGCATCCCCTGCCCGAGATCCCCCGGCCCTCCCGGGCCGCCGCATACCCCGTGCCGGGGCGGCCAGCTTCGCGCCAGGGCCCCCGTCTCCTGTTGGACCCCTCCCCCGTCCGTCGATTGTTTTCCGTTCGGCAGGGTTGTTTGTTGCATACGCTGGACCTGACTAAGTCAGAAACCGATCTAGCATAGATATTTCTTCATAGGGGAGTCCCCCCGCGCCGGCGCCTTCCCGCGCCAGGGGACCCGCCGCGCCAAAACATCCACGGCGGCAGGACATCCATGGGACTGAACCATTCGCGGCACCAAGACGTCCGGGGCACCCTCAGCCGGGGCATCCACGAGACCGGGTTTTCACGACACCAGGGTCTTCACGACACCAGGGCCTCCTCTACGCCAGGGCCTCCACTGTCGACGTCCCCGCACCCCCTTTCCGGCAGGCCTGCGCCCTTCCGGGCCGGACTTCCCGGGCCCCGCCTGCCGGGCCCACCCCTCCCCCATCCGCGATCTTTTTCCTGCTGAACCGTGGTGCCGTTGCTGCACACGGCCCAATGGCAGTAGGTCAGAAATCGATCTAGCATATATATGTCATTAGGGGAGCGGGGCGTCCCGCACGCCAGGCGTGGGCCACGGACGACGCAGGCGCACCCGGCAGGGGGCGGGCAGGGCCCGCGCAGCAGGCGGCAAGACATGGCCCGCGCAGCAGGCGGCAGGACAGGGCCCGCGCAGCAGGAAGGCGCCGCCGAGGCAACGGTGGCGGCGGAGCGAGCGGTACCGAGGCCGGAACGGGTTCCTAGTCGAGGACCTCGCCGGTGGTCATGTTCACGGCAGGTGAGGCCGGCTCCCCCTCGGCCAGGACGGCCACCAGTTGCGCGGCGAGGGCGGGTCCGACGCCGGGCACCTCGCGGAACTCTTCTTCGGTGGCCGCACGCATGCGCTTGAGTGAGCCGAAGTGCTTCAGCAGCGCCGCACGCTTGGCCGGGCCCAGCCCCGGCACGTCGTCGAGCGTCGAGGAGATCATGGAGGCGGAGCGCTTCTTGCGGTGGAACGTAATGGCGAAGCGGTGCGCCTCGTCGCGGATCCGCTGGAGCAGGTACAGGCCGTGGGAGGCGCGCGGAAGGATGACCGGGAACTCGTCGCCGGGCAGCCACAGCTCCTCGAGCCGCTTGGCCAGGCCCACCACGTACACGTCGTCGATGCCCAGGTCCTCCAGCGCCTTCACCGCCGCGGCGACCTGCGGCGGGCCGCCGTCGACCACAACCAGCGAAGGCGGATAGGCGAACTTCCGCGGGGCGCCGCGCAGGGCGTCCTCCTCGGGGTCGACGGCACCGCTGATTGCCGGAGCCGTGTGCGTCTGGTCGGCCAGGTAGTGGCGGAAGCGGCGGGTGATGACGTCGTACATCGAGGCAGTGTCGTCGCGGGCGGCGTCCCCGGTGATGTTGAACTTGCGGTAGTCGGATTTCTTGGGCAGTCCGTCTTCGACGACCACCATGGAGGCCACCACGTTGGTGCCCTGGACGTGGGAAATGTCGTAGCACTCGATGCGCATCAGCGGCACCGGCAATCCCAGCGCCTCCTGCAGCTCCTGCAGGGCGGCGCTGCGGTTGCTGATGTCGCCCGCCCGGCGGGACTTGTGCAGGCGCAGCGCCTGCTCGGCGTTCTCCCGCACCGTCTCCATCAGCGCCGCCTTCTCGCCGCGCTGCGGCACGCGCAGGCTGACGGCGGCGCCCCGCAGCCCGCGGAGCCATTCGGCCAGGTCGGCGGCATCGGCCGGCTCCACCGGCACCAAGACCTCGCGCGGGATGCGTTCGGTTCCGGCCCCTTCCCCGTACACCTGCTGGAGCAGGTGGCCGATGAATTCCTCGGGCGTGGAATCCTCCACCTTCTCCACGACCCAGCCGCGCTGGCCCCGGATGCGGCCGTTGCGCACGTGGAAGACCTGCACGGCGGCCTCGAGCTCGTCCTCGGCCACGGCGAACACGTCCGCCTCGGTGTCCTCGGCCAGGACCACCGCGTTGCGCTCGAACACACGGCGCAGCGCGGCGATGTCGTCCCGGTAACGGGCGGCGTTCTCGTACTCCATGGCCGCGGCGGCCGCGGCCATCTTGGCCTCCAGGTCGCGAATGAAACGGGTGCCTTCCCCGCCCATGAAGCGGCAGAGGTCCGCGGCCAGCTCCCTGTGCTCCTCCGGGCTGATCCGGCCCACGCAGGGGGCGGAGCACTTGTCGATGTAGCCCAGCAGGCAGGGCCGGCCGCTGGCCTCGGCGCGGCGGAACACGCCCGCGCTGCAGGTCCGCACCGGAAACACGCGCAGCAGCGCATCGAGGGTGTCGCGAATGGCCTTGGCCGGGTAGAACGGCCCGAAGTACTTCACGTCCTTGCGCCGGTCCCCGCGCATCACTTGGGCGCGCGGGTACTTCTCCCCCATGGTGACGGCCAGGTAGGGGTAGGACTTGTCGTCGCGGAAGACAATGTTGAACCGCGGCGCGAACTCCTTGATCCAGGTGTACTCGAGCTGGATCGCCTCCAGCTCGTTACCCACCACGGTCCATTCGACGCTGGCGGCGGTGTGCACCATCGCGTGGGTCTTGGGCGTGAGGGTGGAGACGTTCGCGAAGTAGGAGTTGAGCCGCTGGCGCAGGTTCTTGGCCTTGCCGACGTAGACGACGCGTCCGTGCGGGTCTCGGAAGCGGTAGACGCCGGGGGCCGTGGGAATCTCCCCGGGCCGCGGCCGGTAGCTGGACGGGTCGGCCATGGGGAGAGGCTACTCCGCCGCGGGGGCCTGGTTGTACCCCTCGGCGCGCTGCTGGCCGCTGAGGGCGGCGATGGCGTCCACGATCGCGTCGGTGGCGCGGCGGCGCTCGGGCAGCGGGTGCTTGGGTCCGACCTTGTCAAAGCGCAGCGGCTCGCCGACCTTGAGCGTGAAGTGGCGCGGCACGATCCGGTTGCTGCCGGGACGCTGCAGCTTCTCGGTGCCGATCAGGCCCACGGGCACCACGGGAGCGCCGGTGGACAGGGCCAGCCAGCCGACGCCGGTGCGGCCGCGGTAGAGCAGGCCGTCGCGGGAGCGGGTGCCCTCGGGGTAGATGCCCACCGCTCCCCCGCCCTCGAGCACCCCGACCAGGGACTCCAGGGCCGCGACGGAGGCGGCCTGTTCGCCGCGCTCGACCGGAATGGAGCCGACCGACTCGAAGAACGCCTTCATGAGGGCTCCCTTCGCCCCGGGGGTGGTGAAGTACTCGGCCTTGGCGAAGAAGGCGACCGGCCGCGGCATCAGGGCCTGGATGATGATGCTGTCCAGGAAGGACAGGTGGTTGGAGGCCACGATGAACGGCTCCTCGGCCGGAATGTGCTCCATGCCGGTGACCGTTGGACGGCACGTGGCCTTAATGGTCCCGCGGAAGGATGCGCGGACGACCTCGAAGAATGGCACCTACTCTGCCTTGCCTTTCGTGTCGGGGACCGGGGTCCCGCGGAGGCCTCCGAAGAGGATTTCCTCCAGTTCATGGGCCGAATCGACGATCGCGGCGGCACCGGCCGCCTCCAGCTCGCCCGGAAGGGCGAAGCCCCAGGAGACGCCGATGCATTCGAGCCCGCAGACAGCGGCACCCTGGACGTCGTAGTGCCGGTCGCCGACCATCACGGCCGCCTCGGGATCCGCGGCCAGGGCTTCGAGGGCGGTGCGGACGATGTGTCCCTTGCCCGGGCCCTCCGCCAGGGAGTCCTGCTCGGCCGCCGTGGCTCCGCGGACGGCGTCGAACCTGTCCAGCAGTCCCTGGGCCTCCAGCAGGGCCAGGGCGATGTGCTCCGGCTTGGAGGTGGCCACGGCCAGGGCAATCCCCGCCGCGCGCAATCCGTCAAGCAGTCCGGGGATGCCGGGGTACGGATGGCCCTCGAAGATGCCGTGCCGCAAATACTCGTAGCGGTAGTCGCGGATCACCGCGGGCAACTGGTCCTCGGTCATGCCCGGAACGGTCATGAGTCCGTGGGCCAGCGGCGGGCCCACCAGCGTGTCCAGCAGCTCCTGCCCGGGGTCGGGGATTCCGCTGCTCAGCAGCGCGTGCCGGATCCCGCCCGTGATGGCTCCGGCGGGGTCGACGAGGGTGCCGTCGAGGTCGAAGAGCACGTAGCGGGGGGGAAAGTTCACCCGGATATTCTCGCACGTCGGAGCCGCCCGGCCGGTGCCCATGCCGCGCGCGGCATGCGTCCGGGCCGGGCCGGGCCGGCGGCGGGCTCAGAGGATCTCGGCCAGGAACCGCCCGGTGTGGCTCTCGGACACCTTCGCAACCTCCTCGGGGGTCCCCTGCGCCACCACCTGGCCGCCACCCGAGCCACCCTCCGGGCCCATGTCGATCACCCAGTCCGCGGACTTGACGACGTCGAGGTTGTGCTCGATCGTGATGACCGAATTGCCCTTCTCGACCAGCCCCTGCAGGACCAGCAGCAGCTTGCGGATGTCCTCGAAGTGCAGGCCGGTGGTCGGCTCGTCCAGCACATAGATGCTGCGGCCGTTGGAGCGCTTCTGCAGCTCCGCCGCCAGCTTCACGCGCTGGGCCTCCCCGCCGGAAAGCGTGGTGGCCGGCTGGCCCAGGCGGACATAGCCCAACCCGACGTCCACCAGGGTCTTCAGGTGGCGGGCGATCGGGGTGAAGGCCGCAAAGAACTCGGCGCCCTCCTCGATCGGCATGTCCAGCACCTCGGCGATGTTCTTGCCCTTGTAATGGACCTCCAGCGTCTCGCGGTTGTAGCGGGCGCCGTGGCAGACCTCGCAGGGGACATAGACGTCCGGCAGGAAGTTCATTTCGATCTTCAGCGTGCCGTCGCCGGAGCAGGACTCGCAGCGCCCGCCCTTGACGTTGAAGGAGAAGCGGCCCGGCTGGTAGCCGCGGACCTTGGCTTCGTTCGTCTCCGCGAACAGCTTGCGGATGTGGTCGAAGACACCGGTGTAGGTGGCCGGGTTGGAGCGCGGGGTCCGCCCGATGGGGCTCTGGTCGACGTGGATGACCTTGTCCAGGTGCTCCAGGCCCTCCACCCGGGTGTGCCGCCCGGCAACCTGCTTGGCGCCGTTGAGCTTGTTGGCCAGGACCTTGTAGAGGATGTCGTTGACCAGGGTCGACTTGCCCGAGCCGCTGACCCCGGTGATGGCGGTGAACACGCCGAGCGGGAATTTCACGGTGAGGTCGCGCAGGTTGTTTTCGCGGGCGCCCAGGACCACGAGCTGGCGCTTCTTGTCCACGGCGCGGCGCGTGGCGGGGACTTCGATCCGGCGGCGTCCGGACAGGTAGTCGCCGGTAATGGAGGCGGTGTTTTCCCGCAGGCCGGCCAGGGACCCCGAGTGGACGACCTGCCCGCCGTGCTCGCCGGCGCCCGGGCCGATGTCGACGATCCAGTCGGCCTCGGCGATGGTGTCCTCGTCGTGCTCCACGACAATGAGCGTGTTGCCCAGGTTGCGCAGCCGCGTGAGCGTCTCGATCAGGCGGCGGTTGTCCCGCTGGTGCAGGCCGATCGAGGGCTCGTCCAGCACGTACAGCACCCCCACCAGCCCGGAGCCGATCTGGGTGGCCAGCCGGATGCGCTGGGCCTCCCCGCCCGAGAGCGTGCCGGCGGCGCGCTCCAGGTTCAGGTACTCCAGGCCGACGTCGAGCAGGAAGCGCAGCCGGGCCTGGATCTCCTTGAGCACCTGGGCGGCGATCTGCGCCTCGCGGCCGGTCAGCTCCAGCCCCTCCAGGAACGCGGAGCACTCGCGCATCGGCAGCGCGCAGACCTCGGCGATGGACTTGCCGTTGATGCGCACCGAGAGCGAGGCCGGGTTCAGGCGGGCGCCGCGGCACTCCGGGCACGGGACCTCGCGCATGTACTCGGCGTACCGCTCGCGCGCGTTCTCGGACTCGGTTTCCTCGTGCTTGCGGTGGATGTACTGCACCACGCCCTCGAAGCCGGTGCTGTACTTGCGCTCGCGGCCGAAGCGGTTGCGGTACTGGACCACGACCTTGTGGTCCTTTCCGTGCAGGATCGCCTGGCGGGCCACCGCCGGAAGCTTGCCCCAGGGGGTGTCCATGGAGAAGTCCAGTTCGGCCGCCAGGCCCTCCAGCAGCCGGTTCCAGTACTCGGTGGTGGCCGTGCCCAGCGACCAGGGGGCGATTGCCCCCCCGCGCAGCGAGGCGTCCGGGTCCGGGACGATCAGGTCCTCGTCCACCTCCAGGCGGGTGCCGATGCCGGTGCAGGCCGGGCAGGCGCCGAACGGGTTGTTGAAGGAGAAGGAGCGCGGCTCGATCTCGTCGATGGCCAGCGGATGCTCGTTCGGGCAGGCCAGGTTTTCCGAGAAGGCGCGCACGCGTTCGTCGTCGGAGGCATCCAGGTCCACGAAGTCGGCCAGGACGCGGCCGTCGGCGAGCGCGAGGGCGGTTTCGATGGAGTCGGTGAGGCGCTGGCGGATGCCGTCCTTGACGACGAGGCGGTCGACGACGACCTCGATGGTGTGCTTGAACTGCTTGCCGAGCTTGGGGGGGTCGGTGAGTTGGATGGTTTCGCCGTCGACGCGGGCGCGGGAGTAGCCCTTGGCGGCGAGTTCCTTGAAGAGGTCGGCGAATTCTCCC
The DNA here is from genome assembly GCF_008580665.1 of Zafaria cholistanensis. Classification (GTDB taxonomy): domain Bacteria; phylum Actinomycetota; class Actinomycetes; order Actinomycetales; family Micrococcaceae; genus Zafaria; species Zafaria cholistanensis. The sequence continues at coordinate 20,083 of NZ_BKDJ01000009.1, forward strand.
TTGCGTCCGCGCACGACGGGGGCGAGTACCTGGAAGCGGGTCTTTTCGGGGAGTTCGAGGAGTTGGTCGACGATCTGCTGGGGGGTTTGGCGGGCGACGGGTTCGCCGCATTCGGGGCAGTAGGCCCGTCCCACGCGTGCCCAGAGCAGGCGCATGTAGTCGTAGATCTCGGTGATGGTGCCGACGGTGGAGCGGGGGTTCTTGCTGGTGGACTTCTGGTCGATGGAGACGGCCGGGGAGAGTCCTTCGATGAAGTCGACGTCGGGTTTGTCCACCTGGCCCAGGAACTGGCGGGCGTAGGCGGAGAGGGATTCGACGTAGCGGCGCTGGCCTTCGGCGAAGATCGTGTCGAAGGCGAGGGAGGACTTGCCGGAGCCGGAGAGGCCGGTGAAGACGATCATGGCGTCGCGGGGCAGGTCCAGGTCCACGTTGCGCAGGTTGTGTTCGCGTGCGCCCTTGACGATGATCCGGGTCAGGTCGTGGTGCTTGGCGGGGGCGGGGCTGACGTCGAAGATGCTGTTGGTGTTGGCCACGGACTTATGGTAGTCGAAAAGGCTTTCGAAGACACGTTCGAAGGCGGGGCTGGGGGCGGGCTAGCGGGCGCGGAAGGCGGCGCGCACGTAGTCGAGGGCGGCTTCCTCGTCGATCCCCCAGCGGGCGGCTTCGGCGGCGAAGGCCGCGGCTGCCTCGCCCAGGTGGCGGCCGGCGTCGTCGCGGGAGGCTTCGACGACGGTGCCGTTGCGCCCCCGGGTGGAGACGGCTCCGGCGTGTTCGAGTTCGCGGTAGGCGCGGGCGACGGTGTTGACGGCGACGCCGAGGTGTCCGGCGAGCGCGCGGACGGGGGTGAGGCGGGTGCCGGGAAGGAGGGTCCCGTCGGCGATGGCGTCGAGGATCTGGTGCCGGATCTGGTCGTAGGGGGCGCGGGGGTCCTCGGGCCTTACGGTCACGAATGCGAGCACCTCGGGGTCCATGGTTCCTCCGTTCCGGACGGTCCGGCGGGCGCCGGGTCCGCGGCCAGCGTACCGTTCGGGCGCACCGGGCGGCAGGGGCAGGGGCCGGTGCGGAGGTGGGGTAAAGGCGGGGCGGCGATGGGGTGGAGGTGGGTAGTGTGGGCCCATGACTGGTACATCCACACTGCTCCATGACCTGGCCCGCGTGAGCATCCGCTCTGTCGCGGTGTCCGGGCACGACAACAACGTCTACCTGCTGACGGCGAAGGATTCGGGCGCGCAGGTGCTGATCGATGCGGCGGATGACCTGCCGGCGATCCGCTCCCTGCTGGCGGAGGGGGCGGCGGATGCTGCCGGTGCGGCCCGGCTGGAGCTGGTGGCCACCACCCACCAGCATTGGGACCATGTGCGTGCGCTGCCGGAGCTGGTGGCGCAGACGGGGGCGCGGACGGCGGCGGGCGCGGAGGATGCCCCGGCGATCCTCGCGGAGAAGGGGGTGGCCACGGACACCGTGCTGCGCCATGGGGACGTGCTGGAGTTTGATGGCTTCTCGCTGGCGTGCGTGCACCTGCGCGGGCACACCCCGGGCTCGATTGCCTTTGTGTATGCGCCCCCCGAGGGTCCGGTGCACATCTTCAGCGGGGATTCGCTGTTCCCGGGAGGGGTGGGAAATACGCAGAAGGACCCGGAGCGGTTCGCCTCGCTCTACCGCGACGTGGTCGAACGTTTGTTCGAACAGTATTCGGATGATGCCCTGGTGCACCCGGGCCACGGGGCCGGAACCACCCTGGGCGCGGAGCGTCCGCACCTGGACGAATGGAGGGAGCGCGGCTGGTAGCGGCACCTTCCGCGCCCCTGCACGGGGGCGGATGCTCCTCAGCCGGCCTTGCGCCCGACGAGGAAGATCCTGCGAAACGGGAACACCGTCAGGGCCTGGCCCCGGGGGCCGGGGAAGGCGGGGTAGGCGGTGCGCAGCGCCGCGCCGTACTGGTCCTCGAAGGCTGCCGCCTCCTGCGCGTCCAGCGCGTCCAGCACCGGGCGCAGCGCGGCCCCGCGGACCCATTCCAGCACCGGGTCGGTTCCTTCGAGCACGTGCTGGTAGGTGGTTTCCCACACGTCGGCCTCGAACCCGTGGGCGAGCAGCAGCCGCAGGTATTCGTCCGGTTCGGCGACTGCCTCGGCGTGGTGCAGGGTCCGGCCCAGCCTCCCGGCCCACCGGGGGGAGGCTGCCAGGCCGCGCAGCAGCGCATGCGAGGGCGCCCCGAAGTTCCCCGGGACCTGTGCGGCGAACCAGGCGCCGGGGGCCAGCGCGTCCAGCCACCGTCCCACCAGCTCCAGGTGTCCGGGGATCCACTGGAGCATCGCGTTGGTGACCACCACGTCCGTCCGGGCGTCCGGTTCCCACGCTCCGGCGTCGGCCTGCTCGAAGGCGAGGTTGGGGCGGTGGGCGGGGGCGTCGGGGCCGTGCGCGGCACGGGCCTTGGCGACCATCTGCGGGGAGGAGTCCAGGCCCAGCACCCGGGCCCCGGGCCAGCGGTCGGCGAGCGCTGCGGTCAGGTGGCCGGGACCGCAGCCCAGGTCCACGACGGTGCGGGGCTCCCAGCTGCCGGGCTCACCGGTGCCGGACTCCCCCATGCGCGGCACGGGAGCAATGCGGGCAACGAGGTCGAAGAAGGGGCGGGCGCGGGGATCCGCGTGCCGCAGGTACAGGTCGGGATCCCAGCGGGTGGAGGACATGGGCCCAGCCTACGGCGCAGCGGGCCGGAACCGCACCCGACCGGAACCGCACCGGGCAGGGGCTATAGGCTGGGAGGACCATGAAACTCACCGAGCTGATCCCTGCCACCGCGCCCCGCGGCACCACTGCCGAATCGACCTACGCCGCCTTCATCGAATGGGTGGAGGACCGGGGCATCGGCCTGTACCCCGCCCAGGACGAAGCGGTGATGGAGCTGGTGCAGGGCCACAACGTCATCCTGGCCACCCCGACGGGGTCCGGGAAGTCGCTGGTGGCGGTGGCCGCGCACTTCCACGCGCTGGCCCGCGGGGAGGTGAGCTTCTACACGGCCCCGATCAAGGCCCTGGTCTCGGAGAAGTTCTTCGACCTGTGCGGGATTTTCGGGGCCGAGAACGTGGGCATGGTCACGGGGGATTCCTCCGTGAACGCGGACGCCCCGATCATCTGCTGCACCGCGGAGATCCTGGCGAACATCGCCCTGCGCGAGGGCCGGGAGGCGGACGTGGCCACCGTGGTGATGGATGAGTTCCACTTCTATTCCGACCCCCAGCGCGGCTGGGCCTGGCAGGTGCCGCTGCTGGAACTGCCGCAGGCGCAGTTCCTGCTGATGTCCGCCACCCTCGGGGACGTGTCCCGCTTCGAGGACGAACTGACGCTGCGCACCGGCCGGCACACGGCCACCGTGGCCCATGCTGAACGGCCCATCCCGCTGCACTACTACTACTCGCAGGACCCGGTCCAGGAGGCCATCGAGGAGCTGCTGTCCACCCGCCAGACCCCGGTCTACGTGGTGCATTTCTCGCAGCTGGAAGCGATCGAGCGCGCCCAGAACCTGATGAGCATCAACGTGTGCACCCGCGAGGAGAAGGACCGCATCGGGGAGCTGATTGCCGGGTTCCGCTTTTCCGCCGGTTTCGGCAAGACGCTGAACCGGCTGGTGCGGCACGGGATCGGCGTGCACCACGCCGGCATGCTGCCCAAGTACCGGCGCCTGGTGGAGCAGCTGGCCCAGGCGGGCCTGCTGAAGGTCATCTGCGGCACCGACACCCTGGGCGTGGGCATCAACGTGCCCATCCGCACTGTGCTGCTCACGGCGCTGAGCAAGTACGACGGCGTGCGCACCCGCCTGCTCAATGCCCGCGAGTTCCACCAGATTGCCGGCCGGGCCGGACGGGCCGGGTTCGACACCGCCGGCACCGTCGTGGTGCAGGCCCCCGAGCACGCGATCGAAAACAAGAAGGCCATGGACAAGGCGGTTGCCAAGTTCGGCGACGACCAGCGCAAGCTGCGCCAGGTGGTGAAGCGGAAGCCGCCGCAGGGTTTCGTCACCTGGGGGGAAAAGACGTTCGAGAAGATGGTCGCCTCCGTCCCGGAGCCGCTGACCTCCTCCTTCACGGTCACCCACGCGATGCTGCTGAACCTGCTGGAGCGTCCGGGCGACGCGTTCGCCGCGGCCCGGCGCCTGCTCACCGAGAACCACGAGCCCCCGGCCCGCCAGCGGGCCCTGCAGCGCCGGGCCCTGGGCATCCTGCGCGAACTGCTCGCCACCGGCGTCGTGGTGCGCCTGGAGGAACCGGACGCGTACGGCAACCGGCTGGCCCTGACGGTGCACCTGCAGCAGAACTTCGCGCTGAACCAGCCGCTGTCCCCCTTCGCGCTGGCGGCGCTGGACCTGCTGGACAAGGAGGCGCCCTCCTACGCCCTGGATGTGGTCTCCGTGATCGAGGCGACGCTGGAGAAACCGCGCCAGGTACTCAACGCCCAGGAGAAGAAGGCCCGCGGCGAGGCCGTGGCCGCCATGAAGTCCGAGGGCCTGGACTACGACGCCCGCATGGCCGCGCTCGAGGAGATCACCTACCCCCAGCCCCTGGCCGGGATGCTCGGGGAGGCCTTCGAAACCTACCGGCGCGGCGCCCCGTGGCTGGGGGACTTCGAACTGGCGCCCAAGTCCGTGGTCCGCGACCTGTACGAACGCGCCATGAGCTTTGGCGAATACGTCCAGTTCTATTCGCTGGCCCGCTCCGAAGGCATCCTGCTGCGCTACCTCACCGACGCGTACAAGGCGCTGAACCAGACCGTGCCGCAGGACGCGCTGCGCGAGGACCTCGAGGACCTGATCGCCTGGCTGGGAGAACTGGTCCGCCAGATCGACTCCAGCCTCCTGGACGAATGGGAACAGCTGGCCTCCGGGACCGTCCCCGGCAACCCCGCCGAAGACATCCTGCCCCCCGCCCCGGACCGGCTCACCTCCAACGAGCGCGCCTTCCGCGTCATGGTCCGCAACGAGATGTTCCGCCGCGTGCAGCTGTTCGCGGACGAAAAGGACGAGGAGCTGGGCGCCCTGGACGGAGCTGCCGGGTTCGACGCCGACGCCTGGGCCGACGCAATGGACGCCTACTTCGAGGAGCACGGGGACATCGACGACGGCCCCGGCGGCCGCGGCCCGCAGTACCTGCTCATCACCCCCGGCCCCGCGGAGTGGAAGGTGCGCCAGATCTTCAAGGATCCGGCCGGCCACAACGACTGGGGCATCGACGCCACCGTGGATTTGGCCGCCTCCGACGAGGCCGGCGCGGCAGTGGTCACCGTGACCCGCGTGGGCCGCCTGGACTAGCCGGTCCGGGGCGGTCGCCGCCGTGCCCGGGCGGGCACGGCGGCGGACGGCTGTCCTAGCCGCGCAACAGGCCCAGCGCGATCTGCGCCCCGGAACGCCCCCAGGCGTAGGCGGCGGTGCCGATGCCGACCACCGCGTAGGCCGCCACCGGGATCCCGAACAGCCATTCGCGCCAGGAGCCGGCCGCACCCAGGATCGGGAAGGCGACGCGCCCGCTGGGCTTCCACACGTCCTTGAGCACCGGCACGCGGCCCAGGGCCCGCGGACGGCGCACCTTCATGGGCCACAGCAGGTTGCAGCCGCCCAAGGTCAGCATGTCGCCCAGGATGTGCACCGCCGCGCCCAGGGCCACCGCCAGGACGAACCAGTACTGCTCTTCGGGGGCGTTCACCGCCACGAAGGCGCCCAACGGCAGCGCGATCACCCACGGCACGCGCTGCATGCGGTCGGGAATGAAGCGCAGCGCCTTGACCGCGAAGGCAATCAACAGCACCGCCAGGATCCCGGCACCGGGGTACACGGTCCCGAAGTCCGCGGTGTGCACGGTCCACAGGCTGGCCACCAGGGCCAGCGCGGAGAACGCGGCAATCCCCAGCAGGGAGTGGGTGCCGTTGCGGTGCCCGCCGGAGATGTTCCCGATGCCCGCGCAGATGGCGTTGGACACCGGCGGCAGGGACTGGGCGATGGTCGCATGGCGGTGGTCGGCGTCCGGGGCCAGCGCGGCGCCGGCGCAGACCATGGCGCCGGTGACCACCCCGGCCGGGGACAGGTCCATCAGCCCCAGGCCCAGCGGCACGGAAGCCGGCAGCCAGGGCGCGGCCCCGGCGAGCGCGGCGAGCGGGACCTGGAACGGGCTGGTCACGGCGATCCACGCGGCGGCGCCGGTGGCGGCGTGGTTTCCTCCCATCATGCGGGCGGTTCCCCTTTGCTTGTTCGAAAGGCGTGCGCGCAGCGCGGGTGCGGTGCGGGCCGGGCCCTTCCGGCGAGCACGGCAGTCAATGGAGCTCGTGGACTGCCGTTGGGCGCCTGCCGACCATCCTATAGCGTTGTTCGAACTTAGATACGAATTTCCCCGGCGGCGGGCCCGGATCCATCGGGCCCGGTCCGCCCCCGTTTTTCCGCCCTGCAGGGCGGGACCGGCGGCCATCGCCGCGGGTACGCTGGGCCCATGAACGCCATCCGTGATGCCCGCCCGTCAGATGTCCCGGCGATTTTGGGACTGATCCAGGACCTGGCCGCGTACGAGCGCGAGCCCGACGCCGTGAAGAACACGCCCGCCCTGCTGCATGAGCACCTCTTCGGCCCCGGGGCGCGGGTGTACGCGCACGTCGTGGAGGACACGCTGCCCGGGGCCGCGGCCCCGCAGGTGGTCGGGATGGCCGTGTGGTTCCTGAACTACTCCACGTGGGAGGGGGTGCACGGAATCTACCTGGAGGACCTGTACGTGCATCCGGCCGCGCGCGGGGCCGGGCACGGGAAGGCCCTGCTGGCCAACCTGGCCCGGATCGCCGTCGATCGCGGGTACGCGCGGGTTGAATGGTCCGTGCTGGACTGGAACGAGCCGGCGATCGGGTTCTACGACGCACTGGGCGCGGCGTCGATGGACGGGTGGACCGTGCGCCGCCTGACCGGCGAGGCGCTGCGCTCCGTCGGAGCGGCCGCGGCAGCCCCGGCGGGGGGCTTTGCGTGAACGGGCCCGGCGTGAACGGGCCCCAGGGCGCGCCCCTGCCGGCCACCGCGCGGCCCAGGGCCCACCACGTGCCCCGGCCCGCCGTGCGGGCCGGGTGGGAGGCGGCGGCCGCGGGCGAGCACCGGGTCGGGGCGGTGCACGAGTACCGCGGGATGCGCGCGACCGAGCACCATTTCACCGTGCCGCTGGACCACGCCGACCCGGAAGGGGAGGCGATCCGGGTGTTCGGCCGGGAGGTCGTTTCCCTGGCGCACCCGGACCCGGAGCGGCTGCCGTGGCTGCTGTACCTGCAGGGCGGACCGGGCGGGCAGTCGCCCCGGGTCAGTTCCCTCTCCGGGTGGATGGCGGAGGCGGCCAGGACGTTCCGCATCTTCCTGCTGGACCAGCGCGGGACCGGCCTGAGCACCCCCGCAACCCGGCAGACCCTGCCCCTGCGCGGGGATGCCGCGGCGGCGGCCGCCTACCTGGAGCATTTCCGCGCCGATTCGATCGTGCGCGACGCCGAGTGGATCCGCCGGCTGCTGGTGGACGGGCCCTGGACGGCTTTCGGGCAGAGCTACGGCGGGTTCTGCGTGCTCACCTACCTGTCCCTGGCCCCGGAGGGGCTGGAACGGGCGCTGGTCACCGGGGGCCTGCCCCCTTTGGACGGGCCTGCCGAGCGGGTGTACCGGGCGACGTTCGCGCGCATGGCCAGGCGCAACGCCGAATACTTCCGGGCCTATCCGGAGGACCGCGCGGTGCTGACCCGGATTCTCCGCCACGTCGGGGACACCGAGGAGAACCTCCCGGACGGGCGCCGCCTGACCGCCGGGACGGTGCAGCTGCTGGGCCAGTACCTGGGCGGGAACGCGCGCATCGACCAGCTGCACTTCGTCCTGGAGGCAGCGTTCGTGCCCACCCCGGCGGGACCGCGGCTCTCCGACGCGTTCCTGGACCTGCTGCAGGCCCAGGTCTCCCGCAGCTCCAATCCCCTGTACGCGCTGATGCACGAGTCCATCTACGCGCAGGGAGAAGCCACCAACTGGGCGGCGTGGCGGGTGCTGGAGGAATTTCCGGAGTTCTCCCCGGAGGCCCCCGAGCCGCTGCTCACCGGCGAGATGGTCTATCCGTGGTACTTCGAGCTGGATCCGGCGCTGCGCCGGCTGGAACAGGTCGCCGGGCTGCTGGCCCAGAAGGACGATTGGCCCGCACTCTATGACCGGGCGCGGCTGGCCGCGAACACGGTGCCGGCGGCCGCCGCGGTGTACACCCACGACGTCTACGTGGACCGGGACCTGAGCCTGGAAACCGCCGCCGCCGTGCGCGGGTTGCGGGTGTGGGAGACCGACAGGTTCCACCACGACGGGATCTCCGACGACGGCGCCGCCATCTTTGCGCGTTTGCTCGCCATGACCGGCCCGGAGGCGGGCGGGCCCCAAACGGGCGGGCTCGACTAGGCGGACCGGACTAGGCGTGGGCCGCCGGGCCGGGGGAACGCCGGTGTCCGTGCGCCTTGGCCAGGGCGTTTCCCAGCAGCGCCGTGATGGCGGCCACCACGGCGAGCGCGGCAAGGTTGAGCCCGGCGAATCCCCCCAGCGCCAGCACCAGGCCGCCGCCGGCGCCCCCGGCGGCACCGGCGAGGCCCATGAGCATGTCGGAGACGCCCTGGGCCGGCACGGCCGCCGCCCCGCGGACGCTTTCGGCAATGTAGGCGGAGGCGGCCACCGTCGCCATCGACCAGCCCAGGCCCAGCACGACCAGCCCTGCGGCGACCACTGCCGGCAGGGCCTGTCCCAGCGCGGCGGCGAACAGGCCGGCGGCGAACAGCAGTTGGGCCCCGGCCATGAGCCCCAGCCGCCCGTGGCGGTCCGCGAGCCATCCCATCACCGGGGAGAGCCCGAACATGCCGGCCACGTGCACGGAGATGACGATCCCCACCAGCACCAGGGTGTCGGCGGTGAGGCCGTATTCGTCCCCGGACGCCGGCAACGCCGCGTGGTTGCCTTCCACCAGGTGCTGCAGGTGCACCGGAGCCATCCCCATGACGGCCACCATGGTCATGTGCGCGGCGACGATCGTGGCTGCGCCCAACCGGGCGGGGGCCGATTCACGCAGCGCCCCGAACCCGGCACCGAGGGCACGGAGCGGGGCCGCGGGACCGGGGACTTCCGGATCAGGGACCTCCGGACCGGGAGCTCCGGAGTACCTGGCAGCGAGGGCCCGTGCGGCGAACAGCGGATCCGGGCGCAGGCCGGCTTCCAGGACGGCGAGGGCCATGGTCAGCCCGGCGGACGCGAGCAGGAACGGGCCGCTCAGCGCCGGCAGGCCGAGGGCGAGCCCGAAGTCCGAGCCGGCGCGGGCCAGGTTGGGCCCGGCCACGGCACCGATGGTGATGGCCCACATAACCAGTCCCAGGTCCCGGGCCCGGGTGGCGTCCTCGGCGAGGTCGGTTGCGGCGAAGCGGGACTGGAGGTTTGCGGCGAACCCGAAGCCGATCAGCGTGGCCCCGGCCAGCATGGCGGGAACACTGCGCCAGAGGGGGGCCGCCAGCAGCAGCAGGGCCCCCAGGACGGCCAGCGAGAGGCCTGCGGCGAGTGCGGCCCGCCGGCCCCGGCGCACGGCCCGGGCGGCCAGGGGCAGGGCACCGAGCGCACCGCCCAGGGCCAGGGCCGTGGTGGGGGCTCCGGCGTACGCCTGGCTGCCGGTGAGGTCCACGGCCATCAGCGCGCCCACGGACAGCGTCGAGGAGAGCCCCAGGGCGCTGAACAGCTGGCCCAACGCCAGGGCCAGGACCATGCGGCGTTGCAGCGATCTTTTGTCCCCGGGGTACGGGGCCGGGGCGCCGGATGAACCGGTCATGCCGCAAGGCTATGCCCGGCCCCGTCCGCAGGAGCTTGTGCGGAAGCCACAGTCCGGTGCCGCAATCCTTAGCCGGGCAACCCTTGGTGCGGCGTTCCGTACGGCTGCACAGTTCCATGCGGCTGCACAGTTCCGTACAGCCGCGCCCCGCGTCGCGTCCGCCGTCGGGCCAGGGACTGGGGGCAGGGTACTGGGGGCAGGGTACTTAGGGCAGGGTACGGCGACGGCCCGGGGCCGGCCGCTGCATGCGGCCGGCCCCGGGCCGTCGTGGCCCCCGAAGGCTCGGGTGCCGGGAAGCTGTGGTACCGAAAAGCTGCGGCACCGACAGAGGCTACTTGGAGTCGATCTCCGCGCCGCCGCCACCGTTCGCGTGCTCGGCGATCTCGATGTCCCTGGCCAGGCGCGCGTCCATGGCGGCCTTCTTGCCCGCCGGGGAGAGCAGGCTCAGGGCGGTGGCAACAACCAGGGTGCCGACGATGACCGCCAGGGAGGTGGTCGTGGAGATGTCCGGAACCCATTCGATGTGGTGGCCGCCGTTGATGAACGGCAGTTCGTTCACGTGCATCGCGTGGAAGACCAGCTTGATGCCGATGAACGCCAGGATCACGGAGAGGCCGTGCTTGAGGTACACGAGCCGGTCCATCAGCCCGCCCAGCAGGAAGTAGAGCTGGCGCAGGCCCATCAGGGCGAAGATGTTCGCCGTGAACACGATGAAAGCGCTCTGGGTCAGCCCGAAGATGGCCGGGATCGAGTCCACCGCGAAGAGCAGGTCGGTCATGCCGATGGTGATGAAGACGACGACCATCGGGGTGAAGACGCGGCGGCCGTTGACCGTGGTGCGCAGCTTGTTGCCGTCGAAGTCCTGGCTCATCGGGAGCCTGCGGGTGAGCTTGGCAATGAGGCCGTTCTCCGCGCCCTCCTCCTCGTCCTCGCCGGAGTCGGTGGCCTGCTTCCAGGCGGTCCACAGCAGGAACGCGCCGAAGAGGTAGAACACCCAGCTGAAGTTCTCGATGACGGCCGCGCCGAGCAGGATGAAGATGCCGCGAAGCACCAGCGCGATGATGATGCCGAACATCAGCACTTCCTGCTGGTAACGGCGGGGCACGCTGAAGCGGGCCATGATGATGATGAACACGAACAGGTTGTCGACGCTGAGGCTGTACTCGGTGACCCAGCCGGCCACGAACTGCTGCCCGAATTCGGGGCCCGCCTGCCAGAAAAGGATGCCGGCGAAGGCCAGGGCCAGGGCCACGTAGAAGCTGACCCACAGGCCGGCTTCCTTCATGGACGGCTCGTGCGGACGCTTGACCACATACAGGAGGTCGAACAGGAGAATGGCGCCAAGGACTGCGAACGAGATGAGCTCGAACTCCGTGGACAGGTGTTGGGAACCCATGAATGCCTTTCGAAAGGGTGCGGGGATGCGTGAAATCGCCGTAAGTCTCTCCGCCGACACCCAGATTGGTCGGCCGCCGCGCCCGGCCAGGCTGCACTGCCCGGCGTGTTGACGTTCACGGCACTTGGGATACTCCCCTACGCGGGATCCAGTCTAGCTGACATCGTGCGGCGGTCGCGGCAACAGGCCATGACAAGGCGGGGGCGATGCCGGCGCGCAGGTGCCCGCGCGCCGGCATCGCCCCCCACAAGGGTCACGCAAGAGCCGCGCAAGAGCCGCTAGGCGTGCCCGGCGCTCTTCATCTGGCGCAGTTCCTTTTTCAGTTCGGAGACCTCGTCGCGCAGCCGGGCGGCCAGCTCGAACTGCAGTTCCGCGGCGGCGCCGTGCATCTGCTCGGTGAGCTGGGTGATCAGCTCCACGAGGTCCTCCGCCGGGACGGCGGCCAGCCCGTCGCGGCGGACCGTCTCCGCGGCCCGGTCCTTGGCAGCGGTGTTCCGCCGGGCTCCCTTGGCCAGGCGCTGGTTGTTGAGCAGTTCCTGGGTGTCGGCATCCTCGCGGGCCAGCTGGTCGGTGATGTCGGCGATCCGCTTGCGCAGCGGCTGCGGGTCGATGCCGCGCTCGGCGTTGTACCTCTGCTGGATCTCGCGGCGGCGGTTGGTCTCCTCGATCGCCTGCGCCATCGAGTCGGTAATCCGGTCCGCGTACATGTGCACCTGGCCGGAGACATTGCGGGCCGCGCGGCCGATTGTCTGGATCAGCGAGGTGGCCGAGCGCAGGAACCCCTCCTTGTCCGCGTCCAGGATCGCCACCAGCGAGACTTCGGGCAGGTCCAGGCCCTCCCGGAGCAGGTTGATGCCGACCAGCACGTCGAATACGCCCAGGCGCAGTTCACGCAGCAGTTCCACGCGGCGCAGGGTGTCCACGTCGGAGTGCAGGTACTGGACCTTCACGCCGTGCTCGGTGAGGTAGTCGGTGAGGTCCTCGGCCATCCGCTTGGTCAGCGTCGTGACCAGGACGCGCTCGTCGCGCTCGACGCGGGTGCGGATCTCGTCAAGCAGGTCGTCAATCTGGCCCTTGGTGGGCTTGACGATGATCTCCGGGTCCACGAGGCCGGTGGGACGGATGATCTGCTGCACCACGCCGTCGGCCTTGCCCAGCTCGTACTTGCCCGGAGTGGCCGAGAGGTAGACGGTCTGCCCGATGCGCTCAAGGAACTCGTCCCACTTCAGCGGCCGGTTGTCCATTGCCGAGGGCAGCCGGAAGCCGTGCTCGACCAGGGTGCGCTTGCGGGACATGTCCCCTTCGTACATCGCCCCGATCTGCGGCACGGTCACGTGGGACTCGTCGATGACCAGCAGGAAGTCCTCGGGGAAGTAATCCAGGAGGCAGTGCGGGGCCGTTCCGGGCCCGCGTCCGTCGATGTGCCGGGAGTAGTTCTCGATGCCGTTGCAGAAGCCCATCTGCTGCATCATTTCAAGGTCGTACGTGGTGCGCATGCGCAGGCGCTGGGCCTCCACCAGCTTGTTCTGGGACTCCAGCACCTCCAGCCGCTCGCGCAGCTCGTCCTCGATGGCCGTGATCGCCCGGTTCATCCGCTCCGGCCCCGCGACGTAGTGCGAGGCGGGGAAGACGTACATCTCCGTCTCTTCGCGGATCACCTCGCCGGTGACGGGGTGCAGCGTGTGGATCGCCTCCACCTCGTCGCCGAAGAACTCGATGCGGATGGCCAGTTCCTCGTACATCGGGATGATCTCCACGGTGTCCCCGCGCACGCGGAAGGTTCCGCGGTGGAAGTCCGTGTCGTTGCGCGCGTACTGCATCGAGACGAACTTGCGCAGCAGCTGGTCCCGGTTCAGTTCCATCCCCTGGCGCAGCGTCACCATCCCGGCGATGTACTCCTCCGGAGTGCCCAAGCCGTAGATGCAGGAGACCGTGGCCACCACGATCACGTCGCGCCGGGTGAGCAGGGCGTTGGTGGCCGAGTGGCGGAGCCGTTCCACCTCCTCGTTGATGGAGGAGTCTTTCTCGATGAAGGTGTCCGTCTGCGGGACGTACGCCTCCGGCTGATAGTAGTCGTAGTAGGAGACGAAGTACTCGACGGCGTTGTTGGGCAGCAGTTCGCGGAACTCGTTGGCCAGCTGGGCGGCCAGGGTCTTGTTCTGCACCATGACCAGGGTGGGCCGCTGGACCTTTTCGACCAGCCAGGCGGTGGTGGCGGACTTGCCGGTGCCGGTGGCACCCATCAGGACAATGTCCTTCTCCCCCGCCGCGATGCGGCTGGCCAGTTCCTTGATCGCCTGCGGCTGGTCGCCTGCCGGCTGGTACTCGCTGACAACTTCGAACGGTGCGACGACGCGGTTGATCGGCTGGGCAAGACTCATGCTTCTAGGCTACGCCCCGCATCCGACACTTCGCGGGGCGCCGGCGGGGCGGCCGCGTCCCTGAGGGGGAGGATCCGTTCCCGCCATACCCGGTCCACCGCCGCGCGCAATTCCTCCAGCGTGCCGGAATTCTCCAGCACGACGTCGGCGATGGCCGCGCGCTCCCCGTCCGTGGCCTGCGCGGCGATGCGGGCGCGGGCATCGGACTCGGCCATTCCGCGATCCCGGACCATGCGCCGGATCCGTTCCGCCAGCGGGGCCTGCACCGTGATGACCAGGGCGAAGCGGTGCGCCTGGCCGCTTTCGGCCAGCAGCGGGATGTCCTCGACGACGACGGCGTCCGGGGCAGCCTGGGCTGCCTGGGCGCGCCGCTCCAACGCCGCCGCGCGCACCAGCGGGTGGACGATGCCGTTGAGGCGTTCCCGGGCGCTGGCGTCGGCAAACACAAGCGCGCCCAGGGCGGCCCGGTCAAGGGTTCCATCGGGGGCGATCACGCCGGGACCGAAGGCCTCGGCGATGGCGGCCAGGCCGGGGGTGCCGGGCTCAACCACGGCGCGCGCGAGGCGGTCGGCGTCGATCAGGACCGCGCCGAGTTCGGCCAGGCGGGTGGCTACAGCCGATTTGCCGGCGGCGATGCCGCCCGTGAGTCCAATGTCAAGCATGCGGCCAGTGTAGGCGGCGAGGGTCCCGCGTCGAGCGAAGCCAGGTGCGGGAGCCGCCGGAACGGTAGGCGGCGAGGGTCCCGCGTCGAGCGAAGCGAGGTGCGGGAGCCGCCGGAACGGTAGGCGGCGAGGGTCCCGCGTCGAGCGAAGCGAGGTGCGGGAGCCGCCGGAACGGTAGGCGGCGAGGGTCCCGCTCCCGCTAGGCTGGTAGGCGTGAATCCCGCCGACCAGTCCGCCACCACCACCTACACCACCGTCGACGGCGGCCACCGGCACGAGCTCGAGATCAAGCGCTCGCGCTTCATCACCCACCTGCGCCGGGTCGAGTCCGAGGAGGAGGCCCGCGCCCTGGTCGCTGAGCTGCGCAGGACCCATTTCGACGCCCGCCACCACTGCAGCGCGTTCATCCTGGGCCCGGACCGGTCCGTGCAGCGCAGCAACGACGACGGCGAGCCCTCCGGCACCGCGGGCCTGCCCATGCTGGAGGCGCTGGCCAGGCGCGAGACCTTCCCCGGGGCCACGGACCTTTCCGACGTCGCCGCCGTCGTGGTGCGCTACTTCGGCGGGGTCCTGCTGGGCGCGGGCGGACTGGTCCGCGCCTACTCCGAATCCGTCTCCGCGGCGCTGGACACCGCCCGGCTGCTGCGCCGCCAGCGCATGCGCCTGTACGGGGTGGGGGCCGGCTACGCTGACGCGGGCCGGCTGGAAAACGACCTGCGCGCCGCCGGGACCGAAGTCCTCGGCACCAGCTACGGACCCACCGAGGCGACGCTGAAGGTGGCGCTGAGGGACAGCCCGGAGGCCTCGCGGGCGTTCGCCGAGCGCCTGGCGGCGCTGACCGCCGGCGCCTCCACCGCCGTCGACCTCGGGACCGAATGGGTGGACCTGCGGTGAGCGGGGCACTGGACCACGCACGGCTGCGGCGCTGGCCGGACGTGGAGGCGGAGAACCTTTTCGCCTATGACGCCGGGGACCAGTACCTGCTGGAATCGGCCGCGGCCGCCGGGCTGCCCCCGGGGCGGGAGATCGTGGTGGTCAACGACCACTACGGGGCACTGACCCTGGGTCTTGCCGCGCAGGGGGCCACCGGCCTGCGGGTGCACCAGGACGCCCTGTCCGGGGAACGGGCCATCGATGCCAATGCCGCGCGGCTGGGGCCGGAGCTGGGGCTGGACCTGTCCGGGGCATACCGGCACCTGCCGCTGGGGCGGGAACTGTTCGAGGGCGCCACGCTGGTGCTGCTGCAACTGCCGCGCTCGCTGGATGCGCTGGACGAAATCGCCTGGCAGGCCGCGCGGTGGGCGGACCCGCGGGCGCGCCTGCTGGCCGTGGGCCGGGTCAAGCACATGGGTTTGGCCATGAACGAGGTCCTGGGCAAAAGCTTCGCCTCCGTTACGGCCGGGCTGGCCCGGCAGAAGTCCCGGGTGCTGGCCGCGTCCCTGCCGCGGGGCGCCGGCCTGCCCCCGGCGCGGTTCCCGCTGCGGGCCCGCCACCGCGCCGCCGGAACCGCGCTGGAACTGCGCGCCTTCGGCGCGACGTTCGGCGGGGCGAAGCTGGACCCGGGCACCCGGTTCCTGCTGGAGCACCTGGACGGGCTGCCCGCCGCCGGCGAGGCCGTCGACCTGGGCTGCGGCAACGGCACGATTGCCGCGTTCGTGGCCCTGGCCCGGCCCGGGCTGCGCGTGCTGGCGTGCGACCAGTCGGCTTCGGCGGTGGCCTCCACGGCCGCGACCGCGGAGGCCAACGGCGTTGGCGGGCGCGTGGTGGCGGTGCGCGACGACGCGCTGTCCGCCCTGGGCGACGGCTCCAGGGACCTGGTGCTGCTCAATCCCCCGTTCCATATGGGCAACACGGTGCACGCGGGCATCGCGTTGAAGCTGTTCGCCGACGCGGGGCGGGTGCTGGCTCCGGGCGGGCAGCTGTGGTGCGTGTGGAACTCGCACCTGCGCTACCGGCCACAGCTGGAGAGGCTGGTGGGGCCGACGCGGCAGGTGGCCCGCAATGCCAAGTTCACCGTGACGGTGTCCGCCAAACCGTAGCCGTGCCGCGCACCGGCAGGGCCGGAGCCGTGCGGGTGCGCGGCAACGCGAAGGGCCCCGCACCGTTTCCGGTGCGGGGCCCTTCATGGTCCAGCCGATGCTTCAGCCGGCTGCCCTGCCTGGGGCCGGCCCTGGGCGGGCCGGCTCAGGCCGGCATCGGTGCCTAGGCGCCGGTGAGCTTCTCGCGCAGCGCGGCGAGGGCCTCGTCGGACGCCAGGGTGCCCTGCTCCACGGCCGGAGCCTCGGAGGAGTAGCTGGTGGCGGCGGACTCGCCGGCACCGGACTCGGCGGCGGCGTCGTCGGAGATCGCCTGGGCAACCTGCTTCTTGTGCGACTCCCAGCGGGCCTGGGCGTTCGCGTACTGCTGCTCCCAGGCGGCGCGCTGGGTCTCGAAGCCCTCGAGCCACTCGTTGGACTCCGGGTCGAAGCCCTCCGGGTACTTGTAGTTGCCCTCTTCGTCGTACTCGGCGGCCATGCCGTAGAGCGCCGGGTCGAACTCGGTGCCCTCCGGGTCGACGCCCTCGTTGGCCTGCTTCAGGGACAGCGAGATGCGGCGGCGCTCGAGGTCGATGTCGATGACCTTGACGAACAGCTCGTCGCCCACGGAGACAACCTGCTCGGCCAGCTCGACGTGGCGCACGGCCAGCTCGGAGATGTGCACGAGGCCCTCGATGCCGTCCTCGACGCGAACGAACGCACCGAACGGAACCAGCTTGGTGACCTTACCCGGGACAACCTGGCCCAGCGCGTGGGTGCGGGCGAAGGTCTGCCACGGGTCTTCCTGGGTGGCCTTGAGGGACAGGGACACGCGCTCGCGGTCCAGGTCCACCTCGAGCACCTCGACGGTGACTTCCTGGCCAACCTCGACAACCTCGGACGGGTGGTCGATGTGCTTCCAGGACAGCTCGGAAACGTGAACCAGGCCGTCGACGCCGCCCAGGTCCACGAACGCACCGAAGTTGACGATGGAGGAGACAACGCCCGGACGGACCTGGCCCTTCTCCAGCTTGTTGAGGAACGTGGAGCGGACCTCGGACTGGGTCTGCTCGAGCCATGCACGGCGGGACAGCACAACGTTGTTGCGGTTCTTGTCCAGCTCGATGATCTTGGCTTCGATTTCCTGGCCGATGTACGGGGCCAGGTCGCGCACGCGGCGCATCTCGACGAGGGAAGCCGGCAGGAAGCCGCGCAGGCCGATGTCCAGGATCAGGCCGCCCTTGACCACCTCGATGACGGTGCCGGTGACGACGCCGTCCTCTTCCTTGATCTTCTCGATGTCGCCCCACGCACGCTCGTACTGCGCACGCTTCTTGGACAGGATCAGACGGCCTTCCTTGTCCTCCTTGGTGAGGACGAGGGCCTCGACGTTGTCGCCGACGGCGACGACGTCGCCCGGGTCAACATCGTGCTTGATGGAAAGCTCGCGGGAGGGGATGACACCTTCGGTCTTGTAACCGATGTCGAGCAGAACTTCGTCGCGGTCGACCTTGACGACGACGCCTTCGACCAGGTCGCCATCGTTGAAGTACTTGATGGTGGCGTCGACGGCTGCGAGGAAGTCTTCAGCGGTACCGATGTCGTTGATGGCGACCTGCGGGGTACCGGTCTTCTCGTTGGAGGTGATGGTCATGTAGAAGGGGCTCCGATGTGGATAGTTAGCTCAGTCGGGCAGCCGGAAGTCCCGGCATTTTCCGAAATTGGTTCTTGTGGCGCGTCCCGCCGCGCGCGCAAATGCGCGCAGAAAACGCGTTCCTAGTCTAAAGCCCCCTGTGCAATCCGGTCAAAAGGACAATCCGGCTGCGCGGACCTAGTGGCCGGCGTCCTGCCAGCTGCGGCCCAGGCCCACCTGCACGTCCAGGGGCACGCGCAGGTCGGCGGCGCCCCCCATGCACTTGCGCACCAGCGCCTCCAGGGCCTCGGCCTCTCCGGGGGCCACCTCGAAGACCAGTTCGTCGTGGACCTGCAGCAGCATCCGCGAGGCGAGCCCGGCCTCGGCCATCGCGGCGTCGACGTCGAGCATGGCCTTCTTGATGATGTCCGCGGCGGAGCCCTGGATGGGGGCGTTCAGCGCGGCGCGCTCGGCCATGTCCCGCAGCTGGCGGTTGTCGCTGGCCAGTTCCGGCAGGTAGCGGCGCCGGCCCTCGATGGTGGAGGTGTAGCCGTCCACGCGGGCCTGCTCGACGACCGAGCGCAGGTAGTCCCGCACCGCGCCGAAGCGGGCGAAGTAGTCCTTCATCAGCGTGCGGGCCTCATCCACGGGGATGTTCAGCTGCTTGGAGAGGCCAAAGGAGCTCAGCCCGTAGGCCAGTCCGTAGGACATGGCCTTGACCTTGGCCCGCATGTCGGGCGTGACGTCGGCGGGCGCGACGTTGAAGACGCGCGAGCCGACGAAGCGGTGCAGGTCCTCACCGTCAAGGTAGGCCTGGACCAGCGACTCGTCCCCGGACAGGTGGGCCATGATGCGCATCTCGATCTGCGAGTAGTCCGCGGTGAGCAGGGTCTCGTAGCCCTCCCCCACGGTGAAGACCGCGCGGATGCGCCGACCCTCCTCGCTGCGTACCGGAATGTTCTGCAGGTTCGGGTTCAGCGAGGACAGGCGCCCGGTGGCGGCCACGGTCTGCGCGTAGGTGGTGTGGATGCGCCCGTCGTCTGCGACGGCCTTGCGCAGCCCCTCCACGGTCTGGCGCAGCTTGGCGGCGTCGCGGTAAGCCATCAGGTGGACCAGGAACGGGTGCTGGGTCTTGGCCAGCAGGTCGGCCAGGGAGTCGGCGTCGGTGGTGTACCCGGTCTTGATCTTCTTGGTCTTGGGCAGGCCAAGCTCCTCAAAGAGGACCACCTGCAGCTGCTTGGGCGAACCCAGGTTCACCTCATGGCCGATCGCCGCATAGGCCTCGGCGGTGGCGGCGTCGATGGTGCGGGTGAAGTCGGCCAGCAGCCCGTCGAGCCGCTCCGCGTCCACGGCGATGCCGGTGCGCTCCATCTTGGCCAGCACGACCGACAGCGGCAGCTCCATTTCGGACAGCAGCCTCAGGGACCCGCGTTCGAGGACCTGCCCGGCCAGGTGCCCGGAAAGCAGGCGCACCACGTGGGCGGCGCGCACGGCCGGGGACACGACGTCTTCGCCGCCCAGGTCCAGGGCCAGCTGGCCGGCGTCGGCGGGGGCGGTGGCCTCGAGCGGAATGCGCAGGTGGTGCTGGGCGATATCCGCCAGTTCGTGGCTGCGCCGGTCCGGCTGGATGAGGTAGGCGGAGATCATCGTGTCGTCCTCGACGCCACGCAGTTCGATTCCGCGCTCCAGCAGCAGCTTGTAGGCCGCTTTGAAGTCGTGGACGGCCTTCTTGTGGTCCGCGGAGCCCAGGATGCGCGCCAGTTCGGCCTCGGTCTCCGCGTCCGCGGCTTCCAGGTCGGCGTAGGCGGCCGCCTCCACGGTCGCGAAGGCGACGCCGACGGCGTCGTTCCCGGCCGGGCCGGCGACGGTGCGCAGGTGCACGCCGAAGGTGTGTCCCCCGTTGGCGGCGAACCAGTCATGGACGGCCGCCGCCGAATCCAGCAGCACGTGGGCCGGAACCTCCTCGGTTTCCGGGGCCTCCGCCTCCTCCTCGCCGAAGAGGTCGAAGAGGCGCTTGCGCAGGGTGTTGAACTGCAGGGCGTCGAAGAGTTCCTCGACGGCGTCGCGGTTGGGCCGCTCCAGCTCCAGGGCCTCCAGGGTGACCGGAAGCTCCAAATCGCGCAGCAGCTGGTTGAGGCGGCGGTTGCGCCTGACGTCCTCAACGTGCTCGCGCAGGGAATCCCCGACCTTGCCCTTGATGGCGTCCAGGTTTTCCAGGATGCCCTCGAGGCCGCCATACAGGTTGATCCACTTGGCCGCGGTCTTGGGCCCGACCCCGGGCACGCCGGGCAGGTTGTCGGCGGTCTCGCCAACCAGCGCCGCCAGGTCGGAGTAGTGTTCCGGGCGCACGAAGTACTTGGCCTCCACCGCGTCGCCGTCCATTGGCGGGATGTCGGAGACGCCCTTCTTGGGGTAGAGGACAGTGGTCTTGTCGGTGATCAGCTGGAACGCGTCGCGGTCGCCGGAGACGACGACGACGTCCCAGCCGGCCGCCTCGCCCCGCGCGGCGAGGGTGGCGATGATGTCATCCGCCTCGTACCCGTCCTTGGTCAGGGTGGGGATGTTCATGGCTTCCATGACCTTCTGGATGAGGTCGATCTGGCCGTGGAACTCCTCGGGGGTCTTGTTCCGGCCGGCCTTGTACTCGGTGTACTCCTCGGACCGGAAAGTCGGGGTGTCCAGGTCGAAGGCGACCCCCACGTGGGTGGGGGCCTGGTCCTGGATCATGCGGATGAGCATGGAAACGAAGCCGTAGACCGCGTTGGTGTGCTGGCCGGTGTCGGTTGCGAAGTTTTCCGCGGGGAGGGCATAGAAGGCGCGGAAGGCCATGGAATGCCCGTCGATGACAAGAAGGCGCGGGGAACCGGCGTCGTTTTTGGTTGTAGAGCTCACGGGTGCCAGCCTAGTTGGCATGACGGACAATTTCACGCGGACCGCGGGCCTCCCAAAGCACGCCGCCGGAGCCGCCGGACCCGACGCCGGCCACCCCTTCCGGGGGCAGTTGGTGGCGCATGGGATTCCGGAGGAGATGCACGGGCGCTTCGCGGCGCACGGCGTGGGCACGCTGGTGGAGAAGTTGGGAATCGTGTTCCGCGAGATCACGGTGGAGCGGGTGGTGGCCACCATGCCGGTGGAGGGCAACCAGCAGGTGGCCGGGATCCTGCACGGCGGCGCGTCGGCGGCGCTGGCCGAGACGCTGGGCTCGGTTGCCGCGGCGGCCTACGGCGGGGAGGACCGCCGTCCCGTAGGGGTGGACCTCAATGTCACGCACCACCGCCCGGGACTCTCCGGGCTGGTCACCGGCACCTGCATGCCGATCCACCTGGGCAGGACGCTGACCACCCACGAGATCGTGATTACCGGCGAGGACGGCAGGCGGGTGTGCACGGCGCGCATCACCAACATGCTGCTGGACAGCTAGGCCGGACCCGGCCGGCCCGGCCTCAGGGCTGCCCCGCCCTCAGGGCTGTGCCGCGGGGGTGTCTTTGAGGACGGTGTAGCGCGTCTCGCGGATGCCGCCCCCGTACTCGCGGGAGGACGTCACCTCCAGCCGCAGCGGGGTGCCGGCCGCCAGGAGCGGCCGGCCGCCGCCCAGCACCACCGGCATGGTGAAGAGGATAATCTCATCCAGCAGCCCGGCGTCGGCGAATTCCCCGGCGACGCGGCCGCCGCCGACCACCCACACGTCCTTGTCTCCCGCGTCCGCGGCGATGTCCGGGGCCCACTCGGAGAGGTCGCCCCGGATGAACGTCAGGTCGGCGCCGGGCCAGCCGGCCTGCTCATGGTGCGTCAGGACCCAGGTGGGCAGCCCCGGGTAGGGCCACGCGCCCGGAGCGTGGGCGTGCATCCATGCGTAGGTCTCGCCTCCCATGACCAGGGCGCCGATGCCGGTGAGGAAATCGTCGTAGTTCTGCTGGTGCCCCTCGAAGCCGTCAAAGGCCAGCAGCCAGCCGAGGTCGTTGTTTCTGTCGGCAATGAAGCCATCCACCGATGCCGCCACGTAGTACCGGAAGCGTGCCATGGGGCACATCCTAGCGGCAGCATGGCGAACCGGCACCGCCTGGGGCAGGCCGGCCGGTGGCCCGGCCGGAGGCGCACTTTTGGGCCACACGGTGCCTGGCTGCCGCGGAAAGAGCTTGACTTGGGCATATGATCTTGGCGGGGGGGACTTTCGAGGGGGACACCAGGACCGCAGGCCGCACGCCGACCTCGCCTCCTGCACCCGTGTCCACGCGGTGCCTCCGCGCGCTTGAGAGGAAGCCAGCCCGATGAGGTTGCGTATGCGTTCCATCCTTGTTTCCGCCGGGGTCGGCGGAGCCCTTCTCCTGGGGGCCGGACCGGCCCAGGCCGATCCGGCGGCCTCAGACGCCGCGGCTGCGCAGGCACCGGCGGAAGAAGGTTCCGCCTTCCTGCAGGGCGCCGGGAACTCCACCGCCGGCCCGGCAAGCCCGCTGGAGGAAACCCCCGACGGCGGGGCATCGGATGCCGCTCCGGCAGCCCAAGAGGGTCCCGAAGACGCCACCCAGGCCCCGCAGGCCCCCGAGGTCGCAGGCCAGGAAACCGCGGGCCAGGAAACCGCGGGTCAAGACACCGCGGGCCAGGAAACCGCGGGCCAGGAGGACTCCGTGCCGTCCGAAGCTCCCACCGAGGTATCCCCCTCGCTCCTCACCGGGACCGTGGAACTGCTTCCGGTGGAGGCGGACACCGCCCCGGGCGGGGATGGAAGCCCGGCGGGGAACGCGGCGCCGGACTCCGGCGAAGGGACCGTCCCCGACGTCCCCAGCGACGTCTCCAACAACGTCCCCACGGACGGGGAGACCGGCACCCCGGCCAACGAACCGATCAGGATCGGCGACAGGCTCTTCGACCCGGAAGACTTCAACATTCCCGCCGGGGTCGCCAGCGACCCGGCCCTGCTGGAGGAGTGGCTCCTCGACGAGGCGAACCTGGACCTCCTCCTGGAATCGGAGGGAATGCTGTACCTGATGGACCTGATGACCGAACTCCTGCTGGCCGGAGACTGGGAAGGCCTCGAAGCCCTGTTCCTGGACCTGCTGGCCGGCGACGAGGAGGCGGTCGCGGAACTCATCGGCGGGATCCGGGGAATGTTCGAGTTCCTCGAGGAGGCCGGGAACGACGGGGCGGACGCGGGCACCGATCCGGCATCCGCCGGGACAGGTGCCGAAGCCGGAGCCGAAGAAGCTCCCGCCGCCGTGGAGCCTGCGGCCGGGAAGACGCCCGCACGCCTTGCCGTCACCGCAGCCGGGCTGGCCGCTCCCCTGGCCCACTCCGCTGCGCTGGCCGAAACCGGTGCCGGAAGCACTGCCGGGATCGCCGCCGGCGGGTTCTCGCTGGTCCTCGCCGGGGCTGCCCTGACCGCCTGGCGGCGCCGCACTGTCCAGCTCCAGCCGGTCCAGCTCCAGCAGGTCCAGCTCTAACCGGTCCTGCTCGGCCGCGCCTTGACCGGTCCAGTCGGGTCCGACCCCGGCGGCGCCCCTCCGCCTCCGGCCGGGCGCCGCCGTCCGCCGCTGGCCACCGTCGCTGGAAGTGGGAGTGGACGTGGATTTCGTGGCGCCACTGATCCGCCTGCCGTGGCGGCACCACCGGCAGGTCAGCGTGGTACCGGCCGGCCAGGGGCCGCCGACGGCGGTGAGCTTGCCGCCCGCCCGCGCCCTGCCCGCAGCCCGGACGGGAACGGCGTCCCGGCCGCCAAAGGGTCCAGGCCTCCGGCCCGATCCTGTTGGCCCGGAGGCTAAAGCTGCCGGGGATTCCCCTAGTCCCATACGGTCCATGGCGCTAGCGTGGCCGGTGACACCCGGGGACAAGCCCCGGCCCGCCATCCAGGAGGAACCATGGCCAACCACGTCTACAACGTCACGGAAATCGTCGGATCCTCTCCCGAAGGGATCGAAGCGGCGGTCAACAATGCCATCGGCGAAGCATCCAAGACCCTCCGGAACCTTGACTGGTTCGAAGTCACCTCGGTACGCGGGAACCTCGACGAAGGACGCGTGGCCGACTGGCAGGTCACCATCAAACTGGGTTTCCGCCACGAAAGCTGAACATCACAAAAGCCGAACACCGAATTTTCGCGGCCGCGCCCGGCCCCGGCACGAGCCTGGCTCCAGGCCGTGCCGGGGCCGGGGCGGCCGAGAGCCATCGAGCTGTCCTGGTTCCGGCGTTTCCGGCCCTGCTCCGTATGAGTGCACCCGTGTGGGTGCACCCCCGCGGGCGCACCCCGGGGCGTCCGACGCCGGAGGCGGGAGCGCGGTGACGGCTTCACATGCCTCCGGGGTGTTGTTAGCGTGAGGGGCACAGGCGCGCCGGAAACCCGCCAGCGGAAGGAACCCGAGGGTCGGATCCGGCCGGAATCACCACCCGAACCACAGCCGGCACCACGCCCAGTGGGCCCGTCAGTCTTCTGGGAAGCCGGCGCGAGGAGGAACGATGGCCACCTGCGACATGTGCGGCAACGAGTACCAGAACACCTTCACCCTGAGCCGCGCCGGCGAAACGATGACCTTCGACAGTTTCGAATGCGCCATCCACATGATGGCGCCGAAATGCGGCCACTGCGGCTGCCGGATCCTCGGCCACGGGGTCGAGGCGCCCGAAGCGGTGTACTGCTGCTCCCACTGCGCGCGCCAGGCCGGCCATGAGCAGGCCAGCGACCGCGCCTGACCAGGGACGGACCATGGCGCTCATCGGATTCCATGCCTCCCACGAACAGGCCGGCCCCACGCAGCTTCTCAACGACGTGCGCCACGCCGAGGCGGCCGGCTTCCAGGCCGCCATGTGCTCGGACCACTTCAACCCCTGGACCTCGGCGCAGGGCCATTCGGCCTACACGTGGGCTTGGCTGGGTGCGGCGCTGGCCACGACGGGCCTGCGCTTTGGCACCGTCACCGCCCCCGGCCAGCGCTACCATCCGGCCATCCTCGCGCAGGCAGCCGCCACGCTGGCCACGATGTATCCGGGACGGCTGTGGATGGCAGCCGGAACCGGGGAGAACCTCAACGAGTCGGTGACCGGGGAACCGTGGCCGCCCAAGGACGTGCGCAGCCGGCGCCTCGCCGAGTCCGTGGACGTGATGCGCCGGCTCTTCGCCGGTGAACGGGTCACCCACCGCGGAACCATCCACGTCGAGGACGCCAGGCTGTGGGACCGGCCCGGGGAAGCGCCCAAAATCCTGGCCCCGGCCATTTCCACCGAGACGGCGGCCTGGTCCGCCGGATGGGCCGAGGGACTGATCACGATCAACCAGCCGGAGGAGCAGCTCCGAAAGGTTATCGACGCCTACCGCGGCGCCGGAGGCACCGGCCCGCTGGCCCTCCAGGTCCACCTTTGCTGGGCACCGGAGGAGTCTGAGGCGGAACGGATCGCCCATGAACAATGGGCGGGGAGCAGCGTCGCGCCGCCCGTCACCTGGGACCTGCCGACGCCCGAACACTTCGAGGCCATCGCCGCGCGCACCTCACCGCAGGAGGTCCGCGGGTCCGTGCTGGTCTCCTCCGACCTCTCCGAACTCACCGACCGTGTGGCGGCGCTGGCCGCACTCGGATTCGACGAGGTCTACCTGCACCACGTGGGACAGGAGCAGACGGCGTTCATCGACGCATTCGGGGACCACGTCCTGCCGCATCTGGCTGAGCAGCCATGAGCGTGGCTAAGGCGCCATGAGACTCACCGACACCTCCGACCTCTGGTGGAAGACCGCCGTCATCTACTGCGCGGACGTCGAAACCTTCCACGACGCCAACGGGGACGGCATCGGGGACCTTGAGGGACTCGGCCGGCGGCTGGACCACCTGGTGGAGCTGGGCGTCACCTGCCTCTGGCTCATGCCGTTCTATCCGACGCCGGAGCGGGACGACGGGTACGACGTCGTCGACTTCTACGGCGTGGACCGGCGCCTGGGCAGCCTCGGCGACGTCGTCGAACTGGTCCGCACCGCCAAGGACCGGGGCCTGCGCGTCATCGCCGACCTGGTGGTCAACCACACCTCCAGCCAGCACCCCTGGTTTCTCCAAGCGCGCGAGGACCCAAAAAGTCCCTACCACCAGTACTACGTGTGGCGCGAGGACAAGCCGCCGGACACCTCGGGGATGGTGGTGTTCCCCGGCGAGCAGGAGGCGATCTGGACCAGGGACCGCAAAGCCGGAAAGTGGTATCTGCACCACTTCTACAGGCACCAGCCGGACCTGAACCTGTCCAACCCGGCCGTCCGGACGGAGATCGCGAAGATCGCCGGATTCTGGCTGGAACTGGGCTTCGACGGGTTCCGCGTGGACGGCGTTCCGCAACTGCTCTCCCTGGGCCCGCCGAACAAGCCGAAAAATGACGACGTCGCCAACCCCCACGAGGTGCTGCGGGACCTGCGCTCCTTCATCGGGCGGCGACGCGGCGACGCCGTGCTGCTCGGCGAGGTGAACATGCCCTACGACGGGCAGCGGTCCCTCTTCGGGGAGTCCGGTGCCGCCGAACTGGACCTGATCTTCGATTTCGTGGCGATGCAGTACCTCTACCTCTCGCTGGCCCGCGGTGATGCCAGCGCCCTGGCCACCGCCCTCAAGAACCGCCCGGCCATCCGGCGCGAGGCCCAGTGGGCGGTCTTCGTGCGCAACCACGACGAGCTCACCCTGGACCAGCTCACCGAGGCCGAGCGCGGCGAGGTGTTCGCCGCCTTCGGCCCCGCCCCCGAGCACCAGGTCTACGGCCGCGGCCTGCGCCGGCGGCTGCCGCCCATGCTTGATGGCGACCAACAATGGCTGCGGATGGTGTATTCGCTGGTCTTCTCCCTGCCGGGGACCCCCACGCTGCTCTACGGCGAGGAGATCGGCATGGGCGAGAACCTGGCCGCCCCGGGCCGGCACGCCGTGCGCACCCCGATGCAGTGGTCCCCGGATCCGGGCGCGGGCTTCTCCACCGCAAACCCCAAGGCGTTCCCTGCTGCGCTGGTCGAGGGCCGGTTTGGCCCGGAACGCGTCAACGTCGAAGAGTGCAGGTCCGACCCGGAATCCCTGTTCAACTTCCTGCGCCATGTGATCGACGTCTACCGGCGGCACCCCGAGCTCGGCTGGGGGGAGCTGGAAATCCTCGACCAGCCGCTGCCCTGCGTGCTGGCGCACCGCGCCGCCACCGGCGAGGCCTCGATCGTCGCGGTCCACAACTTCTCCCCCGAGCCGGTCAGCACCTCCGTCAAGCTGCCCGGCGTCCAGCCCGGACACGAGCTGCACGACCTGATCTCCGCGCGATGGCGCCCCGGGCCCGGCGCCCCCCAGGGCTCGGACCCGCCGCTCGTGGTCGACGGCGAAGGCCGGGTCGCGGTCCAGCTGGGCGCCCGCGGCTTCCGCTGGTTCGGCGCCCCGCAGGCACCGGGAACACGGGGTTCACAGGCGGACCTCCCCGATCTGGGGTGAAAGGCCCGGGTGGCCGGTTCGAAACAGTCCAGCCAGCGGGTCCCGGAGCTGGTGCCGGGCGGCGACGGCCACCGCTGCGCCGGGCTGTTCCAGCGCCTGCGCGGCCACTCCCGGATGCTGGTGACGGCGGGTCCGGCTCGGTAGCGTGAAGCGCATGGCCATCAAACTGGAGAATGTTGGCATTGCGGTGCGCGACCTGGAAGAAGCCATTGCCTTTTTCACCGACCTTGGCCTCACGGTCATTGGCCGTGACACCGTCCGGGGCGCGTGGGCCGACACCGCCGTCGGACTGGACGGCAACCATGCCAACATCGCACTGCTCCAAACACCGGACGGCCACGGGCGCCTGGAACTGTTCGAGTACATCCACCCCGAAACGGTCGACCCGGGACCCGCCCGGCCCAACGGGATCGGGATGCACCGCGTCGCCTTCTCGGTCGACGACCTCGACGCGGCCCTGGAGACCGCCGCGAAGCATGGCTGCCGGCCGCTACGCGGTGTGGCAGCGTACGGGGACACCTACAGGCTCACCTACGTCCGCGGTCCCAGCGGCATCATCGTGATGCTCGCCGAGGAACTGAAGAAGGCCTGACGGCCCGGACCGGCGTGGCACTAGGACCTGAACCAGCGTGCGCGCCGCACCGCTCCGAACTGCGCCTTCTCGGCAGCGTACGCCCGCGTCGGACCAAGGAACGGCGCGGTCGGCCCGCCGGGGGCAAGGAAGTCGACGTCGACGCGCCCGACCTCGCCGTCGCCGTACTCGATGTAGCACAGCCCCTTGCCGCCGCGCTCGGGACCGCCCCGGCCCCTGACCTCCCGTACGATCTGCGCGGCGACGACGCGGGCGGCGCTCTCGGCGAACGTCCCGGCCTTGGGGATGCCGGACTCGGCGCAGTCCCCGAGCGCGTAGACGCCCGGGAACCGGGTCCCGTACGTGAGCGGATCGACCGCGACCCACCCGTCCTGGGTGAGGCCGGCGCGGACGGCAACCTCGGGGACCCGGTGCACGGGGATGCCGATGAACAGGTCGTAGGGCTCCTCGTGATCCTTGTATTGGGCCATTTTCCTCGCGGGGTCGATCCCGTAGACGCGATGGCGCTTGGTGTACTCGATGCCGCGTTCGGCCAAGGCGCGCTCCAGGGCCGCGGACGCCTCCCGCGAGACCGGGATCGGCGCGTGCTGGGGCGAGACGATGTGGAGCGCGCTGGCCTCCCGGATCCCGCGGGCGGCGAGCGCATCGTGCACCAGCAGGATCCCCTCGTACGGGGCGGGCGGGCACTTGAACGGGATGCCGAGCACCGCGAGCAGCACCCTGCCGCCGCCGAATGCGGCGAGTTCATCGCGCAGCCGCGCCGCGCCGGCCACGGTGTAGTACTCGAAGCCGCCATCAGCGAACCCGGGCGTGGCGGCCATGTCGTACTCGGCGCCGAGGGCGACCACCAGCAGGTCGGGATCGTAGGTTGCCGCATCGGTCACTACGCGCCGCGCCGCGGGATCGATCGCCACCACGCGCTCGCGGCGGAACTCCACGCCCGGCTTGGCGAACCGCGCGTACGGGATGCGCACCTCGTCGCCGGTGCACCTGCCGGCGAGCACGTCGAGCTTCGAGAACCCGAAGACGAACGCGTCCTCCTGGTCGACGAGGGTCACCGCGACGTCGGCCGCGAGGCGCTCGGACAGCAGGGTCGCCAGCTCCAGGCCGCCGAAGCCGGCACCGAGGATCATGACGTTGGTCGCCATGCCCCCACTATCCGCCCCGAAGGGCGCCGCGTCCATGCCGGCCACGGTACCGGTGGCCGGCATGGCTCAGAGCGGGGCCGGGCCCGTGGGGCCGGGAGGGAAGGACCATTCCATCCCTTGGTACAGGCCTTGGTACAGGAGGCCCCCGCGCTGGGAAAGCGGAAAGCCCCCTTAGGAGAGCAGTTCCAGTTCCCAGTCCTTAACGTCGGCCACCGGGTCGAACAGGCTGGCGTCGAGTTCGTTCAGGGGCCGTCCGGTGCGGACCCGGTCCGGCCAGTCCCTGTTGCCCAGGGCCGCCTTGCCCAGGGCGACGACGTCGGCCGCGCCCTCGGTCAGCATGGACACGGCCGTCTCCGGGTCGTCCAGGTGGCCGTTGGCGATCACCGGCAGCCCGGAATGCCGCTTGGCCAGGGCGGCCAGTGAGGGTCCCCCGTCGCCGAAGGCCGGCGCGTAGGCCTTGTACTCGGTGGTGTGGAGGAAGTCGATGCCCGTGGCGGCCAGGGTGGAGAAGATGACTTCGGCCTCCGCGGCGCCGCCGGCCCACCGGTGGTCGTGGTCGCTGACCTTGGCCTGGGAGATCCGGATGCCTACAGTCAGGTCCGGGCCGGCGGCCTCGCGCACGGCCCGGCAGATTTCCGCGGGGAAGCGCACCCGGTTCTGCGGGGAACCGCCGTACTCGTCGGTCCGCTGGTTCAGGTAGTCGGTGAGGAACTCATCCAGCAGGTACCCGTTGGCGCCGTGGATCTCCACGCCGTCGAAGCCGGCGTCCCGGGCCCGCAGCGCAGCGGCCACGAAGCCCTCCCGGACCTCCTCCATCTGTTCCCGGGTGATTTCCGCGGGCACCCGGTACGGGCCCTCGCCGCGGTAGAAGCCCAACTGCTCCCCCTTGGGGGCAACGGCCGAGGGGCCGATGGTGGAGTCCACGAAGCGGTTGCCCTGGGCCTGGGAGCCGGCGTGCATGAGCTGGGCGAAGATCGTGGACCCGGCGGCGTGGACCGCGTCCACCGCCGCTGCCCAGGATCTGGCCTGGTCGTCGGTGGCCAGGCCGGGCTGGTACAGGTAGCCCTGGCTGTAGGCGGTGTCGGGGTAGATGCCCTCGGTAACCAGCAGGGCGAAACCGCCCCGGGCAAAGGCCTCGTAGTAGGAGACCATCTTCTCGGTGACCAGCCCGTCCGAGGTGGCGCTGACGCGCGTCATGGGGGCCAGCGCCACGCGGTGGGGCAGTTGCGTGGAACCGATCTGCAGGGGCGACCAGAGCGGAGCGAGGTTCGTCATGGGATCTCCTTGGATTCTTCAGGGTTGGGGCCCACCCTATGGTGACAGGGTTACACCGAACCGGGCCGGCCAGTAAAGGCCGGTGCGGGCCTGCGCCGCGTTACGGCTTTGTACCCCGTTTGAGCTTTGTCCCGTTTCGTCTTTTGTCCCACGGGGCCTTCGGACGTGCCGGCCATGCCTGAAAACGCACCCGCGCGGGCGGGGATCCGGCCCCCAGGCCCCTTATCCGGCTCCTCCACGAACTCCCGCCGGAACCCGGGGACGGGGTCCAAGGACAGGGCCGGGCATCCATGCCGTGGCGCGGCCAGCCTTGACCCCCGCGCCCATTGGTAGGACGGTTGTAGGGATCTGGCGGCCGGCGTGAAGGTGGCGGTGTGATGCGGGCAATGGTGTATCGGGGGCCGTACAAGGTCCGGGTGGAAGAGAAGGACATGCCCAGGATTGAGCATCCGAACGATGCGATCGTGAAGGTTACCCGGGCCGCGATCTGCGGCTCGGACCTGCACATTTACCACGGGATGATGCCGGATACGCGGGTGGGCTCGACGTTCGGGCACGAGTTCGTCGGCGTGGTCCACGAGGTCGGCCCCTCGGTGCGGAACCTCCGTCCCGGTGACCGGGTCATGGTGCCTTTCAACATCTATTGCGGTTCCTGCTACTTCTGCGCGCGCGGGCTCTATTCGAACTGCCACAACGTGAACCCCAATGCCACGGCCGTCGGGGGCATCTACGGGTACTCCCACACCTGCGGGGGGTACGACGGCGGGCAGGCCGAATACGTGCGGGTCCCCTTCGCCGACGTCGGACCCGCGCCGATCCCGGACTGGATGGACGAGGAGGACGCGGTCCTGCTCACCGACGCCCTGGCGACCGGGTACTTCGGCGCCCAGTTGGGGGACATCGCCGAGGGCGACACGGTGGTGGTTTTCGGCGCCGGGCCCGTGGGGCTGTTCGCGGCCAAGTCTTCGTGGCTGATGGGTGCGGGGCGGGTGATCGTGGTGGACCACCTTGAGTACCGGCTCGAGAAGGCGCGGACGTTCGCCCATGCCGAGACGTACAATTTCGCCGAACACGACGACATCGTGGTGGACCTGAAGAAAGCCACCGACCACCTCGGCGCCGACGTGGTGATCGACGCCGTCGGCGCCGAGGCCGACGGCAACCTCACCCAGCACATCACCGCCGCCAAGCTCAAGCTGCAGGGCGGATCGCCCGTGGCGCTGAACTGGGCGATCGACTCCGTCCGCAAGGGCGGAACCGTCTCCGTCGTGGGGGCCTACGGCCCGATGTTCAGCGCCGTGAAGTTTGGCGACGCCGTCAACAAGGGCCTGACGCTGCGCATGAACCAGTGCCCGGTCAAGCGGCAGTGGCCCAGGCTCTTCGAACACATCCGCAACGGCTACCTCAAACCCAGCGACATCGTCACGCACCGCATCCCGCTGGAACACATCGCCGAGGGCTACCACCTGTTCTCCTCCAAGCTCGACGGCTGCATCAAGACACTGATCGTTCCGAACAACCACTAGGCGGGAGAGACGACCATGCCCTACACGGCGCAGAAACCGCCCCGGCCCAGGACCGCCGACCAGTTGCGGCGGGAGATACCCGGGTGGGGCGTGGACCTGGACCCGGCCGACCGTCCGTCCGTTCCCCGGGAGCGCACGGACCTGGACACCGGGGCCCATTGGGACTTTCCGGAGCGCCAGGAGGAAAGGCAGCCCCGGGAACGGTCCATTGAGCACAAGTTCCTCCCCCCGGTGTTCGGCACCTCGATTCCCCTGAAGGGCCTGTCCGGGAAGGTCAGGAGGCTGGCCTACACCCGCTACAGCGAGGCGCGGGCAGCGCACTGGCTCCTTCTGCTTGCCGGGGACCGGATCGACGCCTGGGAAAGCCATCTCCGGTCCCTGGCAGGCCCGCGCCCGGACAACCCCCTGTCCGAAACCGGCATCCCCGCCGAACTGCACGGACACGGAATCACCTCCCGACGGGAGGGCAGGCGGGCGGACCTGGCCCATCAATGGATGGACCCGCTGGTCGTTGCCGGACCGTGGGTCCTGGCCGTGACGGGTGCCGCCCTGGCGGTCAGGGCCCTGTGGCGCCGCCGGTCCTGACCCACGGGCACACCCGGTGGTCCACGCCTGAAGGCGCGCCCGGCCACCTCCGCAGGCCATCGCCGCGGCGGACCTTCCAGCGCCTAGGATGGCCCCGTGAAGTCCCTCCGCCGCCGTGCCGCCACCACCGCTGCAGGCTCAATTGCGGCCGGCTCGATCGCGGCCGTCCGGGAGGATGCCGCCTCGGCGGCGGCACCGCGGGGAACGATCCGCTACGCGTTTGCCGCTCCCGCCGAGGTCCGGGCCGCGGTGGCGGCCTTGGGCGGTTACCCGGCCGTGCTGGGCGCCGAGGCCGGCAGGGCCGCGGGGCTGCGGGTGGCCGCGGATGCGGAGGCGTTCCTGGCCTCACGGGCCCTGCTGCGCCTGCTGGCCGCGTACGTGCTCACCGGGTCCGCCGCTTCCGCCGCACTGGTGGAGATCACCCGCCGCTGCGGAGACTGCGGCGCCGCGGACCACGGCAAGCCTGAGGCGGGCGGCGCCGCGGTGTCGCTCTCGCGCACGCGCACCCTGGTGATGGCCGCCGTGGGACCGGCCGGCACGATGCTGGGCATCGACGTCGAACAGGTCATGGATGCCGGACAGGACTCCGAGGCAGGACAGGGCACCGACGCCGGAGAAGGCACCGCGCCCGTGCGCCCGGGACCGGTTGGCGGCTTCGTTGACGGCTTCGATGCCCTGGCCCTCTCCCCCGCCGAACGGGCGCTGCTGGCGGCCTCCCCCAACCCGGGCCTGCTGCGGATGGCCGCGTGGACGGCCAAGGAGGCGGTGCTGAAGGCCACCGGGGACGGGCTGCGGATCGAGCCCCACCGGCTGACCGTCCTGGACCCGGCCCTGGCGGCAGGGCGCCTGTTCCCGCCGGAGGCGGCCTTCCCGGTCTCGGCCCCGGACCTGCCGGCGGCAAAGGCGCTGTGGGTCCGCTGGATCGGTGCGGGCCCGGCCCACGTGGCGGCCCTCGCCTCCGCCCCCGCGCTGCCGGCCCTTGAGGTTCCGCTGTCCGGGTTGGCCCCCGGGGGCGGGTAGCGCTCCCCGGAGGCCGGTGCGCCGGGATACGGAAACGCCAGGCTGCTGAAACGCCCGGCTACTGAAACGCCCGGCTACTGAAACGCCTCGGCCTCGGCGATCGTGCGCACGGTGCGCAGGAAACTGTCCGGATTGAGGGAGATCGAGTCGATGCCCTCCCGCACCAGGAAGGCCGCGAAGTCGGGATGGTTGCTGGGCCCTTGCCCGCAGATACCGATCTTGATGCCCGCGGCGTGGGCCTTGCGGATGGCCTCGGCGATCATGGCGGTGACCGCCGGGTCGCGCTCGTCGAACAGGGCCGCCAGGTCCGCGGCGTCGCGGTCGACGCCCAGGACCAGTTGGGTGAGGTCGTTGGAGCCGATCGAGAAGCCGTCGAAACGCCGGGCGAACTCCTCGGCCAGCACCACGTTGGAGGGGATCTCGCACATCACGTAGACCTGCAGGCCGTCGCGGCCGCGCTCCAGCCCGTTGGCCGCCATCACCCCCAGGACCTTGTCCGCCTCCCCCGGGGTGCGGCAGAAGGGCACCATGGGCACCACGTTGGTGAAGCCCAGGTGCTCGCGCACCCGTACCAGGGCGCGGCATTCGAGCTCGAACCCGGCGCGGTAGCGCTCGTCGTAATAGCGGGAGGCACCGCGGAAGCCCAGCATGGGGTTCTCCTCCGCCCGCTCGAAGCCCTCCCCGCCGAGCAGGTGGGCATATTCGTTGGACTTGAAGTCGCTCAGGCGCACGATGGCCGGACCCGGATGGTAGGGGGCCGCCAGCCGGGCGATTCCGTGGGCAAGCGTGTGGACGAAGTATTCGGAAGGGTCCGCGAAGCCGGCCGCCAGCTCGCGGATGCGTCCGAGGGCGGCGGGGTCCCGGACGCGTTCGGGGTGCACCAGGGCCATCGGGTGGGCCTTGATCAGGTTGCCGATGATGAATTCCATCCGGGCCAGGCCCACCCCGGCCGCCGGCAGGCGCCACCAGCGGAAGGCGGCCGAGGGATCGGCCATGTTCACCATCACGTCCGTGCGGGGGCGGGGCAGGCCGCCCAGGTCGACCTCCTCGGCCTCGAAGGCCAGGGCGCCGGCGTAGACGCGCCCCTGCTCACCTTCGGCACAGGAGAGCGTGATCGTGTCCCCGTCGGCGAGCAGGGCGGTGCCGTTTCCGGTGCCAACGACGGCGGGAACGCCCAGTTCGCGGCTGACGATCGCCGCGTGGCTGGTCGGGCCGCCATGATCAGTGACGATTCCGGCGGCCCGGCGCATCACCGGAACCCAATCCGGATCCGTCATCTCGGCGACCAGGATGGCGCCGTCGCGGAAGCTGGCCAGGTCGGCCGGGCTGCGGACCAGGCAGGCCCCACCGACGGCGATCGATTCCCCCACCGCACTGCCGGTGAGCAGCAGGGGCCCCTTGCCGGTGAGGTGGTGGACGGTGAACCGGTCCCCGCTGCGCCGGGCCTGGACGGTCTCGGGCCTGGCCTGGCCTGGACCATGAAGAGTTCGCCGGTGGCCCCGTCCCTGGCCCACTCAAGGTCCATCGGGCGGCCATAGTGCTCCTCGACGGCCAGGGCCCAGCGGGCCAGGTGGATGACCTCCGGCTCGTCCAGGACCCGGGCACGGCGTTCCTCCGGGCTGGTGTCCACCGTGAGGGTGCTTCCGTCCCCGGCCAGGACCATCTTGCGCTCCTTGCCGCCGGTGGCGGCACCGATGATGGGCACGGCCCCCGGGCGGGCGAGCAGCGGCTTGAAGACGGTGTAGCGGTCCGGATCCACGGAGCCCTTTACGACGGTTTCTCCCAGGCCCCAGGCCGCGCTGATCACGACGGCGCCCGGGAAGCCGGTGTCCGGGTCGATGGAGAACATCACCCCGGAGGCGCCAAGGTCGGAGCGGACCATGCGCTGGACCCCCACGGAGAGCGCGACATCGAGGTGGCCGAACCCCTGCGCCTGCCGGTAGCTGATTGCCCGGTCGGTGAACAGTGAGGCGTAACAGCGCAGGCAGGCCCGGAGCAGGTCCTCCTCCCCGGTGATATTCAGGTACGTTTCCTGCTGTCCGGCGAAGCTCGCATCAGGCAGGTCCTCGGCGGTGGCGCTGGAGCGGACGGCGACCGCCGGCCCGTCCAGTCCGGCCCGGGCTGCCAGGGTGCGGTAGGCCTGGCGGAGCGCACCCGCGAGCGCGTCCGGCAGGGTGGAGGCAAGGACGAGGTTGCGCAGCGCCGAGCCGGTGGCCTGCAGGCCGGCGCGGCCTGCGCGAAACTCTTCGAGCAGGGCTTCCAGGCGGGGCTCGAGCCCATTGGCGGACAGGAAGGAACGGTAGGCGGCGGCGGTGGTTGCAAAACCGTCCGGAACCCGGACGCCGGCCGTTTTCAGGGCCCGGGTCATCTCCCCCAGGGAGGCGTTCTTGCCGCCGACCTGGTCGATGTCGCCGAGCCCGACCTCCTCGAACCACAGGATGTGCCGATGCCCCATTGCGTCCTCCCGTATGGCGCCCTTCCCCTGCGTGCTGGACTGGTGCTGCGCCGTGGTCCCGGCGCCGCCCGCTGTCAGGGTACGCCGCAGGGAGGGGAAAAGCACCGCCCGCGGGGCGGCCCGAAGCGGCGTCCGATCGGCGCCGGGGCCCGTGAGAAGCACCACAGTTTCCCGAAAATGCGTGTGATGTCCGTTACATTACGTGCATGGCTGCACGAACGGACGCGAACCAAGGCAACGGCGGACCACCCTCGGCGCGTCCGGACGGACCCCCGGGAGCGGGGGCTCCTCACAAGCCGGCGCGGCCCGGGATGTCCAGCACGGCGCCGGCACCGATCCGGGTGTCCCCGCCGCCTCCGCGCGTGGTCCAGGCGATGAGGTCCGCCTGGGTCGCCAGCTTCACAGTGGGGGTGGCGGCCTGCCTGGTGGCGTATTTTTCCCGCGACGCCACGCTGGAGCACCTTAAGGGGCTGGTCATGCAGCGCCAGACCGTCGGGCACGAGGTGGCGCTGGATGCCCTGGTGTCGACGCTGTTTTGGGGATGCCTGGGCACGCTTTTGGCCGTCATGGCCATCCAGGCCCTGCTGGTGAAAGTGATGATGAACCGGCACGGCCGCCTGCGTTGGGCCCTTCTGGCCGTCCTGCCCCTGCACGGGTTCGCCGTCGTCGTGGTGGACGCTTTCCTGGTTTTGCCCTCGGGCGCGGGAACGGCCACCAGCGTCCTGCTGCTGGCGCAGCTAGCGTTGAGCGGGGTGGCGCTGGTGCTGGGCGTGCTGGACGGGACCAGTGCCTGGTTCCGGGCGAAGTAGGACCCGGACCCTGTCCGGGCCGGCCGCGGGTGCCAGAAGGGCCAGCGCGGCCTCGCAGCTGCGGATGACGGTCCGGTAGTCCTCAAGGGCGGCGCGGTCCGCCAACGGGTTCGCGGCGGCCCGGCGCCATCGGCCCAGGCACTCCAGGGCGCGCGCCCGCAGCTCCCCGTCCGAGGCGTCCCCTCCGGCCATCCCCAGCCGCTCCGCCGGCGTGTCGCCGCCTCCACCCACAAGGCGCCCCGCCTCGGCGGCAAGCCACGGTTCCACGGGCAGCCGGCCTCCGTGCACCCGGGCCGCGGTCCGCAGTTCCGGAAAGTCCTGGGCGTTGGCCCGGACGCGTTCGAGCGACTCGGCCAGCCGGATCGCTCCGGGGCGCGGGCGCGTCCGGAGCAGGGCCTCGATGCCGTCCAGGACCGCGCACGCCTTCAACCGGCTCCCCTGTGCCACGAAGCCGGCCGAAATGAGCTCCAGCAGGCCGGCCAGCCCGCTGCGCCGGGCGAGTTCGCGGGACAGCGGAAGCGGCCTGTCGGTTCCCCCGCGGATCAGGGCGGCGGCCAACCTGATGCCAAACAGGCCGAACCGTTCCAGGAGCCGGGCCCGCAGGTCCGGGTCCATATCCTCCGGCCCGTCCGAGCGGACGAACCGGTCCGCGGAGAGCAGAAGCCGCTCCCGCGCGCTTCGGTCGAGGCCGGCCAGTTGCACCAACGCACCGAATTCCTCCCGGTGCAGGGTGCGGGCCGCCCGGGCCAGCAGGCCGGCAACCGGGACCACCCCCAGGGCCAGGTCGCGCAGTGCGCCCCCGCGGGCATACTGTTCGGCACAGGCGCCCGCGGAGATGAGCGAGCCGATCCGGCCCGCGCCAATTTCGTCGGCCCGGGAAAGCACCACCAGGACGTTGGCGGCGCCGGCGCCGGGGGCGGCCGCATCCCGCAGCGCCCGCAAGTGGTCCAGGTCCGCCTCGCGCGGGTGGCGCATGAGGTACACGACGGCATCGGCCTCTGCGGCCACGCGCGGGGGAAAGGGAAGGCCGCCCGGTGCGGCGGGTTCGGGCAGGCCGGCGGGTTCAAGCGGGCGGGTGGGGTTCGGGTCCGGCGGCGAGGCCGGACCCGGGGTGTCGATCAGGGTCAGGGAGCGCAGCCCCTCCGCGGGCCACTCGATGACCAGGCGTTCCACCTCCTGCGCGGCCGGTCCGCCCAGGTCCACGACCAGCCGGCCGTCCCTTCGGTCCAGGCGCAGCGGGCGGGATTGGCCGGAAAAGGAATGGGCCGTGGCCCGGGGGGCGGGGCCATAGCGGTACCACACCACCAGGTGCGGGTGCCGGCGGGCCTCCTCCAGGGCGATCCCCTCGCCCACGATGGCGTTCAGCAGCGTGGTCTTGCCGGACTTGGCCAGCCCCGCCAGGGCAACCCTCACCGGCTCCCCCATCCGTTCGGCGTACCCGCGCAGCAGGGCGCACGCGGCCGGATCGTCCCGGTAGACCTCCAGCGTGTCCCGGATGAGCCCGCCCACCGCCGCCCTGACCGCGGCGTTCGTGCCTACCGCGTGCGTACCCGTTCCGTTCATGCCCGCCCCGCTCCGGCCCGCTCCGGCCCGCCGTGTTCCTGTGTGCCGTGTTCTTGGAGGCCCTGTTCCTGGAGGCCCCGTTCCGCTTCTTCCGTCCCGAGCCCCTGCGGCCCGTCCCCCGGGTTCGCGTCGGCCGCCGCCAGGCGGGCGTCCAGCGCGTCAAGGCGTCCCAGCCGGTCCCGGATCTGCCGGATGCGCCCGTCGCGTTCGGCGGCGAAGGTGGCCGCGGCCTCCTGGGCGGCGTGGGAGGAGTCGGTCAGGGACCGGTGGTGCTCTTCCGCGATGTCCGTGAAGTGGTCCCGGGTCTCGCGCTGGACCAGCCGGAGCCTGTCCTTGAGCTGCTTGCCCACCTGGAAGACGACGTCGTCGATGTGGCGGCGCACCAGGGTCTTGGCGTCGCCCTGGCGGCGCTTGAGGCGGGCCTGCCGGTCCTCCTGGTATCCCTTGGCCCCCAGCAGCACCCCGGCGCCCACGGAGATGGGGTTGATCAGCGGCATTCCGGCCAGTCCGGTGAGGAGGCCGAACATCAGGACACCTCCGTAGGAACCGCGCATGCCGATCAGCACCTTCTGGAAGAAGCCGACGTATCCGCGGTCCAGGTCGGGCACGGGGGCGACGGGGTCCAGCACGCTGCCCGTGTCGCCGACGCGCAGTTCCGGCAGGGCCACGCCGTCCGCGGCGAAATGCTCGGCCACCTCGCGGGCCAGCCACGCCGCGCGGCCGTCGGTCCACACGAAGGTGTCCGATACCGCCGCTGCGACCCGCTGCTGAAGCCACGCGGAGAAATCGGACCAGACGGGGCCGGGATCGCCCTGGTCGATCGCCGTTTCGGCTTCCCGCTGGATGTGCCGCAGCCGGTCCCGGAGGTCGTGCTCGAGGTCCGCGATCAGGTCGCCGACGCCGTCGTTGAGCGTGGTTTGCCACCGGGCCGAACGGCGGCGCAGTTCGTCGGCCCGCTGCCTGGCCGCCTCCAGCTCGGCAAGGCGCCGGGGCGTTCCGGACGGGTTCTCCAGGGCGTCCAGCTCGGTCCGCAGGGACAGCCGCAGCTGGTCGATGACGGACCGAAGGTCCTGGGCGGCCCGTCGCTGGCGGGTGCGCCGGGCCTTCCCGACCACCTCCCCGCGCAGGTATGCCACCAGCGGTCCGTATCCGGATTCGGCGTGCAGCTCGCTGTCCTGCAGCCGGGCCGCGTGCAGCCGCAGTTCGGCGGAGACGGGAAACAGGGGAATGGCCGGGTCAATGCGGTCCAGGTGGTCCCTGTCCGCGACGGCCACTTCGCGCCAGTGGGGATAGATGTCGGTCTTGGTCACCACGCAGGCTACGTGGGGCGTCAGCTGCAGCCCCTGGCGCAGGAACCGGAGCTCGGACTCGGTAAGTTCCTGCGAGGCATCGGTGACCAGCAGCATCGCGTCCGCGCTGCCCAGGGCGACCAGGGCCGCCAGCTCGTGGGCCGAATGCACGCCCCCCACGCCGGGAGAATCCACGATGACCAGTCCGTCGGCCAGGAGGTGGCGCGGGACCCGGACCTCGGCCCCCAGCAACCGCATGCGGTTTCCGGCGTTGCCCTTCGCGGACACATAGGTCCCGATCTCCTCCAGGCCCACGGGCCGGCGCTCGGCGGTGGCCGCTCCGTCCCCGAACGGGTCACCGTCCTGCGGGACCAGGACTGTCGCGGACGGGGTCTCCCCGTGGCGGACCACGGTGGGCACGGAGGTGGCCAGGACATCGTCCACCGGGCAGGCGGGGGCGTTGACCAGGGCGTTGACCAGTTGGCTCTTCCCCTGCTTGAACTCCCCGACCACGACCACGCGGACGTCCCGCTCCAGGAGCCTGCGGCGCGTGTTTTCCAGGCGGCGGCGCAGGTCCGGCCGGCCGGCCGGTTCCGCCTCGGCAATGCCGTCCCCGAGCAGGTCAACCAGTTCAGCCACGTTTCCTCCTTGCGCTTGCGGACAGGCCCCGCGGGGGCCTGTCCGGCGGGGCGGCGCCCCCGGCCGGACAGGCAGGGGCCCGCGGGCCCCTGCCCGGGCGGCTGGCGCCGGGGTGCTGTTCCCTACGGTGCGTCCACGCCGCCTGCCGCGGGCAGGTCCACGTCGAGGTCGACGTCGTTCTCCTGTACCACGACCGAATCGTCGATGTCGGTGAACTCGGGCTCGTAGCGTTCGATCTCCACGTTGACCGAGTTGTCCTCCACCTTCGTGCGCGAGGTGCCGGCGGTGACGTTGTTGTTGCTGCCTCCGGAATGCACCTCGGTCGAGGCATCGGTCCTGACGTCGGCCCTGGAGCTGCCGCTGACGGCTGCGGACCCGGCGCCGGAGGACGACGCCGAGTGGTCGCCCGAGGTCACCACCGATTCGTTGTCGAAGTTCTGGGTAACGTCGCCGTTGGCCCAAATGTTCTGGTTCACGGACTGGTCCGTGATCGTGTCGCGGTCATCGACCTTCGAGGTGTAGGAGTACTCGTTCACGATCCGGGTGATGTGCTCCACGGCGCGGTCGTAGTCGCCGCCGCTTCCCCCACTGCCCCCGCTCCCGCCGCTTCCTCCACTGCCCCCGCTGCCGCCGGCGCTGAAAGCACCAATGCCGCCGCCACCCCCACCGCCGCCGCCGCCGGCACCGCCGCCGCCCCAGCCAAGGTCGCTGACGCGCCCGCTCAGGTCGAAGTCGGACTCGGGGTCGTTGCCCTCGATCGTCGAGTCGTTGCCGCCGGTGTCATAGTCGCGGTCGAATGAGACATCGGAGAAGTCAACGAGGCTGGGCAGGACCGCGTCCACGTCGGAGGAGCAGACATTGCCCAGGCCGGCGGCACCAAGGGACCGGTCGGGGTCCTCCTGGAAGGCCTTCACGGCTCCCGGGTCCTTGAAAAGGTTCATCATGAAGTCGAGCAGAACGGTCGAAACGTTCGTCATGCGAGGCTCCTTCAGGCCGAAAATTCTTCGGATGTGCAGTCTGTCGGACAAGTGCCCGGCACCCCTAACCTATGCGGGCCACACCGGCCCCGCATCGGGACTCATCCCCTAATGGCGGATCCCCCTATAGGGGGTCCCGCCCCGCGGGCCGGGGGGAAACTGGGGGCACTTGAGGGGGCACTTGAGGGGCGCCAGGGGTTGACAGCTGCCCTCGGAAGTGCGCCGCGCAATGGGCCGCCGGGCTGCGTCGGGGAAAACCGGCGGGCACGGACGGCAGGGAATCGGGGACGTAACGGCACGCGCGGGACAGGGACCCGGAAAAGGGACCGGAAGGGGCGCCCTGGCAGGGGGTGGCCCGTCATCTGGCCCCAACAGGGGCGGCGTCCCCGCCCCCGGCCGCCGCCCCGGTTTCCCCGCCGTCAAGGACCAGCCGGAGCCGGGCCAGCAGTTCCGGGCGCGTGGCCGCCCCCAGCCGGTGCCGGATGCGGGCGATGTGGTGCTCCGCGGTGCGGGGAGAGATGAACATCGCCTCCCCGATCTCGCGGTAGGTCTTGCCCTGGAGGACCAGCCGGGCGACGTCCCGTTCCCGGGGGCTGAGCGCCGCCGCAGAGGGTGCCGGCCCGGCGGGCGCCTCCCGGGCAGGCTCTCCGCCGGCGGAGGCCCCGCCGGTGGACGCTCCCGATCCCCCGGGCGGGGGGGCTGCCGCAAAACCCTCTGCCGCCGCAGGGCCCTCTGCCGCCGCGTGGGCTCCGCGGCGCAGGTCCCGGGCGCAGGAGAGCAGCCGGTGCATGTCCCTGCGGTCATCCGCCCGGCCCGCGGCGTGTCCGGCCAGCCGCGCGCCCTCCCATGCCAGGCCGGCGCCGGCCAGGCCGTTCGCGGCGGATTCGACGGCGGCGGCGTCGACTTCCCCCGCCAGGACGGCGACCCAGGCCTTCCCCGCGGTGGCCAGCCGCGAAGCCAGCCGGGACACCGGCCCGTCCAGCGACGCGGCGCGGGCCAGCGCGGCGGCATGCGGGGCAAGGTCGTGCGGGCGTTCGGCCAGGAGCGCTGCCTGCATCGAATACCAGTGCAGCGGGACCGCCCACAGCGGCGGGTCTCCCAGCCGTCCCAGCACGGCCCAGGCTTCCTCCAGTTGCGGCTGCAACGGACCGTCGTCGCGCAACCGTGCGCCGGCTACCGCCAGCTCACCCAGCGGCAGGAGGCAGTAGAGATCCGCAACAACATGCATCTGGTGCTCCCGGGCCTTGCGCCAGGCGCGCACGAGGGCCGGGAGGTCGTCGGCGCGCCGGGCCAGGCCGACGGCGAGCGCGTGCAGGAACAGCTTGTCGCGGGGGGTCGCCGGATGGGCGCCCCCGGTGGCCTCGGCCATGAGGGCACGGGCCCGCTCCGGGCGGTCCAGCAGCATGTGGGACCACGCCTGCAGCAGCAGCATGCGGGGCCGGGCAGCCTTCCCTCCCTGTCCTCCGGCCAGTGCGGCGGCAAGGATCGATTCCGCCGTGCCGGGTTTTCCGCAGTGCAGGGCCACCAGGGCGGCCAGCACCGCGGGCAGTTCCGGCAGCGGCACCAGGGCGCCGGCGGCCGTGAGGGTGTCCGAGGCCCGGACCAGCGCCGACAGCGCCTCGGCGGCCCGTCCTTCCGCCGCGTCCAGGCAGCCCTGTCCCATCAGCGCCGCGGCCACGGAGTGGAGGGTGGGCGAACCGGACCGCACCGCGGTTTCCAGCATGCTCCGCGCCCCGGCCAGGTCCCCGACGCCGACCAGGGCCACGGCGGCCAGGGAGGAGGATTCCCCGGTCCTGGCCGGGCCCAGCCAGCGGTACGCGTCGGCGCCCCGGGCCAGCAGTCCGCGCCGGGACCATATGGCGGCGGCGGTGTTGGCCACCCGCTCCGCGTCCGGAGGACTGTCCAGGGCAAGGAGCCCGTCGACAATCCGCCCCGCCCCCTCCAGGTCTCCTCCCGCCAGTGCCGCCTGGGCCCGACGGGGTGCCAGGAGCACCCCGTCGGCACCGGCGGTTTTCGCTTCGTCGTACAGTTGCAGCGCGCGGGCGGGGTCGGTGCCCAGCACGCCGTCCCCCGCCTGCTCCAGGGCGCGGGCCACCCGGATATCCCGCACCCCGCTGCGGGCCAGGTCCCGGGCGACGCCCTCGAGGGCGCATCCGGTGGCCACGTAGCCATCAACCAGCGCCCGCTGGAGGCTGCGCAGCCGGAACCGCGGCATGGTGCCGATCAGGGCCTGGCGCACCAGCGGGATGAGGCGGCCGTCGGGCAGCAGCAGCCCGGCGGTACGGGCCTCGTCCACCAGTTCGTCAATGGTTTGGCCCGCGAAATCCGGCCATGGGGGTTCCACCTCGGCGGAGTCGAAGCCGGCGGCGAGCGAAAGGAGCACGTGGCGCAGGCCCTCATCGACCCTCTGCAGGTCGCGGCCGAGCTGCTCCGCCACGGCCTGCATCCCCTGGGGATCGAGCGCGACGGCGTCCCCGTCACCCAGGGCCGGCAGCGTCCGCGCGACCAGCCACGCCATGCCTCCGGTTTTGTCCAGCACGTCGGCCACCAGCGCCGGGGGCGCGGGGGCCCCGGTCACGGCCGCGATCCGGGCCTGGACCTCCCCGGGGCCCAGCGGGTCCAGGACCACCTGTGGCCGGTGCCGTTCAAGGGCCCGCACCAGCCTGTCCAGGGCCGGGGTGCGGGACGAGCTGCGGTAGGCGACCACAAGGTCGGCATGGTCGCCGTCGACCATCGACTGCAGGCGGCCCAGTTCCGTTTCGCCGAGCCGGTGGGCGTCATCGACCAGTACGGCCGACGGGACCGCATGTCCGGCAGGATCCGCGGGACTGGCAGGATACACGGCGGCGTGGTCGCGGCTGACGGGGATGCCGCGGGCCCGGTATGTCGCCTCCAGGCGGTCCAGCAGGGCGGTTTTGCCCGACCCTCCGGCACCTGCGATGCCGACCAGCAGACGTTCCTTGGGGCGCGCCGAGACGTCCGCGAACAGGGTGGCCGCATGCGTCCGGTCCAGTGGGCGCGCCG
Organism: Zafaria cholistanensis; assembly: GCF_008580665.1. Taxonomy (GTDB): domain Bacteria; phylum Actinomycetota; class Actinomycetes; order Actinomycetales; family Micrococcaceae; genus Zafaria; species Zafaria cholistanensis. Next base: position 64,321 of record NZ_BKDJ01000009.1, read on the forward strand.
CGGCCATCGGATGGGTTTCCCGCTCCATGCCGGATCACGCCCCCGGCCGGGAGGCGCCGGACGCCGCGGTCATCCCCGTGCCGGCCGCGATCCGCTGCCGGGTCCGGGGCACGGGGATGTAGAGGACCCCGCCGGCCTCCACCGTCGGGGGGGCGGGGAGCAGCAGGCCAAGGTCGTCCGGATGGGGCCGGACCGCAGTTCCATGGACCCTCAAGACGCTGGCCACGACGGCCTCCGTGCCCACGCCGGCCTTGAGGTGGCCGGCCGCGGCCAGTGCTGCGCCCCGGGCGGTCACGGAGGCGGGATCGGCATCGGCCGCGACTGCCCCGGGAGCTTCTTCGGCGAGGATCCGCGCCGCGAGGGGAATGGCGGCCGTTCCCCCGGTGAGGATGACCGCAGCCAGGTCCCGGACGGACACCCTGGCCGAGCGCAGCGCCTGGCCCAGGATGTCCGCGGCCCCGCGCAGGAGGTTCCCGGCCAGTGCCTCGAACTCCTCCGGGGTGATCCGCACCTGCTTTCGCGCCCCGGGCAGGACCACCTTGACGGTGGCTTCGGCGCCTCCGGCGAGCGCCTCCTTGGCTGTGGCGCATTCGCGCCGAACCTGCGCCAGCGCGGACGCGACGCGGGGATCTCCGGTGTCCGGCTCCCCGGCCGGCCCGCCCAGCGCGTCGAGGACATGCGCGAACACGGCCTCGTCCAGCTCGGCGCCCAGGTCCCGGGCGGGGCCGCCGGAACGGCCCAGGGTCTCGAAGTCCGCGGCCCCGCGGTCCGTTCCCGCGCCCCTGCGCAGGACGGTGGCCTCAACGCTGCCGCCGAGGTTGCACACTGCCACCATGGCGCCCGGATCCAGCGGAGTCCCGGCGGCGTGGTGCAGCGCGGCCGCTTCCGGTTCGCTGAGCAGGAGCGCATGGGCCAGCCCTGCCTCCGCCAGCGCCCGCCGGGCGACCGACACCCGGTACCCGCCCCACCCGCGCGGGTGGGTCAGGGCCACCGCTGCCGCGGGAGCCCCCTCGCGGGCCTCCACGGTGGTGACCACCCAGCGGGCCAGCGCCGCGTACAGTTCCTCCGCCGGGACCAGGGCCTCCCCCACGGCCAGCGGGACCGAGTCCCCCACCCGGGCCTTGAATCCCCGGGCCAGGCGTTCCGGGCATTCCCAGCCCCGGGATTCGGCGGCATCCCCGGCCAGGACGCGGCCATCCGCGGCCAGGAACAGGGCGCTTGCGGCCCTGGGGGTGTGCACACCGAGGCCCAGCGGGGCGGGATCCTCCCCGCTGCCGGGCCGGAGAATCGCGGCTCCGGTAGAGCACGCGCCCAGGTCAATGCCAAGAACATATGTCACGTTTCCCCCAAGAAGTGACTTGAACCGCCGCCCGCACGAACCTGGCCGGGCGCGCTCAGGCTAGCATCCGGTTTCGCGCACCGGAATGGGTGCGGCTTCCCGGCCCTCTTCCTGCTGCCCGGGAAATACGGGCGCGCGGGTCTGCGCGGGGCGTGCCCTCACGGTACGGACCGGCGGGATTGCGCAGCGAACCGTGGAGTCCGGACCAGGCAGGATCGGCAGCGGCGCTGCCATGGGTGTCAGTTGTTCCGCGGACCGGAACGGCGCGCTTCGGGCACGGTTCCCGCGGCCCCGCGTACCGCGCTGCGCGGGGCAGGGGCGTTGCCCCGCACTGCCGCCTAGCCGCTAGTGTGGGTTTCACGACAAGGGCCCGGCAGGGCAGCATGTACCACCCACAGCGCATTGGTTTGGAGAGTTCATGGAAGTTTGGCCCGGCAACGCTTACCCACTGGGTGCCACCTACGACGGCACCGGCACTAACTTCGCCCTGTACAGCGAAGTCGCCGAAGCCGTTCAGTTGTGCCTGTTCGACGACGAGGGCAAGGAGACCCGGGTCGACCTCACCGAGGTCGACGGGTACGTCTGGCACTGCTACTTGCCCCAGATCATCCCCGGACAACGCTACGGCTACCGGGTCCACGGCCCGTACGATCCCGCCCAGGGCCTGCGGTGCAACCCCAACAAGCTGTTGCTGGATCCCTACGCCAAGGCCGTCGAAGGGCAGGTCAGCTGGGACCAGGCCCTGTTCGGCTACAACTTCGGGGACGAGGATTCCCGCAACGACGAGGATTCCGCGCCGCACATGATGCTTGGCGTCGTGGTGAGCCCGTTCTTCGACTGGGACGGGGACCGCAGCCCGCGCACCCCCTACCACCAGTCGGTCATCTACGAGGCGCACGTCAAGGGCCTGACGCAGATGCACCCCGAAATCCCCGAGGACCAGCGCGGCACCTACGCCGGCGTCGCCCACCCGGCCGTGATCGCGCACCTGCAAAAGCTCGGGGTCACGGCGATCGAACTGATGCCCGTTCACCAGTTCGTCAACGACTCGACCCTGCAGGACAAGGGGCTCTCCAACTACTGGGGATACAACACGATCGGCTTCTTCGCCCCGCAGAACACCTACAGCTCCACGGGCGACCAGGGCCAGCAGGTCCAGGAGTTCAAGGCGATGGTGCGCACGCTGCACCTGGCCGGGATCGAGGTCATCCTCGACGTGGTCTACAACCACACGGCGGAGGGAAACCACATGGGCCCCACGCTCTCCTTCCGCGGCATCGACAACGCGTCCTACTACCGGCTGATGGAGGAGGACAAGAAGTACTACATGGACTACACCGGCACCGGCAACTCGCTGAACGTCCGCAGTCCGCACTCGCTCCAGCTGCTCATGGACTCCCTGCGCTACTGGGTCACGGAGATGCACGTGGACGGGTTCCGCTTCGACCTCGCCTCCACCCTGGCCCGGGAGTTCTACGACGTCGACAAGCTCTCCACCTTCTTCGAACTCATCCAGCAGGATCCGGTCGTGTCCCAGGTCAAGCTCATCGCCGAACCCTGGGACATCGGGCCCGGCGGCTACCAGGTCGGCAACTTCCCGCCCCAGTGGACCGAATGGAACGGCAAGTACCGGGACACGGTGCGCGACTTCTGGCGCGGCGTGCCCTCCACCCTGGGCGAGTTCGCCTCCCGCATCACCGGCTCGGCGGACCTGTATGAGCACTCCGGGCGGCGCCCGGTGGCGTCGATCAACTTCGTCACGGCCCACGACGGCTTCACCCTGCGGGACCTGGTCTCCTACAACGAGAAGCACAACGAGGCCAACGGCGAGGACAACAACGACGGCGAGTCCCACAACCGCTCCTGGAACTGCGGGGCGGAGGGCCCCACGGACGATCCGGAGGTCCAGGCGCTGCGGGCCCGCCAGCAGCGCAACTTCATCGCCACGCTGCTGCTCTCCCAGGGCGTGCCGATGATCGCCCACGGGGACGAACTGGGCCGCACCCAGCTGGGCAACAACAACACCTACGCCCACGACTCGGAGCTGAGCTGGATCCACTGGGAGACGGCCGACCAGCCGCTGCTGGAGTTCACGGCCGCGGTGAGCAAGCTGCGGGCGGAACACCCGACCTTCCGCCGCCGCAGGTTCTTCGACGGGCGCCCCGTCGAGCACCCCGACGGCACCAAGCTTCCGGACATCGTCTGGCTCGGGGCCGACGGCAAGGCCATGAAGCCCGAGGACTGGGACGCGGACGTGGCCCTGTCGATCGGGGTCTTCCTCAATGGCCAGGGCATCGGCGGAACCGACTCCCGTGGCCAGCGCGTCACCGACCTGAACTTCCTGCTGTTCTTCAACCCCCACCATGAGGATGTCGAGTTCAGGCTCCCGGCCGAGAAGTACGGGGCCAAGTGGGAGCAGGTCATCGACACGGCCGGCAGCTACGCGGACTCCCCGGCGGTGGCGGCGGAGAGCGCGCTCACCGTGCGCGGCCGCTCGATGGTCGTGCTGCGGGCGGAGAACCAGGAGGAGGAGCCGGCGCCGGACCACTCGGTCGCGGCTTCGCTCGCGGCGCTGGCGGGGGCCAAGACGCGCGAGACGATGGTCTGACCGGCAGCGCCATGGACCGGGCAGCTGGAATGGAAACAACCGATTCGGGGGATCGAATGCATTCGCTCAACAAAACGCCGGTTTCGACCTACCGGCTGCAGATCAGGCCGTCTTTCACGCTGCATGACGCCGCCGACCTGGTTCCCTACCTCAGGGACCTGGGCGTGGACTGGCTCTACCTTTCACCGATCCTCACCGCGGAAAAGGGGTCCGACCACGGTTACGACGTCGTCGATCCCACCTCCGTGGACCCGGACCGGGGCGGGCGCGAGGGGCTGGTCCGCCTCTCCACCGCGGCCCACGCCGCGGGCATGGGCCTGCTCGTGGACATCGTGCCCAACCACATGGGGGTCGCCACGCCGCGCGCCAACAGCTGGTGGTGGTCGCTGCTGCGCGAGGGCCGCGCCTCGCGATACGCCGAGGCCTTCGACGTGGACTGGGACGCGGGACGGGGCAGGCTGCGCCTGCCCGTGCTGGGCGACGGGGATTCCGAGGAGTCCTCGCTGCGCCTGGTGCGGGACGACGACGGCGGATTCGAGCTGCACTACTTCGACCACGCCTTCCCGGTTGCCCCGGGCACCGCCGCGGACGGCGACGACCCCGCCGCCGTCCATGCCCGCCAGCACTACGAGCTGGTGAACTGGCGCCGGGCCGATGCGGAGTTGAACTACCGCCGCTTCTTCGGCGTCAATTCGCTGGCGGGGCTGCGCGTGGAGGTGGACTGGGTCTTCGACGAAGCCCACGCGGAGGTCAGGTCCTGGTTCGAGGACGGGCTGGTGGACGGGCTGCGCATCGACCACCCCGACGGCCTCGCGGACCCGGCGGGCTACCTGCGCCGGCTGCACGAGCTGACCGGCGGAGCCTACGTGCTGGTGGAGAAGATCCTCGAGCCCGGAGAGAAGCTCCCGCCCGACTGGGCCTGCGCGGGGACCACGGGCTATGACGCCCTCGCGGACGTCGACCGGCTCTTCGTGGACCCGCGGGGCCGCGAAGCGCTCAGCGACGTGGTGCCCGGGGATGACTCCTACCGGCAGATGATCCACGACACCAAGCGGGCCATCGCGGACGGACTGCTGCACTCCGAGGTCCAGCGGCTCACGCGCCTGGTCCCCGCGGACGCCGGGCTGGACCCCTCTTCCGCCGCCGACGCCCTGGCCGAGATCCTCAGCTGTTTCCCCGTCTACCGCAGCTACCTTCCGCACGGACGGGAGTACCTGGACCAGGCCGTGATCGCGGCCCGCGTGCACCGGCCCGACCTGGCCGAGGCGATCACGGTGCTGCATCCGCTGCTGGGACCGGCCGGGGACGCCGCGGCAACCGAACTGGCCGTGCGCTTCCAGCAGACCAGCGGCATGGTCATGGCCAAGGGCGTCGAGGACACAGCGTTCTACCGCTATACAAGGCTGACGTCCCTGAACGAGGTGGGGGCCGACCCCTCGGAGTTCGCGGTGGAGCCGTTCGAGCTGCACACCCGCTTCGCCGTGCGCCAGCTCGAACTGCCCGACTCGATGACGACCCTCTCCACCCACGACACCAAGCGCTCCGAGGACACGCGCGCACGGATCAGCGTGCTCAGCGAGGCGGCGGAGGCGTGGGCCGAGTTCCTGCCGCGGTTCGAAAGCAAGGTCCCCGTGGAAGACCTGGCCTTTGCCGACCTGCTGTGGCAGGCCGCGATCGGGGCCTGGCCGCTCAGCCGGGAACGGGCCCACGCCTACGCGGAAAAGGCCGCCCGCGAGGCCGGAAACAGCACCTCCTGGACGGACCCGAACACCGGGTTCGAGGAGGGCATGCACGCGGCAATCGACCAGGCCTTCGACGATCCGGCGGTCAACGAGGCGGTCTCCGCCATGGCGGCCGGCCTCGCTCCGGCCGGGCGGTCCAATTCGCTGGCCGCCAAGCTGGTCCAGCTGACCATGCCCGGCGTCCCCGACGTCTACCAGGGCACCGAGTTCTGGGACTACTCTCTCGTGGACCCCGACAACCGGCGCCCGGTGGACTTCGCGGCCCGTGCCGCCGCGCTCGCCGAGCTCGACGCCGGTGCGGCCCTGCCGCCGGTGGAGGCGGACGGGCGGGCCAAGCTGCTGCTGGTCAGCAGGGCGCTGCGGCTGCGACGCGGCCGCCCCGAGCTGTTCACCGGCTACGAGGCCGTGGCGGTGGAGGGAGAGGACGAACAGCACCTGTTCGGCTTTGACCGGGGCGGGGCCATCACCCTGGTGACCCGGCTTCCGCTGGGACTGGCGGAAGGCGGCGGCTGGCACGACACCGCCGCGCTGCTGGCCCCCGGATCCTACCGGGACGTGGTCACCGGCCGGCTGCTGGAAAGCGACGGACGGCTGTACGCCAGGGAGGTCTTCGCCGTCTACCCGGCGGCACTGCTGGTAAGGGAGGATGCGTAGCATGGATACCCGCTTCGACGTCTGGGCGCCGCGCGCCCGCACGGTGGAACTGGCCCTCGGCGGGGACCTCCTGCCGATGGAGGACCGCGGCGGAGGCTGGTGGCGGCCCGCCGCCGCAGTCCCCGCGGGCGAGGCCGACTACGGCTATGTGCTCGACGGCGGAGGGACGCCGCTGCCGGACCCGCGCTCGCGGCGCCAGCCCGACGGAGTCCACGGGCTCTCCCGCACCTTCGACCCCTCCGGGCACCAGTGGCAGGACAGCGGCTGGGTTTCCCCGGGCCTGGCCGGAGGGGCGATCTACGAGATGCACGTGGGCACCTTCACCCCGGAGGGCACCCTCGACGCCGCCGCGGCGCGGCTGGGTTACCTGGCGGACCTGGGCGTGCAGCATGTGGAACTGCTCCCGGTGAACGGCTTCAACGGCGTGCACAACTGGGGCTACGACGGCGTGCTCTGGTACACCGTGCACGAGGCCTACGGCGGGCCCGCCGCCTACCAGCGCTTCGTCGACGCGGCCCACCGGCACGGCCTGGGCGTGGTGCAGGATGTCGTCTACAACCACCTTGGCCCCAGCGGCAACTACCTGCCGCGCTTCGGCCCGTACCTGGTGGAGGGCAACGCCAACACCTGGGGCGACGCGGTCAACCTCGACAAGGAGGGATCGGACGAGGTCCGCGCCTACATCGTCGAGAACGCCCTGATGTGGATGCGCGACTACCACGTCGACGGGTTGCGTCTGGACGCCGTCCACGCCTTCCGCGACGAGCGGGCGGTGCACCTGCTGGAGGAGCTTGCCGCCGCCACCGACGAGTTGTCCGCGCGCAGCGGGCGGCCGCTGTTCCTGGTTGCCGAATCGGACCTGAACAACGACCGGCTGATCCATCCGCGCGACATCAACGGCCATGGCCTGGCCGGCCAGTGGAGCGACGACTTCCACCATGCGGTCCACTCCAACCTGACCGGCGAGGACGGGGGCTACTACACGGACTTCGCCTCCGTGGGTGCCCTGGCCAAGGTGCTGCGTGACGGTTTCTTCCACGACGGCAGCTATTCCTCGTTCCGGGGCCGCCACCACGGCCGCCCGGTCAACCACGCCCGCGTGGAGCCGCGCCAGCTGGTGGTCTGCACGCAAAACCACGACCAGATCGGCAACCGCGCCGCCGGGGACCGGATCACCGCCACCCTGGGCTTCGACCAGCTGGTCCAGGCTGCCGTGCTGAACCTGACCTCGCCCTTCACGCCCATGCTCTTCATGGGCGAGGAGTTCGCCGCGTCGACGCCGTGGGCGTTCTTCACCTCCCACCCCGAGCCCGAACTCGGCAAGGCCACCGCCGAGGGCCGGCTGCTGGAGTTCGAGCGGATGGGGTGGGACCCGGACCAGGTACCGGACCCCCAGGACCCGCAGACGTTCGAGCGCTCGAAGCTGAACTGGAGCGAGGCGGAACACGGCGACCACGCGCGGATGCTCGAGGTCTACCGGCGCCTGCTGAAACTGCGGGCCACCGAGCCGGACCTCGCGGCGACCCGCTGGCCCGACGCCGTCGAGCACCACGAGCAGGAGCGGTGGCTGTCCCTCCGCCGCGGCTCCCTGGCCATCCTGGCCAACCTTTCCGGGGACGAGCGGAAGGTCCCGCTGGGCGGGACCGCCGGGGAGGTGCTCTTCGGAACCGAAGGGATCGGCCACCCCGGGCCCGACGGCACGGACCTGGTGCTGCCTCCGGCCGGGGCCGCCGTCGTCCGCCTGGGCCGCGTGCGGCCGGATCAGGACTAATCCCGGGCAGGACTCAGCCCGGACAGGAGCAGGAAGAGGCGCCCGAACGGGGCCCCGGCCGCGGCGGCCGGGGCCCCGTTCGGTCCCCTGCTGGACCCCTGCCGGACCCGGGAACATCCGGGACCCGCAAGGCCGGAGGCCTCGAGGACCGGGAGCCTGGAAAACCCGGGCCCTAGAAGACCGGCAACCCGCCGGTGACACCCAGGACGGTGCCGCTGACATAGCTGGCCTCCCGGGGCGAGGCCAGGAACACGTAGGCGCCGGCGAGTTCGGCCGGCTGGCCGATCCTGCCCAGGGGCGTGTCGCGGCCCATCTTCGCCACGGCCTCGGGTTCCTTGGTCGCCGGCTGGAGGGGCGTCCACACAGGGCCGGGGGCCACCGCGTTCACCCGGATACCCTCGGGCCCCAACTCGGCGGCAAGGTTGGCGGTCACATTGTTCAGGGCGGCCTTGGTCGCGGCGTAATCCACCATCGTGACGGAGGGCTGGTAGGCCTGCAGCGACGTCGTATTGATGATGCAGTCCCCCCGGCCCAGGTGCCCTAAGGCGGCCCGCGTCACCCACAGCGTGCCGTAGAGGTTGGTGCGCACCGCCCGTTCCAGGTCCGCGGTGCGCAGCCCCTTCAGTCCGGCCTCCCCGCGTGCCCAGTGGTAGCCGGCGTTGTTGACCAGGATGTTCAGCCCGTCGAGCCCCTCCACCGCCGCCTCCACGATCCGTCCGCAGGCGTCCTCCTCGCGCAGGTCCCCGGGAACCAGCACGGCGGCGCGCCCGGCCTCTTCGATCCACCGCGCCGTGTCGCGGGCGTCCGGCTCTTCTTCGGGCAGGTAGTTGAGGGCGACGTCGGCGCCCTCCCGGGCGTAGGCGATCGCCACGGCCCTGCCGATGCCGGAGTCCCCTCCGGTCACCAGGGCTTTCAGTCCCGCCAGGCGGCCGTGCCCGGTCCAGGTCTCCTCGCCGTGGTCCGGCACCGGGTCCATGCGTCCGGTCAGGCCCGGCGGCTCCTGCTGCTGGGGGCGCATCCCCCCGTCTTCGGAGGCGAGGGCGGCGGCGCGGCGGGCAACGTCGGATTCCGGCATGGTGGGGCCTTTCCGTAGTCGGGTCGTACTCCAGCCCCCACCCTACGGACACGGGCCGGCCCTGTCAGGCGGCCCTGTCAGGCGGCCCTGCCAGGCCGCACCGCCAGGCCGCACCGCCTGGCGGCACTTTCAGGCCGCTCCGTCACTCCGCACCCCCGCACCGCCAGGCCGTTGGGTCCCCTGCCGCGGCACCCCCCCACTGCCGCGGCACGCCGGTGCGGCGTAGGGTGGGCATGTACTGCCGGAACCGGATCCGCAAGGACCCGCCAACCGAGGAGGACCCATGCACCACACCGACGGCGCCGACGGCAACCAGGACTTCGGGGAGCGCCCGGCCAGCCCCTCCGGCGACGGGACGGCCCGCGGCGAGGCCCCGCACCAGGAGGAGGAAGGGCAGATTCCCGTGGCCGGCAGCGAGGCCCTCGCCGAACGGATCGAGAAGGAGGCCGACGGCGACCGTGACGGGGACGGGGAACCGGACGGCCCGCGCAACGTGCCGTTCCCCGGCTAGCTGCCTGCCGCCGGGCGCCCGGCGCCCCGCCCCTGGTGCGCGGCCTCTGGTGCGCGGCCTCTGGTACCCGGCGCCCGGCCTCTGATACCCGGAGCCTGGGTGCGGGACGGGCCCGTCCGCAGCGTTTCCGGACGGCCTGGCCTTGCGTCCGGGGCTTTCCGGGTCCCTACTGATGGTGGGAGCGCTCACCGCCACCTTGCCTGGCGCCACGCCGGTGGTTTCCGGGTGCGGACCGGAACCCGGTGCCGCACGCAGGCTGTGGACGGGTCCGCGCCCTGCCGGGATCACGCCAAGGAGGAACGATGTTCGCTCGCGTCAGCACCTACACGACCAGCCCCGACAACCCGGGCACGCCCACCGAGGAAACCATTGGGCGGGTGCTGGAACTGCCCGGATGCCTGGGCCTCTACTACCTGAAGGGAAAGGACAGCCAGTCCCTGTCCATCACGTTGTGGGACACGGAGGACGACCTTGCCGGGAGCCGGGAACCGGCGAACGAGATCCGCTCCGAAACCGCCAGGGAACAACACATGCAGGTCCTGGGAGTGGAAGAATTCGAGGTCCTGGCCAGCCGCTTCCAGGACTAGGCGTCCCACACCACCACCTCCGGGACTGGAGCGTCCGGGCCGGCCCCGGCCGGCCCGGACGCTCCGTCACCCCGGACGCTCCGTCACCCCGGACGCTCCAGAGGCTCCGATCAGCGGAGATCGAAGCGGTCGAGCTCCATTACCTTCACCCACGCTGCCACGAAGTCGTTGACGAACTTCTCCCGGGCGTCGTCGCTCGCGTAGACCTCGGCCAGGGCCCGGAGCTGGGAGTTGGATCCGAAGACCAGGTCGACCGGCGTGGCGGTCCACTTCAGCTCGCCGGTGGCGACGTCGCTGATTTCATAGACGTTCCCTTCCGCCTCCGACGCCTTCCACCGGGTGCCCGGGGAGAGCAGGTTGACGAAGAAGTCGTTCGTCAGGACCTGCGGCCTGTCGGTGAGCACGCCGTGGGCGGAACCGCCGAAGTTGGTCCCGAGGGCCCGCATGCCGCCGAGGAGCACCGTCATCTCCGGCGCGGAGAGGTCCAGCAGGTACGCCTTGTCCAGCAGGAGGGTCTCCGGCTGGAGCTTCTCGCCGGGGCGCACGTAGTTGCGGAACCCGTCCGCCCGCGGCTGCAGGTACTTGACCGAATCGACGTCGGTTTGGTCCTGGGAGGCGTCCGTGCGGCCGGGGCGGAACGGCACGGTGACGGCGAAGCCGGCATCCCGCGCCGCCTTCTCCACCGCCGCGCAGCCGCCGAGGACGATCAGGTCCGCGAGCGACACCTTTTTGCCCCCGGTCTGGGCGGAGTTGAACTGCTGCTGCACCGCCTCGATGGCCTGCAGCGCGGTGGCCAGCTGCTCGGGCTCGTTAACCTCCCAGCCGCGCTGGGGTTCCAGCCGGATCCGTGCCCCGTTGGCTCCGCCGCGCCTGTCCGTCTTGCGGAACGTGGACGCCGCGGCCCACGCGGTGCCGGCGAGCTGGGAGACAGACAGGCCCGATTCCAGGAGCCGGGCCTTGAGCGAGGCGATGTCCTGCTCGTCGATCAGCTCGTGGTCGACTGCCGGGACGGGATCCTGCCAGAGCTGGGGCTCGGGGACCCACGGTCCGAGCAGGTGGGGGCCGACCGGACCCAGGTCGCGGTGCAGCAGCTTGTACCAGGCCTTAGCGAACGCGAGCGCGAACTCGTCCGGGTTTTCCAGGAAGCGCCGCGAAATCTTCTCATAGGTGGGGTCGACCCGCAGCGAGAGATCCGTGGTGAGCATCGTCGGCCGGTGCTTCTTCTCCGGGTCGTGGGCGTCCGGAACGATCCGCGGGGCGTCCTTCGCCACCCACTGGTGCGCGCCGGCGGGGCTCTTGACTAGCTCCCATTCATGCTCGAACAGGATCTCGAAGAAACGATTGCTCCACTGGGTCGGCTGGTCCGTCCATGTAACCTCGAGGCCGGAGGTGATCGTGTCCGGCCCCTTGCCGGTTCCGTAGCTGCTGAGCCAGCCCAGGCCCTGCGCCTCGAGGCCGGCGGCCTCCGGCTCGGGCCCGACGTGCGCGTCGGCCCCGGCGGCGCCATGGGTCTTGCCGAAGGTGTGGCCGCCGGCGATGAGCGCGACCGTCTCCTCGTCGTTCATCGCCATGCGCTTGAAGGTTTCCCGGATGAAGGCCGCGGCCGCGAGGGGGTCGGGATTGCCCATGGGTCCTTCGGGGTTGACGTAGATCAGGCCCATTTCGGTGGAGCCGACTTCCTCCGCCATCTGGCCTTCGCCAATGTAGCGCTCGTCGCCGAGCCAGGTGTCCTCCGGCCCCCAAAAAATCTCCTGGGGCTCCCACACGTCCTCCCGGCCGAAGGCGAAGCCGAAAGTCTTGAAGCCCATCGACTCAAGGGCGACGTTGCCTGCGAGGACAAGCAGGTCAGCCCAGGAGAGCTTTTGGCCGTACTTCTGCTTGACCGGCCACAGCAGTCGCCGGGCCTTGTCGAGGTTGGCGTTGTCCGGCCAACTGTTGAGCGGTGCGAAGCGCTGGCCGCCGTCCCCCGCACCCCCGCGCCCGTCGTGGACGCGGTAGGTACCGGCAGCGTGCCAGCTCATCCGGATCATCAGGCCCCCGTAGTGTCCGAAGTCCGCGGGCCACCAGTCCTGGGAGGTGGTCAGGATGCTGATGATGTCCTGCTTGAGCGCCTCGACGTCGAGGGACTGGAACGCCTCGCGGTAGTTGAACGTGGGGCCGAGCGGGTTGCCCGCCGGGTGGTGGTCGTGGAGGACGGAGAGGTCAAGCTGGTTCGGCCACCAGTCCGCGACGGTCCGCGGCCGGTGCGCCTTGGGTTGCGGCGAGTCAATTGCCGGGTTCTCGCTCTCGCTGCCGTGCGAGGTCACGCTGTCGTGGGCGATCGGGCATCCGCCCTCAACCTTGCGGTCCAAGCCCTGGGCGCTTCCCGGGGTGGGGGTCGGGGGATGCTCCTGGCGATCGGTCATGCGTTTCCTTCCCTATGGCCGAGGCCGCGGTCGGACTCGGGCAGCCGGTTCAACCCCTCTATTTGACCATGAGCGGACCCTTCAGGGAGAGCCCCCGGCACGAGTGGAACAGCCTTCCCCGCGTGAACCGGCCCACCGGTGCGGGACTCTGCCCCGGCGGCCACCGGGCCGGTTGTGCACCGGCCACCGAACGCCGGAGGACGCAGAAAGGCCCCGACCCCTTCCGGAGAAAGGGATCGGGGCCTGATCGTGCCCGAGGTGGGACTCGAACCCACACGATTTTCATCGCCGCATTTTGAGTGCGGTGCGTCTGCCAATTCCGCCACTCGGGCCTGCCCTGCTGCGCAACAAAACCCTAATCAGCCGGGGATCGGCGCGCAACTGCCCAAGCCCCGCAAACGTCACACTGCGGAGCTGCGCTGAACCACTCTACATGCCAGTAGTCTAAAGTCGGAAACACCGCACCACGCCCGCCCCCGGGCAGCACAGGAGAAACCCCATGACGGAATCCCCCGCCGCCCCCCGCCCCGCCCGCCGCGTGGTGGTCGCCGAGGACGAGACCCTGATCCGGCTGGACATCGTGGAGATCCTTGAAGGAGAGGGCTACGAGGTGGTCGCCGAGGCGGACAACGGCGAGAAGGCCGTGGCCCTGGCCCGCGAACACAAGCCCGACCTGGTCCTGATGGACGTGAAGATGCCCGTCATGGACGGAATTACTGCGGCCGAGGCCATTGTCAAGGAGCGCATCGCCCCCGTAGTGCTGCTGACCGCGTTCAGCCAGCGGGAACTGGTCGAGCGGGCCCGTGAGGCCGGGGCCATGGCGTACGTGGTCAAGCCCTTCACCCCCAACGACCTGATCCCGGCCATCGAGATCGCGGTCGCCCGCCACGAGGAGCTGCTGGCGCTGGAAATGGAGGTCGGGGACCTGCAGGAGCAGTTCGCCACCCGCAAGCTGGTCGAGCGCGCCAAGAGCGTGCTGACCACCCGGATGGGCCTGACGGAGCCGGAGGCCTTCCGCTGGATCCAGAAGACCTCCATGGACCGGCGCCTGAGCATGCGCGAGGTCGCCGAGACGATCATCAGCCAGGTCAAATAGGGCCAGGCCAAATAGGGCCAAGCCAAATAGGGGCAAGCCAACCCGGGCCGGCGCCCGGGGCTCCGGCCCGGATGCGACGGCGGCGGCCACCCTTCCGGGTGGCCGCCGCCGTTGCAGGCCGGGCCCTTCCTGCGCGCCCGGTGTACAGCTAAGCCCGCTCCCCGCGCATGCGCTGGACCATCTCCTCCAGTTCCTCCTCGTGGGTGCGCCAGGGCCCGACCTTCTCGCGGTCCGGCGTGTGGTGGCCCTCAAGCAGCTGGCCGGCGTCGGCCAGGTCGCCGACGCGGTGGATGCGCAGGCTGTTGGTGGATCCGGCGACCCCGGGCGGGGAGCCGGCGACGACGCACACCAGGTCGTTGACCGCCGCCAGTCCGCACTGCAGCAGTTCCCGGTCGACCTGCGCGATCATCTTGTCCGAGTGGTCCGCGTACTCCACCAGCCTCGGCTCGACGCCCCAGAACAGCGTCATGATGTTGTACGTGTGCTTTGAGGGCGTGAAGCCCAGCACCGGCTTGCGCGGCCGCAGCCGGGAGAGGCGGCGGGCGGAGTCCCCCGACTGGGTGAACGCCGCGATGTACCGGACGTCCAGTTCCTCGGAAATCTCCACCGCGGCACGCGTAATCGCCCCGCCCCGGGTCTTGGGCCGCGATCCCAGCGGCGGAATGCGCTGCAGGCCGTCGGCCTCGGTCGCCTCGATGATGCTGGCCATGGTCCTCACGGTCTCGACCGGGTAGGCCCCGACGCTGGTCTCGCCCGAGAGCATCACCGCGTCGGCACCGTCCAGCACGGCGTTGGCACAGTCGGAGGCCTCCGCACGGGTGGGCGTCGGGGACTCGATCATGGACTCGAGCACCTGGGTGGCCACGATCACCGGCTTGGCCCAGCGCCGGGCCATCTCGATGGCGTGTTTCTGGACCAGCGGCACCTGCTCCAGCGGCAACTCCACCCCGAGGTCGCCGCGGGCGACCATGATGGCGTCGAACGCGTCGATGATCTCCGGCAGCGCCTGCACCGCCTGGGGCTTCTCGATCTTGGCGATCACCGGCAGGCGCCGGCCCTCCTCGTCCATGATCTGGTGGACCCGGCCGATGTCGGTGGCGTTGCGCACGAAGGACAGCGCGACCATGTCGACGCCGGCTCGGATGGCCCAGCGCAGGTCGTGTTCGTCCTTCTCGCTCAGGGCCGGGACGTTGACGGCGACGCCGGGAAGGTTGATGCCCTTGTTGTTGGAGACCTCCCCACCCACGACGACCTCGGTCACGACCCGGGTGTCGTCCACCTCCACCGCCCGCAGGGAGACCTTGCCGTCATTGACGAGCAGGGTGTCGCCGGGGGCGACGTCCTGGGGCAGTCCCTTGAAGGTGGTCGAGCAGATCTCCCGGGTGCCCGGGACGTCCTCGGTGGTGATGGTGAAGCGGTCCCCGGCCTCCAGCATATGGGGACCGTCGCTGAAGCGCCCCAGGCGGATCTTGGGCCCCTGGAGGTCGGCGAACACGCCGACCGGCCGTCCCACTTCCTCCGCGGCCCGGCGGATGTTCGCCAGGGTGGCCGAATGGTGTGAATGTTCGCCGTGGCTCATGTTGAGCCGGGCAACGTCCACGCCGGCGGCGAGCACCGCCAGCGTCTTCTCGTAGCTTCCGATGGCAGGGCCGAAAGTGGCCACAATCTTTGCGCGTCTCACCGTCCCAGCCTAGTACCTGAGCGGCCCGCGCGGGGCTCCTCAGTCCAAGGCCATACCGCCGGTTTCGCCCGGCGGGAAGGCCGTCCGCCCCAAAAGCCCGGCGGCGAAGGCGCCTGCCGGTGCAGGGGCCTTCGCCGCCGGGCTGGGGGCGGGCCGGCCGGAGCCGGTCCGTGAATCCTCCGGCGCTCCTAGAGCATGCTGATGGAGCGGTCGGTCGGTGCCACCGGCGCCGGCAGGCGGGTCTCGCCCATCAGGTAGCGGTCCACGGCGGCGGCCGCCGCGCGTCCCTCGGCAATGGCCCACACGATCAGCGACTGGCCGCGCCCGGCGTCGCCGGCCACGAACACGCCCGGCGTGGCGGT
Organism: Zafaria cholistanensis; assembly: GCF_008580665.1. Taxonomy (GTDB): domain Bacteria; phylum Actinomycetota; class Actinomycetes; order Actinomycetales; family Micrococcaceae; genus Zafaria; species Zafaria cholistanensis. The sequence goes on from NZ_BKDJ01000009.1 coordinate 80,152, forward strand.
CATGTAGTAGCCGTCGCGGACCACGTTGCCGCGGTCGTCGAACCCGACGCCGGCCTGGTCCGCCATGCCGGCCGGTTCCGGACCGGTGAAGCCCAGGGCCAGGAAGACCAGGTCCGCGGGGATGACGCGGTCGGTGCCGGCCTTGGGCACGCGGCGGCCGTCCGGCAGGTACTCGGTCTCGGCGACGCGGATGCCGGTCAGCTTCCCGTTCTCCCCGACGAACTCGACGGTGGAGGCGAGGTAGGTGCGCTCGCCGCCCTCCTCGTGCGCGCTGGCGACCTCGAAGAGGTTCGGGAACATCGGCCACGGCTGGTTCTGCGGACGCTCCGACGGGGGCTGCTTGCCGATGGCCAGCGTCGTCACGGACGCCGCCTGCTGGCGGTGCGCGGTGCCGATGCAGTCCGCACCGGTGTCGCCGCCGCCCAGGATCACCACGTGCTTGCCGCGGGCGTCGATCTGGTCCGGGACCTCGTCGCCGGCGACGGCGCGGTTGCCCTGCACCAGGTACTCCATGGCGAAGTGCACGCCCTCGAGCTCGCGGCCCGGAATGGGCAGGTCGCGCGGGACGGTGGCGCCGGTGGCGATCACGACGGCGTCATAGCGGCGGCGCAGCTGGTCCCAGGAAATGTCCTTGCCCAGTTCCACGTTGGTGCGGAAGCGCGTGCCCTCGGCCTTCATCTGGTCCAGGCGGCGCTCCAGCACCGACTTTTCCATCTTGAAGTCGGGGATGCCGTAGCGCAGCAGCCCGCCGATGCGGTCGTCGCGCTCGTACACGGCCACGGTGTGGCCGGCGCGGGTCAGCTGCTGGGCGGCGGCCAGCCCGGCCGGGCCGGAGCCGACGACGGCGATCGTCTGGTCCGTGTGCCGGTGCGGCAGCACCGGGGCCACGTTCCCGTCCTCGAACGCCTGGTCCGCGATGGAGACCTCGACCTGCTTGATCGTCACCGCGGGCTGGTTGATGCCCAGCACGCAGGAAGACTCGCAGGGCGCGGGGCAGAGCCGGCCCGTGAACTCGGGGAAGTTGTTGGTCGCGTGGAGGCGCTCGCTGGCCTCCCCCATGCGGTCCTTCCAGACCAGGTCGTTCCACTCCGGGATGAGGTTGCCCAGCGGGCAGCCCTGGTGGCAGAACGGGATGCCGCAGTCCATGCAGCGGCTGGCCTGCTTGGCCAGGGTGCCCTGCTCCTGGCGCTCATAGACCTCTTTCCAGTCCATGATGCGCACCGGGACGGGCCGGCGCGGCTGCGTCTGGCGTTCGCGTACGTTCAGGAATCCACGGGGATCAGCCACGGGTTGCCTCCAAAATGCGGTTCCAGACGGTGTCGCCGTCCAGGTCGAGTCCTTCTGCCTCGGCCTCCGCGCGGGTGCGCAGAACGGCCGCGTAGTCGCGCGGGAGCACCTTGGTGATGCGCGCGGCGGTGTCCTGGAAGTCCAGCAGCAGCGTGGCGGCCAGCGCGGAGCCGGTCTCCTCGCCGTGGCGGGCCAGCAGCCCGCGCACCAGTTCGAGGTCCTCGGCCGGCAGCGGCTGCAGCAGCAGCTCGCCCGACTCGAGGGCCTGCAGGTTCACGGCACTGCGCTCCAGGTCCAGCACGTAGGCGGTGCCGCCGGACATGCCGGCGCCGAAGTTGCGCCCGGTGGATCCCAGGATCAGCGCGGTGCCGCCGGTCATGTACTCCAGGCCGTGGTCGCCGATGCCTTCGACGACGGCGGTTGCCCCGGAGTTGCGCACCAGGAAGCGCTCGCCCACCTGGCCGCGCAGGAACATCTCGCCGCTGGTCGCCCCGTAGCCGATCACGTTGCCGGCGATCACGTTGCGCTCGGCGACGATCGAGCTGTTGCGGTGCGGGCGGACGATGATGCGTCCGCCGGAGAGGCCCTTGCCGACATAGTCGTTGGACTCGCCGAACAGGCGCAGCGTGATGCCGGCCGGCAGGAACGCGCCCAGGGACTGGCCGGCCTGGCCGGTCAGGGTGACGTCGATCGTGTCGGTGGCCAGCGTCTCAATGCCGAAGCGGCGGGTGACCTCGTGGCCGAGCATGGTGCCCACGGAGCGGTCGGTGTTCACCACGTCCAGGCTGATGCGCACCGGCTGGCGGTTCTCCAGCGCGTCCTGGCTCATCTCGATCAGCTTGTTGTCGAAGTGCAGCTCCAGCTCGTGGTTCTGCGAGGTGAGGTTGCGCAGCGGCGCCTCGCCTCCCTCGACCGTGGCGAAGATCGGCTCCAGGTTCAGGCCCTCGGACTTCCAGTGGTCGATCGCCGGCTGGCGGTCCAGCACCTCGGCGTGGCCGATGGCCTCGTCGAGGGTGCGGAAGCCCAGCTGCGCCAGGTACTCGCGCACTTCCTGGGCCAGGAACTCGAAGAAGTTCACCACGAACTCCGGCTTGCCGGAGAAACGGGCGCGCAGCTCGGGGTTCTGCGTGGCCACGCCGACCGGGCAGGTGTCCAGGTGGCAGACGCGCATCATGATGCAGCCCTCGACCACCAGCGGTGCGGTCGCGAAACCGTACTCCTCGGCGCCCAGCAGGGCGGCGATGACGACGTCGCGGCCGGTCTTCAGCTGGCCGTCGACCTGGACCACCACGCGGTCGCGCAGCCCGTTGAGCATCAGCGTCTGCTGGGTCTCGGCCAGGCCGAGCTCCCACGGCGCGCCGGCATGCTTGAGCGAGTTCAGCGGCGAGGCTCCGGTGCCGCCGTCGTGCCCGGAAACCAGCACGACGTCGGCCTTGGCCTTGGTCACGCCGGCAGCCACCGTGCCGATGCCGACCTCGGAGACCAGCTTGACGTGGATGCGGGCACGCGGGTTGGCGCGCTTGGCATCGTAGATCAGCTGCGCCAGGTCCTCGATCGAGTAGATGTCGTGGTGCGGCGGCGGGGAGATCAGTCCCACGCCCGGGGTGGAGTGACGGGTGCGGGCCACCCACGGGTACACCTTCTGGGCCATCAACTGGCCGCCCTCGCCGGGCTTGGCGCCCTGGGCCATCTTCAGCTGGATGTCCTCGGCGTTGGTCAGGTACAGGCTGGTGACGCCGAAGCGCCCGGAGGCAATCTGCTTGATGGCCGAGCGGCGCTCCGGATCCAGGAGGCGCTCGACGTCCTCGCCGCCCTCGCCGGTGTTGGACTTCGCGCCCAGCCGGTTCATTGCGATCGCGAGCGTCTCGTGCGCCTCTTGGGAGATCGAGCCGTAGCTCATGGCCCCGGTGGAGAAGCGCTTGACGATCGAGGAGACCGGCTCGACCTCCTCCAGCGGCACGGGCGGGCGCAGCCCGTCCTTGAAGCCGATCAGCCCGCGCAGGGTCATCAGGTCCTTCGCCTGCTCGTCCACGCCCTGGGTGTAGGCCTTGAAGATGTCGTACCGGCGCTCGCGCGTGGCGTGCTGCAGGCGGAACACCGTCTCCGGGTTGAACAGGTGCGGCGGGCCTTCGCGGCGCCACTGGTACTCGCCGCCGGTCTCGAGGACGCGGTGCGGCTCCGGGTTGCTGTCCGCCGGGTAGGCGGAGTCGTGGCGGGCCGCGGCCTCGGTGGCCAGCACCTCCAGCCCGACGCCGCCGAGCTGGGACTGGGCACCAGTGAAGTACTGGTCCACGAGCTGCTGGGACAGGCCCAGCGCCTCGAAGGTCTGCGCGCCGCAGTAGGAGGAGACCGTGGAGATGCCCATCTTGGACATGATCTTCAGGACGCCCTTGCCGAGGCCCTTGATCAGGTTGTAGTGGGCCTTCTCCGCCGTGATCTCGCCCAGCTCACCCTTGCGGGCCATGTCCTCGACGGTTTCCAGGGCCAGGTAGGGGTTGATGGCGGCGGCGCCGAAACCGATCAGCACCGCGACGTGGTGGACTTCGCGCACGTCGCCGGCCTCCACGATCAGGGAGGTCTTGGTGCGGTTGGCGCTCTTGAGCAGGTGATGGTGCACCGCGCTGGTCAGCAGCAGGGACGGGATCGGGGCCCACTGCGCGTTGGAGTCGCGGTCGGAGAGCACGATGTACTGCACGCCGCGGTTGATCGCCGCGGACACCTTCTCGCAGATCTCCTGCAGGCGCAGGCGCAGTTCCTCGGCGCCGCCGGCCGGACGGTACAGGCCGCGGACCTTCAGTGCGGCCTTGGTCCCTGCGGGGGTCTGGATGTTGGCGATCTTGGCGAGCTCGTCGTTGGTGATGACCGGGAATTCCAGTCCCACCTGCTGGGCCGTGACCTGGCCGAGGTCGAGCAGGTTGCCGCCCGGACCGATCGAGGTGTGCATGGACGTCACGAGTTCCTCGCGGATGGCGTCCAGCGGCGGGTTGGTCACCTGGGCGAACGACTGCACGAAGTAGTCGAAGAGCAGGCGCGGGCGCTTGGAGAGCACCGCGATCGGGGTGTCCGACCCCATGGCGCCCAGCGGCTCGGCCCCGGTCTTGGCCATCGGGGCGAGCAGGATGCGCAGTTCCTCGGCGGTGTAGCCGAAGGTCCGCTGGCGCTGCTGGATGGAGGCGGAGTTGTGCACCACGTGCTCGCGCTCCGGCAGGTCAGCCAGCTGGATCAGGTTCTGGTCCACCCACTCCTGCCAGGGGTTGGCGGCGGCGATCTCGGCCTTGATCTCGGCGTCCTCGATGATGCGGCCGGCCTCGGTGTCCACCAGGAACATCTTGCCCGGGGAGACGCGGCCCTTGCGGACGATCTTCTCCGGGGCGATGTCCACGACGCCGACCTCGGAGGCCATCACGACCAGTCCGTCGTCGGTGACCCAGAAACGCGCCGGGCGCAGGCCGTTGCGGTCAAGCACCGCGCCGACCTGCCGGCCGTCGGTGAAGGACACCGCTGCCGGCCCGTCCCACGGCTCCATCAGCATGGAGTGATACTGGTAGAAGGCGCGGCGGGCGGGGTCCATGGTGGCGTGGTTCTCCCACGCCTCCGGGATCATCATGGCGATCGCGTGGGTGATCGGGCGGCCCGAGAGCATCAGCAGCTCGGCGACCTCGTCAAAGGAGGCCGAGTCGGAGGCGCCGGGGGTGCAGATCGGGAAGAGCTCCTCCGGAACCTCGCCGAGCACCGGGCCGGCCAGCTGGGACTGGCGGGCGCGCATCCAGTTGCGGTTGCCCTTGACGGTGTTGATCTCGCCGTTGTGCGCGATGGTGCGGAACGGCTGGGCCAGCGGCCAGGACGGGAAGGTGTTGGTGGAGAAGCGCGAATGGACGATGCCCAGGCGGGTCTTGAACCGCGGGTCGGACAGGTCCGGGTAGAACGGCTCCAGCTGGGCGGTGGTGAGCATGCCCTTGTAGACCAGCGTCTTGGAAGACAGCGACGGGAAGTACACGCCGTGCTTGTTCTGGGTGCGCTTGCGCACGCGGAAGGCGCGGGCGTCGAGGTCCGCGGTGGCTCCGTCGGCCGGGGCCAGGAAGACCTGGACGAAGCGCGGCATGCAGGCACGGGCCATCGCGCCGACGATGTCGGCGTTGACGGGGACCTCGCGCCAGCCGAGGACCGTCAGGGACTCCTGCCCGGCGATGTCCTCGATGCCGGCGCGCGCGGCGGCATCGGACTCCTCGTCGTCGGGCAGGTAGGCGGTGCCGACGGCGTAGGAGCCGGCCGGCGGAAGGTCGAAGTCGACGACGGAGCGCAGGAACTCGTCCGGAACCTGGGTGAGGAGTCCGGCGCCGTCACCGGTGCCCTCGTCGGCGCCCACGGCGCCGCGGTGCTCCAGGTTGCGCAGGGCGGTCAGGGCCGCGTCGACGATGTCGTGGCCGGGCTCGCCGCGCAGGGTGGCAATGACGGCAAGGCCGCAGGCGTCCTTCTCATTTTCGGGGCTGTACAGGCCCGACGCTTCAGGCAGATGGGCGAAGCGGGTGAAGGGCGAGACGATTTCGTCGCCGGCTCCCCGCGAAGCAGTCCGCTGGTCTCCAGTCAGTGACATGGCGTCCTTTCTCCGTGTTGATGCTTATCGGAGGGGACGGCGCTGGCCCCGAGGAATCCGGTGCCGTCACCGGCGCGGATCCTTCAATCATGCACCCGCCTCCACCACGCCGGTTTGTTGCGTCGGGGGAACGGGCCGCCAGTATCGCGCCGGTCTCAGCGGCGGATCCACATGGCGGGGTCCACTTCATTGTGTGTGCAGCCGCCCCGAACTGGTGGGTCGGGGCCGGACTGGTGCTGAAGTCCGGCATGTGAATATGGTCGGGGCCGGACGACGTCGAATCAATAGAACACAATATCATTCCACTCCGGGCCTACCCGAGCCAAGGGGTGGTTCTTTACGCTTCCACAGGAAAATGTGTCGGCGGTGTTTCGCACGTGAACGGCGGGTTAAATGCGACTCACCGCCTCCAGTGTGACAGGTGAGGGATCCGCGGGGGACGCGCTTGTGACCAAACCCACGATCCGGGGGGCGGCGCGGGCAGAAGACCCGGCCCGGCGGTTCCGGGCCGGCCTGACAGCCAGGCCCCGTGTTCAGTCCAGGCCCAGCGGGCGCGCGCGGGCCACCGAGTCGACGTGCGGGTCGCCGGCCGCCCGCGTGAGATCCGCCTCGGACGCTTCCGCGGTGAAAAGCTCCTCGTCAACCCGGGTCCGCACCCGGAAGCCGTCCGGAACGTACCCGCCGGTGTTCACTTTGACGATGACGCGCACCGCCGGGGACCCTTCGCTGGGCCCGGAACGCTCCGGCCCCGGACCGCCGTCGTGGGGACCGCCGTCGTGGGGGGCGCCACGATGGGGCTCGTCGTCAAACCGCAGGACCTTCGGCACGCTTCCAGCGTACGCCGGGAGCGCGGCGCGCTACAGCAGCGCGAGCATTCCCGCGGCGGAAACCCGGCCGCTCCCGTACCGGTCGTCCCAGGCGCCCCCGGCCGGGGGCGGATCGGAACGGGCCGCCTGCACCACGATTGTCCTGATCTGCGCGGCCGTGAGCGGGCGGTTCCGCGCGGCCGCTTCGGCCAGGAGCAGGGCCACGCATCCGGTGACCGCCGGACTGGCCATGCTGGTGCCCGACATCCGCGTGTTCCCCGTTCCGGACCGTGAGGCGGCCGCCCGGACGTTGTGCCCGGGCGCGGAGACTTCCGGCTTCGGCCGGCCGTCCCGGGTGGGCCCGGCGCTGGAGAACCAGGACAGTGGCAGCGCCGGCTTGTGGGCGTCGTAGGAGCCGACCACGATCGTGTTGTGGCCGCAGGAAATGGAGCCGATGGTGTGGGTGTTGTCCAGCGGGGCCTCGAACGTCGACTGGCCCCTGTCGTCGCGCTCGATCCAGGCATGGAACGGGACCGGGTCCCCGGTCGCGGCGGTGAGGCGCAGGACCCACCGGCCCGGGGAGACACGGGGCGCGAGGAAGACCCCGATCGTGTTGTCCCCGTTGTTGGGGTCGGACAGCCGGTTGGCAGCGAAAAGGACCACCTGGCCCCCCTGCGATGCCGTGCCGCTTTCCCCGGGTTCAAGGATGCCCACGCTCTGGCCCTGGGGCGAGACCAGCTCCAGCCGCAGGGCGGCGGTTCCGGGGTACCACAGTTCCAGCTCGTTCTGGGTCTGGTCCCCGGGTGCGACCACCCAGGCGAGCTCATGGGAGCCCCCTGCGGGAACCGTCCCGGCGGCGTGGATGCCGTCCGCGTAGGAATTGGAGGCGGCAATGCAGACCGACCGGTTGGGGGCCTGGGCCAGCAGGCGGTCAATGCCCTGTTCGACCAGGGTCGATCCGTCGTGGGGCCCGCCGTTGGTCCCCAGGCTGACGTTGACGGCGCACGGTGTGGACCCGGCCTGCCGGAATACGAACGCCAGCGCCTCGAGAAGCTGGACCGAATCGCCGAAGTTGCTCCCCACCACCTGCGATCCGCTCCACGGGATATCGCTGTTGGCCACGTCGACGAAGATCAGATCGGCTTCCGGGGCCACGCCCGGCACGCCGGTTCCCCGGCCGTTGCCGGCGGCGATGTCCATCACGTGGGTGCCGTGGGCCGGTTCGGTGGGGTCCAGCCAGTAGTCCAGGGCGCCGTAGGGGTCCCCCGGGCCCACGAGCGCGGCATTGATGTCCTCCGCCGAATGGACCATGCCGTAGGCGAAGCCGGGCTCCCCCTGGCCCCGGGCGTTCTGGTCCCACAACCTGCGGATCCGCGTGCCGCCGTCGGCCGTGCGGAAGTTCTGGTGGGCGAAGTCGCAGCCGATGTCCACGATGCCGACCACCACGCCCTGCCCGCCCGGGGAGCTGCCCGGAGGCAGGTGCCCGGGTTGAGCCTGGATCTCCTCCACGGTTGCCGTCAGCTGGCGCGAAAGGTGCTGGGCGGCCTTGAGGCTGAGGACGAAGTCCCGGCTGCGGACATGGTGGAGCCTTTCCACCGGGATGCGCGCGGTCACGATGGCCGTCCCGTCCGCGGCCACCTCCCCCACGACCACTCCGGGGGTGACCTCGGACATGGCTTCGAACCCGGCGACGTCGCTGACCTTGGCGATCACGGCCACCTCGTCCGTTGCGGTGCTGGCCGTGGCCGGCTTGGACTGTCCGTGCTGGCGCCAGGCCAGCAGCCGCTGCAGGCGTACGTCCATGTCCACCGGCGCCGCGCCGCCCGGACCGCTGAGCGGGGTAAAGCTGAGGGGGGCCGAGTCGTCGGGAAGGGACTCGGAGTGGGGAGCACGGACCATTGTTTGCCAACTCCTTCAGGGTGGGTGCACCGTCGCCTCCCGCCAGCATGACGCAGGGCGGCGCCGTTGGCCATGGGGCCGGGCCCCTCCCCCGGCCCCTCCCCCGGCCCCGCCCCGGGTGCCGGGGCGGACCGGGGACCCCGCGGCGGCAGGAGGTTAAACGCGTGCCGCGGGCCCCGGGCTGGCGGGACCCGCGGCACGCGCGGAAGGAAGTGCGGCAGGCGCCGGGCCCTAGGGCCGGGCCGCCCCGGGACCGGGGTTCTCGGCCGCCGGCTCCGCGGGCATGGAACCCTGCACCGGGGTCGATCCGGATGGGGCCGATTCCGACGGAGCGGATTCTGACGGAGCCGATTCAGATGGAGCGCCTCCTGTCGGGGCCTCCGGCCGGGCCGGGGCATCCCCGGACGCCGGCTCCGCGGCGGCGCGGCCCTCCGTCGCAGCGGATTCCGCCGCGGAGGATTCTGCAGGGGAGCCGGGGGTGGCTGCCTCCACGGGACGGCGGCCGGGAAGGTAGACCTCCTCCAGTCCGCGACCGCGGTAGCGGACCAGGCAGAAAGCCAGGGCCGCCAGCGAAACGATGATCAGCAGGAGGCTGGTCCACACGTTCAGGCGCTGGGTGACCCCGAGCAGGGTGATCCATTCGGCGTCGTCGATGCGCAGGGCCTCAATCCAGATGCGCCCCACCGTGTAGTAGGCCACGTAGGACCACAGCATGGCGCCGTGGCGCAGGCGGAACCGCCGGTCGATCAGCAGCAGCAGGGCGACGCCGAACAGGTTCCACAGGCATTCGTAGAGGAACGTCGGGTGGAACAGGGTGCCGGCGGCGACGCTGGCCGGGAAGTTCGGACTGGTCGCGTCGATCTCCAGGCCCCACGGCAGCGTGGTCGGGGCGCCGAAAAGCTCCTGGTTGAACCAGTTGCCCCAGCGGCCGATCGCCTGGGCCAGCAGCACCCCCGGCGCCGCGGCGTCGGCGAAGGCGCTGAGCCGCACCCCGGCGCGCCGGCAGCCGATCCATGCGCCGACGGCGCCGAGCGCCACCGCGCCCCAGATGCCGAGGCCTCCGCGCCAGATCTGCCAGGTGAGGCCCAGGTCGCCGGAGCCGTCGAAGCCGGGCCCGAAGTACGCGTCCGGGGAGGAGAGGATGTGGTAGAGCCGGCCGCCGATGATGCCGAACGGAATCGCCCAGATGACGATGTCCCAGACCACCCCGTCCGGGCCGCCCTTGGCCTTCCAGCGCCGGTTGGTCAGCCACAGGGCCGCCGCGATGCCGGCCAGGATGCACAGCGCGTACGCGTGGACCGTCAGCGGGCCCAGGACGATCTTGGACCATTCGGGGGGCGGGCTGGGGATCGAGGCCGGCACCTGCACGGGCAGCTGCCCCAGGACGCCGGAAACGGCGGCCAGGTTCATGCCCCCGCCTTCGCCCGGCCGGACAGCTCGGCCGCGAGGCGGCCGACCGCCTCCACGCCGCCGTCGCGCAGCGCCGCCACCAGGGCGGTGCCCACGATCACGCCGTCGGCGTAGGATCCGATTTCCCGCACGTGCTCGGCCGTGGAGACGCCCAGGCCCACGCAGGCGCGCTCGGCGCCGGCGGCGTGGGCCGCGGCCACCACGGATTCGGCGGCGGAGGAGACCTGGTCGCGGGCGCCGGTGACGCCCATGACGGACACGCAGTAGACGAAGCCGCGGCTGGCCTCGACGGTGGCCTTCATGCGCTCGGGGGTGGAACTGGGGGCCACCAGGAAGACGCGGTCCAGCCCGTACCTGTCGGAGGCCTCGAACCACTCGGCGGCCTCGTCCGGAATCAGGTCCGGGGTGATCAGCCCCGCCCCGCCGGCCTCGGCGAGGCGGCGGGCGAACTCATCGACGCCCAGCCGCATGACCGGGTTCCAGTAGGTCATGACCAGGACCGCGGCGTCGCAGCGCTCGGTAATGCCGCGCACCACGTCGAAGACCTGGGAGACGCGGAAGCCGTCGGCGAGGGCCTGCACGGTGGCGGCCTGGATGACGGAGCCGTCCATGACCGGGTCCGAGTAGGGGATGCCGACCTCGATGATGTCGGCACCGTTCTCGGCCATGGCGACGGCGGCGTCGATGGTGGTCTGCACGTCGGGGAACCCTGCGGGCAGGTAGCACACCAGGGCCGGGCGGCCCTCGGCACGGGCGCGTTCGATCGCGGCTGCGGACTTGCTGATGATGTCGGTGCTGCTCACAGTTGCTCTCCTTCGGAACCGATCTCCGCTTCCGGGCTGTCCTCTGGAAGCAGGTTGAACCATTCGGCCGCGGTTGCCACGTCCTTGTCTCCGCGGCCGGAGAGGTTGGCGATGATAATGGTTTCCTCCGGCACGGCACCGGCCTCCACCTTGCGCTTGGCCAGGCGCAGCGCGCCTGCCAGGGCGTGGGAGGACTCGATGGCGGGGATGATGCCCTCGGTGCGGCACAGCAGGCGGAACGCGTCCATGGCCTCGGTGTCGGTGACCGGCTCGTACTTCACGCGCCCGATGTCGGAGAGGTGGGAATGCTCCGGACCCACGCCCGGGTAGTCCAGCCCGGCGGAGATGGAGTGGGACTCGATCGTCTGCCCGTCCTCGTCCTGCATCAGGTAGGAGCGGGCGCCGTGCAGCACGCCCGGCCGGCCCAGGGTGATGGTGGCCGCGTGGCGCGGGGTGTCCACGCCCTCTCCCCCGGCCTCGAAGCCGTACAGCTCCACGGACGGGTCGTCGAGGAAGCCGTGGAAGATGCCGATCGCGTTGGATCCGCCGCCGATGCAGGCGCACACCGCGTCGGGCAGCCGGCCGGTCTGGGCCAGGGCCTGCTCGCGGGCCTCCTCGCCAATGACCTCGTGGAAGTAGCGGACCATGGCGGGGAACGGGTGGGCGCCGGCGGCGGTGCCCAGCAGGTAGTGGGTGTTCTCCACGTTGGCGACCCAGTCCCGAAGCGCCTCGTTAATGGCGTCCTTGAGGGTGCGCGAGCCCGCGGTGACCGGGATCACGGTGGCTCCGAGGAGCTCCATGCGGGCCACGTTCAGCGCCTGCCGGCGGGTGTCCTCCTCGCCCATGTAGACCACGCACTCCATGCCGAACAGCGCGGCCGCGGTCGCGCTGGCCACGCCGTGCTGGCCGGCGCCGGTCTCGGCGATCAGGCGGGTCTTGCCCATGCGCCTGGCCAGCAGGGCCTGGCCCAGGACGTTGTTGATCTTGTGGGATCCGGTGTGGTTGAGGTCCTCGCGCTTGAGGAAGATGCGCACGCCCCCGGCGTGCTCGGAGAAGCGCTTGGCCTCGGTCAGCAGCGAGGGCCGGCCGGAGTAGTTGCGGTTGAGTTCCTGCACCTGGGCCACGAACTCCGGGTCGTTCCTGGCGTCGTTGAAGGTGGCCTCCAACTCGTCGAGGGCCGCAATGAGAGACTCCGGCATCCAACGGCCGCCGTACTGGCCGAAGTATGGGCCGGGGGCGTTGCGCAGGCTGGTGCCGCCGGCCAGGAAGGCATCGGCCGCGTCCTTCCCCTGCTCGGGCTGTTGGGCTGGGGTCTCGGTCATGGGCCGTCCTGTCTTGCTGGAAGGGGCTGCTTGCTGGAAGGTGCCGGGTGCCCGAAGGTCCGGCGGCCGGGAGGCCCCGGGGCACGGGTGCGCCCGGAGCCTCCCGTGCTCAGGCGGTGCGTGCGGGGCGGGCGGCGGTTCCCGCCCCGATGAAGGCGCGCAGGGTAGCGACGGGGTCGTTGTCCTTGACCAGGGCCTCGCCGACCAGGATGGCGTCCGCCCCGTGCGAGCCGTATTCGGCCACGTCGCGAACGTCCCGGACGCCCGATTCGGCGATAATGACCGCCGCCTCGGGGATCCGCCCCGCAAGCCGGGCAAAGTTTCCGCGGTCCACCTCAAGGGTCTTGAGGTTGCGCACGTTCACCCCGATGATGCGGGCGCCGGCGGCAACGGCCCGGTCGACCTCCTCCTCGGTGTGCGTCTCCACGAGGGCCTCCATGCCCAGTTCGCGGGTCAGTGCCAGGAACGAGGCAAGTGTCGCGTCATCGAGCGCGGCCACGATCAGCAGGACCAGGTCCGCGCCGTGGGCGCGCGCTTCCCAGATCTGGTACGCGTCGACCGTGAAGTCCTTGCGCAGCAGCGGGATGTCGACGGCCGCGCGCACGGCGTCGAAGTCGGCCAGCGAGCCGCCGAAGCGGCGCTGCTCGGTGAGCACGGAGATCACGGCCGCCCCGCCCTCCACGTAGCGGGCGGCCAGTACCGCCGGCTCCGGAATCTCGGCCAGGGCCCCCTTGGAGGGGCTCTTGCGCTTGACCTCGGAGATAACGCGCAGGACAGTGTCGCGGCCGGTGCCGTCCGGGGTGCCGCCCAGGGCCGCGAACGCGTCGCGTGCCGGGGCGGCGGCGAGGGCGAGCCTGCGGATCTCGGCGTCGCCGACCGCCCCGCGGCGCTGCTGAAGGTCTTCGCGGACCCCGACGATGATGTCGTCGAGTACCGTCACCCCTAGTGTTCCCTGCGCTTGGTCTTGCTGCCCCCGACGCCGTAGCCGACGGCCCTCAGGATGCCGCCGACGACGAGGCCGAGGCCGATCACGCCAAGGCCGGCCACGAAAATGGAGACGCTGGCCAGGGTGTAGCCGATGCAGGAAACCAGGGTGCCGATGAGCATGATGCCGACGGCGCTCCACGCGGCGATGCTGTTGCCGTGGCCGGCCGGCTCGGCGTGCATCGGGTCGAGGGCGGGGGCGTTGTTCGCGGCAGTGTTGGTTGCCATGTCGGGTACTCCTCATCACGTCGTTGGCCCGCGGCGTGCGCCCCGGGCAGAACTTCTTACATTCTGCCACTGATTCCGTGGCAGGACCGCCATGTTGCGGCCGGGCGGGTCAGCCCGTCGGGTCCTCGCCGCGGGAAAGGCTGTCCCATCCGTCAATCTCGTCCAGCGGCCCGTCGGCAGGGGGCCGGGCCGCGCCTCCGGAGCGCGTTCCGCCTTCAGACTGCAGGGTGCCTTCGGACTGTGGGGTGCCTTCGGGCAGGGCAGCACCGGGGGGCTGCGCCGTTCCGGAAGCCGCCGCGTACTTGCGCCCGCCCTTCCAGCCGCGGCCGGCGGCAAACAGCGCCATGCCGGCCAGGGCCATCCAGGCCCCGGCGGCGGCGGCGATCCACGGCCACGCCAGGACGGTGTAGGCGCCGGCGACCGTGGGGGTGCCGGTGGCGTTGCCCACCGCCCCGGCCGCGGCGCCCTGCGGGTCCAGGGCCGCGCCCGCGGAGGCGGCGGCGATCCCGGCGCCGGCGGCGATGAGCAGCACGGCGATGATCCGCCGGGCCACGGGGCCGGCGATTGCGGCGGCCACGGCCCCGGCGAGGGCGACCACGGCCAGGGCCGCCACCGCCGTGGCCGCCTCCGATCCGGCGACGTCGATCTGGGGGATGCGCACGGACGCGGCGTCGGGGACCACGCGGATCCAGGTCCGCGTGGTGGTGGACAGGGCCACCACGGCGCCCAGCAGAGCGGCAAGGAGCACGTTGCGGCGGGAAGCCAGCGGGCGGGCCCCTCCCCTGCCTCCGGGGGGGCTGCTCACGGGGTGGTCCCGGCGGCCGGACGCATGCTGGCTGCCGCCCAGACGGCGCGCATCGGGGCGGCGGACTTGTTGACGGTCTCCAGCGCCTCCGCGTCCAGGTCCGAGTCGGCGACGATGCCGCCACCGGCCTGCACGTAGGCCCGCCCGTCCTTGAGCAGGGCCGAGCGGATGGCAATGGCCATGTCCATGTCCCCGGCGAAGTCCAGGTAGCCGACCACGCCGCCGTAGACGCCCCGACGGTGCGGTTCGACTTCGTCGAGCAGGCGCAGGGCCCGCGGCTTCGGGGCACCGGAGAGGGTTCCGGCCGGGAATGTCGCGGCGAGCACGTCATAGGCGGTGGCGTCGTCGCGCAGGTGGCCCACCACGTTGGACACCAGGTGCATGATGTGGCTGAAGCGCTCCACCTCCATGAACTGGGTGACCTCGACGGAGCCGGGCACGCACACCTTGGAGAGGTCGTTGCGGGCCAGGTCCACCAGCATCAGGTGCTCGGCCCTCTCCTTCTCGTCGGCCAGCAGGCTGTGCTCGTGCGCCTGGTCCTCGTCGTGGGTGGTCCCGCGGGGGCGGGAGCCGGCGATGGGGTGGGTGACCACGTCGCGTCCGTTGACGGTGACCAGCGCCTCCGGCGACGAGCCCACGATCGAGTAGCTGCCGCCTTCGGCGTCCTCGAGCGTGAACAGGTACATGTAGGGGCTGGGGTTGGTGGCGCGCAGGATGCGGTAGACGTCCAGCGGATCGGCGTCCGTCTCCAGCTCGAAGCGGCGGGAGATCACGACCTGGAAGACCTCGCCGTCCACGATGGCCTCCTTGCCGCGGAGCACCGCCTGCCGGTAGGACCCTTCGTCCCAGCTGTGCGTGACCGCGGACATGAGTTCCCCGGTGGGCACGTCGGTGCCGGAATAGGTGGAGACGCGGCCGGCAGCCGGGGCCTCCAGCGCCTCCAGCATCTTCCGTACCCGCTCCACGGCGTGGAAGTAGGCGCCGTCGACGCCGGCCTCCAGGCCGTTGTGGTTGATCGCGTTGGAGATGAGGGTGACGGTGCCGTCGGTGTTGTCGTGCACCGCCATGTCCCCGACCAGGTTCATGGCCAGCTCCGGCAGGCCGAGGTCGTCCCGCGGCGGGTCGGGCAGCTTCTCCCAGCGGCGCACGGCCTCCCAGCCCACGAACCCGACCATGCCGGAGGTGAACGGCGGCAGGCCCTCGAGCGGTTCGGTGCGCAGCATCGAGACGGTCTCCCGCAGCACCTCCACCGGATTGCCCGTGGTGGGCAACCCGGCCGGCGGGGTGCCCAGCCAGTGCGCCTCTCCGTTGCGGGTGGTCAGCGTGGCGGGCGCTCCCGTGCCGATGAAGGAGTAACGGCTCCAGACTCCGCCCGCGGCGGCGCTTTCCATCAGGAACGTTCCGGGGCGGCCTGCCGCCAGCCGGGTGTACAGCGCGATGGGGGTCAGCGAGTCCGCCAGGACGCGGATCGAGACCGGGATGACGCGGCGGGTGCGGGCAAGTTCGCGGAATCCCTCGAGCGTGGGGGTGACGACCCCAAGTGCATGCATTGGTGGCGGCTCTCTTGGTTTGACCCTGTCCGGGTGCGGCTCTGTGTGGGTGTATCTCTGTGCGCGGCCCCCGGCGGGGCGGCCGGCCCTCCGGGGCTGCTAGGCCCCGGGCATACCGACGGCGGCAGCCAGGTCGCGGCCGTCGAAACAGGTACGGGTGCCGGTGTGGCAGGCGGCGCCGACCTGGTCCACGCGCACCAGCAGGGCGTCGCCGTCGCAGTCCAGGGCGACCGACTTGACCAGCTGGATGTGTCCGGAGGTGTCCCCCTTGCGCCAGTACTCCCGCCGCGAGCGCGAGTAGAAGGTGACGCGCCCGGTGGTGAGGGTCCGGTGCAGGGCCTCCTCGTCCATCCAGCCGAGCATCAGCACCTCCCCGGTGTCGTGCTGCTGGCAGATTGCGGCCACGAGGCCGGCCGAGTCCTTCTTGAGGCGCGCGGCGATCCGCGGGTCCAGGGCCGAAGCGGTGGAGGCCGAAGCGGTGGAGGCCTGAGCGGCCTGATCGGTGGCGGGGGCTGGGTTTTCGGACATCGCTAGCCAGTCTAGTGGGTCGGGCCCGGTGCGTCGGGCCGCGCGGCACGCGGTGCTACGGCGCAGCGCCTCCGTTGGGCGTGCGATGCGTGCTAGGTTGCCAGCGTGATGCGTTTCGTGCACCCTTCCCGCGAAGTCCTGGCCGAGGTGCTCCTGGCCGCCGGCCCCGACCAGCCCACCCTGTGTGCCGGCTGGCGGACCCGTCACCTCGCCGCGCACCTGGTGCTGCGCGAGCACGGCCTGCTGGCCGCGGGGATTGTCGCCAGGCCGCTGGCCGCCCGGTTCGGGCGCGCCGTCGCAGCCCTTGCGGCGCAGTCGGCCGGCACGGCATCCTATGCGGCCCTGGTGGCGCGCTTCCGCGCCGGCCCGCCACGTTTCTCTCCCCTGGCGCTGCCGGCCCTGGGCGAGGCGGCCAACCTGGTGGAGTTCTTCGTGCACACCGAGGACGTGCGCCGGGCCAGCGAGCGGTGGGCCCCGCGCGTGTTGGACGACGAGTACTCCGAGGCCCTGTGGCACGCCCTGGTGCGCGCCTCCGGCCTGCTCTACCGGCGCAGCCCCGTGGGGGTCATCCTGGTCCGTCCCGACGGGGTGCGCCACGTGGCCAAGCGGGCGGCGTCGGCTGTGGCGGTCGTCGGGGACCCGGCGGAGCTGCTGATGCACGCGTTCGGAAGGCGCGGCCACGCCCTGGTGACCTTTGAGGGAACCGCCCAGGCCGTCGAGCGGCTGGCCGGCGACGCGCCGGCCGGTGCCGCGGGCCCCCGCCACCGCAAGGGATAGCCCCCCGGGGAACCGTCCCGGGCCGGGCGGACCCTACGGGGTGAGTTCGCGGGTGCGGTAGTGGTACTGCGTGGCGGTGCTGAACCCCAGCGAATGGGAGAGCACGATCGCCCCGACGCGGGCCTCGCGCACCTGCAGCCACACGCCGGACAGGTCCCGCCGGGCGGCCTCGGAGAGCAGCGTCTCCAGGATCCGCCGGGCATGGCCGCGGCGGCGGGTTTCGGCGCGGGTCACCACGCAGGAGAGGCCGCCGAACCCGCCGACGAGGGCCATCCGGGCGATCGACTCGACGCGCCCGTCCACGCGCAGGGATGCGTACACGGCCGGCGCGCCCAGGAGGATCCGGCGCAGCACCGCCTGCTCCTCCTTGGTGCCCGGACCTTCCTCCCGCAGGTAGACCTCCAGCCACTCCGGGCCCGGTTCCGGGTCCAGTTCCACGCGGGCATCCGCCTCGACGCCGGCGAAGCGCTGGAGCTCGAGTCCGTCCATGACCTGGACCAGCGTCGGGCTTCCGGTCCGGTAACCCTTCATGGCCAGCAGCCCGTCCAGGTCCGCGGGCTGCGTGGCGGGGCTGATCTGGAAGCTCGCGTCGAGCCAGCGCTCGGCACTGCGGCGCTCGACCTCGGCCACGGCGGCCTCCAGGTTCCCCGGAGCCGCGAGCGGCAGCACCGAATTGGCGCGCAGGGTCACCCCGGCGGCGAAGCGCAGGGTCCAGCCGTCCACGGCGCCGCGTTCGATCGAGGGCCAGGCCTCCGCCATCAGGCGGTGCAGGTGGGTGGGGTCAGCGAACAGGGAAACCAGCCTCCTTGATGGCCCTCTTCACCCGCGCAATCATGTCCACGGGGCCGAAGTGGAAAATGGATGCGGCGAGCACGGCGTCGGCGCCGGCGGCGATGGCCGGCGGGAAGTCCTCGGGCTTGCCGGCACCGCCTGAGGCGATCAGCGGGACCTTCACCGCGGCGCGGACGGCGCGGATCATCTCCAGGTCGAAGCCCTCCTTGGTGCCGTCGGCGTCGATGGAGTTCAGCAGGATCTCCCCCACCCCGCGCTCGGCGGCCTCCCGTGCCCAGGCGACCGCGTCGGTGCCGGTGCCGGTGCGGCCTCCGTGGGTGGTGACCTCGAAGCCGGACGGGCAGCCCGGGTCCGTGGTGCGGCGCGCGTCCAGGGAGAGCACCAAAACCTGCGAGCCGAAGCGTTCGGTGATCTCGTTGATCACCTCCGGACGGGCGACGGCGGCGGTGTTGATCGAGGCCTTGTCGGCACCGGCGCGCAGCAGCCGGTCCACGTCGGCCGCGGCGCGGACGCCTCCGCCGACGGTCAGCGGGATGAAGACCTCCTCGGCGGTGCGCGCCACCACGTCGAAGGTGGTCTCGCGGTTGCCCGAGGACGCGGTGACGTCGAGGAAGGTGATTTCGTCGGCCCCGGCGGCGTTGTAGCGCTTGGCCAGTTCCACCGGGTCGCCGGCATCGCGCAGGCCCTCGAAGTTGATGCCCTTGACCACGCGGCCGGCATCGACGTCGAGGCAGGGGATGACGCGGATCGCGACTGTCATGACCGGCTCCTTAGATGCGGCAGGCGTGGATGGTGCTGACCAGGATGGCGCGGGCGCCCAGGTCGTAGAGGTCGTCCATCACGCGGTTGGTGGTGCTCTTGCGCACCATCGAGCGCACCGCGACCCAGTCGGAGTCCTTCAGCGGGGAGACTGTCGGGGATTCGAGGCCGGGCGTGATCTCGCAGGCGGCCTCGACCAGCTCGCGGGGCACGTCGTAGTCGACCATCACGTACTGGCGGGCCACCAGGACGCCCTGCAGGCGGCGCAGCAGCACCTCCAGCCCGGCAGGGGCCTGGCCGGCCCGGCCGATCACCACGGCCTCGGAGCGCAGGATCGGCTCCCCGAAGATTTCCATGCCGGCGGCCTTGAGGGTGTTGCCGGTCTCGACGACGTCGGCGATCGCGTCCGCCACGCCCAGGCGCACGGAGGACTCCACGGCACCGTCCAGGCGGACCACCGTGGCCTCGATGCCCTGCTCGGCGAGGTAGCCGCGCAGCAGGCCGTCGTAGCTGGTGGCGATGCGGCGGCCGGCGAGTTCCCCGAGGGAGGAGAAGTCGCCCACCGGGCCGGCGAAGCGGAAGGTGGAGGCCCCGATGCCCAGCGGCAGCAGCTCCTCGACGTCCCCGTTCACCTCGGCGTCCATGTACAGGTCGCGGCCGGTGATGCCCACGTCCAGGATGCCGCGGCCGACGTACACGGCGATGTCGCGGGGGCGCAGGTAGAAGAACTCGATCTCGTTGTCCGGGTCCACCATCACCAGCTCGCGGCTGTCGCGGCGCTGGCGGTATCCGGCCTCGGTCAGCATGGCGGAGGCGGCTTCGGACAGGGAGCCCTTGTTGGGCACGGCAACTCGCAGCATGGTGCGGCTCTTTTCTGGTTCTGGGGGATGCGGGGCAGGACGTGGACAGGCGAAAGCCGCCGGCGCTCGCGGGCGCAGGCGGCTAGAGGTGCTTGTAGACGTCCTGCAGGCTCAGGCCCTTGGCCAGCATCAGAACCTGCAGGTGGTAGAGCAGCTGGGAGATCTCCTCGGCCGCGGCCTCGTCGGACTCGTACTCGGCCGCCATCCAGACCTCGGCGGCTTCCTCCACGATCTTCTTGCCGATGCCGTGGACCCCCGAATCGAGTTCCGCGACGGTGCGGGAGCCCGCCGGGCGGGCCTCGGCCTTTTCGGCCAGTTCGGAGAAGAGGGTGTCAAAGCTTTTCACCATCCAAGGGTATCGGTTGCCCCCACGGCGGCGGGCAACGGCCGCCCCATTGTGACGAAGCACACCACACCGGCCCCGGAGATGACGGCGGCGGCGCGGCGCTTTCCCTGCGGAAGGTGCCGCGCCGCCGCCGTGCCGGGGCCAAGCCTTACCGGCCGGCCAGGACCAGCGCGGTCTGCAGGGCCGCGGCCATGGCCTCGTGGCCCTTGTCCTCGGAGGAACCGGCGCCGCCGTTGTGGCCGGCGAGGCCCGCGCGGTCCAGCGCCTGGTCCTCGGTGTCGCAGGTGAGCAGCCCGAAGCCGACCGGGGTGCCGGTGCGCACGGAGACGTCCGTGAGCCCGGCGGTGGCGCCCTGGCAGACGAAGTCGAAGTGCGGGGTCCCGCCGCGGATGACGACGCCGAGGGCGACCACCGCGTCGTAGGCGGGGGCAAGCCGGGCGGCGGCGACGGGCAGTTCGAACGCGCCCGGCACGCGCACGACCTCCGGGGTGGCAATGCCGGCGTCGGCGGCCGCGCGCAGCGCGCCGGCCACCAGCCCGTCCATGACCTCCTGGTGCCAGCTGGCGGCGACGACCACGGCCTTCAGGCCGGCCTCTCCGGCGGCCGCGAGTTCGGCTGCGCCGACGGAGGGTGCTCCGTGTCCACTCATGTTTTCCGTCTCCTTATTCGGGGGTGCCGGCGCCGAAGGCGGCCGGATCGATGCTGTGGCTCATGCGGTCCACCTTGGTGCGCAGGTAGCGCTCGTTTTCGGGGCGGGCGTCGATGGCGCTGGAGATCACCCCGGCAACCTCGATGCCGGCCTGCTGGAGCCACCGGCTCTTGAGCGGGTTGTTGGTGATCAGGCGGATCCGCTCCAGGCCCAGGCTGTGCAGGATCGCGGCGGCCGCGTCGTACCGGCGCGCGTCCACGGGCAGCCCCAGCTGCTCGTTGGCCTCGACCGTGTCGGCGCCGCCGTCCTGCAGCGCGTAGGCACGGATCTTGTTGGCCAGGCCGATCCCCCGGCCCTCGTGGCCGCGCAGGTAGACCACCGTGCCGCCCTCGGCGGCAATGGCCCTGAGCGCCGAGTCCAGCTGCTCGCCGCAGTCGCAGCGGTAGGAGCCGAAGATGTCCCCGGTGAGGCATTCGGAGTGCAGGCGCACCAGCGGGGAGGCGTGCACCGAGGGCATGGACAGGGTGAAGTGCTCGTCCCCGCTGGCCCGGTCGGTCCAGGCCTGCACGGCAAAGGTGCCGTGGGCGGTGGGCAGCTGCACCACGGGCCCGCCCAGGACGGCCGCCGGCGCGGTCGGCTCCGGGGCAAGGGCGCCGGCATCGGCCAGGTGCGCGGCCAGGTCCTCGATGCTGACCAGCGGGATCTCCCACTGGCTGGCGAACTCGCGCAGTGCGGGCAGGCGCATCATGGTGCCGTCATCGTGGACGAGTTCGGCGATCACGCCCACCGGCTCCAGGCCGGCGAGCCGGCACAGGTCCACCGAGGCCTCGGTGTGTCCGCGGCGGGCCAGTACCCCGCCCTCGACCGAGCGCAGCGGGAAAATGTGGCCCGGGCGGGTGATGTGGGCGGAATTGGACCCGGGGTCGGCAAGCAGGCGGGCGGTGGTGGCGCGGTCCGCGCCGCTGATCCCTGTGGTCACGCCGGCAGCGGCGTCGCAGGAGACGGTGTAGGCGGTGCCCTTGGCGTCCTGGTTGTCCGTCACCATCGGCGGCAGGCCCAGGGCGTCGGCGCGGTTGCCGGGCATCGGGCAGCAGATCACGCCGGAGGTGTAGCGCACCGTCCAGCCCATGAGCTCGGGGGTGGCGAACTCGGCGGCGAAGACGATGTCGCCTTCGTTTTCGCGGTCCTCGTCGTCAACGACGACGACGGGGCGGCCCGCGGCGATGGCCGCGATGGCGTCTTCGATGGGGTCCAGCAGGCTCATCGCGCATCCTCTCCGGCAAAGGCGGCCAGGCGCTCGGCGTACTTGGCCAGGACGTCCACTTCCAGGTTGACCGGGTCGCCCGGGGCACGCAGGCCCAGGACGGTGTCGCGCAGGGTGGTCGGGATCAGGCCGACCTCGAACCACTGCTCCGGCTCGGAGGCCGCGGAGACGTCGGTGACCGTCAGCGAGGTGCCGTCGATGGCGATCGAGCCCTTCCGCGCCACGTACCGGGCCAGGTCCCGCGGGATGGAGAAGCGCAGGCGCTCCCAGTTGCCCAGGTCCTCGCGCTCGAGGAGGGCCCCGACGCCGTCGACGTGCCCCTGGACGACGTGGCCGTCCAGGCGGCCGCCGGCGGGGACGCAGCGTTCCAGGTTGACCGTGTCTCCCACCTGGAGCGCGCCCGTGGTGGAGTGGCGCAGGGTCTCGCCCATGACGTCGATCTCGACGCTGTCCCCCTCGAAAGCGGTCGCGGTGAGGCAGACGCCGTTGACGGCGATGGAGCCGCCCAGGCCCAGGTCCGCCGCGTGCCCGGGGGCGGAGACGGTCAGGACGACGGCGTCGCCCCCGCCGGCGGGGCGGATCGCTTCGACGCGGCCGAGGCCGGTGATGATGCCGGTGAACATAATGCTCAGTTCCTTTCTTCCGCGCGGACAGGCGCGGGGTGCGCCGGGGCGGGCGCTGGTTCGAGATGGAGCAGGACGTCGTCGCCGAGGCGCTGGTGCGCGGGACCGCCGGCATCGTCCAGCCGCCAGCGGCGGGCATCGGCGAGGGTGCCGATGCCCAGGTCCCCGACCGCGGGGCGGCCCGCCCCGAGGAAAAGCGGGGCCTGGTACAGCCACAGCTCGTCAACGAGGTCCGCGGCCAGGAAGGCGGTGGCGATGGCGGCCCCGCCCTCGATCATGACGTGGTCGGTGCCCTCGGCGGCCAGGGCCGCCAGGGCCTCGGAAGGGTCTCGGGTGGCCAGGTGCACCCAGTTGCCGTCCCCGCGCACGGCGGCGTCCGCGGGAACCTCGCGCCGGCCCATGACCACGCGGCGGGGCTGCCGCGCGGCGGCGGTACCGTCGGGGTTTCGGGCCGTCAGGCGCGGATTGTCGGCGAGCACGGTGCCGGTGCCGGCGAGGATGGCCTCGGCGCGGGCACGCACGCCATGGCTGTGCGCCCGGGCGGCGGGGCCGGTGATCCACTGGCTGGTGCCGTCGGCGGCGGCGATGCGCCCGTCCAGGGTCTGGGCCAAATGCAGGGTGGTGAAGGGCCGCTGGGCGGAGCGGGCGGCGAACCAGCGGTGGTTCAGTTCGCGGGCGCGCTCCCCCAGCAGCCCGGCGCGGACCCCGATGCCGCGGGCGGCGAGGAACTGCGCCCCTCCGCCGGCACGGTCGGTGCCGTCGGCGGTGGCATAGACGAGGCGGCCGATCCCTGCCGCGGCAATCGCCCCGGCGCAGGGGCCGGTGCGGCCGGTGTGGTTGCACGGCTCAAGCGTGACGACCATGGTCAGCTGCGCCGCTTCGGCCGGGTCCACCGGGCCGAGGGCGGCCAGTGCGGCGGCCTCCGCGTGCGGGGTGCCGGCGCCGCGGTGGTGCCCGACGGCGCGCACGGCACCGTCCGGCCCCAGCACCACGGCCCCCACCAGCGGGTTGGCGCCACGCACGCCGCGGCCGGCCTCGGCCAGCGCCAGCTCCATGGCGGAGCGCTCGGCATCAGTGAAGGCGGCATCGGTAAAGGCAGCATCGGTAAAGGCGGTGTCCGTGGCGGCGGTGCCGTGTGCCGGGGCGCGGGCGGGTGCGCGGTCGGCCGGCATCAGCGCACCGCCCGTGCCGCGTGGGCACCGGCCCCCGGGCCGGCGGCGGGGCCGGCCATGACCGCCAGGGCGGCAGTGGTGTTGACAGCTTCAATGAGCCACCGCAGGGATTTCAAGCGTTCCTCCTCGTGAGCCGCGGCGGCTCCGGGGGTTACGACAGTGCGGCAGGCCCGGCCGGGCATCCCCAAAGGATGCGCCAGGCAGGCTGAGCTACCCTGTACGTGCTTCTCCCATCCAGACTTTACTGTCGGTACCGGAATTCCACCGGCTCAGCCGTGGTGCCAAGGGCACCTCGGGTCGCGGACTGTCACCGCCGGTTCGGAATTTCACCGACCCCGGAGCACGTTCTGTAGTTGTACTTTCATTCAACCACATGTTCGGTGGCGCCCGGCGTTGCCTGTGCCACATTGCGCAACGTTTCGACCGCCGCCGCGGGGTCCCCGGTGCCGTAGACGCTGGAGCCGGCCACGAACACGTCGGCCCCGGCCTCGGCGGCGCGCAGGATCGTGTCCCGGGTGATGCCGCCGTCGACCTGCAGGGCGATCGGCAGCCCGGTTCCCTCGATCGCGGCGCGGGCGCGGCGGATCTTCGGCAGCACCAGGTCCAGGAACGCCTGGCCGCCGAAGCCCGGCTCCACCGTCATGAGCAGCAGCATGTCCAGTTCGGGAAGCATGTCCAGGTACGGCTCGACGGGAGTCGCCGGGCGCAGGGCCAGGGACGCCTTCGACCCGCGGGCACGCAGCTCGCGGGCCAGCTTCACCGGCGCCGCCGAGGCCTCCGCGTGGAAGGTTACCGACGAAGCGCCGGCGTCGGCGTAGCCCGGGGCCCAGCGGTCCACCTCGGAGATCATCAGGTGCACGTCCAGGGGAAGCGGACTGACCTCCCCGATGCGCCGGACGACCGGCAGCCCCAGGGTCAGGTTGGGAACGAAGTGGTTGTCCATCACGTCCACGTGCACGGCGTCGGCGGTGGCGATCCGGTGCAGCTCCGCCTCCAGGTTGGCGAAGTCGGCCGAAAGGATGCTGGGGTGGATGCGGCAGGAGCGCATGGGTCAGTCCTCCGTAGCGGGGATGCCGGGGGCCCCCTTGGTGAGCAGGGCAAGGAACATGGCGTCGGTGCGGTGCACGTGGGGCCACAGCTGGACGGTGTTTCCCGGTTCGACGCCGTTTCCCGGTTCCGCGCTGCTTTCCGGTTCCGCGCTGCCGCCCTGCGGGCGGCGGGCATCGAGCGGATGCGCGGCCCCGAGGGTGCCGCCCAGGCAGACCGCATCCGCCGCGGCCCCGGTGTCCAGCAGCCGCGCGTCCGGGTGGCGCCTGAGCGCGTCCTCGACGACGGCGCGGGTCTCGGCCGGGTGCGGCGAGCAGGTGACGTACGCGAGGACGCCGCCGGGACGCAGCGCGGACAGCGCGGCGTCCAGCAGCTCGCCCTGCAGGATGGTCAGTTCGGCGATGTCCTGGGGTGACTTGCGCCAGCGGGATTCGGGGCGGCGGCGCAGGGCGCCGAGTCCACTGCAGGGGGCATCCACCATGATGCGGTCGAAGCGTCCGGCATTGTCGGCGTTACCGTAGTCCCGGCCATCCTCGACGGTCAGGATCCAGTGCTCTTCGGGGACGGCCTGGAGCGCCCTGCGCACCAGCTCGGCGCGGTGCGGCGTGGGCTCGTTGGCGGTCAGCGTGGCCCCGCGCCGGGCCGCGACGGCGGCCAGCAGGGCGGCCTTGCCGCCGGGGCCGGCGCACAGGTCGAGCCATACGGAGTCGCGTCCTCCCCCGGGCAGCTCGGCATTGGCCAGCGCCCAGGCCACCAGCTGGGACCCCGCGTCCTGGACGCGGGTGGTGCCGCCCCGCACGGACTCCAGCCGGGCCACGTCACCGCCGGCGTAGTAGGCCGACCCCGGGACCAGGGTCCCCGGCTCCGCGCCCTGGGCCAGCGCCTCGTCGAGGGAACCCAGGCCCGGCAGGGCGACCAGGTTGACCACGGGGGCCTGGTTGTCGGCGGCGAGCAGGTCCTCGATCTCGTCCGCGCGGCGGCCGTGGGCGGCCAGCGACTGGCGCAGCGCGCGCACGATCCACTCCGGGTGGCTGTGCTCCAGCGCGGAGCGGGAGACGCCGTCTTCCAGGTCCTCCAGCAGCTCGGCGACCCATTCGTCGCGGTCGCGGGCGGCGACCTTGCGCAGCACCGCGTTGATCAGCCCGGAGGGGCCGGCGCCGATGACGGCCCGGGCCAGGCCCACGGTCTCGTCCAGTGCCGCATGGGTGGGCACGCGCATGGACAGCAGCTGGTGCGTGCCCAGCCTCAGGGCGTCCAGCACGGCCCCGTCCAGCTGCGGCAGCGGCCTGTCCACGCAGCGGGCCAGCACAGCGTCGTAAAGGCCCTGCTCGCGCAGGGCGCCATAGGCCAGTTCGGTGGCGAAGGCGGCGTCGCGCCTGTCCAGCCGGCTCTCGCGGATGCGGGCCGGGAGCACCAGGTTCGCGTAGGCGTCCTCCTCGGCCACCGCGCGCAGGACCTCGAAGGCCACCAGGCGCGCGGGGTCGGCCCGGCGTTTGCGCTGGGAGGGGGCAGCGACGCTGAACCGGCGCTCCCCCGCGGCCCCGCGGTTGCGCTGGCGCCCCTGCTCGTTGCGGCGTCCGCCGCCATTTCCGCGTTCGCTCATGCGAACACCACCTTCGTTTCGCCGCCGAGCCCGCGGGCCCAGTCGGAAGCGTCCATCGTCTTTTTGCCGGCCGGCTGGACCGCGCCCAGCTCCACCGGGTGGGATCCCGTGCCCACCAGCACGCGCGGGCGCTTGCCCGGCAGGACCGCCACGTGGCCCGGTTCCAGGGCCGGGGTGTCCGTGCGGGGCACCACGGGGCCAAGCTTGAAGCGCTGGCCCTCCAGGGTGGTCCATGCCCCCGGTTCGGGGGTGGTGCCGTTGATCCTCCGGCGCACGGCCAGGGCAGGCACGGTCCAGTCGACGCGGCCGTCCTCCAGGCCCAGCTTGGGGGCCAGCGAAACCTCCCCGGCCTGCGGCACCGCCACCAGCCTCCCGGCGTCGATGCCGGAGAGCGTCTGCGAAAGCAGCACGGAGCCGCTTTGGGCCAGGCGGGCCAGCAGCCCGCCGGCGGTGTCGTCCGGGCCAATGGCCTCGGTCAGCTGGCCGTAGACGGGCCCGGTGTCCAGCCCCTCCTCCAGCAGGAACGTCACGGCACCGGTGATGTCGTCGCCGTGGATCACGGCGTGCTGGACGGGGGCGGCGCCGCGCCAGGCGGGCAGCAGGGAGAAGTGCAGGTTGATCCAGCCGTGGCGCGGGATCCCCAGCGCGGCCGGCGGGACGAGCCCGCCGTAGGCGACGATCGCGGCCACGTCGGGGCCGGCGGCGCGGATGGCCTCCCGGGCGGCGGCGTCGATGCGGTTGGCCCGGATGACGGGCAGCCCCAGTTCGGCGGCGCGCGCCGCGACCGGCGAGGGCCGGAGCACCCGCTTGCGTCCCACCGGGGCGTCCTCGCGGGTGAGCACGGCCACCACGTCGAAGCCGTCCGCGACGAGCCGGTCCAGCGACGGGACGGCCACCTCCGGCGTTCCGGCGAACAGGACCCTCACAGCGCGGTCCCGAACGCGGAGCCCAGGCTCTTGGCGCGGGTGGCGACGGTGGTCTGGGCCACGCGGTTGTAGCCGGCGTTGCGGATCTTGCGCAAGGCGTCCTTCTTGTCCTCGCCCCGGAGGCGGTCGATGTAGAGGATGCCGTCGAGGTGGTCCGTCTCGTGCTGCAGGCACCGGGCCAGGAAGCCCTCGCCCTCGACCACCACGGGATTGCCGTCGACGTCGACCCCGGTGGCGCGGGTCCAGCGCCGGCGCGGCACGGGGTAGCCCAGGCCCGGGATGGACAGGCACCCCTCGATGCGGTCAGCCTGGAAGTCCTCGCTCAGTTCCAGCACCGGGTTCACGATGTGTCCGCGCCGGCCCTCGATCTGGAAGGTGAATACGCGCAGGCCGACGCCGACCTGCGGGGCGGCCAGCCCGGCGCCCTCCACGTCCTCCATGGTCTCGTCCATGTCGCGGACCAGCTTGTGCAGTTCGGGACCGAAATCGGTCACTTCTTCGGCCCGCGTGCGAAGGACCGGGTCCCCCATGATGCGGATTGCCAGGACGGCCATCGGCAAAGCTCCCCTCCCGCCGGCCCGGCCGGCAATGTGCTGTGGATTCCTGAAGCTCCGCCCCCTGGGCCGGGAGCGGGCATTCATCCATTCTACTGCGGAGGCGGGGACCGGGTCGGGGCCGCCTCAGCCGGCCGGCGGAGGCGGCGGACCGACCGGGCGCAGCGGCACGCCGGCTTCCTGCACCTTCAGCCCGGAGGCCCAGACCTGCCGCAGGGCCCAAAAGCGGCTCCAGTAGGCGGGCAGGACGGCGGGGTCCACCATCATCGGCTGGACCTCCGTTTCGCCGATCGCCACCCCCAGCAGCATCGGGTCCGTGCCGTAGGGCCACGGCTTCCAGGTCCCGGCGGCGGGATCGACCAGCATCTCTTCGGCCTTGCATCCGGCGGCCAGCTGCATCACCACCTTGGGGTCCAGCGCCTTGACGCGGCCCTCGCGGTCGGTGCCCTTGGTCTTGTAGTCGATCAGGCACAGCCGTCCGCCGATCTCCGCCACCAAATCCAGGGTTCCGGCGTAGCCGACGCTGTGGTTCCACACGGTGACCTCCGCGGCCAGCGGGACCACGCGGTAGGTTTCCCACCACTGGTCGAACCGGGCCGCGAAGGCCCCCTCCCCGTGCCCCTCCAGGGCCGCGCGCGCCGCCGGGGCCTCGTGGGGGCGGCCCAGCGCGGCCAGGGCGACCTGCTCGCAGTAGTGGTGGACCCGGTCCCCGCGCGCGGCCGCGGCGTCCCGGTAGGCGTCCGCGGCCCCCGAGGCCTGGCGCGCGACGGCGCGCAGCTTGGCCGGGTCTCCCACGGCGGCGGCGAGGCGTTCGTCCTGGACGGCGGCGGTCGCGGCCATGTGCCCGATCCACCCGCCCATGCCCGCATCGGCCTGGGCGATGACGGTGGTGATGGAGGGAACCTCCGGCGTGCCGCCGATGCGGCGCGAGTACATGCGCCCGAAGGGGGTCTGATGGGCCAGGGCGGGGGAAGTCATGCCTCCGATTCTGGCACGCTTCCCTGACGGCCTGTCCCCGTTTCCGGGCTGACCTGCGGGAGCGTGAGGGCGCGGACGGGGGTTGCCGGAACGCGCCGGCCGGGGGCCGGGCGCGGCCCGTTTTGCACTTGGACGATTCGTCGTATAGAGTCTTCACTCGTTGGAACGCACGGAAGCGGTTCGGAAACGAAGCGCAAAGCCTGCGGAAACCACACGCGGACATAGCTCAGTTGGCTAGAGCGCCACCTTGCCAAGGTGGAGGTCGCGGGTTCGAATCCCGTTGTCCGCTCGCAAGTCACTGGATGTGGCCGGTTCGCCGGTCCAGCCGGGAACGGTTTACCGTTTCAGGCCACGGTGGGGTGGCCGAGAGGCGAGGCAGCGGCCTGCAAAGCCGTATACGCGGGTTCGAATCCCGTCCCCACCTCGCATAAGGTATGCTTGCAGCCTTGAATGGAACGGTCCGGGCCTCAGCCCTGGACGGAGTGCATTCACAGGCGCGATTGGCGCAGCGGTAGCGCGCTTCCCTGACACGGAAGAGGTCACTGGTTCGATCCCAGTATCGCGCACGGAGAATCCCCCACGCGGGGAGTTCCTCTTGCGGACATAGCTCAGTTGGCTAGAGCGCCACCTTGCCAAGGTGGAGGTCGCGGGTTCGAATCCCGTTGTCCGCTCCAAGGACATTCCGGCCCCGGCCGGCATGGAATTGACGGCTTGCGGGGCTGCTCCAGGGCAGTCCATAGGGCAGGCGCGATTGGCGCAGCGGTAGCGCGCTTCCCTGACACGGAAGAGGTCACTGGTTCGATCCCAGTATCGCGCACGGAGAATCCCCCACGCGGGGAGTTCCTCTTGCGGACATAGCTCAGTTGGCTAGAGCGCCACCTTGCCAAGGTGGAGGTCGCGGGTTCGAATCCCGTTGTCCGCTCCATGTGCTTCCGCGAAGCATGCAGAAAGGCCCCCGGTTCGCCGGGGGCCTTTCGTGTTTGGTCCGCCGGAGAACCGCATCCGTTTCCCCGCACCCCCTGTTGCGGCCCTGCGCGGCCCCCTACCATGGATTGCGGACGGGAGCGGTCGCGGCTCCCCGGACGAAAGGAGGTGCCTGTTTGTCTATCATTGACGCGCTCAAGGGCAAGACCGAGGAGCTCAAGGACAGGGCCACCCGAGCGACGCGCGCAGGCGCGGACAGGGCACAGCATGTCGTTGAGAGGGCCGGCGGTTTCGCCGGCGGGGCCGGTGGCAATTTCTCCGGCCACGTCGGGAACGCCCGGCAGGCCGCCCACGGCCTGGCGGACAGGGTCGGACGCAACGGCGCAGGACCCGCGTCGGCATAGTCTTCGGCCGCCCGGGCCTTAGGGTCCCAGGGCACGGCAAGCGGGTGCCGGTCCCGCCGCGAGGCGGCACCGGCACCCGTCGTCGTGTGCGGGGACTCTCCGCGTGCGGGCCGCTTCCTGCAGGGTTGCTTCCTGCAGGGCTTTCCTACAGGGCCGCTTCGCCCTTCTGGCCTTCGCGGGCCAGTGCGGTGAGGCGGGAGACCGCGCGGAAGTACTTCTTCATGTAGCCCCCGGACATCATCTCCGGGGTGAACAGCTCGCTGAACGGCTTGCCGCTGGCCACGATGGGGACGTCCTTGTCGTAGAGGCGGTCGGCCAGCACCACGAAGCGCAGCGCGACGGCCTGCTCGGTGATGGTGTCCACGTTATGCAGCACCAGCGCGTCGATGCCGGCGATCAGCTGGCGGTACCGGCTCGGGTGCACGCCCGCGAGGTGCTTGACCAGGTCGCCGAAGTTGTCGACCGCCAGGACCTTACCGTCGTAGCGGGTGCGCGCGAAGTCCAGCAGCTCCGCGTCGGCCACGGGTTCCGGGGCGGCCGGCAGGCCGCGGTGGCGGAAGTCCTCGCCGTCGATGCGCACCACGTCGAACTGGTCGGAGAGCACCTTGATCTCCCGCTGGAAGTCGACGGCGGCGAAACGGCCCTCGCCCAGGGAGCCGGGCAGCGTGTTGGAGGTGGCGGCAATCTTCACCCCGGCGTCGGCAAGTTCGCGCATCAGCCGCGACATCAGGACGGTGTCGCCCGGGTCGTCGAGCTCAAACTCGTCGATGCAGACCAGCTTGTAGCCGCTGAGGACCTCGACCGTCTTCCGGAAGGACAGTGCGCCCACCAGGTTGGTGTACTCCACGAACGTGCCGATGGCCTTGGGGCCGGGGGCGGCGTGCCAGAGCGAGGACAGCAGGTGGGTCTTGCCCACTCCGAATCCCCCGTCCAGGTAGATACCGGCACGCTTGGGCTTGGACTTGCCGAAGAGCTTGCCGAACAGTCCCCCCTCGGGCTGGCCCACCCGGGAGGCGAAGGTGCGCAGCCGGTGCACCGCCTCGGCCTGGGAGGGCTGTTTCGGGTCCGGACGGTAGCTGTCGAAGGACACCTCGTCAAAGCGCGGCGACGGATGGAACCCGGCAAGCAGTTCGTCGATGGACACGTGGGGCGTCCGCTGGGTCAGGTGCTGGATCGTGGCCACGGTTAAGCGTTGGTTCCTTCGCGTGCGGGGGATGGTGGTGCGGGGCGCCCGGCGCCCCGCACCACCTTACGCCTCCGCACGCCCCCGCGCCGTACCGGCCCCCCCCCCACGACGGCCGGACAACCCGGGGC